>NZ_JBWKTP010000005.1:103043-526889 GCF_059420385.1 Phreatobacter sp. GW821-FHT04C01 | reverse complement strand
GCGCGGGGATGAACCGCTGGCGCCGGTATGGTGGTGTCCGGGCTCGCAGTGTGCCCCGCCTGCGCGGGGATGAACCGCCATGAATGGGAGATCAACCGAGCTCGACGGCGTGTGCCCCGCCTGCGCGGGGATGAACCGCGTTGCGCGGCCGAGCCGGCCAATGACATCGGGTGTGCCCCGCCTGCGCGGGGATGAACCGCTGGCGCCGGTATGGTGGTGTCCGGGCTCGCAGTGTGCCCCGCCTGCGCGGGGATGAACCGGCCGGCCCGGCAGCACCCGAATAGCCTATGTGGTGTGCCCCGCCTGCGCGGGGATGAACCGCCCTACAAGGCCATCTGGACCGGGGCCGCCTGGTGTGCCCCGCCTGCGCGGGGATGAACCGGCCATCACGTGAGCCAGTTCGAGACGCGACCGGTGTGCCCCGCCTGCGCGGGGATGAACCGCCTCATGCTGGGTCGAGCACAATGACGGGCTCGTGTGCCCCGCCTGCGCGGGGATGAACCGCGCGTGTCGGTCGGTTGGGGTGACTATGACATGTGTGTCCCGCCTGCGCGGGGATGAACCGCCGTCGGCGCGGCGGACCGTCCCGGCGCGGGCGTGTGCCCCGCCTGCGCGGGGATGAACCGCCATCAGAACGCCCTCATCGGCATGACCACGAGTGTGCCCCGCCTGCGCGGGGATGAACCGGACGATTGAATGACCAGGACACAGGGTCAGCGGTGTGCCCCGCTTGCGCGGGGATGAACCGGCCCCTCTGCTCGCTTCGCCGAAATCGTCAGCGTGTGCCCCGCCTGCGCGGGGATGAACCGCCGGAATAGCCGAAGAACGCTCCGAGGCCCGGGTGTGCCGCGCCTGCGCGGGGATGAACCGGGCCTCGCGCCGGCATAGGGTGGCGGCACCACCTGTGCCCGGCCTGCGCGGGGATGAACCGTGCATCTGGAAGTGATGCGGCAGCTCGTCGACGTGTGCCCCACCTGCGCGGGGATGAACCGCCACCGGCCTTGGCGACCGCCCGGAGCGCCGTGTGTGCCCGCCTACGCGGGTATGAACTGAGATCGTCGCTTTCAGCCAGCCGATCTCGGCCGCGTGCCCTGCCTGTGTGGGGATGAACCGTTACCGGTCACCAGAAGGTGCTGGTTGGCCGTGGGTGCCCCGCCTGCTCGGGGATGAACCGCGGTACTTACACGGTGCCTGCGAGTACGCTCTCTGTGCCCCGCCGGCGCGGGGATGAACCGCCGTTAGCCTTGGCCTCGCCGAAGACATCCCTGTGTGCCCTGCCTGCGCGGGGATGAACCGAGCGATGATGGCAGCGATATGCTGTCGCCGTGGTGTGCCCCGCCTGCGCGGGGATGAACCGGAGTGGCCGTCGTCGTAGGTTGCGTTGGCGTCGTGTGCCCCGCCTGCGCGGGGATGAACCGTTCCCCGCCTCTGGCGCCACCGTCATGGCTTTGTGTGCCCCGCCTCGCGGGGATGAACCGCAGCCGACCTTGGCGACCGCCCGGACGCCGTGTGTGTCCCGCCTACGCAGGGATGAACCGATCTCGCCGAAAAATACGGTCGAGACCCGCTCGTGTGCTCCGCCAGCGCGGAGATGAATACGTTCCTCGGTCACCACCGCGCGTGTTGTATGATTGATTTCGCGGTGTCGCGGTTCCTGCTCTGCAACCCCTGGATCCCCTTCCCCTCGCTTCGCTCGGCCGGGGATGACGTGGTGGTTCTCGCGCGCATGCCTGGCCGGACGGAGCCTTCCCACTGGCGCCGGCCGGATCGCCTTCGTCGGCGTTTCCTTCTCCCGCGCGCGGCAGGTTTGCGTCAAATTGTGCCGCAAAGAGCTGCAAATCGCTTAAAGGATGGGCAGAAGCGGGCGGCGAGCGTCCGCGCCAAGGCCCGCGTGATGACCGACCAGTCGATTCCCTTGCGCCACGATGCCCAGGTCATGAGCCTGATCAGCGCGGCGCATTTTTCCAGCCATTTCTTTCAGCTCGTTCTGCCGCCGCTGTTCCCGGTGCTGAAAGTGGCTTTCGGGGTGAGCTATACCGAGCTCGGTTTCGTGATGGCGGTGTTCTTCGCCGCCTCCGGCCTCGGACAGGTGGTGGCCGGCTTCCTGGTCGACCGGTTCGGGCCGCAGCGCGTCCTGCCGATCGGCATCGTGCTTCTGGCCGGCGGCATGCTGCTGGTCGGCCTGCTGCCCTATTACAGCGTGCTGCTGCCGGCGGCCGCCTTGTCGGGTCTCGGCAACAGCGTGTTCCACCCGGCCGATTATTCCATCATCACCGCCCGCATCTCGCCGCAACGGATCGGCCGCGCCTATAGCGCGCATACCGTGATGGGCACGCTCGGCTGGGCCGCGGCGCCGGTCACCACGCTGGCGCTGGCACAACAGTTCGGCTGGCAGACCGCGCTCATCCAGCTCGGCCTCGCCGGGCTGGTGCTGGCGGCGATCGTCGCGCTCGGCCATCGCCAGCTCAAGGTCGCGCCGGCACCGCGCCCGGCGCATCACGAGGCGGCGCCGGCCTGGCAGATGCTGCTGACCGGCCCGATCATCGCCTGCCTCATCTATTTCACCTTGCTCGCCATTGCCCAGGCCGGTTCGCAGAGCTTCCTGCCGAGCCTCTTGCCGCTGACCCAGGGCATTTCGGCGGCCGCCGCGGTCACCGCCACCACAGTCTATCTGATCGGCAGCGCGCTCGGTTCCTTCTCCGGCGGTTTCCTGGCCGACCTCACCCCCAATCACGAGCGGGTGGTGGGCACCGGGCTCGCCGCGGCGGCGTTGCTCAGCCTGGTGCTCGGTTTCGTCCATATGCCCGGGCCAGTCCTGCTGGCGGTGACCGGGCTCGCCGGCTTCCTCACCGGTTCGACCATCCCGTCGCGCGACATGCTGGTGCGCGGCGCGGCGCCGGCCGGGGCGGTCGGCACCGTCTTCGGTTTCGTCTATTCCGGGCTCGACCTCGGCTCGGTGGTCGCGCCGATCGCCATCGGCGCCTTCATCGACCATGGCGCCGCCGATCTCGCCTTCGTCTTCATCGCCTCGGCCTTGATGATCACGGTGATCAGCGCTCTGATCGTCAAGCATCTGCAGCGCTGACCGCCCTCACTCCGAGCGGATGTTGAGCGAGCGGATCAGCGGGATCCAGGTCTGGTCTTCCTTTTCCAGATAGGCACGGAACTCGTCCTGCGTCATCGGCGCCGACTGGGCGCCGAGCGCCAGGTATCGGCTTTTCACCGAGGGGTCGTTCAGCACCTTGATCACCGCCTGGTGCAGGAGGGCGATGACCGCATCGGGCGTCTTGGCCGGCGCCATCAGGCCGGTAAAGGTCTGGCCGTCGAAGGCGGGATAACCGAGTTCGGTGAAGGTCGGCACGTCGGGCAGGTCGGCGAGCCGCGTCGAACCGGTCACCGCCAGCGCGCGGGTCCGGTTGTCCTTCAGGAAGGGCAGGGCGACCGAGATCTGGTCGAGATTGAACTGGACATGGCCGCCGACCAGGTCGTTGGTCGCCGGCGCATTACCGCGATATTGCACGGTCATCCATTTCGCCCCGAGCTTGGACTGCATCAGCTCGGACAGGAGGTGGTTGGTGGTGCCGGGGCCGGGCGAGGCCATGGTCAGGGGCGGCTGACGGGTGCGGACGAGGTTCAGGAACTCGGCGAAGGTCTTGGCCGGCAGATCCGGATGCACCTGCAGGACCAGCGGGGTCAGCGTCACCGTGCTGACGGGGATGAAGTCGCGCCGCCATTCATAGGCCCGCCTGGCGCCCATTTCCGGCGCGAACAGGATCGGTCCATTGGCGCCGATCAGCAGCGTGTAGCCGTCGGGCTCCGCCTTGGCGACGGTCTCGCTGCCGAGCAGGCCGCCAGCGCCCGGCTTGTTCTCGATGACGAAGGGCTGGCCGAGCTCCTGCTGCAGCTTCTCCGCCAGGATGCGGGCGGCCACATCGACATTGCCGCCGGCGGCATAGGGCACGATCAGCCGCACCGCGCGGGTCGGCCAGGTCTGCGGCGGCGTCGACGTCTGGGACTGAGCCTTGACGGCGGTCAGTCCGGTGGCGGTCAGCGCGAGCGCCGATATCACGGCAAGGGCCAGTTTCCGCATGCGTTTCTCCCGATGGTCTGTTGTTGTCGTGTGATCAGGCAAAACCGAAGAAGCGCGCGGGATTGTCGACCAGGATGGCCTGGCGCTCGGCGTCGTCGGTGGTGGCCCGGAACAGGAAGTCGAGCAGCGCGCCTTCGTTCGGCGGCTGTTTGGTCGAGACCGGGTGCGGCCAGTCGCTGCCCCAGACGATGCGGTCGGGGGCGGCCTCGATCAGCGCACGCACGACCGGGATCACGTCGTCCCAGGGAGCGCCTGATTTCGAGACCTTTTCGGTCAGCGACAGCATGACCCAGACATTGCCGCGCTTCACGAGCTCCAGGACCTTGGCAAGGCTTGGATCGGCCCGCCCGAGGGTTGGATCGGGCCGGCCCATATGGTCGATCAGCAAGGGCACGTCGAGTCGCTCGAAATCGGCGATATTGCCGATGACGCCCTCGACCTCGGGCTGCAGCTTCACATACCAGCCGAGCTCGCGGATGCGCGCCAGCGAACGTTCGAACTGGGCCTTGTCGAAGGCGATGCCGAGGCCCTGGCGGGTGAAGCGGGCGCCCTTGACGCCGGCCCGGTCCAGTTCGTCGAGATAGGCGTCGCTGCGGTCGGCGAAGACGGCGGCATTGGCGCAGCCGCGATAATTCGGTCCGGCGGTCTTCAATCCGTCGAGCGTCACAGCGTGGTCGCCACCATAGGTGGTCGGCTGGACGATGACGCCGCGCGTGATGCCGAGTGTCGCATGCAGTTTCAGGGCGGTGTCGATGGTGGCGCTGGGCATTTCATAGACCGCCCCCGGCCGGACCGGATAGCGATCGGCCGGCCCCAGCACGTGGAACTGGCTGTCGCAGCTGAGCGGCGGCAGAGGCCGGGCCGGAGCCCGCGGGTTCGGGTCGAAGGGCAGATACGTCGGCATGATCGGCGCGCGCTCCCGGTCGTTCAGGATTTCTTGGTCGTTCAGGATTTCGAGGTCTGGTGGATGGCGGCCATGGTGACGATGTCGCCGAGCGTGGCGTAGTTCGGCCCGGCGAGCCGGCAGATCGGGTCGAGCCGGCGCGTGTCGACCTTGCCGTCTGCCATCAGGCCCTCGCGCAGGTGAAAGGACAGGACCTCGCCGACCAGCAGGCGGCTGCGCGTCTCACCGAATTCGATGCAATGGCGCAGCCGGCATTCCATCGCGACCGGGGCGATGGTCAGCCGGGGCACGCGGACATTGAGGCCGGGGCGCGTCTCCAGGCCGAGCACCTCGACCTCGCTGACCTCGGGCGGGTGTTCGACGGCGCTGTCATGCACCTGGGCGATCAGCGGCCGGTCGGCGATATGCACGACGAACTCCTCGCTCGCCATGATGTTCTTCGCGGTGTCCTTATAGACCCCCGCCTTCTGCCCGACGCTGATCGCCAGCATGGGTGGTTTCGGCGAGACGAAGGTGAAATGGCTGAACGGCGCGAGATTGACCGTGCCCGTGGCCGAGACCGTGGTCACCCAGGCGATCGGCCGGGGCACGACGAGCCCGGTCAGCAGGCGGTAGCAGGCTTCGGCCGCAAGGTCCTTCGCCTGGATGTCGAGCGTCGGCGCTGGCGTCGTCATCCGCCGATCACCGCCATGAAATCGCACTGGATCAGCTTGCCGCCGTCGAGATCCGCCTTCATCGCCTGGCGCACCGGTCGCGTCGCCGGATCCGGGAACATGGCGAGCCATTCCGTGTTGACCGCCTCGCGCTGGCTGCGATCGGTCATCCACACGGTGACCTTGACGATGTCGTCGGTCGAGCCACCGCCGGCCGCCATGATCGCGCGGATATGGCTGAACATCAGCGCACATTGCGCTTCCAGCGTCGGCGCCGGGCTGCCGGTCGCCGGATCGAGGCCATAAACGATGCCCGACATCAGGATATTGCCGAGGCGGCAGGCCGCGGGGATCGGGTTCTTGTGGCCGAAACCCTCGACATAGATGCTCTGGCGCTTGGTCATCGGGTCGCCTTCAGGTGAAGTGGCAGGAAACGGTGCCGAACGGACCATAATCGGCGTGGATCGTGTCGCCCTTCCGGCAATCGACCGGGCGGATGAACGAGCCGGACAGGATGACCTGGCCGGGTTCCAGCGAAACGCCATGGGAGCCGAGCTTGTTGGCGAGCCAGACAATGCCGTTGGCGGGATTGTTGAGCACGCCGGCGGCAACCCCGGTCTCCTCGATCTGGCCGTTGCGCGAGAAGATCACCGCGAGCCAGCGCAGATCCGCCTCCATCGGCCGGAACGGCCGGCCGCCGATGACGATGCCGCAATTGGCGGCATTGTCGGCAATGGTGTCGACCACCTTGCGCGTCCCCTTGGTCTCGCCGTCGACCCGCTCGATGCGGGCGTCCAGGATCTCGATCGCCGGCACGACATAGTCGGTAGCGTTGAGCACGTCGAAGATCGTGCAGTCGGGTCCGCTGATCCGGTCCTTCAGGATGAAGGCGAGCTCGGCCTCGGCGCGCAATTGCACGAACCGGTCGCTCGCGATCTCGCCGCCGTCGCGGAAGAACATGTCGTCGAGCAGCACGCCATAGTCGGGCTCGTTGATATTGACGGCGTTCTGCATGGCCTTGGAGGTCAGGCCGATCTTGTGGCCCTTGATGGTCCGGCCCGCCGTGACCTTCAGGTCGATCCAGGCGCTCTGCACCTGATAGGCGTCGTCGATGGTCATGCCGGGATGGGCGAGGCTCAATTGCCTGATCTGCCTGCCCGTGCGCTCGGCCTCGTCGAGGCGGCGTGCGGCGTCTTTGATCTGGTCTTGCGACAGCATCGGGTTGTTCCGTCTGGTCAGGAGAAAGACGCTCAGGCTTCGTCGGTCACGCCGTTGCCGAGCGTGCCGATGCCGGGCACCTCGACCTCGACGACATCGCCGGGCACCAGCCATTTCGGCGGATCGAAGCGCACGCCGGCTCCGGTCGGCGTTCCCGTGACGATCATGTCGCCGGGCTTCAGCGTCGCGAAGGTCGAGAGATAGGCGATGAGGTAGTCGAAGGGGAACATCAGGCGGCGGGTCGTGTCGTGCTGGCGCACCTCGCCGTTCACCCGCGTCGTCAGTTCGAGCGGCTGGGCGGGATCGAGCTCGTCGGATGTGACGATCCACGGTCCGATGGCGCCCGAGCGATCGAAGTTCTTGCCCTGGGTCACGTTGAACTTGGCATGGTGCAGCCAGTCGCGGACACTGCCTTCATTGCACAAGGTGAGGCCGAAGATGTGGTCGAGCGCGCTCTCGCGCGGGATGTGCCGACCGCCCTTGCCGATGACCATGACGATCTCGCCCTCGTAGTCGAGCTGCACGGAGACCCTGGGCCGTTCCAGCGGCACGCCATGGCCGACAAAGGAACTCGGGGTCCGGCAGAACAGGCTCGGATAGCTCTGCAGGGCCGAGTTGTCTTTGTATTCGGCATTGCGGTCGGCATAGTTGACGCCGATGCACCAGATCTTTTCCGGTGCGACGATCGGGATCATCAGCTCGACATCGGCCAGCGCGTGATCCGGAGCTGCGCCCTCAGCGGTCTGGCGCAGCAGGGCGCCGGCATTGGCGGCGATGGCATCGCGCAGGGTGGCGAATTGCGGCAGCCGCCGTCCGAGATCGACAAGGCCCGTATCGACAACCGCGCCGAAACGCTCGGCGCCGCCGAGCCGGAAGCTCGCAAGCTTCATGACAATCCTCCCTGGCATGGCGTCATCGCCGCTGCCTCACTGTTGGGAGGATCCTTGCACGGCGCGCCTTCCAGGCAATTGAATTCGGCCGATTGTGTCCACATAGTGGACATTCATGTCAGCCGGAGTCCGCATGATCGCCAGCACGCCCGCAACGCCGACAGGTGAGCCCGAGCCCGGCGGCGAGCGAGCGGGCGAGGGCGGCACCCAGGCCATCCGACGCGCTATCGGCGTCCTGCGCATCCTGGCCATGGCGCGCGAGGCGGGCTACGGCCTGACCGAGGTCAGCCAGCTGACCGGGCTGACCCGACCAACGGCCCATCGCATCCTGCTGGCGCTGATCGACGAGGGGCTGGTCGAGCAGAAGCCCATGACCCGCCGCTATGCGGTGGGCGAGCAGATCCAGCTGCTCGCCCTGTCGCGGCCGCGCCGGTCGCCGCTTCTGGTCGCGGCGGACCCGCTGCTGGACAGCCTGACGGGGAGCATCGGCGACACGCTGTTCCTGACCCAGCGCACCGGGCTCGACACGGTCTGCGTGGCGCGGCGGCTCGGCGCTTATCCCGTGCAGGTTCTGTCGCTCAGCGTCGGCGACCGGCGCCCGCTCGGGGTCAGCAGCTCGGGCCTGGCGCTACTCGCGCGATTGCCGGATGACGAGGTCAATGCCGTGCTCGCGCAGAATGCGCCACGCCTCGCCAGCTATGGCGCCACCTTGCCGCAGGCCGCCGCCTGGGTGCAGGCGGCGCGCAAGCTCGGTTATGCCGTGCGTGACCGCGGCCTGGTGCCCGGGACGCGCGCCCTGTCGGTGACCATTCGCGACCGGGACGGCGAGGCCTTCGCGGCGATCACCTGTGCCGGCGTGGTCCGTCGCATGTCGCAGGCGCGCATGGAGGGCATTGCCGAGGAATTGCGCATGGCGGCGCTGGCGATCGAGCAGGTGCTCAGGGCAGAGTGAGCTCCGCCGCCGACAAGCTTCGTCGCCGGACATGGCATGTCATGATGCACGGCGTGGCCGGTCACCGGTGGTGCTGTTCCCGTTTCACGCTCATTTCACGCGGGTTCATCTAGTACCGATCCCGGGGCGCCCGAGATGTGGCCCTGGATGCCTCTAGGGCATGCCCATGCATTCAGCGTTTCTCGCGCCTTCGGCGCGCATCGTTCTTCGCGTGCGCGACGGCTGCGAGCAGCAAGAGGTCCTTCGGAACCGACCGATCGCGGTGGAAAGAGGGAGACTGCCGATCGTCGCAGGCGTGAACTTGTTGGGGGCGTGACATGCACGACGCGGCCGCATCTGGTCGAACGCAATCGCGCATCATTCTTGTCCATGGCACCTTCGCGGAGCCGCGGCCGGAGAACCCGTCGCAAAAGCCGAGATGGTCGGCGCCCGATGGTCGTTTTGCCGGCGAACTCTCCGCCAGGGTCACGAGCGCGGCGGGAGTGGTCCCCGAAGTCGAGGAGTTCCGCTGGTCCGGGGCCAATTCCGAAGTGCAACGCCGCTTGGCCGGCAAGCTCCTGCTCAACCGCATCGAACAACTGGAGAAGGAGGGCGGCAGCTATCATCTGATCGGCCACAGTCATGGCGGTTCGGTGATCTGGCATGCCCTGACCGCCTCGATGGCCGATCCCGCCCGCCGGACCGGCACCGCCGCCGAGGCGCTGCCGGGCCTGCGGAGCTGGGCGACGGTTGGAACGCCCTTCCTCACGTTCGGGCCATCCAAGCGCGAATTGTTCAGCGTGGCCCTGCTGCTCGCCGGCTTCCTGCTCTGGCTTGCCACCTGGTCCACCTGGATCCTGGATGCCGGATCGGTCATCGCCCAGGCGCCGCTGATCCTGCAGAATGCCGCGGACTGGGCGAACGGGGCGACGAGCTACGCCTGGTACAAGCCGATCTGGCGTGAGGGGCCGATCATCATTCTCGGCGCGACGCTCGGCGCGCTGGTTTTCCTGGCGCTGAAGTTCCTGGGCTGGGGCCTCCAGCTACGTTTGCTGGCGGCGACCGCCACCCCGGCCCTGATTGCTTTCGCGGTCGCGCTCGGCGTCGTCCTGGCGTCCTGGCAGGTGCCATTCGTCGCCGCCTTGCACGAAAGCATAGCGGGGAAGATTGGCCTCGTCGTCCTGGCATTGCTGATCGCAACCGTCGTTCTGGTCGTGAGCTTCCTCGTCGCCTCGCTGGTGGTCCAGTTGCTGAACTGGTGGGACCGGCAGCAGCGCCGGCTGCGGGCGCAGGCGGCCTGTGCCGCCTATGGGGCGCGCTGGTATTCGCTGGTCCACCGGCAGGATGAGGCGGCTTCAGCCCTTGCCGCCTCGCTCTTGCCGGCGCCGGCCATTCGCCCGATCCAGCGCGACACCCATGGCATTCTGAACGACAAGGTCCTGCACGCGATCACCCGCCAGTTCACCAGGGCCCGTGACGAGGCGATCTGGGAAGGGCTGACCCAGAAGGTCCAGGGCGACGACATGAGCGGTTATGTGATCCGCCGTGTCGGTCTCGCGCCCGTCGCCTTCCGACAGGTCTGGCCGCCGCTGTCGGGCAGCACCGACGCCAGCATGATGGCGTTGGCCAATGCGGCCGCGGGCGCCTTCGCCGCGCAATTGCGCGATCGCTTCTCGACCAGCGGCAAGGATGGCGGCCACGACACGATCGACCAGATCGTCAAGGACCTGTCGTTCGGCGGTCTCGTCCACAACAGCTATTTCTTCGACGACGAGGCGCGAACCGCTGTGCGCCGGGATATTGTCGGCTGGCTCGCCGCGCATGTCGTCCGATCGATGCCGGAGGCCGGCGACCCCGCTGCGCCGCGGCCACCATTGCACGGCGAATGGCGGGATGTCTCGGCTGCCCTGTCCGATTTCCGGCTCGCCAGCGAGAGCCGGTTCCGCGCCATCACGATCGCGCGGGCGACGGCGCTCGCCGTCGCCTTCGGCGCCCTGATGCTGGCGACCACGGCCGCCTTCGAGACCAGCGTACGGCCGCTGACACGCGAGGCGCAGGTCGCGGAAACGATTGCGTCGTGGAAGCTGTCCGGGGCTTTCGCTACGGCTGACGCGCCAATGGTCGGGGCCTTTGTCGTCCGCCTGGCGGTGGCTGGGGAACTCGGCAGCGCCGAGGCCGTGCGGGCGGTGTTTCGCACCATCCTCGAGCGCAATGCCCGGGCTGTCGCCGGCCAGCGACTGGCCTTTGCCTGGGGCCGCGACGGAGCTCTGGAGCCGGGGCAGCGGGACCGGCTGGTTCGGCAAGTCCGGACCGAAATCCTCGGCCAGGATCCCGCAGATCCCAAGCCGCCGCGGGAGGCACACCTTGCCCGGGCCAACCATCTGGTCACGCTGCACCTGCTGGCGGGGATCGTTGCCCGGCACGGTCGGCTGGATGCCGCACAGCTGAACGACGCAAACGCCGCCTGGACGGCGCTGAGCCAGATGTGCCGCGATGTCGATCTCGACGCGGTCGCGCATGTCTATCTGCCGGTGCTGGTGGCGGGGGGAGGCGAGACGGACGCGGCCGATGTCCTGAGGCGGGTGGCCATCCGGCGCGGCGGCCAGTGCGGGCAGCCGGAGGTCACC
The DNA here is from genome assembly GCF_059420385.1 of Phreatobacter sp. GW821-FHT04C01. Lineage (NCBI taxonomy): Bacteria > Pseudomonadati > Pseudomonadota > Alphaproteobacteria > Hyphomicrobiales > Phreatobacteraceae > Phreatobacter > Phreatobacter sp. GW821-FHT04C01. The sequence continues at coordinate 515,576 of NZ_JBWKTP010000005.1, read as the reverse complement.
GCTCCGAGCGAGGCCGACCTGGCGTGGCAGCAGGCGTTCCTGCTCGACCGAGCGCTGGACGCCGTGTCCTGGAACCAGCCGGCCCTCGCCGGCAAGCTTCTGGCCCTTGCGGGCGGCGATGCGTCGGAACCCGGGCCGTTGCTGGCCGCGCTCGACCGCACACGCGACGGCGCGCGCAAGCTGTGCACCGACCAGATGCGGAACATGGCGGAACTGATCGGCGCGGCACCGCTGCCGCATCGCGCGCCGCATTGCTCGCTGGAACAGGTCCAGGCGGCGCCCGCGAACTGGGTCGAACAGGACGGCTGCGCGGCGCAAAGACAGATCTCTGCGAAAAAGCTCTCCGATTACCGGCGCGACGGAAGCCGGCTGCGGTCGCTCCATGCCGACCTCGACGATGCCATGATGAACAGCTACCGGTTCTGCCGTGTCGAGCCGGCTTTCACCAGCGGCAATCTTCGGGCCTGCGCGACGCAACTCGCCGCCCGCTGCGAAGAGGCTGGGGATGCCGCGCAACGGCCGATCGACCTGGCTCTCGTCCTGGTCGGAATGAGCCGTTTCGCCGATGCGCTCAAGATCATCCAGCCGATCTTCCAAGGCTCGAGCCTGTGGCTCGACGATGCCGGCGACGTGCCGTTGGTCGGTCTGTTCGAGGCGGCCTATCCGGCGCCGCGTGACGAACCGCCGCTTGGCCGGGAGCGGCAGATGCTGGTCGATGCCATCGTCGCTCAGCAGATGCGGCTTGCCGAGGGTTGCCGCGCGGCAGCAGGCGTGCAGCCCCGCGAACGTCCTTGCGCACGAAACAGGACGCGACGGGCGATCCATCTGCGCAGCGCGGCCTTCATGCGCTGGGAGGTCAAACAGAAAACGGAGGCGCGCCAGATGGTCGCCGATCTGGTCGCCGATATCGACCGGCGTCATGCTGGCGATCAAGGCGCGCGACCGTCGCGCCGGGAACTGCTGGCGGCGGCCGACGCGGCGCTCATCGTTGGTCTGCGGGATCAGTCGGGGCGCATGATCAGGTTTCTGCGCACCGAGATCCGCCGGATGGGACTGGGCGCGATCGAGACCGCGTCGGATCAGACGGCTCCGTTCACCGCGGCCCATATTCGCCTGATGGTCAACATCATGACGGCGTTGCAGGATCCCGACATTGCCGGCGCGACGGCGACCCTGGCTGCCCTGCGGGACCAGGAATATACCCGCGACACCCGCGCGGCCCTGGCACGACAGCTGGCCGGAATCCGAGCCGGGCTGGGGGATTTCTTCCTGGCCAACAAGGAGGCGACCGGCGCGGTCGCGGCCAACGAGGTCCTGGCTGGGCGGTGCATGATCCTCGACAATCACATCGAGCAGAATGACGGCCTGCGCGCCATCAAGGAGCGCTACGGCCTCGAGGATCACCGTCGCTGGCCGCAGCCCGCGCCCGCCTATTTTCACACCCATGCCCGCTTCGCCTACGACGGCGCCGCATCGCGGCCGCTCGCCTGCCGGACCGGGCCCTCCTACGACCTTGACTGAACCGGATCCGACGTGGCGCCGCGGCGAGCGGCGAGGGGGCATCATGACCGAAAAGACAGCAGCCGAGGGGGCAAGCGGCGGTACCTGCGGCTTCGACGAGGTCTTCAGGGCCGAGCTCGACGATGTCGGGCTGCGCCGGCAGGCGCTCAGGCGGGCCGACGGCCGCGCCCACAAGGCGGTGGGGGGGCCGCGCGTCGACAGGCATCTTGCCGCGCTCTCGCTGTCCGGCGGCGGCATTCGCTCCGCCGCCTTCGCGCTCGGCGTCGTGCAGGGACTGCATGCGGAGTCTCAGGGCGAGCGGGTCAGCACAGTCGAGCGCATGGACTATCTGTCGACCGTGTCCGGCGGCGGCTATCTCGGCACCGCCATGACCATCGGCATGTCGGAAAATGGCGGCCAGTTTCCCTATCGGCTGACCGGGCAGGATGCCGGCGAGACGCTCGAAACAAGGCATCTCCGCGACAATTCGCGCTATCTGCTGCGCGGCGGCATCGGCGCGCTGCTGGCCGCCTTCGTCGTCTATATGCGTGGCATCTTCCTGAGCGTTCTGGTTCTGCTGCCGCTCCTGCTCTCGGTCGCCGCCGTCTTCCTGTTCATCGCGCCGGATACCGGCTGGCTCGCTTCGGCCTGGTGGGTGCCGCGCTGGTTCAGGCCGCTTCTCGAGGGCTATCCCATGCCCTTGACCATCCTGGTCCTGCTGGCGCTCGGTCTTCTCTGGGTTGTCTATGTCCTGGCGGTCTCCAATGGCGGCATCGTCGACGTGAAACGCCGCAGACGCACGGTGGCGATCGCGACCTGGATCGTCGTGAGCCTGCTGGCCTTGATCATTGCTGAAGCGCATCTCGGGCTCATGCATGCGATCTTCACGAGCGTGCCGTCGGGGACCGGGAGGCCGGTCCACGCCTCTGCCCCCACCGCGCTGCCGACCTGGATCGCGAGCGTGGTGGCCTGGCTCAGCCCGGCCGTCCTGGCGATTTTGCCCTTCGTTCAGAAGCTGGGTGAGAAGGCCGCCTCCGAAGCGACCGGCGGCTACAGCGCCATTCTCGCCAAGCTCGGCAGCCGGGCCCTGCTGCTGTTCGCAGCGGCCATCGTGCCCCTGCTGATCTGGTTTGCCATGATGTTGCTGGTCTATTGGGGCACTGGCGATCTCAACTGCACGCCGAGTCGATGGGTCATCTGCCGTACCGGCCCACCTTCTTACGCCCATGCTCCGGACTGGCTGGCCTCGCTATTCGACGCCGATGCGGTCTCCCCTTATCGGGCCGCGGTGCTCTATGCCCTCGCGGCTTGCGCCTTGTTCGCGCTGTGGCAATTTCTCAACGTCAACGCCAATTCCCTGCACCAGCTTTATCGGGACCGGCTGGGCTATGCCTTCCTGCAGGCACGCAAGAAGGAGGAGACGTCGCCCGGCGTCTGGGTTCCGGTCCATCCGCCGGAAATGGACTCGGCCGACAATGTCCTGCTGTCCCACATCGCGCCGAAGCTCACCGCCTATCACCTGATCAACGCCGCGGTGAATGTGCCCGGCTCGCGTTTTGCCAATCAGCGGGGCCGCAACGCCGATTTTTTCCTGTTCAGCCGCCGCTTCATTGGCTGCGAGCTGACCGGCTATGTGCCGACGACAGCGGCCGAAACAGTGGTCGATGGCCTGAATATCGGTACGGCCATGGCCATTTCCGGCGCCGCGGCGGCACCGAATATGGGCATGGCTTCGATTGCCCCGTTGTCGCCGACACTGGCCTTCCTGAATGTCCGGCTCGGCCGCTGGGTGCTCAATCCCCGCGCGATCGTCGAACTTTATCCGCAACATGCGGCAGCCCTGGCCGCCGCTGCGGCGCCCGCACCGGCCGTCGCGCCGTCGCCGGCCGTCGCCGCCCTGTGCGCGCGGCTCGGGCGCTTGGGCGGGAACCTTCAGAAAGCCGTCGCGTGGACGGCAAAATGCTGGGCCGCCGTCGATCGCAGGCAGCCCTCGCTCCCCCGCAGCTTCCCGGGCCCGCGCTATCTCCTACGGGAGGCCTTCGCCAAATCCGGTGTCGGCGTCCGCCGGCCGGACGCGAAGACCGCTGACAATTCGTACCTGTTTCTCACCGATGGCGGCCATATCGAAAATCTCGGCGTCTACGGGCTGCTGCGCCGCCGCTGCAAGCTGATCATCATTGTCGATGGCGAAGCCGATCCCGATTACGAATTCGGCTCATTGGTGAGGCTGGAGCGCTTTGCCCGCATCGATCTCGGGGTGAGCATCGACCTGGACTGGGCGGCGATCGGCGCCCGCTCGCGTCTTGCTTCGGTCGGCGGCACGAAAGACGCGGCGCGCGCCGACCCGGCGAAGGGGCCGCATGCCGCACTCGGCTATATCCGCTATCCCGCCGTGCCGGGCGACACGGAGCCGGAGGCCGGGTTGCTGCTCTACCTCAAGGCTTCGCTGACCGGCGATGAGAACGACTATGTCACGGCCTACAAGGCCGCCCATCCGGCCTTCCCGCAGGAAAGCACGGCCGATCAGTTCTTCAGCGAAGAGCAGTTCGAAGTCTACCGGGCGCTCGGCGAGCATATCGCTCGTCACGTCGCCTGTGGTTCCTCCCCGGTCTCGGCCAGACCCGCGCAGCGCGCCGCGCTGGTCGCCGAATGGAACCAGTTGATGCCGACCATGACCTTGAGTTGAGCCGGTCGAAAGGCCGGCGCCCGGATGCCGCGACGCTCCTGGCGGCATCAGGCATCGATCGAGACACAGGGCATCCATGCGCATGAGGACGTCACCCATCGAAGAGGCATCAGATGCGCTATTCAACGCAAGAGCTACGCGACCTCTGGGCCCGGTTCTACCGGCGTGAGGACGAGATGCGGCGGCAGGCGTTCGGCCCGGCCTTGATCGCGATCGCGCCGCCGACCTCCGAAGCCTGGCGCGCGCTGGAGACGGTGTTCCTGAAGCACGATTATCTCATTCGCAAGGTCGATACCGGCGGCTATGCCGACCGGCCGATCACCGACGGCACCGCGCCCAGCCTGCATGCCTATGGCATCGCCGTCGATATCGACTGGCAGACCAATCCCTACAAGAAGACGCCGAACAACCGGAAGGTGCTGTTCGCCGACAAGCCGACACAGGAGGAGCGCGCACGCGAGGTGCGCTTCCTGCGCGCGGATACGGACATGACGCCGGCATTGATCGCCGACGCCCTCGCGATCAAGACCAGAGCCGGCTTGCCGATCTTTGCCTGGGGCGGCCATTTCAAGGCGTCGAAGGATGCCATGCATTTCCAGATCGACGTCAGTCCGCAGGAGCTGGCTGAAGGCATCGATGACGGCCCGCGCGTCGTGACCCCGCCTTCGCCCGAAGCCCCCCGGCCACCTGATGATGTCGGGTCGGATGGGGTCTGGCCGCGCTTCGGCGTGGTTTCGGCCGATGGCGCCGACATGATGGACAAGACTGAAGGGAGGATGGGCATGAACCGCCAGGTTTTCTACAACGAGATCCGCGACGACCTGTTTTCCGGCAGCCTGAGCAAGGCGCAGGTCGCCGGCATGGAGGACCTTCTCGACGTCTGGCAGGCGACCTACCGGGACAAGGATCCGCGCTGGCTCGCCTATATCCTGGCGACCGTCTATCACGAGACCGGACGGCGCATGGCGCCGGTGCGCGAAGGCTTCGCCACCTCGACCGAGGGCGCCATCGCGGCGGTCACGCGGCTCTTCGACCAAGGCCGCATTCGCGTCAATTATGCATTGCCGGTGAATGGCCAGAGTTATTTCGGCCGCGGCCGGGTGCAGAACACCTGGTTCGACAACTACAAGAGGCTCGAGAGGCGCTTCGGCTATCCCCTGGTAAGCCAGCCCGATCTCCTGATCACCAATCCGCAGATCGACGCGACGGTCACCGTGGTCGGCCATGTCGAAGGTCTCTGGACCGGCCGCAAGCTCGCCGATTTCATCGATGCCGGTCGCTGCGACTATCGCGGTGCGCGCAGCATCATCGGCAAGGACCGCGCCGGCGACATCGCCAATTACGCGATCAATTTCGAAACGGCGGTCGAGGCGGCCTATGCCGCGCCGGGGTCGGTTTTCGTGCCGCCACGCGAGGTCGATCTCGCGAGCCGGAGCCCCGCCGGGCCGATCAGCGATGGCTCGTTCTTCCCAGGCATCTCGACACAAGGATCAACGCCGATGGCAGAAACCCAGCAGCCCGATCTTGCCCGCCTCATCGCCACCATCGTGCAATTGCAGCAGGCATTGACGGTGATCAGGCAGTCCCAGCCGGTGCCGGTGGCCGACCCGGCGCCGCAGCTTGCCGGCCAGCAGCAATTGCTGGCGGTGCTGGCGGCTCTGCTCGGCCAGAACGGCGTGATGCCCGCGGTGCCGCCGGTGCTCGCCCCGCCGCCGGCGCCCGTCTCGGCGCCGACGCCCGCCCCGCCGCCGGCACCGATCGGTCCGGTCAATGGCGCGCTCGGCACCTCGCTTGGCGAATTGCTGAACGGCAAGAAGACAGCCATCGGCCTGATCGGTGCTTTGGCCACCAGCGTGCTGACCAATTCCCAGCCGGGCACTTTGCTCGGCGGCCTCGCCAGCTCAGTGCCGGCGCTTGCCGGCATGAGCAGTACTTTCCTGCCGGTCTTCCTGGCGACCGCGGCCTGGGGTGTTCTGGGCAAGATGGAGAAATGGACACAAGCCGCGCCGACGCCGGTGAGGTGAGGCCGGCGAACGCGCCGCGCGCAAGGCCGAACTTCGCGCGGGCCGCTTCCCTCCGGGCCAAACCGCCCTACACTCCTCCCCAACAACAAGACGATCGGGGAGGAGACCATCATGCTGACCAGGCGTAGTGCAATAGCCGCGTTGTCGATTGGATCGATCCAGGCCGCGGCTTCGAAAGCCTCGGCGCAAGGCTTCACCAAACAAGTGACACTGATCGTGCCGTTCGCGCCGGGCGGGACATCCGACATCCTCGCCCGTTTCATCGGGCCGAAACTGTCGCAGGCGATCGGCCAGCCGGTCATCGTCGACAACCGGCCGAGTTCGTCCGGCAATGTCGGCGCCGACTTTGTCGCGCGTGCGCCGGGCGACGGCCACACCTTGCTGATCTCGGATGCCGGCACGCTGGCGAGCGTCCCCGCCTTGTTCAAGAAGCTGTCCTTCGATGTGGCCAAGGATCTGGTGCCGGTCGGCATGGTGTCCTTCTCGCCTTATCTTTTCGCCGTTCACCCCTCGATTCCCGCCAATACGATCGAGGAGCTCGCCGCCTTCGACAAGGCCAATCCCGGCAAGCTGAACGTCGCGACCAGCGGCGTCGGCGCCGTCAACCACCTGACCGCGCTGGTCATCGGCAAGCGTTTCGGCATCACCTGGGGCACGGTGCCCTATCGGGGCGGCGCCGCCGCCATCCGCGGCGTGGTGGCCAACGAATCCAACGTCATCTTCAACGGCGCCATCGCCACCTTGCCCTTCGTCACCCAGGGCCAGCTCAAGGGCATCGCCGTATCGGGGGACAAGCGGCTGGCCGCCTTGCCCAACCTGCCGAGCTTCAAGGAGCTCAATACGCCGATCCACGATACCGGCTCCTGGCAAGGCCTCTATGCCAGCAAGGGGACGCCGCCGGCCATGGTGGAAAGGCTCAATGCCGAGCTCGGCAAGATCCTCGCGCAACCCGACGTCACCGCCAAGATCGTCGAGTTGGGCAGCGAGGTGAGGGCCGGCACCGCCGCCGAATTCTCCGCCTGGATGACCAAGGCCATGGCCGAATGGGGTGCCATCGTCAAAGCCGAGAACATCTCGCTCGACTGAAGCGCGGCTGCCGACGAAGCGGAGGGGGCCATGGGCCGCATCAATGTTCCCGATCTTGCCTTCGGCCTGTTCCTGGTCGCGGTCGGCGCATTGGCGCTGGTCCTGATCAGCGACCTGCCGATGGGCTCGGCGGCCCGCATGGGCGCCGGCTATGTGCCGCGCGCGCTGGCCGTCATCATCATCGTGTTCGGCCTCGGGCTCGGCGGTCGCGCGCTGCTCGCCGCGCCGGTCGCCTTTCCCGCCATCGCCTGGCGGCCGCTGCTCCTGATCGCCGGTGCGGTCGGGCTCTTCGCCCTCCTGCTGCCGCGCCTGGGGCTGGCTCTGACCAGCGTGGCCGTGGTGATCACCGCTGGCTTTGCCTCCCATGACGTCCGCCTCAAGGAGAATGTCGTCGTGGCCCTGGCGCTGGCAGCCTTCGCGGTGGTGCTCTTCGTCAGCGCGCTCGGCCTGCCGCTGTCGATCTGGCCGGCGTTCTGAGATGGGCCAGGATTGATATGGACCTGATCAGCAATCTCGCCACCGGTTTCGCCGTTGCGCTGACGCCGCTCAACCTCGCCTTCTGCCTGATGGGGGTGGTCATCGGCACGCTGGTCGGCGTGCTGCCGGGCATCGCGCCGATCACCACCATCGCCATCCTGCTGCCCTTCACCTTCACGTTGCCGCCGGCCTCGGCCCTGATCATGCTGTCCGGCATCTTCTACGGCGCCCAATATGGCGGCTCCACCACCGCCATCCTGGTCAACCTGCCCGGTGAATCCTCCTCCATCGTCACCTGTCTCGACGGCCACCAGATGGCGCGCCAGGGCAGGGCGGGGCCAGCGCTGGCGATCGCGGCCATCGCCTCGTTCCTGGCCGGCACCATCGCCACCGTCATCATCGCCACGGCGAGCGTGCCGCTGGCGGCGCTCGCGCTGCAGTTCACGGCCGCCGAATATTTCAGCCTGATGGTGCTCGGCCTCACCGGCTCGGTGGCGCTGGCCAACGGCTCGCCGGCCAAGGCCATCGCCATGGTGCTGCTCGGCCTGCTGTTCGGCCTGGTCGGCATCGACGTGAATACTGGCCTGCCGCGCATGACGCTCGATATCGGCGAGCTCGGCGACGGCATCGGCTTCGTGCCGATCGCCATCGGCATGTTCGGCATCGCGGAACTCGCAGTGGCGCTCGGCCGGCCGCAGGATCGCAGTCTGCTGAGCGTGGCGGTGAAGAATCTCTGGCCGAACTGGCACGAGATCCGCGCCTGCCTGCCGGCCATGCTGCGCGGCACTGCCATCGGCTCGATCCTCGGCGTGCTGCCCGGCGGCGGCGCGGCACTCTCGTCCTTTGCCGCCTATGCGGTGGAGAAGAAGGTCTCGGCTACGCCCGAGCGGTTCGGCAAGGGGGCCATCGAAGGCGTTGCCGCGCCCGAGGCCGCCAACAATGCCGGCGCCCAGACCTCGTTCATTCCGCTGCTGACACTCGGCATTCCCGGCAATGCCATCATGGCGCTGATGGTCGGCGCCATGATGATCCACGGCATCCAGCCGGGCCCGCAGGTGATGACCACCCAGCCAGCGCTGTTCTGGGGCGTGATTGCCTCCATGTGGCTCGGCAATCTCATGCTGATCGTGCTCAATCTGCCGCTGATCGGGCTTTGGGTCTCGCTCCTGCGCGTGCCTTACCGCATCCTGTTTCCGGCCATTGTGCTGTTTTGCTGCATCGGCACCTTCTCGGTCAGCAATTCGATCTTCGACATCGCGCTGATGCTGCTGTTCGCGGTCGCCGGCGTGTTCTTCATCAAGGTCGGCGCCGAACCCGCGCCTTTCATCCTCGGCTTCATCCTGGGGCCGCTGATGGAGGAGAATTTCCGCCGGGCGATGAACCTGTCGCGTGGCAATGTCATGGTCTTTCTCGAACGGCCGATCAGCGCCGTGCTGCTGGCGGCAACCCTCGTCCTTCTGGTCGTGCTCATCCTGCCGACGGTCAGGGCGAAGCGGGAAGAGGTGTTTCAGGAATAGCGCGAAGGCGCGGGCTCGTTGTTTGGTCGCGCGCCGCGTCTGCCGAACTCTTCCTCCACCACGGCCCATCGGCGACGCTGGGGAGCCGACGACACACTGCGCCCCCAGACCGTCGAAATCGTCGCCGCGACACGGGACGCCGTCCAGCAGGTGGCCTGCGTTCACGCTGACAATATCCGAATTTGGCTCGCGAGGAGCTTCGCCACACCGCTGAAAACGCGGGACAGTCGTGATTGTGAACCACGTTTGTCCGGGCGCCCGCCGTTCGCCGGGTTGCCAAAGCCATTCATAAACCCAATATGCTGCGTCGCAGCAATTTTGCTGCGTTGCAGCGTCTTCGGGCGCACTCGATCAAAAGGGTGCCACCATGTCTGGCCTTTCAGCCTCGCTAACGAACCTCATGCGCCAAAGGCGCAAATGGTATGCTTCGCTGCCGCCGGCGGCGAATGCGACGGTTCCAGGCGAACGCGGAACGCCTGCGGCCGGGCTGACGGAAGTGACCGGGTTCGGCTCCAATCCCGGCCACCTCAGGATGTTCTCCTATGTGCCGGAAAACCTGACCAAAGATGCTGCGCTGGTCGTGGTCCTGCATGGCTGCACTCAGGATGCGGCGGGTTACAGTCATGGGTCCGGCTGGTCGAGGCTCGCCGATGAGGCCGGTTTCGCCCTGGTCTTTCCCGAGCAGCAGCGCGCCAACAATCCCAATGCCTGCTTCAACTGGTTCCAGCGCGGCGACATCGAGCGCGGCCAGGGCGAGCCGATGTCGATCCACGAGATGATCAGGCATATGCTGCGTGATCGCCGGCTCGACCCGCGGCGGGTCTTCATCACCGGCCTGTCGGCGGGTGGCGGCATGACCTCGGTGATGCTTGCAACCTATCCCGAGCTGTTCGCCGCCGGCGCGATCATTGGCGGACTGCCTTATGGCGCGGCCGGCAATGTCCAGGAGGCCTTCGCCAGCATGAATGGCGTGAGCCGTGACGCCGAGGTCTGGGGCGATCGCGTGCGGGCGGCTTCAACCCATAGCGGACCCTGGGCCAAGGTTTCCATCTGGCACGGCACCGATGACCCGACCGTGCGCCTCGTCAATGCCCACGAACTGGTCAAGCAATGGACCCATGTCCACGGCCTCTCCGAGGTCGAACCTCGGCGCAGGCTCGGCGCCGGCCATGAGCGGCTGACCTGGGGCGGGCCGAAAGGCGGGCTCGTGGAGCTCGTCACCATCGCCGGCATGGCCCATGGCGTGCCGGTCGATCCCTCGCAGGAGAGCGGCGGCGAGACCGGGGCCTATTTCCTCGATGCCGGCATCGCCTCGACCCGCCATATCGCAGCCTTCTGGGGCCTGATCCCGGAAAAGGACGTCGACAAGCCCCGTGCCGCGGCTCCGACCTGGCCGGAGAAACGCATGACCATGCCCGTCGATATCGACCTGCCGCGCGCGCCGGCACCGGCTTTGGAGCCGAACGACATCAATGGCGTGATCACCAAGGCCTTGAAGGCGGCGGGGCTCATGCGGTGAGTCCGGCCGAGGCTCGCGGGCCTTCAGGACCGGCTGCCGGGCGGCAGGGGGGGGGCCTGCATTGGCGACGGCATGGTCGCGGTTCTCCGCTGCCGGCCTTGGGCTCACTGCAACAGGGCGGGCGTACCGGGGAGCGGCCTGAGAAACAGGTAATGCGCCATCAGCCGCTGGCCGATGGAGGTCGAGACCAGAACCTGGTCCTCGTCCTTCAGCGGATCGAGCGCGGCCTCGCAATCGACCGACCATTCGAATGGATATTCCAGGCCGAACACGGTCATCACATCGGGCGGAAAGGTTACTCTGAGGCGCAGTTGCACCCGCTTGGTCGTCGTGTCGATCTCGTAGCTGCCGTCATAGCGCGCCGTGCCACGGTCGGCGCCGAACACCCGGCCGCCCTCGAAAATGAACATGCCCATGCCGGCATCCGCGCCGGTCGTGAAGTCGATGCCGTACATGCCTTCGCGCATGGGGGTCCCGTTCTGTCGTTCGGGCCGCCCCGGATCGACCGGCACGGCCTCGCCGACGAGCTAGGCAGTGATTCAGACGGTTTCGTGGACGAGGTGCGGGGACATTAAGGTGACGCGCCGGCGCAAGTCGGCGGTTTGGTCGGGCCCATTCGCGGCGCAACCGGTTCACCGCAAGGAAAAGGCGTCCTCGCGCTGGCCGCCGAGCGCGTTGCGCAGCGCTTCGGCAAGGACTGGCCTGGCCATGACGGCGATGATCTTGTCGACGTCGGGGCCCGTCTCACGATCCTCGATCATGATCGGCACTTCGGCGCGAACCGCGTCGTAGAGCAGCCTGGTTACCGGCGCGAGGCGGCCCACCTGGCGCAGATCGACCGCCTGTGCCGCGACCAGCGCCTCGATGGCGACCAGCATGCCGAGCGGCAGGAGCTGCTCCTCGAGCTTGCGAATGGTGAGTGGCGTCTGCGGCGCGTGGTCCTCGACCCCTTCGGACACGGGCAAGGCATCGAGGCTTGCCGGTGTCGCCTTCAGGCGGATTTCGCCATGCAGATAGGACACCGTTTTCTGCAGCGAATTGAAGCCTGTGGAGGCGCCGCCGGCCGGCGAAAGATATTTCGGCAAGCCCGAGAGCTGCGCATTCATCATCTTGATGATGCGATAGGCGGACGCAGTGGCGAGGTGGGTGTTGACAATGGCCAGCGTGTCGAAGGCGAGCGCGATCGCCGGCGTGTGGAAATTCGCCGTCGACAGGATCAGGCCGTCATCGGCCAGCACCAGCGGGTTGTCGGCTGCGGCGTTGATCTCGGTCTCAACGCTGTCTCGCGCCGCCTCGAAACTCGTCAGTGCCGGCCCGTAGATCGGCGCCAGCACGCGGAAGCTGAGGGCATCCTGGATCGAGCGCGCGGCGCCCGCCTCATAAAGCGAACTGCCCTTGAGGACGGCACGGAACAGAGCGGCCGCGCGTTCCTGGCCGCCGGCCGGCCGGGCCCTGGCCAGGCGCGCGTCGAAAATGAGCGGGTTGGCCGCATAACCCTCGTCGGTCAGCCCGGCGGCGGCCACCGACAGGGTCAGGATGTCGGCAAGCCGGCCGAGAACGCTCGCCGCATGACCACAGGATACCGCGCTGGCATTGAGAAGGCCCAGCCCGTCCTTGGGGCCGAGCACCGCCGGTTTCAGGCCGGCGCCGGCGAGCGCCGCGGCGGAGGGGAGGGGCACGCCGTCGACGAAGATCTCGCCGCGCCCGATCACGGCCGCGCCGATATGGGCGCAGAGCCCGAGATCGCCGGCACCGATCGAGCCGCGGCCCGGGATGACCGGGGTCAGGCCGGCATTGAACATGGCGATCATCAGGTCGAGCACATCGGGTGAAAGCCCGGCCCCGCCCTGGGCAAGGCCGATCAGCCGGCAGAGCAACATGCGGCGCGCCACCGGTTCGGCGAAGGGCTCGCCGATGCCGATGCAGCGGCCGCGGATCATCTGTACCTGAAAGGCGTCGATCTCCGGGCGGGACAGGCGAAAGCCGAGATTGCCGCCGAGCCCGGTATTCAACCCGTAGATCGGTTCCGCCCCTTCGGCATGGCGGTCGACGACGGCGCGGGCGGCGCCGACCCGTGCCCGGCCAGGCGCGGAGAGGCCAACCTGCGTCCCCGGGCGGCTCACGCGCTCGATGAAACCCAAGGTCACCGGCTTGTCGCCCAGCTCGAACATGGCAGCGGCCTCTTGGCACGAAATGAACATTGGGACGCGTGGTGCGTTGGGGTTCGAACCATCGAGGCTAGCAGTGCCGTCGCCATCCGTCATGGCGGAGGTGATTTCGCCACATATTCGGGCAATTCCAGATGCGCCGTCTCCACCTTGGCCCTTTACCTGACCGAGCGAATTGGACGACCATCCGATCGATGTTTGGCTATCGCCGCCACGGGCGACGTCCGGGAACGCAGTGAGGACCGCCGATGACCCATTCGATCTCCCGCCGGACTTTCACCGCCGTGACCTCGGCCACCGCGCTCGGCGCGCTGCTCGATCTCAGGTCCGCGGCAACTGCCCAGCCCAGATCCGGCATCGCGGTACGCATCGAGCGGGACCTGACGGTGCTCGATCCGGCGTTTCGCCAAGGCCCCCATGACGGCAATGTCATTCGCGCGGTCTATCAGCGCCTGATCGCGCAAAAGCCCAATTCCGCCGAGGTGGAGCTCGATGCCGCCGCCGAATTGAAACAGGTGAGCCCGACGCTGATCGAATTCTCCTTGAAACCCGGCCAGATGTTTACCGACGGCTTCGGCGAGATGACCGCCGAGGACGTGAAGTTCTCGTTCGAGCGTTTCGCGGTCGCGCCCGTCGACGGTAAGGAATCGCCCTACAAGGGCGACTGGACCGGGTTGACTGGCGTCGAGGTGACCGGCCGGTTGACCGGCAGGATTGTGCTGTCCAAGCCCAATGCCGGCCTTTTCGCTATCGCCTTGGCCGATGTCTCCGGCTGCATCATGTCGAAGAGGGCGGCGACCGAGCGCGGGGTCGAGCACAATACCAGGCCGGTCGGCTCCGGCCCCTATCAGGTGGTCTCGGTCGAACGGCAGCGTGGCGCGGTGCTGAAGCGCAATCCGGCCTATGCCGGGGCCAAACCCTTTTATGAGGAAATCAGGGTCAATTTCATCCAGGACCCGAAGACGACCGAATTGGCGCTGCGCGCGGGCGAGCTGGATTTCGCCGTGCTGCCGCCGGCGGTCGCCGAGCCCTTGCGGACCGCCCAGGGGCTGGCCGTCGATCAAAGCCCGGGGCTCGCCTATATCTGGCTCGGCATCAACATGCAGAAGCCGCCCTTCGACGATGTCAGGGTGCGCCAGGCGATCCGGCTGGCACTGGATGTCGACCAGATGCTGCTCGCCGGCTTCAACGGCAAGGCGCCGCGGCTGAACGCCCTCATCATGCAGCCGATCCTCGGCTATTGGGCCGAGGCGCCGGTCTATCGGCGCAATGTCGCCGAGGCCCGGCGCCTGTTGGCCGAGGCCGGCAAGACGGCGATCAGGGCGCGCATCACGGTGCTCAACCAGCCGACTTTTCAGACCATGGCGCTCGTCGCCCGCGCGCTGCTCGCCGAGGTCGGGATATCGGTCGATGTCGACGTCCAGGAGGGCGCGACCTATTGGGATGCCGGCAAGGGCGACGCCGGCAAGAACATCGACCTGTTCATGATGCGCTTCAACGGCAAGCTCGACCCGAGCTTCCTGATGCAATGGTTCGTTTCGAGCCAGATCGGCACCTGGAATTGGCAGCGCTTCGCGAGCCCAGAATTCGACCGGCTGGCGGCGGATGCGATCGTCGAGACTGATCCGCAAAAGCGCGCCGCCCTCGTCATCAAGGCTCAGCAGGAGATGGACAAGTCGGCGGCTTTCGTCTGGCTCACCAATGACGTCGCTTTCGCGGTGCGCCGTGCAACCCTCAAGACCGCCTATCTTCCCGGCGCCATCGACTGGCAGCTCGACCATTTCGCCGGCGCGTAACCGCTGAAAAAGGACCCTCTCCCTTTGGGAGAGGGTGGCGCCGTCAGGCGCCGGGTGAGGGGCGTAACGATAGAAATAGCGCGCTGCGGGTGACGAGCGTTGAAGGACTTAGAGGCTGCCATTGTTGAAATTTCCGGAGATGGACGCCCCCTCACGCGGCAGCTGACGCTGCCACCCTCTCCCTCTGGAAGAGGGTCATTCGCCCTCGATCCAGGACGGCCAACCGACGTGCAAGGCACCGAGCAAATCCAACCCATGCGATCACGTTCATGACGGCGCCCCATGTCTGAAACCTGGCGCTACCTGGCGAGCCGGCTGATTACCGCCGTGCTCATTGCGTTGGGCGCGATGCTGCTCCTGTTCACGCTCTCGGCGATCGTGCCGGGCGATCCGGCGACCGCACTGCTGGGGCCGCAGGCGACGCCCGAATATGCCCGGCGCTTCATCACCGAGATGGGGCTCGATCAGCCGCTCTACCGGCGCCTCCTGACCTTTCTCGGCAATGTGCTGACCGGCAATCTCGGCACCGATGTGCTGACCGGCAGGCCGGTCACGAGCATCGTCTGGGCGGTGGTGCCCTATACCTTCATCCTGACCTTCCTGGCGATCGGGCTCGCGGTCGTGATCGGCGTGCCGCTCGGCTGTTTCGCGGCCACTCATCGCGGTTCGGTCTTCGACCATGTGCTGGCTCTGGTCAGTGTCGCCTTCATCGCCATCCCGTCCTTCGTCATCGCCATTTTCCTGCTCCTGATCTTCTCGATCTGGCTCGACTGGCTGCCGGTGCTGGGGGCGGGCCGCAGTGGCGATCTCGCCGACCAGGCCAGGCGCCTGATCCTGCCGACGGTGGCGCTGAGCGTCGGCTGGATCGGCTTCATCGCTCGCCTGGTGCGCACCTCCATGCTCGAGGTCATGGGCGAGAACTACATTCGCACCATCCGAGCCTATGGCCTGTCCGAGCGGTTGGTGACCTATAAATACGCACTGAAAAACGCCTGTATCCCGACCATTGCCGTGCTCGGCATGGGCATTGGCCGGCTGCTCGGCGGCGCCGTGTTGGTCGAGATCGTGTTTTCCCGTCCCGGCCTCGGCCGGCTCATCTTCGACGCCATCGCGGCGCGCAACTTCCCGGTGCTGCAGGGGGCGGTGCTGGTGGTGGTGCTGGTCTTCGTCATCACCAATCTGATCGTCGACCTTAGTTATTCCGCGATCGATCCACGCATCCGCCGCGAGGCCGGCGCGACGGCCAGGCCGCGATGAGCGCCGCCGCCGCTTCCATTGGTGTGCTGAAACGCATGGGCGGCCGTTTCGGCGGCCTGGTCGGGCTGGTGATCGTCACGATCATCGTCGTCGCGGCGCTGTTCGCACCGTGGCTCGCGACCCACGATCCCGACGGCCTCGATGTAATGAACCGCTTCGCCGGCCCGTCCTGGCAGCATTGGCTCGGCACCGACCATCTCGGCCGCGATCTCTACAGCCGTCTCGTCCATGGTGCGCGTGTCGCGATGGCGGTCGCGGTGACGTCGATCGCGCTGGCGCTCGCCGCCGGCACCTTGCTCGGCATTGTCGCCGCCTCGCTGCCGGCGCGCTCCGAACGCTTCATCCTGATCCTGTTCGATGTCATCTCGTCCTTTCCCAGCCTGGTGCTGGCGCTCGCGGTCGTCGCGGTCTTCGGTCCATCGACGCTTCTGGTGGTGATCATCGTCGCTGTCACCCTGATCCCGCATTTCGGCCGCGTCGCGCGGGCTCAGGTGCTCACGGTCGCGACCGCGCCCTTCATCGAGGCGGAGCGGATCCTGGGAGCTTCCTTTCCTCGGATCGTGCTCAGCCATCTGCTGCCCAATATCGCCGGGCCGCTGGTGGTGCTCGCCAGCATGGACGTGCCCGTGGTGATCACCATCGAGGCCGGCCTCTCCTTCATCGGGCTCGGCGTCAGGCCGCCGCTCGCGAGCTGGGGCACGCTGATCTATGACGGCTACGCCTATCTCTCGGACTCGGCCCTGCCGGTGCTCATTTCGAGCACCGCGCTTGGCATCGCGACGCTCGGCTTCACCCTGTTCGGCGAAGCCTTGCGCGATGCCGTCGATCCGCGCCTCAACCGGGATCACGGATGATGGCCGAACCCGCCGGGCCCCTGGTCGAGATCCGCAACCTGACGCTGGACGCCGCGACCGAACGTGGCGACGCGCATGTCTTGCGCGGCCTCGATCTCGACATCGGCCGCAGCCGCATCCTCGGCGTCGTCGGTGAATCCGGGTCCGGCAAATCGACGCTCGCGTCCTGCTTGCTCAGGCTCGTCGCCGGCAATGTCACCCGGCTCGCCGGCGAGATCCGGTTCGATGGCATCGATCTGTTGAGGCTCAGTCCGTCCGCCATGCACGACTGGCGCGGCCGGCGTATCGCCATGATCTTCCAGGACCCGATGACGGCGCTGAATCCGCTGTTCACCGTCGGTACCCATCTGGTCGATGTGCTGCGTCGGCGCCATCCCGAACTATCGCGGCGGGCTGCCCTGGCGAAAGGCGAGGAGATGCTGACCCGGGTGGGCATCCCGGACGCGCATCTGCGGCTCAGTGCCTACCCGCACCAGCTTTCCGGCGGCATGCGCCAGCGGGTGATGATCGCCATGGCGCTGATCGTCGAGCCGGATCTCCTGATCGCCGACGAACCGACCACGGCGCTGGACGCCACGATCGAGGCCCAGATCGTTGCGCTGTTCGACGGGCTGCGCCGGGATTTTTCCGGCTCCGTCCTCTTCATCTCGCATCATCTCGGCCTCGTGGCGGAGCTCTGCGATGATCTCTGCGTGATGTATGGTGGCTGCGTCGTCGAGACCGGCCCGGTCGCGGCGGTGCTGTCCCGGCCGCGACATCCCTATACCCGCGCGCTGCTCGACTGCGAGATCGTCGCCGACGGAGCAGGGCGGCTCGCGTCGATCCCGGGCGATGTCCCGGATCCCGTGGCGCCGCTTGATGCCTGCATCTTCGCGCCGCGCTGCGCCCATGCCGCCGCGATCTGCCTCACCGGCATGCCGCCGCTGGACCCGGCGGGCGAGGGGCGCCGCGCCGCCTGTTTCCGCTCCGCCGAGGTCTTGGCATGAACGCCGCGCCGCCGCTGATCTCCGCAAGGGACGTTGCCGTAACCTTTGACGGCACGCTGAGGGCGCTCGACGGTGTGTCGCTCGACATCCACGGGGGCGAGATCGTCGGGCTTGTCGGCGAATCCGGCTCCGGCAAGACCACGCTCTGCCGCGCGCTGATCGGGCTCACCAAGCCGAGTTCCGGCACGATCGCGATCAATGGCGAACCACTCGACCCGTTGCTGGCGCATGACGCGCTGGCGTTCCGCCGGCGGGTGCAGATGCTGTTGCAGGATGCGGTGGCCTCGCTGTCGCCGCGCATGCGCATTCGTGCGCTCGCCGAGGAGCCGCTGAGGATCCACGGGCTCCCCCTGGCTGAAGGCCGGGCGCGGCTGACCATGCTGTTGAAGCGGCTCGGGCTGACCGAAGACACGCTCGACAAGTTTCCCCACGAGGTCTCCGGCGGCCAGGCGCGCCGCGTCGCGATCCTCAGGGCGCTCATGCTGAAACCGGAAGTCATCGTCGCCGACGAGCCGACCGCCGGTCTCGACGTGTCGGTGCAGGGCGATCTCCTGAACTTGCTGATCGATCTGCAGGGCGAATTCGGCCTGACCTATCTCATCGTCAGCCATAATCTCAACGTCGTGCGCCGAGTGACCGGCCGCACGGTGGTGATGTATCTCGGCCAGATCGTCGAAGAGGCCACGACCAAAGCGTTGTTCGAAGTCCCGGCCCATCCCTATAGCGCGGCTCTGCTCTCGACCAATCCGTCGGTCGATCCGGCGCGCCGGCGCCAGCGCATTGTCTTGAAGGGCGAGATCCCGAGCCCGCTCAACCCGCCGCCGGGCTGCCGTTTCCACACCCGCTGTCCCTACGTGCAAGAACGCTGCCGGGTCGAGATGCCCGAATTGCGGCCTTTGGTCGAGAACCGCCAGGTCCGCTGCCACTTTCCCCTGGCCTGAGGAGACGAGCATGTCCGCCAATCCGACCATGCCGCCGATCTATATCGACTATCTCAACCGGCTGGATATCGAGGCGCTGGCCGTCACCAATGACGAGATCCTCGCCGCCATCGAAGGCGCTTTGGCGACGCAGGGCAGGGGCGAGGCGGTGATCGAGCCGCGCATGCATCTCGAACCGAAAGTCGCCGACGGCCATTTCAACGTGCTGCGCGGTTCGCTCGGCGGCGACATCGACGCGGCGGGCGTCAAGGTGGTCGGCGATTTCGTCGACAACTACAAAAAGGGCCTGCCCTCCGAACTCGCCGTCCTCACCCTGTTCGACCGGTTCAACGGCAGCCCGAAGGCGATCCTCGACGCCTCGGGGATCACCGACATGCGCACCGGCGCGGTCACCGCCATCGGGGCGAAATATCTCGCGCGCAAAGGCTCCAGGGTGCTCGCCCATATTGGCGCGCGCGGCACGGCCTATTGGAACGTCCGCCTGCTCGACCATCTCTTCGATTTCGACGAGATCCGGGTTCATTCGCGCCGCCCGGAAAGCCGCGACGGCTTCGCTCGGCGCTTGCAGGACGATCTCGGCAAGCCGGTGATCGCCACCGACGATTGGCAGGCTTGCGTCGAGGGTGCCGACATCGTGGTCGAGGCCTCCAGGCTGTCCGAGCCGCGGCCGCTGCTCAAGACCGCCTGGATCAAGCCCGGTGCCTTCGTCGTGCCCTATGGCACGATGAGCGCGGTGGAGCTCACGCTGACAGACATCATGGCGAAACTGGTGGTCGACGACTGGGGCCAGTGCAAGACCGGCAAGTTCGGCTCGCTCCGGGCGCATGTCGAAACCGGCAGGCTCTCGGAGGCGACACTTCACGCCGAGATGGGCCAGATCGTCGCCGGCCTGAAGCCGGGCCGCGAAAATGACGCCGAGACGATCCTGTTCTGGCATCGCGGCCTGTCACTGTCGGACATCGCGCTCGGCCACGCCATGCTGGACAAGGGCAGGCGGCTCGGCATCGGCCAGCGGCTGCGTTTCGCATGAGCGGCCTGATCGCCAATGCCCGCATGTATGCGGTGACGCCCGAGGCCGAGGCGCGCTGGCAGGCGCTGCTTGGCCATGTCGCCGATGAAGCCGGCGTCGCGCTCACCTACGAGGGCTATCCGGCGCCACGGCCGCTCGAGAGGCTCTGGTCGCGGCCGGACCTCGGCGGCGTCTTCATGTGTGGCTATCCGATCGCGTTGAAACTGGCCGACGTGACGCCGATCGCGGCCCCCATACCGGATGCGCCCTGGGCCGAGGGGCGAGCGGCCTATCGCTCCGACTTGATCGTGCGCGCGGATTCACCGTTCCGGAGCTTGGCGGATACGTTCGGCGGAAGGCTCGGCTGGACGGTCGAGCACTCGCATTCCGGCTTCAATGCGTTGCGCCACCACCTCCTGAAGTTCAGGACGCCGGAGCGACCCAAGCTCTACGCTGAAGTGATCGGCAATCTCGTCACCGCGCGGCGCGTGCTCGACGAGGTGCTGGCCGGCACCATCGATGTCGGCCCGCTCGACGCCTATTGGCACCGCCTGATCGCCCGCGAACGGCCCGAGCTGGTCGCCGGCATTCGTGTCATCGATGCCACCGCGCTTGCGCCGATCCCGGCCTTCGTCGCGTCCGGCGCAGCTCCGATTGCGCTTGTCGAGGCGCTGCGCGAGGCCTTCGTGCAAGCCCGTACACGGCCATGGTTTGCCGGGCTGGCCGAGGGCTTGTGCATCACTGGCTTCACGCCGGTCGATCACCGGGATTTCGCGACGACCCTGGCCTGGGATCGGGAGGCGAAAGCCGTCGGCTATCCGATGCCGGCCTGATCGCCCGCTTTCGCCGAACCGTCACGCCAGCACGTTGCCGCGCTCGCGCGGCACGCGCCAAAGATACCAGGAGGCGACGGTGCGATGGGGTGCCCAGGCCTTGCCGATCTCGCGCAACACCTTCGGCTTCGGCGCTTCGCCGAGCGACTTGAGCGCGCGATAACCTTCACGGACACCGAAATCATCGACCGGCAGCACATCGGGGCGTTCCAGCGAATACATCAGCAGCATTTCGACGGTCCAGCGGCCAATGCCCTTCAGCGTGACGAGCCGGGCGATCAGATCCTCGTCGTCCATCGTGGCCGCCGCCGCGCGCGTCGGCACCAGGCCGGTCAACGCCCCCTCGGCGATCGCCTTGATGGTGGCGATCTTGGAGGCCGAGAAGCCGCAGGCCCGCAGGGCATCGAAATCATCGGCCAGGATCTCGCCCGGCGTCGGAAACGGCGAAGCCGGGTGCAACGCCTTCAGACGGGCAAGAATGGCATCCCCGGCCTTGGCGGTGAGCTGCTGGTAGGCGATGGCGCGGACCAGCGCCTCATAGGGTTCTCGCGCAGCCTTCGGATCGTGGGTGCAGGGCCCGATCAGGTCGATGGCGCGTGCCCAGTCCGCATCGATTTTTCTGAGAAATTCGGTTGCCATGCTGTAATCGGTCTGCTGCTGCATTGCCATGAAAGGATGATCCTGTTCCCCGCTCGCGGGTTCTCTTCAGTCCGGACGAGCGAATGCTGTCTTCTCATGCCGAAGCGATATCGCTTCGCCGTGTTCCGGGCCTGTAGAGTGGAACGACAAGGGAATCCAGCCGTTGAATTTGAAAGCAAGGGACGGAGTGTCTTGGGCACTTGTCCTGGTTACTTGGCGCCCCCAAAACCGATGACGCGGCCCGACACGTCGCGGGTCGGCCCGCCACGGCAACAGGCAGGAGCGACTGACATGGACGATCTTTTCGGCGACATCGCCGCCGGCATGCCGGAGCGTGAGCAACTGGCCGATGGTGCGATGATCCTGCGCGGCCGGGCGCTGTCGCGCGAAACCCTGGTGCTGACAGCCATCGATGGCATCGTCGCCGCGGCGCCGTTCCGCCGCATGGTGACGCCGGGCGGTTTCGAAATGTCCGTCGCAATGACCAATTGCGGCGCAGCGGGCTGGGTCACCGACCGGCGAGGCTATCGTTACGATGCCATCGATCCGGACAGCGGCAAGCCTTGGCCGCCGATGCCGGAGGCGTTCCTCGCGCTGGCGACCGAAGCGGCGGCGGCGGCGGGCTATGCCGGCTTCGTGCCCGACGCCTGCCTGATCAACCGCTACGAGCCGGGCGCCCGGCTGTCGCTGCACCAGGACCGGAACGAGCGCGACTTCGACAATCCGATCGTCTCCGTCTCGCTGGGGCTGCCCGCGACCTTCCAGTTCGGCGGGCTCAGCCGGACCGACCCTGTGCGCAAGATCCCGCTCCGACACGGCGATGTCGTGGTCTGGGGCGGGCCGTCGCGCCTGTTCTTTCATGGCGTGCCAGCCCTGAAGGAGGGCGATCATCCAAGGCTTGGCCGGGTCAGGCTCAACCTGACCTTCCGCAAGGCGCTTTGACGCCGCCAGCGTCCCTGCTCACCGGCTTTCGAATTTGAAAGCAAGGACCGGAGCGTCGCGGCACTCACGACAGCCTATGGTCACTCCAGCTTCGAGGGAACCGAAGACGAGGAGATCAAGATGTCCAGCACCATCCGTTATGCTTTCGGCGAGAGCTCGCTCGGGGCCTTCATCGCCGCCACCTCCGTCCGTGGTCTGGTCGCCTTCGAATTCGCCGAGCGGGGACCGTCGCCCGTTCGCGCACTCGAGGATCGTTTCGCGGACAGCCGGGTCATCGAAGACACGGCGGGGCTCGCCGCAATCATCGAAAAACTTGCCGAAGTCATCGCCCATCCCGACCGGGACCCCGGCCTCGCACTCGACCCGCGCGGGACCGATTACGAGATGCGCGTCTGGCAGGCGCTTCGCCGGATCCCGGCCGGCCGGACGGTGAGTTATGGCGAGATCGCCGCCGGGCTTGGGGCCCCGCGCGAGGCGCGCGAAGTGGCGGAAGCCTGCGCGGCCAACAGCATCGCGATCCTGATCCCCTGCCACCGCGTGGTGAAGAAGGACGGCTCGCTCTCGGGTTATCGCTGGGGCTTCAAGCGCAAGCGCGAGCTGATCGCACGCGAACAGACGGTCCAGGCATTCCAGCTTGCCTGATCAGGCAAGCCGGGGCGGCATGGACAAAACGACATGCTCCTGCTCATGGTGAAACATCTGGCGAGCAGGAGCAGGGCGGCGATCCATGGAGCATATCGGCACATTGGCGGCCATTGGCGGCGTGTTTCTCATGGCCTGCCTCAGCCCCGGCCCGGTTTTTGTCGTCATCTCCTCGACCGCCATTGCCGTGTCGCGCAAGGCGGGGGTCCTGGTTGGCCTCGGTGTCGCCGGCGCGACCTTGACCTGGGCCTCGATTACCATGCTCGGCCTCGGCGTGATCATGACCCAGGTCGCCTGGCTCCATACCGGCATCAGGCTGGCGGGCGCCGCCTATCTGATCTGGATTGGGCTGTCGATGATCCGGAACGCCGCCGCGCCTGGCCGGACGATCGAGGCGCCGCGGGGCGGTGGGACGGGGGCCTGGGCCTCGTTTCGCCGTGGCTATCTCACCAGCATCACCAATCCGAAGGCGGCTGCCTTTTTCGGCAGTATTTTCGCGGTCATGCTGCCGGCTCACGCGCCGTCCTGGGTCTATGGCGCGGCAGCGATCCTGCTCGCGCTGCTGTCGGCCTTCTGGCATTGCGGCCTGGCGCTGGTCTTTTCGGTCGGCAGCGTCCAGGCCGGCTATCGCAAGGCGAAGTCGAAGATCGACCGTGTCGTCGGCACTGTGTTGATCCTGCTCGGGATTCGGCTGGCGATCGCACGCTGAGGTGGACCATCCCTCAATAGTCCAGGCGACCGTACAGGTCCCCGAAGGGGATCATGACGTGCTCGCGATAGGCCGCCCGTTGTTGCAGGCGGCGATACCAGGCCTCGACATGGGGCACAGGCGGGCGATCGATATCGAGTTCGAAATAGCGATAGAGCGTCGTGCCAACAGGGATATCGGCAAGGCCGGGGCGATCGCCGGAGAGGAATTCGCGGCCATCGAGAACCCGGTCCAGCAGCCGGACATGCGCAGCGCAACGGGCGACGCTGTCACGGATGGCCGGCCAGTTTCGCTGATGCTCCGGTGTTCGATAGAAGCCCCAGAACACCCCGGTCAGGAAGGCCGGCTGGAGGGTCGTCTGCGCCCAGTCCATCCAGCCATCGGCCTTTGACCTTGCCCCGGCCGCCTCAGGCCAGAAGCCCGGCCCGCCGTGGCGCGCCGCGAGGTAGCGCAGGATGGCATGGGATTCCCAGACAATGGTTCCGTCGTCATCGATCAGCGGCACGCGCCCATGTGGATTCATCGCCAGGAATTCAGGCGCATCGAGGCCGCCGAAGCTCCCGCCGGCGGGAATGTGCGCGTGATCGAGCCCCAATTCGCCGATCAGCCACATGACTTTCTGCACATTGAAGGAATTGCGTCGGCCCCAGACCCTGAGCATCGATTGTCCCTGTGCGAGTCCATCCGCCGGCGATCAGCCGGGCGACAGCGAGGCTGGCGTGGCGCTGGCCAGTATCGTGACGGCTTCCTGGACGCTGTGGAAGAGCTTGTCCTCGCCGAGATCGGCGAGAATGCCGAACCGGTCGAGCGCCTCCTGGGCGCGCACCGATTCCAGCCGCGCGATCGCGAAGCCGACACCCGAGTCCTTGCAGGTTGTAATCACCGCCCGCAAGGCGGTCGCCGCGGTATAGTCGACATTGGCGATGCCGCTGGCCTCCAGGACGACCACTGATATCGGCCGTTTGCAGGTGGCGATCAGTGCCGTCACGCCGCGCTGAAAGATCTGCGCATTGGCGAACAGCAGCGGCGCCTGGAAGCCGATGACCAGGGCACCAGGGTGAAGTTCGCCCGAGGCGCGCGCCCCGGGCGGCCACCAGACCGTTGTCCCGGGAATGCGTTGAAACTCGATCGGCCGGGTCTGGATGGTCATCCAGACGCCGTGCAGCAGCGACAGGCCGACACCGATCGCGACCCCGGTCTGGATCGGCAGCACGATGATCGCGGCCGCGGTCAGCACGATCAGCGCGAATTCGGCCGGCGCCTGCCGGGCGATCGTGACCATGGTTCCGAACCGGAAGATGCGCTGGGCGACGAACAGCAGCACGCCGGCGAGCGCCGCTTCCGGCACATGGGCCAGCAGGGCCCCGCCGAACAGCACGAGCAGGAGCACGATGCCGGCCGCGACCAGGGGACCGGCTTGCGACACGCCGCCGGTTTCGGACACGACGGCGGTACGCGGCGGGCTGGCATTGACCGGCATGGTTCCGAGCGCGCCGGCCAGGAGGTTTGCCGCACCAGCCCCAATGAAATCGCGATTGATGTCCGGCCCGCGACCGCCTGGGCCGGGGAAGGAATGGCTGACGGCCGCGGTCTGCATCATGATGACCAGCGCGATCGTCAGTGCCAGCGGCACGAGCTGGCGCAGGTCCTCGAAAGCGAGGTCGGGCATGACGGGATGGGGCAGGCCGCCGGGCAAGGTGCCGATGACCGCCACGCCACGGCGTTCCAGCTGGAAAGCGACGACGGCGAGGGTGGCGAGCGCGACCGCGATGAGCGCGCCGGGAATCCGGCCGCTGATCCGTTCCGAGACGAGCATGATCGCCAATACGCCGAGGCCGATGCCGGTCGAGACGGGATTGATCGCGGCGATCTGGCTGATGATCGACGAGAGCTTGCTGAACATGTCGCCGGGGCCGGCCGTCAGGCCGAACAGGCCAGGCAATTGCGATACGACGATATGGACCGATATGCCGGCGAGGAAGCCGGTCACCACCGGCTCGGACAGCAGGTCGGCGACCCAGCCGAGCTTCAGGCTGCCGCCGACGATGAGCAGGAGCCCAACGATGAGGGCGAGCGTGACGGCCGCCGCGCTGAGCGTCGGTGAGCCGGAAGCCGCCAATGCCGCGAGCGCGCCGGCAAAGATCGGGGTGATGGTCGAATCGACCCCAACGGTGAGGATGCGGCTGGCGCCGGCCAGAGCGAAACCGATCGTCGCGCCGATGAAGGCGTAGAAACCGATCTGGGGTTCGAAACCACCGAGCCTGGCGGTCGCCATTTGCTCGGGGATCGTGATGGCGGCAAGCGTCAGGCCGGTCAGGACATCGCGCCCGAATGCCGCGTAGCCTGGTGAAGCCGTGGCCCCTGCCGGCCTGGGGCCGGCGGCAGGGCGCGAGGGTGAAGAGCCGGAAGCGTCGTCATTCATGCGGTGAGCATAGGCGGATTGCCGGCCGGCGACATCTGGGGAGCCACGAACGGAAGACCGACGGGCGCCCTCAACCGAGCCCGATCGAACGTTCCAGATCGGCGAGGCCAAGGAACAGCCGCCGCATCTCGCTCAATCCGAATTCGGTCGGCGATTGCGCCGGCTGGCGCTCGAACACCTCGCCGGCGCCGATCCGCTGCGCCATGAAGCGCTTGCCATAGCAGAGGAGGGCCGGGATCGATCGGATCATGAAGACGATCAACGGCAGCAGCTCCTTGTGCAGGCGTTCGGCTTCGGCCAGCGCTTCGGGAGTGCCCTGGCGGAACAGCTCGTAGATCCTGACCTGCACGGGCAGGCAGTCCGGCGCCGGGATGAGCCCGGCGGCGCCGGCGCGCAGCACCGAGAGATATTCGATGCCGCCATGACCGCCGAACACCGCGAGCTTGCCTTCGGTCGCAGCCACCAGCGTTTCGGTATCGACCGCCGTGCCTTCGCCTTTCAGCACGGTGATGTTGCGGTGATTGCGGTGCAGCGCCGCCATGGCCGGGATCGACAGCCAGACGTCGAGATTGAACGGATTGTGCTGGATCGCCACCGGGCAATCCAGCGCATCGGCGACACTGCCGAAGAAGCGGATGAGGCCGGCTTCGCCATCATCGGGCCGTGGCGGCGGCTGCAGGATCACCCAGTCGGCGCCGCGCGCCCGGGCCTCCCGGGCAAACTCGGTCTGGGCCGCGACCGTCGTGCCGGCGACCGTCACGGCATAGGGCAGGCGGCCGCCATTGACCTCGGCCACCAGCGCGGTCAGTTCCAGCCGTTCCTCGACCGAGAGCTTGTTCGCCTCGGTGACGAGGCCGAGCAGCATCAGGCCATGGGCGCCCGCGGCGACGCAATGCTCCACCTGGGCGCGCATGGCGTGCCGGTCGAACCGGCCATCGGGGCCGAAAAACGCGTAGAGCACGGGATAGACGCCGGCAAAATGGGAGATCAAACAGGCCTCCTTCAGATTCGCAGCCTCGCGCCGGCCGGTCCGGCCCTGCCTGATGCCGACTGAACGATCCGGTTATAGCACCTATAGGATCTCTCTCTTAGACCTGGGTGCCGCCGCATCGTAGCAATCATCGCACGGCCACTGTTTGAGGAAAGCGCGATGAAATTCGGTCTGATGACGCAGATCCAGATGCCTCGCCCCTGGACCGAGACGACCGAGCGCAACGCCTATTGGGATGGTCTTGCCCAGGGCGTCGCCGCCGAGGCCGCCGGCTTCGAATATTTCTGGATCACCGAGCAGCACTTCCTGATCGAGATCGGTCACGCACCGGCTTCCGACATGTTCCTGGCGGCGCTGAGCCAGCGCACCAAGACCCTGCGCATGGGCCTCGGCGTCGTGCTCCTGCCGCTGCACAATCCCTTCAGCGTCGCCGAAAGGGTCGCCACCCTCGATATCCTCAGCAATGGCCGGGTCGAGTTCGGTACCGGCCGCGGCACGACCTCCTACATCCTCGAGGGCATGGGCGTGGACCCGGCCAAGGGGCGCGAACTCGGCAAGGAATCGCTCGAGGCGATCCTGAAAATGTATGAGGGCGAGTTCTTCACCGGCTACAAGGGCCAGCATTTCGACCTGCCGGCCCGCCATGTCACGCCGCGCCCGATCCAGCGTCCGCATCCGCCGCTGTGGATCGCCGCCACCAATCTGGAAACCTACGAGTTCGCTGGGCGCCAGGGCTTCGGCGTCATCGGCGTGACCCGCAACAGCCAGGAAGACACCAAGACAGCCGTGCAGCGCTATCGGGCGGCGGCGACCGGCAGCGACCGGTCGAGCCAGATCGGCAAGGTGGTCAACAACCAGGTCGCCGTGTTCGGCATTGCCTGCTGCCACGAGAACGATCGGGTCGGCCGCGAACTCGCCTGCTCCGCGGCACGCTGGTATTACGGCGACAACGACGCGGAACTCAATCATATGCGCTTCACCACGGCGGGTGGCGTCGCCAAGGTGCGCGAGCGCATTTCGGGCCTGAGCAATGACGACCTGATCGAAAACGGCATGGCGCTCGGCGGCGACGCGGACACCTTGTCGCGGCAGGTCGAGAAATGGGCCAATTGCGGGCTCGACCAGATGATCTTCATGATCCAGGCCGGCAACACCAATCATGACCAGGTAATGCGCTCGATCGAGCTGATCGGCGAGAAGGTGATCCCGCGCTTCGCCGACAAGGATTATGCCATCGCGGTCTGAGCCTGCTTGTTCGCGACACGAGGGACCGGCCGCGCATGTCGAAATCCGACTTTCCGCCCGAGGAGTTCGATGATCGGCTGGCGCGCGTGCGTCAGGCGATGGCGAAAGCCGATCTCGACTGGCTCCTGGTCTTCCATCCCGTGTCGATCCATTGGCTGACCGGCTCGGACGCCAAGGGCTACCAGGCCTTCCAGTGCCTGCTGGTGCCGGTTTCTGGACCTCGCCCGGTGATGTTCACCAGGCTGTCCGAGCAGGCCGAGTTTCTCGACGACGCGCTGACCGGCGATCTGGTCTGCTGGGGCGGCCCGGAGCCGGAGGATCCGCTCGCGGCCTTCGCGACGCTGGTCAACCGGCTCGGCCTCTCAGGCACCCGCGTCGGCATGGAAGTGCCCGCCTTCTATCTGCATCCGCACCACTACCTCGCGGTCAAGGCCTTGCTCGGCGAGGCGCTGGTCGCCGAGCCGAGCAATCTCGTGCACGACCTGAAGCTCAGGAAGTCGGCGCGTGAGCTTGTTCTGATCCGCAAGGCCGCGGCCATCGCCGACCTGACGGTGGAGGCCCTGGCCGCCGCGCTGCGTCCGGGCCGGAGCGAGCTGGAGGTCGCCGCGGCGATCTATCAGACCCTGCTCGCCGCCGGCGGTGGCCAGCCGGTGACGCCGGTCAACCTGGTGTCGGGCCCGCGGGCCGGCTTCAGCCACGGCGCGCCGACCGAAAGGCGGCTTGAGCCTGGCGATTTCGGCAATGCCGAATATTGTGTGCCCTATCGGCGCTACTCGGTGTCGATCGGCCGGCAGTTTTCGATTGGCCGGCCTTCCGCGCGCATGCTGGAGCTCTATGACGTCGTGCGCCGGGCGAGCGACGCGGCGATCGCCGAAATCCGCGCCGGCGTGCCGGCGACCGTCCCGCACGAGGCGGCCAAGCGTGTCATTGCGGAGGCCGGGCTCGACCAAGCGCGGGTGCATACGTCGGGCTATGGCGTCGCGCCCGGTTTTGCCCCGGCCTCGGGCGAACCGGTCCATTTGTTCGGCGGCAGTTCGTATCGCCTCGAAGCCGGCATGGTGCTGTCCGTCTGCCCGCCGGTGTTTATCACCGAGGAACGCCTCGGTGCGCGCCTGGTCGACAATGTCCTGGTGACCGAGACCGGCGCGGAGCGGCTGTGTCATTCGCCGCGCGACCTGATCGTCGCCTGACCGGCCTCACTCCGCCGGCAGCTCGCCCGACCAGACACCGGACTGGACGAGATCGCGCACCACCTCCTTGACCGTCTCGGCCAGCTTGCCGATCAGCGTGTGCTGAATGTCGGTGCGCGGCACGTTCTGGCAGGTGAGCATGGCGAAGGGCCAATAGGCCGGCGGTTCGAATGAATGGATTTCCAGTTCGCCGCGGCTCAATTCGCCTTCGACGGCGCCGCGGGTGAGCAGGCTGAAGCCGACGCCCTGGCGCAGCATGGCGCGGGTGATGGTGGTGTCGTCCACCTCGACCTTGGCCGAAAGCGAAATGCCGCGCGCGGCGGTCCATTTGTCGAGCAGCCGGCGCGAGGCATTGGGACGGCTCGGCAGGATCAGTGGCAGTTTGGCGAGATCCTCGGTGCGAATGCGGCCGGCGGAAGCTCCCAGACTGCCGGCACGTCCCACGAGATAGACCTCTTCGTTGAGCAGCGGCGTCACCTCGAAGCCGCGTTGCGGCACCGGATCGTGCAGGCAGGCGAGGTCGACCTGGCCGCGCACCAGCCACTCGTGGATATAGCCGCTGAAGCCGCCGACGATCTTCAGGAAGACGTGCGGATAGGCTTCGCCGAAGCGCTCGACCAGCGGCGGAGCGATGAAATGGCCGGCCGCCGGCGGCACCGCGAAGGAGATCACGCCGGACAGGCCGGCATGGCCGCTGCGGATGTCGGCCTTGGTCTGTTCCAGCTGGCGCAGCAGCAGCTGGCTGCGCTCGAGCAGCAGCTTGCCGGCCTCGGTGAGCGTCACGCCATGGCCGTGGCGCTTGAACACCGGGCGGCCGAGTTCGTCCTCGAGATTGCGGATGGTCCGGCTGACCGCCGGCTGCGAGATGCGCAGCAACTCCGAGCCGCGGCTGTAGCTGCCGCTTTCGGCGACAGTTTGGAAATAGCGGAGCGCTCTGATATCCAAGGCTTGCGTCCCCTCAGGTCATTTCAGGCATAGCATGGCGGAGGGCCATGCCGGAATGTGAGGGACAGGCAGGACCTCATGCCGTGCAATCCTCGATCAGCCGCGCCATGAAGCGTTCACCGGCGTCCAATTCCGAGATCTCGATGAATTCGTCGGCCTGATGCGCCTGGGCGATGTCGCCGGGGCCACACACCACCGTCGACCAGCCGGGCTCCTGGAACTGGCCGGCCTCGGTGCCGTAGGACACGACATGTACGCCGTTGTCGCCGGTCAGGCGCCGGGCCAGGCGCTCGGCCGCACCGTCGTTCTCGGGTTTCAGGCCGGGCACGAAGGCGCGCGGCAGCAGCTCGACGCCTGAATGCGGCGCGATGCGCTTCATCTCGGGCTCGATCACATCACGGATATAGGCGAGATAGCGGTCGCGGAAATCCACCGGGTCCTCGCTCGGAATGGCGCGGATATCGGTGACGAAGACGCAGTCGGATGCCACTACATTGCCCGCCGTGCCGCCGTGGATCGTGCCGCAATGAAGCGTCGTATAGGGCGGTTCGAACGGGTTGGCGGTGTCCGCCTTGCGGGCATTCTCGGCCATGGTGTCGGCGAGCCAGGTGACCAGGCGCGCGGCCACCATGACGGCGCTGACCCCCTGGTCGATGCGGCTCGAATGCACGGTATGGCCGGTGACCTGCGTGCGGAACGACAGCGAGCCCTTGTGGCCGGTCACCACCTGCATGCGGGTCGGTTCGCCGACGATGACGGCGGCCGGCGTCGGCACCGTCTTGACCATCTCGGCCACCATGAAGGGCGCACCGATACAGCCGACCTCCTCGTCATAGGACAAGGCGATATGGATCGGCCGGGTCAGCCTGGCCCGCACCATGGCGGGGACGGCCGCCAGCACCAGGGCGTCGAACCCTTTCATGTCGCAGGTGCCACGACCATAGAGCCGGCCGTCGCGTTCGGTCACCGTCCAGGGACTGCTGGTCCAGGCCTGGCCCTCCACCGGCACCACGTCGGTATGGCCCGAGAGCACGACGCCACCGGCGACATTCGGCCCGATGGTCGCGTAGAGATTGGCCTTGGTTCCATCGGGGCTCGGCACCAGCCGGCTCTCGACGCCATGGCTTGTCAGATAGTCCTTGATGAAGCCGATGCAGTCGAGATTGGAGACGCTCGACACCGTCGGGAAGCCGACCAGCCGGTCGAGCATGGCGCGCGCGGTCAAGGTGACGGGGGCAGGGGACATCAGGGCATCCGCAGGGGTCAAGGGCATGGTCGGGACGCATCCCGAGCCAAGGCTCCGGCGATGCAGCTCATGTCGCCGGGCGAAACGATTCCAGCAGGCCCTGGATATTCGCCACTTTGACCTCGCAAAGCGAGACCGATTGCGAGCCGACGATGAATGGCTTCAATGCAGCGGAGAAGGTCTCGGCATAGGCAGGCGAGGCCTCCCAGCGCTGCACACTCTCCATGTCGCGCCACAGCGTGATGGTGAACATGCTCTCCGCGTCGTTGACGTCCCGGCTCACCATGCGGCCGAGCAGCCCCGGCGTGTCGACCGCCATCAGCTCGCGGTATTTCTGCTCGATCGAGCTCCAGGCGCCCGGATAAATCTTGCCCCAATAGATGCGAACGAACATGGGCGTCATCCTCTCGACAGCGACAGGCGAGGCGGTTCGCCCGAGCCGGCCATCGGCGTATGCGGCGGCGCGGCGGCCTCGACGCGGGAACCGATTTTCATGCGTGCGAATTCGACGACCTGCTGGCCGACCGCCTGCAGCTGGAACTTCGACGACAGGTCCAGGCACTCGCCGGCATCGTCGAACAGGCGGGTCGAGGTGTTGAGCATGGCGGCCAGCGGCGTCGGCCAGCCGCGCAGCGCATGGGCAATGCCGCGCAGTGTCGCGAGCGTCTGGCCGCCCGCCTGCCAGCCGCCGGCGCAGACGATCAGCCCGACCGCCAGTCCGTCGAAATAGACCCGGGAGTCGGTGCGCAGGTCCTCGGTATAGTCGAGGGCGTTCTTGACGAGACCCGACAAAGTGCCGTGATAGGCCGGCGAGGCGACGATCACGCCATGGCAGCGGCGGAAGGCTTCGACCAGGCGGGTCGCCTCGGCGGAACGCTCGGTCTCGCCCGGATTGTACATGGGCAGCATCAGCTCGGGGCCGCTGATCAGCAGCGTGTCCGCGCCGGCCTCGGCCGCAGCCCTGAGGCTCAAGGCCAGGGCGCGCTCGGTCGACGAGCCGGCGCGCGGCGTGCCGCCGATGCCGAGAATGAGGGGGCGTGGGGCCTGGTGCATGAACGTCCTCGCACGGGCTTCGGTTGCGCTGCGGCGGTGCCCATGGGCACCTGCATCGCCATACTGTGCGGAGCTCCGGCCTATACGTCCAAGGCAAAGCACCTATAGCTGTTATAATTGGAATGATCGGGCATTTATTGCCCTATGGCCAACTCAGCCGGCCATGATCAGCCCACGCGGCTGGCGCGACAGCAGCTCCGCGCCGGTCGCGGTCACCAGCACATTGTCGATCAGGCGGACGCCGAGGCCTTCTTCGCCGATGAAGATCGGCGGTTCGACCGAGACCACCATGCCGGCCCGCAATGTATAGGTCGCACCGCCGAACATGTTGACCGGCTCGCCCCAGGACGGCGGGAAGCCGGGCGCCAGGCCGTAGCCCGAGGTGTGGATCCGGTAGCGGTCCAGGCCCTCCCGGCCGATCACGCGCTTGGCGGCCTCGTGCGGCACGAGCGCCGGCACGCCGTCGCGAATCTCGGCGATCAAGGCATCGGCCGCTTCCAGCGCGATGGCATGCAGTTCGTTCATGCGCGGTGTCGGCGTGCCCATGCAGAACTGCCGCCCGAGCGTTGCCGTATAGCGCTTGAAGGCGGCGCCATATTCGACATTGCCGAAATCGCCGCGCCGCAGCCGCCGCTCGGTCGGTGCGCCGTGGCTGAAGCAGGAGCGTTCCCCGGAAACCAGGTTCAACGTGCTTGCCGGCAAGCCGCTGCCGCGCTTGAGCAGGGCCGCGTAGACTTCGCCGGCAATGGCGAGTTCGGTCGTTCCTTCGTTGAGCTGGGCGACGAAGACGTCGAGCGCCTCGTCGGCGATCCGTGCGGATTGCCTGACATAGGCGAGTTCGGCCGGCGACTTCACCAGCTTCAGATCGTGGACGAGATTGCTCGGCTCTGCCTTAAGGGCGGCGCCGAGAAATGTCTTCACGCGCAGATAGTGATGCGGATGCAGGTAATAGGCCGGCACTTCCATGCCGACGCGGCCTCGTTTCAGGCCGAGCCGGCCGGCGATCCGCTCGAACACGCCGATCGGGTCTTCCGGTTCCGCGCCGCCCCAGGTCTCGAGCTGGTCGATGAGGGCGTCCTGCTCGAACTCATGACGCTCCGACTCGCGCGTCAGCATCACGCATGGCCGCTCCTCGGCCGAAACGATCAGGCATTGGAAGGCCTGATAGCTCTTGGCGTCGGAGCCGGTGAGCCAGTGGATCGAGACGGGATGAAACAGCACCATCCAGTCGAGTTCGGCGGCGGCGATCGCCTGGCGTACCCGCTGCAGGCGCGCGGCGAACTCGGCGCTGGAGAAATCGGCTTTCGACATGGTGACGCGGTCCTCGGGTCAGGCGCGCATCCAGCGCCACGGGCATCTCAGGGATGGCGCTGACCCTAGCGACCGGCCGGGCGGCCCGTCTAAAGCCTTTAGATTATAGCAGTTATAGCCCCTTGGCATTATGCGGGGGCCGCCTGTTGATCCAATCTCGCCGTCGCGCTTCACGAGCTCGTCTCGCGTTACGGCGCAGCGTCGACCGGCCGAGGCTGGTTGGCTCGCGACAGGCCGAAGGCCGCTTGGGGAAGACGATAGGGGAAGTTCTGATGTCGGGAAAAATTATCTCCAGCAATAACCCTGCTGCCGGTCGTCTTGCCGCCGGAATGTCAGGTGACGCCAGCCTGACCCGGCGCAGCCTGGCGCTGGGCGCTGCCGCGCTCACCATGATGTTGGCGGCGCCGGTCGTGCATGCGCAGGCCCGGCCGAAGGTGCGGCTCTGGGGCGCCTCGGCAACGGTTGAGGCCTATCACGGCTTCCTGTTCCTCGGTAATCCGCTCGGCTTCTTCAAGGACGATGGCGTCGACGTCGAGTTCGGCACGGCCGCGGGGTCCGCCGCGACGCTCCAGCTGATCGCCGCCGGCCAGGTGCAGATGGGCTATATCGGCATGGACGTGCTGATCCTGGCCAAGGCGCGCAATCCGCAACTGCCGGTCACGGCGGTCTATCTGCAGGACCGCGGCAATATCTACGAAATCGTCGTTCCCGAGGACAGCGGGATCAAGACCGTGGCCGATCTCAAGGACAAGACCATCGGCGTCGCCAATCTCGCTTCCGGCGCCATTCCTTCGCTGCGGGCGACGCTGACCGATGCCGGGCTTGACCCCAATTCGTCGGTCGGGCTGATCCCGGTCGGCAATGGCGCGCAGGCGGCTGCGGCGCTGAGAGCCGGGCGCATCCAGGCACTCTCCCTGTTTCGCGCCCAGCATGCCTTGATCGAGACGCTCGGCTTCAAGTTTCGCCGCTTCACCCGCGACGCGCCGAGTGCCGTGATCGCCGTCAATACCGCCTTCCTGAAAGACAATCGCGAGGCCGTCATCAAGACGCTGCGCGGCGTCGCCAAATCCTCGATCTTCGCCGAGGTCAATCCGGCCGCGACCGTGCGCCAGTTCTGGGGCCTGTTCGGCAAGCCGCAGGGCTTGAGCGAGGACGAGGCGATGAAGCGGTCCGAATATATTCTGAGCTCCACCGCCGAGCTGTGGAAGGACTACAAGGACAAGTCCGTGCCCTGGGGCGACATGACCGCGCGCCAGTGGGAGGACATGCAGAAGTTCCTGATCGAGCAGAAGCTGCAGGACAAACCGGTGGCGATCGAGGCGCTGTTCACCAACGAACTCACCGCCGAGGTCAACAAGTTCGACCAGGATGCGGTGGTGGCCGTGGCGAGAGCCGCCCGCTGAGCCCAGGCGGCACGGGCGAAAATGGCACGGAACTGGCCTCGGCCAGGCAGGTGGGAGAAAGCGTGAATGGCAAGCGCGATCGCAAGTGAGCCGGTGACGCGGGCGACGGCAGTTCAGACGCCCGGCCCGGTCAGCGCGCTTTCAGTGCAGAATGTCAGCATGGTGTTCAACCGCGGCGCCGCGGCGGTCCATGCCCTCGATCAGGTGTCGATGGAGGTGCGCGACGGCGAGTTCATCGCCATTGTCGGCCCCTCCGGCTGCGGCAAGTCGACCCTGATCAAGCTCGTCTCGGGCTTGCGGCCGCCGAGCGCCGGGCGGCTCGCGGTCCATGGCCGGCAAGTGATGAAGCCGCGTGGCGACGTCGGCATCGTGTTTCAGAGCCCGGTCCTGCTGCCGTGGCGGACCATTCTCGACAATGTCATGTTGCCGATCGACGTGTTGAAACAGGATCAGACGGCCGGTCGCGAGCGGGCGCATGAACTGCTCAAGCTCGTCGGCCTCGGCGGTTTCGAAAAGGCCTATCCCAACGAATTGTCGGGCGGCATGCAGCAGCGTGCCGCGATCGCGCGGGCGCTCGTCTACGACGCGCCGCTGTTGCTGATGGACGAGCCTTTCGGCGCACTCGACGCGCTGACCCGGGAACAGATGAATTCCGAGTTGCAGCGGATCTGGAGCGCCAGCGGCAAGACGGTGATCTTCATCACCCATTCGATCCCCGAGGCGGTATTCCTGGCCGACCGGATCGTCGTCATGTCGCCGCGGCCCGGCCGGGTCCTCAAGATCATCGACAATCCCATCCCGCGCATGCGCACGCTGGACGACATGCTGCGGCCGGAATTCGGCGCGCAGGTGCGCGAAATTCGCGGGCTGTTGGGAAGCTATGTTGCCGGGGAAAGCAATGGATCAAGTTCTGACTGGTGACAAAGCCACCGAGGCTGGCGCGGCGATCGCCGAGGGACAGCCCAATCGGCATCTCTGGGCCCGCTTCGGCATGCCGCTCACGGTGTTTGTCGTGCTGATGGGGTCCTGGGAGGCGTTGATCCAGCTGCTCGACGTGCCCGGCTTCCTGGTGCCCGCGCCGTCGGCCATCGTTCAGGCGCTCTGGTCCGGACTTGCCACGGGGCTGTATTTCTCCCACGCCGCCGTCACCATGTTCGAGGCCGTCGTCGGTTTCGGCATCGGCAGCCTGCTCGGCCTGGCGCTCGGCACCGTCATCGTGGTGTTCCCGACCATGGAGCGCATCGTCTACCCCTATGTGGTGGCGTTGCAGACCGTGCCGAAGGTTGCCATCGCGCCGCTCATGGTGGTCTGGTTCGGCTTCGGCATCACCTCCAAGATCCTGGTGGTGGCCCTGGTTTCGCTGTTCCCGGTGCTGGTCAACGTCATGGCCGGGCTTCGGTCGATCGACCAGGACCGGCTCGACCTGCTTGGTGCGCTCGCCGCGTCGCGTTGGCAGGTCTTCCGTTATGTCCGGTTTCCCAACGCCCTGCCGTTCATCTTCGCCGGCCTGAACACGGCGATCGTGCTGGCGGTGATCGGCGCCATCGTGGCCGAGTTCGTCGGTTCGAACTACGGCCTCGGCTTCCTCATCCTGCAGGCCAATTACCAGCTCGACATCGCGGGTGCCTTCTCGCTGTTCGTCGTGCTCTCGGTCATGGGCGTGGCGCTGCACGGCTCGCTGAAATGGCTCGAGCGGCGCTGTGTGTTCTGGATCAACATCGAAGCACGCAACGGGATCTGAGGGGGCTGTCGCAGTCGAGCCGGATGGTTGCGGAAAGTGCATCCAGGCCATTGATTTCGCCGGACTTTATTGAGCCGGCGGAATCTGAATCGAAAGCTGAGGGGCAGCGGTCGGAGCCTGCTGCTCCTCAGGTTGAACATCAACGCCTTCGAACGACGATCGGGCCGGCCGCCGTGATCGCGCGGCTTCGACCCCGGTCGCGACATGCAACCGCCGGCGGATGGTCAAGACGGCGGTTTTGCGCGCGGCGGTCGGCACGCTCTTGCAGCCGCCCTGGAATAGGAACATAAAGAGAACATTCTCATTGCGGGGCGCGGAAAGACCATGGCGAAGCTGTGCGGACAGGACGTTTCGGCGGATGAGGAAAAGCGCATCGACGCGGAGGTCGAGGCCGTGCTCGAGCGGTTCGGCGGCGATGTCCACGCGGCGATCCTGGCGCTCCTGCAGGAGTTCGCCGCCCTTGTCCATGAGGCGAGTGCCCTGGAAGTCGGTGTCTTCGACGATGGTGTCACCGAAACGGCTTGCGGCGATCCGGAGGATCTGGACTCGGATGAACCGCCACGCGGCGTAGCCCCGCGACGATTGCAGTGAATGACGGAGCCGATGGTGTGCGAGGAGGCGATCGGCCCGGCCGATCGGCTGCTGGACCTTCGGCGTGCCACGACCGCATCGCGCTGGATGGCGGCAGGCGCTCGCCGCGCCGCGCCCGTGCCGCATGCGCAAGGCCGCCCCGCGCGCCGCGCCGCCGGTCGAGGCTTGACCTGCCTGGTCCGATGCCGGTGACTGTCGCCAATGGACATGCATCTGAATCGGGACAGCCGCCGGCCGCGCCCCGCCTATGTCGATTTCCTGCGCCATGTGGTCGGGGCCGAGCGTGACCACCGTGCCGACCTCAGGCTGGGCCTTGCCCTGTGCTTCGTTGCCGGGGCGGTGAATGCCGGCGGTTTTCTGGCCGTCGCCCAATATACGTCCCACATGTCCGGCATCATCTCGGCGATGGCCGACAATCTGGCGCTCGGCGGGGTTGCCCTGGTGCTGGCCGGCCTGGGCTCGGTCTTGGCTTTCATCGCGGGAGCCGCCACCTCGGCGATCCTCATCAATTGGGCCCGCCGCCATCATGGCCGTGGCCAGTATGCCCTTCCCTTGCTGCTCGAGGCGCTGCTGCTGCTCTGCTTCGGGCTTGTCGGCGGGTTCCGCCAGCACATGCCGGCCTTTGCCGTGATCGCCGTGCCCTTGCTGTGCTTCATCATGGGGCTGCAGAACGCGATCATCACCAAGGTCTCGCAGGCTCGAATCCGCACCACCCATGTCACCGGCATCGTCACCGATATCGGCATCGAACTCGGCAAGCTCGCCTATTGGAACCGGAGCGGCGGCGACGGCTTGCCGGCGGTCGTTGCGGATCGCGACAAGCTGCGCCTGTTGGGCGCGCTGCTCGGCGCATTCTTCGTCGGCGGGGTCTTCGGTGCGATCGGCTTCAAGACGATCGGGTTCTTCGCGACCGTGCCGCTGGCGGGCCTGCTCTTGCTGATGGCCGGCGTGCCGCTGGTCGACGATCTCGTGGCGGCCCGCCGCGGCCGCGGTTGAGGCGGCGGAACCGCCTGATCCGGTCGGCGATTGGTTGGTCGAAACCGGTGGATCACGGTCGCTCGACACGCGTCGAAAAGTCGATCAATATAGGGTACCCCCCTATATTATAGCGATGTCTCGGGCATGGGCCATACGACCAAGGACAAGGACAAGCTGCTCGCCCGCGTCAGGCGCATCCGCGGCCAGGTCGAGGCGGTGGAGCGGGCACTCGAGGTGCAAGCCGGCTGCGCCGAGGTGCTGCAACTCGTCGCTTCCATCCGTGGCGCGGTGAACGGCCTGACCGCCGAACTGATCGAGGATCACATCCGCTTCCATGTGGTCGATCCGGCGCGCGAGCCGGATGCCGAAAAGGCGCGGGGCGCAGAGGAATTGATCGGCGTGGTGCGGACCTATTTCCGGCAGTGACAGGTCGTGACGATCGAAGGGTGACAGCGATGAGCGATGCGCGGGCGATGACGACGGGCCACGACCATGTCTTCCTTGGGCGCGACCATGACCGCAATGAGCGCAGGACCTGGTGGGTCATTGCGCTGACGGCTTCCATGACGGTGGTCGAGATCGTCGCCGGCACGGTTTATGGCTCGATGGCGCTGGTGGCCGATGGCTGGCACATGTCGACCCATGCCGCGGCCCTGCTGATCAGCGCTTCGGCTTATCTCTACGCGCGCCGGCATGCCCGCAATCCGCGCTTCACCTTCGGCACGGGCAAGCTCGGCGATCTCGCCGCCTTCGCCAGCGCCATCGTGCTGGCTCTGGTCGCCGTCCTGATCGCTTGGGAAAGCCTGGTGCGCCTGGCCGATCCGGTGCCGATCAGCTTCGCTCAGGCCATCGGCGTCGCGGTCGTCGGCCTTGTCGTAAACCTGGTCAGCGCCTGGTTGCTGCAAGGTGAGCAGCATCACGGTCACGACCACGGCCACCATCATGGTCATGGCCACCACGACCACGGGCGGCCGCACGGCGCCGGCGATCGATACGGTGACAACAATCTGCGCGCCGCTTATCTGCACGTGCTCGCCGATGCTCTGACATCGGTGCTGGCGATTGCGGCGCTTGCCGCCGGCAGCATCTACGGTTGGCTCTGGCTCGATCCCTTGACCGGCCTGGTCGGGGCGCTGGTCATCGCGCGCTGGTCATTCGGCCTGATCCGGGCTTCGGGCGGCGTGCTGGTCGACCTGATGCCGGTGGGCGAGGATCTGCCCGAGGAGATTCGCCGGGCGATCGAACAGGACGGCGAACGCATTTCCGACCTGCACGTCTGGCAGGTCGGACCTGGCCATCACGCCGCCATCGTCGCGCTGGTCGCGCCAAGGCCCGAAGCGCCTTCGGCCTATCGGGCAAGGCTCGCGCACCTGACCGAACTCTCCCATGTCACCATCGAGGTCGAGCCGGCCTGACCGCGGAACCTGCCCGTCAGAACGGCTCCTTGAACGGCCTGAGGTCGATCTCCTGGCTCCAGGCCGAGCGATGCTGCCGGTGGAGCTGCCAATAAGCCTCGGCGATCGGCTCGACCCCGAGCAGGCCATCCTCGCCGCGCGCCTTGACCGCGTCCGGGGCCGATTTGCGCAGCCGGTCGCCATCGATGCCGCCGTCGATGATGACGTGGGCGACATGGATGCCGAGCGGGCCATATTCGCGCGCCATGCTCTGCGCCACCATGCGCAAGCCGGCCTTGGCGGCGGCGAATTGGGCATATCCCGGCTTGCCGCGCAGGCTGGCGGAAGCGCCGGTGAACAGCACCGTGCCCCGGCCGAGCGGCACCAGCCGGCGCGCCGCCTCGCGGCCGGCCAGGAAACCGGCGAAACAGGCGACGCGCCAGAAATCCTCGAACTGTTGTGCCTCGACCTCGCGGAAGTCGATCCGCCGGTTGTTGGCCGCATTGAACACCACCACGTCGGCGGGCGCGCGGCCATGGCCTGGCGCCATGGCGCGGTCGAACAGGCTGATGACCTGGTCCTCCTGCGTCGCATCGGCGGCGACGGCCTCGGCGCTGCCGCCGGCCGCTTCGATGCTGCGCACGACCTGGTCGAGCTTCGCTTGTGTCCGGCCGACCACCAGCAGGTGGTAGCCCTCACGGGCGAAGCGCCGGCTCACCGCTGCCCCGACGCCCAGTTCCGCGCCGACGCCGATCACCACCGCTGTTGGCTTATCCACGGCCATTCTCCTGTTGCATCTGCTCGCGCTGACGTCTGGCGAAGGCCATGCGCCTGCGCACGGCGTCATCGGCTGCCGGTCCTGCGGCGAAAGCATAGGCGGCTTCATCGAGCCGCCGGCCGGTCGTGCCGTCGACCATGATCGGTTCCGCCACCGCTCCGGTCGCGGCATCCACCACCTGGCTCGCGATGCCTTCATCGGCAAGATGGCGGTTGCCCCAGGTCGCCATTGCGACCAGCACGGGCCAGAAGTCGCGGCCGCGCGGCGTCAGCACATAATCGTAGCGCGGTGGGCGGTGGCTGTAGCGTCGGCGCGCGAGAAGCCCGGCCTCGACCAGGCCGTTGAGCCGGCGGGTCAGCATGTTGGGCGCGATCTCCAGGCTGCGCTGGAACTGGTCGAAGCGGGTCAGGCCATGAAAGGCATCACGCAGGATCATCATGCTCCACCATTCGCCGACCCGTTCCAGGCTGCGGGCGATCGGACACAGCGATCCTTCAAGCGACTTCCGTTGCATGACGGAAGCCTAGACAGGTTACTAT
Organism: Phreatobacter sp. GW821-FHT04C01; assembly: GCF_059420385.1. Taxonomy (NCBI): domain Bacteria; kingdom Pseudomonadati; phylum Pseudomonadota; class Alphaproteobacteria; order Hyphomicrobiales; family Phreatobacteraceae; genus Phreatobacter; species Phreatobacter sp. GW821-FHT04C01. Next base: position 474,164 of record NZ_JBWKTP010000005.1, on the reverse strand, counting down.
CATCATGCAAGTAACTGGGAGATTGAGGCTCGGAGGTGTCCGATGACGGCGCTCTATCTTGACGATCTTCAGGTCGGCCAGACCTTCACCAGCGGCTCGCTCGCTGTCGACGAGGCGGCCATCAAGGCTTTTGCCGGCCAGTTCGACCCGCAGCCCTTCCATCTCGATGAGGAAGCGGCCAAGACCACCTTCTTCGGCGGCCTCGCGGCGAGCGGCTGGCACACCGCGGCGCTGACCATGCGGCTGCTGGTCGATGGCGGTGCGCCGATCGCCGGCGGCATCATCGGCGGCGGTGGCGAGATCGCCTGGCCGCGGCCGACCCGCCCCGGCGACGTCCTGACCGTGGTCAGTGAGGTGCTCGAGGTGACGCCGTCCAGGTCGAAGCCGGACCGCGGCATGGTGACGATGCGCAACGAGACGCGCAATCAGCGCGGCGAGCCGGTGCAGATCTTCATCGTGAAACTGGTGGTGCCGAGACGTCCGTGACGCCGGGTGGGCGTCGGGCGGCCGGACGCGAATGAGGCGGCCGGCCCGAACTGCGGTGGCCCGCGAGCCGGCGCCTTGCCGGACATGCGGGCCCGCATCCCGCGGGGTCAGTTGCGGGCCACGACCCGAGACGCCCCCGTGTTGAACAGGTAATTCACGCCCAGCGTGACCGTGTGGACGTTCCGATTGGATTGAAAGCCGCCGGTGAGTGGCTGGGCCGGATCGGAGACGGTGAAAAAGCCGCTTCCCATGGCAATGTAGTTATATTCGACCTTCACGCTCCAGTTTGGTGCGAAGGCATATTCCGCGCCGCCGCCGACAAACCAGCCGAGGCTTTTCGCCGACGAGGCACGGGAGAGGCCGGCGACCTCGTAGCGGTTGTCGAAGAACCCGGCGGCAAACCCGCCCTTGCCATAGAGGAGCGCGCGGTCGATGGCGAACCCGAGCCTTGGGCCCATGGTCGCGATCCACGCCGCCTTGCTGCCGAAGACCCCCATCACGGGATCAGCGGCCGAGCCGGCCAGATTGGCGAAGGCGAGGGTGCCTTCGATCCCGACGACGACTTGATCGACCTGCTGGTTCCAGCCGAACTGACCGCCGATCAGCCCACCCTGGAAGCGATGCGGGGACACCATCACGCCGAATGAGGGAGAGAAGGTGGTGTCGCCTGTTCCATAGCCGGCATGCAGGCCGGCGTAGAAGCCGGTCCAGAGGCCGGCCGTCGAGGTCGGTTGGCGCTCGGTGGCTAGGCGTGTGGCCGTTGGAAACAGGTAGTTGAGGCCGAAGGTGACGGTCTGGATGTCATGCCGCGCGCGATAGCCCGTGAGGCCGGGGCCGGCCGCGACGAGCCAGACCCCGGTGCCGGTATTGACATAATTGTACTCGATCCGGGCGGTCCAGTTGGGTGTCAGGGCATATTCGAGACCGGCACCGAGAAACCATCCGGCCCGCATGCCGGACGCCGGCGCCACCGGGTCCGGCAGGCCTGAGATCAGCGAGCGATAGCCGACAAATGCGAGGCCACCCTTGCCATAGATCAACGCGCGGTCGACGGCGAAGCCGAACCGTGGTCCCATCGTCGCCATTGACGTCACGCGTGTTCCAAGTCTGGCCGCACCATCTTGATAGGGCGACGAGCCGGCGAGATCGGCCCAGGCCAGGGTGCCCTCGAGGCCGAGGACGAACCGGTTGATCTGATAGTTCCAGCCGAACTGGCCGCCGAAGAGAGCGCCCCGATAGCGGTGGCTCGCAAGCGTGACATCGAGTGAGCGGTCAAACCTGTTGTCGCCCGAACCAAATCCGGCATGGGCGCCCAGGTAGAATCCAGTCCAGTCGAATACCGGCCGGAGGGCTTCGTGGGGGACCGCGACCTGGCGCCTGCCAAGGTCGGCGGCCCGAGCGCCGGAGGCAAGCACCGCCAAGGCCACAGCTGCGAGGAGAGGTGCCCAGCGCGCCTGCCGTTGCGATGCTGCGCTGCCTCGTTGTGGAGCGGTCGGCTTATCGTCGCTGCTGGATCGACCCACATGCATTTCACAGATCTCCGAAATGGCCATCATCTGGCTTTGCGCCGGCCCAGTCGTCGCATCGGGCCATGGGGTCGTCTTGGGCCGGACCGCCAGAAATTTTATGTGGAGCGCATAAGCGTGCATTTCGGCGACGCGTTGCCCAACCGCCACGGTGGCGGCGAGGTCGCCGTCCTTCGCGTCGCAAATCCGGTTCACGGAGTTCAGGCGTCAGACCAACGGCGCCGATTCCGACGCGTCGTCGTCGATCGGCTTCCGTGCGCCGGACGGGGCTCAGGCGGAGTGGTGTGTCGATGACGGCAGAGCGCGTCCGGCGGCGAGCGTGACCGCTACTTGCAGGCCGCCAGGCGCGGCTCGGCCGAAGACCAGGGTTCCGCCGAGATCGGCGACGATGTCGCCGACAATGGCAAGGCCCAGGCCCGCTCCCGGCACGGTCTCGTCCAGCCGTCTGCCGCGTTCGCCGGCCGCGACCATCGCGGTCTCGGCGATGCCGGGGCCGTCGTCGGCAACAGTCACCGTGACCTGGCCGTGCTCGTGCTTCGCCGTGATGACCACTTGGCTCCTGGCCCATTTGAACGCGTTGTCGACGAGATTGCCGATGATTTCCTCGAGGTCTTCCCGGGTGGCCTGAACGGTGATGGCCGGATCGATGGCGGCTTCGGTCCTGATGCCGCGCGCGCCGTGCACACGGCCGGCGGCAAAGGCCGCGTCATCGGCGACGGCCGCGACCGATGCGCTTGGATGGCCCAGGCCGGCCTGCTGGCTGCGCGCACGCTTCAGGCGGCGATCGATCTGCCGCTGGATCTGTTCGGCGCTGGCCAGGATGATCGGGTCGGCTGCAGCCCCGTCCCGTCCGGCACGCAGAATGACGACGCTGAGGGGGGTCTTGATGGCATGGGCGAGATTACCGGCATCCTGGCGTGATCGCTCGGCGGCCGTCGCCAGTTGCGTGATCAACCGGTTCACGGCGTCGGCCACGCCTTCCAGATTGGCGATACCGGGTCGTGCCACGGTTTCGGCGTCGCCTTCACGAACCTGTTCGATGTCGTGGGCAAGCTGGCGCACGGGCCGCAGGCCCCAGCGGATCTGGGCGGTCAGGCCGGCGAGCAGCGCGCATGCCAGGCCGAGCATGGTCCACAGAATGGTGACCTGGATGCCGGTGACTTCGGCTTCGATTTCGGCGAGCGGCGCGGTCACCAGGAGCTGCGCGGGTGTCGCCTCGTCGGCAATCGGGCGCCTCATGAATGTCACGCGCTCGCCGAGCGTGCCGGCGCCGGTCTCTCCCCTGGCGCTGGCCAGGAAATGTGCGGGATCCCGGCCGGCGAACGAACGTGACTGTGCGATGGCCTTCCCGCCGGTCTCCACCAGCCAGTACCAGCCGGAGCGGGCCCGCCCGAAACCGGCTTCGTCCGGCTGCCGCCCGACCGACACCGTGCCGTCGCTGCCGATATCCATATTGGTCGCCAGTTGGTCGGCCGCGGCAGCCAGCCTGAGGTCGAGGGAGCGCCGGGCGGAACGTTCGGCGAAGCCGCCGAGCAGGGCGGTGACGACCGCGATCGCCGCGATGGTCCAGATCGCGGCGATCAGCATCAGCCGGCCCTCAAGCGAGCGCATTCCCGGCCCCTCCACGCCTCAGCCGATAGCCCGCGCCCCGCACCGTTTCGATCAGATCGGCACCGAGCTTGCGGCGCAGACGGCTGACGATGACCTCGAGCGAATTGAAATCGCGGTCGCTGTCGTGATCATAGACATGATCGGTCAGCTCCGATCGCGAAACGACCTGCTCCGGGCGATGAGCCAGATAGTTCAGGACGCGCGTCTCGAGCGCCGTCAGGCGAACCGGCACGCCCTCGCGCTCCGCCGTCCCGGTGACCGTATCGAGAGTGACCGGGCCGAGGCTGATGCGTGGCGAGGCGTGGCCGGCGCTGCGACGGATCAAGGCATCGAGCCTCAGCAGCAGCTCCTCTATGCGGAACGGTTTGGTGACGTAGTCGTCGGCACCGGCCCGGAAGGCGGCGGCCTTGTCGGCCAGCCGGTCGCGCGCTGTCAGGACCAGCACGGGGGTGGCGACGCCTGCCGCGCGGATACGCGAGAGCACGCCGACGCCGTCGATCTTCGGCAGCCCGAGATCGAGAATGATGGCGCCGTAGGGGCCGGTCGTCGCCTGATGCGCCGCATCTTCTCCATCGCGGCTGAGGTCGATGACGTAACGCTCGGCCGATAGGCGCGAGACGATCTCGGCCGCCAGAGGCGCATCGTCTTCGACCAGGAGCAGGCGCATCCGCAGGACCATCCGGATTTGGGGGCAGGTGGATCGGCCGGCAAGCCAATGCCCCTGGAGTTAGGACGTCCAACCTTAACCCTGCTTGAACCGCGAGCGGCAAGCTGGGTTGGGGGACAGAGGTCCAGAGAAGGCATCGCCACGCCATGACAAGGAGGTTTCCATGGTCAAGATCCTGATCCCGCATATCCGCCGCAGCAGCTTTCGGTCGGCTCCGCTGGCCGGCCTCATGTCAGCGGTCATCGCCGGGGGCACGCTTGTCGGCTCGCTGCCGGCATCAGCGCAGGCCGTCTCGGCCGGAGCCGCCACCGGCGAGACCGTCGTCCAGGGACGCATCCTCGACCGCTTCGGCGATCGTCTCCTGATCGAGGGCCTCGCGGGCCGCATCCTCGTCGATGTCCAGGCGGTGCCGGGACAGGCGGTCGATCTTGCGCCCGGCCAGGCGGTTGTCGTCGAAGGCATGCTGAGCGCCAGGGTCTTGCAGGCGCGCCGGATCGCCGTCGCCGAAGGCGGGCCGCCGACCGTCGGTTCGCCGAGGGTGGCCCCGATGGCATCACCTCCGTCGGCGGCGATGGGGGTACCCATGCCGCCGCCCCCCGGATCCGAGGCGCAACTCGTCTCGCGGATACCGCTGGATGCCGGCGCGGTCGACGCGACGCTGCAGGCCGCGGGCTTCGCCGTCATTGGCGTTCCCGTCCGTGACGGCAAGGACACGGAGGTCGCTGTCCGCGACAGCCAGGGCAGGCGATGGACCGCCTCGCTCGATCGTTTCGGTCGGCTGGGAGAGGTCGAACTGGCCGACTATGACGACGACAATGTGCCGGAGCGGCCGGGTTTCGCCGCCCAGGAGGTGACCCAGGCGATCACGCGGGAGGGTTTCCAGGCCCGCGGTCTCGTCGAGCGCCACGACGATCATTTCGAGATCCTGGCGCTCAATCGCCGGTCCGAGCTGATCGAACTTCATGTCGATTTCGCCGGCCAGATCTACAAGCAGGTCTGGGTTCGCTAGCCGAATTGGGTGCAATGGTTCACCAAGGGCCGCGCCGGTCGCGGCCCTTGGCTATGCTACCGGCTTTCGCCGCCCCTTGATGCGAGGATTGCATGTCCGTCCAGCAGATCATGCCGATCGGCTTTCTGATCATTTCCAACGTGTTCATGACCTTTGCCTGGTACGGGCACCTGAAATTCGAGAACAAGCCGCTCTACGTCGTCATTGTCGCAAGTTGGGGCATCGCTTTCGTCGAATATTGCTTTGCCGTGCCGGCGAACCGCTATGGCCATTCGGTCTATAGCGCGGCCGAACTGAAAACCATGCAGGAGGTCATCACCCTGGTGGTTTTTTCCGTCTTCTCGGTTTTTTATCTGGGCGAAAGCATTACCGCCAATCACCTCGTGGGTTTCGCCTTCATTTGCCTCGGTGCCTTTTTCATCTTCAAGGGACCGATCGGCTGAAACCCGGTCATGGCCGTCTTCCACCCGGATCGATCGGGAGAGCATCATGTTGAGAATTCGGTCGAATGGCAGCCCCCCGGGGGGCGCCCGGTGGTGGCATGTCGTCGGTCTCGGTGCCGTTCTTCTGGGGGGCATGCCGGTGGTTTCGGCCGCCCCGGCATTCGCGCAGTTGACGATCGAGGAAGCGCTGGCCGGCGGCATCGTGCTGCGCGGCCGCGTGGCGGACGTGTTCGGTGACCGCCTCCTGTTCGAGGATGCCACGGGGCGGGTGCTGGTGGAGTTGGCGGGCGCGACCGACAGGCCGGCGGCGATCGAGGCCGGCCAGACGCTGGTCATCGAGGGGCGGCTGCGCGGCCGGGTGTTGGAGGCGCGGCGCGTGACGCCCACCGAAGGCGAGCCGGTCACGCACGGCGAGCCGGCGGTCGGATCCGGGCGCCTAGCCGACCAGGCCGCCACCAGCGCCTTGATGCAGGCACTGACGCGGCCAGCCGACATCGCCGTCATGCGTGCGACGCTGGAGGCTGTCGGCTTTCGCACGGCCGGCAATCCGGTGCGCCATGAGAAGTCGACGGAAATTCCGGTGCGCGACGCGCGCGGCAAGGCATGGGTCGCCTCGCTCGACCGTTTCGGTCGCATCGAGGAGATCGAGATCGCCGACTATGACGACGACAGTGTTCCGGACAGGCCGGCCTTCGCTCTCGCTGATGTCGCCCAGCGCGTCGCGCGCGAGGGTTTCCGGCCGCAGGCCGCCGCCGAGCGCCGGCCCCAGCATTTCGAGATCCTGGTGCTGAACGTCCGATCCGAGCTGGTCGAATTGCATGTCGATTTCGCCGGCCAGATCTACAAGCAGGTCTGGCTGCGTTGATCGCCGTTGCGGATCGCTGCGTCTGACGCGATTGCGCCGGACGAAGCCGGGCATGCCGGTGAGGGCTCTACGCGCGGCCCGGATGGGCCATGGCGAGTGGAAAGTGGCGTCACGGGCGTGGCTGAAGACGCCGCGGCCCGGCAATTCGAGTCGTGGCTATCGGCTTGGCGCCGGCCTGCCGGCGGCGGCCGGCCATCGGCAGGCCTCGCCGACATTGCGGCGGATCTCGTTCAGTCCTTCCAGCCGGAAAGTGCCTTCGAAGCGGATGTTGCGAACGCCTTCGACACGGACGAACAGCCGGCCGGCGGCCGGCAGCGACCTGAGAAAACCGACGGCATTCTCCGGAAGGAGCGCCTCCTGGGACGTATTGGCGATCGCCCATTGGCTGTCAGTCGCCGGCTGAGAGTCGATCCGGATGATCACTTTGGCGGTGCGTCCGACCGCGAGCAGCGAGTCGCGCGAGACCGAAACGCTCGTCTGGCCCTCGAAGCAGCGGATATTCAGCGCGATGCGCTCTTCGCCCCAGGGCTCGACCGGTTTCTGCGTGGCACTGACGATGCGTGAATCGTCGACTGGCGACGTTGCCGTCTGCACCTCCCAATTGCCGACGCGCCCGGGCGCCGGCTGCACCGGCCGCGCAATCAGATCGAAGCATTTGAGGCGATCGGGATCGGCGGCGATGCCGGCGCAGCGTCCGAGCGCCGCGCGCGGGTCATCCTGGGCCGCGGCGTGGGTGACGATGCCGAGCAGCATAGTGGCCGCGAGAACGAGAACCCGGGTACGTGCCATGGCCAAAGAGTTAGGGGCTCCGTCGATCATGGGCAAGGTGGCCAGCTCAAGAGGAGAAACCTTCATTGGGCAGCCTCGAGGCCAGGATCTTGTCGATCCGGCGGCCGTCGAGGTCGATCACCTCGAAGCGAAAACCAAGTGTTTCCACGGCCTCGCCGGTTTCCGGCAAATGGTGCAATTCGGCGATCACCAGGCCCGCGGCGGTCTCATAGCTGCGTTTTCGCGGCAGGACGATGCCGAGCCTGTCGGCCATTTCATCGGCCGGCATGGAACCGGCGATCAGCCAGGAGCCGTCGGCGCGCTCGACCGCTTCCGGGTCATGCGAATGGAGATCGGACTGGAACGCGCCGGCAATGGCGTCGAGGATGTCGGCCGGCGTCACGATACCTTCGAAATGGCCGTATTCGTCATGGACGAGCGCCATGGGCACCGGCGCCTCACGCAGCACGTTCAACACGTCGAGCGCATCGATCGTATCGGGAATGACCGGCGCCACCCGGACATGGGCGCGGATATCCAGCGGGCGGCCGGCAAGCGCGGCGGCGAGCAGGTCGCGCGCCTGGATGACACCGATCATGTTGTCGGGGTCGCCGTCGGCCACCGGCAGTCGCGACTGCCGGGTGTTCATCAGCGCGGCTTTGATCTCACCATCCGATTGGGAGAGGTTTATCCAGTCGACATCGGTCCTCGGGGTCATGATGGCGCGCACCGCACGATCGCCGAGCCTGAGCACACCCGAAATCATCGCACGCTCGTCGGTCTCGATCACGCCGGCGCTTTCCGCGTCGGCGACGATCATGCGGATCTCCTCATGTGTCACCGTGTGGGCCGCATCGCCGGAGCTGCCGAGCGCCCGAAAGATCAGCTTGGTCGAGGCGTCGAGCACCCAGACGACCGGCGCGCCGACACGCGAGACCAGCGACATCAGCGGTGCCACCAGGCAGGCGAGCCGCTCCGAATTGCGCAGCGCCAGGTTCTTCGGCACGAGCTCGCCGATGACCACCGACAAATAGGTGATGACGGCGATGACCAGGCCGTAGCCGAGCGGTTCGGCGACCGTCGGCGGCACGCCATAGTCGCCGAGAATCTCGGTCAGCCGCCGGCCGAGCGCCGCGCCCGAAAAGGCACCGGCCAGGATGCCGATCAAGGTAATGCCGATCTGCACCGTCGACAGAAAGCGGCCGGGATCCTCAGCCAGCGCGAGCGCCGTCGCGGCGCCGCGGCGTCCCGATTCGGCCATGCTTTTCAGGCGGGATTTGCGGGCCGAGACAATGGCCAGTTCAGACAGCGAAAACACGCCGTTGAGAGCGATAAGTCCAATCGCGACAAGAAGTTCGATCACTGATCCAGAGGACCCGTTCGCGAACGGCGACCGGACCTATCCTTGGTTGTTGACGACAGCCGGAAAGTCGCATTCCGGACGGGGCGCGTCAACTGAGCGGCGGGCGCGGTCGAACGGCGTCAGGGAATTCGTCATTGACTCTGCCGTGGCGTCGCGCGCATGGCGCCGGCCATCTGCAAGCAGGTCAGGAGATCGACATAGCTCTGGCTCAGCAGGGCCCGATCGGCCGGAACACAGCTTCTGCGGTCGGCAGCCGGGAAGCGTGACCATTGGGCGGCGAGATCGGCACGCGCCTTGGTCTCATCCGCCATGCAGCCTTCGAAGGTCGCGGCGGAGACCCGCGTCGCGGCCCGGCAGGTCGCCGTCGGGTCGAGCCGTGGCATGTCGTCGGCGACCGTGACGAGCAACTGTGCGCCGAGAATCGTGAGTTTCACCGTGCCGAGCCACATGATGATCCACCTTGTCTCCGCATTCCCGCGCGGCCGTTCGGCTCAGTAGCAAATCGGCTGGCCGTAGCGGCCGCAGCCGGTTGGCTGGAAGGGGTAGGCGGGCGCTGCGGCGACCGCCGCCGCGACCCCGCCATCAACGGCGGCGCCAGCATACCACGCGCTGCCGCGATAGGCGTTGCGGGTATTGGCGCCCGGATAGGGCTCGGGCGGCAGTTGCAGGCCGACGGTGTCGATGAAGATCGAAGCGGGTCCGTCGCCCCCGGCAAGATCACCTTCCAGGACATCGACGTCGAAGGTCACCCGGTCGCCTTCGATTTTTGGTGTCCTGAGCACGACGACGGCATCGCGCACGGCCGAGCCGTCGCGGCTGAACACCGAGACGGTGGCGTTGGGTGGGGTCCGGGTGAAACTGCCCGGACTGGTGTTGGCCGGTGCCCATTGCTCCAGCAGGCGCGCCGTGAGGTCGTGGCCGGCCGCGCGCACCGGCCGGTCGGCGAAGACGATGGAATTGGGCGAGAGCCCGATCAGTGTGAGCTTGCCGGCGTCGAGCGTGGCGCCACGCGCGTTCATGACGATCAGCGACGGCACCACATGCGGCCTGGATTGGCCGATGGTCTTCTGCAACGGCACATGCGGCGGTGCCGGCGACGTCGAGGGCGCATTCTCGGCCAGGGCGAATCCGGTGGTCGCCGCCAGGACAAGGAGGGCCAGTGCTGGGGTCTTCGCGATCATGGCGGATCCCTGATTGTGCGGGTTCACGAGGCGCCTTCGCCGGACGCACCGGTCTTGAAGCGGAGAGCCGAACACTCGCGGCGGCCGGGAACCATCGGGTAATCACCCGGGCGCGCGAGGTGGATTTCCCGTGTTGCGCCATGCAAGTCGCGGATGAGTTCCGTCGGCGGCAACGCGTTGATCTCGGCCGAAGCCCCGCACGCGGCCAGTCCTGCGCCGACCGGCAGCGCGAACACCCGGCCGCGCGCTTTGATGCGGGCTCTCGGACCGGCCGGCCGGGCCGGCGATACCCCAGGTCATCAGGGCCGCCGCTCCGTCACGGGAGCCGTATCGTTTCAGCCCACCCGCGCCCTATACTGGCTCCGCGGCAATGATCTCCGCGGGACGCGTTTCCGTCTCGGGCTCCTTGATACGGAACCAGGCGACATAGAGCGCCGGCAGGAACAGGAGCGTCAGCACCGTCCCGACGATGATGCCGCCCATCATCGCATAGGCCATCGGTCCCCAGAACACCTCCCGGGCGATCGGGATCAGCGCCAGGCTGGCCGCCGCGGCGGTCAGCATGATCGGGCGCATGCGGTGTTCGGTCGCCTCCATCACCGCTTCCCAGGGTGGCCGGCCTTCCGCCCTGAGCTCCTCGATCTGAACGATCAGGATCACCGAATTGCGGATCAGGATGCCGATCAGCGCGAGAACGCCGAGGATGGCGACGAAACCGAGGGGCGCGCCGCTCGGCAGCAGGGCCGCGACCACGCCGATGAGCGCCAGCGGCGCCACCGCGACCACCAGGAACAGGCGTTGGAAGCTCTGCAGCTGGATCATCAGGATGGTCAGCATGATGAACAGCATCATCGGCACGACCGCGGCGATCGGCGCCTGGCTTTCGGCGCTTGCTTCCACGCTGCCGCCGACCACGACCTTGTAGCCGGCCGGCAGTTTCGCCCGGAAGGCCTGGATCGTGCGGTCGAGTTCCTTCACCACCGTATCGGGCTGGACGTCGTCGACGATGCCGGCCTTGATGGTAATGGTCGGCTGGCGGGCACGGCGCCAGACCACCGGCTGCTCGAGCGTGTAGCGGAACGAGGCAATGGCCGCGAGCGGCACCGACTGGCCGCCGGCGGCGGGCAGTTGCAGGTTCTGCAGCGTATCGATCGAGCCGCGCTCGTCGGCTCGCGCCCGCGCCAGCACGTCGATCAGATAGACGTCGTCGCGGACCTGGGTGACGGCGGTGCCGCCGACGATGCCGGCCAGTGCCCCGGCGATATCCTGCGAGGTGACGCCGAGCTGGCGCGCCTTGTCCTGGAGCACTTCGACCTTGACCACGCGCGCCGGCTCGTTCCAGTCGAAGGTGATGTCGCCGAGATGGCGATTGGAACTCATGGCGCTGGCGAGGCTCACGGCGAGCGTTCGCACGGACTGGATGTCGGGACCACTCAGGCGATATTGCACAGGCCGGCCGACCGGCGGACCGATGTCGAGCAATTTCACGAATGAGTCGGTGCCGACAAAGGTCTTCTTCAGGTAGTCCTGCAGTTTGACGCGCAGCCGGTCGCGGGCCGCCAGGCTCTTGGTGACGATGATGGTCTGGCCGAAGGATGGGTCGGCCGGCTGCACGTCGAACGACAGCACGAAGCGCATCGCACCCTGGCCGACATAACTCGACCAGCGCTCGATATCGGCATTGCCGGCCAGCATGTCCCGCTCGAACCGTGCCATCTGGGCATCGGTCTCGGCAATCGAGGAGTTTTGCGGCAGATTCCAGTCGACGATCAGCTCCGGCCGGTCGGAGGCCGGGAAGAACTGCTGCTGGACGAAGCGCATGCCGAAGACCGAGAGCAGGAAGACCAGCACGGTGACGGCGATGGTGATCCAGCGAAAGCGCATGCAGGCGGTGAGCATGCCGGCAAAGATCCTCTCGAACCGGCCCTTCTGGTCGTGATGCCGCTTCATCGTGGCGGGCAGGATGGCGACGCCGAGCAGCGGCGCAAACAGCACCGCGACGACCCAGGAGACGACGAGCGATACGGCGATGACCACGAACAGCGTGAAGGTGAACTCGCCGGCGTTGGAATTGTTGAGACCGATCGGGATGAAGCCGGCGACCGTCACCAGGGTGCCGGTCAGCATCGGAAAGGCCGTCGACGTATAGACATAGGTCGCGGCCTTTCGCAGCGTATCACCGGCCTCCAGCCGGGCCACCATCATCTCGACCGCGATCATGGCATCGTCGACCAGCAGGCCGAGCGCGATGATCAACGCGCCGAGCGAGATGCGCTGCAACGAGATGCCGAGATAGGCCATGACCAGGAAGGTGATGGCGAGCACGAGCGGGATCGACAGCGCCACCACGAAGCCGGCGCGGAAGCCCAGGCTGATGAAGCTGACCGCCAGCACGATGGCGACCGCCTCGAACAAGGCACGGGTGAAGCCGGAGACCGCCTCGTCGACCACCTTGGGCTGGTCGGAGACCAGGTGGACGCCGACACCGATCGGCAGGTCGGCCTGGATCCGGCGCATCTCCACTTCCAGCGCCTTGCCGAATTCGAGCAGGTTCGAACCCGGTTTCATGCCGATGGCAAGTGCGATCGCCGGCTGGCCGTCGAAGCGGAACAATGACGTCGGCGGATCCTGGTAGCCACGGGTGATGGTGGCGACGTCGCTCAGCCGGAAGAACTTGCCGTTCACCTGCAGGTTGATCGTTTGCAGGCTCTCTTCCGAGGCGAACTGGCCGCTGACCCGGATGCTGACGCGCTCGGGCCCGGCCTGGATCACGCCCGAGGGCGTGATCGCGTTCTGCGCCCGCAAGGTGGCGAGAATCGCCTGCTGGTCGAGACCGAGAGCGGCCACCTGGCGGGTCGAAAATTCGAGGAAGATCACCTCGTTCTGGGCGCCGACGACATCGACCCGGCCGACATTGGGCACGGTCAGGACCGCGGTGCGGGCATTTTCGACATAGTCGCGCAACTGACGCTGGGTCAGTCCGTCGGAGGTGAACGCATAGATATTGCCGTAGACGTCGCCGAACCGGTCATTGAACGCCGGGCCGACGACGCCCTGCGGGAACTGGCCCCTGATGTCGCCGATCATGTTGCGCACCTGCAACCAGATGCCCGGAACGTCGCGGCCTTTGGTCGTGGCCTTGAGGTTGACGAAGATCAGCGTCTGCCCGGGTGTCGTGGTCGAGCGCGTGTAGTCGAGGCTGTCCAGCTCCTCGAGTTTCTTCTCGATGCGCTCGGTGACCTGGCGGGTCGTTTCCTCCACGGAGGCGCCCGGCCACTGCGCCGAGATCGTCATGGTCTTGATGGTGAAGGAGGGGTCCTCCTCGCGGCCGAGGCTCAGATAGGAGAACAGCCCGGCCACCATGAAGACCAGCATGAAATACCAGACCAGCGAGGAGTGGTTCAGCGCCCAGTCGGAGAGGTTGAATTTTTTCACGCGCGCGGTCCCTCTTCGATGCGCACCTTCTGGCCGGCGGTCAGGCTGTTGACCCCGGCGGTGACCACGCGGGCGCCGGTTTCCAGCCCGCCGGTAACCGCGATCGTCTGCTCGTTGCTTCGGCCGAGCTTCACTTCGCGCAATGCCACGCTGCTGGTTGCGGGATCGACGATCCAGACCATCGTCTTGCCGTCGCGCTCCAGCAGCGCCGAGCGTGGCAGCTCGATTTGCGGCTGCGCCTTGGCCGTTACGGTGGCGGTCACGGTGGTGCCGAGCCGGAACGGCACCGGTGGATCGTCGAGCGCGATCCTGATCTTGAGCGTCCGGGTGGCCTGGTCGGCCTGCGGCGCGATCTCGCGGACCGCGCCCTTCACCCGGAGCGCCGGGTTGATCTGTAGCGTCACTTCGAACGGCGTGCCGATCTTCAGCTGGTCGCCGACCCATTCGGGAATATCGACGACGGCGTCGCGCAGGTCGGGCCGGGCCACCGTCACCACCGGCACGCCGGGCGATACCACCTGGCCGACCTCGGCGCCGACCGCCGTGACCACGCCGTCATATTCCGCCCTGATCTGGGCATAGGCGAGTTGTTCCTGGGCCTTTGCCAAGCTGGCCTCGGCCCGCGTCGCCGATGCCTGGGCCGCTTCGAGCGCCTGCTGCGCGCTTTCGTATGTCGCTTCGCTGGCCGTCCGCGTTTCCAGCAGGCTGCGCTGCCTCGCCTCGGTCGACTGGGCGTTGGCGAACTGGGCCTGGGCGCTGTTGAGATTGGCCTGCGCCGCGCGGACCGCCAGCTCGAGTTGCGTGGGATCGACGGCCGAGAGCAACTGGCCTTTGGTGACGAGGTCGCCGACCCGGACATCGCGGGCGATGATGCGGCCGAGCACCCGGAAGCTGAGATCGGTACGCACTTGCGGCTGAACCGTACCTGCGACCGTCAGGCTCTGCTCCGAACGGGCCTGAGCAATGATCGAGAGGACCGGTCTGACCGGTGCCGGCTCGGCCGCCTCCCGGTTCTGGCAGCCGGCAACAGCAAGCAGGAGCATTGGCAGCGCGGCGCGGGCGAGCAATCGGTTCCGGCGCAATTTCATCGGGGCGCTCCATTCGTGCCGCTCTGGATCATGGCGACGACCTCGTCGGGCCGGAGCAGCTTTGTGCCATCGGTCACCACCAGGTCTCCGGCCCTGAGCCCGGTCGAGATGACGACCTTGCCGGTCTGGTAGGCAAGCACGGTCACCGGCCTGAGCGCGACCACCTTCGAGGCCGCGTCGACCACATAGACCGCTGGCCGGCCGCCGTCGGAGGCCAGCGCGCTCCAGGGCAGGATCACGGCGTGCCGCGGCTTGAGCCGGGCGGTGCCGGAGACCGCGGCCCCGAGCGTCATGGCGCTGGGCGTGTCGTTGACTGTGATGGTCACCCTCACGGTGCCGGTCCTGGCATCGACCGTCGGCGAGATCTCGCGGACCGTACCGGTGGTGCTGACATTGGGGTCGCTGACCAGGGCGAGGCTGACGCGCGCGTCCTCGGGCTGTTGGAAGAAGATCGACTCATAGACCTGGAACACCGCGTCGCGCGGACCATCCTGGGCGAGCGTGAACATTGCCTGCGCTGCCTGCGCGACCTGGCCGACTTCGGCACTGCGGGCGGTGATGATGCCTGCGGCCCCCGCTCTCAGGCCGGTATAGGACAGCGCCTCCTCAGCGGTCGCGAGCTGTGCCCGGGCTGCATCGAGCGAGCCTTGGGCGGTTCTGAGCGCGGCTTCCGCCTGGTCGTGGTCCCGGCGCGTGGTGAAACCCTGGCCGAGCAAGGTTTTCTGTCGCTCGAAAGCCGAGGACGTCTGGCGCACCTGTGCCTCCGCCGCGCGGACGCTGGCCTGCGCCGCATCGACGTCGGCCTGCTGCTCCTGGGGATCGAGCCTGGCAAGGATCTGGTCGGCGGTCACATGGGCGCCGACATCGACATTGCGTTCGGTGATCCGGCCGGAGACCCGAAACGACAGATCGGCCTGGAAGCGTGCCCTGATCTCGCCGGTCAGGCTGACCGCCGGAGCGTAGTCCGTGAATACCACCGCCTCCACCTTGACCTGCGCGGCGGGTCTTGCCGGTTCGACCGCGCGATCCTGGCAGGCTCCGACCGTCGAGCCGAGGCCGAGGGCCAGGACGAGCCTCCCTATCACTGCGCGTCGCATCGCCGTCTCCTCCCAAATCCGACCTGCGCCATCGGCGCGGACCGTCCGATCCGATGCACCAGGCGGCGCGTCGAATTCGCTTCCGTGCCGTTTCGCAACGATAGGGCAGGCTACCGCCCCTCATGGCCCAGGCTCATGCTAGAGCGCGGGCGCATCGGCCGGAAGGGGGCGCGTCATCGGGCAAATCACGATGGGGAGAGATGCGAGCGCGCTATTGGCGCCGCTCGGTAGACGAGGGCTGCTGATCCTGGGAACGATCCACTCGGGTTCGGGAGCCGGCATGTGCGGCTCTCCCATGCAAGGCGAGGCGCACATGCCGGAGCGGGCCAGCCTGCCGTCGCTACTCCCCGTCAGTTCGCGGCGCCGGCGCGGAACCGCGCGACGAAATGGTCGAGGTCTGCCCGCTCCAGGTCCGATACGGCCCAGTAGGCGAAGGCGCCATCGGTCCAATGGGTCATGATCAGGCCACCGGCGGCAAGCGGCCGCGCGGTCGGCATTGCCGCTTCACGCGGCGACCGTGGGATCGCCAGCAGCGTGATCAGATGTTCGCCCCGGCGATAAACCAGCGCGGGAATCGGCTGATCGGCGATGACGTCGACGCGGCCGCCGACAAGCACGAAGCCGTCGCCGCTGAGGTCCGTGGCGGGTGGAGAAATACCCAGCTTGGCATCGAGCCATGGCTTCACCCGGTGGCGGTCGGAGGAAACGAGGTCGACCGGGCTGGTGGCCAGCAGCGCGCGGCGATGGCTGGTGGCAACCGCTTCGGCCACCACCAGGCCGGGGTCGGGCCTGAGCGCCAGATAGGTCGCGCCGCCGGCGAGGACGGCGGCGACGATGATCGAGGCGGCAAGGGCCCGCCAGTCGAAAGACCACGGCTTCGGGCCCGCCGCCGCCGCGGCCGGTTGGCCAAGGGCCATCATCCGGGCCTCGAAACCTGCCGGCACGGTCGGGCGGGGCAGGCCACCGATCATCCGTTTCAAGGCGACAATCCGCTCATACTCCGCCTTGAGCGCGGGATCCGTGGCGAAGCGGCGCTCCAGTGCGAGCGTGGTCGCGGCATCGAGTTCGCCGTCGGCAAGCGCCTGGATCATCAGGCGATGGTCACCCGGATCGGGAGCCATGGGGTCGGGCTCTGTCATGTCGATCGCTCGAGTTCGGCAAGCACCAGGCCGCGGGCTCGCGACAGGCGCGACATGACGGTGCCGATGGGAATGGACAGCATGGCCGCGATCTCCCGATAACTCAGCTCGTTGATATCGCGCAGCACCAGCACCTCGCGAAAGGGCTGCGGCAGGCCGGCAATCGCCGTTTCCACCGCCGCCGCCTCCGCCTTGGCGATCAGGCTGGCTTCCGGCCCGTCGGCCAGGCTCCGGAGCATGGCGTCGGCCTGAGGTGTGGTCTGTTCGAGTGCCTCGGCCGTGCCGACCAGGACGAGGCTTTTCGGCCGGTTTCTGGCAAGCCAGGTGAAGGCCGCGTTGCGCACGATGGCGAGCAGCCAGGCCTTGGGACTGCCGCCGGCATAACCGTCGATGCCGGCGAGCGCCTTGATGCAGGCCTCCTGCACGACGTCCTCGGCGTCATGGCCATTGCCGGTCAGCCAGCGGGCAAGCGCCAGGGCATCGCCGAGATGGGGCAGCACCACGTCGCGAAATCGGGCGCGCGACAGCTCGCTCATCAGGCTCGCGCCACCTTATCGCTCTTGGCTCACGGCTCGACCACGATCATGCCCTGCATATGCGGGTGGAGACTGCAATAATAGGCGAAAATCCCCGGCGTCGTGAATGTGAAGGCATATTTGCCGCCGGTATCGAGGGCCGGTGACCGAAACGCACCGTTGCTGGCCACCACCGTGTGGGGGCTATCGTCGGCATTGTCGAAGATCACGGTGGTGCCGGTCTTCACGGTGAGGCTTTTGGGCGCGAAGGCGAAGTTGTCGATGGTGATGTGGGTGTCGGCGGCTGCCGAAAGCGGCATGGGCGCCATGGCGAGGCTGAGGCTCGCGAGAGCCGTTGCGGCGAAAAGTGCGGGGCGGGTCATGCGCTGTTCCTCATTGGCCGGAAAGTGTCGTGTCGACGATCGCCAGCCGCTCCTGACCGCGGGTGACCGATACGCGGGTGATCCCGAGCAGATTGCGCAATTCGCCCGGCGCGACGACCAGAGGGCCGGGCGACGGGGCGGTTCCGGGAGCCGGTTGCGGGAAGGCGGTCGAGCGCGCCGTGTGGAAGGTGACGTTGCCTTCCACCTTCTGCATGATCTGGTGGATATGGCCATTGAGCACGGTGACCGAGCCGAACCGTCGGAGCAGAGCCAGCACCTGCGCGCCGTCGTCGGTGCCCCAGCCCCATTCCGCGCTGACCGTCCAGAGCGGGATATGGGCAAACACTACGATCGGGGTTGAAGCGCTGACGCCTTTCAGGTCATCGGCGAGCCAGGCGAGCTGGTCGGGGCCGAGAATGCCGAGACCGCCGGCCCTGAGATTGACGACATTGACCAGGCCGATGAAATGCACGCCGTTCTGGTCGAGGGAATACCAGCCGGCGCCCCTGGCGCCCCGGCCATAGCGGTCGAGATAGGCCTTGCCGTTGCTTTCGTCGATGACGTCGTGCTCGCCCGGGACGTAATGGACGTCCAGGCCGGCGCTGCCGATGATGCGGGCGGCGTCGTCGAATTCCGCAGGCTTCGACAGATGGGTGATGTCGCCGGTATGGATCATGAAAGCCGGCTTGGCCGGCAGGCCCCTGACCTTGTCGATGGCCTCCTGCAACGTGTCGATGGCATGCGGGTTTGCCGCCTTGTCGAACCCGATATGGCTGTCGGAGATCTGCAGGAAGGTGAAGCCGGCCGAGGCGGCCTCGGCCGCCTCGGCGCGATCCAGCAGGCTGAGTGAGCGCGGCACGCCGCCGGCCACCGTCCAGAGAATGCCGGTTCCCGCCCAGATCATGCATTCCAGCGCGTGGCGGCGGGTCTGCCCGTCGTCGTGATGGCCGTGGTGATCGTTTGCGCTCATCTCGCCCTCCCGGACCGCCGATCGGCGGCGTGCAGGGAGGAGACCTGATCGGGCGCAGCCTTATTCCCGCGCCGGAGGCTGCCGGACTTCACACTGGCGTGATCCGGCGGCGCGACCTGTCGGGATCCGGCATTTTGCTGTGACAAGGCCGGCAAGCCGGCCATGCCCGAGACGAGGCAATCCCAGAGCATGCAGTCCAGGGCATGGCGGCAGGCCCGCCGCTCTTTCTCATGATCGTCGTGACGGCGTGTTTTCATCGGATGCTCCTCGAACGCCTGATTGCGGCGTGCGAGGAACAGACTCGTCGGGCCGTGCAGCTATTCCCGAGGTTTGCTTGCCATGGCTTCACGCTTGCGTGCGTCGGCCGGCGCGCCCGGCCACCAGATTCACCCCGCCCTTGAGGCGATCGCCCTGGCGCGTGCGAGCAATGCCTCCGCCCTTTGCACGATCGGGATGTCGATCATCTTGCCGTCGATGGCGAAGGAGCCTCGGCCTTCCGCGGCTGCCTGCCGATCGAGCGTCACGATGCGTTCGGCCTCGGCCACCTCCTTGGCCGAGGGGCTGAAACCGGCATTGAGGATCGGCACCAGGGACGGGTGAATGCAGGCCGAGCCGACAAAGCCGAAATCGGCGGAGCGGCGGACGATACGCGTATAACCTTCGATGTCGGCGAAATCGGCCACCGAGCCGATGGTGCCGAGCGGCAGGATGCCGGCGGCGGTGGCGGCCTGGATGATCTGCTGCTTGGGCATCAGCATGGTCTCTTCCGAAGGCTTGGCGCCGATGGCGGTGGCATAGTCCTCGGCGCCGAGCGAGATGCCGGCGAGCCTGGGCGTGGAGCGCGCGATCTCATGGGCGCGGGCCAGCGGCCCCGGTGCCTCGATCAGCCCGATGAACCAGATCTTGCCGAGCGGCAGTCCGCGCGCTTGTTCGAGCCGTGTGACCATCTCGTCGAGCAGCCGGAGATGTTCCGGCCCCTCGACCTTGGTGATCTTGATGGCGTCAACGCCGGCGATGACGGCAGCCTCGAGATCACGTACGGCCAGTTCCAGCGGCTGGTTGATGCGCACCATCACGTCGGAACGGCCCTGCGCCCGGAAGCGCGCGACGATGCCAGGCACCAGCGCGCGCGCCGCCTCCTTCTGCGCCAGCGGAATGCTGTCCTCGAGATCGATGATCAGCGCATCGGCGCCGCGCTCGGTCGCCTTGGCGACGAAGCGTTCGACATTGGCGGGCACGAACAGCGCCGAGCGCCAGATGGGGAATTTGGAACCGGTGGTCATGCCGTCTTCTCCTTGGCGAGGCCCGACGCGAGCGCCGCCTCGATCTCCGCCTGGCTGAGCCCGGCCTCTTTCAGGATGTCGCGGGTGTGTTGGCCGAGCTTCGGCGCCGGGGCGCGAATGCTGCCGGGCGTCGCGGAAAGCCGGGCCGGCACGGCGTGCATCGGAAAGCTGCCCATGTCCTCGTCGGGATAGTCGGCCAGAAGCGCGCGGTCGCGCACGTGCCGGTCCTGCATGAAACGGACGATGTCGTTGACCGGCCCGATGGTGACTTCCTCGGCTTCGAAGAAGGCGACGTTCTCGTCGACGGTGCGGGCACCGACGAAGTCGCCGATGATGCGGTCGAGTTCCTCGACATGCACGAGCCGCTGTTCATTGGTCTTGAAGCGCGGATCCTCGCAGAGCTCGGCGCGGCCGATCGAGCGCAGCACACGCATGGCCATGCCCTGGGTCGAGGCGGAGAGACAGACCCAGCCGCCGTCCTTGGCCCGATAGACGTTGCGCGGCACCGAGCCGGTCGAGCGGCTGCCGCTGCGCGGCTTCAGCTTGCCGGTCAGCCGGTAATTGGCCGCCTGCGGCCCGAGCGAATTGAAGATCGGGTCGAGCAGCGGCAGGTCGATCACCTGGCCGCGGCCGCCGTTGACCTCTACTTCGCGCAGCGCCGCCATGGCGGCGAAGGCGCCGGTAAGGCCGGACAAGGCGTCGGCGAGATACATCGGTGGCAGCACCGGCTCGCGGTCGGCGAAGCCATTCATCTCGGCAAAGCCGGAAAAGCCCTCGACCAGCGTGCCGAAGCCGGGGCGGCGGTGATAGGGGCCGGTCTGGCCCCAGCCGGAAATGCGCACGATCACCAGTTTCGGTTCGAGCTCGAGCAGTTCATCCGGGCCGAGGCCCATCTGCTCCAGGGTGCCCGGCCGGAAGCTCTCGATCAGCATGGCCGCGCCCGGCACCAGCCGGCGGATCAGCGGCACGGCCTCGTCATGGCGGAACTCCACGCAGAGGCTGCGCTTGTTGCGCGAATGGACCTTCCAGGTGGTCTCGACATTGTTGATGCGCCAGCCGCGCAAGGTGTCGCCCTCGCGCGGTTCGACCTTGATCACGTCGGCACCGAAATCGGCGAGATGCTGGGTCAAGAGGTTGCCTGCGACCAGCCGCGACAGGTCGACCACGCGCAGGCCGCTCAGCGGGCCACGAACGCCGGGGGTGTAATCGGCCTGCGGCAGGCCGGCGCCGGCCTTGCTGTCAGAGGGATTTGGCATGCGCTTGTCCTGGGAAAAGAAGGCCGCCGGAAACCGGCAGCCAGAGGCTGAGTTCGGTGGCGCCGGTCGCGTCCGCCGTTTCGATGCGCAGGGGACTTCCGCCGAGGTCGAGGCCGATCTGCCAGCGCCCGCCGACATAGGCGTGGCTGGTGACGCGCGCCCGGATCACCGAGCCGCCGGGGTCGGCAGGGCCTTCGGGCACGACGCGCATGTGCTCTGGACGGAAGGCGAGGGTGACCTTGTCCCCCTTGGCCGCTTGCCGCTCGGTGGCGATGGCGATGCGCTGACCGCCGGGCAAGGTCACGGTGGTTTCTCCGCCCTGCGCAGCTTCGGCAACCTCGCCCGCGAGGAAATTGGTCGTGCCGATGAAGTCGGCGACGAAACCGTCGGCGGGCCGTTGATAGATCTCCTGAGGCGTGCCGATCTGCGCGATGCGGCCGCCATTCATCACCACGATGCGATCGGAAAGCGCCAGCGCCTCGACCTGGTCATGGGTGACATAGATGGTGGTGAGCCCGAGCCGAGTGCGCAGTTCGCCGAGCCAGGTGCGCGCGCGGTCGCGCAGCTTGGCGTCGAGGTTCGACAGCGGCTCGTCGAGCAGCAGGATTTCCGGGCTGTAGACCAGGGTCCGGGCGAGCGCCACACGCTGCTGCTGGCCACCGGACAATTCGTGCGGATAACGGGCCTGGAAGCGCTCCATCTCGACCAGCGCCAGGGCCTCCTCTACCCGCCGCTTGCGCTCGGGGCCGGAAACTTTGCGCAGTGTGAGCGGGAAGACGACATTGTCGTAGACGGTCATGTGCGGCCAGAGCGCGTAGCTCTGGAACACCAGGCCGCAATTGCGCGCCTCGGGGGGCAGAAAGATGCCGCGCTCGCCGTCGAAATAGGTCGTCCTGCCCACCGTGATGCGGCCGCCGGTCGGCTGGTCCAGGCCGGCAATGGCACCGAGCGTGGTCGACTTGCCGCAGCCCGACGGGCCGAGCAGCGTGACGAATTCGCCATCCGCCACCGTCAGGTTGACGTCGTCGACCGCGCGGACGGAGCCGAAATGCTTGTTCAGGTTCTCGATCGTCAGTTCAGCCATGAAGGCGCACTCCGAATACCGCGCGTGCCAGGGTGACGCAGGTGCCGATGACCACGACCTGGATGGTTGCCAGTGCGGCCACCAGGCCGACTTCGCCCTGCGTCCAGGCCTGCAGCAAGGTGGTGCCGATCACCTCGCTGCCTGGCGCGAACAGGAAGATCGCGGTGGTGTATTCCTTGAAGAAAGTGATGAAGAGGATGGTGAAACAGGCGACCAGCGCCGGCCGCATCAAGGGCAGCACGATGCGCCGGCTCGTCGTCCACCAGTCGGCGCCCTGGACGCGCGCCGCGCGGTCGAGATCCGGGCTCATCTGCATCAGCATCGGCGCGACCGCGCCGAGCCCGACCGGGATGTAGTGCATGGTGAAGGCGATGATCAGGATCCAGATGGTGTTGCGCATGCCGCCGAGCCCCGGCAGCAGGGCGAAGGCGTAGAAGAAGCCGATGCCCGCAACGACACCGGGCACGGCGCGCGGAAACAGCGCCACGTAATGCAGCGCGCCGCGCCAGCGGAACTCCGAGCGCAACACGATGACGGCGATCAGCGCGATCAGCGCCGTTGCGATGATCCCGCCGAGCGCGCTGATCAGAAACGAGTTCCAGATCGAGCGCGGATAGACCGGATATTCGAACATGTTGGCGAAGTTCGCCGTCGTCAGCACGTCGGCGAGCGGCACCATGGGCGACAGCAGGCTGGTGAAGGCGCGCAACAGCAGGGCACCGATCGGGGCGATCACGGTCGCGGCGATATAGACCGCCGAAACGGCGAAGAGCGGCCAGCGCAGCCGGTCGAGCCGGAACGGCCGGGGGCGGGTCGCCTTGCCGCCGAGCGTGACGAAGCGGCGGGTATTGCCGAGCAGGCGGCCCTGCAGCCAGACCAGCACGCAGACCACCGCCAGCATCAGCACGGCGGCGGTCGCCACCAGGCCATGGTCCGGCCGGGCCGAGGCGACGCCATTGTTGTAAAGGAAGGTGGTCAGCACGGTGATACCGGCCGGATCGCCGAACACCAGCGGAATCGCCAGGAGTTCCAGGCCGACGGTGAAGTTCAGCACCGCGCTATAGGCGATCGCCGGCATGAGCAGGGGCAAGGTGATGCGGCGCAAGGTGCGAAACGTGCCGGCGCCGGCGACGCGTGCCGCCTCCTCCAGCGAAGGGTCGGTGATGGTCGCCGACGACATGCAATAGATATAGGCGACCGGAGCCTGCGAGACGCCGGCGATCATCGCCATGCCCGGCAGGGAATAGAGGTCCCAGGGCGCGCCGCCGAGCCAGTCCTGGGCGAGCAGGGTCAGATAGCCGGCGGGCCCGTAGATCGTGTACCAGCCGAACGACAGGACCAGCGCCGAGAGATAGATCGGCCAGAGGAACAGCTCACCAAAAACGCGGGCGCCGGGCATGTCGGTACGGCCGAACAGCACGGCGGCCAATGTGCCCAGGGTTTGCGAGATCAGCGTGGTGAGACCGGCGAAGACGAAGGTGTTCCAGATCACCAGGCCGAAGCCTTGCGTCCCGAACAGCCGGCCGAAATTGGCCAGCGTGAACGACTGTCCGGGGTCATAGAGCGCGCGGTCGAGCAGCGACTGGTAGAGCACCGGCAGGAGCGGGGCCGCGACCAGCACGACGGTCAGCAGCGCCAGTCCGTACTGGATCGTCGTGTCGCGACCTGCCTTCGGTTTCGGAAGCGCATCCGGCGTGGCGTGGTGGGCAAGGGTCACGCCGTCACCGGATGTTGAAGGTTTGCTTCCAACGCGCCAGGAACGCGTCGTAATCCTTCAAGGCATCGGCATCGTAGCCGACATAGATCATGTTCTGCTCGCCGACGATCTCGGCGATCGAGGAATAGGTGTGGCGGATGCCGTCACCGGGCTTGATGCCCGGACGGGCCGGCGTCAGGCCGCCGCGCCCAAAGGCGCGCTGGCCCTCCTCCGAGATGATGAAATCGAGCATCAGCTTGGCCGCATTGATGTTCTTCGAGCCCTTGGGGATGGCCACGCCGCGCAGCACCATGGGCTGGCCGTCGGCGATGAAGCTCCAGCCGAGGATGCGGGCGCGCGCCGGGTCGGCGAGCCTCGGCCAGAAGGTGATCGCCGAGACGAACCAGCCGGTGGCATATTCGCCGGCGGTGACCTTCTCGGTCATCGGCCCGCCCGAGCGCTCGAAGCGCGGCTGCAGCTTGGCGAGTTCGGCAAACCAGGCCCAGGCTTTCTCGCCATGCTTCTTCACGAAGGCATAGTTGATGCCGTAGCCGAAGGTCGTCTGGTGTGCGCCATAGCTGGTGATCTTGTTGCGCCAGGTCCGCTCGTTGGACGCGGCGAGCGTGAGGAACTCGGCGAAGCTCTTCGGGCGTTTGCCGTCCGGCACCAGCGTGTTGTTCCAGATGAAGGCCATCGGGTCCGACGACACGGTGTAGAGACCGGCAAAGGGCTTCGCCCAATCCGGCCAGGCCTTGGCCTCGGGGGAGGCATAGTCGAGGATCTCCCCGCGCGCCTGGAAGTCGATCCAGCCGCCCGGATCGGCGGTGGCGATCAGGTCGGCGGTTCGACTGTTGGTCGAGCGCTCGGCGAGATAGCGCTCGAAGCTTTCGCGTGAGGCCGGCAGGTCGAGCGTCTCGACCTTGATCTTCGGGTAGAGCTTGTTGAACGCCTCGATCACCGGTCGCCAGTTTTCCGGAGACATGATCGAATAGATCAGCAGGCTGCCTTCGCGTTCCGCCTGGGCAATCGTGTCGCGGTAACTCTCCGGATAGCCGGCCGGCGCAGCTTGCGCGCGTGCCGCGGGAATGCCGAGGGCGCCCACCAGGGACAGTGCGAGAACTTCTCTGCGGTCGATCGTCGGCATCGTGCATTTCCTCCCGGATTCGCGTTTTGTCTTTTTTGCGCATATATTGGCGCCAATTTGGGCGCCGTACTTTGGGCTGTCAAGTCGGAAGAATCGCGGGCAGATGGGCGCCGGGCTGCAGAGGAAATGGGGGACGCATGACTGCGGGCAGGCAGGAGCAAAAGCGCCACCTGGCGGCAGAGATGGCGGCGGCGATCCGCGACGGCGCCTACCGCCCGGGCGAATGGCTGCGCCAGATCGACCTGGAAGAGCGCTTCCACGCCAAGCGCTTCGATGTGCGCAGCGCGCTGAGCGAACTGGCCGTGCGCGGTACGGTCGAGCACGTCGTCAATCGCGGCTATCGGGTCGCGGTACCCGACATGACGGCCATCAGGGAGATCCTGGCGATCCGCATCCTCGTCGAGACCGCGGCGGCGCGCGAGGCGCTGCCCAAGATCGGTCCGGCCGAGCTGGCGCGGATCAAGGCCACGCAGCAGGCCTTCGAGACGGCCATTGCGCATGGCAGCCGGGTCGACCAGGCCCGGACCAATGCCGATTTCCATGATGCCATCTATGGCTGCGCGTCGAACCGGACGCTCGGCGAGCTGACCACGGAAATGCGCAATCGCTCGATTCGCTGGCCCATCGCGCTATGGCCGTCCCATGCCTCGCTGGAGAAGAGTGCCGCCGATCACCGCACCATCGTGGCGGCGATCGAGGCTCGCGATATCGACGCGCTGGTGGCTGCCGTGCGCCAGCACATCAGCGGTTCGGGGGCCAATTATCCGAGCGGTGAGACGGGGCTCGGCTGACCATCGCGCGCCGGTGGCTCACGGGCGGCCGAATGTCCGCGCATGAGCGGCGCCTATGCGAAACAATCAGACAAGAAACAGGCCGCCGATGGTGCGAAAGGCACCGTATTGCCGCCCCAAATCCTTGTTTGTTAGGGCCGCGACAGACATGCACGGAGCCGTCATGGCAAACGTCCTTCACCGCGCGCTCGCCGCCGTCATGGCGAGCAGCGGCAAGCTTGCCGCCCAGGTCGTTATCTCGGTCGCCGCGACCGTCTGCGCGACGGTCGTCGTGCCGCAGCTGCTGCCGCGCTTCGGCCTGACCATGGCGCCCGCCCGGGTCGTCGTGCCGCTGGCGCCGCCGACCGCCGATCTCGACGCGGCCTTTGTCCGGCCGGCGGCTCCGCCGCTGGAGGATATCGGCAAGGCGACCTCCGAACCAGCGCGGGCGGCGACCCTGCCGGCCAATATCGCGGTGGAAACGGCCGCAAGCGTTCAGCCCGCGGCGGCGGCGCGTGGCTGCGGCCAGCGCTGCGAGGTTCGCCGGACCGGCACGCAGGCGTCGGTGGCGCCCATGCCGGTGCCGATGCCGATGCCGCCGCCGCGGCCCGCCGCGCCGCTCGAGCTCGCGGCGATGATGACGCTCCAGCCGCCCGTCGCGGAAGCGCCGCGCCACCGGCTGTTCGGCCTGCAATTGCCGCAACTGCCGTTCGAGGACAAGGTCGTCCAGTCCGTGACATCGGCGCGTAACGCGGTCTCGCGGCTGTTCGAATAGGTTTCGCCAAGCGAGGGACCTGGGAGGTCCTGGTCGGGCCGGCCGATGTCCTTGCGGTCGTGGTGGCGTCGGCTCGGGCCCGGCCGGCGCGACGGGGCTTCACCATGAATGCTTCTCGCCGCGGTCGCCGCCATCTTTGCCAGGCTGGCTGTCGATTGCCCTGCAGCGCGCGTCAGGCCGCAGCAAGCCGGACCGGTTCATAGCGATGGCGGCGTCCCGAAGGTCGGGCTGCCGGCCCGTCCATGGACGGCCCGGCTCCGACCCCCGGCAAGGAGATGTGGCTTGCGCGTCCTTCTGGTTGAAGATGAACGGCGCATTGTCGCCGATATCAGCAAGGCGCTGTCAGGCGCTGGCTTCGTCGTCGAAGTCTGTGCCGATGGCGAAAACGGCTGGTTCCGTGGCGCGCATGAGAGTTTCGACGTGGTGGTGCTCGATCTCGGCCTGCCGCGGCTTGATGGCATCAGCGTTTTGCGCCGCTGGCGACAGGCCGGGCTTGGCATGCCGGTCCTGCTGCTGACCGCCCGGGACGGCTGGCGGGAAAAGGTCCTGGGCATCGATGCCGGCGCCGATGACCATGTGTCCAAGCCATTCCACATGGAGGAGCTGGTGGCGCGCGTCCGTGCCCTGGCACGCCGTGCCACGGGACACGCGTCGGCTATTCTTTCGGCGGGGCCGCTCGAGATCGATACGCGCAGCAAGGCGGTCACGGTGAATGGCAGCGCCGTCGCCGTTTCCCCGCTCGAATATCGGCTGTTGAGCTATCTCCTGCACCAGGGCGGGCGGGTGGTGTCGCAGGGCGAAATTCGCGAACATATCTACAGCGATGATAAAGATAACGATTCCAATGCCATAGAAGTTCTGATCGCGCGGCTGAGGCGCAAGCTCGACATGCCGGTGATCAAGACCGTGCGCGGCCACGGCTATGTCGTCGAGGCTGATGTCGGGAGCGCCGCGTGAGGCGTCTGCTGGAGCTGCGGGCCTCAGCTTTCAGAAGCCTGACGGCATGCGTCAGGCAAGGGCAAAGCCGGATCGCTTAGAACAAGCATGTGATTTCACAGCAAGTTCCGCCGCTCGCAGCCATGCTGCGGGCGGCGGAGTAGCGAGTCTCGGCGCAGGCCGGGCTCCCATGATCCTCAAGGTTTCGCCGATGGCCCGCCGTCAATTCCCCCTGTTTGGCGCGCCCAGCGTGCCGTTGGTCTTGGCCGGCACCCTGCTGCTGGCGCTGGCCGCCGGTTATTTCGCGTTGGGCGACATGGTTCCGGAGGGACGCGCCAATACGCTGTCGGCGTCGCTGCTCGATCGCCTGGGAGTTGGCGGGCGGCCGAGCGCGGAGACGCCGCCGCCGTCGACCGGCAAGGGCGACGGCTCGATTGCGCTGTCGAACAACGAGCGGCGCAACATCGTGATCGAACCGGTTTCGCTGAAGCCGTTCCGTCCGCAGTTCACCACCGAAGGCAAGATCGCCACCGATGAGGATCGGGCGACCCCGGTGCTTTCGCCCTATGCCGGCAAGGTCGTTCGCATTCTCGTCAAGCCCGGCGACATCGTGCAGCAGGGCCAGGTGCTCTGCACGATCGAGGCGACCGACATGGTGGCCGCCCAGAACGACTATGTGGCCGCCGTATCCGGGCTGGAAAAGGCCCGTACCGCGTTGCGGCTTGCCGACATCAACGAACGGCGCCAGCGCGATCTCTATAACGGCCGCGCGGCGACCTTGCGCGACTTCGAACAGGCGCAGGCCGACCAGAAGGGCGCACAGGCCGATGAACGCGCCGCGGTGGCGGCGCTCAGAGCGGTGGAAAACCGGCTGCGCATCCTGGGCAAGACCGAGGCCGATCTCAACCAGTTGCGCGAGCGCGGCACGATCAATTCCGAGACCCCGATCGTCGCGCCGATCGGCGGCCTCATCGCCCAGCGCAAGGTCGGCCCTGGCCAGTTCGTCCAGGGGTCGGGCGGCGACGCCTTGTTCCTGGTCGACGATACCTCGTCGGTCTGGCTGCAGGCTTTCGTGCGCGAAGGCGACAGCCCGGCGGTGGATATCGGCGACGAGATCGAATTCCGGGTGCTGGCCCGTCCCGACCAGACTTTCCGCGCCGCCATCAGCCATGTCAGTCCTCTGTTCGACCCGGCGACGCGCCGGCTGGTGGTGCGCGCTTCCGTGCCCAACGCGCGCGGCATCCTGAAGCGCGAGATGTTCGCCACCGTCACCATCTTCACCGAGCAGGCGACCGACTGGCCGGCCGTGCCGCGGCGAGCCGTGATCCGCCAGGGCGAGCGCGCCCATGTCTGGCTGGTGTCGGGCGAAGGCCGCGTGGCGTTGCGCGAGATCAAGACCGGGATGATTCAGAGCGGTTTCATCCAGGTCACCGAGGGCCTGGCCGCCGGCGATCAAGTGGTGGTGCAGGGCAGCCTGTTCCTCGATCAGATGGCATCGGACGCCCGCTGAGCCGCGGCTTGTCGATCATGAGCGGGGACTATCCGTGAACGCGATCATTTCTTTTTCACTCGACCGCCGCGTCCTGGTGGCGCTCGCCTTCGTGCTGGTGCTTGCCGGTGGCGTGGTCGCATTCACCCGGCTGAACATCGAAGCCTATCCGGATCCGGTGCCGCCGCTCGTCGATGTCATCACGCAATCGGCCGGGCTCTCGGCGGAGGAGATCGAGCGCTACATCACCATTCCCATCGAAAACCAGATGGCCGGCCTGCCCAATCTCAAGGTGATGCGCACGACTTCGGTGTTCGGCCTGTCGGATGTCAAGCTGCAGTTCACCTATGACTATACCTATGATCAGGCGCTGCAGCAGGTTTTGAACCGGCTCGGCCAGATTCCCGCCCTGCCGGGCGGTGCCCAGCCGCAGATTTCGCCGGTCAGCCCGATCGGCGAAATCTTCCGCTATCGCGTCGTTGGTCCTCCAGGCTATTCGCTGACCGACCTGAAGACCATCCAGGACTGGATCCTGTCCCGGCGGTTCAAGTCGGTGCCCGGCGTCGTCGACGTCACCGGCTGGGGCGGCACCACCAAGACCTATGAGGTCACGGTCGATTTTCAGAAGCTGATCGCCTCGGGCCTGACCCTTACCCAGGTGATGCAGGCGCTGCAGAACGCCAATATCAATGTCGGCGGCAATACCATCGAGATCGGGCCACAGGCGGGCGTGGTGCGTGGCGTCGGCCTGATCCGCTCGATCGAGGACATTTCCGGCACGCTGATCACCCAGTCGAACGGCACTCCGGTGCGTGTTCGCGACATCGCGACCGTCACGATCGGCCACCTTCCACGGCTTGGCATCGCCGGCATGAACGACGTCGACGACGTGGTTCAGGGCATCGTGCTGATGCGCCGCGGCGAAAAGAGCATGCCGACGCTGCAGCGGGTGGAGGCGGAGGTTCAAAGGATCAATGCCGGCGGCGTGCTGCCGGCGGGGGTCAAGATCGAGCGCCTTTACGACCGCAAGGAACTGATCGACATCACCACCCATACGGTGTTGCACAGTCTCCTGTTCGGTGTGCTCTTCGTGTTCCTGGTGCAATGGGTGTTCCTCGGCAATTTCAGGAGCGCGGTGGTGGTCGCCGCCACCATTCCCTTCGCGCTGTTCACCGCCGTGATCGTCATGGTGATGATGGGGGAATCGGCCAATCTCCTGTCGGTCGGTGCGCTCGATTTCGGCCTGATCGTCGACGCCACCGTCATCATGGTCGAAAACATCTTCCGGCATCTCGCCGAGCGTAGCAGCGGCCATGGCCGCTTCAAGCCGGACGAAGAGGGGCATGACGACTTCGTCTCGACCGTGCTCGGCGCGGCCAAGGAGGTGATCGGGCCGATCTTCTTCTCCTCCGCCATCATCATTACCGGCTTCCTGCCGCTGTTCATGCTGAGCGGCGTCGAGGGCCACATCTTCTCGCCCATGGCCAAGACCTATGCCTATGCGCTCGCCGGCGGCCTGTTCGCCACCTTCACGGTGACGCCGGCGCTCTCGGCGATCCTGCTCCGGGGCAGGCTCGACGAGACCGAGACGATCGCGGTGCGGGTCATCCGGCGCGTCTATGAACCGCTGCTGGCGCTGGCGATCCAACGGCGCCTTGTGGTCATGCTTCTGGCGCTCTTCATGCTCGCCGGCACCGGCATGGTGCTGCGCTCGCTCGGGCTCGAGTTCCTGCCCAAGCTCGAGGAAGGCAATATGTGGGTGCGCGCGACCTTCCACCCGACGATTTCGCTGCAGGAGGGCAATGGCTACGTCAACCGGATGCGCCGGGTGATCGCCGAATTCCCCGAGGTCCAGACGGCCATTTCCCAGCAGGGTCGGCCTGACGACGGTACCGATGTCGCCGGCTTCAACAATGCCGAAGTCTTCGTGCCGCTGAAGCCGCAGACCGAATGGCGGGCCGGACTGACCAAGGAAAAGCTGATCGAAGAGATCAATGCCCGGCTGACCGAGGAACTGCCCGGCGTCGCCTTCAACTTCTCGCAATATCTGGAAGACAATGTCGCGGAAGCCGCATCCGGCGTGAAGGGCGAGAACTCGATCAAGGTCTTCGGCAACGACCTTGTCGAATTGACCCGCACGGCGACGCTGATCCGGGACGCCATTCGCGATGTGCCGGGCGTGCGCGATCTCGCCGTGTTCAACACGCTGGGGCAGCCGACCGTCGAGATCGAGGTCGATCGCGAGAAGGCCGGCCGCTTCGGCTTGCAGCCCGGCGACATCAACACCGCGATCAAGACCGCGATCGCCGGCGACACACCGGGCGATCTCTATGAGCGGGGCTCCGACCGGCATTTCCCGATCATGGTCAGGCTCGCCGAAAAATACCGCGCCAGCCCCGAGGCGATCGGCGAATTGCGCATCGGCGTACCCGACGGCAATGGCGGCGTCGCCCAGATCCCGCTGCGCGAGGTCGCGACCGTGCGGCTCGTCGCCGGCCCCTCCTACATTTATCGCGAGGGCCAGCAGCGCTACGTGCCGATCAAGTTCTCGGTGCGTGGCCGCGATCTCGGCAGCACGGTGCTGGAGGCCCAGGCGCGGGTCGCCGATCAGGTGAGCCTGCCGTTCGGCTCACGGCTCGAATGGGTCGGTGAATTCGGCAATCTGCAGGACGCGGTGGCGCGTCTGAAGGTGATCGTGCCGATCACGCTGCTGCTGATCGCTCTCCTGCTTTATGCCCATTTCGCCTCCTTCACCGATACGCTGCTGGCGTTGAGTGTCATCCCCATGGCGCTGGTCGGCGGCATCCTGGCGCTGGCGGTGACCGGCACGCCCTTTGGCGTTTCGGCGGCGATCGGCTTCATCGCCCTGTTCGGCATCGCCGTCATGGAGGGCATCCTGGTCATCGTCTACTACAACAGCATGATCGAGCTCGGCCGGGCACGTTTCGACGCCATTTCCGAGGCTTGCAGGGTGCGTATGCGCCCGGTGCTGATGACCTGCGTGGCCGCTTGCGTCGGCCTTCTGCCGGCGGCCATGTCGACCGGCATCGGCAGCCAGGTGCAGCGGCCGCTGGCTTTCGTGGTGGTCGGCGGCATTGTGGTGGCGCCGGTGCTCATCCTGCTGGTGCTGCCGGCGTTGATCGCCACCTTCTCGCGGCGCCAGCCGGCGCCGACGCGTCAGCCCCGGGTGGTCCCGGCTGAATAGCCGCGGTCGCGGCGCCGCGAGGTCATCGCGCGGCGTCGCCCGGCCGGCCATTTTTGCAGAAGACGAGGCCTGCCTCTTGCGCTACCGATAGCGGCTTCGTGCCGGCCCGGGGCTATCATGCCGTGGACGCCGGCTATTGGAGCGCAACGATCAAGCCGGGCGGCAGAACCCGGCGACCACGGCAGGATGGACCGGGCGGGAGCGGGCCTTGGTCCTCAGGAGAGGAATGAGCATGATGACGGCGGTTTCGGCGAAACAGGCTATCCAGATCTCGGCGGCCGAGGCGGCGGCCCTGGTCACGTCGGGCATGTGGCTCGACTATGGGTTCGGCATGGGCCAGCCCGATGTCTTCGAGCGGGCGCTGGCGGCACGGCGCGACGAGCTCCACGACGTCAAGATCCGTTCCGCCTTGACCATGCGCGCCCGCCCGACCCATGACTGCGACCCGGATGGTCGCCATTTCCATTGGTTCAGCTGGCATTTTTCCGGCTATGACCGCGGACGCCACGATGCCGGGCGCTGCAACTACATCCCGATGAATTTCGGCGAGGCGCCGGACTATTACCGCCGCTTCATCGAGCCGGTGGATATCGTCGTGCTGAAGACCTGCCCGATGGATGCCGAGGGCATGTTCAATTTCGGAGCCGCCGCCACCTACCAGCGCGCCCTGGTCGAACGCGCGCGCCGGGTGATCGTCGAGGTGTCCACGGCCATGCCTTATTGCTTCGGGCCCGGCAACGGCGTGCATGCCAGCGAGGTCGACTACGTCATTCAGGGTGACGGCGAACCAATCCCGGAAATCGGTAACCCGGCGCCGACCGAGGTCGACCGGCTGGTCGCCACCCGCATCGTCCAGGAGATCGCCGACGGTTCCTGCCTGCAGATCGGCATTGGCGGCATGCCCAATGCGGTTTGCTCGACGCTGAAGGATGCGGGTGTGCGCGATCTCGGCATTCACACCGAAATGATGTCCGACGGGATCATCGCGCTTTACGACGCCGGCCTGGTGACGGGCGCCCGCAAGACCCTCGATCGTGGCCAGATGGTCTACACTTTCGCCGCCGGTTCTCGCCGGCAGTATGAGGTGATCGACCGCAATCCGGACGCCCAGTGCCACCCGGTCGATTATACCAATCTGCCGCACAACATCATGCAGAACGACAATGTCGTTTCCATCAACAACACCACGCAGATCGACCTGCAGGGCCAGGCGGCTTCGGAATCGGATGGACACCGGCATCTCAGCGGCACCGGTGGCCAGCTGCAATTCGTCCGCGGCGCCTATGCCTCGCGCGGCGGCAAGTCATTCATTTGCCTGTCCTCGACCTATGAGAAGCGTGGCGACCGCCGCAGCCGCATCGTGCTCAACCTGACGCCCGGCAATGTGGTCACCACGCCGCGCACCGACACGATGTATGTCGTCACCGAATACGGCATGGTCAATCTGAAGGGCAAGTCGGTGGCGGAGCGGGCCAAGGCGCTGATCTCCATTGCCCACCCGGATTTCCGCGAGGCCCTGGAGCGCCAGGCGCGCGACCATGGCCTGATCCCCAAGGGGCTCACGCTCGCCTGAGCAAGGGGAGGGACGGCGACTGCTCCGTCGCCTCAGCGCATCTCGGTCCGGATCTCGATGCCCGGCTTCAGGGCAAGTGTCACCGGCGTCTTCTCGGCGATTTCGGCGAGCCGGGTGCGCTGCTCGGCGTCGAGTTCGCCCTCCGGCGTCAGCACCCGCTCGATGTGAACGGCCTCGATCGTCTTGATGTAGCGCAGCTCGACACCAAGGCCCTCGAGCGGCCATTGCTTGCGCTCGGCATACATTTTCAGCGTGATGGCGGTACAGGCGCCGAGGGACGAGAGCAGCAGGTCGAACGGCGCCGGGCCCTTGTCGCCGCCGCACAGCGCTTCGGGTTCGTCGGAGATCAGCTGGTGGCCGCGCGCCTCGATCGCGACCGCATATTGCTCCTTGCCGATATGGGCATGCACGTGGGCCATGGAACCGCCTCCGCTGGAGATCCGGGCCGGACGGCACGGGCTGGGCATCATCGCACCGGCGGGCCCTGATCCGCTAGAGCCCGAGTGGTCAAGCGGCGACAGCCTGAACCAGCCTGGCGAATGAACCGTCCGCCAGGCGCATGCGTGTCCAGCGCACGCGGCCAGGCCGGATCGGCACGATCGGCGAGGCATTCGATCCCGTGGCGAGCTCGATCGCCGGAGCGACCGGCTCGAACCAGCCGGCCTCGCCGAGCTTCCCCTCTGCTTCGACGATCTCGGCGCTCGCAAAGCGCCAGAGCGAGGTGCCGGCGAGCTCGGTGGCGCTCGCCCGCCAACACCGCTCGCGGGCCGCGGAGGCGGCCAGGAGCCTGTGCGTGCTGTCACAGATCAGATGGATTTCGCTCGACGCATGCATGACGAGCTCGGCCAAAGCCCGGTCCGCGGCACTGTCGAGCCTGGTCTCGAACAGCGCGGCAAGCCGCTCGGCCTGGCTGCCGGCCGGCTCCTGGACGCCGCTTTCCCAGCGCGAAATGGTTGCCTGTGAGACACCGATCAGCTCGGCTGCATGGCTCTGCTTGATCCGCCGCAGCAGCCGCCACGTCTTCAGGGCCGGCCCGAACCGGGGCACGACCCTGGATGTCTCCCGATCCGTCATGATCAAGCCTCCACATGCGGGTTGCCACCCGCGCGCATCATTTATACGTGGCCATGCCGGCCTGCCATCGCGACAATGCCGCTGCGGATCGAACAGGATACAGGCATGCGCATTCTCTTGACGGGCTCATCCGGCTGGCTCGGCCAGACCTTGGCGCCACGGCTGAAGGCCCTCGGCCATCAGGTGATCGGGCTCGATCCCGTCGCCGCCGACCATACCACCATCACCGGCTCGGTCGCCGACCGCGGAATGGTGCGCTCGGTGCTCCGCGACGGGCGTTTCGAGGCGATCATCCATGCCGGTGGCCTGCACAAGCCGGACATCGACAGGAATTCGCGCGATGCCTTCATGGCGGTCAACGTCCAGGGCACTTTCAACCTGCTGGACGAGGCGGTCGAACAAGGTGTTCCGCGCTTCGTCTTCACCTCGACCACCTCGCTGATGATCTCGTCGGCGATAAGGGCCGGCCGGGCAGGGGGCATGCGCGAGGCCTCCTGGCTCACCGAGGCCATGGCGCCCGAGCCGCGTAATATCTATGGGGTCACCAAGCTCGCCGCCGAAAAGCTTTGCCGGTTCTATCACGACGCTTTCGGTCTCGCCGTGGTGGTGCTGCGCACCGCCCGGTTCTTCCCTGAAGCCGACGATATGGCCCATGCCATCGACCAGTCGGACGAGAACACCAAGGCGAACGAATTGCTGTTTCGCAGGCTGACCGTCGCCGACGCGGCGGAGGCCCATGTCGTGGCACTGCAGCGTGCGCCCGACCTCGGCTTCGGCCTGTTCATCGTCTCGGCGCCGACGCCGTTCCGGCCGGACGACTGCGCGGCGCTGATGGTCGACGCCCCCGCCGTGGTGGCGCGCTATTTCCCCGACTATCCGGCGCTCTACGCGCGCCGCGGCTGGACCATGTTCAGTTCCATCGATCGGGTCTACGACGCCTCGCACGCCGCCGGCCGGCTCGGCTTCACTTGCAGGACCGGCTTCGCCGAGGTCCTTCGCGGGCTGGCCGGCGATGCCTGAAGCCCTGGCTTCCCGTCGGCGATGGCCATAACGCGACAGTTCCTGGCCCTGCCGAAGCTGTGCCACTGGAACCGGCGTGCTATCGCCGGGCGGATGATGGCCGCGATCGGGCGGCCCGCGCCCGAGAACCACGGCCGGAAGCGATGACGATGAGTGAGATCAAGGACACCACGGCGTTGCGGCAGTCCTATGCCGAGCCGGGTGAACTCGTGCTGAAGAAGGTGATGCCCCGGCTCGACGGCCACGCCCGCCGGTTCATCGCGTTGTCACCCTTTCTGGCCGTGGCTTCGAGCAGCGGGAGCGGTACCGACTGCTCGCCGCGCGGCGACGCTCCGGGTTTCGTCCATGTGGTCGACGACACGACCCTGCTGGTGCCCGACCGACGTGGCAACAATTTGCTCGACACCTTGCAGAACGTGCTGGCCAAGCCGGAGATCGGCCTGCTGTTTTTCGTGCCGGGTCTCAACGAGACCTTGCGTGTCAACGGCCGTGCCCGCATCGTCACCGACCCGGCCGTGCTCGCGCCGATGGCGATCAAGGGCACGATCGTGCCGAGTTCGGCCATGGAGGTGACCATTGCGCAGGTCTATTTCCACTGCGGCCGGTCGCTGCTGCGCGCCGACCTGTGGAACCCGGCCAAGAAGGTCGGCCGGGATGATTTCCCGCCGCTCGGCACCGTCATCGCCGACCAGGTCAAGGGCGTGGATGCGGACAAGACCAACCAGAGCCTCGCGGTCGCCTACACGACCAATCTCTACTGATCGGGTTCAGGCCGCGGCCTCGTCGGCGATCAGCTGGTGATGCAGGCCGACACCCGCGGTGACGCCATCGGCGGTGGCGAAGGTGATGCTGTGCGGCGCTCGCGCGGCGTCGCCCGCCGCATAGACGCCGGGAACGGTGGTCAGTTTCCAGGCGTCGGTGCGGATGATCGGACCGAGCGGCGTCGGATCGAAGGCGCAGCCGAGCATCTCGGCGAGCGGGCTCGCCATGCGGGTGGGCGCCGCCACGAACAGCGCCTTGACTGCAGCGAGCCGGCCGTCGGCCAGGCGAAGGCCGGTGATGGCTGGAGCCGGTCCCTCGATCGCCTCGACCCGTGCGGGTTCGATGACGACGCGGCGTCGCGCCAGCATGGCCGCGCTGTCCCCCTCGACAGTCATGCCATTGGAAAACAAGGTCACATCGCCCCAGTCGGCGATCAGCGACGCCTGATGGGTCGCGAGCGGACCGGTCGCGAGCACGCCGATCGGGCCGCCGCCGATCTCATAGCCGTGGCAATAGGGACAATGGAGGACGGTCTTGCCCCAGCGCGGCGCAAGTCCAGGAAGCTCCGGCAATTGATCGGCGATCCCGGTGGCGAGCAGGATGCGGCGGCCGAGGACTTGCTGGCCGCCTGCGATCTCGACCCGGAAATCTCCGTCCTCGGGCCGCGCGGCGATCGCCTCGCCCGCCATCAGGCTGATCGTCGGATAGGCGGCGAGCTGAGCGCGCGCTTCGGCCAGCAGGGCGCTGCCGGAGCGGCCATCCAGCGCGAAGACGCCGTGGGAATGGTCGGAGAAGCGGTTGCGCGGCTGTCCGGCGTCGATCACCAGGACGCGGCGCCGCGCCCGGGCGAGCTGCATAGCCGCGGAGAGGCCGGCAAAGCTGCCGCCGATAATGACGGCATCATGGGGTGAGGGGCTGTTCACAGGTGTACTCCGGGCAGTCGGATGGCGAAACGCCCACGGAAGTCCGCGGCGCGGTCGGCAAGAGGGATGGGGTCGAAGCGAGAGGCGCCGAGCGCTTGAACCTTGCTCAGGGCGGCCGGTCGTTTCGTGTCATGTAACTTTAATAGTTACGAATCGGGGCATGTGTCAACCGCAGCGGCGGCCCCCGGCCGCGCGCGGGCTGTCGCAGCGGCCGGTGCCGATGGTCATTTCCTGTGCCGGGACAACGGCCCGGCAGGGCTCAATGCAGCAGGAATTCCGCGTCGACAGTCTTGAGTTCCGCCGGCCCGATCAGGGCCTTGTGGGCCACCGTCACCCGAAACAACCGGCCCTCCAGCTTCGCCTCCCAGAAAGCCAGGAATTT
Organism: Phreatobacter sp. GW821-FHT04C01; assembly: GCF_059420385.1. NCBI lineage: Bacteria > Pseudomonadati > Pseudomonadota > Alphaproteobacteria > Hyphomicrobiales > Phreatobacteraceae > Phreatobacter > Phreatobacter sp. GW821-FHT04C01. The sequence goes on along the minus strand of NZ_JBWKTP010000005.1, from coordinate 436,246 downwards.
CTTCAATTCGGGAAAACGCGGCGCCAGGTCATAGTCCTGCCAGACATATTCCTGCAGGATCGAAGGATGGTCGGGAAGGCGATAGAGAATGTCCGCGGTGGTCAGGCCATAGCCATCGATCTGCCTGGCAAATTCATGCGATGCCATGCTGGAATCTCCTTTGCCGGATGACCAGTTCATCGCACCGCAACATCGCCCCGGGCGCAAGGCGATAATGCCGTATTCACGAAAGATTTCAGCATCTTGGCACTCGCATGGGCGGTCTGCTGCCAAGTGGCTTGCGCGCGCGGGCTTCGAAGCGGGCGCGGTGGCGGCTATGATGTTTGCAACGTCCGGTGCGTGAGGCGACGATTCCATCCGTGAATGCCGAGAGTGACATGATGCAGTGGGATGGCGATGCGGTCCTGGCCGGCGCCACCGGTCTCTACCGCGAAGCGCAGCCGATCCCGTCGCTCGTCGGTCATTTCCTGTGCGCCTGGAGCCATCAGGTCGCGCCCGGCCATTCCGGGCCGATGGCCGTCGTGCCGGATGGCTGCGTCGACATTGTCTGGCTCGGCGGCCGCCTGCATGTGGCAGGACCCGATATCGAGGCAGCCATGCCGGAGCCGCCGGCCGGCGCCAGCATCTCAGGTTTGCGTTTTGCACCTGGCGCCGCGGCCCATTGGCTTGGCGTTCCGATGTCGGAACTGGTCGGCCGGCAGGTCCCGCTGGCCGACTTCTGGGGGCGCCGGGCGCGCGACCTGACCGGCAGGATGGGCGAGGCCAGGAGCGCTGGCGAACGGCTGATGGCGATGCAGTCCAGCCTGGCGACGCTTGCCCCGGGCATCGCGCCGCGGGCACCCGACATGGCCTTCGTCTTCGACCGCCTCAGCCGTGGCCCGGTTTCGATCGAGACCCTGGCCGACCGGCTCGACGTCAGCGAACGGACGCTGCGCCGGCGCAGCCGGGAGGCTTTCGGTTATGGCCCGAAGACGCTCGAGCGGATCCTGCGGTTTCAGCGTTTCCTCCGGCTTGCCCGGACCGGCCCGAAGACGAGCCTCGCCGCGCTTGGACAAGCCGCCGGTTATGCCGACCAGGCCCATCTCGGCCGCGAGGTGATGGGCCTCGCCAAGCAGACGCCGGCCCGGGTGGTCGCGCAACTGGGCAGCTGACTGGCCGTTTTGTTCAAGACCGGCCCGGCCATCCGTGGCAAGACGGCGGCCCTGCGACGGAGCCCTTGCAATGCCGAACCCGGACCAGCCCATATCCGAGACCCGCATCGTCCATGTCTCGATCGCGCGTGACTGGCGCGCGGTCTATGACTTCGCGGCCGAACCGGCGAACATGGTGCGCTGGGCCGCGGGCCTTGGCACAAATCCGGTTCGACATGGCGACATCTGGAAGGCCGACGGGCCGACCGGGCCGGTGACCATTCGCTTCGCTGCGCGCAATGGCTTCGGCGTGCTCGACCATGTCGTCACCCTTGCTTCGGGTCTCGACGTCGCGGTGCCGCTGCGCGTTGTCGCGAACGGCGCCGGAGCCGAAGTGATCTTCACCTTGTTCCGGCTTGCCGGAATGAGCGCCGAGGATTTCGCCCGTGATGCCGAGGCGGTCGCGCGCGACCTGGCGAGCCTCAAGGCGATCATGGAATCAGCCACCTGATCAAACCCGCGAGGAGACACGACCATGGCCCAATCCGGCCAGGACCGCCGCATCGACAATATCGAATTCAATGTGACCGACATCGCGCGCTCGCGTGCCTTTTACGGCGAGGCGTTCGGCTGGCGTTTCACCGATTACGGCCCGACCTATTGCGAGTTCTCCGACGGCCGGCTGACCGGCGGGCTCACCACCCAGGGGCCCGTTCGTACCGGCGGGCCGCTGGTCATTCTCTACGCCGACGACCTTGCCGAGACCCAGCGCCGCCTGGAAGCGCTGGGAGCGCGGATTACCGTCCCGGTTTTCGCCTTTCCCGGCGGCCGGCGCTTTCACTTCCAGGATCCCGATGGTTATGAGCTCGCGGTCTGGTCGGACAAGCCGTGAGGCTCGCCGCCGCGCGTCCTCTGTGGGCGGTGTGTCCTGCTTCCCGAGGCTAAGCAAATATCTTCGGAAAATAATCCTATTTCACTTGACGCGCGGATCCGAGTCGGGCCTAATGCAAGAAATAGATCGTCACAGTTTTGCGTTCAGCGGCGCTGCGCATCTTTGGCGATCTGACCTGCTGAAATTCTGATTTTTCTTTGATCTTGGTCATCCGGACGCCGGTGCCTTTGCAGGGCGCCGGCGTCTTGCTGTGGGCATGCTTGTGCGTCCCCGCATTGCCGCAGCTCGTCCCGTGGCAACTCCTGACCGGTGCGCGGGCCGCGGTGTCGCGTCCGATGTCACGACGACCAGGTTCAAGAACGGTTCGCACGGGAGCCGGCGGATGCCGGACGACCAGGACCGCTGCGGTCACGGCGCCCATGCCGCTGCACGACGACTTATCGCGAGAGAGGAAGTGATGGTGACTGCGATCGAAACGAGGATTGCCGAGGGCCTCTTCGCGCGTCTGGCGGAGCTGGTCCTGGATCCGGCTCTGCCGATTGCCTACCCCAATGCCGACTTCACGCCGCCGCTCGACAATCAGTGGCTCCGGGTAACCGAGATTCCTGCGCCGGCACTGGCCTTCGCCCTGGCGCCCGGTGGAACCAGGGATCACGTCGGGGTTCTGCAGATCGACGTGCTCTGGCCGCAGCGTACCGGCATGGCGGCGCCGCGGCAGGTCGCCGACGCCCTGCTCGCCCATTTCAAGCCCGGCACGGTGATCTACCGCGACGGCGCCAAGATCAAGATCACCCAAGCCTGGATTGGGCAGAAGCTCGACGACCCGCCGCGCATCAGCTTGCCGGTGAGCCTTCGATACCGGGCGTTCGGATGAACTCCCGAACTAGTCAACCACCCCCGAAAGGACAGTTCCATGGCAGTCAATAGCGGCCTCGGCGCCGAAATCTACATCTCCAGCGCTCCCATTCTCCCGACCGTCGACAGCCTCACCGAATTCCAGGCGCTGACCTGGGTGAAGATCGGCGAGGCCGAAAGCCTCGGCGAGATCGGCGACGAGTCCAATGCGATCACCTTCACCGGCCTGTCGGATGGCCGCGTCCGCAACCTGAAGGGCGCGCGCAATTCCGGTTCGGTTCCGCTGGTGGTCGGCCACGATCCGCTCGACGTCGGCCAGCTCGCCCTGATCGCCGCCGAGGCTTCGCGCTTCAGCTACGGCTTCAAGCTCGTCATCCCCGATGCCCCCGGGCCGACCTATTCGGACAGCGTGCACTATTGGCGCGCCATGGTGATGTCGAAGCGGATCGGTGCGGTCAACACCACCGACGTCGCCAAGCGCACCTTCAATCTCGGCGTCAATTCCGAGATCTTCGAAGCGGTCGCGGCGGTCTCGCCGTAAGCATCCGATGTCCATGAAAAACGACATCGAACTGACGCTGGACGGTGAAACCGTCGTGCTTCGGCCGACCCTCGAGGCGGCGATCACCGTGGACGAGCAACTCGGCGGCTTCGTCGAGGCCTTTCGCCAGGTCGGGGCCTTCAAGCTCTCGGCCTATGTGGTCATCGTCGCCGCCGGGCTCGGCCGGCGCCCGAACGAGGTGAAGACCCAGGTCTACAATACCGGGCTCGCCAGCCTCGCCGTGCCGGTGACGCACTATGTGACCTTGCTCAGCAATGGCGGGCGGCAGCCCGAGGAGGCTGGCAAGGACCGGGCGGCGGGGGAGCCGTGACCCATGCCGAGTTCCATGCCTGGCTTCTCGGGCTGGGCATGGGCTGGCTGGGCTGGACCGAACAGCAGACGCTGGAAAGCCGGATGACGTCGATCATGGCCGCTTACAAGGCCCGGATCGACATGCTCAAGGCGATCTTCGGCGGCGGCGACGGTGCCAGACCGGCCAAGGATGCCACCGGCGGGGTCAGTCTGAAGGACCCCGCCGGACTGCGCGGCCTGCTCAAGGCCTTGGGAAAGAAGGGCTGAGACGCTCCTCGCAAGGGGGGAGCGCGATCGGCCGGCCGCCGGCCTCATCTGGCCGGCGGCCATTCCACGTTCGGCCGCTCCGGCAGGCTTCGTGCGCCGGCATTGCGGGGCAGTGGGACTGCCCGTCCGAAACAACCCTCGACACCAGATCATTCATGTCCTGCGCCCCGCCGATCACAGGCCCGCGCGTCAGGACTTCATGTTGCGCCGAATGGAGATCCTCATGGACACCGTGCTCGGCCTCAAGATCGATTCAAGCCAAGTCACCGCCGCGGTGAAGGAATTGGATCGGTTGAGCGCCGCAACCCTGAAGGCCGAGGCCGCCCTTGCCAAGATGGGCAGGACCTCCGGCAACACCGACAAGGCGACGCGCGACCTGGTGCAGCGAGTCAACGCATTGAGCGTGGCTGGACAGGCTGCTTCAGTTGTCCTTGGCAGCCAGCCGAAAGAGGCTCAGCAGGCAGATGCGCAGACCGCAGCAACGGGCGAAGCCGCTCAAGCCACCGGAGTGAGCGGTGTGGCGAACGCGGCGCTCGGCATGATCGCGAGCCGGACCGTGACGAGTTTGGTCGGCAGCGCTCTCCCGCAGGGCAAAGTCGCTGAGGCGCTCGCGGATGCGGCCGCGGCTCTCTACAAAGGACTGACCGATACGATCGCCCAATATTCCAAGACGGGGGATATCGCGCGCGACCTCGGCGTTGGGACGACGACGCTGCAGGCATTCGAGCGCCAGTTCGAGCGCATTCAACTGCCCATCAAGGATGCTCAGCAGGCGCTGGAATCGTTTCGCAACGGCGCGCGTGAAAGCTTCGACAGCAAGGCATTCGCCGGGCAGGATTCGCCCATTCGCAAGAAGCTGGACGATATGTTTCTCGACCGGGCGACCTCCGGTGGGCAAGGGCGCGAGCAATATATCAGGGCGACGACCAATGACGAGCGCGTCCAGGCGGTCATTCTTTCGATCCAGGAGCTTCAGCGAGAAGGTGAGACGCTTGCGGCTTACGACCTCGCGGAGACGGCATTCGGCCGTTCTGGACGCCGCATCGCCGAAGAGTTGGCGGCAGGTCGCTTCGAGATCGAGAAACTCACTCAGGCTGGCCTTCGTGACGGATCGATCATTCCGCCGGACGTGATCGAACGCGCCGGCGAACTGACGAAGCGCCTGGAGGATGCCGGACGGGAAGCCACGACCGGCCTGAAGCCGGTTCTCAACGACATCATCGGCCTGGGCATGAGCCTCTATGGCGTCGGGGTCCTAATGGGAGAGGGGCTCGCGGTTGCGTCTCGTAAGGCTGGCGAGGCCTATTTGGAGGTCAAGCGCCTTCTGGACGCAGGCAAAATCATGACGGCGCAGGAGACTGCGCGGCATGCGGTGGCCGTGCTCAATGCCAATCCGGAGAGAATTGTCGATCCCAATGCGAGCGATGCGCAGCAAGCGCGGGAAAGGGTCGAGCAACGGCGGGTGGTGGTAATCCGTGGCAAAGCGCAGCGTGAACTCAACGCGAGTACGGACTTCCTAATCGCGCATCAAATTCCGCGTCCCGACATGCCGACCCCGGTGACATCCAATGATATTCTTTTTCAGTCGGGGGGAGTTCCTGTCCCACGGCGCCGGCCGGCGGATGCTCCAACGCCGCCGACACCCGCTGTCGCGCAGGCTGGTGGCAACGCCGCCGGATCAAACAGGCCGGCTTCGGCCCCACGAGCCGCGACGAATGCCGCTGCCGAGCCACCCGAACCCCCATATCAGCGCGCCAGCCGCGCCTTGGACGAGCGCGCCACGGCGTTGCGGAAAGAAATGGAACTCGTCGGTCTTGGCACGGCTCAGCGGGAAGCTGCCCTGGAGCTGGAGAAGGCACTGAATTCTCTCAAGAAGGACGGAAAGGATCTGACCGCCGATCAACTCCGCCAATTGCGCGAGCAAGCTGCCGTCGTTGGCGAGGTCGCCGCCCAGACGGAAAGGGCCAAGGACGCGCAGGCCCAGAAGATGGAGCTGGAAGGCGCCGGCCGCGACGCGCTGAAGGGCATCCTGCTGGCGCCGACCGCCAAGAATCCGATCGACGCGCTGGTCTCGTCCCTGGATCGCCTGCGGCAGAAACTTCTCGATATGGCGGCCAATGAATTGCTCGACACGCTGTTTGGCAAGAAGGGCAAAAGCGCGGGCCTGCTCGGAAATGGGCTGCTCGGCAGCCTCGGCAGCTTGTTCGGTTTCGGTGGTGCCCCGGGCGCGCCGCTGGATCTCGGTTCTTTTATGATCACGAGCGCCAAGGGCAATGTCTTCGCCCCCGGCGGGCTTCACCCCTTCGCGCTGGGCGGCGCCTTCACCAATGGCATCGTCCATCGCCCCACGCTATTTCCCTTTGCCAACGGCATCGGGCTGATGGGCGAGGCGGGTCCCGAGGCGATCATGCCGCTGCGCCGCGACAGTGCCGGCCGGCTCGGCGTGGGCGCTGCCCTCGCGGCCCATTCCGGCGGCCGGCCCGTGCAGGTCACCGTCAACAACAATGCCGGCGCCATGGTCACCGAAAGCCATGACGGCCAGGGCAACGTGACCTTCGATATCGACCGGCTGGCCGATCGGGTCGATGCCCGGTCCGCGGCGCGCATCGCCAGTCGCAACAGTCCGGTCGGCAATGCCATGGCCGGCACTTATGGTCTCCAACAAAAACCGGTGGTGGGCTGATGTCACTCCCTGTCTGGCCTGCTGCGCTCCCGCAGGAATATGCCCAGGAGCAATATAACCGTGCGGCCCGCTTCAAGCCGAACACCACCGAAATGGAGGATGGTCCCGTCACCTCGCGCCGGCAGAGCCGGATCAAGGCGAGGCGCGAGGCGGTCTACTGGATCATGGACGGGGGCCAGGTCGAACTCCTGGACACGTTTTTCGACGACGACCTGAAATCGGGCGCGGCCCGCTTCACCATGCCGACCTTTTCGCCGTCCGCTGCAAGCTTCACCGCGCGGACTTGTCATTTCGAGGGGGAACGTCCCGAGGTCACGCCGCTCGGCGGCGGCAACTGGGGCGTTTCCGGCAAGATCACGGTCTATTATTGATGCCCCAGTTCCTTTCGGCAGCGCTTGCCCAGTCCTACGCCTCGGCTTCGACCGACGAGGACATTCTCATCACCATCGAGCTGAACCATGCGAGCTTCGCCGACGGGCCCGAGCGCTTCGTCACCGGCCAGCAGACCCCGCTCGTCGCCAGGCTCGAGCCCGGCGCGCCGTTCAACCCGGACGAGACCGTGACCTTCAAGGCCATGGCTTTCGACTTCCTGCCGCCGGGCCACAACGAAAACGGACCGACCCCCGCGCGGATCAAGATGGACAATGTCTCGGGCGAGATCGCCCGGATCATGCGCCAGACGATCTCGGGCAATGACAAGGTCGAGATCATCTATCGCGAATATGCCGGTTCCGACCTCAGCCAGCCCGGGCAGGTCTATTACGGGCTCATGCTGAAGAAGGTGCCGGTCACCGCCCTGTCGGCGGTCGGCGAGATCGGCTGGCTGGAGGTGCAGGAACAGGCCTTCCCGCGGCAGGTCTACGACAAGCTGCGCTATCCCGCGCCCTTCGTGCAATGACCGAACTCGCCGCCTATCTGAACGGGATCAACGGCCAGCCCTATCGGGAAGACCGCCACTGCCTGGTTCTGGCGGCGGAGATCCAGGAGCGATTCTTCGGCCGCCTGCTGCCTCTGGCGGCCCTGCCCAAGGCGCCGAACGCGCGCCATGCGCTGATCCACACCAACCCGGTTCGCGCGTCGTGGCGCCTGGTCGGCGAGCCCCGGCACGGGGCGGTCGTCCTGATGTCGCCACGCGCGGTCAACCGCATCGATTGTCACATCGGGACCTGCCTCCTCATGCCCGAGCCTCTGATCGTCCATACCGACAGGCCGCAAGGCGTCTGCGTGGACGATCTGATGGTTCTCGGCGCGCGCGGCTGGTTTCCCACGTTCTGGATTCCGGAACAGGCCTGACCCATGACCCAAATCGCCTTTGCAAACCTCAATCGCGCCGAGGTGGCGCCCCGGCTTGCCCTGAAGGGCGGCGGGCGCCGGCGCCTCGACCGGCTCATCGCCGCCCGCACGAAACATCTCGCCGGCAAGCCCTATCTCGTCTCGGTGCACAAGCCGGGCGAAATCTTCGCACCGACCGACGAGAGTGTCCGCCTCGCGGCTGTGCCGGCGGACGCCGAAGCGCATGAGATCCCGCTCTACGAAGAACGGCTCTGGTCGCGCACCTATGTGGCGAGCGGCGACATCGTATTGATCACCATCCTGCCGCAGGGCGGCGGCGGCAGCCAGAGCGGCGCCAAGATCGGCCTGATGGTGGCCTCGATCGCGCTCTTCGCCTTCGCGGCCTGGGCCGGGCCGGCGGCTTTCGCGGTCAACGGCGTTCTTCCGGCCGTCGGCACGCCCGGCTTCTTCGCCGGCAAGATCCTCACCGCCGGCATCATGATCGGCGGCAACGCGATTCTCTCGGCGTTTGCCCGCCAGGGCAATCCTAACAACAAGCTCTACGGCATCTCCGGCGGCGGCAACCTGGCCCGGCCGAACGAGCGCATTCCCGTCGGCTTCGGCCGGTTCTGGAATGGGCCGGATCTGAGTCAGCCGGACTATTTCAGCTATTCCGGTGACGACATGACGCTGTTCAAGCGCATGACGATCGGCTGCGGCAAATATGAGATCATGGAGATCCGAGCCGGCCAGACCACCTTGTGGCGGGCATCGGGATCGAGCGGCCTGCCCAATGGCGGCCCATCGGCGGCGGGCGTCACCACGCCCTTCGCCGGCACCATGGTCGAGATCATCCATGGCCAGGCTTCCAGCCTGGTTCCCGGCGACGTGCTGACCTCGTCCAATGTCTCCGGCATCACCTTGCCGCTGAGCAATGATCCGAACCCGATTGCCGGGCCGTTCCGCGTCACCGCTCCGGGCGTCAAGATCAGCCGCCTGCAGGTCGATTACAGCTATCCCAGCGGCTATTTCAAATCCAATACCGGCACGACCCTGCCGATCGACCTGATCATCGAATATGCCGAATGCGACGACAGCGGCGCCGTCGTCGGTGCCTGGCACGACCTCTATCGCGAGGCCAATGGCGGCCTGAAGATCATGGGGCCGAAGCGCTTCACCCGCACCCGCGACGTGCCGCTGGCGCAATATGTGGTGCGGGCCCGCAACAATGTGTTCCGCTTCGCGCCCGACCAGGAGGCGAATTTCCAGCGCGACATCAGCTGGGACGCGCTGCGCGGCCATCGGCCCGACAGCCGCATCCGCGCCGGCATCACCGAACTCTGCATGAAGGTGCAGTCCGGCAAGAGCCTGACCTCGACCAGCTTCGCGGATATCCAGGTCAAGGCGCGCCGTCTCGGCCAGGTCTGGAACGGCTCGGCCTTTGTCGAAGGCGAGTTGCGCAAATGCGTCGACATCTATGCCGACCTGCTGACCAATGACGATTATGGCGGCGGCATCGATCCGAACCTGGTCGATCTCGCCAAGATCCGTGCCTATCAGACCGGCGTTTCCGCCTTCGACACCTTCGACGGCGTGATCCGCGGGCCGGACACGCTCTGGGGCGCCTGCAAGACCGTGCTGGCCAATGTGCGCGCCGAGCCGGTGCGCATCGGGCCCGGCTATTCCTTCGTGCGCGACGAGCCCAAGGCGATCCGCCGCCACACCTTCTCGCGCCGGCAGATCGTCCGCGGCAGCACCAGCATCGACTATGACGTGCAGGCCGATGACGGCTCGGCCCATGTCCAGATCGCCTATCACGACGAGACCGACCCGAAGCGGCCGAACTATGCCGAGCAATATTACGGCACGGCTTCGGCCTTCGGCCCGCGCCGGATCGAATGGCCCGGGCTCTCCTCCTATGCCCATGCCGTCCATATCGCCCGCTGGCTCGCGGCGAGCGGCTTCTACCGCCGGGCGCGTGTCTCCTTCGACACCGAACTCGCCGGCCGGCTGGTGTTCCGCGGCGATCCCATCGCTGTCGATCCCTGGTTCCTCGACGGCCGGGCCGTCTCCGGCGTGCTCGCCGCCGCCGACACGCGCCTGATGCTCGATGTCGATGTCGTGGTGGCGCCTGGTGATTATGCCATGCTGCGCGACCGCAATGGCGAGGAATGGGGGCCGGTGCGGGTCATCCAAGGGGCGGGGCCGCGCGAGGTGATCCTGAATGCCGACGACGTCGCGGCCGAGGCGGCATCGTCGGGCCTGACGCTCGTCCAGGTGCTGGCTCCGGAAAACGCCAACCCGACCACCATCATCATCGGTTCGCTCGTCGAACATGGCGAGCAATGGCTGGTCGAAAGCATGGTGCCCAAGGAAAAGGGCCAGGCCTCGCTGTCAGCCAAGCTCGACAGCCCCGCGGTCTATGACGCGATCGGCGCGGTGATCCCGCCCGACAGCCCGATCACCTGGCCGCTGGTGACCGCCGAGAGCCCGGCGATCCGCAATTTCACCGCCGCGATCCGCCAGCACACCTCCTCGCTCGAACTGCAATTCTCGATCCTCGCCTCGGCGGGCGCGACGCTGTTCGAGGTCGAGGTGAGCCAGGACGGCCAGGACTACACCCAGTTCTACAGCGGCGCCTCCGCCTCGGGCACCGGGCCGATCCGTTATTCCGACACCAACATCCTGGTTCGCGCACGGGCCTATGGCTCAACCGGCGTGCCGGGAGAATGGACCGCGCCGTTCGCGCTGGTGGTGCCGAAACCGGTGGTCACGGCGACTGGGGTCGACAATGGCGTGGTGGTGTTGCCCAATCTCGGCGCCGACGCCATTGCCTTGTTCGATCAGGCCTCGGCCTCGATCGAGGCCATGCTGATGGAGGCCAATAACAGGCAGATCCAGAACCGAAGATTGACCGCCACGCAGGGTGCCGCGAAGGCGCAGATCGAGGAGAACTGGTCGGTCGTCGTCACCGACAAGGCGGCGCAGGCGACGGTCAACACGACGGTGCAGGCTCAGATCGGCGCGAATACGGCGGCGATCACGACCGAACAGACGGCGCGAACGAACGGGGATACGGCGCTCGCGAACTCGATCACATCCGTTCTGTCCGAGCTCGACGGCAGGACGGCCAACGCAACATTCCGCATGACGACGGTTCTTGCACCAGTCGGTGTAGCGGCCCGCATCGAGATGCAGGCGCGTGTCACGGCCGGTGGCACGTTCACGAGTGGCGGCCTCGCGATCGACGTGATCGAGACCGCTCCTGGCTCCGGGATTTACAGCAGCCAGATTGTGATGCTCGCCGAGAAGATCTTCATCAAGACGTCGGCGGGGGTCACCAAGCTCTCCTACGACACCGGAACGAACAAACTGACAATGACGGACGGCGTGTTCCAGTCTGGCACTGTGATTGCCGGAGTCGTCAAATCGACCAACGACCGCTGCAAACTTGACTTGAATGGTGAGGCTTTCGTTATCACCAACGCCGCAGGGGTCGAGGTCGTCCGACTGGGGCTGCACCCATGAGTCTCTATGGTGTCACCATTCGCGATGCTCTCGGCACGCTTGGCAGTAATTCCGCATCTAGATTGGCACGGATCGTATATGATGGAGTATTAGAGCCATTTCAGACTGCATATATTCCCGATTTCGATGCAAATGCGGGTATCTGGTTCAGGTATCAAGATGGCAGGCCCATCCTAGGGGGTACGGCAATTTTTAACAACGTGACGAAAATATTGACCAACGACGGCGGTGTATCTGTTCAATATTTCTTTTTCTCTTTCGCTGGTCCGCAAATTTATGTTCCGGGATCGTACGGTCTTTCGATCAAGAATTCAAATAACGAGATCATAATTGATAATCGAAGCCGCAACGCCGAAATTGTCTCGCAAGGAACGGTGAGCATCCCGTTTGGGCATGCGGTTCAAACGGTAACCTATCCGGAGGTCGATTATCCGCAGGTATTCGTAACGATGCCGTTTGACTCCTATATGTACATTGGTAGGCCGACTTCCACGACTGTTGGGTTCTCCGCAGAGGCGGCACTGACATTCAATTATTTCGTCACTGGGTTTCGAAGAAACGCACTTGGATTGTCTGCCGGTCATCATCTGACATTTCGAGATGATTCAGGGCGTGTGGTTTTTCATAGTGCACGACCTTATGCGCGTATTGCGGGATCTTATTTCGTTCCACCTTATGAAAATTTGAATGCCAACGGAAATCCGCTTACCGATTTTGCTTGGCAAATGAAGCAGGCGCCTACTGATGCGTATGTGATGTTCACCAGCTGCTTTCAAATACCGAAAGGCGGAGGCGAGGCATATTCATACGCTGTAAAAAGAGGCCAGATCATAGGCGATCGAGATTATTTCCGATCATTCCGATTTACTATGAATCAGGGAGTCGCGAACGCGATTGGATTGCAAGCAAATCCGAACTCTGCATCGTCGTATTTCAAGCAATTCCTTATGCTGGGCACACCGCACTAATCTCCGAGTCTGCCGGATGGTCTCCATAGGCGACGATCTCCGGCGATCCAGCAGTCGGCAGTTGGCCGCCTCTCGTAACCGGCGCTTTCCTAAATCCCCTTTTGCTCCGCCCACCAGGCGAGGACCGCACACCCATGGCAACATTCCAACGCGACATCTACAACACGACGGCCGGCACGGTCGGATTCAGCGGCGCGGGCAATCGCGTCGTGACGTTTACAGGCATGGCCAATGCCATCGGAACGCTTGATGCCGCGGGCAGCCTTGTCTCGCCCTTCGGCGCGGGCTCGCTGTTGCGCGTCGGCGACCGGCTTGGCGTGGTGGCGACGGTCGACAGTACGAGCCAGGTGACGCTCGCCCACGATTGGGCCGGCTCGACCGCGTCAGGGCAGGCCTACCAGCTTTATACCGGTGTCGTCTCAGAGGCGATCATGGCCGGCATCTACCAGACCACCGGGCTCAAAGGTACGGCCGGCGTGCCGTTCCAGGAGCTTGTTTGGGACGACGGGGCGAGGCGGATGCGCTTCGTCGTCGAGAGCGGCCAGGTCAGATGCTATGTTGGCCTAACACGGCCGGGCGCCGCCGCGGAGACGGCTATCAACCTGGCTTATTCGATCGACCCGGCGACGGGGGCGATGGCGCTTGGAGTTGGCTCGATCAAAAATACCTCGCTCGCCGATATGGCGCAGGCGACATTCAAGATGCGAGCCGTCGGTGCCGGCACGGGTGCGCCGATCGATGGGACGCCGGCGCAGGCCAAGGCAGCGCTTGGCCTGCCAACAGCTACGACAGTTGGGCGACTTGCGCGGTTTTCCGACACGAGCGGCAGCGTTGGGTTATCCACTGGCCTCTATGAGGATGGCAGCGGGAATGTCAGTGTGGGCACAGCCGCCGTCGTTGGCGCGGGAACGCTTCAAGTTCAACGCCCGGTTGCGGGTGGAAGTCCTGCGACGGTTGGCACTACAGACGCCAACCAGTTCATGACGATCGGCACGTCCGGCTCGGTCTTGCGCGTTGGAGCTTATCTCGGCGGAAATACTTGGATACAGCCGAGCCTTACCAACTACGCTGTCAATTTGAACCTGTCTCTCAACCCCAATGGAGGCATGGTCACCATTGGCACATATCCGTCGAGTCCGGGGGGGCTTCTGCACGTCAACGGAGCTCTTATGCCCGGGGGCGCGCCGGCCACGTCCGGGAGCAGCGATGCAAATTTGATTTTCCGCACGCAGTTCGGCGGCGTTGGATTTGACTGGGGCGGGTACAACAGCGGTATTGCGTGGTGTCAACCGAGATTTGTCGCCGATTTTAGCACGAATTTCGGCATGGCTCTGTTGCCGAATGGCGGGAATTTAGGAGTGGGTGTTGCCGCCCCATCGCAAAAGCTTCACGTCCTCGGCAACATCAAGGCAGACGGAGCGTTTTGGTCGAACACTGGAGGCGCCTCCGGAGTGATCTATTTTGGCACCGGATCAAATGTGCTTGCGACTGACGCGGCAGGCACACTCCTAAATATCAATTCAGCACTGTACACCCAGGTTATTACGAATGTCCCAAATGTTGGCGGTTTCTTTGACGTCAATGCGGGTCCACTTGTATTCCGAGTTTCTTCGGCTGGTGCAGGCATTGGGGGGATCAATCCGGCCGCTGCGCTCGATGTAAATGGGGCGCGAGCGGGTCGCCATCAAGCTCTAGTCGCCGCCAATGGTGCGAACCACAACGTCACGCTGCCGAACGCCGAGTATATCCTCGTGAGCGGCCCGACCACCACTTATTCCTTCTCTGGATTTGCCGGAGGTGTGGCTGGCCGGATCATCGAGATCATCGGCGTCGCGAACTTTACGTTCACCTGCACTCACGAGGACGCCAACAGCGCGCCCGGCAATCGCATCCAGACATTCGGTGGGGGCACTACGCCTGCCAGCCGCTACGCGGCGTTCATTTATGACGGCAGCGTGTCTCGTTGGCGGCTGTTCCGGTTCGGTACCTAAGGGAGAATTGTTATGAACAAGATCAATCTGAAAATTGTGATCGACGAGACGACGCGAGAACTCGTTCACTCATTCCAACAGACCGAGCGATACGTCGACGGCACCCAGATCATGGGGCCCTCCGTCAACGTCAATGAAGAGGACTTCGCGAGCGTCTTGCCGGATCATGCCGCCAGTATCGGGCAGATCTCGGCCATGCAATTGCGGATTACACAGACTGAAACCGATCGGGATGCGGCGAACGCGGCTCGCGATGCGGCTGCTGCTGACAAAGCCGATATCGAGGCCTCCGCCGCGTCGGCAGCGGCAACCGCTGCGGCTCGCGTCGCCGACCTCGAGGCACAGGTCGCGGCACTCGCGGCCCGGTCGGCCGTTGACCGGACCAATAAGACGGACCTGTGGCAACGGGCCAATGACGGGGAGGCCGACGTCATTCTCGCTTGGTTGGCCGCCCAACCGCCGCGGATGCGGAAGGTGTTCGAAGACTCGCCGCAACTTGCGCATGATGGCGCGCAGTTTGGCGATTTGCGGGAGGTTTGCATTAACGCCTTCGGGATGAATCGGACTGCCGTTCTTCTCGCGCCAAGCGTTTGACGCGCTGAGCTGATCGCCACGAGCATGGACCACTCCGTCCCCGCCGCTCTTGCGGCGGGGATCGCAGTCGCATGTGCGCTTGCGCCTTGCGTTTGGGCTTCGCCCGCCAAACCCACACACACGAGCCTCAACCATGACGATCACGGTCACCGCCGCGACGCTGCGGCGCATTTCGCCTGTGGCGAATGCCGGCATCATCGACCATCTCGGCCCGGCCTTGACCGCGGCCTTTCCCGCCGGCGCCATCACCACCGATCTGCGCGCCGCGCATTTCCTGGCCCAGGCCGCGCATGAAAGCGACGGCTTCAGGACCCTGGTCGAATATGGCGGCTCCGGCTATTTCGACCGTTATGACGGCCGGCGCGACCTCGGCAATACGCAGCGCGGCGACGGCGCGCGCTATCGCGGCCGCGGCATCTTCCAGCTGACCGGACGGGCGAACTACCGATTGTTCGGTGGCAGGATCGGCATCGACCTGGAGCGCTCGCCGGAGCGCGCGGCCGAGCCGGACATCAGCGCCCGCACGGCGATTGCCTATTGGGGTTCTCGCGGTCTCAACGCCTTCGCCGACAAGGACGACGTCCGGGCCGTCACCAAACGGATCAATGGCGGTTTCAACGGCCTGGCCGACCGGCAGGCCAGGCTGATCCGCGCGAAGGCCGCGCTGCAGGGCCGCCCGGGCGCCGAGGCCGTGATCGAGATCCAGGTGCAGGCGACGACCGCCAGGCGCTCGGCGGCCCGGACGGCCACGGGCGCGGCAGGGGCGGCGACGGCCGGCGCGGGGGCCAGCGTCGCCCCGAAACCCGCAGCGCCGGCCGACAACTCGTCCATCGCGGCCGCCTTTGTCATCGCCCTCGTCTTCGGCGGGGCCTTCGCCTTCCTTGCCTGGCGCGCCTGGTCGCAGAACCGCGCCGCCAAGGCCTTTGCCCTCAACGCAGCCCAGGGAGCCGGCGAATGAGCACACTCGACGCTATCGCCAAAAAGATCGCCGCCGCCGGCGCGCCCGTCATCGGCGGGTTGATCGGAACGGCCATTGGCGGTCCGGCCGGGTCCCTTGCCGGCTCGCTCGCCGGCAAGGCCCTGGAGGTGGTCGCGGAGACGCTCGGCACCGACGCGACGCCGGCCGCAGTCGGGGCGGCGATCGACACCGATCCGGATGCCGCGGCCAGGCTCGCCACGGCCGAGGCCCGCGCCGGCGAGATCGTCCGGCTCTGGCAGATCGAGGCCCAGCGGGTGAGCGAGGCCCAGGCCGCCGAGATCGCCCGCGGGTTCACCGCCTGGCAGGCCATGCGCATCGCCATTCAGGTCATCGTCTGGGGCGGCTGGTCGGTGATCGGGCTGACCGGCATCTTTGGCGGCAATTGGGGGGTGAAGACCTTGGTGCCGCTGACCGAGCTGATCGGCGCCTGGGGCACCGTCACCACGGTCTGGCTGATCGTCTTTCACGGCGGCCATACCGTGAAGGAGGTGCTGCCGGCGCTGAAATTCGGGAGAGGGCGGTGAGGCCGGTGCGGATCAACCCCGAAATCAATATCTGGTCGATCCTGGCCACCCTCTGCATGGTCGGCGCGACGGGGATCTGGCTCCAGGCCGATGTCCGCGACCTGAAGGCGGAGGACGCGCGCATCCAGGCCGACATCCGCGACCGTGAAGGGCGGGTCACCCGCCGCCTCGATGCCGTCGAAGGCCGGCTCGACCGCACCACAGAGGATGTCGCCACCATCAAGGGCGACATCCGGGTGATCAGGCAGATCCTGGAGGGCAATGGCCGGCCGAGGGCTCCGTGAAGGCGTCGGGCCGTCGCGCCTAGCCGAGCGAGCGGATGATCTCGCGATAGGCCGCCTCCGGGAAGGCCTTCAGCGTTTCGCTGCGGACATTGCCGAGCATGCCGAGCTGCAGCGTGAAACGCGCTGCGATGGCGTCGTCGGGGGCCTCGTAGACGATGACGAGATCGAACCGGCCCATGGTCATGAAGAAGGATTTGAACTCGCCGCCCATGTCGGCGAGCAGTGTCTTGGCGGTGTCCAGCCGGGTGGCCGAATCCCTGGCCTTGCTGACGCCCTGCTGGGTCCAGTTGCACAACATGATATAGGTGGTCATGGCGCAGTCCTCCCGATCGCCGGTCAGCGGCTGGAAGGCCTTGGGATCGCTTGGAATGCGGCTCACCGGCGATCAAGCCGGCATCATAGCACCCTCGACCTGTTGCCACACGGTCCAACCGGTCATCCTGGGTGGCCGGCGCCGCCATCGCAGAAAACGGAATGCGGCTCTTGCCGGGCTGGTGTCTCCTGCCGGATGATCGGCCAAGACATCGAAGCGGGGAGGCGGCATGCCGGCCAAGACAGAAACCAAGGTGCGCGTCGGCATCGGCGGGTGGACCTTCGAACCCTGGCGGGAAACCTTTTATCCGGCCGGCCTCGCGCAGAAGCGCGAGCTCGAATATGCCGCGAGCAAGGTGACCTCGATCGAGATCAACGGCACCTATTACGGCTCGCAAAAGCCGGAGAGCTTTGCTCGCTGGCGCGCGGAGACGCCGGATGGTTTCGTCTTCGCGCTGAAGGGCTCGCGTTTCACCACCAACCGGCGCGTGCTGGCCGAGGCCGGCCCGTCGATCGAGCGTTTCCTGACCAGCGGCGTCACCGAGCTCAAGGAAAAGCTCGGCCCGATCAACTGGCAGTTCATGGCGACCAAGAAGTTCGACCCGGCAGATTTCGAGGCTTTCCTGAAACTGCTGCCGAAGACGGTCGACGGCCACACCATTCGCCATGCCGTCGAGGTGCGTCACGACAGTTTCAAGGCGCCTGATTTCATCGATCTGGCGCGCGGCTATGGCGTCTGCGTCATCTTCGCCGACAGTCCAGATTACCCCAGCATCGCCGACGTCACCGCGCCCTTCGTTTATGCCCGCCTGCAAAACGCTTCCGAAGCGGAGGAGTTCGGTTATGGCAAGGCGGCGCTCGATGCCTGGGCGAAACGCGCCAAGGCCTGGGCCGAGGGCGGCGCGCCCGCCGATCTCAAGCCCGTCGGCAAGCCGGAGGCCAAACCGCCGGCCTCCCGCGAGGTCTTCGTCTACATGATCAACGGTTTCAAGCCGAAGGCGCCGGCCGCCGCCATGGCGTTGATCGACCGGCTTTAGGCGCCGGTCGATCATGGGGCGCGGTCGGCCGGTCAGTCGGCCGCGATCACGTTGACGAGGCTGCCGATGCCTTCGATCTCGGCCTCCATGCGGTCGCCGACGCCAAGCGCGCGCGGCGGCTCCATGGCATAGCCGACGCCCGACGGCGTGCCGGTGGCGATGATGTCGCCCGGCTCCAGCGCCATGCCGAGCGACAATTGCTCGATGATCGCGGGGATGTCGAAGATCATCCGGCTGGTGCGGCTGTCCTGGCGCAATTCGCCATTGATCCGCATGCGGATGGTGAGGTCCGGCGTGTCGCCGATGACCGAACGGTGTACCACCACCGGGCCGAGCGGGCAGGACCGGTCCAGGCTCTTGCCCTTGAACCACTGGCCGTGCCGGCGCTGCAGGTCGCGGCCGGTCACGTCATTGGCGATGGTATAGCCGAAGACGTGGTCCATCGCCTGGGCGCGTGGAATGTCGATGCCGCGCCGGCCGATGATGACGGCAAGCTCCACCTCATAATCCAGGCGCTTGGTCGCCTTGGCGTGAACCGGCACGGTGTCGCCATGGGCGACGACCGCGGCCGGGCTCTTGGTGAAGAACTCGGGCGCTTCAGGCAGCGGCTTTGGCGCCAGCCCCTGGGCGCGCAATCCCTCGTCGATATGGTCCTTGTAGTTGCGGCCGACGCAGAAGACGTTGCGGGCCGGCCGCGGAACCGGCGCCAGCAGCGTCAGGTTCGCCAGGTCAAGCCGCGGGGCGTTCGCCACCTTGGCGATCTCGGCCGTGATCATCAGGCCCTCGGCACCGAGCAGGGCCAGATCCGCGACATCACGGGGTGCGCTGGCCGTCGATACGGCTGGCCAGGCGGCAGTCAGGTCGATCACCTGGCGATCGGCGTCGACGAGGCCGAGATGGGCGCCATCGGTCATCGAGAAGGTTACGAATTTCATGGGGTCTCCGGCAGGAACGAGGTGAGTTGAGAACGGGCGTCGTCGCGCAGCGAGCGGACATGGGCGCGTGACAGGGCTTCGGCCGCATCCGGGTCGCGGCGCGTGATGGCGGCGATGATCAGGCGATGCTCGCCGAGCGAATGCGGGCCGCGCTTCAGCCTCTCGATGAAGCGCAGGCCGGCCATTTTCATATGGCCGAACGAATTCCAGGTGCGGGCCAGCAGTTCGTTGCCGGCCATGGCGACGATCCGGGCGTGGAACGCCGCATTGGCCGTGGCATAGGCGTCGGCGCGCGAGACGACGCTGGCATCATCGAAATCGGCGAAGATCGCCGCCAACGCCGCGCAGTCGGCATCGGTTGCCCGGGTCGCTGCGAGGCGGGCGGCCAGCCCCTCGAGCATTTCGCGGATGTCGAGCCAGTCGAGAAATTCCTTGAGCGTCGTGGGCATCAGCCGGGCGCCGCGCCGCGGCTCAAACGTCACGAAGCCGTCCTGCTCCAGCCGGCGCAGCGCTTCACGCACCGGCGTCCGGCTGACGCCGAGCGCGCGGGCCAACTCCTCCTCGCGCAGCCGCAGCGGCGCGTCGAGATCGGCCGCCAGCCCGATCAGGTGCTCGCGCAGCGTCTCGTAGACATCTTCCCGAAGATAGGGGCGGGAGGGGATTTCCAGGATCATTTTTGTATTTGTATACAAAAATGCGAAGGGCACAAGGCGGCGAGGCCGGTTGCGGCCCTTGATCCGCTACCGCGAGCACGGGCCTTTCGTCGGGGCGGACCAGTATCGTGGCGCAAAGGGCTGATTTCAGATCGGTCAAGTCGTGGATGCCCGGGACAAGCCCGGGCAAGACGATGTGTGGACCTCAGCCTGTCCTCGGCTGCGGCACGGGTCGAGTGACGGTCGATCCAGAGTGCTGCCTTGAAGGCTCTTCTCGTCCTGGCCGGGCTTGTCCCGGCCATCCACGAATTTTGCCCGATTGCCCGCAGAGAACGGCCATTCCGCGTACGCGCGACCGCAATCGGTAGTTTCCGCCGGGGCCCATCAGCGCAACGCCGACCAGGTCAGAACCATCGGGATATCCGCCACCGAAGACGTCTGCGCAAAGCTTTGCCGCGCCCATCGAATGGTGGGATCTCAATCGCCGAGCCGCGGACTTGATCGCGACGGGATCAGGTCGTGGCGGGCAGGGCGTCGGCCTTCCGCGCGACAGGATCATCGGGCGAGGGCACGCCGAGGCCCGACATGACGAAGGCCAGCACATGCTCGCGCCGGGCGTTCAGCATGTCGTTGTCCATCAACTCGACATCGAGCGCGGTCGACAGCGTGTAGGCATTGGAGAAATAGAAGAAGCAGAGACCGCTGATCGAGATGTAGAGCTGATAGGGGTCGATGCCGCGGCGGAACACCCCGGCCTCTTCGCCGCGCTGCAAGATCAGCGCGATCTTGGCGATCAGCGGGGCATAGATATCGCGCAGCTTCTTCGAGCGCTTGATGTGCTTGCCCTTGTGGACGTTCTCGTCGCCCAGCAGGCTGACGAAGGCGCGGTTGCCACGCAGGTGGTCGAACGAGAAGCAGACGAGCTGGCGCATGGCTTCCACCGGATCGAGCACGTCGAGGTCGAGCTCGGGATCGTGTGAGCGCGACGCCTCATAGGCGCTCTCCAGCACGGTCAGGTAGACGTTTTCCTTCGAGCCGAAATGGTGCGACAGGATCTGCTTGCTGACGCCGGCACGCTTGCAGATCTTCTCGATGCTGGCGCCGTGATAGCCGGCGATCGAGAATTCCCGATAGGCGGCATCCAGCAGGTTGCGGCGCGTGCGCTCGGGATCGCGCGTGCCGTTCGACGGCACCCGCCGGCGTGTCGGCGAAATCGGCGGCGATTTGGTTCGTTCGTTCGAGATGTTTCGCGCCATCGGCTCCAGCACTCCAATCCGTTCCGGCTCCGCCTGGCAAGTTCCGGCCCGCGCTGCGACGGATAAGGTATCTGACCGCGATATCCAAGCACCTGAAAGCCGCGGCCGGGCTGGCCGTGAGCCGGCACGGCCGTCTCCGCTTGCTGCTTCGCAGCATAGTGCAATTTTCCACGAATCAGCCAGCCGGATGATTGACTCACGAAAGTTTGCGAATGACTATGGCGTGCGTTCAATGCCCGACAGCAGGGCAGGAGACGGTTTCAAGTCCACTGTCACAAGCAACAGGCGGGATCGCATGAAGCTCTCCGCACATCTCGGATATGCCTTGAAAGCGGCCTTGGGCGCGGCCCTCGGCATCATGCTCGTGACGGCGCCCGGCGCCGCCCAGGACGCCCGCCGCATCCTGCGGGTGGTGCCGAGCGCAGATGTCTCGGAGCTCGACCCGACCCGCGGCGCCAACCTGATCTCGCGCATCTATGCGCAGATGGTCTTCGACACCTTGTTCGCGCTCGACGGCAATCTCGCGCCGAAGCCGATGATGGTGGAGAAGCATGTCGTCAGCCCTGACGGACTGACCTACACCTTCACCTTGCGCTCCGGCCTGAAATTCCATGACGGCAGCCCCGTGACCACGCGTGATGTCGTTGCCTCGCTCGAGCGCTGGATGACCGGCACTTCGATCGGCGAGCAGCTGAAATTGCGCGTCGCCTCGATGGCGGTTGTCGACGATCTCACATTCACCCTGGGTCTCAATCAGAAATTCGGCCTGGTCGAGTTCATGCTGGCCGGGCCCGGTGCGCCGATCGCCGCCATCATGCGCGAGACCGACGCGCGCCGCCCTGCCTCGGTGCCGCTGCTCAATCCCGTCGGGTCGGGGCCGTTCCGTTATGTCGCGAGCGAGCGGCGCGAAGGCAGCCGCGTGGTGTTCGAGCGAAACCCGGACTATGTCGCACGCGCCGAGCCGGCGGATGGGCTTGCCGGCGCGCGGGTGGTGAAGGTCGACCGCGTCGTCTGGACCATCATGCCCGATGCGACGACCGCGGCGAGCGCGCTGGTCGCCGGCGAGGCGGATTTCTGGGAGGCGGTCGGCCCTGATCTGAGATCCTTCCTGGTGCGCCGGGGGATCACCGTGCGCCGCACCGCGTCGCTGCCGTCGGTCGCTTTCATCCGTCCCAATTTCCAGTTGCCGCCGTTCAACGACGTCAGGGCGCGCCAGGCGCTCGCCCTGCTGGTCGATCAGGACGAGATGATGCCGGCGGTGGCTGGTGACGACGGCAAGTGGAGCGCCTGCCATTCCTTCAGCGTCTGCGGTTCGACCTTGGGCACCGAAGCGGGCTCGGAGCCTTATCGCAAGGCCGATATCGCCAAAGCCAGGCAATTGCTGGCCGAGGCCGGCTATCGCGGCGAGCCGATCGTCCTGCTTGGTACGCCACAGCTCGCCCCGATCAATGCCATGACCCAGGTTCTGGCCCGCCGGCTGCAGGAGGCGGGCGTCAATGTCGACGTCCAGATGACCGATTTCGCCGGCATGCTCCAGCGCATCAATGCACGCGACAAGCCGATCGCCAGTGGTGGCTATCACCTGTTCCCCTATTATGCCGTCGGCAGTTCCTGGTTCCATCCATTGATGAACGTCTCGCTGGATCTTGCCTGCGCCGGCAAGAGCTGGCCGGGTTTCCCGTGCGACGACGTGGGTGAGGCGCTGCGCCAAAAGTTCCTGGCGGCTCCCGACGATGCCACACGCATCGCGGCGTTCGAAGCCTTCCAGCAGCGCCTGTGGCAGTTCATTCCCTATGTTCCGGCCGGCCAGTTCGATGTCGCCAACGCCTACCGGCCGAATGTCACCGGCGTGCTGGACTCGGTTTTTCTAGCCTATTGGAACATCGAGAAACGCTAGACCGGGGCAAGGGCCCTTGCCCGTCGAATTCCTCCCCCATTCATCCTCATCCTTCCGACAGGAGCCGATATCATGGCCAATCTCCAGGTCAGCAAAGACGAGATGCTGAAGCGCGTCGCGATCTTCAAGAACCTCACCCCCAGCAGCCGGCCGTTGATCGATGCCGTCCTGCCGCAGTTCCAGCGCGAGATCTTCACCATTATCGGCGGCGGTGTGCTCGAGGACGCCAATGCCAAGACGCCGATCACCGCGGTCGAAGGCTTTCATCTGTCGATCATCAAGGCCGGCCCATCCAAGGGCACAGGCCTGCACAACCACAAGACCGTCGAGGTCTTCATGCCGTTGACCGGCACCTGGTCGGTGCAATGGGGCGACCAGGGCGAAAACGAGCTCACGCTCGGCCAGTATGACGTGATCTCGGTGCCGGTCGGCGTCATGCGCGGCTTCCGCAACGACAGCGACCACGAAGCGCTGATGCTGGCCATCGTCGGCGGTACCGATCCGGGCCGGGTGGAATGGATCGGCAACGTGATGGACGCGGTGCGCGAGAAAGGCTTCGATCTCGACGATAAGGGCAAGATCATCGAAATTGCCAAGACCTGAAATGAATTCAGCTTGAAATCATCAGGACCTGAGTGAGACCGGCAACCGCGAGCGGCATTCGACGACATGGCCAGTGACGACCTCTGCAATCTCTCCGCGACCGACGTGGCGACGCTGGTCGCAGCCCGCAAAATCTCGCCCGTCGAGGTGGTCGATGCCATCCTCGACCGGGCCGGCCGGCTGGAGCCGAAGCTCAACATGTTCGCCGAATTGACCGCCGACGCCGCGCGCGCGGCGGCGCGTGCGGCCGAGGCGGCGGTGATGACGGGCGGGCCGCTCGGGCCCCTGCACGGCGTGCCTATCACCATCAAGGACAATGTCGCGGTCGAGGGGCTGGCGCTCCGCAACGGCTCGCGGGCGGCGGCCGACGTCGTGGCGGCGGCGGATGCCGCGGTCGTGGCGCGCATCAAGGCGGCCGGCGCCATCATGATCGGCAAGACCACCTTGCCGGAATTCGCCCACAAGGTGCTCACCGACAGCCCGCTTCACGGCATCACGCGCAACCCCTGGAGCCTTGATCATACGCCGGGCGGCTCCAGCGGCGGGGCCAGCGCGGCGCTGGCTTGCGGCATCGCGCCGCTCGCCGTCGGCACCGATGGCGGCGGCTCCATCCGCTGCCCGGCCTCCTGCACCGGGGTCTCGGGCATCAAGGCGACGCTCGGGCGCATTCCCAACGAGGTGATGCCCGACGGTTTCGCCAATTTTGCCTTTGTCGGGCCGATGGCGCGCAGTGCGGGCGACGTGGCGCTGCTCTTGTCGACCATGTCAGGGCCTTTGGCGAGTGATCCCTATTCGATCGGGGCCCCGACGTCGGACCTGCGGGCGCCGGTCGCGGACCAGGCTGCCAAGGGCCTGCGCATCGGCTGGATCGAGAATTTCGGGCGCTACCGGACCGATCCGGAGGTGGCCCGGCTGACCCGCGCCGCGGTGATGGCGCTCGCGGCCGAGGGAGCCTCGGTCGAAGAGCTGCACGATCCCTGTTTCGACGACGTCTTCGAGACCTATGTCGTGCTGGCGACGACGGCGCATGCGACGCGCCTTGGACCGCTGGCGGAACGCGCAGGCGAGGCGATGACCGAGAGCCTGCGCACCAGCATCGCACGGGGGGCACTCTATTCATCGGTCGAATGGCAGCGGGCCGGCGACAAGCGCACGACGCTGTTCCGGTCGGTCCAGCGGCTGTTCGAACGTTTCGACATCATCGCGACCCCGACCATGATCGCGCCGCCGACGCGGGTCGATGCCGGCGGCTCCATCGAGACCGCCATGTATGCGGAATGGGCGGCGCCGCTCTATCCGTTCAACCTGACGGGCCATCCCGCAGCATCCGTGCCCGCCGGCCTGACCGCCGACGGGCTGCCGGTCGGCCTGCAACTGGTCGGACCATGGTTCGCCGAGCCGCGCATTCTGGATGTCGCGGCGCTGCTCGAGCACTTGCATGGGCCGGCGAGACGACCGCCGATCGTTTAGGGGCGGGAGCCTGCATCGGCGTCGATCGATGACAAGCCGCGGGTGCCTGTGGCCGAACCGCGGGCCGTCAATCGAAGCCGAGCAGTCCGTAGATCCGCTTCACATAGTGGCCGAAGGCGTCGGTGGTCTTGATGTCCAGGGCACGGTCGGCTGGCAGGTCGATGTCGAAATAATCGGCCATGCGGGCCGGGCCGGCGGTCAGCACCGCGCAGCGGGCGCCGAGGAACACCGCTTCCTGGATCGAATGGGTGACGAACAGGATGGTCTTGCCGCTCTCGCGCCAGATGCGCAGCATTTCCAGGTTCATCTTCTCGCGCGTGAGCGCGTCGAGCGCGCCGAACGGCTCGTCCATCAGGATGAGCTTCGGGTCATGAACCAGCGCGCGGGCGATCGCCGCGCGCTGCTGCATGCCGCCGGAGAGCTCATAGGGGTATTTGTCCTCGAAGCCGGCAAGCCCGACCATCCTGATCAGCTCGCGGGCGCGCGCCTTGGCTGCCTCGTGCGGCAGATCGAGGATCTCGGCCGGCAGCATGACGTTTTCCAGCACGGTCCGCCATTTCAGCAGCAGAGCCTGCTGGAACACCATGCCGACGTCGCGGCCGGGCGTGAAGGCGGTCGTGCCGCTGCCGATCCGGACCTCACCTTCGTCGGCGTCATGCAGCCCGGCGAGGATCTTCAAGACGGTGGTCTTGCCGCAGCCGGACGGGCCGACCAGCGCCACCATGTCGCCCTCGCGGACATCCATGGTGACATTGGACACGGCGACGAAGCGGCGGCCGCCGGTCGAATAGGACTTGCTGACGTCGCGCAGGCGGATCAGCGGTTCGGCTTCCAGGGTCGCCGATGTCATGACAGCCAGCGCTCCAGATTGGCCGCGACGAAGGCGTCGTCGGCGAGGTCGGCATGTTCCTTGGCGACCCGGTCGATCAGTTCGGACTGGCCGGGGCTGAGGCCTTCTTGCGGGTTGAGGCACCAGATGCCTTCCATGAGCCCCTGGCGACGCAGCACCTCGTGACAGCCTGCGATGCAGCCGTGGAAATTATTGGCGACATCGAAGAAGGCGGCGTTGCAATCGGTCACCCGGGCGTCGAGTGCCAGCAGTTCGGCCGACACCGCCGGCTCGGCGGCGGCATGCTTCAGCCGGTTCAGCAGGTCCACCGCGCCCTTGGTCCAGACCGACCAGTGGCCGAGCAGGCCGCCCCGGAAGCGGACGGTGACAGGCTGGCCCTCGCGCATGGCGACGAAGGGGGTCAGCAGGTCGAGCACGATATGATCGTCATTGCCGGTATAGAGCGTGACGCGCTCCTCGGCCCGCGCCGCCACCAGGCCGCGCACGATATCCATGGTGCGGTAGCGGTTGAACGGCGCCGCTTTCACCGCCACCACATTGTCGATGGCGCAGAACTCGCGCCAGAAATCGGCGTCGAGATCCATGCCGCCGACGGCCGGCTGCAAATAGAAGCCAACCAGCGGGATTTCCTCGGCGACGCGCCGGCAATGGGCGATGAGGGCGGCGTTGTCGGCGCCCTTCATCGCGGCAAGGCTCAGAAGGCCGGCGGAGTAGCCGAGCGAGACCGCGAGCCTGGCCTCATTGACCGCCTGTTCGGTGCGGCCACAGACACCGGCGATCATGGCGAGCGGCCGGTCGGTCCAGGCCCTGGCGTCTTCCATGGCGGCCGACAGCACCGGCTCGTAGAGGCCGACGTCGCGGATCTCGAACTGGGTGGTGTGGACGCCGACCGCGAGGCCGCCGACGCCGGCGTCCAGGTAATAGCGGGTCAGGGCGCGCTGGCGGCGGCGGTCGAAGCGCCGTGCGGCATCGAGCGCCAGCGGATGGGCGGGAATCGCGGTGCCGCCTGAAATGACGGTCCTGATCGCCTCAGGGATGGCGTGACGGTGAAGACCCATGGACCCCTCATTCTCCTGATCCGGCGCCAGGCGCCACGAAGTCATGCCAAGGCCCGGGCAAATGCCCGGGCCGGTTTCAGCCAAGTTCCGGTCCGGCGATGGCGAAGGTCCGCCCAGGCTCGCCGAAAGGGCGGTCTCGCCCGAGCGCCATGCGCAGATAGGGGCGTTCCCTGTGGAAGCCCGACGCGGTGAGATGGGCCGCGATGCCGTCCCAGGCTTCCGGCACGTCCAGGACGACAGGACCCTGGGTCCGGTCGAGCGCGGCCTTGAGCAGTGTGAGCCCGGCCGCTTCGTCCGGGGCGACCAGCGGTCCGATCTGCAAGGCGAGGCGCCCGGGCCGCGCCAGCACGAAGCCCGCGCCGTCCTTCAGCACCAGCGCCTGCGCCGGCGCACGCTGCATCAGGCCGGACAGCAGCCGCCGGCGCGGCGCGCCGAAAGCTCTCGCATCGGCCGCGACGATGGTTCCGAGATCCTCCGGCCCGGCTGGGCGGGCAGGGCCCGCGTCACGCGGATCTCCGGCCATTCTGCCTTCACCGCGCCAGCGCCAGAGCGGGAACTGCGGCAGGAAGCCGAGGGGACCGTAGATGCGCTCGCCCTGTGGCGTGGCATCCAGCACCGGCAGGCAATTGAGCAAGGCCAGTTCCGCCATGCAGCGACGGAGAATGGCGGTGCCGAGACCGCGTCCGCGCTCGGTGGCCGAAACCAGCACCATGCTGATCCAGCCGAAGCCGCCGAAGGCCAGGATGGCGCCGGTGGCGACCGGGCCGCCTTCGCCCGCGACGCCGAACACCGCGCCCTGGTCGAAAAAGATGCGCCAGTCCTCCGCCGACTGGTTCCAGCCGGCCTGTTCCGACAGCCGGCCGGCGGCGGCCAGCGCGGTGATGTCCAGGCGATCGATGGCGATGGGGTCAGTAGGCGCCATCCCGCACCTCGAAATGAGTTGGCTTGCCGAGGCCGGGCTTGGCACGGGCGACCCAGTCGGCGACCCAATCGATCATGCGGGCGAGCGGCACTTGCGGATAGCCGAACAGCCGGGCCGCCTCGGCGGCATTGTTGAGCCAGGCGGTCGGGGCTTCCTCGCCGGTCACGATCGGCGTCCTGCCGAGCTTCTCGCCGAACATGCGGGCAAGCCAGCGCACCGAAATGGTCTCCGGACCCGTGACGTTGAGCGGCGAGGCCGGCACCGTCGCCTGCCGGAGCGCGCGCAGTGCCTGGGCATTGGCGTCGCCCTGCCAGATGACGTTGACATGGCCCATGGTGACGTCGATCGGCTGGCCGTCACGCACGGCGCTGGCGATGTCGAACAGCACGCCATAGCGCAGGTCGATGGCATAGTTGAGCCTGAACAGCCGGCCGGGCGTCTGGTGAACGCCCGAGAAATAGCTCACCAGTCGCTCCCGGCCGATGCAGGAATTGGCATATTCGCCAGGCGGGGTCAGCACGCTGTCCTCGGTCGAGCCCTGGCTGTCGACAGCGACGAACGGGTAGACGCAGCCGGTGGAGAAGGTGACGATGCGCGAGCGCTGGAAGGCTTCGGCGACCAGCGCGGGCACGTGTACATTCATCGCCCAGGTGAGCGGCTGGTCGCCGGCGGCACCGAATTTGCGGCCGGCCATCAGGATGATGTTCTTGGCCTTGGGCAGGGCCTCGACCGCGCCGCGGTCGAGCAGGTCGCAGGCGATGGTCTCGACGCCGTGGTGCTCGAGGCTGTCGCGCAGGCCCTTCTCGCTGAACCGGGCCACGCCGATGACACGCTTGTCCGGGGCGGCATTGCGGGCGAGCCGCGCGAGCGTCGGTCCCATCTTGCCGCCGACGCCGAGGATCATGATGTCGCCGTCGAGGGCGGCGAGATCGTCGGCCAGGGCCCGACTCGGACGGGCCATGAAGGCATCGATCTCGTCGCTCGTATCGAAGCGGTCGGGCAGGTTGGACGGGTCGAGCCAGTCGGTTGCGGCGTTCGCGATATCGGTCATGGTCTATTTCCTTGCATCGCGCGGCACGAAGAGGCGCTCGGCCACCAGCACGACGAGATAGAGAGCGATGCCGATGAGGGTCAGGAGCAGCACGGCCATGAACATGGCCGGGGTATCGAGGGACGCTTGCACCTGGATCATCAGATAGGCGAGGCCGCGCTCGGAGGCGATGAACTCACCGACCACCGCGCCGGCGACCGCCAGGATCGCCGCGACCTTCATGCCGGAGAAGATATAGGGCAATGACCCCGGCAGCTGGATGTAGCGGAAGACCTTCCAGCGCGAGCCCTTGAGCGAGCGGACGAGATCGAGCAGGTCCGGCTCGACCTCCTGCAGGCCGCGCAGCGTGGTGAGCAGGATCGGGAAGAAGCACAGGCTGAAGGTGATCAGGATATTGGTGCCGATGCCGTAGCTGAACCAGACGATGACCAGCGGGCCGAGCGCCACCTTGGGGATCATGTTGAGGGTGACCAGCAGCGGAAACACCGCCAGCGTCAGGAGCCGCGACCAGGAGAACATCAATGCCAGCACGACGCCGGCGGTGGTCGCGAGCGCGAAGCCGCCGAGGATCTCGGCCGCCGTCACCAGGGTATTGGCGCGCCACGCGTAATTGCCCTTGGCCAGCGTCGCCAGGATGTCGGTCGGAGCCGGCAGCACGAAGGCCGGGAGCGAGGTGGCGCGCACCCCGAATTGCCAGGCGAGGACCAGGGCGACATGGACCGCCACCACTGCGGCCCAGCGCTGCGCGAGGGCACGTCGGTCGGCCCGGCGGGTCGCGGCGGCATCGGCCTCGGCTGTTGCGTTCTGATCCGGACCGGTCAGCATGGATCCCTCTCGTCGATATCCGGCTCAGTCGCGGATTTGCCTGGAAGCTAGAAACACTTCGTGTTGTTGTCAACCAACCAGTTGTATTAAATCATGCGACCGGACGCAGCGCCCCGAGCGCGAAGGCGACCACGTGGCGGCGGCGGGCTGCCACCGCTTTGGCTGTCCCCAGATCGCTGCCGAAGATCGCCGACAGCGTCAGGCCGTTGGAAAAGTAGAAATAGGAGAGGGCGGCGATCGAGATATAGATGTTCAGCGGGTCGAGATCGGTGCGGAAGACGTCCTCCTGCGCGCCGCGGTCGAGGGTGTCCTGCAAGAGCGTGATCAGCGGCGAATGCATGTCCTGCAGCCGGCTGGAGCGCCCGACATGGCGTGCCGCCTGGCGGTTCTCGTCATTCAGCAGGGCAACGAATTCGGGGTGCTCGACAAGATAGTCGAAGGTGAAGCCGACGAGCTTTTCCATCGCCGCCAGCGGCGGCAGGTCGCCGAGCTTGAGTTCGCGCTCGCGTGTCCGGATCTCGGCATAGACCTGTTCGAGGGCGGCCTGGTAGAGGTCGTCCTTGTTGCCGAAATGGTGGTAGACGAGCTGTTTGTTGACGCCCGAGCGCCGCGCGATCTCGTCGATCCGGGCACCGGCGAGCCCCTTCTCGGCAAATTCGGCAATGGCTGCGGCGAGCAGCGCGCGCTGCGTCGCTTCCGGGTCGCGCTGACCCTTCTTCCGTAGCGGCGCTGCGGTGTTGGGATTGATTGTCGACATCGTAATCGGTCTCGTTTCGCTTCCTGAATCTCACTCTAGCACTCAACCAACTAGTTGTGTACCGTCGCCGTCGTCCTGACCCAGGGGGTCCCGACCCGCCGCTATCTTGGGCCGCGCAAGGCCCCGATCGGCCGATGATCCGACGACAGAGGGGAACACAATGACAAAAATGATCCGAGGCGCCACACGCCGGACTTTTCTCGGCGGCCTTGCCGGCGCCGGCTTGATGCTGCCGCGCCGCGCGAGCGCGGCCGAAAAAGTCAATCTCGTGCTGAACTGGACACCGAACGCCGATCACGCGCCCTATTTTTACGCCAAGGCCCAGGGGTGGTACGAACAGGCGGGCATCGATCTGGTCATCGAGGCCGGTCGCGGCTCCGGTGCCGCCGCCCAGAAGGTTGCCTCCGGCGGCTCCGACCTCGGCATTGCCGACATGGCGACGGCGCTGCTCGCCAAGAGCCGTGGCGGCAAGCTCACCGCGGTCATGGCGGTCTACCCAAATTCGCCCCAGTGCTTCTATTGGCTCAAGAGCAACGGCATTGCCGGCCCGAAGACCTTCGCTGGTCGCTCGATCGGCAATCCGCCGGGCGACGCGGCGCGCCTGATGTGGCCGGCCTTTGCCTGGAAGGCCGGCATCGACCCGGCCTCGGTCCGCTTCGTCAACGTTAGTCCTCAGGCCAAGATCCAGGCGTTGCGCAGCAAGACCATCGACATCACCAGCAATTTCTACAACGAGCACGACATCATCCTGCGCGAGTTCGGCGCCGATCTCGGCTTCCTGCTCTGGCGTGATATCGGGCTCAACCCCTACGGCAATTCGGTCGTCGTCAACGACGACTTCCTTGCCCGCAAGAAGGACGTGGTACGCAATTTCGTCCGCGTCTCGCAGCGCGCCTTTGCCGCCTGTGCCCGTGATATCGGACCGGGATTGAAGGTGCTGCTCGCCCAGGTCTCGGGCCTCGACGAGGCCAACCAGCGGGACCAGTGGAAGCGGATCCTCGAACTGATGCGTGATCCGACGACCACGGACGTGGCGCTCGGCGCATTCAACCAGGATCGACTGAAGGAAGATTACGAACTCCTGCGCACCTATTTCGAGGATGTCCGGCCGCTCGACCCGACCCAGGCCGCGACCAATGAGTTCCTCGATACTAGCATCAAGTTCGTCGGTTCCTGAGGGACTTGTTCGCAACGAGACGAACGCTCACCCGCGGCTTCCCGTGCCCAGCGGATCGATGCGCCATGGCGGACCCCGGTTGACCGAGGGTCCGCTGCGGACGCGGGAATGCCGCTGCGGAGCCGGTCATGGCCGAGGTTGCGGCGGCGCGGGAATCGGGGCGGTGCAGGTCGATAACAGGCGCTCCGTCGCGACCCCTGTCCGGCAATTGCCGGGCGCGGGGCGCGACGAGCGCGCCTGACGGTTTTCATATTCAGACAGCGGGCGGCACGATGATCGGCGTCTTCGAGTTGTTCAAGATCGGCATCGGTCCGTCATCCTCGCACACGGTCGGGCCGATGAAGGCGGCCGCCGCCTTCGCGGCGTCCGTCGCGGGCGCCGGCCTGCTGCCGCGTGTCGCACGTGTCCGCGCCGACCTGTTCGGCTCGCTCGCCTGGACCGGCAAGGGCCACGGCACCGACAAGGCGGTCATCCTGGGGCTGGCGGGCGAGGCGCCCGATACCATCGATCCCGACGCCGCCGAGAGCATCGTGGCGGGTGTTCGCGACCGGCATGAGCTGCGTTTCGCCGGCCGCCGGGCGATCCGCTTCGATGCCGCCGACGACATCGTCTTCGACGGCGTCAGCGCCACGCCGTCTCATCCCAACACGCTCGCCTTCACCGTACTGGACGGCGCGGGCGTGGTGCTGGCGAGCGAACGCTGGTGCTCGGTCGGCGGCGGCTTCGTCCTGCGCGAGGAGGCGATCGGCGAGCCCCAGGTCGAAACCGGCGGGCCGGTTCCCTATCCCTTCCGTTCCGGCCGCGACCTGCTGGCCATGGGCGCCGCCGCCGGCCTGACGATCGCCGACATGGTCATGGCCAATGAGGTGAGCCGGCGTCCGGCGACGGATGTCGAGGCCCATCTCGACCGGGTCGCCAGCGTCATGATGGCCTGTATCGATCGCGGCATGGTCACCGAGGGCGAATTGCCCGGTGGCCTGCATGTCCGCCGCCGGGCGCCGGCGCTGAAACGCAAGCTCGATGCCGCCGCCGGTTCCAATACGCGCGCGCCGCACGAGGTGATGGACTGGCTCAGTCTCTATGCCATTGCCGTCAACGAGGAGAATGCCGCCGGCAGCCGGGTCGTCACCGCGCCGACCAATGGTGCGGCCGGCATCGTGCCGGCGGCGCTGCGCTATTACCGCGACCATTGCCGGGGCGCCGATGCCGAGGGTATCAGGCGCTTCCTCCTGACCGCTTCGGCGATCGGCGCGCTGTTCAAGATGAACGCCTCGATTTCGGGTGCCGAGGTCGGCTGCCAGGGCGAGGTGGGCGTCGCCTGTTCCATGGCCGCGGCCGGCCTGGCGGCGGTGCTCGGCGGCACGAACGAGCAGGTCGAGAACGCCGCCGAGATCGGCATGGAGCACCATCTCGGCATGACCTGCGATCCGATCGGCGGCCTGGTCCAGGTGCCTTGCATCGAGCGCAACGCCTTCGGCACGGTCAATGCCATCAATGCCGCGTCCCTCGCCCTGCAGGGCGACGGCACCCATGTCGTCTCGCTCGACAAGGTCATCGCCACCATGCGCGAGACCGGCCGCGACATGCAGTCGAAATACAAGGAGACCTCGCTCGGAGGCCTCGCCGTCAATCTCGCCGAATGCTGAAGGCACCGCCATGAGCAGGATCCGTCTCGCCGACATCTGTCTGGCGGTCGAGAATCTCGATCGCGCGATAACCTTCTATCGCGACACACTGGGCTTCCCTCTGTCCGTGGACGGCCCGACTTTCGCGAAGTTCGATGCCGGGGCTATCTCGCTCGCACTCTGGCAATGCGATGCCATGATCGCGCAGACGGCGTTGAGCGGCGTGTCGCTGTCCACCAGCGCCCGCAACTTCGCCGGCCTCTTGATGGATTCGCCCGACGAGGTGGATCGTCTCCACGGTCGCCTTTCGGCTGGTGGCGTCGCCTTCGATGCGCCCCCGCGCGACTTCCCGTGGGGTGCCCGCTGCTGCTTTTTCCGTGATCCCGACGGGCATCTGTGGGAAATCTACGCCTGGGTGGCGGCTCCAACTTCCGCGCCGAAAGGCTCAGCCGCCGATTGAGGCATCGGACAATTCGCGGCGTGCAACCAACTGGTTGATCCCTCCCGATTGCGGGCGGATGTCGGCAGTGATCCGCCTCGACGCGTTTACGAAGGCCGCGGCCCCGGCGCCGTCGTCAAGTGTGTCGATCTTGCCGGGCTTTCGGCGTCGGCGAAGCATGGCCGCCGCCGCGCCTTGCCGCTGGCCGCCACCCGCATGATCCGGGCGTGCCAGGCCTGCTCCCGCTTTTCCTGAGATTGTCGAAGATCGCTCGCAGGCGCGCATGGCCGGTCGGGCTCAGGCGATCGGCAAGGTCGGCGCGCAGGCCGCGACCTTCGCCGCCGGAAAAGTCGAGGGGAATCCAGTGGCTCACGTCAACGTCAGTTTCACAATCAACCAACCATCTAGTTGACGTGCAGATTCGCCGATGTTAGCTTTTTCCTCAAGGGCTGAATGCTCACACGACTTCGGGGGAGGGTTGCATGACCACGGTCTACGATGGCATCATACTTGGCGGAGGCCATAACAGCCTCATCCTGCAGGCCTATCTCGCCAAGGCCGGTCTCGATGTCCTGACCGTCGAGCGCCGCGTGGTCGTCGGTGGCGGGGCCAGCACGATGGAAGACCCGAGCTTCCCCGGCTTCCTGCACAATACCCACGCCTTCTTTCAGCGCGCCATCACGGCGATGCCTTGGTACGCCGATCTCGAACTCGAGCGCCACGGCGCGGTCTATATCGAGCCGGAGCTGAATGTCGTTCTCCTGACGAAGGACGGCCGCGCCCTGGAGTGGTGGACCGACTTCCGCAAGACCGTCGAGTCCTTCGCGCAGTTCAGCAAGCGCGACGCCGAGACGCTGGTGCGATGGCACGAAGAATTCGTGCCGGTCGTGCAGAACATCCTGGCATGGGAGGGCAGGTCTCCGCCGCTGCCGCCGGATGAACGCGTGGCCTTGCTTCAGCGTAGCGCGGCCGGACGCCGGCTCCTGGAGGTCAGCGCGCTGTCGCCGCTCGAATTCGTTCATCGGGAATTTGAAAGCCCGGTGATCCAGGCCGGCCTGCTCTTTTTCAATGGCCTTCGCGAAGTCGACCTGCGCGTGCGCGGCTTCGGGCATCATATCGCGGCTTTGCTGGCGAGCCCGTCGAAGGCGCAGATGTCGCGCGGCGGCACTGCGGCACTGGCCCGTGCGCTCGAAGGCGCGGTCCGCGAGGCGGGCGGAAAGATCCGCGTCCTGACCGAACCCAGGAAGATCATCGTCGAGGGGGGCAAGGCCGTCGGCATTGAAACCCAGGGCGGTGAGGTCATCCGCGCCCGGCATTTCGTCGCCTCCGCGCTCAATCCCCATCAGACGTTCCTGGATCTGCTCGATCCCATGGTGCTGCCGAGCGGGTTTCGCGAGCAGGCCGAGCAGTTTCAGTACAATCTGATCGCGCCGCTGTTCGCGTTGAACCTCAATCTGCGCGAAGCGCCACGCTACGCCCTTGCCGCCGAGCGACCGGAACTCGACCGCGCCTTCATGGTGATCATGGGGCTCGACCATGTCGACCAGTACCCGGACATCGTCCGGCATCACGAGGCCGGCACCATGCCGCCCACGGTCATGTGGGGGGCCTGTCCCACGGTGTTCGACCCGAGCCAGGCACCCGAAGGCAAGCACACGGCCTTCATGTGGGAAAAGCTGCCCTATCGCCTCAACGGCGATGCAAGCAACTGGGACCGGGTGCGCAATGACCACGGCCGCGACATGCTCGGCCTTTGGACCCGTCACGCGCCCAATCTCGCCGATGCCGTGATGGGGTCGTTCACGCGGTCGCCGCTCGATGTCGAGCGCTGCCTGCCGAACATGCGCGAGGGCGACCTGCTCATCGGCGCCTTCACCAAGGGGCAGATCGGTTATGACCGTCCGTTCCGCGGTGCGGGACACTATCGCGGCCATCTCCCTGGACTTTATCTCTGCGGCTCGAGCAGCCATCCCGGCGGCAATATTACCGGCCTGCCCGGGTACAATGCCGCCCAGGTCATTCTCGCCGACCTCAATATCAAGGCGGACTGGGCGCCGCCCTCGATGGCCGACCGGCTGTCCGCGCTCTGACACTGTCCGGCGACCGGCGAGGGTCACGTCATGACGATCATCTCCTATCTGACCACGGTCCGTTTCGAGAATGGAGCCTTGCTGGAGCTGGGCCATCAGCTGCGGACGCTTGGCGTGTCCCGTCCGCTGATCGCCACCGACCGGGGCATCATGCGCGCGGGGCTGATGGACCGCCTCGCCGAGGTTCTGGGCGTCGTCCCGGACGAGCGCCTCTATGCGGATACGCCGCCCAACCCGACCGAAGCCGCCGTCGACATGGCGGCGCGGCAATACCGTGAGGGGGGATGCGACGGAATCGTTGCGTTCGGTGGCGGATCACCGATCGACCTTGCGAAGGCCGTCGCTCTGAAGGCAACGCATGGCGGCGACCTGATCGGCTATGCGGCCTTCACGGGAGGCAGTGACCGCATCACCTCCGCGGCAGCACCGGTCATCGCCGTGCCGACCACGTCGGGAACCGGCAGCGAGGTTGGCCGGGCAGCCGTGATCGTGATGAATGACGGCCACAAGCGCGCGGTCATCAGTCCTCATCTGATTCCGAAACTGGCCCTCTGTGATCCGCTCCTGACCCTTGGACTGCCGCGGGGCATGACCGCCGGCTCCGGCATGGATGCCATCGCCCATTGCGTCGAAACCTTCCTCTCGCCGCGGATCAACCCGCCGGCCGATGCCATCGCGCTCGACGGCCTGGCCCGTGCCAGCGCCTGGATCGACAAGGCTTGCGACGACGGCGCGAATGTCGAGGCGCGCTGGCAGATGATGATGGCCTCGCTGGAGGGCGGCCTCGCCTTTCAAAAGGGGCTTGGCGCGGTGCATGCGCTCAGCCATTCGCTCGGGACGCTGCGGTCTCCGGTGCTGCACCACGGCACGCTCAACGCGGTGCTGCTGCCGCCGGTGCTGCGCTTCAACGCGCCGAGCGTCGGTGACAAGTACGGCCGCATGCGCCGGGCGCTCGGCCTCGCCGCCGACGCAGATCTCGCGCAATGGTTCGCCGCACTGACCCGTCGCCTGGGCCTGCCGACGACCTTGCGGGCGATGGGCGTGAGCCACGCCATCCTGCCGAGGATGGCCAGCATGGCCGCCGATGATGTCAGCGCGCAGACCAACCCGCGCCCGGCGCGCGAAGACGACTACCTGGCCATGCTCACGGCCGTCTTCGATGCCGATGTCGAGACCAATGAAAGCCCCATGCAGGGATGACCGCCGAGGATATCCGCCTGCGATCGATGTGACGTCGGTGACGTGGAGAAACAGCGAATGACCACCCAGAAATCAGAAACCCCGGGGGCGGCATCGGCTCCGTCGGAACGCGGCCAGGAGAGCCGGCGCGACGCGCCGGCCTCGCGACCGGACGGCCGGCCGGTGCGCTTCGACGACGTCGAAATGCTGGACGAATTTCTGTCGCGTCCGTCAGCCGGCCTGATCGCCGATCTTCAGGCGGTGGATGGCGACATCATGATCATTGGGGTTGCAGGCAAGATGGGGCCGACGCTGGCGCGAATGGCCAAGCGGGCGGTGCCGGATCGCCGCGTCATCGGCGTCGCGCGCTTCAGCGATCCGGAAAGCAAGCGCTATCTCGAGAGGCACGCTATCGAGACGATCTCCGCGGACCTGCTCAAGCGCGAGGACATCGCGGCGCTGCCCAAGGTCAAGAACATCGTCTTCATGGCGGGCCGCAAATTCGGATCGGCCGGCGGCGAGGATCTGACCTGGGCCATGAACGCCTATGTCCCGGGCATGGTCGCGGACCATTTCGCGGGCAGCCGTTGCGTCGTGTTTTCAACGATCTGCGTCTATCCGTTTGCACCCGTCCTGAATGGCGGTTCGCGCGAGACCGACGAGCTCGGCCCTCCAGGCGAATATGCCATGTCATGCGTCGGGCGTGAGCGCGTCTTCCGGCATTTCTCGCAACAGCATCAGTCGCCGGGCTCGATCATTCGTCTGAGCTACGCGATCGACATGCGCTATGGCGTGCTGCACGACATCGGATCGAAGGTGCTCCGTGGCGAGCCGATCGATCTCTCGATGGGCCATGTCAACGTGATCTGGCAGGGCGACGCCTGCAGTCAATCCTTGCGCACGCTGCGGCACGGACAGGTGCCTTGCGTTCCCTTCAACATCACCGGTCCCGAGACGCTGAGCATTCGCGCCTTGGCGCTG
Organism: Phreatobacter sp. GW821-FHT04C01; assembly: GCF_059420385.1. Lineage (NCBI taxonomy): Bacteria > Pseudomonadati > Pseudomonadota > Alphaproteobacteria > Hyphomicrobiales > Phreatobacteraceae > Phreatobacter > Phreatobacter sp. GW821-FHT04C01. Next base: position 398,309 of record NZ_JBWKTP010000005.1, on the reverse strand, counting down.
GCGTTCGGACGCCGCTTCGACAAGGCGCCGATACTGCGTCAAGAGGAGGCGCCGACCGCCTGGGTTGCCGATACCAGCCTCGCGGAAGGGCTGTTCGGCTATCCGGAGGTACCGGTCGACGCGATGATCGACTGGACGGCGGACTGGCTGGCGCGCGGCATGGGAACCCTCGGCAAGGCGACCCATTTCGAGGTGCGGACAGGGACCTATTAGCCCTGACGCCGGAACGTCGGCGGATTGGCGCGAAAGGGTCGGGACTGAGCGGCATGGGGGGGGCGCTGACCGGCATGCCGCATGACGACAGGCAAAGCCTTGGACGCGAATGCCGGGCGCATCGGGGGCGATACCCCCGTTGCGGATTGACGCACTGGCAACTGCGCCCTGGCCAAGCCGCGATTTTGTCATGACAATGCGGGTGGTCGCCTGAATGGCAGCCGGCTGCGGCCATGACGACGGCCGGGCCGGGCATGCCGAAATGGGCCATGGCCGAGGCGGCGATGATGAGGGTCGGGATGCCGTCGATCCGCTGACGATGCGATGACAGAGAGGAATGCAATGACAAAAATGCTTCATGGCGTGACGCGCCGGACCGTGCTCGGCGGCCTGGCCGGGGCCGGCCTGATGCTGCCGCACCGCGCGAGCGCGGCCGAAAAGATCAATCTGGTGCTCAACTGGACGCCGACCGCCGATCACGCGCCCTATTATTACGCCAAAGCGCAGGGCTGGTACGCCGAGGCCGGCATCGATCTCGTCATCGAGACCGGCCGGGGCTCGGGGGCGGCCGCCCAGCGGGTTGCCGCGGGCAGCTCGGAAATCGGTATTGCCGACATGGCGACGGCGCTGCTCGCCAAGAGCCGCGGCAGCAAGCTCACCGCGGTCATGGTGGTCTATGCCAATTCGCCGCAAGGCTTCTACTGGCTGAAGTCGAGCGGCATTACCGGCGCCAAGGATTTTCCGGGACGCTCGATCGGCAATCCGCCGGGCGACGCCTCGCGGCTGATGTGGCCGGCCTTCGCCAAGAAGGTCGGCATCGATCCGGCCTCGGTGCGCTTCGTCAATGTCAGTCCGCAGGCCAAGATCCAGGCGCTGCGCGGCAAGACCATCGACATCACCTCGGATTTCTACAATGAGCACGACCTGAAGCTGCGCGAGTTCGGCGCCGATCTAGGCTTCCTCGCCTGGCGCGATATCGGCCTCAACCCCTATGGCAATTCGGTCATCGTCAATGACGATTTCCTGGCGGCCAAGAAGGATGTGGTGCGCAATTTCGTCCGCGTCTCTCAGCGCGCCTTCGCCGCTTGCATCGCCGATATCGGGCCGGGCCTGAAGGCGCTTCTGGCCTCCGTCTCCGGCCTCGACGAGGCCAACCAGCGTGACCAGTGGAAGCGAATCCTGGAGCTGATGCGCGACCCGACGACCACCCAGGTGGCGCTCGGCGCGTTCAACCAGGACCGGATCAAGGACGATTACGAACTCGTGCGGGCCTATTTCGAGGATGTCCGGCCGCTCGACCCGGCCAAGGCCGCGACCAACGAGTTCCTCGACACCAACATCAAGTTCGCCGGCGCCTGAGCGCCGCGCCGGCCGGAGGCTCGGCCGACGTCCGGCCGCGCAACGCAAAGGTCGCCCGCCTTGCCGGCGGGCGACCCCAGGCGCGTTCGCGGCCAATCCGCCTTGGATGCAGGTGCTGCGACCCGGGACGGAGCTTTGCCGCATCTTGTTTCAGCTTGACCGCGGGCACGTCACGATGTCGCGAAACATGCGGCGCGGCCGCTCAAAAAGACCGGCTTGAAACAAAATGCTGCGGTTTCGGGCCGGTGTCGATGCCGCGGATGTGATCGTCGTCGCCTGTGGGCCGTCATTCGCTGGTCGTCCAGGGGGGTGGCGGAGCGGCCCGGCACTGCCTAAGTGAGAGCCGCGAACGACCGGATAGGCGTGGTCCCATCGTTCGAAGGCAGCCTGCCGGATTAGTCCGGTGGGTCTGGTTGCGGCTGTTGGGGCGTCCGGCTCGGTTTGGTCATCGCAAGCGATGGCTCGGCTCTGGATATCCAGCGGTTGCTGGCAGGATATCGGGGACCGTGCAATGCGGATCAATTTCGTCAACATACGCCAAATCCTTCAACAGAACTCGTGGTTTCAGGCCTGCCCGCCGGGTTTGCAGGACAGCCTGATCGAGCATTCCCAGATCGTCGAGATTGCCGACGGCGCTTATCTCGCCCGTCGCGGTGAACCGGCCACCGGCCTCTTTTGCCTCGTCGACGGCCGGCTGCTGATCGGCGGCGGCGGCGAGGGCACCAAGGAAGCTATCCTGGCGATCATCGAGGCGCCTTACTGGTTCGGCGAGATGGAGTTGTTCGACGAAGGCCTGCGCACCCATGACGCACGGGCAGAAGGGCCGGCAACCGTCATCCAGATCCCCCAGGAAGCCATCAAGTCCATCCTGGAGCGTGAGCCACGCTACTGGCGCGACATGGGCCTGCTGACGGCCCTGAAGACGCGCGTGGCCTTCAAGGCCATCGAGGACTCCAAGTCGGGGTCGAGCCTCACCCGCGTCGCGCGGCGTATCCTGGCGATCTTCGAAGGCCATGGCTTCCGCCCGACGGACCAGCGTGCGCTTCTCACCGCGTCGCAGGAGCAACTGGCGTTGATGCTCGGCCTGTCGCGCCAGACGGTCAACCAGCTTCTCGGCAAGCTGGAGAAGCAGGACGCGATCCGCCGCCGTTATGGCGGTATCGAAGTCCTTGATGCCGCCAAGCTCAGCCAAATCGGCGGTCAGGGCTCCTGACCACGGCCGGCGCGGCCGCCGAGCCTTGCCCTGGGCGAAGCTGATCGAGGCAAGCCTCGATCAGCGCGCGATACGGCATTCCGCGCCAGCGCGCTTCGAAACGCTCTCCGAAAAAGAGAAAGCCGCCCGTAGGCGGCTTTCGTTGCGTGCTGCCGGTGCTGGCGGCGGAAGGGCCGGCGCCGCGCGATCCTCAGTTCGATCCGGGGATCGAGCCGCCGTTCTGCACGCAGGAGAAATACAGAGCGTTCTTGTTGTATTCGAGTGTCGTGCTGGTGTCGCTGCCGGGCAGGCGGCGCTGAACCGCCTCGTGGCATTGCCGCTGCACGCCGACGTCGGCGCGCCGTGACGACGTGGCCGACTGGGCCTCGGCGCCGCGTGCGAACATGAGCGTGGCGGCGACGGCCAGGGACGCGGCGACGACCGAGGACTTGCGGATCTGGTGAGCCATTTGCTCCCTCCTGTTGCTAAGGACAGGAGAGAAATCAGCAATGACTGTCGTCGAGTCAATAATTAAGCTTCAGATTTTCCGTGTAACACACAACAATCACGAGTTTGTGATAAGTATTGAATTTGACAATGTCGGACATTTTACAGTTAAAGATTTGAACTGTCGGCCTCTAGACATTTAGCATGCGAATTTGTGCATTCTGTCATGAGCTTTGCGACTGCATGTGGGCGCGAGTCGCCGCGGTCCGGTTGGTCGCAATGTCATCTGGCGGCGACGCATGGCTGCACCGATAGCGCCTGCCGTCCGGACACCGCGCTATGTGACCGCGTGCCTGTCACGAAGAAGTCGCGCATGATCGCCTACCCGATGATCAGCAAGAGACGAGGCGATCGTGAGCCGTGCACGTGCGAGCCTGGACGAGATCCGGAAATTCCATGCCCGGCTGATGGCCGTGGCGAGCCACTCTGCCGACCCGCGGCTCGAGCGCATCTTCGAGTTCGTGCCGCGTGAAGCCTTCGTCCCGGCCGGTCCGTGGCAGATCATGGTCGGCAGTCGCTATATCGTAACGCCGAGCGCCGACCCGGCCTACCTCTACCAGAACGCCCTCGTGGCTTTGGACGCCGCGAAGGGGATCAACAACGGCGAGCCCTTCCTGCACGCCGCCTGGATCGGCGCCGTGGCGCCCCAGGGCGGCGACGTCATCTGCCACATTGGCGCTGGAACCGGCTATTACACCGCGATCCTGTCGATGCTGGCCCTGCCCGGCGGCAAGGTGGAGGCTTTCGAGATCGATCCGGACCTCGCTTCGAGGGCAACACGCAATCTCGAGCCGTTCGAGGCCGTCTCCGTCACGACGGGCGATGCGACGAGGCGCGCGATCCCCGCCTCCGATATCATCTATGTCAATGCCGGTGTCGCCGCGCCGCCGCTTGCCTGGTTCCAGGCGCTGCGCCCTCATGGCCGGATGATCTTTCCCTGGCGACCGTCCCAGAGCGTGGCGCTGGCCGTGATCGTCAGGCGTATCGGAAGCGCCTTCGCCGTCGAGCCCTTGATGCCGGCCTGGTTCATTCCCTGTGTCGGGGCATCAAGTGCGGAGGCATGCAGCAAGGTGCCCGACAGCGCGGCAGCCTGGTCGACCCGGTCCGCCTGGCTGACCGCCGAGCGGGCGCCCGATGAAACGGCCACGGCGATCTATCCGCATGTCTGGTTTTCGTCCGCGCCCGTGCCGCGCCCGGCTGCGCCGCAATGACAACCTCGCTATCTATCCAGGGCAGGCCGCTCCCTTGGCCGGCCCGATATGCAAGAGCAGCAGAATGTCCATGCGATCCGATTACGACGTGGTGATCATTGGCGCCGGCGCGGCCGGCCTGGCAGCTGCTGTCAGGCTGGCGGCGGCGCCGCTCGCAGTGCTGGTCGTCGAGGCCCGGGACCGCATCGGCGGGCGCGCCGAGACGGTGCGACTGGTGCCGGCACCGGATGCCGGCTTCCCGGTCGATCTCGGCTGCGGCTGGCTGCATTCGGCCGATATCAATCCGCTGGTACCGATGATCGAAGGCCTGGGGTTCGAGCTCGACCGGACGCCGGCGGCCTGGCAGCGGCAGTCCGGCGAGCAGCATTTTTCGGTGGCCGACCAGCAGCTGTTCGCCGAGGCCTTCGATGCCTTCGAGATGCGCATCGATGCGGCCGCGCGGACCGGAATAGACCGGCCGGCCGCCGATCTCTTCGAACCGGGCAATCGCTGGAACCCGCTGATGAATGCGGTCAGTTCCTATTACAACGGCGCCGAATTCGAGCATGTCTCGGTGCTCGACTACACCACCTATCAGGACACCGAGGTGAATTATCGGGTGCGCGCGGGCTATGGCGCCGCGATCGCGGCGCTCGGCGCGGCGGTGACGGTCGAGCCCGGCTGCGCGGTGCAGCACATCGACCATAGCCGCAGGCCGATCCGGTTGAGCACGGCCAAGGGCGAGATCGACACCCGGACGGTCATCGTCACCGTGCCGACGCCGCACCTTGCCGAGCAGCGGATCCGGTTCTCGCCGGCGCTCGACGGCAAGGCCGAAGCCGCCGGGCACCTGCCGCTCGGGCTTGCCGATAAGGCCTTCTTTGCCCTCGCCGAACCCGAGTCCGTGGCCGAAGGCAGCCATTTCTTCGGCCGCACCGACCGGGCTGAGACGGCGAGTTTCCACGTCCGGCCCTATGGCCGTCCCTTCATCGAGGCCTTTGTCGGCGGTCGCCATGCCCGGGCGCTGGAGGCCGCCGGAGACGGCGCGATCACCGCCTTCGCGCTCGACGAACTGAAGGCGCTGATGGGCGGCGATTTCGTCAAGCGCCTGACGCCGATCGCCGAGACCGGATGGCTGCGTGATCCCTGGGCGCTCGGCGCCTATTCCCATGCCCTGCCGATGCATGCCGGCGCGCGCGCCGTGCTGGCCGCGCCGACCGAGGGGCGGCTGTTCTGGGCCGGCGAGGCGACCCATCCGACGGCCTTCTCGACCGCCCACGGGGCCTGGGCCTCCGGGCTGCGCGCGGCGGAGGAGGTCCTGGCCGCGCTGCGGCCTTGATCGGGGTAAGCCTGACGGCGCCGGTCAGGGCGTGGGAAGGGGACGAGGGGCTACGCCGTCGGCGGCGGCCTTTCGAAAGATCGCCAGGATCGACGAAATGATCTCGTCGGCGCTCAGCGCCCCCGATCCGGAATACCATTGCGGCGCCCAGTTGATCGCTCCGAACAAGGCGAAGCTGAACATGCGCGCGTCATCGACCTGGATGCTGCCGTCCTTGCGGCCGTCGTCGACGATGCGGCGCACCCGCGTCTCGAACTCCTTCTTGAGCTGACGCAGCTTCTTGCGTGATTCCGGGCTCAGCGAGCGGTCGCTGACGACGGCCAGGCAGATGCCGAAATCGGTCAGGATGATCCGCCCATAGATGCGGCAGAATCGCTCCAGGCGTTCGATCGCCGGCAAGGTGGTGTCGCTGTCCTCCGACAGGGCCTGGTCCAGATCGGCCAGCGCCTGGCTGGTGATCTGGAACAGAATGTCTTCCTTGCTGTCGATGTAATAATAGATCGTCGGCTTGGTGACCTTCAGCGCCGCCGCGATATGGTCGATCGTCGCCTTGTGAAAGCCGAGATCGGTGAAGATGCGCGCCGCCGTCACCAGGATCAGCCGGCGCTTCTTGTCATGCTGTTCCTGGCGAAGATCTGCGCTGCGCCAAAGAACGGCCTTGTCGCCTGCCGTCTCCGTGGCTGTTCGTCTCGCTCCCCCCATGGGATGTCGGCTCCTTCTTGTCCGGTCGCGATCCTACCGCGCGACCTTCTGCCGCATAATGCGACATCGGGCCAGCGTGGCGCGGCTGGTCCTGCCGTCGGTATCGGCCAACCGGCCGATTGACTCCTACTCGAGAGTAATCTTAGACCTACCGGCAAGTAAAAGACACGTCCAGCCCTTGCATGGCCGGACCAGCTCGGGAGGCCAGAAATGGACCGTCGTCACTTCATGCGGAACGCCGCGATCGCGGCTTTGTCGACCGGCGTGCCGGCGACGGCGGCCTATGCCGCCGAGCCGGCGGACTTCCATATCGCCGGCATCCTGGCATTTTCCGGCGCCTATGGCATCATCGGCAAGGACATGCGCCAGGGCGTCGAGCTGGCCATCGCCGATCGCGGCGGCAAGGTGCTCGGCAAGCCTATCCGCGTCTCCTGGGAAGACGACGAGACCAAGCCGCAGCCGGCGGTGCAGAAGGCGACCCGGCTGCTCGCCGGCGGCGCGCAGATGATCTTCGGCGCGGTCGGTTCGGCCTCGACGCTGGCGCTGCAGAGCCTCGCCGATCAGCGCAAGGTGCCCTTGCTCGTCACCATCTCCGCCGACGACAAGATCACCCGCGTCAACGGCTCGCGCTACACCTTCCGCACCTCCAACACGCTCGGCATGGAAATCCGCATGTCGCTCGAATTCGCCAAGGTGAGGGGGCTCAAGAAGATCTACGGCGTCGCCGCCGACTATCAGGCGACGCGTGACGGCTGGACCATGTTCCAGACCGAGGCGGAGAAGCTGGGCATCGCCATTGTCGGCATCGATTTCGCGCCGCTGGGCAATCGCGACTTTTCGGTCATCGTCGACAAGATGGCCAAGTCCGACGCCGACGGCATCGCGGTCTTCGTCACCGGCAATGACGCGGTGACCTTCCTCAAGCAGTCCGGCCAGGTCGGTCTCGGCCGGACCAAGGTGCAGTTCGGCCCGGTGCTGCAGGACGAGACGCTGGCCGCCGCCGTCGGCCCCGCCGCCGTCGGTGTCTATTCCGGCGTGCGCTACCATTTCAGCTACGACTCGCCGGCCAACAAGACCTTCGTCGCGGCCTATCGCGCCAAATATGGCGAGTTCCCCTCGAGCTTCGCCGGTGAGGCCTATGACGGCATCAGCTGGTGGCTGGACGTCGTGGAAGCCACCAAGTCCTGGGACCGCGAGCGCTGGGTCGATGCCTTCGCCACCAGCACCCGCGAGAATTCGCTGGAAGGCCGGAAGACCATGCGCGCCTGCGACCACCAGGCCGCCCAGGTCGGGCTCTGGGGCGTCGTCACCGAGGGCCAGGCGCCGTTGCCGCCGCTGACCATGAAGATCACCAATGTCTTCGAGCCGGCGAACCTGTTCGACGCCTGCTCGTGATCCCGCGACGCGGAGCGGCCTTGGCCGCTCCGCTCGTCCCGAGGCCGGTCGGCGGCTCGTCCGCCGCGCGTCTCCTGGCCGTGCGTCGGGGCCTCGACATGTTTGCCTGATTTCGGCTTCGCCTTTCCAGGGCTTATCGCTTGTCCACCATCGTCATCGGCCTCAGCCTGAGTTTCCTTCTGTTCCTGCTCGCGGCGGGACTGACGCTCATTTTCGGCATGCTCGGCGTCATCAATTTCGCCCATGGCGCGCTCTACATGCTGGGCGCCTATGTCTGCTACCAGATCGTGCAATGGACCGGCTCGTTCTGGATCGGCCTGGCGCTGGCGCCGCTGGTCGTGGCCGTGCTCGGCGCGGCGATGGAGCGGCTGGCGCTCAAACCCGTCTATGACCGCGATCACGTCTACCAGCTGCTGCTGACCTTCGGTTTCATCCTGGTCATCGAGGAGGCCGTGCGGCTGGTCTGGGGCCTCGACTACAAGCAGGTGCCGACGCCGGACCTGTTCTCCCAGCCGGTCGCCCTGTTCGGCAGCCAGATCCCGTCCTACCGGCTGTTCATCATCGTCTTCGGCGCCGCCGTTTCGGCGCTGCTGTTCCTGGTCATCGACAAGAGCCGCTACGGCATGGTGATCCGGGCCACCAGTTCCGATTCCGACATGGCCGAGACGCTCGGCATCAATGTGTCGCGGGTGCGCACCCTGGTCTTCGCGCTCGGCTCGGGGCTCGCCGCCCTCGGTGGCGTGATCGCGGCGCCGCTCGTGCCGATCGAGCTCGGCATGGGCTTCAGCGTCATCATCGATTGTTTCGTGGTGGTCATCATCGGCGGCCTCGGCAGCATCCGTGGCGCGATCTTCGCGGCCCTGCTGCTCGGCATGGCGCGTGCGATCGGCTTTACCTATGCCGCCGAATGGGTCGACCTGATCACCTTCACGCTGCTCATCGTCACGCTGCTGACGCGGCCGGCCGGGCTGTTCAGCCGAAAAGGACGCGCGGCATGATCTCCTCTCGTCTCGGCCAGTTCATCATGGCCGCCGTCATCGCCGGCATGATCCTGGTGCCGCTCATCAGCCGCAGCGAAGAAAGCCTCAACCTGGTCAGCCTGATCCTGATCTGGGGTCTGTTCGCCGTCGGTTTCGACCTGATCTTCGGCCTCGCCGGCATGCTCTCCTTCGGCCACGCCGCGCTGTTCGGCGCCGGCGGTTATGCCTTGACCCTGTTGATGACCAAGGCCGGCCTCGGTTTCATGCCGGCGCTGGCCGGCGCGGGGCTTGCGGGGGCCGCCTTCGCCTTCGTGCTCAGCATCCTGGCGCTGCGCGTCTCGGGCCTGTTCTTCTCGCTCCTGACGCTGGCGCTCGCCCAGCTCGCCTATATCCTGGCCAGCACCAAGCTGCGCGCCTTCACCGGCGGGCTCGACGGCTTGCCCGGCGTGCCGCGGCCGGATCTCTTCGGCCTCGATTTCTACGACAACCGCACCTTCTATTATTTCCTGATCGTGGTGTTCCTGGCCGGCCTCGCGGTCATGGCGCTGCTGCGCGCCTCGCCGTTCGGCAAGGCCCTGCGCGCGATCCAGGCCAATGCCGTGCGCGCCGACCAGATCGGTTTCAACGTCCAGCGTCTGCGCCAATGCGCCTTCATGATCTCGGGGGCCTATGCCGGTATCGCCGGCGCGCTGCTGGCCTCGCTCATGTTCTATATCAGCCCGCAAATGCTGCATTGGACGACGTCGGGGGACGTCCTGATCATGACCCTGCTCGGCGGCAAGGGCACTTTGCTCGGGCCGGTGCTCGGGGTCGCGGTGTTCGAGCTTCTGAAGGAGGAGCTGAGCCAGGTTACCCAGCACTGGTACGGCATTCTCGGGCTGATCTTCATCCTCTGCACCATCCTTTTGCCCAACGGCATTGCCGGCCTGTTCGCCGGCCGCCGCGACAAGGGGGGCGTGCGATGACCGGCGGCTCCCTTCGCTGCGAAAATATCCAGGTGGCCTTCGGTGGCCTGAAGGCGGTTGCCGGCGTCAGCTTCGCCTTCGAGCCGAACCGGCTCTACGGCCTGATCGGTCCGAACGGCGCGGGCAAGACGACGCTGATGAACGCTCTGTCGGGCCATGCCACGCTCAGCGGCGGCAAGGTCTTTCTCGACGATCGCGACATCACCGGGCTGCCCATTCACGCGCGCACCCGCGCCGGGCTCGGCCGCAGCTTCCAGATCACCAAGATCTTCGCCGGCATGACCGTGCTCGAGAACCTCGAACTCGGCGCCTTCGCCCATCGCCACCGGGTCCAGCCGTTCTGGCTGCCGGCCGGCCGGTTTCCCCGGGTTCGGGAGGATGCCGAGCGGGTGCTGGAGCAGGTCGGGCTGACATCACTTGCCCGTGTGCCGGCCGAGAACCTGTCCCACGGCGACCAGCGGGCGCTGGAGGTCGGGCTGACCCTGCTTTCGGACCCGCGTGTGCTGCTGCTCGATGAGCCGCTCGCCGGCGTCGGCCACGACCGGCTCGAACAGGCGATCGGTCTGATCCGGCGGGTGGTCGCCGGGCGTACGGTGCTGCTGATCGAACACAACATGGACGTGGTGATGCAGGTCTCCGATGCGATCGTCGTGATGGTGCAGGGCCAGCTTCTGGCCTCGGGTTCGCCGGATCAGGTCAAGGCCAATCCGGCGGTCCGCTCGGCCTATCTCGGTGAAGACGCATGACCGCGCTCGTCCTCAGAGATTGCGACGTGTTCTACGGCAAGGCCCAGGCCCTGCACGGCGCCAGCATCGATGTCGGCGACGGCGAGGTGGTCTCGCTGATCGGCCGTAACGGTGCCGGCAAGAGCACGCTGTTGAAAGCGGCGATCGGCCTCAATCCCTTGGCGCGCGGACAGCGGCTGGTCGGCGGTCTCGATGCCAGCGCCATGAAGCCTTATCAACTCGGCCGGCTCGGCCTTGCCTTCGTTCCGGAAAACCGGCGGATCTTTCCCAACCTGACGGTCGAGGAAAACCTGACCATCGCCACGGTGATGGGGCGAACCGGCCCGTGGACCCTGAAGCGTGTCCACGACCTCTTTCCCAGGCTCGAGGAGCGCCGGCTGTCCGGCGGCGACACCTTGTCCGGGGGTGAGCAGCAGATGCTGGCCATCGGCCGCGGCCTCCTGACCAATCCGAAGGTCCTGCTGCTCGACGAGCCGACGGAAGGGCTGGCGCCGCTCATCGTCGAGACGCTGATCGAGGCGATCCGCATGATCAACGCCGAGGGCGTCGCCATCCTGCTGGTCGAGCAGAACCTGCGCGTGCCGCTGAAGCTCGCCCAGCGCCAGTTCGTCATCGACAACGGCCGCATGGTCTGGTCGGGAACGACCAGCGAACTGCAGGCCAATCGCGAACGCATCGAAAGCCTGATCAGCGTCTGAGACGCGCAATCCGCCTTGGAGGAGCTCCTGATGTCGGATGTCTATATTGTCGGCGTCGGCATGACCGCCTTCGGCAAGTTTCTCGACACGCCGTTGAAGGCGCTGGCAGGGACCGCGATCACCGAGGCCCTTGATGATGCCGGCCTGGCGCGCGACGCCGTCGAGGCAGCGTTTTTCGCCAATACCGCGCAAGGGGTGGTGGAAGGCCAGCACCTGGTCGCCGGCCAGATCGCGCTGCGCGATTTCGGCTTTCAGGGCATTCCGGTCACCAATGTCGAAAATGCCTGCGCCAGCGCCTCGACCGCGCTGAATGCGGCCTATGCCTATGTCAAGTCGGGCCAGGGCGATGTGGCCTTGGCCATCGGCGCGGAGAAGATGAACGCCGCCGACCGCGAGCGGTCCTTCGCGATCTTCGATGGCGCCTGGGATGTCCATAATGTCGACCGCACCATCGCCACCCTGACGGCGCTCGGCAAGGATCTGCCGTTGCCGGCGGGCGCTGGCCAGAACAGCGGCATGCGAAGCGTCTTCATGGACGTCTATGCCGCGCTGGCGCGTTTCCACATGCATCGCTTCGGCACGACGCAAGCCGATATCGCCGCGGTGGCGGCGAAGAACCACCGGCATTCCCAGCACAATGATAAGGCGCATTATCGCCAGCCGATGACGGTGGAGGAGGTGCTGGCGGCGCGCGAAATCTCCTGGCCGCTGACGCTGCCCATGTGCGCGCCGATCAGCGACGGCGCGGCCGCCGCGATCGTCTGTTCCGGCGAGAAGGCGCGCCAGCTCGGCCTCACCGGCCGTGCGGTCAGGATCGCCGCCTCGGTGCTGGCGACCGGCTCCGACCGGAGCCCTGAGGAGTTCGACCGGCATCTCTGCCGGCGTGCCGCCGACCGTGCTTATGCGATCGCCGGCATTGGTCCCTCCGACATCGATGTCGCCGAGGTTCATGACGCCAGCGCCTTCGCCGAACTGCAGCAGGTCGAACTGCTCGGCTTCTGCGATTTCGGCGAGGGTGGACGGCTTGCCCGCGAGGGCGCGACCACGCTTGGCGGCCGCATCCCGGTCAATGTCTCCGGTGGGTTGGAATCGCGCGGCCATCCGATCGGCGCCACCGGGCTCGCCCAGATCTACGAACTGGTCACCCAGCTGCGTCACGAGGCGGGCCCGCGCCAGGTCGAGGGCGCCCGTCTTGCCATTGCCGAGAACGGCGGCGGCTTCCACGGCATCGAGGAAGCGACCGCCTGTATCACCATTCTTCAGAGATAGAGGAACGCCATGCGCCTTATCGATTTCTTCGACCGTGGTGTCGCGCTCGATCCGGCTCGTCTCTGCCTGAAGGACGCGACCGTCGCGCGCAGCTTCGGCGACGTCCAGAAGCGCAGCTATCGCATCGCCAATGCGATCCACGGCCTCGGCGTCGGGCCCGAGCGCATGGCCGCGGTCTATAGCCCGAACGCCGCCGTCGCTTTCGAATGCGTGCTGGGCATTATCAGGGGCGCCAATGTCTGGGTGCCGATCAACGCCCGCAACGTGCCGGCCGAGAACGCCTATATTCTCGACAATTGCGATGTCGAGGTGCTCTTTTACCACAGCGAATTCGAGGACAATATCGCGCTGTTCCGCCGCGAATGCCCGAAGATCGCGCATTACATCTGCATCGACAAGGCCGGCGCCGGCGCGCCCTTCCTCGAAGATGTCATCACTGCCGCCGCCGAAACAGATCCCAACATTCCGGAGCGTCGCGACGCCCCGATCTCGATCTTCTCGTCCGGCGGCACGACCGGGCGACCGAAGGGCGTGCTTTGGACGAACCTGGTCTGGGAGACCATGATCGCCAATTTCTATGCGGCCATGCCGACGCGCAAACCGCCGGTTCATCTGGTCATCGCGCCGATGACCCATGCCGCCGGCGGCATCGGCATCATGCTGATGGCGGCCGGCGCGACGCAGATCATCCTGCCCGGCTTCGATGCGGCCAAGGTCGTCTCCGCCATCGAGACCGAGGGCGTCACGCACCTGTTCCTGCCGCCGACCGCGATCTATGTGCTGCTTGCCCATCCGGGCCTGCGCGACCACGATTTCTCGTCACTCGAACATTTCATCTATGCGGCGGCGCCGATGTCGGTCGAGCGGCTGAAGCAATGCCTCGACGTGTTCGGTCCGGTGATGAGCCAGACCTTCGGCCAGGCCGAGGCGCCGATGCTCTGCACCTATCTGTCGCCCGAAGACCACCTGGTGCTCGGCGACCCGGCACGCGAACATCGCCTGGCGAGTTGCGGCCGGCAGACCCTGCTGACCCCGGTGGGCATCATGGATGACGACGGCAAGCTCGTGGGGCCCGACGCGCGCGGCGAGATCGTCGTGCGCGGCAACCTGGTCATGCCCGGCTATTACAAGAACCCCTACGCCACCCGCGAGGTCTCCGGCCACGGCTGGCACCACACCGGCGATATCGGTTTCAAGGACAAGGACGGCTTCGTCTATATCGTCGACCGGAAGAAGGACATGATCATCTCGGGCGGCTTCAACGTCTATCCGAGCGAGGTCGAACAGGTGATCTGGGGCCATCCCGCCGTGCAGGACTGTGCCGTTATCGGCGTGCCCGACGACAAATGGGGCGAGGCGGTAAAGGCGGTGATCGAACTGAAGCCCGGCGCCAAGGTCGAGGCCGACGAGATCATCCAGCTGTGCAAGGACCGGGTCGGCAGCGTCAAGGCGCCGAAAAGCGTGGAGTTCTGGGACAGCCTGCCGCGCAGCCCGGTGGGCAAGGTGCGTAAGAAGGATATCCGCGAATCCTTCTGGAAGGGGCAGGCCCGCGCGGTCTGAGGGACGGGAGCCGCCATGAACATCGCCGAAATCCTGACGAATAGCGCAGCCGCCTTTGGTGAGCGGCCGGCGGTCTGCCATGGCGCGCGCACCCATCTGAGCTATCGCGCTCTGATCGGCCGAGCGCGTGGCGTCGCGCATTGGCTGCGGGGCGAGGGCTGCCTGCCGGGCGCCCGGGTCGGGCTCTATATGTCGAATTGCCCCGACTATTTCGAGTTCATGTTCGGTGCCTGGTTCGCCGGCTGCGCCACCGTGCCGATCAATGCCAAGCTGCATCCCAAGGAGCTCGGCTACATCCTGTCGAACAGCGGTGCCGACGTCCTGGTCGTGACGCCCGACCTCGCGGCCGATGCGCGGGCGATCGTGTCAGGTCAGCCCGTGCGGGTCGTCGAGGTCGGTGGTCCGGATCACGTCGCGATGATCGCCGATACGGCGGAGAGCGGTCTCGCGAGGCCGGCCGCTGTCCGGCCGGAGGATGTCGCCTGGCTGTTCTACACCAGCGGCACCACCGGGCGGCCGAAAGGCGCGATGCTGAGCCACCGCAACCTCTACAACATGACCTTGAGTTTCCTGGCCGATATCGCGCCGGTCGACGATCGCGATGCGGCGCTGCATCCAGCCCCGCTGTCTCACGCGGCCGGTCTCTTTTCGCTCGCCCATTTCGTCCGGGGGGCTGCCAATGTCGTGCCGGAAAGCGGCGGCTTCGACCCGGAGGAGATCGTCGATCTCGTCAACCGTTTCCCCGGGAGTTCGTTCTTCGCGGCGCCCACCATGGTCAATCGCCTCGTCGGCTCGCCGGCGATGACGCGGCTGAAGGTCGAGAACCTCGACCAGATCTTCTATGGCGGCGCGCCGATGTATGTCGAAGACCTCAAGGCGGCGCTGGTCCGCCTGGGGCCGCGGCTCTGGCAGGTCTATGGCCAGGGCGAGGCACCGTGCACCATCACCTACTTGCCGCCGCACATGCACATGGATACCGGCGACGGCCGGCGCGAGCAGCGGCTCGCTTCCGTCGGCATTGCCCGCAGCGGCGTCAGCGTACGGGTTGTCGATGAGGCCGGGGTGGATGTGCCGCCGGGCGTGAACGGCGAGGTGATCGTGACCGGCGACGTGGTCATGGCCGGTTATTGGAACAATCCCGAAGCCACTGCCCAGGCGCTGCGCGGCGGCTGGCTACACACCGGCGATATCGGCCAGTTCGACGAACACGGCTTCCTGTTCCTCAAGGATCGCTCGAAAGACGTGATCATCTCGGGCGGCTCGAATATCTATCCGCGCGAGGTGGAGGAGGTGCTGCTGCAGCACCCGGCCGTAGTCGAGGTCAGCGTCGTCGGCCGGCCTCATGCCGACTGGGGCGAGGAGGTCTTCGCCTTCGTCGTTGCCAATGCCGAGGGAGCGGTGACGGCCGCGGAGCTCGACGCCCATTGCATCGACAACATCGCCCGTTTCAAGCGGCCCAAGGCCTATCGTTTCATGGCCGCGTTGCCGAAGAGCAATTACGGCAAGATCCTCAAGACCGAGCTCCGCCAGATGCTCGATGAGACTTCCCCGCGCTAGCAAATCCGCGCTAGAGGCAGGCCATGATCATTCGCCCTGAACGGCCGGCCGATGCGGCCGCCATCCGCCGGATCCTCGAAGCGGCCTTTCCCGGACCAACCGAGGCGGGCCTCGTCGAGGATCTGCGCGCCGACGGCGACGCAGCCATCGCCTTGGTGGTGGAGGATGGCGCCGACATTGTCGGCCACGTCATGTTTTCGCCCATGGCAGCGCCATTCCGCGCCCTTGGTCTCGGACCGGTTGCGGTCGCACCGGCCCGGCAGGGAGCGGGCCTTGGCGCGAGCCTGATCCGACACGGCCTGGCCGAGGCGGCGGCGGCCGGTTGGCAGGGCGTCTTCGTGCTGGGGGATCCTGCCTATTATCGCCGCTTCGGTTTCGAGCCCGCGCTCGCCTCGGGTTTCGCCTCGCCCTATGCCGGACCGTATCTGATGGCGCTTGCCCTCGGCGCGCCCCTGCCGGCGAGCGCCGGCCAGGTCGACTATGCCCCGGCCTTCGGCCGGCTGGGTTAGGTTCGGCGACCGATCTCCCCGGCGATCAGTTGCGCAGCTTCGGCTGGCGTGGTGACGCCGGTATCGATGGTCAGCCGTGCCGCCGGCATGGCGGCCTCCGCGGCTTCGAACTGACCGCGAAGGTCGCGCAGCAAGCCAAGCGAGCGCAGCTTGCCGAAGGCGGCACGGTCGGCATTGGCGATCCTGGCGTCCTGGATCTCGGCCGAAGCGGTCAGCCGGACGAAGATCACCTCGCCGCCCGCGTCCGTTACCATGCGGCGGGTCCGTTCGGGAAAGTCGGGCGACACCGTCGCTTCCGGTTGAAAGGTGAAGATGGTCGAGCGGCCGGCCTTGGCGGCCTCATCGAAGGTCGCCAGCCAGAAAGCCTCGCGCAAGCGGACGAAGGGCTCGCTGCCGAAGGGAAAGACCGCGGCGACCGCATCGACGATCAAGTGATTGTGGAACAGCGCGAAGCCGGTGAGTGCGGCCAGGTCCCGCGCGATGGTCAATTTGCCTGCGGCGGGCGGGCCGTGGACGAAGACGAGCTGCATGCGACGATCTCGATGGCGAACGCCATCAATAGGACGGGGGGCTCGTGCCGGCAACGCGGTATCAAGCTCGCTTCCGGCCGGGGGCCCGACCCCGACCAGCCCGTTGGTCAGCACCACGCGGAGCGGGTGCGTGCCGTTCACGCCCCGAGGCGCGGCAGCAATTCCTCGATCGTCACATGGCTCAGGAACTGGCCGCTGCTTTCGACCGGCCGGTCGTCCTCGACGGCATGGGCGAAGATCACCGCCTTGTCGGCCTCCAGCCTCTGCAGATAGCCATGCAGGCGCGGATAGTCGCGGGCGAGATCGAACAGGCTGAGATCCTCGGCCCAGCGCGCGATGCCCACCAGATAGGCGTCGGCAACGGTCCTGTGGTCACCGACCAGCCAGGTCCGGTCGGCCATCAGGACGTCAAGCTGTCCCAGGCTATGGGCGGCCTTGTTGCGCCCCATGGTCCGCAGCATATCTTTCTCCGGCGCGCCGTCGGCCACCTTCAAGGCGCCCCAGGCGGGTGAGAAGGCGGCGTGCAATTCCGTGTGGAGGAAGGCCAGCGCCTGGTTCAGCCGGTCGAAGGCGCGCGTGCCCTGGGCAAAACCGAGCTTCCGATCGAGGTCGCATGCGGCGATATGATGCAGAACGGCCAGGCTCTCGCGAAGGGTTTCGCCATTCTCCAGAAGCAAAGCGGGGGTCTGCTGCGACGCATTGAAACGGGCATAGCCTTTCGGCCTGTCCAGCATGTCGATTCGGCAAAGACGATAGGGTTGGTTCGACCATTCCAATGCGACGATCGAGCCGAACGAGCAACCATGTGGGACACCGTAGAAAAGAACCGGTTCCATTGCGAAAATCCTTTTGAGTTGTGCGACGAGGAAAACGCGATGGATATGCGGTGACCGGATTTGTCTGTAAAGAAGGCACAATAATGTTGTGCGGTTACATTTTTTATACTGAGGTGGGGTGATGAAGGTCAGCTTGTCCGAATGTCCGATCGAAGATGCGATGCGCGTGCTCGGCGGGCGCTGGCGCAGCCTGGTGGTCTATTATCTGAAGGACGGGCCGAAGCGGTTCAGCGACCTGCGCCGGGACATGCCGAAGATTTCCCAGCGCATGCTGACGCTCGACCTGCGCGAGCTGGAGGCGATCGGCGTGGTGTCGCGCACGGTCTATCCCGAAGTGCCGCCGAGGGTGGAATATCGGCTGACCGATGACGGGCAGGCCCTGATGCCGGTCATCCATGCGCTCAGCGGCTGGTGGGCCGGCGTGGCGAAGCGCCGGAACGCCGAGGCCGCGTGACCGGGGTTGCCCGGCGGCGATGCCTCATTGCGCCGGCGGCCGGGTGAAGGCGAGGCTGGCGATCGCGGCGAGCGTGATCAGCGCCGCAAGCCCCCAGGCCTCGTTCATCGCATCGACGAAGGCGAGCCTTTCGATCATCGGCTGCAGCATCATCTTCATCTCGTCGCCGAGCGCGCCGATCCCGCCGCTGGCGACGATGTCGGGCGGCAGGCCGAGCGCTCGGGCGGTCGCGGCATCGCCGGCCCGCAGCTTTTCGACAAGGTCCGCCGCATGGATCGGAGCACGGCTGAAAATGACCGTGTCGATCAAGGCCAGCCCGATCGCGCCGCCGAGATTGCGCATCAGGTTGAACAGTCCGCTGGCATCCGGCACGGCCTCGGGCGCGAGGTGCCCCAGCGCCATGCGCGTCGGCGGCAGCAGACAGAACATGATGGCCGCGCCGCGAAGGACTTGCGGCCAGAACATCCCGGCATAGTCGGTTTCCGGCGTTTGAACGGCGCTGGCGCCAAGGCCAATGGCGAAGGCAAGGAAACCGAGCGCCGACAGGAGGCGGGCATCCATGCGCCGCTCCAGCACCACGGCGAGCGGCGCGGTGGCGAGCTGGGTGATGCCGGTCACCAGCATGATCGTGCCGATGGTGAACGCGCCATAACCATGGGCCACCGCCAGGAAGACCGGCATCATATAGACCGATCCGAACAGTCCGATGCCGAGCACGAAGCTCAGGATGCAGCCGACCGCGAAGGCGGGATCGGCCGATGTCCGCACGTTCACGATCGGCGACCGGCTTTTCAGGGTCCGGATGAGAAAGCCGGCAAGGGTCGCGGCCGACAGCCCCATGAGGCCGGCGACCGGCACAGACAGCCAGCCGCGCTGCGGCGCCTCTTTCAGGCCGAGGATCAGCGCGGCGAGGGCCGTGGCCATCAGCGCCAGCGCGGCCAGATCGAGATGGCGCGCCTGATCGAACGCGAGGGGGGCGACCGGCAGCAGCCGGATCGCCGCCAGCACGGCCACGAGACCGGGCGCGACGTTGATCAGGAACAGCCAGTGCCAGGACCAGGTTTCGGTGATCCAGCCGCCGACGATCGGTCCGACGGTGGGCGCCAGCACCGCCAGCACCCCGCCGATCGTGGTGGCGAGCCCCTGCTGGCGGTCCGGAAACAGCAGGAATACGGCGGAAAACACCGCAGGGATAAGCGTTCCGCCGGAAAAGCCCTGCAACAGGCGCCAGGCGATCAGAGCCGAAAAGTCTGGGCTCGCCGCGCAGCCGACCGAGGCGAGCGTGAACAGGGCGAGGGTCGAGACGAACAGCCAGCGCATGGTCAGCACGCGGGTGAGCAGGCCGGTCAGCGGAATGGCGATGACCTCGGCGATCAGATAAGCGGTCTGGACGTAGCTGACACGGTCGGGTTCGACCGCCAGCGCCGCCTGGATGGTCGGGATCGAAGTGGCGACGACCTGGACATCGAGGATCGCCATGAACATGCCGAGGCACATCATGGCGAAACCCATCCAGGTCCTCGCCGGGGCCGATGGTCTTTCGTCCAGGCTCTGACTAGCGAGCCGACTGTCTGAGCGCGACATTCTCAGCCTTGATGCGGATGACGAGGATCACGGCATTCAGAATCGAGAACAGGACGGCGTAGGAGACCAGCCCGAAGGCGAGCGGCAGGACCGCGATCTCGCCGGCCACTACCGCATAGTTCGGATGGGCCATGAAACGATAAGGACCGCGGCGGATGAGCGGGCGCCCGGAAGCCACGACGATACGCGTGGTCCAGCGCTCCCGGAGCGTCAGGAGCACCCAGCCGCGGCCGGCCTGCAGCAGGACGAAAAGGCCGAGCCAATAGGGCTGCACCGGCTGGTCGCGGGCGAGGAGCCACAGACCGCCGAGCCAGGCCGCATGCAGCGCCACGATGAGCGGATAATGCGCCGCACCGAACTCCGCGGCGCCCTGGTGGATGAGCCTTGCGGTGTTGCGCCGCGCGAACAGCAGCTCGGCCACGCGTTCGGCGGTGACGAGTGCCAGAATGACGACGGCGGCCGTCATGCCGCGCGCTTCAGCACCGCGCAGCTCGCCGTGAAGCCCGGCCCAAGCGCGGTCAGTGCGGCGCGCCGGGGCAGGCCCGCCTCGAGTGCGCGCTCGAGCACGAACAGCACCGATGGCGCGGACATGTTGCCATATTCGCTCAGCACCTCGCGCTCATGGTCGAGGCTGCCCTGGCCGAGCGCCAGCGCATGTTCCAGCGACTGAATGACGCGCGTGCCGCCGGGGTGACAGATGAAACGGTCGACGGCCTGGCCGTCGAGGCCGGCCCGGCCGAGGATGCCCGAGATCGCGCCGGCGATATTGGCTTCGACGAAAGGAGGGATGGCCTGGGAGAAGACGACGCCGAAGCCCTGACCGTCGAGTTTCCAGCCCATGATGTCGAGCGTATCCGACCAGCAATGTTCGCCCGAGGCTTCGACCGTGGCGATGCCGTCCGGGCCGGCGCGCAGCACGCAGGCCGCCGCCCCGTCGCCGAACAGCGCGGTGGCGACGATATTGGCCTTGGTCAGATGATCCAGCCGGAAGGCGAGGCTGCAGACCTCGACGGCGACCATGAGCACATGGGTTCCGGGCCGCGCCCTGGCGAGTTCGCTCGCCAGCGACAGGCCGGTGACGCCACCTGCGCAGCCGAGCCCGAACACCGGCACCCGCCGTGCGTCGTCGCGAAACCCCATGGCCTTGGCGGCGCGCGCCTCGAGGCTGGGGGTCGAGATGCCGGTCGAGGATATCGTCACGATGCAGTCGATGTCGCGGGCGCCGATGCCGGCGGCCTCGATGGCCTGGCTCGCCGCGTCGATGAACAGCCGTCCCGCCCCCTCCAGGAAGGCCTCCGTGCGTTCCGGCCAGCCGCGCGGTTCGAAAAACCAGTCGAGCGGCTTGACCGCATGGCGCTTGCGAATGCCGGCGCTGGCGAAGACGCCCGCCATGCCGCCGAAGCCGGGATAGCGCGGGCCGAACACTTCACGCGCGGCCGCGGCCACGTCACGCTGCAGCAGCACATGTTCCGGCACTGCCGTGCCGATCGAGACCAGCTTGACCGCGCGATCCATGGAAGGCGTCCTGGAACCCGGCCGGAGGGGCATGTCCCTCGACATTCCTTAGCTTTGTCACGGCGGGTTCCGGTGCAATCCGTGTCACGGCATGTTGATCGCGATGGGCCGCCGGGACGAGGCATGCACCCGCGCAGGAAACGGGTGGCATCTGGGCGCATGGACGCCGACATAGGAGGCGCGTCCGGCATTTCGAATTTGAAAGCAAGCCCCGGAGTGTGGTGCGCGCGGCGGATCGCTAGATCGGTGACAGGACGACAATGAGCCACCGGAAACAGAGGATCGACGCCATGTTCAGTGCAACGACATTGGAGCCCGCCAAGGCGGCGGAACCGGTTGCCGAGGCGCGGGAGGCGGCCGCCGTACCGACCGCCGCCGACCCGCGCTGGCAGGCCGTGCTGGCGCGCGACCGCGCCTTCGACGGCAGCTTCGTCTATGCCGTCAAGACAACCGGCATCTACTGCCGGCCGTCCTGTGCGTCGCGCCACGCCAAGCCCGCCAATGTCGTTTTCCATCCGACCTGCGAGGCCGCTGCCGGGGCGGGCTTTCGGCCTTGCCTGCGCTGCAATCCCGACGGGGCGGGCCTTGCCGAGCAGCATGCCGCCGTCATCGCCGAGATCTGTCGCTTCATCGAGGCGGCGGAAGAGGCGCCGCAACTGGAGGTGCTCGCCCGCAAGGCGGGCATGAGCCCGTTTCATTTCCATCGCCTGTTCAAATCGATCACCGGTGTGACGCCCAGGGCCTATGCCAGCGCCTGGCGGGCCGAACGGGTGCGTTCCGAGCTGGCCAGGCCCGGCACCAGCGTGACCTCGGCGATCTATGGCGCCGGCTTCAATTCGAACGGCCGCTTCTACGAGACATCGAATGAGGTGCTCGGCATGAAACCCACCGACTATCGCGCCGGCGGCACCAATACCGAGATCCATTTCGCCATTGGCGAGTGCTCGCTCGGTGCTATCCTGGTGGCGCGCAGTGAGCGCGGCGTCTGCGCCATCCTGCTCGGCGACAATCCGGACACCCTCGCGCGCGACCTTCAGGATCGCTTTCCGCAGGCCAGCCTGATCGGCGGCGATGCCGCGTTCGAAAGCCTGGTCGCCAAGGTGGTCGGCTTCGTCGAGGCGCCGGCGCTGGGTCTCGACCTGCCGCTCGACGTGCGCGGCACGGCGTTCCAGCAGCGCGTCTGGCAGGCCTTGCGCGATATTCCGGCCGGCGAGACGGTGAGCTATTCCGATATCGCCAGGCGGATCGGCGCGCCGAAATCGGTGCGGGCGGTGGCCCAGGCCTGCGCCGCCAACACCATCGCGGTGGCGATCCCCTGCCACCGCGTCGTCAGGAATGACGGCGCGCTGTCAGGCTATCGCTGGGGCGTCGAGCGCAAGCGCGCGCTGATCGACAAGGAGAACGCGGCTTGAGCGGCGGCCGCACGTGTCCGCCTCAGGCGCGCGCGGTCGGCGGATCCCAGGCTTCGATGTCGAGGAAGGTGCTCTGGTAGCAGGCGCCTTCGCCGATATCGGTCAGCCGGTCGGAACAGAGCATGTTGATCGTGCCGTCGACCGCCTCCGAGCCAGGCCGCTGGCCGGGCACCAGGATGACACCCTCGGCGATTTCTTCGCCGACGCGCAGGATCAGGCCGACGGAAGCCCGGTCATTGTGCAGCCGGACCTTCTGGCCTTCGGCGAGATTGCGCCTGGCGGCATCGCCCGGATTGAGCACGCAGAACGGCTCGCCCTCGCGGTTGCGCAGGAACGCGACGCCGGAATAGGCGGTGTGCGGCTGGAAATAGGACGGTGCGGTGAGCAGCCTCAGCGGCCAGCGCGCGGCATCGCGCTCCTCCTCGGCATCGGGCTGCCAGTCGGGCAGGGGCGGCAGGCCCTGTTCGGCGAGCGCCGCCGAATAGATCTCGAGCTTGCCCGACGGGGTGCGGAATTCCTGCCCGCCTGACGGCGCGACCTTGATCGGCCCGCCGCCGACCACCTCGTCCGGGTCGACGGCGGCGACCGCGCCGGTCGCGCCGCGGAAGAATTCCGGCAGGATCTCCCGCTCGCTCATCCGGAACACCGGATCGGTCAGGCCCATGCGCTGGGCCAGTGCCTGGGCAAGGCGGAAATTCGACCAGGCCTCGCCCTGCGGCGCGATGGCCGCCGGTGCATATTGCATGTAATAGGCGCCATAGGCGCGGTAGAAGTCCTGGGTTTCCAGATAGGTGGTGGCCGGCAGCACGATGTCGGCATAGAGCGCCGTGTCGGTCATGAACGGGTCGTGCACCACCACGAACAGGTCCTCGCGCGACAGGCCGGCGCGCACCTTGTTGGCTTCCGGGCAGGTGACCGCCGGATTGTTGGCGGCGATCAGGATCGCCCGCAGCGGCGGGTCGTCGAGGTTGAGGAGATCCTCGCCGAGCTTCAGGTGATTGATCTGGCGCGCGGTCGCCGGGCCCGAGGGCTTTTTCACGAAGCCGAACTTGAAGTCCATCGAGGCAGCGGTCATCAGGAGCGCGCCGCCACCCTTGCGGCCATAAGCGCCGGTGACCGCCGGCAGGCTGGCGACCGCGCGCAGCGCCTGGCCGCCGCGTGCGAGCCGGGTCATGCCTTCGCCGATGCGGATGAACGAACGCCTGGCGGCACCGTACATGGCGGCGAGCTTTTCGATATCCGCGACGGCGAGGCCGGTAATGGCGGCGGTGTGCTCCGGCGTGAAGCGCGGCACCACCTCATGCTCCCATCGGTCGAAGCCGAGCGTATGGCGCTGCAGATAGTCGCGGTCGCACAATCCGTCGCGCACCAGGATATGGACGATGCCCAGCACCAGCGCCGCATCGGTGCCAATGCGGATCGGCAGATGCCAGTCGGCGCTGGCCGCGGTGCGGCTGCGCCGGGGGTCGATGACCACGACCTTGACGCCCTTCTTGCGGATGGCCTCGACCTTGGCCCAGAAATGCACATTGACCGCCATGAGGTCGCAGCCCCAGGCGATGACGAGGTCGGAATCGACGACCGTCTCCGGGTCGGCGCTGCCGACCGGGCCGAGCGTCAGGTCCCAGGCTGTTTCGCAGCAGGTGTCGCAGACCGTGCCCGCCTGCAGGCGGCTTGCGCCGAGCGCATGGAACAGGCCGTTGACGATGTGCCGGTTCATCTGGCCCTGGTGCGCGCTATAGGCGTAGCCGAGCAGCGCTTCCGGCCCCGATTCGGCGATGATCGTCTTCCAGCGGCTGGTGATCTCGCCGAGCGCGGCATCCCAGCTGATCGGTTCGAACTGGCCCGAGCCCTTGGGGCCGGTGCGGCGGAGCGGCGTGGTCAGGCGGTCCGGCGAGTGGACAAGTTCAGCATCGCGATTGACCTTGGCGCAAGCAAATCCGGCGGTATAGGGCTGATCCGGATCGCCCTGCACGCGGATCACCCTGTTGCCCTCTACATGGGCGATCAGCGAGCACATGTCCGGGCAGTCATGGGCGCAGACGACACGAACCGTTTCCATCGGAGAGCCCTCGGGACGTTGGACCGCCTTTGCCGTGGCAGGGGCGGAGCTTTGCCATGGTCGAAGTTTTGGGCGGGGAGGGGGGACGCGCAACGACCACTTCCCGGCGCGGCGGCGAACCACTTGGGGCGAGGCCGGATATTCGGAGGGGAGGCATGGGCGCAGCGAAGGGGGGACCGAAGCGACCCTCTCCCAAAGGGAGAGGGGGGGCCGGAGGACCCGGGTGAGGGGCGCAAGTACCGAGAATTGACAGGAGTGCTCGTCGCGCATGCCGTTTCATCCGGAGATGGACGACCCCTCACCCGGCGCCTGACGGCGCCCCCCTCCCTTTGGGAGAGGGTTGATTCAACAGCGCTTTTCCTGACTGCCGGCATCACCGCTTGCGCGTCGCCCACAAGACCAGGACGCAGAGGATCGCGATCGCCAGCATGGCGATCGACTTCATCTCGTCGGGCATGTCGAGATACCACGAACGCACTGTCATTCCCCCATTCGGAACGGCGTCAGGCGCCGGTCACGACGCTTTGCGTCGCGCCACCGCCAGCGTCGCCCGCGCAAGATTGGCCGATGCGGCGCGGAGCTGGTGCATGTCGAAGCCGGAATAGCCGAGGACCAGGCCGCTGCGGGCCTCGGCCTCGAGGTAGAGCGGACTGACCGGTTTGACCACCACGCCGGCGCGGCGCGCTTCGGCGGTGACGGCGATGTCCGAAATGGCTTCGTGGAAATGCAGCACCAGCTGGATGCCGCATTCCGGCACCTCGATCTCGACGAGGTCGCCGAGCTCCTTGGTGATCGATTCCACCACCACGTCGCGCGCCTCGCGGTAGCGCTGGCGCATGCGCCTGATGTGGCTGGTCAGGAAGCCCTGGCGCATGAATTCGGCGACGATCGTCTGATGCGGGGTCGGCGGCTGCCGGTCGGCCAGATAGCGGGCCGCCTTGAAAGCCGGGATGAGACTTTCCGGCAAGACGGCAAAGCCGAGGCGGATGCCGGGGAACAGGATCTTGCTCAGCGTGCCGACATAGATGACGCAGCCGTCGCGATCGAGCCCCTGAAGCGAGGCGAGCGGCCGGCCGACATAGCGGAATTCGCTGTCGTAATCGTCCTCGATGATCCAGGCCCCGCTCTTGGCCGCCCAGGCGATCAGGTCGAGCCGGCGGGCCATGGACATGACCGAGCCGGTCGGGAACTGATGCGAGGGCGTGACATAGACGGCGCAGGCGCGAGGGGCCCTGGCGATGCCTTCATGGACCATCAGGCCGTCGCCGTCGACCGGCACGGGGACGAGCTTTGCTCCCGCCGCGACCAGAGCGGCGCGGGTCGCATAATAGCCGGGGTCCTCGACCCAGACCGCGGCGCCTGGATCGATCAGCAGGCGGAGCGACAGGTCGATCGCCTGCTGGGCGCCGGACAGAATGATGATCTGCTCTGGATCGCATTGCACGGCGCGCGCCGCCCGCAAATATTGCGCGACCTCGTTGCGCAAATCGTATTCGCCTGCCGGATCGGCATAACCGAGATTGACCGGATTGAACCGGCGCATTTCCTGGGCGCCGATCCGTCGCCAGGCCTCGACCGTCACTGCGTCGATCGAGCAGCAGCCGGTGCCGAACGCCATGTGTTCGGTGACGGTGAGATGGGGCGACACCTCCGCATAGCGTTCGCCGGCCTGCGAGAGCTTTCTCCGGTCGGACTTGCGCAGCGTCGTCGCCGGTGGTTGCGAGGCGACGATGGCCTGCGGCACGTCATGAGAGACATAGGTTCCCGAGCCGGCCTGGCCGGCGACATAGCCCTCGGCGATCAACTGCTCATAAGCCGTCAGCACCGAGGTGCGCGAGACGTCGAGCCGGTCGGCGAGCTGCCGGGTCGAGGGCAGGCGGCTGCCGGGCGACAAGGCATTCGAAACGATCGCCGCGCGCAGCATCAGATAGATCTGCTGGAACAGCGGCCGATCGCTCCGCGGATCGATCTCGAGATCGAGAAATTCCGCCCATTTCGCTCGTGTCGTGGATGTCGGCATTGGTCTGGTCGGTCAAGCGATCGGGGCCCGGTCGCCAGACCAGTTTGCGACTGGTGAAAGGCGGATGCAAGCATCCTGGTCGCGCTCAGCGGATGTGGCCGTCCTGTGCCGATCGGTTTTTGCTGGCGGCATCTACGGGAGCTGGAGCAAGGCGTCTCGATCTGCCCGCCAGGCTGGCGGACCAGCCCGGCGAGACGATCGTCGATAGCGGGCTCGCCGGTCCCGTGGAGGCCATCATGCCGGGGGGCACCGCCCCGGCAGCCGAGGTTTTCGTCACGAAAAGTGATTGCGTATTATTTGATGTAGCAACTATGAGTAAGGCATGAGGCGGTGATGCCTTCGACGGAAATGGCATGATGATACGGTCCCACGCTGTCCTGCTGGCAGCCATTGCAGTGTCGGCCGTCAGTCAATCTTCGATCTTCGCGGTGTTGCCGCCACTGGCGCGCGACATCGGCCTCTCGGATATCCAGATCGGGTCGATCGCCTCGATCGCAGCCTTCTGCTTCGTTGCTTTCGCGCCGTTTCTCGGCAGCCTTAGCGAGCGTCGCGGTCGCGTCCCCTTTGTCGTCATCGGCCTCGTCGCGGCCATCGCCACAAACCTGATCTTCGCGCTGGCGCTTTGGGCCGGGCTTGCCGGCGGGCTCGCCGCCGCGACCGTCTACGGCCTGCTGCTCGGCTCGCGCATTCTGCTGAATATCAGCTGGGGCGGCATGTTTCCCGCGGCTTTCGCCTATATGGCCGATGCCGTGCCCGTCGCCCGCCGCAGCACGGGGGCGGCGCTCCTCGGCGCGGCCTTCGGACTTGGATCGATCGTCGGGCCGTCGGTGGCCTGGGCGCTGACGCCCTTCGGCACGACCGCGCCGTTCATCGGCATAGCCGGGCTTTCGTTCGTGAGCCTGATCGCGGTCCTCCTGCATCTGCGCGAGGTGAAGCCGGCCGCCCCGGCCGCCCATGACGGCGCTGCCGCATCGGCCGGGCAGCTGGCGGCGGATGGTTTTGCCCAGGCCTTCATGCGGCTCTGGCCCTATTTGCTGATCGGTGCCGCCGCGGCGATGGCCACCATCATGTTGCAGCAGCTCACCGCCTTCCGGTTGCAGGATCAATATGCTTTGACCGCCGGCGCGGCGACGCGTCATGCCGG
Source organism: Phreatobacter sp. GW821-FHT04C01 (assembly GCF_059420385.1). NCBI lineage: Bacteria > Pseudomonadati > Pseudomonadota > Alphaproteobacteria > Hyphomicrobiales > Phreatobacteraceae > Phreatobacter > Phreatobacter sp. GW821-FHT04C01. The sequence goes on along the minus strand of NZ_JBWKTP010000005.1, from coordinate 370,571 downwards.
CTTGGCCTTGACCGGCTTGGCGATCGCGACGGTGGCGGCCCAGAGTTTCGTCATCTGGCGCGGCGAGGGCTGGAGGCCGGTCTCGCTGCTCTGGCTCGGCGTCGGTGCGGCCGTGGCCGGCAGCGCCGGCTTCGCGCTGGCCGGGCTCGCGCCGCCCCCCTGGGGCACGCTCTCGCTTGTCCTGCAATGCGCCCCGCTGGCCGTGCTGGGAGCGGGTATCGGCCTGGTCCTGCCGAGCAATGCCGCCGCCGTCATGCTGGCGACCGGCGGGCATTCGCAGGGGCGGGCGGCCGGGCTCCTTAACGCCGCGCTGGGCGCCGGAACCATGGCTGGACCGCTCATTGCGACCGCAGTCTACCGCTTGAATCCCTTTGCCCCTTTTGCGATGGCTTCGGGCCTGCTCTGCCTCGCGCTGGCGACCGCAATCTGGTTGCGGTTGCGCAGGCCGCCATCGGACCTGAACCTTTCCGGCGCTTGCGCCGACCCATCCGCCAAGTGACAGTGTCGGCGCGCGGATTTTCCGGCGGCCTGATGGACGAGGTGCGGTGAATGAATCCTGGCATGAACGACAAGGGCCGCCGTCGCGGTCATGCCGTCTTGACGATGCGTGCAGGCCTGGTCTTCGGCGCGCTGGCGGTCGCCGTCACCTCGGCCGCGGCGCAGCCCGAACGGCGCGCGGATCCGCTGCGCGACCTGCTGAGCGCCGGCACCTCGGGCCGGCTCTGTTACGCCCGCTCCTATCAGGCCGGTCATCTCGCCGAGCATCCGCAGCAGCGGGTCACCGCGATGACGCTGTCGCTGAAGCGTGGACGGGCCTCACCGGCCGAATTCCAGGTTTTCGTCACCGTGCGTGGCGACCGCGATCTCTGGAGTGCCGCCGGCGAATGCGCGGCCGGCGGCGCCATCGTCTGTTCGGTCGAATGTGACGGCGGCGGTTTTTCGATCGCCGGCAATGCCACGCCGCAGACGGTGCTGCTCAACCTCGAGCAACCTCACGGCCGGATCAGCATGAACGGCTGTGACGGCGGCGAGCGGGAGCTCGAGGCCGGCGCCGACGACCGCCGCTTCCGGCTCGACCGGGTGGCCAATGCGGTTTGCGACGCGGCGGCACGGCGTGCCGGCGCGGCGAGATAGCGCGGCTGGCACGGGCTTGCGCCGCCACGGTCTGGCCGTGGCGGCTGGTATCGCGGTCGCGGCCGGTGATTACGCGGTCGGCTGCGTCGCCTGCATCGACGGACGCGTGCTGAATGCGGCGTACCAGGCAGCGGTCTTGGGATGGTCCGCGCGCCAGTCATAGTCGGGGAAGCGGAAGTCGAGATAACCGAGCCCGCAGCCGAAGGTGATGGTGCCGATATCGACCCGCCGGCCGAGTTCCGGCGCGAGCTTTTCCAGGCGGTCGAGGGCGTCGGTGATCTTGCCCATCTGGCCCTTTTCCCAATCGGCCCAGTAGAGCTCCTTCGGCCGGGCCACCCGCTCGTAGCGGATCAGCAGCGCCGCGCCGAGCAGGCCGTCGCCCATGGCCTGTTCGGTCAGAAGCGTCCAGCGCTGCTTGCCCGAGCCGAACATGGTGCCGCCGCCCTCGGCGTCGAGATATTCGCAGATCACCCGGCTGTCATAGAGCGCTTCGCCGTCGTCGGTGAAGAAGGTCGGCACCTGGCCGAGCGGATTGTCGGCGCGGATATTGGCATCGCGAACCACCGGTCCCGCCGCGCTGGCGAGCTTTTCGATGCGCTCGGTGAGGCCGAGCTCGTGGGCGATCACCATGCACTTCCGCACGAAGGGCGAGGCGGGCGAGAAATAGATCTTCATGGACGCGTTTCCTCAGGGGGCAAAAAGGGCTGGCTTGCATTCGGGTCAGCCGTCCTTCGAGGCTCGCTGCGCTCGCACCTCAGGATGAGGGCTGCAGAGCGTTGCAGTTCTCGCTGTGCGAGATGCGCACTGAGAATTGCGCTTCGCCAGCAACGCTGCTGCAATTCTCACCACCCCTCATCCTGAGGTGCGAGCGCAGCGAGCCTCGAAGGACGGCTAACGGGTGTGCAGGGTCTAAGCGAGATCTCCGTTCAGATCCTGTCGGCGCCACGATCGGCGCCGCGGCCGATCCTATGGAAGTTTTCCTTGAGGAACAGCCCGGCGAAATAGACGTGTTCGCGCATCAGGTCTTCCGCACGCGCGGATTGGCGGGCCACCAGCGCCTCGGCGATGCGGTGGTGATCGTTGTGGGATCTGAGGATCACCCCGTAGTCATGCCACAGGATGATCCGGTCGGAAACGAAGGGGATGCCGTGGGTCTGGTTGACGAAGCGCTCGGCCCAGACATTGCCTGAGAGTTTCAGGATCGTCTCGTGAAAGGTGACGTTCATCGCCTGGTAGGGCCGGAAGTCCTCTTCCGCCAGAAACCCCTTGGCGAGATAGCGGTCGCCTTGTTCGACGCAGGCCCGGAGCGTCGCCGCGGCTTCGGCCGGAATGCCTGATGTCGCCGCCAGCCGGCAGGCGAGCCCTTCGAGCGTCGCGCGCACCTCATAGGCGGCGAAAACCTCGTCGGCGCCGAAAGTGCGGACGAGATAGCCGCGCTTCGGCTGGTAATCCAGCAGTCCCTCATTGGCGAGCAGGGTCAGCGCCGCGCGCACCGGCGTGCGCGACACGCCGAGCCGTTCGGCGAGCGGAATTTCTTCCAGCCTTTCGCCGCCGGCGACCGCGCCGTTGAGGATCCAGTCGCGCAGGATTTCAGTGACGTCTTGGGAGCGCGTTCGCATGCTATGGATACATAGACGCGAAAAGCGCAATGTAAAGCGCTGCAATTGGTTGACAGGCTCCAGTCATGTGTACATGTTGGCGCCAACCAAAAAACGAATTTCCCGGGGAAGCGCATGAAAAGGGTCGCATTGGTGACCGGCGGTGGCCGTGGCATCGGACGGGAAATCTGCCGGGTTCTGGCGGCCGCTGGCCACCTTGTCGCAGCCGCCGATATCGACGAGGCCTCGGCCCGCGACACGGCGGCGTCGCTGCCGGGCGAGGGCCATCTCGGCCTGCATGTCGATGTCGCCAGCGAACCCTCGGTCGAGGCCATGTTCGAGCGCGCCGAGAAGGCGCTCGGCCCGGTCGCCGTGCTGATCTGCAATGCCGGCCGCCTGCTGTTGCATGACGGCCGCCGGCCGCTCGTCACCGAGACTTCGCTCGACAATTGGCAGGACACGTTTGCGGTCAACACGGTCGGGCCTTTCCTCGGCGCGCGCGCCTATTTGAGGCGCCGCCGCGAAACCCCGGTCGAGCACGGCCGCATTGTCACCTTTTCGTCGGTCGCCGCCCAGATCGGCGGTTACAATGCGAGTGCCGCCTATATCGCCGCCAAGGCGGCGGTCATCGGACTGACCAAGGCGGTGGCGCGCGAGGCGGCCCCCTTCGGCATCACCGCCAATGTCATCGCCCCCGGGCTGATCGACACCGACATGATGAAGCTCGCCGCCGGCGGCGCCGGAACGACCGCGGCGACCACGGGCAATGTGCCGCTCGGCCGGCTCGGCCAGCCGGCCGATGTCGCCGCTGCCGTCGCGTTCCTGGCCTCGCCCGCCTCCGCCTACATCACGGGCACGACCATCGACGTCAATGGCGGCTACCGGATGCAATGACCAAGAAGCCGTTCTCGGACAAGAAAACCGTTCTCTGGGAGGAACGCATGATCAAAAGTCTCAAAAGCCTGCCGAAACTGGCCGGCGCGGCCCTGCTGGGTGCCGTCGCTTTCATGTCTCAGGCGCACGCCCAGGCTCCCGAGCCGGGCCTCACCGCCACCACCATCAAGATCGGCATGTTCGGGCCGCTGTCCGGCCCGTCCATGGCCTATGGCTTCGACGTGGTGAATGCCGCGCGCATGTATTTCGACAAGATCAACCGCGAGGGCGGCATCCATGGCCGCCGCATCGAGGTGGTGGTCGAGGACGACCGCTGCACCGCCAATGACGTGGTCGCGGCGGTGAAGAAGCTGGTCGAGCAAGACCAGGTCTTCATGCTCAACGGCGGCTCCTGTTCGGCCCCGGTGGTCGCGGCGCGCGATTATGTCGTACGCTCGGGCGTGCCGTGGGTGATGCTGAACGCCTCGGGCGATGGTGCGCTTTATCCGCCGCAGCCGAACATCTTCGGTGCGTTGTCCATTTCGCAGCGCGCGGTCGGTGGCTCGACCATCGAATTCGCCACCCGCCAGCTGACCGCCAAGCGCATCGGCTACATCAATCACGACGACGCCTATGGCGCCTGGAACCTTGAGGCCGCGCGTTTCCAGGCGGCCCAGAACGGTGCCGAGTTGATCGTTGAGTCGATCAATCCCAACATTGCCGACGTCACGGCGCCGGTGCTGAAGCTGCGCGCCGCCAATGTCGACGCCATCATCATCGCGACCTATGCGCGGCCCGCCCAGCTGATCCTGAAAAAGGCGCAGGAGCTCAACCTCAACAAGCCGATCGTGATCGCGGTCAACGCCATCGCCAACCTGCGCCAGCTGGTCGAGAATGTCGGCAGCCGCGAGGCCTTCCGCAATGTCTATATCCAGGAACTGCTGGCCGCCGCGCCCGGCTCGGAAAAGCTCGCCTGGGTCTATGACCTCTACAAGCAGACCTATCCCGAGCTCGCCGCCAAGCCCGACCATCCGCAGGTCTACATGCCCTATGGCATTCCGCCCGCCATGGTCATCGTCCGCGCGCTGCAGGCCGCAGGCCCCCAGCCGACGCGCGCCAAGGTGATCGCGGCGATCGAGCAGCTGAACTTCGACTCCGGCGTCATGGCCGGTCCGATCAGCTTCTCGCCCACCGACCGGGCAGGGCAGAAAGCCTCGATCTATTTCCGCTTCGACGGCCAGACCATGACCGCCGTCCCCGGCGTCTTCGCCAGCCGCTGGACCTATCAGGGGCAGTGAGCGGGCAGGGGGCAGGGGCGGGGGTGAATCGACCCTCTCCCAAAGGGAGAGGGTGGCAGCGTCAGCTGCCGGGTGAGGGGCGTGAGCGCTCAGAACTCGCCCCGACGCGCGTCGAGCAAACCGCCTTCTCCGGAATGGACGGCCCCTCACCCGGCGCCTGACGGCGCCACCCTCTCCCTCTGGGAGAGGGTCAGTTCGCGCCGTGCCTCCTCGTTCTTGTCCCGACCCCTTCCACCTCCCGACCCCGTCACCGGCCACCACAAGAGACCCTGAATGTCCTTCGACGTCGCGCTTCTGTTCATTCAGCAAGGTGTCGCGTCCGGGCTCGTGACCGGTTCGGTCTATGCGCTCCTCGCCATCGCCATCGTCATCATCTACCGGACCACCGATGTCGCCAATTTCGCCGGCGGCGAGTTCTACATGGCGGCGGCTTATCTGGCCTTTTTCATGCTCGCCATGGTGGCTTTGCCGTTCTGGGCCGCCGTCATCGCCACGCTGGCCGTCATGTGCGTCGGCGCCGGCCTGTTCCAGCGTGTCGTGCTGGCCCAGGTGGCGCGCGCCCGCGGCGTCTCGATCAACCTGGTCATCGCCACCCTCGGCCTGTCCTATCTGGTCAAGGGCATCGTCCGCTCCACCGGCTTCGGCGACACGCCGCGCACCTTTCCGTCCGTCGTGCCGGATGGCTCGATCACCATTGGCGATGCCTCCGTGAGCTATCTCGACGTCGCCATCCTCGGCACGGCCGTGCTGGTCATGGTGCTGTTCTTCTGGGTGTTCAATTTCACCAAGACCGGCCGGGCGATGCGGGCGGTCGGCATGAACCGGCGCGCCGCCCAGCTTGTCGGCATCAATCTCGGCCGGGTCGAAATGATGGTTTGGTGCTTCGCCAGCGCGATTTCCGGCATCGCCGCCATCCTGATCGCGCCGAAACTGCTGATGACCGCCGAAATGGGCTCGGTCGTCACTATGGCCTTCGCCGCGGCCATTGTCGGCGGCTTCACCAGCCTGCCGGGCGCGGTCATCGGCGGCTTCATCATCGGCATCACCGAAAACATGGTCGGGCTGTTCATTTCCTCGCGCGCCATCAATGTCGCGCCCTTCGTCATCATCATGCTGGTGCTGATCTTCAAGCCCCAGGGTCTGTTCGGCGGCGCCCTGAAGGTGAGGAAGGTCTGATGGCCGAGGCTTCCTCTCCCAAGGCGCCCGGCCTGATCAGCCCGCGCACCGCAATCCTGGTCGGGCTCGGCCTCGTGGCGCTGATCGCCGGCGCCATCGGGCTCACCTCGCTCGCGACCGGTTATGTCATCTACATCGTCAATCTGGTGCTGGTGGCGATCGTACTGGCACTCGGCCTGCATATCGTCATCGGCGAATGCGGCCAGTTCTCGCTGGCCCATGCCGCCTTTTACGGCATCGGCATCTACACCGCCGGCCTCGTCACCAATCTCCTCGGCGTGCCGTTCTGGCTGTCGCTCCTGGCCGGAGGGCTGGTGGCCGGGCTGATCGGCTTCTTCATCGGTTTCCTGTCGTTGCGCATGCGCGACATCTACCTGGCGCTCTCGACCTTTGCCTTCGGCGAGGCGATGCAATGGCTGTTCCTCAACTGGACGCCGGTGACCGGCGGCCCGAACGGCCTCAACATCAAGCCGGCGACCCTGTTCGGCTATCAGTTCCTCACCGATCGCGCGGCCTTCCCGCTGGTGCTGGTCGTGACGCTTGTCATCGTCGCGCTCGTCACCGTGCTGCATGTCTCGACCCTTGGCCGCTCCCTGCGGGCGGTGCGCGAAAGCGAGATCGCCGCGGCTTCCGTCGGCATCAACGTGACCCGCATGAAACTCACCGCCTTCACGCTTTCGGCTTTCGTGGCGGGGCTCGCCGGCGGCCTCTACACCACCTTTTCCACCTTCATCCACCCGGACAGCCTAGGCTTTCAGACCACCATCATCATCCTGACCACCGTGGTGGTCGGCGGCATGGGATCGCTGATCGGCGCGATCGGCGGGGCGGTGGTCTTCGGCCTCCTGTCGGAGCTGCTGCGCCAGGTGCCGTCCTACCAGGAGATGATCTATGGCGGCATCCTCATCCTCTTCATGATGTATGCCCCGCGCGGCATGTTCTCCTTCGTCGGCAGGCGGTGAGCGCCATGGCCAGCATGCTCTCGCTTTCCAACGTGCTGATGCGCTTCGGCGGCATCGTCGCCATCAACGACTTCTCCATGGAGGTCGAGACCGGCGCGATCCACGCCCTGATCGGCCCGAACGGCGCCGGCAAGTCGACCGTGTTCAACTGCATCTCGCGCATCTACCAGCCGGCGACGGGCAGGATCGTGGTCGCCGGCCAGGACGTGACCGCCTTGCCGCCCCATGCCATGGCCGGGCTCGGCGTCGCCCGCACCTTCCAGAACCTCGAACTGTTCAACGAGCTGAGCGTGATCGAAAACGTCATGCTCGGCGCCTATGCCCATGAGGAGACCGGCTTCTGGCAGCGCCTGAGGCCGCGCTCGCCGGCGACCCGCGCCAGGGCCGAGGCGATCCTCGAGCAGACCGGCCTCAAGGAGTTTCGCGACGTCAAAGCGAACAGCCTCGATTTCGGCCGCCAGAAGCTGCTGGAACTCGCCCGCGCGCTGGCCGGTTCGCCCAGGCTGATGCTGCTCGACGAGCCGGCCGCGGGCCTGCGCTCCCGCGAGATCGAGCGGCTCGACCAGATCCTGACCGATCTCAACCAGCGGCACGGCATCACCATCCTGCTGGTCGAGCATGTCATGCAGCTGGTCATGTCGATTTCCAATCGCATCACGGTGTTGAATTTCGGGGAGAAGATCGCCGAGGGCACGCCGTCCGAAGTGAAGACCCATCCGCGGGTCATCGAGGCCTATCTGGGAGCGGAGGCGGCAAGCCATGGCTGACCTGCTCGAACTCGACCATGTTTCGGCCGGTTATGGCCGGATCGAAGCCTTGTCCGGCATCAGCCTGAAAGTGCCCGAAGGCGGCATCGTGGCGCTGCTCGGCGCCAATGGCGCGGGCAAGAGCACCACGCTGAACGTCATCTCCGGTATCGTGCCGGCGACCGCGGGCGCGGTTCGCTTCAAGGGCCGCGCGATCACGGGCGACCGCTCCGACCGGATCGTCGCGGCCGGCATCTCGCAGGTGCCCGAGGGCCGCGAGGTGTTCCGCGACATGAGCGTTCACGAAAACCTGGCGATCGGTGCGCAGCTCAGGAGCGACCGGGCGGGGATAGCGGCCGATATCGAGGTGATGGCCGGCTATTTTCCGATCCTCGCCAAGCGTTTCAGGCAAATGGCCGGCACCCTGTCCGGCGGCGAGCAGCAGATGCTGCTGATCGCCCGTGCCTTGATGGCCCGGCCGAGCCTGCTCCTGCTCGACGAGCCCTCGCTCGGCCTGGCGCCGCTCCTGGTCAAGCAGATCTTCGACATCGTGGTGACCCTGCACCACGAGCAGAAGCTCACTCTCCTGATTGTCGAGCAGAATGCGGCGGTGGCGCTGGCCGTCTCGCAATATGCCTACATCCTGGAAAACGGCGAGATTGTCGCCGAGGGGCCCTCGGCGACGCTCGCCAATGACGACGCCATCCGCCGTGCCTATCTCGGCGCCTGATCGGAGATTGTGATGACCAAGCCCTTTGCCCTCGTCACCGGCGGCGCCAGCGGCATTGGCCGCGCCATCACCGAGCGGCTCGCCGCCGACGGCTTTCATGTCGTGGTGGTCGATCTCAATGCGGCGCTCGCCGAAGAGGTCGTCCAGGAGGTGCAGAGGCGGGGCGCTTCGGCCGAAGCCCGCATCCTCGACATTACCGACGAGGCCAAGGTGACCGCGCTGATCGCCGCGCTGCCACCCCTGGCGGCGCTGATCAACAATGCCGGCATCTTCAAGGACCAGCCCTTCGAGCAGACCGGCGTCGCCGACTTTCGCCGGACCTACGAGGTCAATGTCATCGCGCCCTTCATCCTGGCCAAGGCCGCCGTGGCGCGCATGGGCGAGGGCGCGAAGATCGTCAACATCGCCTCGCGCGCCTATCTCGGCGCCAGGAACCAGATCGACTATGTCGCCTCCAAGGGCGCGGTGGTCAGCTTCACCCGGGCGCTCGCCATGGAGGTGGTCGAGCGTGGCATCGCCGTCAACGCGGTGGCGCCGGGCCTGATCGACACGCCGATCCTGCGCGCGCTGACGCCGGAGCGCATGGCGGCCCAGCTCGCCCTGCAGCCGACCGGCAAGGCCGGCCGCCCCGAGGACATCGCCAATGCGGTGGCTTTCCTGGCATCGCCCGCGACCGGTTTCATCACTGGCCAGGTGCTGTTCGTCGACGGCGGCAAGTCGCTCGGCGGCTCGGCGGTGTGAGAGGGCGAATGGGGCATGCAGCCGACAACGCAGCGGTATGGGAACGAAGCGCCGTCCTCAACCAACCCCCTCCCAGAGGGAGAGGGTGGCGCCGTCAGGCGCCGGGTGAGGGGCGTAGCCGCGGAGATCGGGCCCGAACGCTCACGCCGCATGCCGCCTTATCCGGAGATGGACGACCCCTCACCCGGCAGCTGACGTTGCCACCCTCTCCCTCTGGGAGGGGGTTGGTTGAGCGCGGCGCTTCGGCCGCAAGTCGCATCGCTCGTCGCATCATGCCCCATTCGCCACTCGCTATTCGCCACTCGCCTCTAACCAACTGAGGACCCACCGATGACCCCTCCCTTCGTCGCGCTCGTCACCGGGGCGGGGTCCGGCATCGGCCGGGCCACCACCTTGCGTTTCATCCGCGCCGGCGCCCGGGTGCTGGCGGTCGATCTCAACCCCGAGGGGCTCGCCGAAACGGCCGCCCTTGCCGGCCATCCCGACGCGATCGACACCTTCACCACCGACGTGACGGCCAAAGACGCCCCCGCGACCGCCGTGGCTCGCGCGGTTTCCCGCTTCGGCCGGCTCGACTGGCTGGTCAACAATGCCGGCATTGGTGCTGCCAAGGCGGCGCATCTGACCAGTGACGCTGAGTGGGACCGTTATGTCGACGTCAATCTGCGCCAGCTCTTTCGGTTCTCGCGCGAGGCGCTGCCGCATCTGGAAGCCGGCCGCGGCGCCATCGTCAATATAGCCTCGGTTTTCGGCCTGTTCGGTCATCCGGGTGTGGCGCCTTATGCCGCGACGAAAGCTGCCGTGGTCGGCCTGACCCATCAGATGGCCGCCGATTACGGGCCGAAGGGCATTCGCGTCAACGCGGTGGCGCCCGGCGTCATCGAGACTGCGCTGACACGCCAGCGCATCGACACCGATGAGCGTTTCCAGGCGCTGAACATCGATCCGATTCCGTTCCCGCGCCTCGGCAAGCCCGAAGATGTCGCCAATGCCGTCTATTTCCTGGTCTCCGAGGATGCCTCCTATGTCAGCGGCCATGTTCTGGCGGTCGATGGCGGCTGGAGCGTCACCAATTATTCCCGCCGGGGTGCCGCGCTGTGAGCGCGGCGAGCGGACAGTCCTTTGACCGCGAGGTCGATGTCGTCTGCGTCGGTGCCGGCGCCGGCGGCATGAGCGCAGCGCTGACCGCTGCGATCGAAGGCCTTGAGGTCCTGATCGTCGAGAAGACGCCTTTTGTCGGTGGCTCCACCGCGGTGTCCGGCGGCGCCGTCTGGATCCCCGGCAATGACCAGGCCGCCGGCCTCGGCCATGCCGATACGCCTGATCAGGCCAAGCTCTATCTCGACCAGATCGTCGGCAATTGGGCGAGCGACGCCATGAAACGCGCGTTCCTGCGCGCCGGCCCGGACATGCTGCGCTTCTTCGAGGCCAACACGGAGGTGAGGCTCGCCGCGCGCGCCTATTCTCCGGACTATTACCCGGACACGCCGGGGGCCTCGCTCGGTGGCCGCTCCATGGACCCGCTCGCCTTCGACGGCCGGACGCTGGGCAAGGAATTCGCCCGCCTGCGCGACCCCTTGAAGGAATTCGTCGTGCTCGGCGGCATGATGGTCACCATGACCGACGTGCAGCATCTCCTGAAGGTGACCTCGTCCTTCGCCTCCTGGCGCCACGGCATGAAAATGGTGCTGCGTTATGCCGGCGACCGCCTGCGCTACCGGCGCGGCACGCGCCTGGTGCTGGGCAATGCGCTGGCCGGCCGGCTGTTCAAGAGCGTCATCGACCGCAACATTCCCGTGCTGACCGAGACGCCGGCCCGCCGCATTCTTTTCGACCAGGGCAAGGTGGCCGGTATCGTCGTCACGCATGAGGGCCGGGAACTCGCCATCCGCACGCGCCGCGGCGTTGTCCTGGCGACCGGCGGCTTTCCCAACGACCCGGAGCGCCGCAAGGCCTTTCTGCCTGACCCGATCGGGCTTTGGTCGATGGCGCCGGAGGGCAATAGCGGCGATGGCCTCAGGCTCGGCGAAGCCGCGGGCGCGGCACTGCGCCGGGACAATTCCAGCAATATCTTCATGACCCCAATCTCGATCCTGGAAAGGCCCGACGGCACGGTGGTCAAATATCCGCATCTCGTCTGGGACCGGGCCAAGCCGGGGCTGATGGCGGTGAACGGCGAGGGGCGGCGTTTCGTCAATGAATCGACCTCCTATCACGCGTTCGGCCTCGCCATGGTCGAGGGTCACAAGACGGTGCCGACCATTCCGGCTTTCCTGGTCTGCGACGCGGCCTTCCTGAAGCGATGGGGGCTCGGCCTGGTGCTGCCCGGAGGCCGGCCGTTCCACCATCTCGTCGAGGCGGGCTATCTCTTCGAGGCGCCGACTATCGCCGGCCTCGCGGCGCAGCTGAACCTGCCGGCGGATGCGCTCGCCGATAGCGTGGCGCGGTTCAACCGCTACGCGGCTGCCGGCAACGATCCGGAATTCGGCAAGGGCGGCAATGCCTATAACCGCTATCTCGGCGACGGGGAGACGAAGCAGGGCAATCCTTGCCTCGGCCCGCTCGACACTGCGCCTTTTTATGCCGTGAAGGTCTATCCCGGCGATATCGGCACGGCCGGCGGTATCGTTACCGACGGCCACGCCCGCGCCCTCGATGCCCAAGGCCAGGTCGTCCCCGGGCTCTATGCCTGCGGCAACGACATGAACTCGGTGATGGGTGGCACTTATCCCGGCCCGGGCATCACCCTGGGGCCGGCCATGACCTTCGGCTATCTCGCGGGCAAGGATCTGGCGGGGCGGTAAGGGCGCGTTGCCGCCTCACCGCCACGGAAGTCCGTTCCCCACCGGGTAAATTGCGTCAAAACGGTCACGCCCCCACTAAAACCGTCAATTGTCAGCAAATCGACAGGTTCTAGCGCTGGCGCGGCCGGCGTAACTGCAATACCGATCTGGCCGCCATGAACCAGCCCAGCGCCCAGACCCGTCCTCCCCGCACCTATGTCGATTTGAGCCGCGCGCAGATCGCGCTGCTGTTCGTCGCGATGGCGGTCATCGTCTCGGCGCCGATCCTGCTGCATTCGCTGCCGCCGATGTCGGACTATGTGAACCATCTGGCGCGCATGCATGTCATCGCCGACCGGGGCGCCGATTCCTATCTGGCGCAGTTCTACGAGATCAAATGGCAGATCGTGCCGAACCTGATGATGGATCTGGTCGTGCCGACGCTGACCCGGTTCATGGACGTCTATCTGGCCGGCCAGCTGTTCTCGATCCTGACCTTCCTGCTGATCATTTCCGGCACGATGGCGCTGAACCGCGCCTTGTTCGGCCATTGGTCGGCACTGCCGCTGGTCGGCTTTCCGTTGCTCTACAACTACGTCCTACTGGTCGGCGTGCTGAACTATGTCTTCGGCATCGGCCTGGCGCTCTGGGGCATGGCCGCCTGGGTGGCGCTGCGCGAGCGCAACGTCACGCTGCGCCTGGCCGTCGCCGCGCTGTTCGCCTGCGCGCTGTTCTTCTGCCATCTCTATTCCGTCGGGGTCTTCGGCCTCGGCCTGCTCGCCATCGAACTGCAGCGCCTGCGCGACAAGTGGGGCCAGCCGATCGGACCGAAGCTTCTCGACTTCTGTGCCACGGGCATCGCTTTCCTTCCCGTCCTGGCGCTGCTGCGCGCCAGCCCGACCTGGGGCCTGGCGACCGAGAATTCCTGGGAGCCGCGTGGCAAGATCGACGGCCTCGTCTACGTCATCGAGATCTATTCCGACGCGGTTGCCTTCGCGCTGACCGCCGTCGTCGTGGTCGCGGCGGTCTGGGCGCTGCGTCACAAGGTGCTGCGCTTCCATCCGCTGACCTGGACGATGCTGGTGGTGGCGGGCATCGTCTACATGGCCATGCCGCGTGTCATGTTCGGCTCCTATCTCGCCGACCAGCGGCTGCCGGTCGCCGTCGCCTTCATGCTGATCGCCTGTGTCAATATCGACCTGCGCCACAAATTCGTCCGCCGCGGCTTTGTCGTCGTGTTGCTGGGACTGCTCGTGGTGCGCACCGCCGAGGTCCAGCTCGCCTGGGCGCAGTTGTCGCGCGGGCCGCTGGCGGTCAAGCAGTCGATGCAGCAGGTGGCGCGCGGCTCCAAGGTGCTGGTCGCCTATGCCGATCGCACGGCCGGCGACGACGTGCGTGACTACGGCCTCCTGCATGCCGCCTGTCTCGCCATCATCGAGCGTTCGGCGCTGGTCACCACCGCCTTCACGGTGGCCGGCAAGCAGATCATGCATGTCCGTTCGGCCTGGCGCGATCGTGTCGACAATGACGACGGCACGCCGCCGTCGATCGACCAGTTGCGCGCCGCGCTGGAACCGATCGAGGGTGAGGACCCGCATTACTGGCAGCTCTGGTGGGAGCAATATGACTATATCTACGTCATTTTCTCCGACGCCGATGCTGACAATCCCTTGCCCGAGCAGCTGGAACTGGTGTTCAGCGGTCCACGCTTCCAGCTCTACAAGGTCGTGAAGAACCGCCCGGCCACCGGCCCCGCGGTCAGCCAGGCTCCTGCCACAAGGCCTTGAAGCCGAAGGCCTTGAACAGCCGGCGCAAGGCCCAGACGTCGCCCGCGATATTGGTGTTGGGCTTGCCAGGCCGGCCATAGTCGCAGTCGACCATGCGGATTTCGCCTGAAGGCGTGACCACCAGGTTGTCGCGCTCGAGGTCGCCCAGCGCCAGGCCGCGCGCGTGCACGCGTTTCACCTTAGCGAGGAAGGCGCGGACCGCGTCCGTCGTGCAGTCGTCCAGCCCGGCCGTGCCGCTCTCGATGAATTCCTGGATCAGGTAATAATGGCCGACGCCGTCCTCGTTCCACAGGAACAGGTGGCCCATATGGTGGTAGCGCGGCAGGATGGCGATATCGCCGAGCCGCTCCAGCACGTCGGCATAATGGGCGACCAGCCGGAGGTTGAGGATCGCCTGCCGCTCGTCGAACCGGTCATAGATCTTGAACACCCGCCGAATGCCGGTCGGCAATTCCCGGCAGAGATAGGATTCCGCGGTCCAGCCGCTGCCGATTCGGCTCAGGATCTCGTAATGGCCGACGCGAAACCCGGGCGGGATCGCGAACTTCACGGACTCGCCATCGAAAATGCTGGTCACGGCTGATCTCCGGGGGAGGGACGGCGGCGGTGGTGCGGGGGGCGCCTGTCTCTGAGCGGGCCGGAATCTCGCCCCGCCGCGGGAACCGCGCCCTGCGATGGCAGGCCGACCGGATTGTTACGGCAGGATGGGAGAGAGGACCAGGGGGCAGCGATCCGATCGCGCCGAACCGGGTGTGCATCCCGCATCGCGCGGAGACGATCGGGAAGGTCGGGCAGCTCGCCCTGCCGCATCAGCGTCTCGCCGGATTTGAAAGCGGGTATCCTGCGGGTACTCTGGACAGGCGGCCCGGCGAAGCCCGGACGCTGAGATCGGGGGGGACGGCGTTCCCGGCTGGCGGGCCTTGAGCCTGACAGGGAGGGATGCCGTGCACTTCGTCGACCCCCATCCGCTCGTCGCCACTGCGAAGCTTCGTCCCGGCCGTGATGCCCGGCGCCGGTCTTCGGCCATCGACGCCGCGTTCGCGCCAGGCTGGCTCATCCCGCCCGTCGCGCTGGCCTTCGGGTTTCTGATCCTCACCGTCGGGTCGCTGCCGGCCCATGATATCTACATGGACCTGAAGAACAGCGCCGGGCGCAGCTGTTGCAACGGCACCGACTGCCGGCCGGTGCCTTATCGGCAGACCTCGTCAGGCGTGCAAATGTTCATCGAAGGGGTCTGGGTCACCATCCCCGATTCCCAGGTCGAGCAGCGCTCGATCGAGGGCGACACCGGCGAAACCGGCGGCGGCCATTGGTGCGGCCGGCGGCTCAACGGCGAGAACCGCTTCATGACCTATTGCGCCTTCGTGCCGCCGAGCGCGACACGGATCGCGCCCCATGGCCCGCCTGGCGGATTGTCGCGCCTGTCGCGGGCCCGGCTGACCAGGGCAGAGGCCTCCGCGCGCTAGCCGAGGGCCCGGCCATGCGGGGCGCGAAAAAACCCTCTCCCAAAGGGAGAGGGTGGCGCCGTCAGGCGCCGGGTGAGGGGCGTGAGCGCTCCGAACTGATGCCGATACTCGTGAAGAGGGGAGCCCATCCGGAGAGGGACGACCCCTCACCCGGCAGCTGACGCTGCCACCCTCTCCCCTTGGGAGAGGGTTGATTCGGCAGCGCTTTTTCGCGTGGCGAGAGGCGATCGCACGCCGCTCGCCAAGCCCCTTCGCCCCATTCAGCCGCCACCCTTGCCGAACCGTTCGACCAGCAGGAATTTCTGCACCTTGCCGGTGGGCGTGCGGGGCAGGGCCGTCGCTTCGATGATGAACTGTTTCGGCGTCTTGAAACCGGCGAGCTGGCTGCGGCAATGGGCCTCCAGCGCCGTCGCGGTCAAATGAGCCCCGTCCTGCGGCACCACCAGGCTCACCACGCGCTCGCCCCACATGTCGTCGGGCAGGCCGAACACGGCACAGTCGGCGACGCCGGGACAGCCGAGGATGATCTCCTCGACCTCGGCGGCGTGGACGTTCTGCCCACCGGTGACGATCATGTCCTTCTTGCGTCCGCGGATGAACAGGTAGCCCTCGTCGTCGATGCTGCCGAGGTCGCCGGTATGGATCCAGCCATCGCGGAAGGTGCGGGTCGACTGCTCGGGATTGTCGAAATAGGCGCTCACCGCATTGGGCGAGCGGCCGAGGATCTCGCCGAGCTGGTCGGCGGGAAGAGCCCGGCCGTCGTCGCCGGCGATCTTCACCTCGCTGAAGGCGATCGCCCGGCCGACCGAGTCGGGACGCCGCGCCCGGTCGGCCGGCGTGCTGACCACCAGCGCGCCGGTCTCCTGCATGCCGTAATATTCGTAGAGGCGCGGGCAGAGCTTCGCCGTGGTCGCCTCGCGAATGCTGGCCGGCAGGCTCGATCCGGCGAAGACGATGGCGCGCAGCGAAGCCAGATCACGCGGTGCCGCGGCCTGGGCCGGCAGCAGCATCGCCGCCATGGTCGGCACCAGGTTGACGATGGTTACGCGCTCGGCCTCGATCAGCCGCAACATTTCGTTCGGCTCGAAATTGGCCAGCACGTGGGGCACGCCATAAAGTATGGCGCCGGCGATCCAGGCGAAGCCGACCCGCCCGAAGGCGGGGAAGACGGTCATCGCCACGTCGGCCCGGGTCATGTCGAAGGCCTGGAACATCGGGCCGAGCGTGCTGTTGTTGTACTGGGTCAGCACATAGGACTTCGGCAGGCCCGTGGTGCCCGAGGTCAGGTTGAAATAGAACGGATCGGCCTCGTCGATCTCGATGTCGGGCGCTTCGGCCGAGGCGCCGGCCAGCAGCGCCTCGTAACCCGATGCGGCCGGCGGGTCTTCCCCGCCGATCGTGATCACGTGCCTGACCAGGGGCCGGGCAGCATCGGCGATACCGCCGAACTTCGCCTCATGGATCAGCCCGGTGGCACCCATGGCGCGGATCAGCTCGACCATTTCCCGTTCGGCCAGCCGGTAGTTCAGCGGCAGGCCGACAATGCCGGTGCGGGCGAGCGCGAAATAGATCTCGACCATTTCGGCGCGGTTGGAGCAGAGGAAGGCGACGACGTCGCCCTTGGCGTAGCCGAGCCCCAAAAGCCCCTGGGCGAGGCGATTGGTGCGCTGGTCGATCTCGCGAAAAGTGAAGCGCCGGTCGGTGCCGGCGCAATAGAGCGCCGGATCGTCGGGAAAGCGTATCGCCGCGGTGGCCAGGATATTGCCGACAACCATCTTGCCGAGAGAGCGGGTCATCACGGTGTTCCATTCCATGCTGGGTCTGATGCTGGGCGTTTGGCGTGTTCCGGGCCGCGTCGAGGCAGCACCGGCGGCTCAGTTGACCCGTCTTTCCTTGGCCTCCCAGAACGGCTTGCGCAGCTCGCGCTTGAGGATCTTGCCGGCCCCCGACATCGGCAGCGGCGTATCGCTGATGTCGACCGAGCGCGGGCATTTATAGCCGGCGATACGGGTCTTGCAGAAAGCGATGATATCGGCGGCGCTCACCTCGGCGCCGGGCTTACGCACCACCACGGCATGGACCTGCTCTCCCCATTCTTCACTGGGAATGCCCACCACGGCGCATTGGGCGACGGCCGGATGCTGGGCCACGGCATTCTCGACCTCGGTCGAATAGACGTTCTCGCCACCCGAGATGATCATGTCCTTGACCCGGTCGACGACATAGACGAAGCCGTCGGCATCCATGTAGCCGCCGTCGCCGGTATGCATCCAGCCGTCGATCAGCGCCCGCTCGGTTTCCTCCCGGCGCTCCCAATAGCCCATCATCACATTGTCGCCGCGCGCGACGATCTCGCCGACCGTGCCAAGCGGCACCGGCTGGTCGTTGCCGTCGACGATGCGCACTTCGCAGCCGAGCGTGGCGCGGCCGCCGGAACGGTGCCGGCCCTTGGCGCGGGCCTCGCCGATATGCTCGTTCCAATGCAGGATCGTGGCGATCGGCGACAGCTCGGTCATGCCATAGGCTTGGGCGAAGCGAGTGTTGGGCAAAGCCGCGATGGCGCGGTCGAGCACCGCCTCGCTGATCGGCGAGGCGCCGTAGACGACGCGGCTCAGCGACGACATGTCGTGGGTCTTGAGGGCGGGATGGTCGACCAGCATCTGGATCATGGTCGGCACCAGCAGCACCTCGGTCACCTTGTCGCGTGCGACGGCGGCCATGACGGCTTCGGGGCTGAAGGCCTTGATCATCACGTTGGAGCCGCCGCTGAGCAGCAGCGCGTACATTGCCGCGCCATTGGCGAGGTGGAACATCGGGGCTGCGTGCAGATAGATCGCCGTCGAGGGAAACAGCCCTTCGGCGAGCGCATTCAGCGCATTGGCCATGAGGTTATCGTGGCTGAGCATCACGCCCTTGGAGCGGCCGGTGGTGCCGCCGGTATAAAAGATGCCGGCGAGGTCTTCGCGCCGGGCCATGGCGTCGGCGATCGGCGCGCTCTGCGCGATCAGCGCTTCGTAATGGATGGTGCCGGCGGGGGCGTCATCGTCGTCGGCATAGACCAGGCGGAGGCCGGGGATGGTCTTTGCCAGGGCCTCGCCGACGCTCGCGAACATCTTGTCGACGACCAGCACCTTGGCACGGCAATCCTTCAGCGCGTCCTCGTTTTCCAGGGGCGACCAGCGAATGTTGAGCGGCACGATGACCGCGCCGGCCCAGGCGGCGGCGAGATAGGTTTCCAGATAGCGGTCGGAATTCAACGAGAGCACGGCGAGCCGCTCGCCCGGCGCGATGCCCAGCGCGGCAAGGCCGCCGGCGAGCCGCGGCACCCGTTCGCCGAGTTCGCCCCAGGTCCGGCGGCGGTCGCCGTAAACGGTGGCGATCCCGCCGGCATTGATCTGCAGGGCGCGCTTGAAACCGTGCGTGATGTTCATGGTTGTCCTCCCTGGACGATGCTGTCGGCCGGCCTCTGTCGGGCCTTCGATACCGGGTTGGGATGGGTTATCTGGCGGCCAGGCCCCCAGTCAGCCGGATGGCGAATTCCTCGCCGATCGTCTCGGCCGAGAGTTCGCCGCCCGGCTCGTACCAATGGCCGATCCAGTTCAGCGATCCGGCGATCGCGAAGGCGGCGAGCTTGGAATCGCAGGGCATGATCGAGCCGTCCGCCATGCCGGCTTCGATCCGGGTGCGGAAGGCCGTGTCGTAGCTGCGCTTGGCGCGGCGCACTGAGGCGCGCGCCTCCGTCGACAGTTCGCGGTCGTCGAGGCGGGTCACGCACATGCCGAAATCGGTGGTGATCGCCCGGACATAGGCACGGATCAGCGCCCGCACTTTGTCGAGGCCGCTGCCGCCCTGCCGCTCGATGGCCTCGATATTGGCCTCGTAGGTCTCCTGGCCGATCCGGTAGCATTCCACCAGGATCTCGTCCTTCGAGCGGAAGTAGTTGTAGAGCGCCGGCTTGGTGATGTTCAGCCGCGCCGCCACCTCGTTCAGCGTGGTGCGGTGATAGCCCTCGGTCAGGAACATCTTCACCGCCATGCGCAGCACCGCGTCGCGCTTCTCGTCGCGCGCCCGGCGGCGATCCTCGAACGGCACCCAGGGGGGAACTTCGGCCGCTTTCGGTCGTCCGCGCATGTCGCTCCTGTCCATCATCCGTTCGGCTCGGATTGACCGAGATGTCAGGGTCATATATTACCCATCGGTCATAAGATGTCCAGTCGGTAACTTATGGAGGAAAGCCGTCATGGCGAATTCGAGCTCCCGGGTCGTGGTCGCAGGCGTCGGCATGATCCCCTTCGCAAAACCCGGGGCGAGCGCGCCCTATGACGAGATGGGCACGGCGGCCGGCCGCCTGGCGCTGGCCGATGCCGGCCTCGGCTATGAGGCGATCGAGCAGGCTTATGCCGGCTACGTCTATGGCGACTCGACCGCCGGCCAGAAGGCGATCTACCCGCTCGGCATGACCGGCATCCCGGTCATCAACGTCAACAACAACTGCTCCACCGGCTCGACCGCGCTGTTCCTGGCGCGCCAGGCGATCGCCTCAGGTGCGGCCGATTGCGTGCTGGCGCTTGGTTTCGAGCAGATGAAGCCCGGCGCGCTGGGCGCCGTCTTCACCGACCGGCCGAGCGCCTTCGAGGCCTTCGACAAGGTGACCGACACGCTGGTCGGCGCACCGGAGATCCCGATGGCGCTGCGCTATTTCGGTGGCGCCGGCATCAGCCACATGAAGAAATACGGCACCAAGCTGGAGAGCTTCGCCAAGGTGCGCGCCAAGGCGAGCCGCCACGCCAGGAACAATCCGCTGGCGATCTTCCGCAAGGAGGTTTCCGCCGAGGACGTGATGAACGACCAGGTGATCTGGCCGGGCGTGATGACCCGGCTGATGGCCTGCCCGCCGACCTGCGGGGCGGCCGCGGCCGTGCTGGTGTCCGAGGCCTTCGCCCGGCGCCACGGGATCCGGACCGACGTGGTGATCGCCGCCCAGGCGATGACGACCGACACATCGTCGACATTCGACACCTCGGACATGATGCGGGTGGTCGGCTTCGACATGTCGAAGGCGGCCGCAGCCAAGGTCTATGAGCAGGCCGGCATCGGTCCCGACGATCTCGACGTGGTCGAGTTGCACGACTGCTTCGCCCAGAACGAGCTGATCACCTATGAGGCGCTCGGCCTCTGTCCGGAAGGCGGTGCGGAGCGGTTCATCGAGGCCGGCGACAACAGCTATGGCGGCAAGGTGGTGACCAATCCCTCGGGCGGCCTCTTGTCCAAGGGCCATCCGCTCGGCGCCACGGGGCTTGCCCAATGCTACGAGCTGACCCGCCAGCTGCGCGGTTCGGCCGAGGCGACCCAGGTCGAGGGCGCAAGGCATGCCCTGCAGCACAATCTCGGTCTCGGCGGCGCATGCGTCGTCACTCTCTACGAGCGCGTGTGAGGTCCGTCATGGTCGATCAATCCGCCGTCGGACGCAGCTTCACGCCGGTTACCGCCCGGGTCGAGCCGGGGCGCCTGCGTTATTTCTTCAACACGATCGGCGAGCGCAACCCGATCTATCGCGACGCCAAGGCGGCGGAAGCCGCCGGCTATGCCGGCGTGCCGATCCCGCCGACCTATCTGTTCTGCCTGGAGATGATGGACAACGACAAGCCCTTCGAATTTCTCGAGGCGCTGAACATCGATCTCTCCCGGGTGCTGCATGGCGAGCAGAGCTTCAGCTATCACGCCCCCGTCGTGGTCGGCGACACCCTGACTTTCCAGTCGGAAGTGACCGACGTCACCGACAAGAAGGGCGGCGCACTGACCTTCGTCGGGGTCAGGACCAAGGTGACCAACCAGGCCGGCCGGCATGTCGCCGATACCACGCGCACAATCGTGGTCAGGAACTAGGCCGTGAAGGCTCCGCGCCCGCGGCGACCAACCCTCTCCCAGAGGGGGAGGGTGGCAGCGTCAGCGGGCGGGTGAGGGGTCGTCCATTTCCGGATAGGGCGGCGTCCGGCGCGAGCGTCAGCGGCAGTTCGAGGAGCTCACGCCCCTCACCCGGCAGCTGACGCTGCCACCCTCTCCCTCTGGGAGAGAGTTGGCGGATGCAGCTTCCGCCGTCGTCCCGAATTAACGAGAAATATCGGGCGCTTAGCAATGATCGCCCCACCACCAACAATCCCGCCCGAGGAGGCGTCCATGACCAGCCAGTCCCCCGCCATCGGCGAGCGTCTCGTCCACAAGTCCTTTCCGCCGATCAGCCGCCACACCCTGGCGCTCTATTGTGGCGCCTCGGGCGACCACAATCCGATGCATGTCGATAGCGACTTCGCCAAGAAGGCCGGTTTCCCCGACGTGTTTTCCCACGGCATGCTGGTCATGGCCTATCTCGGCCAGGCGCTGACCGATGCGGTGAGCCCCACCGCAATTCGCTCCTTCTCGACCCGGTTCGCCGCGATCACCCAGCTCGGCAACCGGCTCACCTGTGAGGGGGCGGTCACCGAGATCTTCGAGGCGGGTGGCGAAAAGCGCGCCAGGCTCGCGCTTTCAGCGAAAGACGAACATGGCGAGACCAAGCTCGCCGGCGAAGCCGTCATCGCGCTCTGACGCGCCAATCATCATCTGTTTTCAAAGGGATACCTGATATGACCAAGCTTGCTGGAAAGGTCGCGCTCGTCTCCGGCTCAGGCCGCGGCATCGGCCGGTCGATCGCGCTGAAGCTCGCCTCCGAGGGCGCGAAGGTGGTGGTCAACGATCTCGACGCCGAGCCGGGCGATGCGGTTGTCGCCGAGATCCGGGCGGCCGGCGGCCAGGCGATCACGGTCAATGGCAGCGTCACCGACACGGGCTTCCCGGACCGCTTCGTCGGCGCCGCGATGGAGACCTTCGGCGGCCTCGACATCATCGTCAACAATGCCGGCTATACCTGGGACGCGACCATCCAGAAGATGACCGACGAGCAGTTCCAGGCCATGCTCGACGTCCATCTGGTCGCGCCGTTCCGCATCCTGCGCGCGGCTGCCGAACCGATCCGCGTGCTGTCCAAGCGCGATGCCGAGGCCGGCCGGGAGGTGTTCCGCAAGGTCGTCAACATCTCCTCCATCGCCGGCCTTTACGGCAATGCCGGCCAGGCCAGCTATTCCTCCGCCAAGGCGTCGCTGATCGGCCTCACCCGCACGCTGTGCAAGGAATGGGGCCGCTACAAGGTCAATGTGAACGCGGTCGCCTTCGGCCTGATCCAGACCCGGCTGACCCAGGCGATCGAGGCCGAGCAGAAGACGATCGATGTCGCCGGCCGCGAGATCAAGGTCGGTGTCCAGCCGCAGCTGCTGGCCACCATGGACCGGATGATCCCGCTCGGCCGCGCCGGCACACCGGAAGAGGCCGCCGATGCGGTCTATCTCTTCTGCAGCCCTGAATCGAATTACATCAGCGGCCAGGTCGTCGTCTGCGGCGGCGGCATATTGATGTGAGGACCAGGCCATGACCGAAGCCGCCTTTCTCAGTCATGACGGTCCCGTCGCGACGCTGACGCTGAACCGTCCCGAGCGCTTCAACGCGGTCGATGCCGATGCCGCGCAGGTGCTGACGCGCCTCGTCGGCGAGCTCGAGGCCCGCGCGGATCTGCGCGTGGTCGTCATCAAGGGGGCGGGGCCGGCCTTTTGCGCCGGCGGCGATATCGGCCTGTTCGCCGCCCATCTCGACGATCCCGCGCCAATGGTCCGGGGCATTCTCGACAGCCACCATGATTTCCTCCAGCGCCTGCAAGCGCTGCCGGCGATCGTCGTCACCAGCGTGCATGGGGCCGCCGCCGGCGCCGGCCTGTCGCTCGCCTTCATGGGCGATCTCTGCATCGCCGCCGACACGGCGCGCTTTACCCCGGCCTATGCCCGGCTCGGCGTCTCGCCCGACGGCGGCGGCACGGTCGGCCTGGTGCGCGCGGTCGGCCCGAGGCGGGCCCTGCAGATCTACCTGATGGAGGACGGCTTCGACGCGTCCCAGGCCGCGGCCTGGGGCCTGGTCAACAAGGTGGTGCCGGCCAGCGAGTTGGAAGCCGCGACCAAGGCGCTGGCCGAACGGCTGGCGGGCTTCAATCCGGCGGCGGTCGCCGCCACCAAGCGGCTCGTGCATGATGCGCCCGGCCGCGCGATGGCCGACCAGCTCGACGCCGAAATGACCGAGCTGATCGGCTGCATGAAGACCGCGCCGTTCCGCGACGCCGTGCACCGCTTCATCGCCAAAAGCCGCGCCGCCAAACCCGGAGCATCGGCATGACCTATCGCTCGCCCTGGATGACCGAGGAGCTCGACACGTTCCGCGATCCGTTCCGGCGTTTCCTGACCAAGGATCTCGCGCCTCATGCCGAACGCTGGCGGCGCGACAAGATCACCGACCGCTCGGCCTGGCGCGCGCTCGGCGACATGGGCGCGCTGCTGGCAAGCGTGCCGGAAGCCTATGGCGGCCTCGGCGCGAGCTTTGCCTATGATGCCGCGGTGACCGAGGATCTGGAGACCATCGTCCCCGAAATCGCCGGCCCGGTCGGCGTCCACAGCACGATCGTCGCCCATTACATTCTCAGCTACGGCACCGAGGCGCAGAAGCAGCGCTGGCTGCCGAAAATGGCCAAGGGCGAATTCATCGGCGCCGTCGCCATGACCGAGCCGGGCACCGGTTCGGACCTGCAGGCGGTGCGCACCACCGCGCGCAAGCGTGGCAATTCCTATGTGCTGAACGGCTCCAA
The DNA here is from genome assembly GCF_059420385.1 of Phreatobacter sp. GW821-FHT04C01. Classification (NCBI taxonomy): domain Bacteria; kingdom Pseudomonadati; phylum Pseudomonadota; class Alphaproteobacteria; order Hyphomicrobiales; family Phreatobacteraceae; genus Phreatobacter; species Phreatobacter sp. GW821-FHT04C01. The sequence continues at coordinate 346,558 of NZ_JBWKTP010000005.1, read as the reverse complement.
GACCTTCATCACCAACGGCCAGCTCGCCGACCTCATCGTGGTGGTGGCCCGCACCAGCGACGAGCCGGGCTCCAAGGGCGTGTCGCTCATGGTGCTGGAGGCCGAGGGCAATGACGGCTTCCGCCGCGGCCGCAACCTCGACAAGATCGGCATGAACGCCTCCGACACCTCGGAACTGTTCTTCGACGATGCCGTGGTGCCGCCGGAAAACCTGCTGGGCGAGGTCGAGGGCCAGGGTTTCGCGCAACTGATGCAGCAATTGCCGCGCGAGCGGCTGTCGCTCGCGGTCGGCGCGGTCGCGGCCATGGAAAAAGCGATCCGGCTGACCGTCGACTATACCCGCGAGCGCAAGGCTTTCGGCAAGCCGGTCATCGAGTTCCAGAACTCGGCCTTCAAGCTCGCCGAGCGCAAGACCGAGGCGATGATCGCGCGTGTCTTCGTCGACTGGTGCGTGATGCAGCTGATCGCCGGCGAACTCGACACCGTGACCGCCTCGATGGCCAAGTGGTGGTGCTCGCAGAAGCAGAACGAGACCGTCGACGAATGCCTGCAACTGCATGGCGGCTATGGCTATATGCAGGAATTCCCGATCGGCCGGATGTTCGTCGATGCGCGTATCCAGAAGATCTATGGCGGCACCAACGAGATCATGAAGCTGCTGATTTCCCGCTCGTTGTGAGCGGCTTGGCATGCTGAGCGCGGCCACGCGGTGATCCGCCTTCCGTCCGCGAGGGTTGCTTCGCCGATGGCTTTTCGAGTCTGATGGCCGATGGCGTTTCCGCGCCGCCGTCGCGCCATTTCAGGATCGTTGCCCCATGCATCCGAGCTCGTTGAAACTCTCCCCCGGCCGCCTGCCGCCCGGCGCCATCGGGCATAACCGCGGCGTGGTCCGGCCGAACTATGCCTTCATGCCGCCGGAAGGCGTGCTGAAGAGCCGGCTGCCGGCCTATGACCAGACCGTGGTGCGCTTCCTGGCGGCGCCCGTGCTGGGGGCGCAGTTCGCCCAGTTCGTCCTGGAGATCGCGCCCGGCGGCGGCGGCAATCGGACGATCGTCGAAGCCGGCATCCAGCATTTCTTTTATGTGCTCTCAGGGAGCGCGGTCATTCGCGTCGGCACCGAACAGCCCGCCGAGCTCACCAAAGGCGGCTTTGCCTATGTCCCGCCCGGCGTGCCCTTCACGTTGAAGAACGACAGCGGCGCGGACACACGCGTGCTCGGCCTGCGCAAGCGTTTCGAGGCGATCGAGCTGCCGGCGCCGGAGCCGATCGTCTCGCATCGCGACCGCGTGCCGCGCGAAAACCCGACCGGCCTCGAAGGCCGCGGCTTCCAGTATCTGCTGCCATTCGGCGACATGCGCTTCGATTTCGAGATGAACCTGATGTGGTTCCAGACCGGCGCGTCGTTTCCCGATGTCGAGACCCATATCATGGAGCACGGGCTCTACATGCTGGAAGGGCAGGGGCTCTATTTCCTCGGCGACGAATGGCACGAGACCTGGGTCGACGACTTCATCTGGATGGGCGGCTTCTGCCCGCAGCAATTCTACCCGACCGGCTTCGGCGACGTGGAATATCTCCTGTACAAGAACGTCAACCGGGACGTGGCGTTGTAGGGGGAATTCGGACGAGCGCCGCTTCACTATTCGATGAGATAAAGCGCAACGAAATCAACCCTCTCCCGTAGGGAGAGGGTGCCGGCGTAGCCGGCGGGTGAGGGACGTGAGCTTCGAGACCTGGGCCGATGCTCGTCGAGCATGCCGCCTCATCCAGAGATGGACGACCCCTCACCCGGCAGCTGACGCTGCCACCCTCTCCCTTTGGGAGAGGGTTGATTTATCTGCGCTTTTTCGGTGCCGGGGGCACCGCTCACCCCACCACGCGCATATCCATTATCGCCTTCAACCGCGCCAAACTCGGCCCAGGGCGCTTCATGACATCGTCATTGGTGAAGCGCACGACTTCGAAGCCATAGCTGCGGATGACCTCCGATCGCTGTGCGTCATAGTCGGCGAGCGGCCCGTGCTGCCGCCCGTCGATCTCCACCACGATACGCGCCTCTGTGCACACGAAGTCGACCACGTAACGATCCACCGGCACCTGCCGCCGGAACTTGTAACCGCCGAGCCGCCGGTCGCGCAGCAGTTCCCAGAGCTGATCCTCCGGCTTGGTAGCATCATGGCGCAGGCGCCTTGCGAAGCGCCGGAGGGAGCTCGTCATCCAGCACGGATTGCAGATGCATCGCCTGAATCAATCCTGTCTGCATCAGGCAGGGTTGATGCCACGCGTCTCTCTCCTCAGGTCCGGTTGATCGACACGCCGCCATCCACCATCAAGGTCGAGCCGGTGGTAAATGACGAGGCGTCGGAGGCGAGATAGAGTGCCGAGCGGGCCTGTTCCTCCGGCGTCGCGATCCGCTTCAGCGCGTGCAGCCCGCGCACGAAAGCCTTGGTCTCCTCGCTGGTGGCGAACTCGGTTGCCGCCGGCGTGTCGGTGCCGCCGGGCACCAGGGCGTTGACGCGAATGCCCTGCGGTCCGAACTCGACCGCCAGCACCCGCATCAGGCCGATGAGCCCCGCCTTGCTCGCCGCATAGGCGGCCATGCCCGGCATGCCGGCGGTGTGGCCGACAAAAGTCGAGGTGAAGATCACCGAGCCGGCGCCGCGCCGAATCATCGCCGGGATCTGATATTTGGCGCCGAGAAAGGCGCTGGTCAGGTTGGTCTCGATCACCTCTGCCCAGCTCGTCCGCGCCATCTCGGGTACCGGTCCCATCTGGCCGAGGATGCCGGCATTGTTGAAGGCAATGTCGAGTCCGCCGAAGCGGCCGACGGCTTCGTCGACCAGCGCCTTGGCGAAGGCCTCGTCCTTGACGTCGCCGGCGAGCGCCACCGCCTCGCCGCCGGCTTCCCGGATCTCGCCGACCAGCGCGTCGAGTTCAGGTTTTCGCCGGGCCGCGACGACCAGGCGACAGCCTTCGCGGGCGAACAGCCTGGCGGTGGCGTGGCCGATGCCGGAGCTGGCGCCGGTGATGATGGCGGTCTTGCCGTGAAGCTGGGTCATGTCTGATGTCCTGCGCTGTTCTGCGGAGCCGGCATCGGCTGCCGCTGGACCGTTAGACCCGGCGCCGCTTCGACGGGCACTCTGGTTCTTGCTGTTCAATCGCCGCGTTGGGGCGTGATCACCGCCGCGAAGCCCTCGATCAGGCGTATGTCTGAAATAGAGGGTTCTATGTCATTTGAGACGGAGGTGTGATGCGCGATGCTCGCCGCGGCGCCGTCGCATGTGCGGCGCGCTTCAGCAGATCAGGTGGCAAGCGCCCATGGCATCAGGCATTTTCGATCGTCTTCGCCCCGCGACATCAGGCGCGCGCAATGCCACGGTGCTGGCCGTCTGCCAGGGGCTGTTCACCGCCGCGGTCGCGATCGACCTGACGCTGACCGGCCTGACCGGCTACCAGCTCGCTCCCGACAAGTCGCTCGCCACCTTGCCTTTCGCCATGATCACCGTTGCCGGTGCCGTCGTGACGATCTTCGCCTCGCTTCTGATGGAGCGCATCGGCCGCCGCTGGGGCTTCACGCTGGGAGCCCTGTTCGGCGCGCTCGGTGGGCTCGTCTCGGTGCTCGCCGTGTTCCGTGGCGATTTCTGGCTGTTCTGTCTCGGCACGGCCGGGGTCGGGGCGTTTCAGGCCTTTGCCCAATATTACCGGCTGGCCGCGGCGGACTCGGTGCCCGACGACGCCAAGGCCAAGGCGATTTCGACAGTGCTGGCCGGTGGTGTCATCGCCGCGGTCCTCGGCCCGGCACTCGCCGCCTGGAGCAAGGATCTCTATCCCGTGCTGTTCGCCGGATCCTATCTCATGGTGTTCCTGCTCGGGCTCGCCTCCGCCGCGCTGCTCGCGGTCGGCTATCGTGATGTCCCCCTGCATGCCGGAACGACGCAGGGCTTCGACCTGCCGGCCCGGCCGCTCGCGACCGTGATGCGCCAGCCGATCTTCCTGGCCGCCGCCGCCAACAATGTCATCGGCGGCGCGGTGATGATGCTGATCATGACGGCCGCGCCGCTGGCGGCTGTCGCCTGCAGCCACAGCATCGACGACGGCGCCAATATCATCCAATGGCATCTGGTCGGCATGTTCGGGCCGTCCTTCTTCGCCGGCCGGCTGATCGGCCGGTTCGGGCTCACCGCCGTGCTGTTCGCCGGCATGGTGCTGAACCTCGCCTGCGCCGTGGTCGCGGTTGCTTCCACCAGCCTGACGGCCTTCTACATTGCGCTGTTCTGCCTGGGGGTGGGTTGGAATTTCATGTTTGTCGGCGGCACTACCTTGCTGGCCCGGTCATACCGGCCGGCCGAGCGGGCGCGCGCTCAAGGGGCGGCCGAAATCCTGCGTTACGGATTGACCGCCATCGCCACCCTCGGCGCCGGCCCGCTCCTGGAGATCTATGGCTGGTCGAGGCTCAATATCGTCATCCTGCCTCTGATCCTGGCTGCCGCCGTCATGACCGCCGTCTGGGCCCGGCAGGAGCGTCGCGCGGCCCTGGCGCCGGCCGGCGAATAGGCCTTTGCCGGCGGGCGCTTTTTGGGTTGACAGGCTCATCCCGGCGAACTACCCCAACCTTGCTCGGCCGTGCCGAGCCTTTTTTCAAAATCAAAGCAGAGCAATGGACAGCGACCCTAGCAGCGTCGCGGCGACCTCCGTGGTTGGCCGGGCGCTTCAACAACTGAGCAAGACGGGATCCGATCCGACTGGTCGGCTGAACGGCGCCAGGGCTTAAGGGCTCGATCGTCGCTCGCCTCTGGCCGGATGGGGTCCGGTCAGGAGGTGAGCCATGAACTTCACGTTCGCAACTCTTCACGACACCTTTGAAAACCTTCTCGGCGCGCGCGGCGCGGTGTCCCGGTTCGGCCGGCGGCGCTCCGGCGATCGGCCGCGCATGATGCGCGCGGCGGCTCGGCCAAGCCTTGCGGCCGTGCCCGACCGCCATGCGACGGGCCGGCCGCGCGCGACCTGGCGCGTCAACGCGGCAAGCGGCCGGGCCGAACTGTGCTGGGCCCTGGAGACCGAAGGCGACGACAGTCGCCGATCCCGCTTGCGCCGATCTCGCTTGCGCCCGGCGACCGGCCTCCGGTTCGCCGCGATAACCGCCACCCGGACATCAGGATCGAGCCATGGACGACTATTCTAGTAGGCCCGCCATGCCCCCTGTCCGCGGGGACCGCGGGGCAGGGTGGGCAATCCCCGATACCGAACATCTCTTCCAACCGACTGCGCGGTGCGCGGCTCGGCACGACCGGTCACGCCCGCCTGGCGGGTGACGGCCCGTGTCGCTGCCGCGTCGACCCGCGGCAGGAGACCGAGCCATGAACAAGATGACCAACCGTTCCGACCTGAGACAGGCGGAACCCTTCGACGACAAGCGCCTGTCGATGCGCGCCGTGCGCGAGGCCCAGAACAGCCTCGAGGCGACCTTTGCCAATGTCCGGGGCCACCGTGACGGCCTGACCCAGCTGGAGGCCGTGGAGCGGCTCGCCAAGGATGGCCCCAACGAGGTCGCCCATGACCGGCCGCCGCACTGGCTGGTCCAGCTGGCGCGCTGCTTCAACAACCCGTTCATCCTGGTGTTGGTGGCGCTCGCCGCCATCCAGTTCATTTCGAGCCCTGACGAATTGCGGCCGGTCATCATTGTCGGCGTCATGGTCGGCATCAGCGTGGCGCTCCGGTTCTGGCAGGAGTTCCGCTCGGGCCGCGCCGCCGACAAGCTGAAGGCCATGGTGCGCACCACCGCCACGGTACTGCGGCGCGCCGGCGAGGCCGGTCGCACCAAGCCGCGCGAGATCCCGATGCAGGAGCTCGTGGTCGGCGACATCGTCCAGCTTTCGGCCGGCGACATGGTGCCGGCCGATGTCAGGCTGATCACTTCGCGCGACCTGTTCATCAGCCAGGCCGTACTGACCGGCGAATCCCTGCCGGTCGAGAAATACGACACGCTCGGCAATGTCGCGGCGAAATCGACGCTGATGCCGGTGCTGGCGCCGGCCGATGTGCTCGACCTGCCCAATGTCTGCTTCATGGGCACCAATGTGGTCAGCGGCACGGCGACCGCCGTCGTGGTCGCGACCGGCCGGCGGACCTATTTCGGCTCGCTCGCCCGGTCGATCGTCGGCCAACGCGCGCAGACCAGCTTCGATCGCGGCGTCAACAGCGTCAGCTGGCTGCTGATCCGCTTCATGCTGGTCATGGTCCCGGTGGTGCTGGTCATCAACGGCTTCACCAAGGGCGACTGGATGGAGGCCTTCCTCTTCGCCATTTCGGTGGCGGTCGGCCTGACGCCGGAAATGCTGCCGATGATCGTCAGCGCCAACCTGTCCAAGGGCGCCGTCGCCATGGCCCGGCACAAAGTGGTGGTGAAGCGGCTCAACGCCATCCAGAATCTCGGCGCGATGGACGTGCTCTGCACCGACAAGACCGGCACCCTGACCCAGGATCGCGTTATCCTCGAGCACCATCTCGACAGCGCCGGCCGGCCCGATGAGGAGGTGCTGAAGCTCGCCTGGCTGAACAGCCATCACCAGAGCGGCATGAAGAACCTGATGGACCAGGCGGTCGTGCGCTTCATGGCCGAGAAGGGCGATGTCCGCGACGGCGCGCTCTACAAGAAGATCGACGAATTGCCGTTCGATTTCATCCGTCGCCGCCTGTCGATCGTCGTCGAGACCATCCAGCGCGAGCACCTGATGATCTGCAAGGGCGCGGTGGAGGAGTTGCTGTCGATCGCGACCCATGTCCACGAGGGACACGAGGTGCGGCCGCTCGACGACGCCAAGCGCGCCGAACTGATGGCCCTCGCCCGTGGCCATAACGAGGACGGCTTTCGTGTCCTGGTGGTCGCCACCCGTCTCTTCGGCCGTGGCGAGACGAAGCCGCTCTACGGCAACGAGGATGAGCGGGACCTCGTTGTGCGCGGCTTCCTGACCTTCCTGGATCCGCCCAAGGAGACCGCGCGTCCGGCCATCGCGGCGCTTCGCGCCAATGGCGTGGCGATCAAGATCCTGACCGGCGACAATGCGGTGGTCACCGCCAAGATCTGCCGGGAGGTCGGGCTCGATGCCGGCGAGCCGGTGCTCGGGCGCGACCTGGAAGGCCTCGACGACAAGGCGCTCGGCCGCCTGGTCGAACAGCGCACGGTCTTCGCCAAGATGTCGCCGCTGCAGAAGTCGCGGGTGGTCAAGGCCCTGCAGGCCAATGGCCACACCGTCGGCTTCCTCGGCGACGGCATCAATGACGCGCCGGCGCTGCGTGACGCCGATGTCGGCATTTCCGTCGATACCGGCGCCGACATCGCCAAGGAATCGGCCGACATCATCCTGTTGGAAAAGAGCCTGATGGTGCTGGAGGAAGGCATCATCAAGGGGCGTGAGACCTTCGGCAATATCATCAAATACATCAAGATGACCGCCAGCTCGAATTTCGGCAACGTCTTCTCGGTCCTGGTGGCCAGCGCCTTCCTGCCGTTCCTGCCGATGCTGTCGATCCACCTGCTGATCCAGAACCTCTGCTACGACATCTCGCAGCTGGCGCTGCCGTTCGACCGGATGGACCGGGAATTCCTGCGCGAGCCGCGCAAATGGCTGCCCGGCGATATCGGCCGGTTCATGATCTGCATCGGGCCGATCTCGTCGATCTTCGATATCTCGACCTATTGCCTGATGTGGTTTGTCTTCAGCGCCAATGCACCGGAGCACCAGTCGCTGTTCCAGTCCGGCTGGTTCATCGAGGGCCTGCTGTCGCAGACGCTGATCGTCCACATGATCCGCACCCGCAAGATCCCGTTCATCCAGAGCACGGCGGCCTGGCCGGTGCTGCTGCTGACCGGTGCGATCATGGCCTTCGGCATCTATGTGCCGTTCTCGCCGCTCGGCGCCGCCGTCGGCCTGCAGCCGCTGCCGTGGGACTACTTCCCGTGGCTCGCTGGAACCCTCGTCGGCTATTGCGTGCTGACCCAGATCGTCAAGACGCTCTACATCCGCCGGTTCAAGACCTGGCTGTGACGCACCGCGGCGTCGGCCCGGCCCGCACGTGTCGCGTGCCGGCCGGGAGGCGCCGCCGCCCCGAACCTCGCCTCTGAAAACCCGATTGAAACCCCGCAAGGCCGGCCGCGGTGCCGCGTCCCGGGACAATGCCCGAAGGAGAACCCCCATGCGCCTCTTGATCTGCGGTGGGCGGCACTATGACGATGCGGCCGCCATTTGCCGGGAGCTGGACCGCCTGCATGGCGGGCAGCCGATCGATGTCCTCATCCATGGCGGCCTTGCCGCCATCGGCACCGTCGCTGAGGCCTGGGCCCGCCAGCACAATGTCCATGTCGTGCGTTACCCGCCGAACTGGACCTTGCTCGGCGCCAAGGCTGAGGCCCGGCGCAACGCCTTCATGCTTGCCGACAGCCGGCCCGATTTTCTGCTGGCCTTTCCCGGCGGCCGCGACACCGCCGATCTCGTGCGCATGGCGCGGGCCGCGAAACTGCCGGTCTGGCTGGCCGCCGTGCAGCCGGTCCGTGGACCGGAATGCGGCACCGATGCCGTGCCCGGCAGCCCGTCGGAGGATCGATCGCGGGCCTTCGCGCGGTCTTGCCTGAACGGAGCGGGCGGCCTGTTCCGGGCCGCCTGACACACGCCCTTCACAAACTATCGAAACATAGCGCAACATATCGATACGGGTGACCAATGACATGTCAGACCCGGCCCGCCAGGGCCATTCGCGCCGCCACCTGCGCCGCCCTTTTGTCGCTCGCGGCGATTCCGGCGAAAGCACAAGGCTGGTCCACGCCATCCGGCGAGCAAGTGCCCGAGGATATCAGGTTCAATGCGCAGCTGACCGAATTCATCCAGGGCTATCCGAGCTTTCGCGCGCCCTATAGCGGCTTGAACAGCCTGCCGCCGGGCGGCCAGGTGCGGCAGTCGACCAGCATCACCGGCTATCTGGGGGTCCGGATGCCGTGGGCTGGCGGCGAACTCTATTTCAACCCGGAGTTTTTCCAGGGCTTCGGCCTGGCCGAGACGGTCGGCATCGCCGGCTTCACCAATGGCGACGCCCAGAAGGCCGGCAACCGTGTCGGCGTCCTGTCGGTCGCCCGCCTGTTCCTGCGCCAGACTTTCGCGCTCGGGCCGGAGACCGAATGGCGGCCGGGCGACTTCAACCAGCTGGCCGGCTTCGTGCCGACCCGCCGGGTGGTCGTCACCGTCGGCAAATTCGCCGGTCCCGATATATTCCAGACCAGCGCTTATGCCGGTGATCCGCGGCGGCAGTTCTGGAACTGGTCGTTCTGGGCGCCTGGGGCCTGGGATTTCGCCGCCGACGTGCGCGGCTATACCCAGGGCGTCGCCATCGAGGTGATCCCGGACCCGGCCTGGGCGATCCGTTACGGCGCTCTGCTTCTGCCCTCGCAGCCGAATGGCGGCGAGCTGCCGTTCCGGATGAACAATCTCAACCACATCCTGGAGGTCGCCTACCAGCATCGCTGGTTCGGTCGGCCGGGCGCCATCAAGCCCTTCGTCTATTATTCGTTCGGTCGGATGGGCGATTTCCAGCAGGCGCTCGGCATTGCCGGCATGGGCGGGCTGACGGCCGACGATGCCATCGCGCTGACGCGGCGCTACGGCAACCGCAAATACGGCGCGGGAATTCTCGTCGACCAGGAGCTCGCCGACAATGTCGGGGCGTTCTTCCGTGCGAGCTGGAACGACGGCAAGACCGAGACCTTCGCCTTCACCCAGATCGACCGGTCGGTCGCTTTCGGGTTGAGTTTCAAGGGTGAATTATGGGATCGGCCGGGCCATTCGGCCGGCATCGCGGTGGCGCAGAACGACCTGTCGCGCTTTCACAAGGAGTTCCTGGCCTCCGGCGGCACCGGCATCATCGTCGGTGACGGGCGCCTGCGCTACGGCAGCGAACGCGTGATGGAGGCCTATTACGAATTGCCGGTTTACCGCGACAACGTCTTCGTCGCGGCCAATTACCAGCTCGTCCACAACCCCGGCTACAACCGTGATCGCGCCGGCCCGGTGCATGTCTTCGGCATGCGCATCCACGCGCGCTACTGAGCGGGGCTGCGCGTTCACACCCGCCGGCTGAGGAAACTCTTCAGCCGCGGGTGCTGGGGGCTGTCGATCAGCTCCGCCGGCGCGCCGCGTTCGGCGACGCGCCCTTGCTCCATGAACCAGATCTCGTCGGCCACCTCGCGGGCAAAGCCCATTTCGTGGGTGACGCAGATCATGGTCATGCCGGCAGCGGCGAGCTGCTTCATGGCGGCGAGCACTTCGCCGACCATTTCCGGATCGAGCGCCGAGGTGGGTTCATCGAACAGCATGGCTTGCGGGTCCATGGCCAGCGCCCGGGCGATGGCGACGCGCTGGCGCTGGCCGCCGGAGAGCTTGCCGGGCATCTCGTCGGCCTTGTCGGCGAGGCCGACCCGGGCGAGTTCGGCTAGCGCCCGTTCACGCGCCTCCGCCTTGGCCAGGCCGCGCAGCTTGACGAGGCCGAGCGTGATATTGCCGGCGGCGGTCAGATGCGGGAACAGGTTATAGGCCTGGAACACGAAGCCGACGCGCTGGCGCAAGGCGTTGATGTCGAGGCCGCGACCGGCGACATCCTGGCCGTCGACCAGCACCCGGCCGCCCTGGATCGCCTCGAGCCGCGTCACCGTGCGGATCAGCGTCGACTTGCCCGAGCCCGACGGCCCGACCAGGACTTTCACTTCGCCGCGGCGGACCTCGCCGGAGACGCCGGCCAGCGCCTGCATCGGTCCGAACCATTTGTCGACAGTGTCGAAGCGGATCATCGGCGCCTCACGCGGTGATCGTCACGCCGGGCGCGGAACCGCGCTCGGTCGAAATTCGCCGCTCGATGAAGCGGGCGAGCGAGGTCAGCGCGAAGCAGAGCGTGAAATAGGTGAGCGCCAGGATGCCATAGACCTCGAAGGGCTTGGTCAGGAGCACGTTGTTCACCTGGCTCGCCGCGAAGGTCATTTCATGCGCGCTGATGACATAGCCGAGCGAGGTTTCCTTGATGGTCGAGACGAACTGGCTGACCATGCTCGGCAGCATGTTGTGCAGGGCCTGCGGCAGCACGACCTTGAAGGTGGTGGGGAAATAGCCGAGGCCCAGTGCTCTCGCGGCCTCGATCTGGCCCTTGGGCAGACCCTCGATGCCGGCACGAATGATTTCGGAGAGATAGGCCGCTTCATAGATGACGAGGGCGATGACCAGGGTTTCGACCCCACCGACGGCACGGCCGATGATCAGCGGCGAGAAGAAATAGGTCCAGAACACGAACATGATGAGCGGCAGGCCGCGCACGCCGTGGACGATGGCGGTGGCCGGCAGGCGCAGCGCCCGATAGGGACTGAGGCGGGCCAGCGCCAGCCCGATGGCGATGGGAAAGCACAAGGTGAGCGCCGTGACCGCCATGAACATGGTCATGGCCAGGCCGCCGATCGGACCGTGCGGATACTGGCCGATGAGGAACAGCAGCCAGTTGTCCTGAAGGATCTGCAACATCAGCGCGCCTCCAGCTTGAGCCGGCGGTCGGCAAGGTCGCCGATGGCCATGATGCAGAAGGACACGGCGAGATAGACTGCCGTCGCCACCGCGAAGGCCTCGAAGGTCTTGAACGTGTAGCTCTCCACCTCGCGGGTGCGATAGGTCAGCTCGCCGACCCCGATCGCCATGGCGAGGCTGGTGTTCTTGAACAGGAGCAGGGTCTGGTTGATCAAAGGCGGGATGACGATGCGCAGCGCCTGCGGCAGCACGACGTAACCCATGGCGCCGAGATAGCCGAAGCCGATCGAGCGGGCCGCCTCATATTGCGTCTTGGGAATGGAGCGGATGCCGCTCCTCAGGTCCTCGGCGACATAGGCGGCGGCCGCCAGGCCGAGCGCGACGGTCGCCAGCAGGAACTCGCCATTGTGCGCGTTGATCCAGAGCCTCGCCCAGCGCGGCAAAAGCGATGGCACGCCGAAATACCAGACGAAGATCTGTACCAGCAGCGGCACGTTGCGGTGATATTCGACATAGAGCGCGACCAGCCATTCGAACGGCCGGAACGGGATCATCCGGATGAGGGTGAGCAGGATGCCCATGGTCATGGCCAGGCACCAGGCCGCCGCGGTCAGCGCCAGGGTGGTGGCGATGCCGATCAGGAACCAGTTCAGATATTGGCCGCTCAGCACCGCGCCGAGATCGAAGACATAGCCCATCGCGTCAGGTCCGGTGGGAGGGCGCTCAATTGACCCTCTCCCTCTGGGAGAGGGTTGATGACGGTTCGCCCCTCTCCCGTTGGGAGCGGGCTAAGTCGCGCGAGCCCCCGCAAAAAACCTCAGCCGCGGATCTCTTCGATCTTGAAGTCGCGGCGGATGTTGAACACCGTGCCTTCGCCCAGCCACCGGGTGAAGATCCGATCGATCTCGCCCGAGCTTTCCAGCTGCGTCAGCACGCCGTTGACATGGGTGCGGAAGGCCGTCTCGCCGCGGCGGAAGCCGAGGCCCCAGGGCTCCACGAACAGCGACTTCTCGATCACCACCATCGGGTTGGTCGCCTGCGCCTGCTGGCGCAGCTTCACCAGGATCAGTTCCGAGGCGCAGAAGGCGTCGACCTTGTCCTGCACCAGCGCCAGGAAGGCGGCCGAGGTGTCCTGGAAGGTCACGGTTTCGGCGGCCGGGATGAGGCGGCGCACACCCTGCTCGGAGGACGATCCCTTGAGCGCGGTGACCTTCTTGCCGGCGAGCTGTTCCAGCATGGTGAGGCCGGATTCGCGCGTCACCATGATCTTCTGCTGGCTGACGAAATAGGAGAAGGAGAAGTCGATCTGCTGGGCACGCTCGGGCGTGTAGCCGAGATTGGCGGCGAGGATGTCGACCCGGCCCTGGATCAGCTCGGGGATGCGCGCCTCCACCGCGATCGGCTTCAGCTCTAGCGCGACGCCGAGCGATTCCGCCACCTTCTGGCAGATGTCCACGTCATAGCCGACGATCTGGCGGGTTTGCGGATGCTGGAACGAGAACGGTTCGGCGGTGCCGAGCGTGCCGCAGATCAGCTTGCCGCGGGCGCGGATGTCGGCCAGCTGGTCGGCCTGGGCGGCGACCGTCGCGCCGGCGACCAGGGCCGCGCCGAGCGCCAGCATGGATGTGAGCCGGGAGGTGAGCGTCATGGTGGATCCCCTTTGGTTTTTGATCAGTTGAGTGTCTGGCTGGCGCGGTTGAGCCGCGCGCAGGCTTCTTCGATGTCGGCGAGAGAGGTGGCGATCGACAGGCGCAGATAGGGGGAGAGCCCATAGGCCGCGCCGTCGAGCACGGCGACGCCGGCCTCTTCCAGGAAGAACAGCGCCACGTCGAAATCGGTCTTCAGCTCACGCCCGTCCGGCCGCTTGCGGCCGATCAGCCCGGCGACCGAGGGATAGACATAGAAGGCCCCGTCCGGCCTCTGGCAGGTGATGCCGTCGATGTCGTTCAACAGCGCCACGGCGCGGTCGCGCCGTGCCTTGTAGGCGGCCCGCGTCTCGGCGACGAAACCCTGGTCGCCTTCGAGGGCTGCCGCGGCCGCCGCCATGCTCATCGAGGCGGCGCCCGAGGTGGTCTGCGACTGGATGGTGTTGATGGCGGCGATCAGCGGCTTCGGCCCGGCACCGTAGCCGATGCGAAAGCCGGTCATGGCATAGGTCTTGGAGACGCCGTTGACCAGCAGCGTGCGGCCGGCAAGGCCAGGCTCGATCGCCACGGGACAGACAGGTTCGCCGCCGTCGAAGCGGATATGCTCGTAGATGTCATCGGTCATCAGCGCGACATGGGGATGGCGCTTGAGCACTTCGGTCAGCGCCTTCATCTCGGCTGCCGAATAGAAGGCGCCGGTCGGGTTCGACGGCGTGTTGAGGATCAGCCAGCGGGTCTTCGGCGTGATCGCCTGTTCGAGCGCCTCCGCGGTCAGCTTGAAGCCGGAATTCTCGCCGCAGGCGACGATGACCGGGGTGCCGTCGCAGGCCAGCACCATGTCCGGATAGGACACCCAATAGGGCGCCGGCACGATCACCTCGTCGCCTTCGCCGAGTGTCGCCGCCAGCGCGTTGAAGATGACCTGCTTGGCGCCGACGCCGACGGTGATCTGGTCGAGGTCATAGGTGACGCCGTTCTCGCGGGCGAATTTCGCGGCGATCGCCTTGCGCAGGCGCGGCGTGCCGTTGACCGGGGTGTAGCGGGTTTCACCGGCCGCCATGGCGGCGGTCGCCGCGGCCTGGATATGGGCCGGCGTGTCGAAGTCCGGCTCGCCGACGGTCAGGTCGATGATGTCATGCCCCTGGGCCTTCAGTTCCTGGGCGCGCATGCGCGCAACCATGCTGGGCGAGGGCTTGATGCGCTTGACGCGCGGCGACAGCGGAATTTCGGTCATGATCAGGCCTTCCCGGTATCGCGGGTATCAGTCTTGGCTGCGATGCCGGCCACGCCGATATAGGAATTGTCGAAACGGCCCTCGGCGATCGCGCTGAGCGCACCGGCCTCGCGCGCCTCTTGGCTTTGCACCAGGGCCAGCAACTCCTCGGCATCGGCACGATCGAAACAGACGACGCCGTCCTCGTCGCCGACCACGACGTCGCCCGGCATCACCACCATGCCGTCGATGGCGACCGGCACGTTGATCTCGCCGGGGCCGGTCTTGTAGGGGCCACGATGGGTGACGCCACGGGCGTAACAGGGGAAGTCGGCGGCGGCGAAGGCCGCGACGTCGCGGATGGCGCCGTCGATGACGAAGCCGGCGACGCCCATGGTCCTGGCCCGGCTCATCATGATCTCGCCGACGAGGGCTTGAATCAGGTCGCCGCCGCCGTCGACCACCAGCACGTCGCCGGGCCTGAGGATCTCATAGGCCTTGTGCAGGGTGAAATTGTCGCCCGGCCGGGTCTTCACGGTGACCGCCGTGCCGACCAGCTTGCCGGAGCGGTGATAGGGACGCAGAGCCCGCGTGCCGTGCAACCGGTTCATGTTGTCGGAGATGACCGCGACCTGGGCCGCCCGGAAGGCGTCGAGGATGGTCTGCGGAACCGGCGGCGCCGAAGCGTTGGAGCGATGACCGATGAGCGACATGGATTTTGGAACCGGGTGCTGAAATGCGGGCTGGGTAAAGATTATGTGACCCGTGCGCGATGACAGAAAGCGAATATTATTCGCGTTCGGCATCGCTTTTCTTCATTGAAGGGGGTAGGGGAAGAGGGGATGAAATGTGGTTCGGCGGAGGCGGAGCGCTGTTGAATTGACCCTCTCCCAGAGGGAGAGGGTGGGTCCGTCAGGACCCGCGTGAGGGGGTGTCCATGTCCGGATAGAGCGGCATGCTGCGCGAGCGTCGGCACCTGTTCTCGGCGCCCACGCCCCTCACCCGGCGCCTGACGGCGCCACCCTCTCCCTCTGGGAGAGGATTGATTCATCAGCGCTTTTCCTTCCGCAGGGAAGTGCCCATGCCCGTGACCCTGAAGCAGCTCGAGGCCTTCTACTGGACCGCCAGTCTCGGCGGTTTCGTCGAGGCGTCGGAACGCCTGAACCTCGCGCAGTCGACCGTTTCGAAACGCATCCTGGAGCTCGAGGACGTCATCGGCGGGCCGCTGTTCGACCGCTCCAGCCGCGCCCTGCGCTTGACCCGCGCCGGCGAGGCGAGCTTGTCGCTCGCCGCCGACATGCTGGCGCTGGAGCTGCGCTTCCGCGAAGCGGCCGGTGGCGCCGCCACCTTTTCCGGGCCGTTCCGGTTCGGCGTCACCGAACTGGTCGCGCTCACCTGGCTGCCGAAATTCATCGTGGCGATGAAGGCCGACTATCCCGGCCTGGTCCCGGTGCCTGAAGTCGCCGCCAGCATCGATCTCTTCGAAAAGCTCGGTGCCAACGAACTCGACCTGGTCATCGGGCTCGACCCGCCGCCCGGCTCGGCCTTCGCCGCCGTGCCCCTGCAGGGCGTCAAGCTCGAATGGGTCTGCGCGCCCGGCTTCGGTCCGGCAACCGACACGATCCCGCTGAAAGAGCTGATCCATTATCCGATCCTGACCCAGGGCCAGGGCTCCGGCCTGCAGCGCCTGGTGCTCGACTGGGCGGTGGCCAATGGCCTGACCGTCAACCAGGTGGTCCAGTGCAACAGCCTGAACGTGCTGGCCGGGCTCGCAGCCTCCGGCCTCGGGATCACCTTCCTGACCGCCAGCTATTTCGCGCCGGAGATCGCCAGCGGCAAGCTCAGGATCATCGCGACCGAGCCGCCTATCCCGCTGCTGCACTATTTCGCCGTCCACCGGGCCCAGGACCTGTCGCCGCTCGGCGCCCGCATGGCCGCGATCGCCCGGGTCTGTTGCGATTTCTCGGCGCGCAGCCTGCCCGGGCGGTAGGACGAGCCTCAGCCGCCATGGGCCCGGAACAGCGCCAGGGTGCGCTGGAAGGCGAGCGCGGCACTGGCCGCATCATAATCGGCCCGCCGGTCGGAATTGAAGCCGTGGCCGGCATCGTAGAGATGCACCGTCACCTCCGGCCGGGCCGCCTCGAAGGCCGCGATGGCGTCGAGCGGGATGCCGCTGTCCTTGCGGCCGAAATGCAGGATGGTCGGGCAGCGCGGCGGCTCCGCCGCCAGCCGCGGGATCATGCTGCCGTAATAACCCGAAGCGGCCGAAAGCCCGTCGCAGCGCGCGGCCGCGGCATAGGTGACCGAGCCGCCGTAGCAGTATCCGGTGATGAACACCGGGCCCGCCGGCTTCAGCGCATCGATACAGGCCTGGGTATCGCTGATCGACAGGTCGAAGGGATGCTGCTCGCGCGCGATCTTGATCGCCATCGCGATGCCCTCGGGGCTGTAGGGCGCCTGCAGGCCCGGGGCCTCGCGATCATAGAGCGCCGGCGCCAGCACCTCGTAGCCTTCGGCGGCATAGACGTCGCATTGCTCGCGGATATGGTCGGTCAGGCCGAAGATCTCCTGGATCAGCACCAGGCCGCCGCGCCGCGCACCGACAGGCTTCACGTGATAGACGTCGATCTCGGCGTCATCGGCCATGCGATAGGCCGTGACCTCACCCCGATGCGCCATGTCGATACTCCGCGTCAGCCGCCCGTTGCGGCAAAGCCAGTGAACGCGGCGATCTTCACAGCTTCGCAGGGCTTGTCCAGACGACAGCGACGGCACGGCTGGCCTGCCACGGCTTTGTGAAGGGCGCCGGGAGCGTGCGACATATCGGGCGCTTGGCGCCCGGCCCGTGCGCGGCTAAGGCTCTCGTCAGGTTTCAACAATCGCGGTCGCCATGCTGGCTCGCCTTCGCCATCCCGATCTCCGGCCCATCGTCGCGGCATTGTTCGCCGTGGCGGTGATCTGGCTGGGTCTTGGCCACCGACCGGTCGTGCCGGGCGCGGCGCAGCCGTTCGGCGTCTCGCGCCTGGCGCTGGTCCTGCCGGATGGCAGTCCTGCCGAATTCTGCGCGCCCGCCTCCGGCGAGATGCCGGCCGGCCTGCCGCATGCCGGCCCCTGCGATGCCTGCGTGCTGGCGGTCCGGCCGGTCCTGCTCGCCGTCGCCGTCCGCGCCGCTCCGGTCAGGCCCGGGACACCGCCGGTGGTCCAGGCTTCCGCCGGCGTGACGCTCATCGACCGCTTGACCCGGCCGCAATCGCGCGCGCCGCCGCCGCCGGTCGCGTGACGCTGCCGGGCCTCGCCCGAGCGCGCCTGGCGCTCCGCGGGCGTCCGGCCGCATGTTTTCATGGCATTCCATAGCCGGCGTGACAGGCCGGCATTCCGGCAAGGCATTCCGGCACAAGCGGGCCGAGGCTGAAGCCAGCATATCCATTTCCCACGAGCAAGCTCGATGACAACTCTTCGCTTCATTCGCTACGGCCTCTGGGGCCTCGTCGCGGTCGTCGCCGCCGCGGGCGCCTGGGCCTATTTCCAGGGACCGCTGCCGTCGCCGCGCAACACCACGACGCTGGTCGATCGCGACGCCATCGGCGGGCCGTTCGAATTGACCGACGAGGACGGCAAGCGGCTGTCGTCGCTGAGCCTCGCCGGCAAGCCTTATGCGATCTTCTTCGGCTTCACCCATTGCCCGGATGTCTGTCCGACGACCATGATGGAAATGGCCAATGTCATTCAGGAGATCGGTGATCCCGCGCGCGATTTCCGCGTTTTCTTCGTGTCGGTCGACCCCGCGCGCGACACGCCGGAACTGCTGAAGGTCTATACCGATTCCTTCGACCCCAGGATCATCGGGCTGACCGGCTCGGAGGCCGAGATCGCCGCCACCGCGCGCGCCTTCCGCGCCGTCTATATGAAAGTGCCGACCGAAGGCGACGCCTATACGATGGAACATACCGCCATCGTCTACCTGATGAACGGCCAGGGACGGCTCGCCGGCACCATTGCCTATGGCGAGGCCCATGACGCGGCGCTGGACAAGGTGAAGCGGTTGCTGGCGGGCGGGTGAGGGGGCGATACCCCTCGCGCTCGTCGAAAAAGCGCAGATAAATCAACCCTCTCCCAAAGGGAGAGGGTGGCAGCGTCAGCTGCCGGGTGAGGGGACGTCCACATCAGGAGAAGGCTCTGCGCGGGGCGCTTGGCCTTTGAATCAGCGAAGAATAAGCGACGCCCGCGGCGCTTGTTCTCCACGCTCACGCCCCTCATCCGGCGGCTCATAGCATCGAGCGAACGCGAGATGCGTTCGCATCTCGCTATGCACCGCCACCTTCTCCCTATGGGAGAAGGTCATGCTGCAGGCGCTTATGTCGCCCCTCACTTCCCCCCATCCTCCACCGCATCGTTTGCCGCCTCTTCCGTGAGCCAGGCGCAGAAATCCTGCACCTGCGGCTTGGCGGCGGCGGCGCTCGAGCGGATCAGGAAATAGCCGCGCGATCCGACCACGGTCTTGTCGAAGGGCGCGATCAGCAGGCCGGAGCGGATCGGCTCGTTGATCAGCGGCGACAGGCCGAGCGCTACGCCCTGGCCGCTGACGGCGGCCTGGATCATTTGCTCGTAGCGGGTGAAATGCAGCGTGCCCGCGGGTTTCAGGTCGTCGATGCCGAGTGCGGTCAGCCAGGTGCCCCAGTCGTACCAGGTCTTCTGCATGCCTGGATAATCGAGATGCAGCAGCGTGTGATGGCGCAGGTCGGCGGGCTCGCGCAGGGGCGTCGCCGGATCGCGCGAGACGAGCGGCGAGCAGACCGGCAGGATCTCCTCGCCGAACAGCGGGATCGCATCCTTCGGCGCCGTCTCGCGCTGGGCGTAGCGGATGGCGATGTCGACCAGGCTGCGGTCGAGATTGAGCGGCCGGTCGTTGGCGACGATGCGCACGTCGATATGCGGATTGGCCTTGGTGAAGCGCCTGAGCCGCGGGATCAGCCAGAGCGAGGCGAGCCCCGTGGTCGTGGTGATCGACAACTGGTCCGACGTGCGGCGCTGGCGCATCTGGTCGATCGAGGATTGCAGGCGGTCGAGCACGTCCATCGCGATGCGATAGAAGGCCTGGCCGTCTTCGGTCAGCCGCAGCGCGCGGTGCCGGCGCTCGAACAGCACCGTGCCCAGCGCTTCTTCCAGCGCCTTGATCTGCCGGCTGACCGCCGACTGGGTGATGAACAATTCGCGCGCCGCCTTGGTGAAGCTGAGGTTTCGCGCGGCGGCCTCGAAGCCCTGAACGAAATCCAGCGGAGGCAGGTCATAACGCCGGTTTGACATTCCCAGAACTCATGCAGGATGTGAAAATTGATCGTTTGAACAACGTCGATCCTGCGCGCAACATCCGATCTTGTCGAGCCTGATCGGCGCGATCTGCGTCGCCGTACATGATCGAGACGCATGCAAACAGGAGGCGGACGTGGTCTGTCTTTCAAATGATCCCCTCATCCATCTCCTGCGCGGCGGCCTGGTCCGGCTGGGCGACGGCGCAGGCTCCTCGGTGGCCTGTATCGAAGGCGCGGTCTGGATCACGCAGGACCACGACCGGCGCGACATCGTGCTGACCGAGGGCGAAAGCTACGTGGTCGAATGTCCGGGTCTCACCGTGGTCTGCGCCATTGCCGGTCCGGCGGTGCTGACCATCGGCCGGCCGGTCGTCGCCGAGCCGGAACTTGCCGAAACGCTCGGCCAGAGGGCGGGGTGACGCCATGCGAGTTGGTTTCCCCGAGGCAGTGGCGACCGTCGACACTTTGCGGCTATCGGTTGACCGTCTGATCATTCGTGTCGTCGGGCCGGCCGATGCGGCGCTCCTGCAGGGCCATGTGCGCTCCCTGGGGCGCGCCTCCCGGCAGAACCGCTTTCTCGGCGGCATCAACGAACTGACCGCAGCCGAGCTCGAGCGGATCACCCGTCACGGTGCCGGCAATATCTTCGGGCTCCTGGCCGAGACGGTGGAGCTGGGCGAGACGGTGGTTGTCGGGGAGGCGGTCTATGCCGTCGACGCCGAGGCCGGCACGGTCGAATTCGCTCTTTCCGTCGCCGATGCCTGGCATGGCCGGGGTATCGGCCAGGCGCTGATCGCCAGCGTCGAGCTTCGGGCGGCGCGGGCCGGCAGCCTGATGCTGATCGGCGAGACGCTGCGTTCCAACGACGCCATGCTCGGACTGGCCGCCAAGGCCGGCTTCGTCAACCGCCGGCATCGCGAGGAGGCGCGCCTGCTGCGCTTGGAAAAGGTCATCGGCGCGTTCCAGGGGCGCACGCCCGATGGATGGATCGACGGCATGTTCCGGGCGGTCGCCGCCTGAACCCGGGGGAGCGCGCCGCACGCTTGCCGGGACACGAGGCCGTGATGGCCGGCGCCATGAATCCGAACCTATTGGGTGGTAAATTCGCAGATCCTGGGACGAGCGGGGGCCGACGAGCAAACGGAGGGCTCGTGTCATGTTATCCGCGACGACATTCTCGGTCGGTGACCGGGTGGTGGCCAGGAACGGCGAGGGCCGCCTGATGGAAGTGCTGAGCATCCGGCCGGCCGGGCCGGACAAGCTGGCGGTCTACTGCGCGTGGTGGACCCCGGGCTACGGTCGCGTCACCCGGCGGTTTCTGGCCAGCCAGCTGATGAAGGCGCCACGGTTGCGCCGGGCGAGCCATTTGCGCTCGGTGGCATGAGCCGGCGGCCGGGCACGGTCCCAGCCAGGCGCCGTCCCGAACCGGCTCAGCCTCTCAGCCGCTCATAGACCGCGGAATTTCCGGCATGCTCGCGCACCTCGACGGACTCGAGCCAGACCCGGTCCCGGGTCTCGGCCGATATCGTCGGCGCCACATGGTCGAAGGTGAATTTCGCGGTCGCCTCGCAGCCCACCGCTGGCATGACGCGCAGGTCGACCAGGCCGTCGGCCGCGAGCTTGCGGAAGGTCGCGAGCTCCGGATCGTCTTCGGCCACCACCATCGTGTGGTCGAACATCTCATGCAGCCAGGCCTTGACCGGCTTCATGCCGCCGAAATCGTAGCACCAGTTGCGTTCGTCGAGCTGATGGGTGGCGAAGACGAATTTGAAGGCCAGCGCATAGCCGTGGATGAGACGGCAATGGGAATGACCAGCGCGCCACTGGCGAAAGCAGCACGACAGTCCTTCATTGTGGTCGTAGCTCTTGGTCGAGCGATAGATCTCGCGCGGCTTCGTTTCGAGCCTTTGCATGTCGGGGCTGATCGAAACCGTTGAAATGTCCATCGCAAGACCTCCTGTCGGTGTGCCGTCACCGGTCCAGGGCGGCGCATTCCTGCAGGAATTCCGCCTTCAGTGCCGGTGAGGTGGCCATTTCGCCGTAGAATGTGCTGTTGACCATCCGGCTCGCGTGGCTGGCCCGTACGCCGCGATGGGTCTTGCACATATGGACCGCGCTGATCCGCACCGCGAGGCCACGCGGATTGGTCGTCTCCACGATATATTGCTCGATCTGCTTGACCAGCTCTTCCTGGATCTGCAGGCGCGTGCCGAAATAATTGACGATCCGGTCATATTTGGACAGGCCGATGATCTTGCCGTCGACCGAGGGCAGGACGCCGATATAGGCGCTGCCATAGATCGGCATCATGTGATGGGCGCAGGTCGAGCGCAGTTCGATCGGTCCGGTGACGATCAACTGGTCGTAGCGCGCCGCATTCTCGAATTCGGTGATCTTGGGCGGCGGCACGTAGCGTCCGTGAAGAATTTCCTCGACGAACATCTTGGCAACCCGCGCCGGCGTGTCGCGCGTGTTGTGATCGTTGCGGTGATCGATCTTCAGGACGTCGAACAGCTCCTCCAGCTTTTCGGCTGCGGAGGCCATCATCGCAGCGCGTCCGGCCTTGTCCAGGAAGCCGTCGATCGCTTCGTTGCCGAAGCGAGCGCTGTTCGCCAATGCGTTGTTCTTTGTCATGCGTTCTCTCAATGGCTGCAAGCCGATACGAAAAGTATAGCCTATTGGTTACTGGAATATTGTGTGTCCCGGACCGTCGGGCGTATGATTCCGGAATCGCGCAAGTGCCAGGATCCGCAGGCGGATTCATCGATTGTTATGTGCATTTGTGGGAATTTGAAGGTCGCGTTCGCATGCCAACGGAGATCATGATGCCAGTCAACGATGTCAGGCGTGCATTCAGCTTAGGGCTGTTTGCCTCGGCCGGCCTCCTTATCTGCGGGCGCGCCGCGGCTCAAGGCTTGGCGCTGCCGACCGACCGGGTCATGCTGACCATTTCCGGCAAGATCTCGGTAACCAATGTCGGCAATACCGCGCAATTCGATCGCGCCATGCTGGAGGCGATGGGGCTGGTCTCGTTCGAGACGGCGACGCCCTGGCATTCCGGGCCGCAGAAATTCGAGGGCGTCTCGATCGCCAGGCTGCTCGCCAGCGTCGGCGCCAGCGGCAATCGCATCCAGGCCATCGCGCTGAACGACTATACGACCGAAATCCCGGTGGAGGATTTCACCCGCTACAACGTCATTCTCGCGCTCAAACGCAACAATGAATATATGCCGGTGCGCGACAAGGGGCCCTTGTTCATCGTCTACCCCTATGATTCCGACCCGGAGCTGCGAAGCCAGAAATATTACAGCCGGTCCGCCTGGCAGCTCGCCCAGATCATCGTCCGTTGACCGACATGGCAGCCACGTCGGCGCACGCAACGTGGCTCGCCCAACCCGGACCATGGTCATGCCGAAGCTGAGCAGACTTGGGATCCTGTCCGGCGTGATCATGTTCGGCTTGGTGGCCGCGGCCGTCTATGTCTCCGTGTTGATCGTCGAGCGCCAGGACATCATCCGGCATACCGCGCGCTACAATGTCACCTGGCTGGCGAGCCAGGCGGCATTCGAGGTGCTGCGTTTCGAAGAGGTCGTGGCGGCCTCTGCGCTGCCGAACAGCCGGATCACCGCGGACGATGTCGATTTGCGTTACCAGATCCTGCTCAACCGGCTCGATCTGATGAAATCGGGCGAATTTGACGAGTTCGTCGACAAGGACCCGGAACGCCAGCAGATCGTCAACGATCTTGGCCATGCGCTCGCCGAGATCGCGCCGCTGGTCGAGAACGTCGGCCGCGACGACAATGTCAACCGCATCCGGTCGCTGCTGGCGCCGCTCGACAAGAAGCTGGCGGGGCTCGCGGCTTCGGCGAACCGGGTGTCCGGCGAGAATGTCGACACCGACCAGCGTCACCTCCTGCGGTTGCACTGGATCTTTTCCGGCCTCATCGCCTCATTGGTGCTGGTCGGCCTGGTGCTGATGCTGATGCTCTATCTGCGCCATATCCAGCTCAACCGCGCCCACGACGAAGTGCATGTGCTGGCCGGCGTGCTGGAAGAGGCCAAGCTCGACCTCGAACAGGCCAATGTCGAGATCCTCAGCACCAATGCCGACCTCAAGCAGCGCAATGAAATGCTGCAGATCCGCGACGTCGAGCTTCGGACGCAGAACCAGCGTTTCGATGCCGCGCTCAACAACATGTCGCAGGGCCTGCTGCTGGTGGACGGCGCGCATCGCCTGATCGTCTGCAATCAGCGCTATCGCGAGATCTTCAATTTGAAGGATGTCGTGGTGCTGCCGGGCGCAACGATGCGTGCGCTCGGCAGCGAACGTTTCGCCGGGCTGATCGATCGCCAGAACGGCATTGCAGCCGACCGCGCATCGGCGACCTTCGCCTTCGAGCTCGACGACGGCGTCGTCATTTCGGTCTCGCAGCAGCCCATGCCGGATGGCGGCTGGGTCTCGACCTATGAGGACATCACCGAGCGGCGACGTTCGGAAGAGCGCATTGCGCATATGGCCCATCACGACGCCCTGACCGACCTGCCCAATCGGACCTTGTTCCGGGCGCGGATGGACGAGGCGTTGGCCACCAGGCGCGGCGGCAAGTCCGCCTTCGCGATTCTTTATCTCGACCTCGACAACTTCAAGATCGTCAACGATACGCTCGGCCATGCCGTCGGCGACCTGTTGCTGAGGAGCGTTGCCGCGCGCCTGAAGGAATGCGTGAGGGATGGTGACGTCGTCTCGCGCTTCGGCGGCGACGAGTTCGCCATCATGTTCCGTGGCGGGCGCGGCGGCGGCATGGTGGAGATGGAGGGGCTGGCGCAACGACTGGTCGACCGGATCAGGCAGCCGTTCTCGATCGAGGGCAACGAGCTCAGTATCGGGACCTGCGTGGGCATCGCGATATCGGGCACGGACGGCCTGGATTCCGACGAATTGCTGCGCAATGCCGACATGGCGCTCTACCGCGCGAAGAACGAGGGACGCGGTACCTATCGGTTCTTCGAGGCTGCGATGAAAGCCGAACTCAATGCCCGGCGCGCCCTGGAATATGATCTGCGGGGAGCCCTTGGGGCCGGCGAGTTCGAGGTACATTACCAGCCGATCGTCAATCTCAAGACGATGACGGTGGTCAGCTTCGAGGCGCTGATCCGCTGGAATCACCCCTCGCGCGGCCAGGTGTCGCCGCTCGAATTCATTCCGGTCGCCGAGGAGACCGGAATGATCGTCGCGATCGGCGAATGGGTCTTGCGACGGGCCTGCGCCGACGCCCTGTTCTGGCCGGACGCGACCCGCGTCTCGGTCAACCTCTCCGCCGCCCAGTTGCGTGCGGGAAGCTTCGCGCAAACCGTCTTCGGCGCGCTATCCGCCGCCGGCCTGGCGCCCAACCGGCTGGAGCTCGAAATCACTGAATCGGTATTGTTGCAGGACGGCGAGGCGACGCTGGCCGTCCTGCATCAGCTGCGCTCCTTCGGCATCCGCACCTGCATGGACGATTTCGGCACGGGCTATTCCTCGCTCAGCTATTTGCGCAGCTTTCCCTTCGACAAGATCAAGATCGACCGTTCCTTCGTCACCGAGATCAACGAGCGCGAGGATTGCCGCGCCATCGTCGCCTCCATCACCGATCTCGGGCGCAGCCTCAACATGGTGACGACAGCCGAGGGCGTCGAAACCCGCGCCCAGTTCGACACGATCAGCGAGATCGGCTGCGCGGAGATCCAGGGCTTCTATTTCGGCCACCCGGTGCCCGCGCACGAGGTCGGTGAAGCCTTCATCCGCATCGAACGGCTATTGCGCGCGGCGGCTTGAACGCAAGGCCGAGCCTCAGACCGTGGGGCCCAACACAACGGCCGCGCCGGTCTCGATGCTTTGCTCTATGGCGAGGCAAATGGCGACCGCGGCGCGGGCATCGGCGAGCGGCATGACCGGCTCGCCGGTACGAAACCCGTGCACCGCCCGGCGGATATTCTCCTCCAGCTCGAAGATCTCGCCGGAACGGGGAATGGCGACGGCCTTCGCCGTCTCGGCGCCGCGCCGCCGGACCGCCAGGGCGAAGTCGGGTGTGGCCGTGCGGTCCATGACACCGGCCCACCAGGTGCGGATGGCGCCGTCGTCACCGGCGATTTCGAGCAGCGTGTGATGCTCGAAGCCGGCGAGGCACTGGGTCGCCAGCGCGGTCGAGCCGTCGGCCCAGGTGAGCGTCACCGTGACCGTATCGGCCAGCCCGCCGGCCGAAGAGGCGATGGCCTGAAGCGATCGGGGCGACCCGTTTTCGGCGGCGTACCAGAGCACCAGGTCGACGAAATGGACGAGTTCCTCGAGGATCCAGGAGCCGACCCGTTGACGGTCGTGGCGCCAGCCGCCCGAGCCGAGCCGGAACGGCTTCCTGAACAGTGAGAAATGCTGGTGCCGCACCCGTCCGATCGCGTCCGAGGCGATGATGTCGCGCACCTTGCCCCATTGATGCGAGACGCGGAGTTCATGATTGACCGCGACCTGCCGGCCCGCAGCGGCTGCCGCCGCCAGCACCCGGTCGCATTCGGCGAGCGAGACGCCGAGCGGCTTTTCCAGGATGACATGGGCGCCGGCTTCGAGCGCGGCGATCGCGAAATCGGCGTGACGGTCGTTCGGGACCGCGACCGTCACCGCGTCGAAGCCGCCGGCGGCGAGCATGGCGTCGTAGCTGCGGAAGCGCGGGACCTGCGGCAAGGCCTCGGCCGCGGCTCGCTCGGACGTCTCGCCGTGGCAGAACACGGCGGCAAGCGTCGCGCCCTCGATCGCCTGGATCGCACGGGCATGCATCTGGCCCCAGGCGCCGAAACCGGCAAGGGCGATCCGCGTCTCAGCCATGGGCTTGCGGCGCCCCGATCGCCCGGCCGGTGGTGGCGTCGAACAGGTGCATGCGGTCGAGATTGAAGCGCAGCTTCAGGTTCTCGCCCGGCTTCGGCCGGATCTCCGGGCGCACGCGGGCGGCCACCGGATGACCGGCGACATTGGTGAACACCAGGGTATCGGCGCCGAGCGGCTCGACCACCTCGACCTGGGCCGGCACGTCGAGCCGGCCGCTCGGCGTCTCGCCCTCGGCCACCTCGACATCTTCCGGGCGCATGCCGAAGGTGAGCTCGTCGGACGCCGGCCGGCGGTCGGCGGGCAGCGGCGCTTCCGCTGCGCCTTCAGCGAGCCTGAGCCTGGTGCCCGACGTCAGCCGCGCCGGGATCAGGTTCATCGTCGGCGCGCCGATGAAGCCGGCGACGAACAGGCTCGCGGGCGCGTGATAGACCTCGTCCGGCGTGCCGGTCTGCTCGATATGGCCGCCATTCATCACCACCACCCGGTCGGCGAGCGTCATCGCCTCCACCTGGTCATGGGTGACATAGACGGTGGTGACGCCGAGCCGCTGGTGCAGCTTCTTCATCTCCACGCGCATGGAGCCGCGCAGCTTGGCGTCGAGATTGGACAGCGGCTCGTCGAACAGGAAGACCTGCGGCTTGCGCACGATGGCCCGGCCCATGGCGACGCGCTGGCGCTGGCCGCCGGACAATTGCTTGGGGCGGCGCTTGAGATAGGGCTCCAGCCCGAGCACCGCCGCGGCGTCACGCACCCGGGCATCGATGTCGCGCTTGGCGACGCCGCGGTAGCGCAGCGAGAAGGCCATGTTCTCATAGACCGACATATGCGGGTAGAGCGCGTAGTCCTGGAACACCATGGCGATGTCGCGGTCGCGGGGCTCGATCTCGTTGACCACCCGGCCGTCGATCAGGATGTCGCCCGAGCTGATGTCCTCGAGCCCGGCGAGCATGCGCAGGGTGGTCGACTTGCCGCAACCGGACGGGCCGACCAGCACGATGAACTCGCCGTCGTGAATGGACAGGTCGATGCCGTGGACGATCTCCAGCGGGCCATAGCGCTTGGTCAGCTTGCGGAACTCGACGGTGGCCATGGCTCAACCCTTGCCGGAGGTTTCGGCGATCGCCCGAAAGCGCGCGGCGCCCGCGTCGGCATTGCGGAACAGGATGGCGCAGTCATTGGCCACCGAGACGAAATCGAAGCCGGAGCGGATGTGGCGCTCGGAGATCTCGTCATTCGGCGCGAGCACGCCGACCGCCTTGCCGGTCGGCCGGCAGCGCTTCAGGCCCTCTTCGATCGCGGCCGTCACGTCTGGATGGGCGGCCTCGCCGGGCTTGCCCATGCTGGCGGCGAGATCGCCGGGGCCGAAAAACACCGCCGAGACGCCGTCGACATTGGCGATCTCCTCGCAGCGTTCGAGGGCGGCAAGCGTTTCAATCTGGACGATCAGGAAGGTCTCGTCATTGGCCCGCGCGACATAGTCCTTGAACCGGCCGTAACGGCTGGCCCGGTGCATGGCGGCGACCCCGCGCTGGCCCTTGGGCGGATACATCATGGCGTCCACCGCCGCGCGGGCTTCCTCGGCGCTCTGCACATAGGGCAGCATGATGGTGGAGAGGCCGGCATCGAGATGTTGCTTGAGCAGGGCCGGGTCGTTCCAGACCAGCCGGACGATCGGCACGGTCGGTGTTGCGGCCAGCGCGCGCGAATGGGCCATGGCGTCGTGCAGCGAGACCGGGGAATGCTCGCCGTCGATCAGGATCCAGTCATAGCCGGACCAGCCGAGGCCTTCGCTGGCATTGACCGAATTGAGCATGGACCAGATGCCGACGAGCGGTCGGCCCTTGGCCAGCGCCATGCGGAAGGGGTTTTTCGGCGTCGAATGGATGTCGGACATGGAGCCTCCCTGGCACAGGCCGGGCGGCTCTTGGCCGGCTGCCTCGGCATTGCGTCACGATAAGTGGCAGGACGGCATTTGCAAGGGAAATTCCAGCAGGAGAAAGTGAGTTGCAGCAGATGAAACTGTCCGAGTGCGAGAAAGGCTCCGACTTGACCCTCTCCCTCTGGGAGAGAGTTGATTCCGCGGTGCTTTTCCAACTGCCCTTATCCCTCATCCGTCTCCCGATAGACAAAATCGACCGCGTGACGGGCCGTCGCACCCGACGCCAGCAGGCGCATGCCCGGTTTGTCGATGAGCTCGCCCACATAACCCTCGGGATCGCCATATCCGCTCCAGACCTCCATCGAGACATAGGGCGCGCCGGGCTTGGTCCAGAGCGCCAGATGCGGAAAGTCCTCGGCCTCCAGCGCGATGCTTGGGCCTTTGTCACCGGCGACGAAGCGGAATGACCGGCTTCTGGCGTCGAGAAAGCAGAGCGCGTCCGCCGCGAACAGATCGTCGGTGAGCTGGAGCCTGCGGCCGTCGAGCGGCACGGGTCGCCGCGCCGGGGAAATCAACCCACCCGGTGCGATCACCGGCACCTCGGGCGTCTCGGGCTTCTCGAAGACTATGGCATGGTCGGCTCTCGCCGGCTCGGCGAGCGGCCAACGAAAGGCGGGGTGCAGGCCGAGCGCATAGGGCAGGGGCCGCGAGCCGGGGTTCTCCACCGCGAAGCTCACGGCGAGCCGGTCCTCCACCAGCCGGTAGGTCACCCGCAGGACAAACGGGTAAGGGTAGACCTCCCGTGTCGCCTCGCTGTCGGTCAGGACCAGGCTGACGCTTGCCGCCTCACGGGCTTCCACGGTGAATTCGCTCGCCGCCGCGAAACCGTGCACGCCCATCGGGCGCACCTTGCCGTCGGCGCGGATCTGGCCCTGATTGGTCCAGCCGACGATCGGGAACAGCACGGGCGACGACTTGGCCCACCAGGCCGGGTCGCGGTTCCACAGGAGGTCGCGGCCGCCGGCGCGCCAGGCGTGGAGCTCGCCGCCCGTCGTGGTGACGACGGCACGGGCCGGGCCGTTCTCAAGCACGATCTGCATGTGATCTCCTCAACGGGTTGCCTCCGGGGTCCAGCCGATGCGTTCGGAGATCCGCTCGGCGGTCGCCATTGCCTGACGGGTCAGCTCGGCGAAGCGCGCCGATTTGGCCGACTGGCCGAAACTGGAAATGCTCAGGCCGGCCACCACCCGGCCGTCGGCGCCGCGGATCGGCGCCGCCACGCAGCTGACCAGCTGGTTGAATTCGCCGAGATCGAAGCCGTGGCCGTCGCGGCGGACCTTGGCCAGCGCCTTGTGCAGGGCTTGCGTGGTGGTGATGGTGGCGGCGGTGTAGCGCGGCAGCCCTGCCACGGCGATAATCGCATCGACCTCGGCCGGATCGCGCCAGGCGGTCAGCACCTTGCCGAGCGCGGTGCAATGGACCGGCCGGCGCGTACCGATCTGGGTGTTGATGCGCAAGGGCGCGTCGAGCGGCTCGATCTTGGCGATATACACGATGCTGGTTTCGGCCAGGATGGCCATCTGCACCGTTTCATTGGTCAGCTTGACGGCCTGTTCCATCAAAGGCCGGGCGATCTCGGCGAGGTCCTGTTCGGCGATGGCGCGCGACTTGATGTCGAGAAACACCGGCCCCGGCCGCCAGCCCTTGCCGCCGGGACCGCTCGCCACGAAGCCACCCTGTTCCAGCGTCCTGAGGAAGCGCAGCACGGTGGACTTGTGCAGGTCGACGCTCTGGCTGAGTTCGGTCAGGGTCACATAGCCGGTGCTCGAGCCGAGCGCGCGCAGGATCTTCATCGTCCGCTCGATGGCGCGCACCGGCGAGGCGGCCGCCGTATCGGGCCTGGTCTCGTCGGCGGTGCTGGAGCGCGGCTTGGCTATCGGCATGGTCGCGATATCTTCCGCTGATCGGCCTGTTGCCCTTGTGGCCGGGTCGGTTATGTCTAGGTGACATGAAACCGGATTTCAACAGGTGAGACCGTTGACCGAGACAGCTTCGATAGCGGGGGCCGATGAGGTCGGGATCGTATCGGTCGAGGCGCTCGCATTGCGTGCGCCGATCGACGTGCCGGTCAAGACCTCCTTCGGCACCATGACCGACCGCCCCGCGGTGTTCCTGCGCGTGCGCGACGCGGATGGCGCGGAAGGGTTCGGCGAGGTCTGGTGCAATTTTCCCTCGGTCGGGGCCGAGCATCGGGCGAGGCTCGCGCTTTCGGTCGTCGGCCCGGTTCTGGTGGAGTTGGGCCCGCTCCCGCCGAGCGAGATCTTCGCGCGCCTGATGAGCCGCCTGCACATCCTGGCGATCCAGTCGGGCGAATGGGGGCCACTGCGCCAGGTCGCCGCCGGCCTCGACATGGCCTGTCACGACCTTGGGGCGCGCAAGGCCGGCCTGCCGCTCTGGCGTTGGCTCGGTGGGGCGCCCGGCCGCATTCGCGCCTATGCCAGCGGTATCGGCCCGGAGCAGCCGGCGGCGGTAGCGGCCCGTGAGCGCGATCTCGGCCATCGTGCGTTCAAGCTCAAGGTCGGCTTCGGCGAGGCGGTCGACCGGCGGTCGCTGGATGCAGTCCGCAGCCTGCTCGGCGATGCCGCAATCCTGATGGTCGATGCCAACCAGGGCTGGAACGCGCAAGAGGCGGTACGGCTCGGTGCCGGTCTCGCGCGCTCCTATGGTCTCGCCTGGATCGAGGAGCCGATTGCCGCGGACCGGCCGCTGGCCGAGTGGCACGACGTTGCCGGACAGGTCGGCACGGCGCTGGCGGCCGGCGAGAACATGAACGCGCTGGCCGAATTCGACGCCGCCATCGCGGCGGGCTGTTTTGCGATCCTGCAGCCGGACGCGGCCAAGTGGGGCGGCGTTTCCGGCTGCCTTCAGGTGGCGCGCCGGGCGCTTGCCGCGGGCATCAGCTATTGCCCGCATTATCTCGGCGGCGGCATCGGGCTGATGGCCTCGGCCCAGCTCCTGGCGGCGGTCGGTGGTCCGGGCATGCTGGAGATCGATAGCAATCCCAACCCCTGGCGCGACCGGCTGGTGGGGGATGCGCTGACGGTCGCCGACGGGCTGATCGAGCTTCCCGACGCCCCGGGGCTGGGCGTCGCGGTGGATTGGGACGGGCTGGCGAGAAGCGGCTGAGGCACCAGAAAACCCTCTCCTAAAGGGAGGGGGGCGGCGTCAGCCGCCGGGTGAGCGGCGTGGGCGCTGAGAACTGTAGCGGTGCTCGTCGCGCCTGGCGCCCCATCCTGAAATGGACGTCCCCTCATCCGGCGCCTGACGGCGCCACCTTCTCCCTCTGGGAGAAGGTTGTTTCGCTGCGCGTTTCGCGTCGCCCCTGTTCGCCACTCCCCCTCACGTGCTGCCGCGCACCACCAGGTCGAAGCCGAGATCGACCACCCGGTCGCCGGCTTCACCGCCGGCCAGCCGTTTCAGCAGGATCTCGATCGTCTGCTGGCCGATCTCGCGCCGCGGCGGCCTTACCGTGGTCAGTCCTGGCTCGCTCGCCGCGCCGAATTCGAGGTCGCCGAAACCGCAGAGCTTCAGGCGGTCGGGAATGGCGAGGCCGAGCCGCTGTGCTTCGAACAGCGCGCCGAGCGCCAGCGTGTCGTTGGTCGCGAAGACGGCGTCGACATCGCCGTGGCCGGCCATGAGCTCGGCAAAGGCCTTGGCGCCGCCGACCGTGCTGGCGCGCTCGGCGACCAGCACCTCGGCGGGGGCCTCGAAGCCTGCCGCGAGTGCGGCCTCGACAAAGCCGGCATGGCGCTCCACCGCCCGGTAGTCGCGATCCATCATGGCGCCGATGAAACCGAGGCGCTTGGCGCCGCGCGCCTTGAAATGGTCGATGACGATACGCCCGGCGGCCCGCTGCGAAAAACCGATGATCGTGTCGATCGGATGATCGGTCAGTTCCCAGGTCTCGATAACCGGGATCTCCGCTTCGATCAGGGCGCGGATGGTGTTGCGCGTGTGCCGCCGGCCGGTCAGCACCATGGCGGCCGGCGACCAGGCCAGGAACGAGGCGACGAGCCGCTCCTCATTGTCTTCCGAATGGTCGCTATTGCCCAGCATGAGCTGGTAGTCGGTGCCCTTCAGTCCCTGTTCCATCGCTTCGACGGTGGCGGCGAAGAACGAATTGACGATCGAGGGAATGATCACGCCGATGGTCATGCTGCGGGCACTGGCGAGCGCGCCGGCCATCAGGTTGCGCCGGTAGGACAGCCGCTCCACTGCCTCCTGGATACGCGCGCGAACGGCGGGCGAGACGAGGTCGGGCTGGCGCAGCGCGCGCGACACGGTCGCGGTCGACACGCCTGCGAGCCGGGCGACATCGGCCATGCGCGACCGCGCCGAGTTCAGGCGCTCGCGCACGTGAGGCGATCCGCTGTCGATTCCCACCTGATATCCTCTCGCTGCCAGCGGCCGATAGCATATCGCCCGGGCCGGGCAAAGCCGGCCCCGGTTGCAGCAGATGATACCGCTTGCAATGCCGTGTCAATGCGCAAGCCATGGTTGAAGGCCGCGCTCTGCATGAGTTTATGGCGGCTGAGGCAGGGCGCTTGACCACCTCAATGTAACCGCTATCATTTGATCTGTGGCGCTCGATCGGCTGGTCGGGCCGCGCCGCCAAGCCGGACGCAAAAGCGTTCACCAGGGCAGATGTCGGGAGGATGAGATGGACCGCAGGACAGTCATCAAGACGGGCGCCGTGCTCGCCGGCAGCCTCGGCCTGCCGGCCTATCTGCGCGCGCAGACGAGCCGCAAGCTGAGCATTCTCACCTGGAACATCGCCGACCAGGAGGCGCTGTTCCGCGAGGAGTTCGCCGATTTCCAGAAGCTCAACCCGGGCGTCGAGATCGAATGGCTGGACAAGAAGGGACCGGAGTTGCCGGCCTTCTACCAGACCCAGCTGGTGGCCGGCACGGCACCCGACATCGTCGACCTGCAAGGTGCCATCTGGGTCGAGTGGGCGGCCAATGGCGCGCTGCTCGACCTGACGCCCTATCTCGCCAAGGAGCCGGAGACCGCCAAGCTCTACAACCCCGATTACCTCAAGGGTTTCGCCTTCGGCGACAAGACCTTCGTCATTCCCTTCTACGTCGCCAAGACCTTGCTCTACTACAACAAGATCATGTTCAAGGAGGCCGGCCTGTCAGGACCGCCGACCTCGTTCGACGAAATCCTGAGCTTCTCGCAGGCCATGGCCAAGGGCGAGAAGACCGGCTTCCTGACGCTGAATTTCGACTGGCTCTATTGGCCGCTGTTCAAGATGAACGGCGTCGAGCTGTTGAAGCCGGACCTGAAGACGCCGGCCTTCAACACGCCGGAGACCGCGGCCATGCTCGACAAGCTCGCCAAGGCGACGCAGTCTGGCGCCATCAACAAGGTCGCCTGGACCGGCCGCTGGGTCGAGCCCAACGGCGCCTTCGCTGCCGGCAATGTCGGCATGCTGCAGGCCCATTCCGCCTCCTATTTCTTCGTCAAGGGGCAGGGCCCCTGGGTCAATGGCGATACGCTGGGCGCGGTGCAGGCGCCGGGCAATTGGTCGACCCCGACCAATCACGGCCTCGCCGTCTCCAAGACCTCGAAGAACCCGGATCTGGCCTTCGCGCTGGTCAAGCACATGACCGGCAACAAATGGGCGACGGAATTCTCCACCCGCCGCCGCATCCTCACCGGCAATGTCGCCGCGGATGCGGCGGGCCTCGCCAAGGTCAAGGCCGAGGACGCGCTCGCCCATACGGTGCTCCAGACCCAGCTCGAACATACCGACAAGATGACCGGCAACTGGCCGCTGCCCAACGATGCGCAGGTCAAGGACGCCTTCTGGCCGGAAATCCAGAACGCGCTGCTCGGCCGCAAGGACGCCAAGACCGCGCTCGCCGATGCCGAACGCGCGGTGGTGCGCGTCATGCGCCGGTCGTGACGGGGATGTTCAGCCGAGAGGCGAGGCCATGACCATTGCGCTTGCCGAGCCGGCCGGAACGCGCCGCCGGTCGTTCATGGCCAAAAAGAAGACGCGCCAGGCGGTGCTGATCTGGTGCTTCCTGGCGCCCTCGCTCCTGATCTTCCTGCTCTACCGCATCCTGCCGCTGGCCTGGAACCTGGTGCTGTCGTTCCAGGCCTGGTCGCCGCTGCGGCCGGCGGTCTGGGTCGGGCTCGACAATTACGAGGAGATCCTCACCGACGAGGTGTTCTGGCAGGCGCTGTGGAACACGCTCTACGTCATCGGCTCGGCGCCGATCGGCATTGCCATCGCGCTCGGCCTGGCGCTGCTGGTCAATTCCGACATTCGCGGCCGCGACATCTACCGCACCCTGATCTTCCTGTCCTATCCCCTGATGACGGTGGCGGTCGCCATCATCTGGCGCTGGATGTTCGACGAGCGCGTCGGCCTGATCAATTACGCGGCGCGGGCGCTCCATCTCACGGATACGCCGATCCAGTTCCTCAACTCCTTCACCTGGGCGCTGCCCTCGGTGATCGCGGCCAATATCTGGCAGATGCTCGGCTTCTACATGATCATCCTTTTGACCGGCCTGCAGAATATTCCCGGCAATCTCTACGAGGCCGCCGAGATCGACGGCGCCAATGCCTTCAGGCGCTTCCTGCGCATCACCGCGCCGCTGCTGAAGCCCTCGATCTTCCTCTGCTTCGTCATCGGCATGCTGAACTCGGTGACGAGCTTCGACCTGGTCTATGTCATGACCGGCGGCGGCCCGGGCCGGGCGACCGAAATCCTGGTCACCTATATCTACAAGCTCGGCTTCGTGCAGACCCGGTTCGATTATGCCGCCGCCGTCACCATCGTCTTCTTCGTGTTGCTGATCGTCATTGCCTGGGCCGCCAACCGGCTCTCCGGCGGCAATGCCGGCGCGGTCGACCAGGATTAGGGGGAACGATGCACCGCTATCCGCGCTGGCCCATCCACCTGGCTTTGGTGCTCGCCTGCTTCGTCATGCTGGTGCCGTTCTACTGGGTGCTGAAGACCTCGGTGTCGGGCGAGAACATCTTCAGCTACCCGCCCAATATCATCCCGCGCAATCCGCACCCGTTCTTTTATGTCGACGTCTGGTACGCCATTCCCTTCGCGCGCTATTTCTTCAACAGCGTGGTGGTCTCCGCCATCACCATTGCCGCCAATGTCGTGTTCAACGCCATGGCCGGTTATTCGCTGTCACGCGGCTTCGTCGGCAAGGGCGTGGTGCTCATGCTGTTCCTGTCCTGCATGATGGTGCCGTTCCAGGCGACCATCATCCCGGCCTATCTGATCACGGGCAAGCTCGGCCTGCTCGACAGTTATCTCGGGCTGGCGCTGCCGCAATTCTCCACCATCATCTGCATCTTCGTGTTCAAGGCGAGCTTCGACGCCGTGCCGCGCTCGCTGATCGACGCGGCCAAGATCGACGGCCTGTCGGAGTGGCGGATCATCTGGAAGGTGATGATGCCGCTGGCCAAATCGGCCATGGCGACCAATGTCATCCTGTCCTTCATCTGGTCCTGGAACAATTTCCTCTGGCCGCTGATCATGACCCGCTCGGCGGATATGCAGACCCTGCCGCTCGGGCTCGCCCGTTTCCTGTCCTACCAGGAGGACACGACCGGCGCGCTCTATGCCTTCTGCATCATGGTGCTGGCACCCGGCATCCTCCTGTTCCTGCTGGCGCAGAAGGAGTTCATCCAGGGCCTGACCTCGGGCGCGACCAAGGGGTGATGTGATGAACAACGACGATGGCGACGACGACATCTCGCGGCCGCGCTGGCGGCGGTTTCTGTTGAACCGCTTCGTCCTGGTGCCGCTCGTCCTGGTGCTGATCGCGGGTAGCTGGAACCTCTACACGCTCACCCATAATGGCGGTGTCGTCACCGGCCAGGTGGTCGATGAGGCGGGGCGGCCGGTGGCGGGTGCGGCGGTGACGCTCTGGACCTTCAACTTCACCACCTTCAGCGAAACCGCCAAGGCGACGTCGCGCCAGGACGGCCGCTTCTCCTTTGTCGGCAACCCCTCGCACAATATTCAGGTGAGCGCCGAAAAGGCCGGTGCCGGCCGCTCGGCACGGGTGCCGATCCGGCTCTATTTCCGCTCCCAGAACGTCAACCTGTCCGAGCCGCTGCGCCTGAAGCAAGGGGCATAGGCTCAGGCGTGATAATCGGCCGCGATGGTCTCGTCGACGGGCCCGTGCCGGCCCGTCATGGCGTTCAGCACCGGCGTCAGCAGGATGACGATCACCAGGTTGAGGATCACGGTGTAGAAGGCGGTATAGCCGGGCAGGACATAGCCGGCGAGGGTCAGCGGATAGGTCGGCGTCAGGTTCGCTGCGACCGCCATGGCGGTTCCGGTGACGGTCCCCACCGCCCAGCCGAGCAGCAGCGCCCAATCGTTGAACCATCTCGTATAGGCGCCAAGCATCACCGCCGGCAGCGTCTGGATGATCCAGATTCCGCCCAGCAATTGCAGCTGAATGGCATATTGCGTCGGCACGAACAGGATGAACACGAGCGCGCCGAGCTTGACGATCAGCGACACCCATTTCGCCATTTGCGCTTCCTGCTTGTCGGTCGGGTTCTTGTTGATGAACTCGCGATGGATGTTGCGCGTGTAGAGGTTGGCGGCGGCGATCGACATGATCGCCGCCGGCACCAGCGCGCCGATGCCGATGGCGGCGAAGGCGATGCCGACGAACCAGGAGGGGAAGCTTGCGAGGAACAGCGCCGGCACCGCGAAATTGCTGCCGAACTGCTTGAAGCCGGCGGCATATTCCGGCCGATCGGCGACGCCCATGGCCAGCGCGAAGAAGCCGAGCAGAGCGAGCAGGCCGAGCATGAAGGAATAGGCCGGCAGCATCGCGGCGTTGCGGCGGATCGCGGCGCCGCTGCTGGCGCTCAGAATGCCGGTCAGCGAATGGGGATAGAGGAAGAGGGCGAGCGCCGATCCGAGCGCCAG
Organism: Phreatobacter sp. GW821-FHT04C01; assembly: GCF_059420385.1. Classification (NCBI taxonomy): domain Bacteria; kingdom Pseudomonadati; phylum Pseudomonadota; class Alphaproteobacteria; order Hyphomicrobiales; family Phreatobacteraceae; genus Phreatobacter; species Phreatobacter sp. GW821-FHT04C01. Next base: position 309,115 of record NZ_JBWKTP010000005.1, on the reverse strand, counting down.
GGTGGCATAGCTGCCATAGGCGCCGGTGGTGCCGGCGTCGGGCGGCGTCAGCAGCAGCTTGGACGCCGGCACCGCCGCGAAGATCGGACCGAAACCACCAAACTGCATGGGAATGGCGATCACCGCGGCAAAAGCCGTGACGTAGATCAGGATGTCCTTGACGATCGCGATCGAGGCCGGCGCGCGCAGGCCGCTCGAATAGGTGAAGGCGGCGAGGATGACGAAGGCGATGATCAGCGGCAGGTCGGCCAGGAAGCCGCTGCCGGTGACGCCGAGCGCGCCCAGGACGACCTGGATGCCGACGAGCTGAAGGGCGATATAGGGCATGGTGGCGACGATGCCGGTGACCGTGATCGCGAGCGCCAGCCAGCGATTGCCGAAGCGGCCACGGACGAAGTCGCCGGCCGTGATGTAGCCATGCTTGTGGCAGACGTGCCAGAGCCGCGGAAAGAACACGAACAACAGCGGATAGATCACGATCGTATAGGGCACGGCGAAGAAGGCCAACGCGCCGGCACCGAAGGCAAGAGCCGGCACGGCAATGAAAGTATAGGCGGTGTAGAGATCGCCGCCGACCAGGAACCAGGTGATGATGGTGCCGAAGCGTCGGCCGCCGAGCCCCCATTCGTGCAACTGGTCGAGGTCGCCCTTGCGCCAGTTGGCGGCGGCGAAGCCGAGCCAGGTGATGAAGCCGAACAGCAGCACGAAGACCGCCAGGGCGGTCCAGTTTGCGTCATGCACGACATCCTCCCACGTTCGCTACCGCTTTGGAGGGCTGGATCGGGCAATGCGCCGGGGCATCACTCCTCGGTGGCGAAATAGACGACGGCCGTGAACGCGGCGCCGATGATCACCCAGAGGAATTGGTACCAGTAGAAGAACGGCACGCCGATCCAGTAGGGCTCGGCCCTGTTGTAGAAGGGCGGCCAGAGAACGGCGATGAACTGGATGATGAAGAGCAGGTACCACCAGCTCCAGCCGCCGCGTTTGCTTCCGGTCTCGCTCATCGCGGCCACTCCTTGCGAAGTATTGGGCCGATACGAACAAGCATCGTGCTCCCGAATTCTCGTTCTGGCAATGATTTTGAGTGGCGGCGGGCGTTTCGGTGGTCACAGGCCGGCTGCGACCCGGGCCGATCGGCGGCGCGGGAGCTTCGGCAAGTCCACCCGTCCCGGCCATTCGGGCCGGGGCGAGCGCGACCTTGGGGGGCTGCTACCCTGCGCGCGCCGGACCCTAGTTGGCGACCTCGATCCTGGCCCGTGCGATGGTCGCCTTCCAGCGGGCATCGTCCTCGGCGATGAAGCTCGCGAAGGCAGCCTCGGTGCGCAGGTCGGTCTCGACCCCGAGCTCGGCGAGCCGCCTGGCGACGGTCGGTGAGGCGACGGTCTTGCGCAAGGCCTGCCCCAGCGCATCCACGATGGCCGGTGCGAGACCTTGCGGGCCGAGAAGGCCGTACCATGTGCCGACGCCGACATTGTTCACGGCGGCCTCGTCCAATGTCGGGATGCCCGGCGCCGCGGCGAGGCGGGCCGGTGCGGTCACCGCCAGCGCGCGCAGGGTGTTCGACGTCACCTGCGGTAGAAGCTGGGGCACATTCTCGAACAGGAAATCGAGATGGCCGCCGAGCAGGTCGTTCACCGCCGGCGCGCCGCCCCGATAGGGCACGTGCACGGCTTCGAACCCGGCCTCGAGGCGAAACAGCTCCGTCAGCAGGTGAACCGAGGTGCCGACGCCGGGCGAGGCGAAATGCAGCTTGCCGGCGCGCGCCTTGCCCGCCGCGACGAGGTCGGCGACGGTCTTGGCGGGATTGGCCGGATTGACCACCAGGAAACTCGGCACCTGGGTCAGCAGGCCGACGGGCTTGAAGTCGGTCGCGGTCCGGTAGGGTGCGTTCTTGGTCAGGTTGGGCCCGATGGTAAGCGGACCGCCGGCGGTGAACAGCAGCGTGTAGCCGTCGGCCGCGCTCTTCGCGACCGCATTGCAGCCGATGGTGCCGCTCGCGCCCGGCTTGTTCTCGACGATGAAGGATTGTCCGAGCGTCTCGCCGAAGGTCTCGGCGACGACGCGCGCCAGAATGTCGGCGGTGCCGCCGGCCGCATAGGGCACGATGACGGTCACCGGCCGGGCCGGATAACCGGCGGCATGGCCGGGCCGGGCCGCGAGCCCGGCGAGCGGCAGGGCGAGACAGACGCGCCGCGTCAGACCTTTCGGGAGAGCCTGATCCAAGGGAGACCTCGTTGCGTTGGTGTTGACGTTTGGTCCGCCGGCGCGCCCGGGCGCGGCGTTCAGCCGCCCGGAACGCTCTTCAGCCAGCCCAGACGCTGGACCAGCAGCGTGATGGAGAAGCCCGCGACCACCAGCACGGTCGAGACGGCGGCGGCCACGGGGTCGTTGACGTCGTAGAGATATTTGTAGATCGCCACCGGCAAGGTGATCTGTTCGCGCTGGGTGATCAGCAGCGACACGGTGAACTGGTCGAACGAGACGATGAAGGCCAGGATCGCGCCGGCGGCGATCCCCGGCGTCAGGGCCGGCAGGATCACCGCCCGGAACGTGGTGAAAGGCGATGCCCCGAGCAGCTCGGAGGCTTCCTCCAGTTGCGGATTGAGATCCTGGATGCTGACCAGCACGGTGCGGAACAGGAAGGGGAAGATCATCACCACATGGGCGGCGAGCAGGCCGGTCCAGGTGTCGATCAGGCCGGGCGGGTTGTAATAGTGCAGCAGGGCGATGCCGAGGATCAGGTGCGGCACGATCAGCGGCGACAGGAAGACGAATTCCAGCGCCTGGGCAAGGCGGCTCGCCTTCAATTCGCGGATGGCGAGCCCCGCGCTGATGGCCAGCGCCGCGGCGGTTGCCGTGGCGCAAATGCCGATCACGAGACTGCGCAGCGCCGGCCACAGGAACAGGCCGCTGTCCCAGGCGCGGGCATACCATTTCAGCGAGAGGCCCTGGGGCGGGAACTGGAAGAACGAGCGGTCGCTGAACGAGAACAGCACGATCACCATGAGTGGCGTCAGCATGAAGGCATAGGCGAGCCAGGCCGCGATGCGCACCGGTGTGGAGGGGGGCTTCATCGGGGCTGGTCCTTGTAGCTGCGGATGAAGCGGCGCTGCAGTGCGTAGACCGCGATGACCACGACCAGCAGAATGACGCTGAGTGCGGTGGCGCGCGGCAGGTCGAACAGCACCAGCGCATCGGTGTAGATCGCCACCGACAGGAAGCGGATCGCCGTGCCGCCCAGCATCAGGGGAGTGACGATGGCGCCGAGCATCAGGCTGAACACCAGCACGGAGCCGGCGATGAGGCCAGGCAGGGCCAACGGCAAGGTGATGTCGCGAAACGCCCGGATCCGTCCGGCGCCGAGGATCTCCGCCGATTCCAGGAGCCGGCCGTCGATCCCCTCGAGCGAGGCGGCGAGCGACAGGATCATGAAGGGCAGAAAGACCTGCGTCGCGCCGATCACCATGCCCAGCGTATTGCCGGACAGCGGCAAGGGCTCGCTGATGATGCCGGCCGACATCAGCAGCGAATTGATCACGCCGCGATTGCCCAGCATCAGGAGCCAGCCATAGCTGCGCACGACGGTATTGACCAGCAGCGGCGCGGCCACCAGGAAATAGAGGATCGGCTTGCGCCGCGCCGGTGCGCTGGCGATCATCAGCGCCACCGGAAAGCCGATCAGCGCGCACAGCACGGTGACCAGGGCGGCGGCGAGGCCGGTCTTGTAGAACAGTTCGGCATATTGCGCCGAAGCGAGGATCTGCCGGTAATTGTCGAGAGTGAAGCCGGGCAGCAGAATGCCGAAATCCTGCCGGCGGAAGCTGGCGTCGACCATCTGCACCAGCGGCACCGCCAGCAGCAGCAGGATGACCAGCAAGGCGGGACTGGCGAGGCCGGCGATGCGGAACCGGCGGGAACGCAGCCGCGCCCGGGCCGACGGCGAAGTGGCAAGACCGGCGGTCATGATGCGGCGACCGGCAGGCCGATGCCGGCGCCTTCGACAATGGCGTCGACACGGGTGCTGCGGCTGAGCGCGAACGGCGGACGTCCGATCAGCCGGGCCTTGAGGCCGAGCCCCTCGGCGCTGCGCAGCAGGACCAATGTGGTGCTGCCCTCGTTGATCACCTCCTCGATCTCGGCGGGCAGGCCGGCGCCCGATGGCGCCGCGAGGCGGACCTGTTCCGGGCGGATGACGAGCCTGAAGGCGTCGCGCGTCGCGGGGGCGGCGAGCATGATCGGCGCAGCGCCCGCCCATCCCGTGGCATGGCCCTGGTGATGGTCGCCGGCATCGGCCGAGCAGGTCAGCAGGGTCACGTCGCCGATGAAGTCGGCGACATAGTCGTTGACCGGGCGATGATAGATGGCGTCGGGCGTATCCAGCTGTTCGATCCGGCCGTCGCGCATCACCGCCACCCGGTCGGACAGGAACAAAGCCTCTTCCTGGTCGTGGGTGACGAACAGGAAGGTCATGCCGGTTTCCCGGTGGATGCGTTTCAGCTCGCCCTGCAACTGGCGGCGCAGCTTGAGGTCGAGCGCGCCGAGCGGTTCGTCGAGCATCAGCAGCGAAGGCTCGGTGGCCAGCGCCCGGGCCAGCGCGATGCGCTGCTGCTGGCCGCCGGACAGGGCCGACGGCTTGCGGTCGGCGACATCGGGCAGCCGGATGAGCTCGAGCATCGCGGCGACCCGCGCCGCGATCTCGGTTTTCGGCCGGCCCTTCACCGCCAGGCCGTAACCGATATTGGCGGCCACCGACATGTGGGGAAACAGCGAGTAGTTCTGGAACACCATGCCCAGCCCCCTTTGGCGGGGCGGCTGATGCGTCACGTCGCGGCCGTCGATGGAGATCGTGCCGCGGTCGCCGGTCTCCAGGCCCGCGATGATCCGCATCAGCGTCGTCTTGCCGCAACCGGACGGACCGAGCAGCGTCAGGAATTCGCCGGTCCTGATATCCAGGTCGACGGTCCTGAGCGCCTGATAGGTGCCGAAGCTCTTGGCCAGCGCCCGCACCGAGACCTTCACGGTGGCCGGCGACGCGCGGGCATCGTCCGGCGATGGCTCGATCTGGGGCTGCAGCACCTCGTCCAAGGAGCTCTCCGTCATGCTTGAGAAATTTCACTGAACACAAAATGATCGTGAAAGGCTTGTCAACTCCATATCTCGTGCTCCATAGTGCTGCACCAGAGAAACTTCACTGAGGCGTCTCCGTGGTGGGAATGTGCAAGTCGCGCCGCCTTCCCCGGCACCGGAGCGTGGTGATCAAGAGCCGAAACGGCCGCGCTCCGCGCGACGCGCCATAGGCCAACCCGAAGCGAGGACACGAGATGAGCCAAGACCTGACCCGCCGGATGCTTCTGGCATCGGCCGCCGCCGCGGCGCTGTCTTCGATCGCCGGGGACCTGAAGGCGCAGGACGGCAAGCTGTCGGTCAGCTGGTATCCCGGCTTGCTGGGCGCGAATTTCAAGCGTGCCTTCCTCGACACCTTCGTAGAAAAAGACAAGGTTCAGGTCACCGAGGCCTGGGACAGCCCGCGTTTCACCCAGATGCAGGCCGGCCGGGCGCGGCCGAACACCGATGTCGCCGCTTTCATCGACGTGCTGATGCCGCTTGTGGCCCGCTCCGGCCTGGTTACCAGGCTTGATCCGGCCCGCATCCCCAATCTCGCCAAGGTCGATCCGGCGCTGCTCGTCTGGGACGGCCAGGCGGTGCCCGCCGCCTATGGCAGCTGGGGCATCGTCTACAACGCCAAGCGGGTTTCGACGCCGCTGAAATCGTGGGGCGACCTGCTGCGCGCCGATCTCAAGGGCCGGGTCTCGCATCCCAATATCACCTATAATTCCTCGGTCTATTCGCTCGACGCGCTCGCCCGGCTGGGCGGCGGCGATCTGAAGTCTCCGGAAGCGGGCATGAAGGCGATCCGCCAGATCCGCACCTCCGGTCCCGGTCTGTGGGAACAGGAAAGCGTCGCGGTCGGCTGGCTGAAGACCGAGGAGATCTGGGCGACGCCCTATTTCAGCGGCAACGTGCTGGCACTGATGCAGGATCGCGACCTGCCGGACCTGAAATTCGTGGTGCCGGAGGAGGGCGCCTATGCGGTGCCGCTCAATGTCACCAAGGTCGCCAACAGCCCGAACCCGGCCCTGGCCGACCGGTTTATCGATCACCTGCTCGGTGTCGAGGCGCAGGCCGCCTGGATCGTCGCCGGCCGCAGCCGGCCGGCCAATCGCGAGGTTCCGGTGCCCGCCGATGTCGCCGCCTCCGTGCCCGAGATCTCCAGGCTCAGACGCATCGACTGGCTCTATTTCGCCGAGAACCGCAATGCGCTGGTGAATGCCTGGAACGAGGTCGTCAATCGCTGAGGCGCGGCCCCACGGCCGCCCCATGTCTCGAGGCCTCATGGCCATGTCTTGTCAAATGGAGTTCTCCCCCATGTCGTCCATCACCCGCGCCGTCAGCCCGCATGTCGCCGAGCCCGCCGAGGGCCTCTGGTCCAATTGCCTCGTCGTCGGCGGCATCGCCTATCTCTCCGGCATGACCGCACGCGATCGCCAGATGAAGGCGGTCGACGGGCTCGACGAATATGAGCAGACCCGGATCATCTTCACCAAGTTGAAGAACCTGGTCGAGGCGGCCGGCGGCGCGGCCGGCGACATCGTCAAGCTGACCATTTTCGTCACCGACATCAGCCAGCGCGAACTGGTCTGGAAGGCCCGCAAGGAGTTCTTCAGCGGAAATTTTCCGGCCTGCTCGCTGGTCCAGGTGGCGGCCCTTGCGGAGCCCGCGATTAAGGTCGAAATCGAAGGCATTGCCCATATCGGAGCAAGCGGACGCTGATATCAGGCGAAGACGCGATGCTGAAGAGGATTGCCATGGAGCGCGTGGGCGACCAGATCCGCAGCGGGACCATCAGGTCATCGCGCTCCCGCCCCGCGCGCATCAGCCTGAAGCAGGCCGCTTATGACGAAATCAAGCGCCTGATCGTCACCTTGAAGCTGCGTCCGGGCGAGCGGGTCAACGAACAGGTGATCTGCGACCTGATCGGCATCGGCAAGACGCCGGTGCATCAGGCCCTGCAGATGCTGAGCGCCCAGGGCTTCGTCCAGATCGTGCCGCGCAAGGGCATCGTGATCACGCCCGATTCCCTCAACGACGCCCTGACGGTGCTGGAGGCGCGTATCGTCATCGAGACCGAAATGGCGCGGTTCGCGGCCCAGCGCGCCGATACCACCGTTGTCGAGGCGCTCGAGCAGATTCTGTCGGGCGGACGGCGGGCGCTCGATAGCGAGGATTTCGAAGCCTTCATGCGGCATGATCGTGCGTTTCACGAAAAGATCGCCGAGGCCGCGGGCAATGCCATCCTGCTCGAGACCCTCGGCGCGCTTCACGCCCGGATCAGCCGGATCTGGCATTTGCGCGCCTGGAAGGTCGATAATCTCCAGAAGACCCAGGACGAGCACACGGCCGTGTTCAGGGCTCTGGCGGCACGCAATGCCCCGGGAGCCGCCGACGCCATGCGCACCCATATCGAGACGTTGCGCCAGAACATCGTCGACGCCTCGATCGCGGCGGTCGATGTCGGCGGCTCCCCCTGAACCTTCCGGTCGCTGATCGCGGCCGGGCAGGGGCGGCGAGAAATATCTCCGCCGCGACGCCTGCCCTTGCCGCGACCGGTCAGTCCTTCGCCGGCTGATCCTTGGCCAGGAAGCCGCCGATGGTCGCGTCGGTGTGGAAAACCGGCTTCTCGTAATAATGCGGGCCGTCATAGATTTCGATCAGCAGGCTGCGCTTGCGCGCGATGGTCGGGCCATGGGGATGATCCTTCGGATTCATGTAAAATGAGCCCGGCACCAGCAAAAGCTTGCTGTCGGTATATTCGTAGGCGCCTTCCAGGCAGTACATGAACTGGTTGGAAGCATGCGCGTGCTTGATCGGCACGCCGCCGCCTTCGGCGAAGTCGAGCACCGCGATGCTCGCGCCGGTCGCCTCGTTCTTCCAGAAGAAGAATTGGCGAAAGCCGTAATCGGGAAAGTCGAGCCACGCTTCGGGCGCGATCTGGCTCATCTGCAGCAGGATTTCCTTGGTCACATGCCTCTCCTCGCAACGACCGCGGGGTCCCGGCAGGGCGGTGCGGGATGCGTCGTGCATCAGTGAAATTTTACTGATACACGATAGGCAAGGCATGAGACCAGGTCAAGCTTGTGCACACGCCTAAAAGGGAGCGTCGCGCGACCCAGAACGAGCTGGAAAGCGGCGGTAAAAGCCAATGATGTCAGCCTATTGACGATGATGGCGTAATGTCGCGAGTGCGCAGGCGGCTGGTTCTTCTCTTGGAATTTCACAGCTTCAAAACCGGCCCCCGCATCGCCCCGTCGCCGCTGCTGGTCACAGCGGCGGCAATGCCGCCGTCATTGCTCCCGTCCGCGGCTGCCGGGCATGAACGAGGCCACCAGGGCCCGCCGGCGCGGCGAGGGTTCAGTGCCGCCCGCGATGGTTGCGATGCGGTCGCGGCGTCGGTTCGCTCTGTCCGTAGGACGCGTCGTAGCCGGTCTGCGGCAGGTCGCCGGGAAAGCGATAGCTGTAATCGTAATTGGCGCGGCTGCCGGCATTGCCGCTGCCGGCATCGCCGCCGCCCTGGGCGAGCGCAGGCGAACTGATCGTGGCCGCGGCGAACAATGCGAGGATCGGAAATTTCATGACGGCCTCTCCCATACCCAATGATGGAAAGGCCAAGATGGCGCCGGCCGCCCGAAATGGCATCGGGTGTTCACTGAAACGGGATCAGGGGATGTCCCGGGAAAACGCGAATTTGAACGGTAGCGGGCTTTCGACCCCATCGGCGAGAATGGACGGGCGGGTCCAATTGCCGCGTCCCTCTTCACCCGCCGAAATGCGGTTCGGGCAGGCCGGTCACGCCCAGGTCATGAACGGCGAAGAGCGCGCCGGCATGCGGCGTGGCGGCCCGCTCGGCCTCGGGCACCATGGCGGCGGCCGAGGTGACATAGAGAATATCGAGTTTGGGGCCGCCGAAGGTGCACATGGTCGGATGTTTCACCGGCATGTCGATCAACCGGTCGAAACGCCCCTTGGGATCGACCCGGGCGACCTGGCCGCCATGGATCAGCGCGCACCAGTAATAGCCTTCGGCATCGACGGTGGCGCCGTCGCAGCGTCCGGCAATGTCGCGGGTCGAGAAGAACACCCGTCGGTTGGAGATCACGCCGTCGTCAATATCGAGATCATAGGCGAAGACCGTCTCGGCCCGGCTGTCGGCGAGATACATCGTGCGGTCGTCGGGCGAGAAGGCGATGCCGTTGGAGACGATGAAACCCTGGTCCATGCGCCGAACCGAAAGATCGGGATCGAGCCGGTGCAGCGCGCCGGTCGGATGGGTCAATTCGCCATTGCGTGAGCCGCACCAGTAGCGGCCGCGCCGGTCGCACTTGCCGTCGTTCAGAATATTGGACGGTTGGTCGGGTTCGGGATCGACAATGGTGTGGACCGCGCCGCCTGTGAGGTCGATCGTCGCGAAGCCGGTCTTCAGCGCGCCGACCAGGCCGCCGGCGCGGCGGAACACGAAGGAACCGATGATCTCGGGCATGGTCCAGGTCTCGCGCTTGCCCGTGGCGTCCAGCCGATGCACGGCCGGGGCCAGCGCATCGACCCAGTAGAGCGCCTGTTCCAGCCCATGCCAGCACGGGCCTTCGCCGAGCTGGTTGGCGATATTCCCGATGATGTCGATCGACGGCTCGCGCATGGTTCACCAGGGCAGGGGCTGGTCGGAATAGGTGACGAAATTGCCGGTGTGGTGGCGCCCGGCCCGGTGGATGACGCCGCGCATGCCGGAGACACTTTCATCGACCGGCACGCGGCCGCCGGGCTCGGTTGCGGCCCAGCCCGGATGCAGCGCGAGAACGCAGATCTGCCGGTGGGCGAGGTCGACCGCCAGTGTCTTGACGATCATGTTGAGCCCGGCCTTGCTCGAGCGATAGCCATAGGATCCCCCCGAATTGTTCAGCGCGATCGAGCCCATGCGGCTCGACACGAAGACCATCTGCTTCAGTTCGCTCGCCGCGACATGTTCGACGAAACATTCGGCGAGCTTCATCGGGCCGACCAGGTTGGTCTCCAGGATGCGCCGCCAGTTGGCGTAATCGGTCTGGCCGAAGGGCGGATGCGGCCGGCCGATGCCGGCATTGTTGAGGACGATGTCGATCGGCTCGCCGTCGAGCCGATCGGCCAGCGCCTCGATCGCCCGGTGGTCGGTGACGTCGAGTTTCGACACCGCAATGTCGCCCTGGATCGCGCGGGTCTCATGAGCGGCCTCGGGATCGAGGCAGGTTGCCAGCACGCGATGGCCGTCGGCGGCATATTGGCGCGCGAATTCGACGCCGAGGCCGGTGTCGCAGCCGGTGATCAGGATGGTCGCCATGGGAGGCCTTTGCGGGTGAGGGGAGGGGGCTGTTCGCGGGCGCCGTCTTCGGGGCTCGCTTTAGGTCACCCCAAGGCAAAGCAATTGCTTTGCCTTGGGGTGACGCAGGCGTGTCCGGTGCACTTCCACCAGCAGGCCGCGTTGCGCGAGCCTCGAAGGACCGCTGACCGATGGGCGAGACGCCAAGCCCTCATCCATGCGCCGCCAGCTCCACACTCACTCCGCCCGCCGCCGAGCTCTCCAGGCAGGCCATGACGAAGGCGAGCCCCGCGACGCCGTCGGCGATCGCGGGTGTCAGTGTCTCGGTGGCCGCCATCAAGCCGCGCCGCACCAGCATGTCGTCGGCAAGGCCGCAATAGAGATTGGCCACCGCCTCCTGCAGGCCCTCGGGATGGCCCGGCCGCATCAGCCGGGTCGCGGCCTTGGCCATGTCGGTGAGGTTCGGCTGGCCGGCCCCGATGATCCTGACGTCGCCGTCGAGATTGGCATGAACCAGGCGGCCATGGTTGCGATGCTCCCAGCGCAAATGACCGGTCTCGCCGAAGACTGTGATCGACACCTGGTTGGAGGTGCCGGCCGCAGCATTGCAGAGGTCGAGCCGGCCGCGCGCGCCGCTCGCCAGGCGGAAGCGCACCTGGGCGATGTCATGCACGCGCCGTCCCGGCATCAGGGTTCCGACATCGGCGGAGACGCTGGTCAACGGCTCGCCGGTGACGAAACCGACGAGATGATGGGCGTGGGTGCCGATATCGCCGAGCACCAGCGAGGGCCCGCTGATCGCCGGGTCGAGCCGCCAGCGCCTGGCGGCGTCCGGCCCGTCCTCGACCCGGGTGGCGATGCCCCCGGCCATGTAGTCGAGCTGCACGAGCCTGACCGCGCCAATCGCGCCGGCCTGGATGCGCGCGCGCATGTCGCGGATCATCGGATAGCCGGAATAGGTATGGGTCAGTACCACCGCGCGGCCGCTCCGGCGCGCGAGGTCGGCCAGCGCCAGCGCCTCGCCGAGATCGTTGCAGAGCGGCTTCTCCACCATCACGTCGAGCCCGGCCTCCAGCGCCATGCGGACATAGCGGGCGTGGCTGTCGTTCGGCGTGACGATGGCGATGGCCTCGATGCCATCAGGCCGCCGCGCCTCGACCGAGATCATCGCCTCGACGCTGGCGTAGCAGCGCTCGTCGGCAAGGCCGATGGCGCGGCCCTCGGCCAGCGATCGCTCGGGGCGCGAGGACAGCACGCCGGCAACCAGCTGGAAGCGCTGGTCCATGGCGCTGGCCACCCGGTGCACCGGCCCGATGGTGGAGGGCGGCGCGCCGCCGGCCATACCGAGCCGGAACGGCCGCCCGAGACAGTCGCGCACCGGATTGATCATGTGGTCCCCCCGAGGCCCAGGATCGTGTTCAGGGTGGCCGCACCTGGCGTCGGCCGCCGGATCGCCGCGTCGAAGGCGGTCTCGCCGACCCGGATGATGTGGTCGCGGATGAAGCGCGCGCCTTCCGCCGCCCCATCCAGGCGGTTCTTCAGGCAGCACTCCCATTCCAGCACGGCGAAGCCGTCATAGCCATGGCGGGTCAGCCGGGAAAAGATGCCCTTGAAATCGACCTGGCCGTCGCCCGGGCTGCGGAACCGGCCCGGCCGGTCCAGCCAGTCGCCATAACCGCCATAGACGCCGCTGCGGTCGCTGACCGTGAATTCGGCATCCTTGACGTGAAATGCGCCGATGCGGTCGTGATAGCGGTCGATGAAGCCGAGATAGTCCATGTGCTGCAGCAGCATGTGGCTGGGGTCATAGAGGATCCTGGCGCGCGGGTGGCCGTCGACCAGCGCCAGAAAGCGCTCGAAGGTCGCGCCGTCATGCACGTCCTGCCCCGGATGCAGCTCGAAGCAGAGATCGACATTGGCTTCGTCCGCATGGTCGAGCAGCGGCCGCCAACGGTCGGCGAGCTCCGCGAAGGCGCGCTCGATCAGGCCCGCCGGCGGCGGCGGGAAGGGATAGAAGAACGGCCAGGCGAGGCCGCCGGAAAAGGTCGCCAGCCTGGTCACGCCGAGCCGGCCGGCCAGCGTGATGGCGGCCGCGAGGTCGGCGGCCGCGCGGGCCTGGCGCTTCGCCGGAGCACCGCGGCAATCGGCCGGCGCGAAAACGTCCATCACCGCGTCATAGGCCGGGTTGACCGCCATGAGCTGCCCGGCGCGGTGGGCTGCGATTTCGCTCACGGCCAGCCCGTGGCGGCGCATCGTGCCTTCGATCCGGCCAATGTAACCGCTTGCGTCGATCTGTCCGAGGTCGACGAAACGAGGATCATGAACCGGCACCTGCAATGCCACGAAACCGGTCTCCGCAGCAAAGCCAGCCATGCCCTCTAACGTATCAAAAGGCGGATCATTACTGATGAACTGGCTGATGAACAGGCCGGGGCCACGGATCGTGCGAGGTGGCGACACGCGTCTTGCCTTCCTTGAGTGACACGGCAATGATAGCGCTTACACCAATCATTGCAATTGCCCAACGCGAGCGAGCCAGCATGACCACGCGCATCAAGACGCCGGAGACCTTGCGCAGCCACCGCTGGTACGGGCCGAACGACATGCGTTCGCATTCGCACCGCCAGCGCACCCAGCAGATGGGCTTCCGCCGCGAGGAGTTCATGGGCCGGCCGGTGATCGGCATCCTGAACACCTGGAGCGAGATGAGCCCCTGCCATTTCCACCTGCGCGACCGGGCGGAGGCGGTGAAGCGCGGCGTGATCCGGGCCGGCGGCTTTCCGGTGGAACTGCCGGCCATGTCGCTCGGCGAGGTGCTGGTGAAGCCCACCACCATGTTTTACCGCAACTTCCTCGCCATGGAGGCCGAGGAACTGCTGCGCCAGCTGCCGATCGACGGCGCGGTGCTGCTCGGCGGCTGCGACAAGACCACGCCCGGCCTGATCATGGGCGCCACCTCGATGGATATCCCGGTCATCTTCTGCTCGGCCGGGCCGATGCTGAACTCCAGGCGCAACGGCCAGGCCATCGGGTCCGGCACCCATACCCGCAAGTTCTGGGACGAGTACCGCGCCGGAAATCTCTCGGACGCCGACTGGGTCGAGATCGAGGGCATTTCGTCTCGTTCGCCGGGCACCTGCAACACCATGGGCACGGCCACCACCATGACCGCGATCGCCGAGACCATCGGCTTCTCGCTGCCGGGATCCTCGTCGATTCCGGCGGCCGATTCCGCCCATCCGCGCATGTGCTCGCAAGCGGGCGAACGCATTGTCGATATGGTCTGGGAAGACCTGGCGCCCTCCCGGTTGCTCAGCGCCGGCAGCTTCGCCAATGGCGTCGAGGTTTGCGCCGCGCTCGGCGGCTCGACCAATGCGGTGGTGCACCTCGTCGCCATGGCCAGGCGGGCCGGCGTGCCGCTCACCATCGATGCCTTCGACGCGGCTGCACGACGCACGCCGGTCATGGCCAATCTCTATCCGGCCGGCCGTTTCCTGATGGAGGATTTCTACTTCGCCGGCGGCCTGCCGGCGCTGCTTTCGCGCATCGCCGACCGGCTGGATCTCTCCGCCATGACGGTGACCGGCCAGACCCTCGGCGACAATATCGCCGGCGCCACGGTGCGTGATGAGGCGGTGATCTGCACGCTCGACAAGCCGGCGGCCTCCGAGCCGGGCCTCGCCGTGCTCTACGGCAATCTCTGCCCCGACGGCGCGGTGATCAAGCCCTCGGCGGCCAGCCCGGCCCTGATGACCCATCGCGGCCGCTGCGTCGTGTTCGACGATCATGGCGCGCTCAACCGCGGTATCGACGACGACACGCTCGGCATCGACGAGAACACCGTCATCGTGCTGCGCAATGCCGGCCCGGTCGGCGGGCCCGGCATGCCGGAATGGGGGGCGCTGCCGATCCCGAAAAAGCTCCTGGCGCGCGGCGTCCGCGACATGGTGCGGCTGTCGGATGCGCGCATGAGCGGCACCCATTTCGGTACCTGTGTGCTGCATATCTGCCCGGAATCACGCGTCGGAGGCCCGCTCGCCTTGCTCCAGACCGGCGACGAGATCCTTCTCGACGTGCCGAACCGCCGGCTCGACATGCTGATCGACGAGGCCGAGATCGCGCGGCGCAAGGCCGCCTGGATCGCCCCGCCCAAGCGTTTTGCGCGCGGCTATGGCGCGCTGTTCGAGAGCCATGTCCGGCAGGCCAATCTCGGCGCCGATTTCGACGTGCTGGAGCGCGGCGAGCCGACGCCCGAGCCGGAGATCTATTGAGGGATCGCAAGCCTCGGGCCGGCCACGGGCATTGGACCGCGGCGCGGCCGAGGCTCGCGCCGGCTTGACCTTTCGTCTGCGTTTCTGGCCGAATGCGCCCCTGCTTCGATGCCGCGCGCTCTCACCGGTCAGGAGGCCCCATGCCGCTCACACTCAAGGGCTCCTGCCGGTGCAGGGCCGTCAGCTTCTCGGTCGAGAGCCACACGCCCTGTCCTTACCAGCTCTGCTACTGCTCGATCTGCCGCAAGACCGCGGGCGGCGGCGGCTTCGCCATCAACATCATGGGCGACGCGGCGACGCTGACGATCAAGGGCGAGCGTTCGATCGGCCTGTTTCGTGCCGAGATCTGCGACGACAAGGGCAATTGCGAGATATCGAGCGGCGAAAGGCGGTTCTGCACGGCCTGCGGCACGGCGCTGTGGGTGTCGGATCCGAGCTGGCCGGACCTCGTCCATCCCTTCGCCTCGGTCATCGACACCGACCTGCCGGTGGCACCGCAAAGAACCCATATCCTGCTGCGTGACAAGGCGAGCTGGGTCGAGCCGGTCATCGCTCCCGGGGATCAGGCTTTCGACGGCTATCCCGTCGAGTCGATCGAGGACTGGCATCGCAAACGCCGACTATGGGTCGCCTGAAGCGATCTCGGCCCGGCGGAGACGATCATCGCATTTCGTTTCGTGCGCTTATTGCAAATTTGCATTTGATGCATATTTCTTGTCGGGTCGATCACCGGACGAGAAAAGCCATGGCGCCCTTTACCTTTGCAGACATTCCCCCGCAGCGCGGCCGGTCGGCCATCGTCACCGGCACCGGTGGCCTTGGTTTCGAGACCGCCCTGGCCCTGGCGCGCGCCGGCGGCGAGGTGGTCCTGGCCGGGCGCAGCGCCGAGAAGGGCGCTCATTCGATCGCGGCCATCCGCAAGGCTGTTCCAGGCGCCGGCATTCGCTTCGAGGCGCTGGATCTGGCGAGCCTCGCCTCGGTCGAAGCCTTTGCCACGCGCATGAGCGGCGAGCGCGACAGCCTCGATCTCCTGGTCAACAATGCCGGGGTCATGACGCCGCCGGAGCGGCGCACCACATCCGACGGTTTCGAGCTGCAGTTCGGCACCAATTACCTCGGGCATTTCGCGCTGACGGGGCATTTGCTTGGGCTGCTCAGGCGAGGGCGGGCGCCGCGCGTGGTGAATCTGAGCAGCCTTGCTCATCGCAGCGGCAGGATCGATTTCGACGACCTGCAGTCGCAGCGCGCCTATTCGCCGTGGCGCGCCTATCGCCAGTCGAAATTGGCGATGCTGATTTTCGCTCTCGAATTGCAACGCCGGAGCGATGCCGGCGGCTGGGGCCTGATGAGCAATGCCGCGCATCCGGGCTTCGCCCGCACCGACCTGATCCGGAACGGCCCAGGCACCGGCGGCCTGCTGATGAGGCTCAGCCTGATGCTGCAGCCGCTGATGAGCCATTCGGCGGCGGACGGCGCCTTACCGACCTTGTTCGCAGCAGCCTCGCCCGATGCCGAAGGTGGAGCCTATTATGGGCCGGACTGGTTCTATGAGCTGAAAGGCTCACCGAAGTCTGCCCGGGTCATGCCGCAAGCCAGGGATGAGGCCGTGGCGGCCCGCCTCTGGGATGTGTCCGAGCAACTGACCAAGGCCCCGTTCGCCGCTCCGGCCGGCTAATTCCGGCCGGAGCCCCCGAGGGGCGAATGTCAGGCCACGGCCTGGGCAACCGCGAAACTGTCCTCGAGCATGCGGTAGCGGGTGATCAGGCCGTCCTCGACCGTGAAATCGATGGCGAATTCGGTCTCGATCGTCTTGCCCGTGCCTTTCACCCGCGAGGAGAGTGCGCCGAGCGCGACGGCGCGCTGGCCCTCGACCAGGATTGACCCGACTTCGAACCGGACGGGCTCGATCCGCTCGAACAGCTCGCGCACGAAGCTTGCGACGCCGGCACGCCCGGTCTTGCGGCCGATCCAGGACACCCGCTCGGTATCGCCGGCGATCTCCCAGTCGACCGTCTCGCTGAACAGCGCCGCGATAGCCTCCGGAGCGGCGCCGGTTTTCATGCTCTCGAAATAGCGGTTCACCACCGCGCGGGTGGTGTCCGCAGGGGCCGCCTCGCCGCGCAGCAGCCGGACGCGTTCCGTGTGGCTGCTCGTGAAATCGGGATCGACATAGATGTGAATGC
Source organism: Phreatobacter sp. GW821-FHT04C01 (assembly GCF_059420385.1). Taxonomy (NCBI): domain Bacteria; kingdom Pseudomonadati; phylum Pseudomonadota; class Alphaproteobacteria; order Hyphomicrobiales; family Phreatobacteraceae; genus Phreatobacter; species Phreatobacter sp. GW821-FHT04C01. The sequence goes on along the minus strand of NZ_JBWKTP010000005.1, from coordinate 292,253 downwards.
GGCGGATTTTCAGTCCGTCGAATGCGAACACGTTGCAGAAGCGGCCCTCGGACACGATCCCGTCGGGCCAGCGCAGGCCGGCGCGGGTGACGCCGCTTTCCTGGCCTTCGACCACGATGGTGTCACCGGCGACGATGAAGGCGAAGCCGTCGATGTCATGCGTCAGGCGCGCGAGGTCGCCACCGAGCCGCTCGCCGAACAGCGCCAGCGCGGCCTTGCCGTGGCCAATGCCGAATTTCGGGAAGAACAGTTGAACGTCATCGGTCACGGCGTCCAGGAACGTGGCGTCGCGCGCGTCGACCTTGCGAAAGTAGCTCTTGATGATCTCGATGCGCTGGCTGTCTGCCATGTCCATCTCATTTATGTATTTTTGATTACAGAAATATGCCGCGCTTGAGGAGGGCGGTCAATCGGTTTATGTAAAATGAACTACAGAAAGGGTCGGCATGGCCAGCCGCGGACGTCCACGCAGTTTCGACCGGAACCAGGCGCTGGAGCGCGCCATGCAGGTGTTCTGGGCGAAGGGCTACGAGGGCGCGCAGCTCGTCGATCTGACGGCGGCCATGGGCATCAATCCGCCGAGCTTCTACGCCGCCTTCGGCTCCAAGCAGGCGATCTTCCGCGAAGCCATCGACCTCTATCTCGCGACGTCAGGCGCAAACGCCATGCGGGCGCTGGAGGAGACGCCGGTCGCGCGTGATGCCGTCGAGGCCATGCTGCGGGCAAGCGCTGCCGTTGCGCTGGCCGCGCCGGAGGCCGGCGGCTGCCTGCTGATCCTCGGCCTGGTCAATTGCCTGCCCGAAAACCGGCCCTCGCGCGACTATCTCAGGGATATCAGGCGCACGACCAGCGAGAGGATCCGCCGGCGACTGGACCGCGGCCTTGGCGACGGCGATCTGGCCGCCGGCGCCGACACGGCGGAGCTCGCCTCGTTCTACGCCACTGTGATGCAGGGCCTGTCGCTCCAGGCCCGGGATGGTGCCGGCCGCGAGGAGCTCGATGCCGTGGTGGCCGCCGCCATGCGTGCCCTGGACAGGCCGTGATCGCGGCTCGTCCGGGCTTGACCGGCGGCGGTCACAATCGAGCGAGCAGCCGCGCGACCCTGAGGATAACCTGTTCGGCCTGATATCTCTGAGGTAGCATCGCCTTGGTTGCCCCGTCGCCGTGAGCGAGGGGCGAGCCGGATCCCGTTCGGGGAAGGCGTCATGAAATTCATCTCAGGATTTATCTTCGCTTTCATCGTCGTTGCGATCGCGGGCCTCGCGGTCGCCTTCACCGGTGTCGTCAGCGTCACCGCCCGTGGTCCCGACAATCCGGTGGTGGCGTGGTTTCTCACCACCGCCATGCATCGTTCGGTGGCGCGCCAGGCGGCGGCGGAACCGGCGCCCGCCGCCTCCACCGACCTCAAGGCCGGCTTTCGCCTCTACAACGAGACCTGCGTCTATTGCCATGGCGGCCCCGGCAAGGACCCCGTGGATTTCGGCAAGGGCCTCAATCCCGAGCCGCCGTTTCTGCCCGATACCGCGGCGGGCTGGACCACCGCCGAGCTCTACTGGATCGTCAAGAACGGTGTCCGGATGACCGGCATGCCGTCATTCGCGGACACCCACAGCGATGCCGATCTCAGGGCGGTGGTGGCCTTCGTGCAGAAACTGCCGGGCATGACCGCAGAGCAATATGCCGAATATGAAAAGGCGCCGTGAGGTGCCGTACCGTGAAAGGCGGGTTCGGGCGGGGTCAAGATAGCCCCGGCCGGGATCGGCCGCCATTCGTCAGTTGGCGGCCTCGGTCGCGCTGACCTCGTAGAGCTGATTGCCGCTTTCCGCGTCGACGCCGGCAAGGCTGACATTGTAGCCCCACAGGCGGCGCACGTAGCGCAAGGTTGCCTCGCGGCCGGCTTCCGCCAGCACCACGCCGTTCTGCACGGAATGCTGCAGGCGAAGATGGCGGTCGCCGAGAAGGTCGACATCCACCACCTGGATATCCGGCCGGTTGGCGCCGACGTCATAGCTGTGGGCGATCGCCGAGCGGACCTTCTCATAACCGCGCTCGTCATGGATCGAGGCGACCTTGAAGTGATTGTCGTCGGGTTCATCGGCCAGCACGAACAGTCTGAATTTGCGGATCAGCGCCGGGCTCAGATATTGCCGTAGGAAGGATTCGTCGCGGTGATTGGCCCAGGCATCGATCAGCGTTTCCCGCCAGCTGCCATTGCCGGCAATGTCGGGAAACCAGTCGCGATCCTCCGATGTCGGCTTCATGCAGATGCGCTCGATGTCCTGCATCAGCCCGAAGCCGAGCGCATAGGGATTGAGGCCGGAATAGCGCGGATCGTCGAAGCCCGGCTGGAACACCACGTTGGAGTGGTTCTGCAGCACTTCCAGCATCGTGCCTTCACCGATCTTGCCCTGGTCGAACAGGCTGTTCATGATCGTGTAGTGCACAAAGGTGGCGCAGCCCTCGTTCATCACCTTGGTTTGCCGCTGCGGATAGAAATATTGCGCGACGATGCGCACGATGCGCACCAGCTCGCGTTGCCATGGCTCCAGGATCAGGCTGTTCTTCTCCAGGAAATAGAGCAGGTTCTCCTCCGGCAGGTTGAGGAATTTCTTGCGCTCCTGGGCATCGCGTTCGGCTTCCGACGGCGTGACGTTTTCCTTGCGCCGGGGTAGCGTCCGCCACAGGTCCGAGAACGACTGTTCCTCATATTCCAGGCGTTCGCGAATGCGCTCGCGTTCCTTCTCCGAGGACAGCCGCGGCGGCCGCCGATAGCGGAACACCGCCTGATCCATCAGCGCATGCGCCGCGTCCAGGATCTGCTCGACCGCGGCGACACCGTGGCGCTCCTCGCAGCGCGCGACATAGGTCTTGGCGAATTCCATATAGTTCAGGATCGCGCCGGCATCGGTCCATTGCTGGAACAGGTAGTTGTTCTTGAAGAAATGGTTGTGTCCGAAGGCGGCATGCGCGGTCACCAGGGCCTGCAGCGCCATGGTGTTTTCTTCCATCAGATAGACGATGCACGGATTGGAATTGATCACCAGCTCATAGGCCAGGCCCCGCCGGCCTTTGCGGTAGAGATGGTCCTCGTGAATGAAATGCTTGCCGAAGGACCAGTGCTGATACATCAGCGGCATGCCGATCGAGGCATAGGCATCGAGCATCTGCTCGGAGGAAATGATCTCCATCTGGTTCGGGTAGACGTCGAGCTTCAGGTTGTCGAGCGCGACCGTTTCGATCGCGTCATAGGTGCGCGACAGGGTCTGGAAGTTCCAGTCGGAACCCGAGAACAGGAGGCTTGAGGCTTTGGCGCGTTTTTCCACGATGACCCGCCTTCAATGGCCCTTGGAGGCCTGCTGCTTTGCGAAGAGCGTGCGAAAGACCGGATAGATGTCGGATGGTTTGGCGATGCGCGTCATCTGGAAATTGGGCCAGTGCTCGCCGACCTTGCGATAGGCGCGCCACAGCGACGTGCCGTTGTCGGTCGCGCCGAAAATATGGCTCTCGCGCTCGTCGATGATCTCGACATAGGCGTAATATTGGCAGAGCCGCATCACCTCGCTGTTGAGCAGCGACGTGCAATAGTCCGAGTCGTCATAGCCGTTGTCGCCGTCCGAGGCCTGGGCGGCATAGATGTTCCATTCCTTGCTCGGATAGCGCTCCTCGATCACCCGCTGCATCTCCTTGAGCGCCGTCGACACCACCGTGCCGCCGCTCTGGGTCGAGTAGAAGAAGGTTTCTTCGTCGACCTCCTGCGCCTCGTGGGTGTGGCGGATGAAGACGATGTCGATCCGCTCGTAGCGCCGTTTCAGGAACAGATGCAGCAGCACGAAGAAGCGCTTGGCCAGATCCTTCTCGCGCTCGCCCATCGAGCCGGAGACGTCCATCAGGCAGAACATGACGGCCTTGGCATTGGGCAGCGGCTGCGGTTCGAAGCGGTTGAAGCGGATGTCGACAGGGTCGACATAACCGATCACCTTGCGCCGCCGCCGGAGCCGCGCCAGGTCCTCGCGCAGCAGGACGATACGCGCCTCCGTGTCCGGATCGGGCGGAGTGGCCGCCTCGAGCGCGGCCAGCTCGGCGGCGATCGCGTCCAGTTCCGTCAGCTTCGGCCGCCTGAGCGCGATGCGGCGGCCGAAGCTGTTGCGCATGGTGCGGCCGACATTGATGTTGGTCGGCGAGCCGGCAATGGTATAGCCGGCCCGCCGCGATTTGAAGGAAACCACCTCCTTCAGGTTCATCTTGATCAGGTCGGGCAGTTCCAGGTCCTCGAAGAACAGGTCGAGAAACTCCTCGCGCGACAGCACGAAGCGGAAGTCGTCCTCGTCGCCGCCGCTGCCCGCCGGACCCTTGCCGGTACCGCCACCACCGCCCTGGCCGGACGGTTTCGGCAGCCGGTCGCCGGCGACGAATTCCTTGTTGCCGGGCAGGATATGGTCCCGCCGGCCGCTCCCCTGGGCATGTTGGAAGCTCGGCTCGGCGGTGCCGCGCACCGGCACCGGCACGGCGTGATCGGCGTCGACATCGGTGATCTTGCCCGATGTAATCTGGTCGTTGACGATGCGTTTCAGCTCGTCGCGCGCCCGTTTCAGGAAGCGCTGACGATTGCTGAGGCTCCTGTCCTTGGGATTCAGGCGCCGATCGATGTAGTTCGGCATGCGCTTCACCTCGGTTGACGCGACGCTGGGCTCATCCCAGCACCTCTCGACGCGCCCGGGTCGGCGCGTCGCCTGATGTCAAGGAGGCTCAGCCGGCCTTGTTCACCCGCATGTACCAATCAACCAGGCGCCGCACCTGCCTTTCGGTATAGCCGCGCTCGACCATGCGCTGGACGAACTCGGTATGCTGCTTCTCGGTGGCGCTGTCCTTTTTCGAACCGAAGCTGATCACCGGCAACAGGTCTTCGACCTGGCCGAACATGCGCTTCTCGATGACTTCCCTCAGCTTCTCGTAGCTGGTCCAGGCCGGGTTGCGGCCGCTGTTCCTGGCACGTGCCCGCAGCGTGAATTTCACCACCTCGTTGCGGAAATCCTTCGGATTGGCGATGCCGGCGGGCTTCTCGATCTGCGACAGCTCGCTGTCGAGGATTTCCCGGTTCAGGATCTGGCCGGTATCGGGATCCTTGTAGTCCTGGTCCTCGATCCAGGCATCGGCATAGGCGATATAGCGGTCGAACAGGTTCTGGCCATATTCGCTGTAGGATTCCAGATAGGCCTTCTGGATCTCATGGCCGATGAACTCGGCATAACGCGTCGCCAGTTCCGACTTGATGAAGTCGAGATATTTGGCTTCGAGCTCCTGCGGGAACTGGGCGCGCTTGATCGCCTGTTCCAGGATGTACATGAGGTGGACCGGATCGGCGGCGACCTCCTTGGTGCCGTAGTTGAAGGTCTCCGAGAGAACCTTGAAGGCGAAGCGCGTGGAGACGCCGGTCATGCCTTCGTCGACGCCGGCGGCATCGCGATATTCCTGCACCGACTTGGCTTTCGGATCGACGTCCTTCAGGTTCTCGCCGTCATAGACCCGCATCTTGGTGTAGAGCGGCGAATTGCCGTGCTCGACCAGCCTGGTCGACACGGTGAAGCGGCTGAGGATTTCCAGGACTTCCGGCGCGCAGGGGTTCTTGACCAGGTCGCTTTCGCGCAGCAGCTTTTCATAGATCTGCCGCTCTTCGGTGACGCGCACGCAATAGGGCACCTTGACCACCAGGATGCGGTCGAGGAAGGCCTCGTTGTTCTTATTGTTCTTGAACTGCAGCCATTCGGACTCGTTCGAGTGAGCCAGAATGATGCCCTGGAACGGAAAGGCGCCGAAATTCTCGGTGCCGTTGTAATTGCCCTCCTGGGTCGCGGTCAGCAAGGGGTGCAGCACCTTGATCGGTGCCTTGAACATCTCGACGAATTCCAGCAGGCCCTGCGTCGTCCGGTTCAGGCCGCCCGAGAAGGAATAGGCATCGGGATCGGCCTGGCTGAAATTCTCCAGCTGGCGGATGTCGACCTTGCCGACGAGCGCCGAGACATCCTGGTTGTTCTCGTCGCCGGGCTCGGTCTTGGCGATGCCGATCTGGCGAAGCCGCGAGGGCATCAGCCGGACCACGCTGAATTTCGAGATGTCGCCGCCGAGCTCGTCCAGGCGCTTGGCAGCCCAGGGCGAGATCAGGCCGTTCAGCCGCCGCCGCGCAATGCCGTATTTCTCTTCGAGCAGGTCGGCCATCCGTTCGGGATGGAACAGACCGAGCGGCGACTCGAAGACCGGGCTGATCTGGTCGCCGATCTTCAGCGTGTAGATCGGCTGCTTCTCCATCAGCTTCTTCAGCCGTTCGGCCAGCGATGACTTGCCGCCGCCGACCGGGCCGAGCAAATAGAGGATTTGCTTGCGTTCCTCGAGGCCCTGGGCCGCGTAACGGAAATAGCCGACGATCCGCTCGATCGTGTCCTCCATGCCGTAGAAATCGGCGAAGGCCGGATAGATCTTGATCGTCCTGTTGGAGAAGATGCGGCCGAGCCGCTCGTCGGCGCTGGTGTCGACCAGGGCCGGCTCGCCGATCGCCATCATCATCCGCTCGGGGGCGGTGGCATACATCGACGGATTTTCACGGCAGGCCAGGAGGTATTGCTGGAGGCTCATCTCCTCCTGGGTCTCGCTTCGGTAGATCTCCGAAAAGAGATTGAAGACGTCGGATTCATGCGGATGCATATCAACCTCCCGCCATGTGCTGGCTGAATAAGATATGAGTCTCCTAGGTCGCTTCCCTGTCCCGCAATCGTGCGCCTCTTGATCGATGCCCATGCCCCGCGGCGCTGCGGAGAACATCAGCGCGACTCAGCGCGCCTTCCCTACGATGATAACGCCTGAATGACCCGGCGGTCATGCGTCGTTGAGCTTTTCCTTCGTCTCTCCCGGCTTCATTCAATATAGGTATCGCCAAGCCTTCCGGTATGGCCGTCGCAACCGATGCAACGCGTATGTCGGCTTGTTGATCCATGCACGCGATCCAAGCCCTTGATGCCAGCCTGATATCGGCCGGAAGCAAGATGCGGGCCTGTGTTCGGGACGGGGCGATCGCTCGGTGGGACAAGGACGTCTCGCGAGATCTTGCCGGTTGCGGCTTGCCGGAGCACGCGCACCGGACTGCCGGATGACGGTCGGAAAAAAATCGTGAAGATAGCGGGGCGCCGCTGGACCAGGCGGCCGGACAGAGGCCTGACTGGATACGCAGCATAGAGGGTCGTGGATGTCCGCGCGACGAACCAATCGTCGCGCCGCCGCGCGGCCGTCTTCGCCCTTGGTCGGCAGGGCTCGGTGCGGATCGCGACGCCGGCCCGTAGGCCGGGTGCGCGCTTGGCCGATCGCCATGGGTGGCCTTGGTTCCGCAGGGGGAGGCTGGCAGTCTCGGCATCGGGCGGCGTCGGCTCTCGGCCAAGTACAAATATACGAAATAGTTCGTGCGTATTTGCGCGTAGATGTTGTTGGGAATATGCAGAAAATGTGACCTGGAAGACACGGGTCGTCGACGCCGTCAAAGGTTCGATATGTTCCTGGTTGCGGGATACCGCGCCGTCACCTTAGGACTCGACTCAAGGTTCACCGAAAGGGAGGCGGGAAACATGTTCGCTCACAAGGCACTCCTTGGCGTCGCTCTCGCCACTGTTGCTGTCGGGTCGGCCTGCGCGGCCGACATCGGCGCCAGCCCCTTGGTACGGGAGGACGTGTCGAACTGGTTCGTCGAGGGGGGTGCGGCCGCCTATGCCATCCAGTTTCCCGCGATGAATTTCGGTCGCAACATGTCGACCTTTCCGATCAGCAATGGCGTTGACCGCGGCCGCTTCGGGCCGGGCAGTCAATATGGCGCCGGCGTTGGCCTCGACGCGACGATCGGCTATCGCCTGCTGAATTTCGCGGCGCCGACCGAGATCTACGCCAAGGTCAGCTATCTCAGGGCCGGAACGCCGGACAGCCTGCCCTCCAATGTGGCGATGGTGCCGTTTATCGACGGTATCATTCGCCCGGGCATTTCCGGCGGCGCCGTGGTCGGCCTGTTCGGCTCCAGCGGCATCACGATCGACCGGTCGCAACAGCGCATCGGCCTGGATCTTGGTTTTCGCCAGACCTACAACATGGGTGGCTACACGCTGACGCCGGGCCTGTTCGTCGGTTATCAGGCGATCAACAACCGGGACAGGATCGCGGCGACGGGGAGCGACCCGCAAACCATGAACCTGCGCTCGGATGTCGATGGCCATTATTGGCGGTTCGGCGCCTCGCTCGGCGCCAGTGTCCCGATCATCCAGCAGATCAGCCTGTTCGGCAACGGTTCGGTGTCGCTCGATCTGCTCAGCGCCAACCTCAATGCCAGCCAGTCGTTCACCGGCACCTTTTTCCCGCCGCCGACCAATGTCGCTTCGGCTTCCGACCGCCTGACCCGCACGACATGGCGGGCCACCGGTGAACTCGGCGTTCTCTACACCTCGCAGTCGGCCTGGTCGTTGCGCGTCAGCGCGCTCGCCGAATATGTCGGTGCCGTGCCGAACCCGGTCTATCCGACCTTCATCGCCGGTTCGCGGGCGGTCAGCGGCAGCACCCGCCTGTCGACGGACTCGCAGTTCAATCTCGGCGGTCGCGTGGCGGTCGCCTACAAGTTCTGAACCGCACGCCCTTGTTTGCCGGTTCGGCCTGATCAGGCTCGCCATGAGGCGGGCCTGATCTGCTTTGGCGGGCCTGATCTGCTTTGGCGGGCCGGAGCGACCGGAGGCGAGCGCTCAAGGCGCCTTGTCGAGGAAGGCGCGGATCGCGGCAACGGTCGCCGCCGGTTGTTCTTCCATCAGCCAGTGGCCCGAATTCGGGATTACCGCCTCGGTGACATTGGTCGCGGCGGCCCGCATGACCACCGCCATGGTCGGGCCGAACGAGGCGCCGCCGCCCACCGCCAGCACCGGCATGGTCAGCTTGGCCCGGGCGACGAACACCTTGTTGTCGACCGCGTCCTGGTCGAAGGCGGCGAACTGGTTGAAGCCGGCATGCATGGCGCCGGGCCGGGCATAGAGCCTGGCATAGTGTTCGCGCGAGGCCTCGTTGAAGCTCTTCGGATCGAACGAGAACTCGTTCCAGAAGCGATCGAGATAGATCCGCTCGCGGCCGGCGACGAGACGTTCGGCGTCGGCCCCCTGGAAGGAGAAATGCCAAAGCGCGCGGCTGCGCACGATCTCGTCCCACGGACCGACGCCGGGGAGCGGCGCATCCATGATGACGAAGCGCGTCACGCGTTGCGGAAACTGGGCGGCAAAGGCATAGCCGACCATGTTGCCGATATCATGGGTGACGAGGTCGGCCTTCTCGATGCGCAGGGCATCGAGCACGCCGGCGATATCCTGTCCCTGGGTCTTCTTGTCATAGCCGCCGGCGGGCCGCGCCGAGAGCCCCATGCCGCGCAGGTCCGGCGCAATGACCATGTGGTCACGGGCAAGTTCGGCGGCGAGCGGCGCCCACATGTCGCCGGTCTCGCCGTAGCCATGCAGCAGCACGACCGCAGGTCCCTGGCCGCCGATGCGGACATGCAGCGTGCTGCCGTTGGTCGGTATGTCCTGGGTCCGGAAGCCGGCCGGGTAGGGTTGCACCTGCGCCTGCGCCGGCAGTGACAGGGCAAGGGCACCGAGGGCGCCGAATAGAAGTCGCAGCATTTTCATCTCCTCGATCGGCGGGCGGGGCGGCCTGATCGCCGTCCCTTCGCCACCACCGCTTGCGATCAAATCTGGCGCGAATGGATCGTTCGGATTAGGCTGCGATTTCTGGATCTGTTTTTCGGAAATGACGAACAATGAAGCTCGACGGCATCGCCGCCTTCGTGGCGGTCGCGGACGCCGGTTCGATCAGCGAAGCGGCGCGCCGCCTCAGTCTGTCGAAATCCGTCGTCAGCGAGCGGCTGGCCGAATTGGAGCGCAGTGTCGGGACGATGCTCCTGCACCGCACCACACGCAAGCTGTCCTTGACCGAGGATGGCGCTGCCTTTCGCGAACGGGCGGTGCGCATCATGCGCGAGGTCGAGGATGCCGCGGCCGATCTCGGCGAGCGCCGCGGTGCGCTGACCGGACCTTTGCGGTTGTCGGCGCCGGTCACCTTCGGGCGCATGCATCTGGGCCCCGCGCTCTATCCCTTCCTCGCGGCCAACCCCGGGATCGAACTGACGCTCGATTGCGACGATCGCCGGGTCGATGCCGCGGCCGACAGCTATGATGCGGTCGTCCGTCACGGGCCGATCGCCGATACGCGCCTCATCGCCTGGGCTCTGGCGCCGAGCCGCCGTCGGCTCGTCGCTTCGCCGGACTATCTCCTTCGCCACGGGAGACCGGCTTCCCTCGTCGAACTGAATGGGCACAGGGGCATTTTTTACACCCATCGCGGCGTTGCCGACTGGCGCTTTCCCGGCCCTGGCGGCGCGATCAACGTGCGCGCCGCCGTTGGCCTGCGGGTCAACAATGGCGACATGATGCGCGACGCGGCGGTGGCGGGCCTCGGCATTGCGCTGCTGCCGACCTTCATCGCGAGCGAGGCCATCGCGGCCGGCCGGCTCGCCGTGATCTCGGTGGGGGCCGAGGCGGAGGAGGAGTTCATCGTGATGGCCCATCCCGAGGGACGCCGCCCGTCGGCCAAGCTCCGCGCCCTGGCCGAGCATCTGCGCCAGCGTTTCGGGCGGCCGCCCTATTGGGACCGGGTCCTGGGCAAGCAGTCCGGGCCTTCCACCCACCGGTCCTGATCCGGCGTCGTGATTACCGGTCCGCGATGGCCGCACCGCCACGGTGGTGCGGCCGACATCCATGCCTGGTCGCCTCTCGACGCCGACAGCCGAGGGGTGACGCGGCTGCAGTCGGACGACGCAATCGCCGGCCGCCCTGCTTCGATCGTGGCTAAGATCACGTTAACGCCCGCGAAAGATGTTTTTCACACAGTGGTGTAGTCGATGGTCGATTCGCGCGGAGATTGAAATGAAGCTTACCGTGAAGACGGCGCTCATTGGTGCATGCTTGATGCTGCTTGGAATGATCGCCGCCTTGGGAGCGACCGCTTATCTCGGCCTGTCGCGGACCCATCATAGCACCGTCGATATCGCAACAAACTGGCTGCCGGCGCTCGACGCGGCCAATGCGATGAACACAAGCGCGGCGCGGTTCCGCGCTTCGGAAGCCGCCCTCCTGGTGTCGGTCGAGCCGGCCGACGTCGCAGCCGCCGAGCAGCGGATGGCGCAGGCCCTGGCGGAGCTTCAGGCCGGCCAGCGCCGCTACCAGGCCCTCATCGCGAATGCGGAGGAACAGGCCCTCTACGAGAAATTCCCACCCGCGTGGCAGGCCTACATGGCGGTGGACACGCAATTGGTGCAATTGGCGCGCGCCGGCAAAGCGGCCGAAGGCAGTGCGCTCTACCGGAGCGAGAGCCGCAACCGCTTCGACGCGGTGTCACGCGTCATTGCCGAACTGGTTGCGTTCAACCGCCAGGGCAGCGCCAACGCCCAAGCCCGCAGCGAAGCCTCCTACTGGCAGACGTCCATGGCGACCACGGGCGTGCTCGGGATCGGGCTGATCCTGGCGCTCGCGGTCATGGTCTATGTGGTGGCGCATGTCGCAAGGCCGCTCGATCGTCTCAACGGCACGATCACGGCGCTTGCCGGCGGCCAGTTGCAGGTGGACGTGCGGGATGCCGACCGCGGCAACGAGATCGGCGACATCGCCCGGTCGGTCCTGAAGTTCCGCGACCAGTTGCAGGAGGCGGAACGCCTGCGGGCGGAGCGGGCCGCCGCCGAGGCTGCCGATCGCGAGAGGCTCGAGCGGCGCAACGGCATTTCCGAGCGCTTTGTCGCCAATATGGAGAAGCTCGCCGGCAGCTTCGGCCTGTCGTCGAAGGAGGTGGCCGACGCTGCGACCAATCTGTCGGCCACCGCCGAAGAGACGTCGCGCCAGGCACAGACCGTCGCATCAGCGGCCGAGGAGGCGTCGAGCAACGTCCAGACGGTTGCTTCGGCCGCGGAAGAGCTGTCGTCGTCGATCCGCGAAATCACCGGACAGGTCGCCCATTCGGCCAAGATTTCCGACCGGGCGTTCGACGAAGCCTCGTCCTCCAACGATCGGATCAGGACCCTGGCGGAAGCCGGCAACGCCATTGGCGAGGTCGTCGGGCTGATCAAGGGGATTGCCGACCAGACCAATCTGCTCGCGCTCAACGCCACGATCGAGGCGGCGCGCGCGGGCGAGGCGGGCAAGGGCTTCGCCGTCGTTGCTTCCGAAGTGAAGCAGCTCGCCTCGCAGTCGGGCCGGGCAACCGAGGATATCTCGCGCAAGGTCGCGGAGATCCAGGTGGCGACGGAGATGACGGTCGGCTCGATCGGCGAGATCGTCCGGACCATCGGCGGTATCAAGGAGACGGTAGTGGTGATCGCCGCGGCCATGGAAGAGCAGGGGGCCGCGACCGCTGAGATCGCGGCGAATTGCCAGCGCGCGGCGCAGGGCGCAAGCATGGTCACCTCCAATATCACCGGCGTCGGCCAGGCCGCCGAGATGACCGGCGCGGCGTCGACCCAGCTCATGACGCTGTCCAGCGGCCTGTCGGGGCAGGCAAGCGACCTGCAACGCGCGGTGAGCGGGTTCATTGCCGACCTGCAGGCGGCGTGAACGGGCCGGCCCGGAAGTGGGGGTCCGTTGCGCCGCCGGCCATGTCGGTTAGATTCGCGCGAGGCCAGCCGGCGGCCGGCCACGCGTCGATTGGAATGCGATGATCATCAAGCAGTTGATCTACCTGGATGCCCTGGCGCGGGAAAAGCATTTCAGGCGCGCGGCCGAGGCCTGCAACATCTCGCAGCCCACCCTGTCGACCGCCATCGTCCAGCTGGAGGAAGAACTGGGCGTGCTGATCGTCGAACGCGGCCGGCAGTTCAAGGGGTTGACCAAGGAAGGTGAGGTGGTGGTCGCCCATGCCCGGCGCATCCTCGCCGAATCGGACCTGCTCAAGCAGTCGATCGCCGAGCTCCGGCAGGGCGTCAGCGGGCGGCTCAGGCTCGGCGCCATCCCGACCGCGCTGCCGATGGTCGCCCATATTACCGGCCCGTTCTCCGCCCGCTTCCCCGAGGTCTCGCTGACCGTGCTGTCGCTGACCTCGCAGGAAATCCAGAGCCGCATCGACAATTTCGAGCTCGATGTCGGCTTGACCTATCTGGACAACGAGCCGCTGGAGCGGGTCATTTCCAAGCCGATCTACCAGGAATCCTACGTGCTGCTGATGCGCGAGGACAGCGCCATGGCCGGCCGCAGCGAAGTGACCTGGGAGGAGGCCGCCAAGCTCAAGCTCTGCCTGTTGACCGCCGACATGCAGAACCGCCGCATCATCGACGGCATCTTCCGTTCGGTCGGCCAGGCGCCCGTGCCGACCATGGAGACCAATTCCATTTTCAATCTCTGCTCGCATGCCGGCCTGCTCGGCATATCCTCGATCGTGTCACGGCAATTGCTCGAGTTCTTCGGCATCCCGCTCGGCACCAAGGCGCTGCCGCTGGTGGCCCCCGACGCCCAGCGCACCATTGGCCTGATCGTCGCCGACCGCCAGCCGGTTGCCCCGCTGGCACGCAATCTCCTGATGGTGACCGAGCCGGTCAGGAACGCAGGGATCGCCCGGACTTTGGCCGGGCGATAGCCTGGACCTATCGCGGCGAGGGACTTGTGCTTGCCGTCCGTCAAATGCCGGAAGGCATGGGCCGGCCCAGCGCTGCCGTGCCGCCAGCGTCGCGACTGAGACGCTCATATGATAGTTTTTAACTATCAAGCGTTCGGAACAAACAATTTGAACTCTTCCAGTCTGCGGTCACCATTCATGGCGCGCGATCGCCGATCCGATGGTGATGGTTGGAGGAAGCATGGCACGATATGCGGCTTGGGACATCGAGGCTGCGCGAACGCTGATCGCGCGCATGAGCCGTCTCGACGGCGCCGCCATGCCGATCCTGCACGCGCTTCAGGACGAATTCGGTTATGTCGACCGCGAGGCCGTGCCGCTGATCGCCGACGCCTTGAACCTGTCGCGCGCCGAAGTCCACGGCACCGTCACCTTCTATCATGATTTCCGCGAGCGGCCGGCCGGGCGCCGGGTCATCAAGCTGTGCCGCGCCGAGGCCTGCCAGGCGGTGGGCTGCGAAGGCCTGGTCGACCACCTCGCGCGGCATCACGGCGTCGCGGTCGACGCCACCACGGCCGACGGCGCGCTGACGATCGAGACCGTCTATTGCCTCGGCAATTGCGCGCTCGGGCCGGCGGCGCTGGTCGACGGCGAACTGGTCGGCCGGCTCGATGCCGCCAGCCTGTCCGCCCTCTGCCGGGGCGCGGCGATCGAAGCGACCCGGTCGAGCGAAGGGGTCGCGGCGTGAGCGAAGCAGAAACCCCGATCCGGATCTTCGTGCCCGTCGACGCCGCCGCCTTGTCGGTCGGCGCGGAGGCCGTGGCCCGCGCGATCCGCAGCGAAGCCGACAAACGTGGCCTTGCCGTCGAGATCGTCAGGAACGGCTCGCGCGGAATGCTCTGGCTCGAGCCGCTGGTCGAGGTCGAGACCCCGGCCGGCCGGGTCGCCTATGGGCCGGTCGCGGCCGCCGACGTCGCGGGCCTGTTCGATGCCGGATTTCTCGGCGGCGGCGGCCACCGGCTCGGTCACGGCGCGACCGAGGACATGGACTGGCTGAAGCGCCAGCAGCGCCTGACCTTCGCCCGTGTCGGCATCACCGATCCCTTGTCGATCGAGGACTACCGGGCCCATGGCGGCTTCGCCGGCCTGGAACGGGCGCTCGCCATGGCGCCGGCCGATATCGTCGAAGAGGTCCGGGCCTCCGGCCTGCGCGGGCGCGGCGGCGCCGGCTTCCCGACCGGCATCAAGTGGAAGACCGTGCTCGGCGCCGTGGCCGAGCAGAAATACATCGTCTGCAATGCCGACGAGGGCGACAGCGGCACCTTCGCCGACCGCATGCTGATGGAGGGGGATCCCTTCATGCTGATCGAAGGCATGGTGATCGCGGGGATCGCGGTGGGCGCCACCAAGGGCTTCATCTACCTGCGTTCGGAATATCCTCATGCCCATGCCGCGCTCGAGCATGCCATCGCGCGGGCCGAACGGGCAGGGCTGCTCGGCGCCTCGGTGCTGGGTTCGGACCGGGCCTTCCACCTGGAGATCCGGCTCGGCGCCGGCGCTTATATCTGCGGCGAGGAAACCTCGCTGCTCGAAAGCCTGGAGGGCAAGCGCGCCATCGTCCGCGCCAAGCCGCCTCTGCCGGCGCTGCAAGGCCTGTTCGGCAAGCCGACCGTGGTCAACAACGTGCTGTCGCTGGCGACCGTCCCCTGGATCATGGCCCATGGCGCCAAGGCCTATGCCGATTGCGGCATGGGCCGGTCGCGCGGCACCATGCCGGTGCAGCTCGGCGGCAATATCCGGCGCGGCGGCCTGGTCGAGCTCGCCTTCGGCATCAGCTTGCGCAGCCTGATCGAGGATTTCGGCGGCGGGACGCGCTCCGGCCGGCCGCTCAAGGCGGTGCAGGTCGGCGGCCCGCTCGGCGCCTATTTGCCCGACGCGCTGCTCGATACGCCGATGGATTACGAGGCGCTGGCGGCCGCGGGCGGCATGCTCGGCCATGCCGGCATGGTGGTGTTCGACGACAGCGCGGACATGGCGCGCCAGGCGAAATTCGCCTTCGAATTCTGCGCCAAGGAAAGCTGCGGCAAATGCACGCCGTGCCGGATCGGCGCGGTGCGCGGCGTCGAGACCGTCGACCGGATCATCGCGGGCATCGAGCGGGACAAGAACCTCGCCGTGCTCGCCGATCTGAACCGCTTGATGACCGATGCCTCGCTCTGCGCCATGGGCGGGCTGACCCCCATGCCGGTCATGAGCGCGGTGCGTCACTTCCCTGATGATTTCCATCGCCCCGCGATGGCCGTGGCGGCCGAGTGAGGATCACGTGATGAGCCTGATCAAGGAAATCGACTTCGGCACGCCGATCCGCGTCTCCGAAAAGCAGGTGACCCTGACCATCGACGGCGAGACCGTTTCGGTGCCGGCCGGCACCTCGGTGATGGCGGCGGCAATGAGCCTCGGCACCAAGATCCCCAAGCTCTGCGCCACCGACAGCCTGGAGCCTTTCGGGTCCTGCCGGCTCTGCCTGGTCGAGATCGAGGGACGGCGCGGCACGCCAGCCTCCTGCACCACGCCGGCCGAGGACGGCATGGTGGTGCGCACCCAGACCCAGAACCTCGCCAAGCTGCGCAAGGGGGTGATGGAGCTCTATATTTCCGACCATCCGCTCGACTGCCTGACCTGCTCGGCCAATGGCGACTGCGAGCTGCAGGACATGGCCGGCGCCGTCGGCCTGCGCGAGGTGCGCTATGGCTACGAGGGTGAGAACCACTTCGACGACAAGAAGGACACGTCGAACCCCTATTTCACCTACGATCCGGCAAAATGCATTGTCTGCAACCGCTGCGTCCGCGCCTGCGAGGAAGTGCAGGGCACTTTCGCGCTGACCATCACCGGCCGCGGTTTCGACAGCCGGGTCTCGCCCGGCGGCACGGATTTCCTCGGCTCCGAATGCGTCTCCTGCGGCGCCTGCGTGCAGGCCTGCCCCACCGCCACGCTGATCGAGAACACGGTCGTCGAGCACGGCCAGCCCGAGCATTCCAAGGTCACCACCTGCGCCTATTGCGGTGTCGGCTGCTCGTTCAAGGCGGAGATGCAGGGCGATCGCGTCGTGCGCATGGTGCCCTACAAGGACGGCAAGGCCAATGACGGCCATTCCTGCGTCAAGGGCCGTTTCGCCTGGGGCTATGCCACCCACAAGGACCGCATCACCAAGCCGATGATCCGCGACAAGATCAGCGACCCCTGGCGCGAGGTGTCATGGGACGAGGCGATCAACCACGCGGCCTCCGAGTTCAAGCGCATCCAGGGCCGATATGGCCGGGAATCGGTCGGCGCCATCACCTCCTCGCGCTGCACCAACGAGGAGGTCTTCCTCGTCCAGAAGCTGGTGCGCGCCGCCTTCCGCAACAACAATGTCGATACCTGCGCCCGCGTCTGCCACTCGCCGACCGGCTACGGCCTGAAGACGACGCTCGGCACCTCGGCCGGCACCCAGGACTTCAAATCGGTGGCCAAGTCCGACGTCATCCTGGTGATCGGCGCCAACCCCACCGACGGCCATCCGGTCTTTGCCTCGCGCATGAAGAAGCGGCTGCGCGATGGTGCCCGCCTGATCGTCGCCGATCCCCGCCGCATCGACCTGGTCAAGTCGCCGCATATCAAGGCCGACTATCACCTGCAGTTGATGCCCGGCACCAATGTCGCGCTGATCAACGCCATCGCCCATGTCGTGGTCACCGAAGGCCTGATCAAGGAAGATTACGTCCGCGAACGCTGCGACCTCGTCGATTTCGAGATCTGGGCCCGCTTCATTGCCGACGAACGCAATTCGCCGGAGGCGAGCGAGCAGTTCACCGGCGTGCCGGCGGCCGATGTGCGCGCCGCCGCCCGCCTCTATGCCACCGGCGGCAATGGCGCGATCTATTACGGCCTCGGCGTCACCGAGCACAGCCAGGGCTCGACCATGGTCATGGGCATGGCCAATCTCGCCATGGCCACCGGCAATATCGGCCGTGAAGGCGTCGGGGTTAATCCCTTGCGGGGGCAGAACAATGTCCAGGGCGCCTGCGACATGGGGTCGTTCCCGCACGAGCTCTCCGGCTACCGCCATGTCGAGGACGACGCGACGCGCCAGATCTTCGAGATGATGTGGGGCCAGGCACTCGACACCGAGCCGGGGCTGCGCATTCCCAACATGCTGGACGAGGCGGTCGGCGGCACGTTCAAGGGGCTCTATGTCCAGGGCGAGGACATCGCCCAGTCCGACCCCAACACCCAGCATGTCACCGCCGGCCTCTCTGCGATGGAATGCGTCGTCGTCCAGGACCTGTTCCTGAACGAGACCGCCAAATATGCGCATGTCTTCCTGCCCGGCGCCTCGTTCCTGGAAAAGGATGGCACCTTCACCAATGCCGAACGGCGGATCAACCGGGTGCGCCAGGTGATGGCGCCGATGGCCGGCAAGGCGGAATGGCAGGTGACATCCGAGCTGTCGCGCGCGCTCGGCTATCCCATGAATTACAACCATCCGAGCGAGATCATGGACGAGATCGCCCGGCTGACGCCGACTTTTGCCGGGGTGAGCTACGACAAGCTCGAAAAGCTCGGTTCGGTGCAGTGGCCCTGCAACGACAAGGCGCCGGCGGGCACCGTGCTGATGCATGTCGACCGCTTCGTGCGCGGCAAAGGCAAGTTCATGATCACCGAATTCGTGCCGACGCAGGAGCGCACCGGTCCGCGCTTCCCGCTGATCCTGACCACCGGCCGCATCCTCTCGCAATATAATGTCGGCGCGCAGACGAGGCGCACCGCCAATTCCACCTGGCATGCCGAGGACGTGCTGGAGATCCACCCCTTCGATGCCGAGAACCGCGGCATCAAGACTGGCGACCTCGTCGCGCTCGCCAGCCGCTCCGGCGACATCTCGCTGAAGGCCGAGGTCTCGGAGCGCATGCAGCCGGGCGTCGTCTACACCACCTTCCACCATGCCGACACCGGCGCCAATGTCATCACGACCGACTATTCCGACTGGGCGACCAATTGCCCAGAATACAAGGTGACCGCGGTCGAGGTCCGGCGGACCAACTACTACTCGCAATGGCAGGAGCAGAACCGCGAGGAGAGCGTGCTGCTGAGGTTGATCGCCGGGCAGATGCCCGAAGCGGCGGAGTAGGGCGCCATGGCGGTTCCGGTCTCCCGCTCCACCATCGGACGGACCTTGCGCTACGACCATGCGCTCGATCGGCCGAGTGCCGTCGAGGTGCCGGTCGAGATGCCCGTCAACATCGTCTACGGCAATCTGCCCTATGCGGTGATGATGGCGACGCCCGACGATCTCGACGATTTCGTCGCGGGCTTCAGCCTCACCGAAGGCATCGTCACCGGTCTCGACGAGATCCGCGGGGTCAAGGTCGACGAGCAGGCCGATGGCTTCGTCGTGACCGTCGATCTCGTCGCCAGCGCCTTGAGCCGCCACCTGACCCGCCGACGCAGCCTGTCGGGACGGACGAGCTGCGGGCTTTGTGGCGTCGAGAGCCTGGACCAGGTCCCCGGTGCGAGCCGGGCCGTGGCGCCGGCCGCGCCGGTCGCGCCGCGGGCGATCGAGCGGGCGCTGGCGAGCCTCGACGACCACCAGCCGCTGCACCGGCTGACCCGGGCGGTGCATGCCGCCGCCTTCTGCGACCCCGACGGCACCATCCTGATGGCGCGCGAGGATGTCGGCCGCCACAATGCGCTGGACAAGCTGATCGGCGCCTGCCTGCGCGCCGGTATCGCGCCGGGCAACGGCTTCGTCGTCATCACCAGCCGCTGTTCCTTCGAGATGATCGAGAAGGCGGCGATCTTCGGTGCCGGCACGCTGGTCGCCATTTCCGCGCCGACCTCGCTTGCCATCGACCGCGCCCATGCGCTCGGCATTGCACTGGTGGCTGTCGCCAGGCGCGATACGGCAGTGGCCTTCACCCAGAGCCCGTCATTTCAGCCCAAGGCCATCGCCTCATGAGCGCCAACGCGCCGACGGACAAGCTCGCCCAGATGGCCGGCCAGATCGCCGAATTCTTCAAGTCCTATCCGGAGCAGGAGGCGGTCGCCTCGATCGCCGACCACATCAACCAGTTCTGGAGCTGGCGAATGCGTGAGGACTTCGTCTCCGCTTATGGCCAGGATCACGCGGCCCTCGAACCGCTGGTCGCCAAGGCCCTGGGCAAGATCAAGGGAAGACGGCCGAGCGGCATTGCCGCCGAGTGATCACTGGACAGGCGCTGCGACGCTTCCCGCGTGCGTTTTTGGTGGTTCACAGTCCGTTGGTCCAGGCTTGGTCGGGCATGCGCCGATGGATCCTGGTGAAAATTGCCAATCGCGGTGACGCGCCCTTGAATCGACCGTTCTGGACGAGAAATTGGGTCGAAGTCGTGGGTATCAGGGACAAGCCCGGCCAAGACGGGAAGTGCCTTCGAGCGCGCACTGGACCGACCGTGACACGACGCGTGCCATGGTCCGGGATGGCACAAGGCCCACACATCGTCTTGCCCGGGCTTGTCCCTGATATCCACGACTTGTCCGCACCGAAATCAATCGATCATAGCCGCGGCGCCTGGACGGAGACCGGCTTCATGCGCCGGCGTCCTCCAACGCCGCGACCGGCCGGGCCGGTGCGGCGCGCAGCAGGCCGAAGAGGTCGCGCGGGTCCTCGGGTTCCGCCAGCAGGTCGATCTCGCTGTAGCAATCGGTGCCCTGGACCCGGTCGCGCAGGTAGCGCAGCGCCGAGAAATCCTCGATGGCGAAGCCGACCGAGTCGAAGATGGTGATCTGCCCATCCGAGCTGCGGCCGGCGGCCGCGCCGGTGATCACCTGCCATAGCTCGGTCACCGGAAAATCCGCCGGCACCTGTTGAATTTCGCCCTCGACGCGGGTCTGTTCGGGATATTCGACGAAGACATCGGCGCGCAGCAGCAGTTCGCGCTGCAGCTCCGTCTTGCCCGGGCAGTCGCCGCCGACCGCGTTGATATGCACGCCGGCGCCGACCATGTTGTCCGACAGGATGGTCGCCTTCTGCTTGTCGGCGGTGACGGTGGTGATGATGTCGGCGCCGAGCACCGCCTCGTCGGAGCTGCCGGCGACGACGATCTCGAATCCCTGGTCGGCGAGATTGGCCAGGAACTTGCCGGTCGCCAGCCCGTCGATGTCATAGACCCTGAGCCGCGACAGCCCGAGCAGCGCCTTGAAGGCGAGCGCCTGGAATTCCGACTGGGCGCCGAGCCCGATCAGCGCCATGACCTTGGCATCCGGCCGGGCGAGATAGCGGGCGGCGAGCGCCGAGGTCGCCGCTGTCCTGAGCGCCGTGGTGAGCGTCATCTCCGACAGGAATTGCGGATAGCCGGTGGCGACATCCGACAGCACGCCGAAGGCGGTCACCGTCTGCAGGCCGCTGCGGGTGTTGCGCGGGTGGCCATTGACATATTTGAAGCCGTAGAGCCGGCCGTCGCTCGCCGGCATGAGCTCGATCACGCCATGGGCGGAATGGCTGGCGATCCGCGCCGTCTTCTCGAAATCGGCCCAGCGGCGAAAGTCGTCCTCGATATAGCCGGCGAGGCCGGTGAAGATTTCGGGCAGGCCGATCGCCGCGACCAGGCGAATGACATGTTCCACGCCGACATATTGAACCATGAGATATCCCCGACGAACGAACTCGCCTCAGGGTAGGGGCCGGCAGGTCACACAGGACAGGCAGAACTTCGCGCATTCTGGCGGATAATTCTGGCATATTGCATAGCTCGACTGTACAAATCGCCATGCATCATTTCGACGATCTCGACCGCCGCATGCTCGCCGTCCTGCGCCATGACGGCCGGGCCCCCTTGTCGAAGCTCGCGACCATCCTGGGGGTCGCGCGCGGCACGGTGCAGATGCGGCTGGAACGGCTGCTCGCCTCCGGCGCCGTGCTGGGCTTCACCGTTCGTGTCCGCCAGGACCACGAGGATGGTGCGATCCAGGCGGTGATGATGATCGAGGTGACCGGCAAGTCGACCACGGCGATCATCCAGAAACTGCGCGGCCTGCCGGAGCTGCACGCGCTGCACACCACCAACGGCACCTGGGACCTGGTCGCCGAGATCCGGGCTTCGAACCTTCGCGAGTTCGACCGCGTGCTGCGCGACGTCCGCGCCATCGACGGCATCCTGAACAGCGAGACCAGCATTCTGCTCAGTTCGGTCTGAAGGCGGCGCCGCCGGTTGTTCTGCCTCAGCCGGCCCGAGCCTGCGCCAGCACGAGCGGTTCGCGCAGGCTCTCCTTCGATTTCATCAGCGCGTCGATGAAGATCGGCTGCCACGATCGGACATGGCTGCGCAGCAGGGCGGTGACCGCCGCCTCGTCGCCGGCCATGACCAGTTCGATGATGCGATAATGTTCGGCAATCGAGGCGTGCTGGCGTTCAAGCCCGGCGCGTGAGCCGATGCCATAGAGCCGCATCTTGTCGCGCAGGCCCATGACGGTCTCGGTCAGCAGGTCGTTGCCGGCGGCCGCCACCAGGTCGCGATGGTAGCTGCGGTCGGCCTCGAGATAGAGCCGGACGTCTTCCTCGCGCACCGCGCGCGCGATCTCGTCGGCCCAGCCCGCGAGGCTCGACAGGTCCTTCTGCGGCATCCGGGCAACGAGGACGGCGGCGTGCAGCTCCAGCACCTCGCGCATGTCGAAGAGGTTGTTGAGGTCCTGCAGCGTCGGCTCGACCACCTTGAAGCCGCGATTGCGCATAGGTTCGACCAGGCCGTTGCGGCTGAGCTCGAGCAGCGCCTCGCGCACCGGCGTGGTCGAGACGCCGAGGCTCGCGGCCAGGCTCGGCACGGAATACATCGTGCCCGGCTGGCTCTGGCCCGAGATGATCTCGGCACGCACCTGCTGAAGCACTTGCTGGCGCAGATTCTGATCCATTGGCGGTTCATCCTGCTCTGCGGCCGGCGCGCACGCCGAAGCCCGATTCTCACCATCATAGGCCAAAGCCGCTTGACGGAGCATGAAACGCGTGACGTAAATGTGTAACGCGCTACTTAAATGCGTCACGCATCATTGCAATTCAAGCACCCATCGAGGTCGAGGTCTTGGCTGAGCGGTTCCCCGGCTATTGCACGCTCTGTCGGTCGCGCTGCGGCGCGGTCACCGTCGTCGAGGCGGGCAAGGTGGTCGGCGTTGAGCCCTTACCCGGCCACCCGACCGGCGGCGCGCTCTGCGCCAAGGGCCGCGCCGCGCCGGAAATCGCCGGCAGTCCACGCCGGCTGACCAAACCCCTGAAACGCACCCGGCCGCGCGGCGACGCCGATGCCGGCTGGGTCGAGATCTCCTGGGATGCGGCGCTCGACGAGATCGCCACGCGGCTCGGCACGATCCGGCGCGAGCACGGCGCCGAGGCCGTGGCTTTCGCCGTCACCACACCCAGCGGTACGCCGATGGTCGACAGCTTCGAATGGGTCGAGCGCTTCATTCGCGGCTTCGGCAGCCCGAACCTGATCTATGCCGTCGAGGTTTGCGGCTGGCACAAGGACTATGCCCATGCGCTGACCTTCGGGCGTGGCATCGGCTTTCCCGATTACGAGCAGGCCGAGGCCATCGTGCTCTGGGGCCACAATCCCGCGCGCACCTGGCTTGCCCAGGCGACGCGGGTCGTCGATGCCCGTCGGCGCGGCGCCAAGGTGGTCGTGGTCGATCCCAAGCCCGACGGATCCGGCCAGCAGGCCGATCTCTGGCTGCGCATCCGGCCGGGCGCCGATGGCGCGCTCGCCATGGGCGCCATCCGGCATCTGATCGCGACCGGCGGCTATGATGCGGATTTCGTCCGGGCCTGGACCAATGCGCCGCTGCTGGTCGACCAGGCGACCGGCCGGTTCCTGCGCGCGGCCGATCTTCGGGAAGACGGCAGTCCGGATGATTTCGTCGTGCTCGATGCGGCCGGCCTGCCTCGGTTTTACGACACGCGCTTTGCCCTGCAGGGCGCCGACGCGGTCCGGCTCGACGGCCGTGCGACCCTGCAAGGCGTGGGCGGCCGGACGATCGCTGCGGCTACGGCGTTCGTCCTGCTGGCGGCCGAGGCCGAGGCCTATACGCCCGACCATGTGGCGGCGCTGACCTGGCTCGACCGGGCCGATATCGAGGCCTTCAACGCCGTGTTCGCCGGCCGGCCGCGGCTCGCCTATCACTCCTGGACCGGTGTCGGCCAGCACACCAACGCCACCGCCATGGAGCGCGCCATCGCGACGCTCTACGCGCTGACCGGCGCCTGCGATCGGCCGGGCGGCAATCTCTGGCAGGTCGCGCCGCCGACCCGCGCGCTCAACGACCTCAATATCCTGTCGCCGGCGCAGAAGGCCAAGGCCCTGGGCCTCGAAGCCTTGCCGCTCGGCCCGCCGGCCAAGGGCTGGATCACCGCGCGCGACTTCAGCCACGCGGTGCTCGAGGGCGAGCCCTATCGGGTGCGTGCGCTGGTCGGCTTCGGCACCAATTTCGTGGTGTCGCAGGGCGATTCCGGACGCAACCGCGCCACCCTGCGGGCCCTGGAGTTCCAGGTCCATATCGACATGTTCATGAATCCGACGGCGGAAAGCGCCGACATCGTGCTGCCGGCCAACATGCCCTGGGAGCGCGACGCGCTGAAGATCGGCTTCGAGATCACGCAAGCCGCGGTCGAAACCATCCAGTTCCGCCCGCGCATGATCGCCCCGGTGGGCGAGAGCCGGGCGGACTACGAGATCGCGGCGGCGCTGGCGCTGCGGCTCGGCATGGACGAGTTGTTTTTCGGCGGCGATATCGAGGCCGGTTGGAACCACCAGCTCGAACCACTGGGCGTCACCGTCGACGAGCTGCGCAAGCACCCTGAAGGCTTGCGCTTTCCGCAGCCCTTCGGCGTGGCCAAATATGCGGCGACGCGGGCGGACGGCACGGTCGCCGCCTTCGCCACGCCGACGCGCCGGGTGGAGCTCTATTCAGAACTCATGCTCGGCCACGGCTACGCGCCGCTCCCCGGCCATGTCGAACCGGCCGACAGTCCGCTCGCGCTCGCGCCCGACCGGCGCTTTCCCTATGTGATCACCACGGCCAAGAGCGGGTGGTTCGTCCATTCCTCGCACCGGCACATCGCCTCGTTGCGCCGGAAATCGCCGGATCCCGGCGTTGAGATCAGCCCGGCCCTGGCCGCGCGCTCCGGGCTGGTCCAGGGCGATTGGGCGATCGTCGAGACGCCGGGTGGTGAAGCGAGCCTGCGCGTGCGCCTGAACCCGGCGCTCGACGACCGGGTGGTGGTTGCCGAATTCGGCTGGTGGGAGGATTGCCCGCCGCTCGGCCGCACGCGAACCGCCGAGGCCGGTCCGAAGACTTCCAATGTCAACGCCATCCTGAGCGACCGGCAACGCGATCCGGTCAGCGGTTCGGTACCGCTGCGCGCCGGCATCTGCGACATCAGGCGCGACGACGCGGCAAGCCTCGGGAGCTGGAGCGGCCAACGTGCCTTCGTCGTGGCTGAGCGCGGCCAGGAGGCCGACAATGTCGTCGCGCTCGCGTTGGTCGCCCGCGATGGCCGGCCATTGCCGGCGTTTCGCCCCGGACAGCATGTCGTCTTGTCCTTGCCGGGCACCAATTTGTCACGGGCCTATTCGCTCACCGGCGCCGGCGACCGGCCGGACTGGCTTTCGGTCGCGGTGCGGCGGGACCCGCGGACCGCTGCGGGGTCGAATGGCCGCGTTCACATGCCTGATCATCTGCACGCCCTCGACATCGGCGACGAGGTCCTGCTCGAGCCGCCCGGCGGCGTCTTCACACCACCGCTCGGGGGCATCCGGCCCTTGATTTTCCTGGCGGCCGGCATCGGCATCACGCCCTTCATCAGCCATCTCGAGGCTTTGGCGCAGTGGAATCCGGTACGGCGCGTGCCCAAGGTATCGTTGCTCTATGGCTGCCGTCATGGCGGCGAGCATCCCTTCGCCGCCCGGCTCGACGATTTGCGCCGGCTGCTGCCGGAACTCGACATCGTCACCAGCTATTCGGCGCCCAGGCCGCAGGATCGCGGCCATGACCGCACCGGTCGCATCGACCTCGATGCCGTCGGACCCATGCTGGCGGAACGGCCGCTCGCCTATCTCTGCGGCTCATCCGAATTCGTCGCCGCGATGATCGATGGGCTCATCGCCCGCGGCATGCCGCGTTTCGACATTTTCGCCGAGGCCTTCGCCACGCCCCCAATCGTGCCGACGACGCTCGAACCCCGGACCGTGCATCTCGCCGGAACGGGCGAGAGCTTCGTCTGGTCGCCCGAGCTCGGCACGCTGCTCGACGCCGCCCAGGCCGCCGGCCTGTCGCTGCCGAGCGGCTGCCGCGTCGGCCAATGCGAGAGCTGCGTCATGCGCATCGTCGAGGGCGAAGTCGCGCAACTCGGCGCCTTCGACGGCGGCGAGGACCACTGCCTGACCTGTCAGGCGGTGCCTCTCTCCGAACTGACACTCGCGCTCTAAGCGGGACCGAAAAACACCATCCAGAGCCAGCAAAGGCAATAGCGGGAACAACCATGACCGATACGATCCAGACCCCCACCTTCGCTCCCGAGAAACGCGGCGGCGACAACATTCTCGCCCGGCTGTCCCAGCACATGGTGGCCTTCGCCGAGCGCTGGTTTCCGGACGCCTATGTCTTCGTGCTGATCGCGGTCATCGCGGTCGCCGGCGGCACCATCCTGCATGGCGGCTCGCCGCTGGCGGTCAGCCGCGCTTTCGGCGACGGCTTCTGGAACCTCATCCCCTTCACCATGCAGATGGCGCTGGTCGCCATTGGCGGTTACGTCGTGGCGATGTCGCCGCCGGTGGCGGCGCTGCTCGGCCGGCTCGCGGCCGTGCCGAAGACCGGTCGCGGCGCGGTGGTCTTCGTCGGTGTGCTGAGCATTCTCCTGTCGCTGGTCAATTGGGGCGTCAGCCTGATCTTCTCTGGGCTGCTGGTGCGCGAGATCGCCCGGCGCAAGGATATCCGGCTCGACTATCGCGCCGCGGGCGCCGCCGGCTATCTCGGGCTGGGCTGCGGCTTCACGCTCGGCATCACCTCCTCGGCCGCGCAGCTGCAGGCCAATGCCGCGAGCATTCCGGCATCCCTGCTGCCGATCACCGGCGTCATCGGCTTTTCCGAAACGATCCTGACCTGGCAGAACCTGGTGACCACGATCGCGGTGACGCTGCTCTCCGCCGCCATCTGCTATTTCACCACGCCGGCGCCGGCCGACGCCAAGACCGCCGAGGACCTGGGCGTCTCTCTCGACAACGACAAGGTCGAAGTGAAGAAGGCGGCGCGGCCTGGCGACTATCTCGAATTCAGCCCGATCCTGACCATCCTGATCGTTCTGCTCGCCTGCGGCTGGCTGTGGCAGACCTTCCAGTCCGGCAATCCGCTGATCACCTTGTCCGGCCTCAACACCTATAACTTCGTCTTCCTGATCCTCGGCATCCTCTTGCACTGGCGCCCGCGCAGCCTGATCGAATCCTTCGCCAAGGCCATGCCGAGCGTCTCCGGCGTGCTGCTGCAATTTCCCTTCTATGCCGGTATCGCGCAGATCCTGACCAAGGTGCCGAACGCCAATGGCGTTACCCTGTCGGATACCATTGCCCACTGGTTCGTCGGCTTCTCGACCAATTCGACAGTGTTCTCGTTCCTGGTCGGCATCTACTCCGCCGTGCTCGGCTTCTTCATCCCGTCAGCCGGCGGCAAGTGGATCATCGAGGCGCCCTATATCATGAAGGCTGCCAACGAGATCGGCGCGCATCTCGGTTGGACGGTCATGGTCTACAACATCGCCGAAACGCTGCCGAATTTCCTCAACCCGTTCTGGATGCTGCCGCTGCTCGGCATTCTCGGGCTGAAGTCGAAGGACCTGATCGGCTATACCTCGGTGCAGTTCGTCGTCCATTTCCCCATCGTCATGGTTCTGGCCGCCGTCCTGATGGCGACCTTCACCTATCACCCGCCGATCATGCCGTGAGCGAGAAGGGGCGCGGTCCGGGTCGTCCGGGCCGCGCTACTGGATCCGGATCGTCACCGAACCGGAGAAGCGCCCGGAGGGCGGCGCCGGGAAGCTCGACCGGGCCAGCATGGTGCGGATGGCATGGTCGACGCCGTCGTCGCCGGACGAGCGGATGATGCCCGAGGCGGCCATGCGGCCGGAGGCATCGATGGCGAAACTGACGCTGACATTGCCGCGCGCATTGAGGCCGAGCGCGGTTGTGCGGGATTGCAGGATGCGGTGCACCTGCGAGGCGTAGGCGGCGGCCGAGACATTGCCGCCGGCCTGGGCGGGCCGGCCGGCATCCGAGGGCGCGGCGCCGGTCGAGAGTTCGCGCGGCGGACGGGCCAAGGCCTGCCGGCGCTCCTCGTCCCGCTTGCGGCGGCGTTGGTCCTCACGCTCGCGGCGCTGGGCTTCGGCCACCCGCTCACGCGCGATCCGCCGCTGCTCGGCACGGCGTTCGACCTCGGTATCGCGCGGCCGTTCCGGCGGAGGCTGCGCCACCGGTATCGCCGGAGCCGCGGGTTGGGCGACGAGCGGCGGTGTCGGCTGTGCTGGCTCGGGCGACGGGGCGGGCGGCAATTCCGGTGGCAATTCCGCCTGATCTTGGCGCTCCTCCTGAACCGGCTCGACCGGCGGTGGTTCGGCGAGCGCGGTCTCTTCCATGGCCGGCGCCGGCTCGATGCGCGGCGCGGCCTCGGCGGCAACGGGTTGTTCCGGTGCCGCGGCCTCGGCTTCGGCCTGGACCATTTCGATGATCGGCGGCGCGACGCCGGCCTGCGGGCGCGTCCTGGGGCTCAGCGTCCAGAACAGTCCGGCATGAATGGCCACCGCACCCACGACGAGGACCGGACGCAGCCAGGCCGGGTGAAGCATGCCTTGCGATGTCATGCGCTGGATACCTATTGCGCCGCGACGGGCGCGGCCCGGCCGGCCGGACGCTGGGTGACCAGCGCGATCCTGGTCAGGCCGTTGCTGGCGAGCAGGTCGAGCACGCCGACAATGGCGCCGAAATCGGCCTTGGTGTCGCCACGCACCTGGATATGCCTGTTGGCGGCGGTGCCGGCGCCGAGCGTTTCGCGCACCAGCGCGACCAGGCCGTCGCGGGCGACGTCGCGGTCGCCGACCTGCAGGCGCCCGTCGGGGCCGACCGTCACCACGACGGGCTGGACCGGTTCGAGCGGCTGGCTCGCGCGCGCCTGCGGCAATTCCACTTTCATGCCCGCCGTCAGCAGCGGCGCCGTCACCATGAAGATGATCAGCAGCACCAGCATGACGTCGATGAACGGCGTCACGTTGATCTCGGCGAGCGGGGCGAATTCGTCGCCAGGTGACGGCTCGGAACCGAAGGCCATCAGCGGATGCCCTCCGCGACGGCGCCGCCGTCAGGCCGGGGCCGCAGCACACGGGCGGCGTCATCCTCGACGAGACGCACCAGGCGCTTGCCGAGCTTGCCGTAGATCGCCACCAGCTGGTTGTAGCCGAAGGCCGCCGGAATGGCGGCGGCAAGGCCAATGGCGGTCGCGGCCAGCGCCTCTGCGATGCCCGGCGCGACGGTCGCGAGGCTGGTATCCTGCGACCCGGCAATGCCGATAAACGCCGTCATGATGCCCCAAACCGTGCCGAACAGCCCGAGGAAGGGCCCGACCGAGGCGATGACCGCGAGATTGGCGAGGCCGCCATGGGCCGCCTCGATGGTTTCCTGCACGCGCCGCCGCATGGCGCCGACGACCCGCTCGCGCCGCGCGCCCACCGCCTCGTCGGGGAAATGCACCGCGGCTTCGCGGGCGCCGCCGTCGAAAATCGCCTCGATGATCGGGCTCGACCGACCGGTCTCCGCGGCGCCGACGGCCTGGCGCAGCCGTCGGATGGCGAACAGGCATTCGGCGACGACGATCCAGCACCAGAGCGAGGCGGCGAGCAGCATCAGCATGACCGCCTTGACCACCGGGCCGGCCATCCAGAACAGCGAAAGGGGGTTGAGGTCAGCATGCATCGTTTCGAATCCCCCGCGCGTCAGAAGCGAATATTGACGAAGGCGCGGACACCGCGCCCGGGCTGCACCACCTCGTCCTTCTTGAACGACACGTGGTTGCGGATCTCGGCGTCCAGCAGGTTGGTGCCGACGAGGCCGGCGGTCAGCTCGCTGACGCCGAAAGTGTTGCCGGCAAGGCGGGTGGTGTAGCTGAGCTCGGCATTGAGCAGGTCGTAGCCGGCGGTCGGCGTCTCGTTGGCCGCGATCTGGCGCTGGGCGAAGGCGTGCAGCAGGCTCACCCGGGCAAACAGGCCGCCGTCGCGCCAGAACACGCCGCCGCCCAGCCGGTGCGGCGGAATGCGCGGCACGTTGCTGTCGTCGGAAAAGCGCGCGCGGACGAAATCATATTGCGCCTCGACGCCGAGCATGCCCGTGCCGATGGCGGCCAGGTCATATTGGGCGCGGAATTCGGCGCCGTAGAAAGTCGCGTCGCGCTGGCGGAACACGGTTTGCCGATAGGCCGTGCCGGTGCCGCAGCTCGCGAAGGTGTCGTCGCAATAGAGGCCGGTGGGCGATTTGAAGATGAAGCCGTTGAAGCTGGTGTAATAGGCCGACATGTCGAGGCGCAGCGGCCCGGCGGCCCGGCGCAGGCCGATCTCGAAGGTGCGCGCCTGCTCCTTGTTGAGGTTCGGATTGCCGATGTCGAAAGTGCCCGGCGCGGCATGCGCGCCTTTCGAGAACAGCTCGGGCACGCGTGGCGCCCGTTCGACGAACTGGGCGGTGAGGCTGCCGACGAAATTCCACGGCAGGTCCTGCAGCACGCCGATGCTGGCGCTGAACGGCAGGAAGGAGCGGGCGATCCTGACATCGACGATCGGGCCGGAACTGCCGAGATAATCGACCGGGAAAATGCCGCCGATACCGCGCAGCGCCGTGTATTCGACGCGCGAGGAGGCCTGCAGGCGGGTCGTCGGCGTCACCTGCAGGTCGCCGAACAGATAGCTCGCCGCGGTCTGGGTGGTCGCCGGCTCGAACAAGGGCGGCGAACTGCCGGTGGCGCCGGCCAGCTGGTAATTGGCCGAGACGCCGGTGGTGATGGTCAGCGGGCCGATCGCGGTCTCCAGCGGCCGCATCTGCGCCTCGACGCGCGTTTCGGCCTCCTGGTTTCGAAAGGTCAGGGCGGTGACGAAGCGGTCGGAAGCGGGCACGAAGGAGTCTTCGTTATGGGCATAGACCGAGGCGCCGAACCAGAAGCGCAGGATGTCGATGGGCCCGCTTTCGGGGCGATATTCGCCCTTGGAGGTGACGCGTGTCTGCCTGAGGTCGATG
This sequence comes from Phreatobacter sp. GW821-FHT04C01, assembly GCF_059420385.1. Taxonomy (NCBI): domain Bacteria; kingdom Pseudomonadati; phylum Pseudomonadota; class Alphaproteobacteria; order Hyphomicrobiales; family Phreatobacteraceae; genus Phreatobacter; species Phreatobacter sp. GW821-FHT04C01. The sequence goes on along the minus strand of NZ_JBWKTP010000005.1, from coordinate 261,279 downwards.
CGCGCCCGCTCGGCCGCCGAGAACCGGCCGGGGATGCCATAGGTCGCATCGGTATGGGCAATGGCGGCGCCCCAATAGCCGCCGTCGAAGAACAGGGTGGCGCCGATCGAGCCGTTCAGCGCCCGCAGATAGCTGTTGGCCTGGCGGCCGCCGCCGGGCGTCGCATAGTCTTCCGCGGTGCGCCGGTTGAACTCGCCGTGAAAGGCGATATTGCCCTTGCGGGCGGACAGGCTCAGGCCTGAATCGACGCCGCGATCGACCGAGGACAGCGCCGTGCGCAACGCCGGGAAAATGCCCTCCGGGCCGAGCACGGTCGGAATGCGTTCATTGCTGACATTGACCACGCCGCCGATCGCCTGCGAGCCGTAGCGCAGCACCGCCGGACCGCGCACCACGTCGACGCGCTGGGCGTTCGAGGGATCGACGGTGACGCCGTGATCCTCGCCGAGATCGGAGACATCCTGGGTGCCGACGCCGTTTTCCTGAATGCGCACCCGGAAGGCGTCGAGGCCGCGAATGATCGGCCGGCTCGCCGAGCCCGGTGCGAAACCCGAATTGGTGATGCCGGGCAGGTTGCCCAGGAGGTCGCCAATGGTGCGCCCGCCATTGCGCCGGATCTCTCCTTCGCGCACCACCGAGACCGGCGCGAAGCTGCGGTCGATGACGGTCAACTCGCCCTCGGAAGGGCCCTGCGGCCCGTCCTCGCGGCGCGGCGCCTCGACCACGATGACCGGTAGTTCGGTGACCTGCGCGAGCGCCGGACCGTCCACGCCGAAGGCCAGGGTCATCAGGCCAAGCGGCCATGACCACTTCGCCGATGTCCGGCCCGCTGCCGCCGTTGCCGACGCGTCGCTCATCCTGCCTCCAGCCATCGAAATGCCCTGCCTCGCCATGGAAATGTTGCGGCGCTCTTGTTGCGAATTGTTCGCAACAGTTATTGCAAATGAATTGCAACTGCAAGAGATCCGAGGGCTTGAGTTCCAGGCGGAAACGCGCGGCTGGACGAGGCAAGACATGCTGGAAGATGCGGATTTCCGGCGCAGGGGACGGCAATGGCGACGGTCGTGCCGTCGCGCGGGTGGGCTGGATCGTCGCCTGCGACATCACGCCGCGCAGCAGCCGGCGGTGCGGCCGCATGACCTTGCGCTCCGCAAGACGTGGATGGCCGTCCCAAGCACGGCCGTGACGCAATGTGCGTCGATCAGGTCGCAAGCCGACGCGACAGCGTTGCCCTTTCCGTCATGACCGGGCTTGTCCCGGTCGCCCACGAATGTCCTTGAGCCGCGCAAGGCGTGGATGGCCGGGACGGGAGTGGCCCGGACGCTACGAAGACTGTCGGGTCGGCCATCGATCATCGCTGGCTCCACTTGGCCGGAGGCCACCGGATAGGCGGTGACCCCCGGACTGGTGGCGGCGCGGCGCCATTCATGCGACCTGTTGGAGCATCCTGGCCGTGGTGCGACCGCGGCCGACACCCCGAGCCTGGAGACGCCATCATGTCCCATTCCGCCATCGTTCCCGGGGCCGTCGCCGTCATCACCGGCGGCGCCGGGGGCATCGGCCTTGCCGCGGCGACGCGTTTCGCGGGCCTCGGCCTGAAGGTCTGCATCGCCGATCTCGGCGAGGACCGGCTCGCCCGCGCTGCGGCCCTGATCGGTTCCGCGGCCCCCGACGGCGCGGCCGCCGTGATGACCATGACGGTCGATGTCAGCCGGCCGGACGATCTGCGCCGGCTGGAGGCGGCGGTCGCGAGCCGTTTCGGCGGCGCCGACATTCTCATGAACAATGCCGGCATTCAGCCGGGCAGTGCCCTGTTCGGGCCGGCCGCCACCTGGGAGCATGTCCTGGGCGTCAATCTCTGGGGCGTCATTCACGGCACCCAGATCTTCACGCCGGGCATGATCGCGCGGGGCCGGCCCGGGCTCGTCATCAATACCGGATCCAAGCAGGGCATCACCACGCCGCCCGGCGACCCCGCCTACAATGTCTCCAAGACCGGCGTGAAGGCTTTCACCGAGGCGCTGCAGCACGAGTTGCGCAACACGATGGACTGCCGGATCAGCGCTCATCTGCTGATCCCGGGTTTCGTCTATACCGGCCTGACCGCCAGGGGACGCACGGAAAAGCCGGCCGGCGCCTGGACGCCGGAGGAAACCGTCGATTTCATGCTGGCCCGCCTCGAGGCCGGCGACTTCTACATTCTCTGTCCCGACAATGACGTGCCACGCGCGCTCGACGAGCGGCGCATCCTGTGGGCGGCCGGCGACATCGTCGAGAACCGCCCGCCGCTGTCCCGCTGGCACCCGGATCACGCGGAGGCTTTCGCGGCTTTCGTCAAGAGCAAATAGGGGCAGGCGGCACCAGCCGGACCGAGCGGCGCAGCAATGGCGACGCGGACTGCGGCCTTTCGGTCGCGGTCGGTCTCGGCGCTTAACACCCTCTCTTCCATGCGTCAGAAAATTCTGACATATGTAAGGTGGAGTTGCGATATCCCGGTTTCGGCGACAGGAGACCAGATGCTGGCGGCGCTGGCGGCGCTCGCCAATCCACACCGGCTGCGCATCATTGCCTCGCTCAGCGCGAACGGGCGCAACTATGTCAGCCGGCTGGCGCGCGAGGTCGGCATCAGCCGGCCGCTGCTGCACCTGCATCTGCACCGATTGCAGGAAGCGGGCCTGGTCAGCAGCCGGCTCGAGTTGTCACGTGACGGCAAGGCTCTGAACTATTTCGAGGTCGCGGATTTCAGCCTGGCGCTGACGCCCGAGGCCGTCGCCGAGGCGGTCTCGTCGCTGACCGTCGACCAGGCGAAGTCCGACTGAGAAAGGCGATCGGCATGGGCCCTCCGGCGAATACCTTCCTGCTTCCGACCATCCTGGTGCTCGGCACCATCCTCCTCATCTTCGGCATGAAATACCTGTCGTCGATGCGAAGCGATCGCCTGCGGCTCGCCGGGGAGGGCGGTTACCGTGTCCTCGCCGAGAAGGCCGCCATGGCCGAGGTCGCCAATGCCGCCGCGCTCACCACCCTTCAGGCCGATCTCGCCGATATGAAGGGCAGGCTCGCAGCCATCGAAAAACTGCTGAGGGATGTCTGATGATACCGGCAAAGCAGGATCTCGCGCACGCCGCGGAGCGTGACCAACTCCGGTGCATGCGGCTGGTTTCGCTGCTCGAGGGCACCACGCTGATTGCCCTGATCTTCATCGCCGTGCCGCTGAAGCGCCTCGCCGGCTATTCGCTGGCGACCTCCATCATGGGGCCGATCCACGGTTTCGCCTTCGTCCTCTACGTCTGGATGCTGATCCAGACCGTCACCGGCGGCCATTGGCCGAGGCGCGAGGTGATCCGCCTGCTCGTCGTCGCCTTCGTTCCCTTCGGCGCCTTCTGGAACGAACGCGACCTGAGGCGGAAACAGGCGGCCCTTGCCTTGCCCGCCTGACCGGGGACCTCGATGGGTTATTTCTGGCTGAAAGCCTTTCACGTCGCGGCCATCGTCACCTGGACCGGCGGCATGCTGATCAATGCCCTGGCACTGACTTTGCTCGCGGCCAAACCGCCGCCCTACGCGGCCTCCGATGCGGGCCTGCTCGCCGCGGTGCGCCGCTGGGACCGGCTGGTCACGACCTCGGCCATGGCGCTGGCCTGGATCCTGGGCCTCGCCATGGCGGTCTGGGCCGGCTGGTTCTCGTCACCCTGGTTCCTGGTCAAGCTTGCGGTCGTGACGGCGCTGACTGCCCTGCACGGCATGCAGGGCGGTGCCCTCAGGCGAATGGCCGGCGAAACCGGCGGTCCGCCGCCGGCCGTCCTCGGCCTGTCCGCGCCGCTGACGCTTGCGGCGGTCGTGGTCATCGCCGTGCTGGTTGTGGTCAAGCCATTCTAGGTCCTGGGAGCGCGAATTGCCGCGCCCCACCGCTCTGGTGTTGCGCCGCGGCAGACGTGTAAGTTCCGGCCCGGTCGTATCCGGAGCGGCCGGCGAGCGCGGAGACGACGGGTGAGCATCGGACTGATCGCGCTGCTGGACGATGTCGCGGCCATCGCCAAGGTGGCCGCCGCCTCCCTCGACGATGTCGCGGCCCAGGCCGCCAAGGCCGGGGTCAAGGCGGCTGGCGTGGTGATCGACGATGCCGCCGTCACGCCGCGCTATGTCACCGGCTTTTCCGCGGAGCGGGAGCTGCCGGTCATCGGCAAGATCGCTGCCGGCTCGCTGCGCAACAAGCTGGTCATCCTGTTGCCGGCGGCGCTCGGCCTCGCCTTCTTCGCGCCCTGGGCGATTACGCCGCTCCTGATGCTCGGCGGCGCCTATCTTTGCTACGAGGGCGCCGAAAAGGTCTTCGAGGCGCTGTTGCCCCATCATGCCGGACAGCACGAGGCCGAGATCGGAACGGTGACGCTGAACGCGGCCAATGCCGAGGACGAGAAAGTCGGCGGCGCCATCAAGACCGACTTCATCCTCTCCGCCGAAATCATGGCGATCACGCTCGCCGCCGTGCCCGGCAGCGGCTTCTGGACCCAGGCGGCCGTCTTGGCCACGGTCGGCATCGGCATCACCGTGGCCGTCTATGGTGCGGTCGCCCTGATCGTGAAGGCCGACGATATCGGCCTGGCGCTGGCCAGGAGCCAGGCGAGATCGGTGTTCGGCGGGCTGTTGCGCGGGTTCGGACGCGCGCTGGTCAAGGGCATGCCGGTCTTCGTCGGCATTCTCGGCGTCGTCGGCACCGCCGCGATGATCTGGGTCGGCGGCGGCATCGTCGTCCATGGCCTGGAAAGCTATGGTCTGCCGCAACTCGGCCATCTCATTCACGACGCCGCGGTCGCCGTCTCGCTCGTCCTGCCCGCCGCCTTCATCGGCATCGCCGAATGGCTGGTCACGGCGGCCGGGTCGGGCCTGGTCGGGCTCATCCTCGGCGCGCTGCTCATCCCGGTCGTCGGCTACGGGCTGGCGCCGGCGTGGAAACGGCTCAAGGCGCTGAAGGCCAAAACCGCGTGAAGGCAAAACGGCTCGAGAAGCCGACGGCCGGTCAGCGCGACCGGCGGCCGGCGGGCCGTCAAGCCGGCGCGTATTGCGCGATACCATTGCCGAACGACCAGTTCTCCTTCCGGACTTCGACGAGGCTGATGAACACGTCCTCGCGGCGAAGCTTCAGCTTGTCGTGCAGGCCGTTGGCGACCGCCGCGTAGAAGGCCTTTTTCATCTCGACCGTGCGGCCCTCATTGAGCGTCACCTGGAGGATGATCAGGTCGGCGGAGCGCTGGATGTCGAGATAGCTGTCATCGGCAATGAAATGGTCCGGCTCGTGCTCGGTTACGAGCTGGAAACGGTCGTTTTCGGGCACGTTCAGGGTCTGGCGCATGGCGTCATAAACGACATCACCAACCGTCTTGCGGAAGTCCGGGCTCTTGCCTTTGATCAGTTCGATACGGACGAGCGGCATTGTTCGGGCCTTTCCTGGGAGCGTGTTGTCGTGAATCAGGTTGCCGGCGCGGGCACGGGGTCCGGCTTGGCCTGGTGGGTCAGCGACATGACCAGCATGGCCGCGACCAGGCAGAAGGCGCCGGCGACATAAAGCGCCGGCAGGTAGGTGGCGAATTCGGTGCGCGTCGCGCCGGCGCCGAAGGCCGCGGTCGCCGCGCCCAACTGATGGCCGGCGAAGACCCAGCCGAACACCAGCGTCGCCCGTTCCGGCCCGAAGCGCTCGGCGGCGAGCTTGACCGTTGGCGGCACGGTGGCCACCCAGTCGAGGCCGTAGAACACGGCGAAGATCGACAGGCCGTAAAGGGTGAAATCCGTGAACGGCAGGTAGATCAGCGACAGGCCGCGCAGGCCGTAGAACCAGAACAGCAGCCAGCGATTGTCGTAGCGGTCCGACAGCCAGCCGGCGAGGATGGTTCCGACGAAGTCGAACACGCCGATGACCGCCAGCATGCCGGCGGCGCCGACCGGCGCTACGCCGAAATCACCGCACAGCGTGATCCAATGGGTCTGGATCAGGCCGTTGGTGCTGAGCCCGCAAATGAAGAAGGTGGCGAACAGGACCCAGAACGTATAGGTGCGCGCGGCGTCACGCAGCGCGATCAGCGGCGACAGCATGAGGGTGGCGAGGCCATGCTGGCGAGCCGGAATCTCGGTCGTGGCGGTCTCGCCGTAACGCGGCAGGCCGACATCGGCCGGATAGTCGCGCATCAGGAAGAACACGGCGGTGAACGCCAGCATCAGCATGACCAGCACGAAGACGAGGGCCGCGCGCCAGCCGATCTGGCTCGTCAGCGTGGCGAGCAGGGGCAGGAACACCAGCTGGCCGGTCGCGGTGCTCGCCGTCAGCATGCCGACCACCAGGCCCCGGCGCGCCGAGAACCAGCGGGTCGCGACGCTCGCGCCCAGCACCAGCGCGGTCATGCCGGTGCCGAGGCCGGTGACCACGCCCCAGAGCAGAACCAATTGCCAGATCTCGGTCATGAACAAGGAGCCGAGCAGCCCGGCCGAGATGAAGGCGAGCGCCGTGACCACCACGTTGCGAATGCCGAAGCGGTTCATGAAGGCCGCGGCGAACGGCCCCATCAGTCCGAACAGCACGAGGCGAACCGCCAGGGCGAAGGAGACATCGGCATTCTGCCAGCCGAATTCACGCTGCAGCGGTTCGATCATCACGCCGGCCGAGCCGAGCGCGCCCGCGGTTGCCAGCATGGTGAGGAAGGTCGCGGCGATGACCACCCAGCCATAGTGAATGTCGCGGCGCTGGAGGCCGGCGGCGAGGCGGGAAGACAGTGTCGAAGTCTTGGTCGAATCCGTCACGGCGAAGCCTTTCGATGATCCCGGCGATCCGCGCCGGGGTGAGTATATTTACGGGTATATACCCGTATAAGGTCGGCAAATCAGATGGCCTGGATGAGCGTTCGCAGGTGTTTCGCCGCGTCCGAGCCCAGCATGGATTCGATCTTGGCCTGGGCCTGGTCCCAGAGCGGCGCTCCCTGTTCGAGAACCTGTTTGCCGTGATCGGTCAGCTCCAGCGTCGCCTCCCGCTGGTCGCGCGCCGGAACCGTCCGCACCAGGTTCAGGCGTTCCAGCACCTTGGCATTGCGGCCCACCGTCGAGCGGTCGAGTTCGGTGAGCCGGCCGAGCTCAGTCAGGGATACCGGCGCTGCCCTTGCGATCCGCCGGAGCATGCTGAACTGCGCGATATTGATGTCGAGCGAAGCCAGCGCCTCGTCGTAGATCGCCGAGGTCTTGCGCGCAGCCGTTCTGAGCAGGATGCAGTAACAGTCACCAGCCATGGAGCGGGTATATACCCGCAATGGCTGCGGGGCAAGGGCCTCGGGGGGGCGGGCCGCGCGGTCACGCCGTCATCGGGCCGCCGGTCGATTTTTTTTCGGCAGCCATGTCGAACCGGTGTCTCGTCGTTCGTTCTAGCAACGAGCCAATCGAAAGGACCCGCTCATGCCCAAGATGATTTTCGTCAATCTGCCGGTCACCGACCTGAAGCGCGCAACCGCCTTCTACGAGGCCATCGGCGCCGCGAAGAACCCGCAATTTTCCGACGACACGGCGTCCTGCATGGTTTTTTCCGAAACCATTTTCGCCATGCTGCTGACCCACGACAAGTTCCGCCAGTTTACCTCCAGGCCGATCGCCGACGCCAAGAGCTCGAGCCAGGTGCTGATCTGCCTCTCCGCCGACAGCCGGCAGGCGGTCGACGAGGTGCTGGCCAAGGCGGGTGCCGCGGGCGGCGCGATCGATCACGGCCCGACCCAGGATTACGGTTTCATGTATGGCCGCAGCTTCGAAGACCCCGACGGCCATATCTGGGAGGTGATGTGGATGGATCCCGCGGCCGTGAATGCGGAGGGCCAGACCGCCGCCTGATCCCATTCCGCCAACCCGGATCCGGGCCGCCGCGGCGGCCCGGACCGCCTGCAACCTGTCACGAGAGGAATGGCCATGTCGAAGATCGCACCTTGCCTGTGGTTCGCCAAGGAGGCCGAAGAGGCGGCGAATTTCTACGTCTCGATCATCCCGGACTCGCGCATCAAGCACGTCCAGAGGAATATCGGCGACAGCCCGGGCGGCAGGGACGGTACGGTTCTGGTGGTCGATTTCGTTCTCGGCGGCCAGAGCTTCATGGCGCTCAACGGCGGCACGCCGATGGAATATACCCATGCCATCTCGCTGAAGATCGACTGTGCCGACCAGGCCGAGGTCGATCGTCTCTGGGACGGCCTGTCGGCCGGCGGCCAGGTCGAGCAGTGCGGCTGGCTCAGGGATCGCTACGGCGTCGCTTGGCAGATCGTGCCGACCGTGCTCAGCCAATTGCTCGGCGATCCCGACCGGGCCAAGGCCGGCCGGGTGATGCAGGCCATGCTCGGCATGGTCAAGCTCGACATCGCCGGCTTGAAGAAGGCCTATGATGGCGCCTGAGCCGCAGGGCAGGGACGGTGAGGGTCGCCGCGTCGGTCCCGGCCGTCCCGCCCGACAGCGTCAGGGGTGGCTCTGGGTCACCAGTTTGGTCGACAGATAGGCGTCGATCGCTTCGCTTCCGCCTTCGGAACCGAAACCGGAATCCTTGACCCCGCCAAAGGGAACTTCCGGCTGCGCGATGGTCATGTGATTGATCGCGAGATTACCGCAGGCGACCTCGCGCGACATGCGGGCGGCGTGGCGCGCCGAACCGGTGAATCCATAGGCTGCCAGGCCATAGGGCAGGCGATTGGCTTCGGCGATGGCCTCGTCCATATCCCGGAAGCGGGTCACCAGGGCAAGCGGTCCGAACGGTTCCTCGTTCATCGCCGCCGCCTCGGCCGGCAGATCGGTCAGGATCGTCGGCGCGAAGAAGCACCCGTCCTTGCCGATCCGCTGGCCGCCTTGCCTCACGCGAGCGCCTCTTGCCCGGGCGTCCGCCACCAGGCGTTCCATGGCGTCGAGGCGTCTTGCATGGGCGAGCGGCCCCATCGTGACGCCGGGGTCGAAGCCGTCCCCTACGACGATGGCGCTGGAGTGCCGCATGAAGCATTCGAGAAAGGCATCGTGGATGTCCTCGTGAAGGATCAGGCGGGTCGGCGAGACGCAGACCTGGCCGGCATTGCGGAATTTGGCGGCAGCCAGCAGCTTGCTGGCGAGCGCGATGTCGGCATCCGCGCAGACGATCGCCGGGCCATGGCCGCCGAGCTCCATGGTGGCCCGTTTCATGTGGCTGCCGGCAAGCGCGGCCACGGTCCGGCCGACCGCGGTCGAGCCGGTGAAGGTGACCTTGCGGATCGCCGGATGGGCGATCAGCCGTTCCGAGATCTGCGGCGGGATGCCATAGATCAGCCCGATGACGTCAGGCGGCACGCCGGCATCCAGGAAGGCCTGGATCAGCGCGGCAGGTGACGCCGGGGTTTCCTCCGGCGCCTTGACCACGATCGAGCAGCCGGTCGCCAGCGCCGAACCGAGCTTCCGGGCGATCTGGGCGACCGGAAAATTCCACGGCGCGAAGGCCGCGACCGGACCGACGGGTTCCCTGACGATGGTCTGCTGGATGGTGGTGGAGCGGCCGGGAACCACGCGCCCATAGGCCCGCCGGCCTTCCTCCGCCAGCCAGTCGATCATGTCGGCGGCGCCGAGGATTTCCAGCCGGGCCTCGGCGAGCGGCTTGCCCTGTTCCAGGGTCAGGATACGCGCGATGGGCTCGATGCGGTCGCGCAGCAGGCCGGCGGCCCGCCGCATCATGGCCGATCGGTCATAGGCCGAGACGTCGCGCCACAGCCGGAAGCCGCGTTCGGCGGTTTCCGCCGCCTCGTCGATATCGGCCGCGGTGGCGCGGGCGACAGTTCCGACCGGCGTGCCGGTCGCCGGATTGACGACATCGATAGTGCCGTTGTCGCCGGCGGCGCGCCAACGGCCGCCGATCAGGAGATGGGCCTGGATCTGCATGGGAAGTTCACCCGGACGGGACATCGTGATGACGGGGCACGGCGGTCACGCCGGAACGGCGGCGGCGCGGGCCGAGGCGATGAAATCGGCGAACAGGCCCTGAACCCTGGCGATGTCGGCTTCAGGCACCAGGAAATGGTCGAACTTCACGCCGCATTGCGGCGCCGCCTTGTAGCCCGCACCATTGATCGGCACGAGCGCGGCCTTGATGAAGCCGGTGACGTCGTAGGGCAGGTCGCCGTCGGTCGAGACCACCTTGAGCGGGCCGTATTTCTCGAGCGGCCCGGCATCGGCGAAGACGCTGGTCCAGCGGTGCTCGTCGACGACCAGCGAGAAGCCGCCCTGGTCCTGGTTGATGCAGCAATAGGCGCTGCTGGTGGAATTCAGCACCGCCAGGATCAGGTCGCTCCTGTCGCCGGGGACATGGACGAACCAGTAGCGTTCGGGCCAGGTCTTGAGCGGCATGGAAGCCCAGACGGCGAGGGGATCGATCGGCATGTGACTCTCCTGTCGGCCGCGCGGGCCGGGATGGGAAGGCGTGTGGATCCGGGCTGCCGCCTCAGGCGACGCGGGCGGGGCGCGGATGTCCGAGCAAGGGGGCGTGGCGATAGTCCTGGACCGATAGGCCGAAGTGGAAGATGGCCTCGCGCAGCGGCGCCTCGGCTTCCGGTACCAGTTCGATGCCCGATGTCGTCCGGTGCATCTGTGGCCCCGCGACGAAGTGGCTTTGCACGATGTGCCGGGCGCCCATGGATTGCAGCACCGGCCGCAAGGCGTAGTCGAGGGCCAGAACATGGGCGAGGCTGCCGCCGGTGGCGACCGGCAGGATCGCCTTGCCGGCCAGGCCGAATTGCGGAAGCAGGTCCAGAAAGGCTTTCAGCAGGCCGGAATAGGCAGCCTTGAACACCGGCGTCGCGAAAATCACGCCGTCGGCCCGGTCGATCGCCGCCACCGCCGCGGCGATGCGCGGCTCGGCGGCATTGCCGGAGAGAACCGCCAGGGGGTCGAGCTCCCTGATCCGGACATGCAGCCGGTTGCCGACGGCGGCGGGCAGGCGGGCCAGGACATGTTCGGCCAGCAGAGCGGTCGAGGAATCCGCCGACGGGCTGCCGGAGACGGCGACCACGTTGAGCGTGTTGGCAGGCGTCGGGGGCGGGATCGCGCGCATGACCTCACCCGCGCTCGTCGATGGTGGTGCCGCCGGTCCGGCCGCCGCCTTCCCAGAACACGATGCGGCGCTGGGCGAAGCGAACGGCGCTGCTGGCGAGGAGGCCCATCAGGGCGAGCGTGATGATGCAGACGAACATCACCGGCACGTCGAAGCTCAGCGACGAGGCCTGGATGAGACTGCCCAGGCCCTGCTGCGATGCCACGAATTCGCCGACCACTGCGCCGAGCAGGGCAAGCACAAGCGCCACCTGAAGGCCTGCAAAGATCGCGCCGGCCGCCGAGGGAATCTTGACGTCCCAGAGGATCTGCCAGCGCGCCGCCGAGAAGGCGCGGTAGAGATCGACGAGCTCCGGGCGCGCCGCCCTGAGGCCCGTCACCACGTTGACGAACATCGGGAAGAAGCAGATCAGCGCGACCAGCACCACCTTCGACATCAGGCCGAAGCCGAACCAGACGATCAGCAGTGGCGCGAGCGCCACCTTGGGCATGGATTGCAACGCCACGACATAGGGATAGACGAACCGTTCGACGGTACGGGATTCGGCCACGACGATGCCGACGGCGAGCGCGACGGAGCTGCCGATGGCGAAGCCGAGCACCGTCTCCGTGGCGGTGGCGGCAAGGTGCGGCAGGATCGAGCCGTTGCCGTAGACCGTCCAGAACGCCTGGGCGACCGAGCCGGGCAGCGGCACGAGATAGGACGGCACGCCGAGCCAGCGGACGCTGGCGTCCCACAGCGTCACGAAGGCGACGAGCGTCACGATCGGATAGAGCCAGTTCTTCAGTGTTTCGGACATGGGATGGTCTCCCGATCGGGTTAGCCGGCCTGGGCATCCAGGCGGAAATAGGCGCGCAGATGGGCTGACAGCTGGGCGAAGCGCGGATCGGTCACCACCTGCGCCCGGCGCGGGCGCGGCAGGTCGACGTCGAGAACCTCGACCACCCGTCCGGGACGCTCCGACAGCACGACGATCCGGTCGGCGAGCAGGACCGCCTCCTGGATCGAATGGGTGATGAACAGAACCGCCTTCTTCTTGGCCATCCAGATCGATTGAAGCTCCGCCGCCATGCGCTCGCGCGTCATGGCGTCGAGCGCCGAGAAGGGTTCGTCCATCAGCAGGATGCGCGGGTCGTGGATCAGGCCGCGGCAGATGCCGACGCGTTGCTGCATGCCGCCCGACAGTTCATTCGGATAATGACCGGCGAACTGCTCGAGCCCGGCGAGCCTGAGCAGGGCCATGGCCTCGTCGCGATAGTCTCCCACCGGCTTGCGCAGCGCCCGGATCGGCACCAGGACATTGTCCAGCACCGTCTTCCACGGCAGCAAGGTCGGCTGCTGGAACACGATGCCGACATCCGGCTGGGGACCGTCGACCGGCCGGCCGTTCAGCAGCACCTCACCCGACGATGGCTTGAGGAGGCCGGCGACGATCTTCAGGATGGTCGACTTGCCGCAGCCGGAGGGGCCGAGCACCGCGACGAACTCGCCGTCCCGGATGGTCATGTCGAGGCTGTCGAGGGCCCTCAGGTTGCCGCGACGGGTATGATAGACGACCGACATCGCGCGGATGTCGAGCTGCGGTGCGCCGTCCTCGGCCACCGGCGCCCGTGCGCCCTTCACCAGGGAGAGACTCATGGCGCCGCCCTCGCTTCGCGAATGACCTGTTCGACGTCGAAACGGTTGAACTCGGGAACCAGCCGATTGGTGAAATAGGCGTCGAGCGGCACGTCGGTCCGGGTCACCTCGCCGCCGGCGCGCAGGGCTTCCACCAGGGTCGTCCAGTCCTCGTCGGCGAAGCGGCCGTACTGGCCGGCCTGGCCCTCGCGGACGTGGAGCAGATTGCGCATCCGGTGTTCGAGCACTTCGATCTCGCGCCGGCGATTGTCGGCTTCCACGCCGGAGCTCGGACGCAGTGCCGGATAGGCCTCCCAGTAGGAGTTGATACAGGCGGCCAGATTGGCGTTGCAGGCGATATTGCCCTTGGCGAGCGCGCGGCCGAAACGGGCGAGCAGGTCCGGTTTCGATCCGAGCAGGGCATCGGTTACCAGGATGCCGTGGCTCGACAGTTCCTGGAACTGCGGCGGAACCGGCAGGCGCCGGATGGCGGTGCCTGATTGCTCCAGGCGCACATGCGCCGTGTCGAACAAATTGAGCACCTGGATCTGGCCGGAGCGCAGCGCCTCGAAGGCGGCGACGCCGGTGCCGACGGACTGGAGCTTGACGTCGCTCCAGTTGACGCCGGCCGCCTGCAGCATGGCGCGTACCATGTAGAGATTGCCCGAGCTGAGCGCGAAGACGCCGAGCGTCTTGCCCTTCATGTCGGCGAGACTCCGGATCGGGCTGTCGCGCGGCACGGCGAATTCCCAGACCGAGCGCGGCAGGTAATTGTAGACGAAGCGCAGGGGGAAGTTCGGCTTGCCCGGTTGCCGGGAGATCACGATCGGCTCCAGGCTGGCATAGGCCGCCTGGACCGTTCCCGACATCAGCTGCGGGATGATGACGCCGGATCCACTGAGCACCTGGATCTCGGTGTCGAGGTTCTCTGCGTCGAAATAGCCGAGCTTGCGCGCGAAGGTGAGCGGCGCCACGCCTGAGTTGATGGCGGACGGCCAGGCGAAGACGAAACGGTCCTTTGCCTCGGCGGGCGCCGCCAGAAGAGCGCCCAGCGCCGCGATCGCCGCGGCGACCGCGCGGGCGGGTCGGAGTTTGATCATGTCTGTTCCCCTCTGATTTATCGGCCGGGGGGCGAGGCCCCCGGCTTGATGGTCCATGGACATGGCGGTCCGCGCGGCGCCAGCGTCCGGGCGGCGGACGATGCCGCGACGGTCAGGCGGCCTTTGCCGCCGGTACGTCCGTCGGTGTCACGGTCGAGCCTTCGTGCTCGGGCCAGGAATGCAGTTCCGGCAGCACGTGCTTGCCGATCATCTCGATGGCGCGCTTGTTGGCCTCATGACCCATGCCGTCGATGCGCCACAGCAGGTCGTCGATGCCCATGGCGTGCAGGCGGCGTGCGCCGGCGATCAGGTCATCGGGCGTGCCGGCCATCACATAGGGCGCCGAATCGATGAGATAGTCGAGATTGCGCATGTTGCCCCTGATCTCCTCGATCCGGGCCATGGCCTGGTAGTCGGCCGATCGCTTCGCCAGCTTGGTCATCCAGTCCATGATGACCTCGATGAAGCGCAGCGTGTTTTCTTCCGTCGCGGCGCGTGCCTGGGCGCGGTCGGCGTGGCAATTGACGCCGACCGAGAAGAGCGCCTGCCGCTTGGTGATCGTGCCGGCGACGGGCCTGGCGACCTTCGCCCCGTCATTATAGGCGTCGATGCAGTCCTGGACGTAGTCCCAGCCGAGAATGCTGAGCCCGGACATGACGCCGACGCCCATTTCGCCCGCCTCGCGATGCGAGTCCTTGCTGGTGGCGGAGAGGTGCGTCGGGATCACCCGACGCCCCGGTTTCCAGGGCGAGATCTTGCGTGGCGGGATCGTGTAGAGCTGGCTGTCATGGGCCAGCCGTTCCTGGGTCAGGCCCTTGCCGATGATCGCCAGATGTTCGTCGCGATACTCGCGCGTGAGCGAGGGATCCACGCCGAAACCGTCGAGCGTATAGGGGTTGTTCGACCGGGCGGCGCCGAGTTCGGCCCGGCCGTTGGAGAGCAGGTCCAGCGTGGCGATCTGCTCCAGCACGCGGATCGGATGGTTGTAGGGGAGCAGGTTCACCGATGCGATGCGCAGGCGCATCCGCTTCGTACGGGCGGCGACATAGGCGAGCAGGATCTCGGGTGCTGAAATGATCGCCTCGCCATTGGCGAAGTGCTGCTCCGACGACGCGTAGCCGTCAAATCCGTTCTCTTCGGCGAGCACTGCCTCGTCGACGACTTCCGTCATGCGCGCCGCCCAGGATGTGTCCGGCGGGCAAATGGCTTCATGAAAGAGGATGACCTTCATCGCCTGGTCCCTTGCATTTTCTTGAATGTTCCTATATCAGGAACGACGTTCCTAATAATGCAAGGATAGGCAGGTTTGTCCGACGCATGCAATGTCTTTTTGGGGCGAGCATAAAAAGTGAGCGTCTTGCTGCGCGTCGCTGAAAAATGCGAAGGCGAGGCCTCGATCTCACGGCAGGGTTGCCTGTCCTGCAGCGGGCCGACCGGCCGGCGATTGGCCTGAGGGAGTTGAAACGGTGAACGACGAGACAGGGCGGGGCGAGACGGAGCGGGCCAAGACGTCGAGCAGCCAGCTGCTCACCAAGGGGCTGCGCGTGCTGACCCACGTTGCGCAGCAGGGCGGCGAGGTCGGCGTGCGCGAATTGGCGCGGGACATGGAGATGAGCACGACGGTCATGCACCGCCTCATCACCTCGCTGGTCGATCAGCGGTTCCTCGAACGCAATGCCGAGAACGGCAAATACCGGATCGGCGCCCAGGCCTTCGAGGTCGGCAAGGCGTTCATCCGGTCGGCCAAGATCGAAACCTGCGCGCCGCCGGTGCTGCGCAAGATCGTCGAGCAAAGCGACCTCAACGCCTTTCTGGGGGTGATGCGCGGATCGAGCGTCATCTATCTGATCGCGATGCAGGACAACGGACCATTGGCCATTCGCGTCGCCCCGGGGGCCGAGGCGCCGCTGCACGCGACCGCCATGGGCAAGATCCTGCTCGCCGAATTGCCGGACGAGGAAATTCGCCAGAAGCTGTCGTTCTATTTCGACAAGAAGTTCAGCGCGTCGATGACCAAGGACCCCTCCATGCTGATCGAGGAGGTCTCGGTCGTCCGGCAGCGGGGCTATGCCATCTCCGACGACGAAGCGTTTCGCGGCGTCGTCTCGGTGGGCGCGCCGATCCGCGACTTCTCCCAGAAGGTGGTCGCCGCCATGAGCATCAGCAAACCCAAGGCTCTGCTCAAGGAGCGCGAGATGGACCATATCATCGCCACGGCCCTGGACGCCTCCGAGCGCATCTCCCGCTGCCTCGGCGGCCGCTGAGGCCTTCGCCCGATCGGCGGCCCGCCTGTCCCGCGCGAAATACGACCTTGCGCCGGACGACGCGCGCCACTAGCATTAATCGGAACGATGTTCCTATATTAGGAACATTTGAGATCGGGGGCGGGAGAGCTCATGAAGATCAGCGCAGATAGCCTCAACGGCGCGACCGCCTATCGCCTGCTCACCGGCGTCGTGGTGCCGCGGCCCATCGCCTGGGTCGCCACGCTGTCGGCGGCGGGACTGGTGAATCTTGCGCCGTTCAGCTGCTTCACCTTCGTCTCGGCGGATCCGCCAATGGTGGGCTTCAATGCCGGGCTGCGCGGCGGCATCCGCAAGGATACCGCGCGCAACATCCATGAGCGCGGCGAATATGTCGTGCATGTCGTCGACGAGAACCTCGTCGATCCCATGCACATGTCGGCCGAAGATTATCCGAGCGACGTCAGTGAGGCGGAAGCCCTCGGCCTGGCGACCGAGCCGAGCGACGTGGTCGCGGTGCCGCGTCTCAGCGGCGCGCCGATCGCGCTGGAATGCGTGTTCGACCGCGCCGTTTCATTCGGGCGCAGCGGCTCGGAATTCCTGGTCGGCGAGGTCAAGCTGTTCCATGTCCGCGACGGTCTCTGCACCAATGGCAAGATCGACACGCAGCTGCTGAGGCCGGTCGGGCGCCTGGCGGGGCCGGTCTACGGCACGCTCGGCGATATCATCGCCAAGCGTGCCAGCGCGAGCTACGCGAACCTGTGAGGTCGGGCGGCGGCCGGCTTTCGTGCCGCCGTCACAGTCCTTCGGCGTAGCGGCGGCGGAGGTGGGCCTTGAACACGCCGGCATCGAGCGGCCGGCCGGTGGCGCGGGTCAGGAGCTCGTCGGTCTGGTAGAGCGAGCCCTGGCTGTGGACATGGGTCCTGAGCCATCCGACCAGTCGCGAGAAGTCGCCGCGACCGATGGCCGGAAGAATCTCCGGCTCGGCCCGGCAGGCAGCGTCGAAGATCTGCGCCGCGGTCATGGCGCCGAGCGTATAGGTCGGGAAATAGCCCCAGCCGCCGCTCGGCCAGTGAACGTCCTGCAGGCAGCCCTGGCGATCGTCCGGCGGCACCACGCCGACGAGCTCGCGCATCTGCTCGTTCCAGGCCGCCGGCAGGTCGGCCAGTGGCAGCTGGTCGGCGATCAGCGCCTTTTCCAGCCGGTAGCGCAGGATGACATGGGCAGGATAGGTGACCTCGTCGGCATCGACCCGGATGAAGCCGCGCGACACCCTGGTGTAGCGCCGGAGCATGTTCTCGGCGTCCCAGGCCGGTCCGTCGCCGCCGAAGGCCTGGCGCATCACCGGCGCGGCGAACTGAATGAATTCACGGCTGCGGCAGGCCTGCATTTCCATCAGCAGCGACTGGCTCTCGTGAATGCTCATGCTCCGCGCCTGGCCGACCGGCTGGTTCATGAAGGCCTGCGGCCGGCCCTGCTCGTAAAGGGCGTGGCCCGTCTCGTGCAGCACGCCCATCAGCGCGCGGGTGAAATCGGTTTCGTCATAGCGGGTGGTGATGCGCACATCGTTGTCGGCGCCGCCGCAGAACGGGTGGGTCGAGACATCGAGCCGGCCGCGCTCGAAGTCGTAACCGAGCACCGCCATCATCTTCAGGCCGAGCTGGCGCTGCTGTTCCACCGGGAAGGGGCCGGCGAGCTCGGGCGTCGCCGGGCGCCGGGCCTGGATCGCCAGCACCTCTTCGGTGAAGCCGGGCAGGAAGCCCGCGAGGTCCTCGAACAGGGCGTCGATGCGCTCCGCGCGGCCGCCCGGTTCATAGTCGTTGAGCAGGGCGTCATAGGGAGACAGGCCGAGCTTTTCGCCCTTGGCGCGGCCGATCTCGCGCTGCAGCTTCAGCACATCTGCCAGTGCCGGCAGCAGGCCCTTGAAATCCGCATCGGCGCGCGCCTGGCGCCAGCGCATCTCGCAGGCCGAGATCGCCTTGCTCGAGGCTTCGACCAGATCCGGGGGCAGGGCGGTCTCGACCGTCCAGATCCGCCTGATCTCGCGCAGATTGGCCTGGTCCCAGTCGCTAAGCGACGGGTCGTCCGCCGCCGCCACCAACCAGTCGCCGATCCGCGGATCGGTCACCATGCCGTGGCGCAGCACCTGCAATTGCGCCATGCTTTCGGCCCGGGTGCCGGCGGCGCCCTTGGGCATCATCACGTCATTGTCCCATTGCAGGATGCTGATGGCGTTGGACAGGGCGGCGACGCGGGCGAAATGGGCCGAAAGATCGGTCGATGCGGTCATCACTGTCTCCCATCAAGGCAGGGCGATGGGGATACCGGGTTGTCGCCGGTGGCGCCAGAGGGGATGTGCCGCGTGCACCCTCTCCCACGAAGGCGTGGGCGAGGGTGGACGCGCGTACCCCTCCAGGGGCTCGTTCTCAGCCCTCTCAGCCCCCTCAGCCCTCCTGCCGCCCGAGCTGGTCGAGCAGCGCCGCGCCGGTGCGGATGCCGTTGACGAAACAGTCGAGCTTCAGGTTCTCGTTGGGGGCGTGATTGGCCTCGTCGGCATTGGCATAAGGCACGACGAAGGCGGGAATGCCGAGAACCTTGGTGAAGACATAGTCGGGCAGGCTGCCGCCGACGGCCGGATATTCCAGCGGCGTAACGCCCTGGGCGATCTGGACGGCGCGCCGGATGGTCGCCCCATAGGGCGATTCCAGCGGGGTTTTCGACGGCAACATGCCGAAACCGGGCACGAATTCAACCTCGGGCGCGTGGCGCTTCACATGCGCCTCGACCTTGGCGAACACGTCGGCGGGCGTCATCGGTTCGACGAGCCGGATGTCGCATTTGGCGAAGGCTTCATGGGGCAGCACGGTCTTGCTGCCGGCGCCGCCATAACCGCCATGGAGGCCGTTGATGGTCAGGGTCGGGTGGAACATCAGCCGCTCGTAATAGCCGCGCCCGGCCGGCGCATCGAGGCGGTCGAGACCGAGCCCGGCCTTGACCTCGCCGAGGTCGAGCGGCAGGCGTGCGGCGGCCGCCAATTCATGGGCGGTCGGCGGGATGACGCCATCGGCGAGGCCGTCGATGGTGATCTCGCCCGCGGCGTTCTTCATCGTGCCGAGCAGGTGCACGAGGGTCCAGATCGGGTTCGGCACGACGCCGCCGAAATTGCCGGAATGGACGTCGCGGCTGGCGTGGCGCGCGCGCAGTTCGAAACAGGCCATGCCGCGTACGCCGTAGCAGATGGTCGGCGTGCCGGATTCGTGCAGCGGCCCGTCGGCGGTGACCACGAAATCGGCCTTCAGCTTGTCGCGGTGCTGGGCGACGAAGTCGGCGATGCGCGGACTGCCGATCTCTTCCTCGCCCTCGAGCAGGAAGATAACGTTGCAGGGCAGGCGGCCATGCACCGCCAGATGGGATTCGATGGCGAGAAGCTGGGCGAAATGCTGGCCCTTGTTGTCGCCGATGCCGCGGGCATAGATCCGCCCGTCGCGGATGGTCGGCTCGAAGGGCGGGCTCACCCAGGCGTCCAGCGGGTCGGGCGGCTGCACGTCGTAATGGCCGTAGAGCAGAACCGTGGGCGCGCCGGGCGCCTTGTCCCAGCGCCCGAGCACCATGGGATGGCCGGCGGTCGGGATCGTCTCCGCCGTGAAGCCGAGCTTGTCCAGCATGCCGACCAGCAAGGCTGCGACCTCGCGGATGCCGATATTCTGCGCGCTGATGCTGGGGTGGCGGACATAGTCCATCACCCGCTGGACGAAACCGTCCTGGTTCTCGGCGATATGGTCGAAGACTTTGGTCAGCGCCGCCGAGGGCGCGGGCAAGGGGGAGGATCCGGTCATGTCGGGTGTCACCTGTCCTGTCGCTTCGTGTCGTGGCCGGCAGCCGTCAGCAGGATGGCGCCCGAGGCATGCACTTCGCCCGTCCAGTTTGGCGGCACCAGGGTGGTGGCGTCGAGCTGGGTGATGATCGCCGGCCCGGCGAAGCGGTCGCCGGCGCCGAAGGCGGCGCGGTCGAGCAACGGCACCTCGGCCGCGCCGGAGGCGAAATGCACGGTGAGCGTACCGCTTTGCGGCTTGCCGGATCCGGCGGTGAGCTCGGCGCGTGGCGGCGGTGGCATGCGGCCGGTCGCCTCGATCCTGAGCGTCACCAGTTCCACCGGCGCGTCGAGCGCGAAGCCGTAAAGGCTTGCATGCGCGGCGGCGAAGGCGGCTTCGGTCCGCTCGGCGGTTCCGGCCCAGGGCACGGTGACCTCGCCGCCCTGGCCGTGATACCGCATCAGCGCCACGCGGCTCAGCGAACCGGCATCGGCGGCGACGCCTTCGGCTTCCAGCCACTGGGCGGCGCGTTCTTCGAGCTCGGCGAAGATCGTCTCCGCCGCGGCGACGTCGATCGCGCCTGCCTTGGGCAAGGTGCGGCTGAAATCGGCCTTGAGGTCGGCGGCGAGCAATCCGTCGGCGCAGAGCACGCCGGGGGCCGGCGGCACCAGCACGCGCCGGACGCCGAGCAGCTCGGCCAGGGCGCAGCCGTGCAGCGGCCCGGCGCCGCCAAAGGGCAACAGCGTGAAGTCGCGCGGATCATGGCCGCGCTCGACCGAGACCACCCGCAAGGCGCCGACCATGTGATTGTCGATGATGGCGAGCACGCCGCGCGCCGCGGCCTCCGGCGTGAGGCCGAGCGGGGCGGCGACGCAGTCGGTGATGACCGCGCGGGCGGCGGCGACATCCAGCGCCATCCGGCCGCCGAGCAGTTGGGCCGGCAGGTGGCCGAGCACGACATGAGCGTCGGTGACGGTCGCCATCCGGCCGCCGCGGCCATAGGCGGCGGGGCCGGGATCGGCACCGGCGCTCTGCGGGCCGACGGCGAGCGTGCCTTCGGCGACCCGGGCGATCGACCCGCCGCCGGCGCCGATGGTGACCATGTCGACCATTGGCAGCGGCAGCGGCCAGTCGCCGACATGGCCGTGCTGGGTCAGGCTGATCTTGCCGTCCTTGATCAGGCAGATATCGGCGCTGGTGCCGCCGATATCGACGGTGATGATGTCGCTGATGCCGGAGGCCGCCGCGATGTCGCGGGCGCCGACGACGCCGGCGGCCGGCCCGGACAAAGCCGTCAGGGCCGGGGCCCGGCGGATGGTGGCGCCGCCGGCGACTCCGCCATTCGACTGCATCAGCAGCAGCGGCGCGGTGATCGCCGCCTCCTCGAGGCGCCGCTCGAGCCGCGACAGATAGGTCGAGACGCCGGGCATGACCACGGCATTCAGCACGGTCGCCAGCGACCGCTCATATTCGCGCACCACCGGCAGGATATCGACCGAGGTGGTCACCGCGACGCCGGGCAGGCAGGCGCGGAAGATCTCGGCGACCCGCTGCTCGTGCACGGGATTGGCGAAGGAATGCAGCAGGCAGATCGCCACGGCCGCGACGCCTTGCGCACCGCATTCAGCCGCCGCGGCGCGCACGCTCGCTTCGTCCAGCGGCTCCATGACGATGCCGCCGGGGCCGATGCGCTCCTTGACCTCGAACACGCGCGAGGCCGGCACCGGCCGCTCCGGTTTCACCCAGGCGTAGAGATTGGCCCGGCGGGGAATGTCCTGGCGGCCGATGGCCAGCACATGGCGAAACCCCTCGGTGGTGACCAGGGCGGATCTTGCGCCCTTGCCCTCCAGGATCATGTTGGTGGCGACCGTCGTGCCGTGCAGGACGCGTTCCAGCGACGGCGCGTCCTTGCCGGCCTCGGCCAGCGCCAGGCCGACGCCGGTCATGAAGGCCTGCGACGGATCGCTCGGCACGCTCGGCGTCTTGGCGCGCCAGACCTTGCCGCTGACGGGGTCATGCAGGGCGATATCGGTGAAAGTGCCGCCGATATCGACGGCGACGGCGAGGCCGGCCTCAGATGATGGCATCGACATACTCATTGCGATGGAAGGAGCGGACCGCCGGGCGGTCGGCGCGCAGGGTGCGGGTCGCGGCTTCGTCGACGCCGCGCCCCTCGATCACGACGCCGTAGTGGCGCTTCGCCGCCGCGGCCGAGACGAAGCCGCCGAGCACGTCTTCGAGGACTTCGGCGACCGGGCGGTCATAGGGATGGCCATGGCCGCCGCCGCCGCCGGTTTCGATGCGCAGGATATCGCCGCGCTTCAGCGGGTTGCCGTCCGACAGGGGCTCGAACCGGTGCTCGTCCGGGGTGCCCGGGTTCAGCACCGCGCGGCCGACGCCGCCCGACATGCCGCCGGCCATGCCCCAGGGCGGGTTCTTGACGCTGTCGATGCGCACCGCGAGCACGGCCTGTTCGGCCAGCACTTCATATTCCCTGACGATGCCGCAGCCGCCGCGATGGCGGCCGGCGCCGCCCGAATCCCGCACGATGCCATAGGCCCGCAGCCGCACCGGATAGCCGGCTTCGAGGAATTCGACCGGATAATTCTCCTGGGCGACGAAATAGACCGCGTCGATGCCGTCGGCATTGGGTCGCGCGCCATAGCCGACGCCGATGCCGTCGGCGAGCAGGAACGGTTCGAGCGCGCCTTCCGGCGTGCGATAGGTGCCGCGCATCAGGGCGATGACATAGGCTGAGTGGGCGGCCGGGGCGCCGCCGCCGGCGACGTTGATCAGGCCGTTCAGGCCGGCCAGAACGCGCATCATGGTCAGGCCGCGCATGCCGAGCGGCGCCGGGAAACGCGGCCACAACAGCGAGCCCTCGCGCAGGCGAACCTCGTCGATCGATTGCGGCCCGCCGGCATTGCAGACCTGGCCGGGATCGCCGCCGAGATAATAGAGCCCGAGGGCCATGCCCGGCACGCCCGGGTTCATCAGGAAGTTCACCGGCCCGACGGCCTGGTCGTCGGTCTCGGTGGCATCGAAGATGAAGCGGTCCTCGCCGTCCGTGCCGCGCTCGCGGGTCAGCGCGAAGCGGATCCGGAACGGGCCGTGGCCATGGCCGTCGGCATCGATCGCATCGGTGAAGCGATGGGTGCCGTAGGCGAAGGTTTCGGCCAGTTTGGCGCGGACCAGCCGGCGGGTGCGCGCCAGGAGCTGGCGCAGCGCGTCGGCGACCACATCGGCGCCGAAGCGGGCGACGATCTCCTCGACGCGCTTCACGCCGAGCGCATTGCTCGCCATCAGCGCTCGCATATCGCCGAGGCTCTGGGTGGGGAAGCGCGAATTGCGGTGGAAGATCGCCAGCGCCGCCTCGTTGGTCTGGCCGGCATCGATCAGCTTGGTCGGAGGGATCATGATGCCCTCCTGGAAGATGTCGGTGGTATCCGGGCTGATCGAGCCGGCGCGCAGGCCGCCGATATCGGCGAAATGCGCCCAGCACATCACGAAGGCGCAGCGCCGGCCCTGGTGGAATACCGGGGCGAGCAGCACCTGGTCGTTGGAATGCGAGACCGCGCCGCGCGAGCCGTAGCAGTCATTGTACCAATAGAGGTCGCCCTCACGCATGGTGTCCGGCGGAAAGTCGCGGAACACCGGGCTGGTCATGTCGCCGAAGATCGGCACGTTCGACCCCACTGCCATGACGCCGTCGGCGTCGAACAGGCCGGTATAGAAATCCTTCTTCTCGCGGATGAAGGCGGAGATGGCCGTGCGTTCGAGCAGCGCCTCCATTTCGGCCTGGGTCGCCCGGATGGCGCCGCGCACGATCTCGATCGTGACGGAATCGCAGATGACGGGCGCCAGCGGCGCGCCCGTCTCCGCACCCTCGGCATTAGTCGAGCGGAGCATTGGTCGGATCCTTGATGAGGAGAAGCGTGATGGTGCTGATGACCGCGGCCAAGATCACGAACAGGGCCGGGGAGACGGGGCTGCCGGTTTCGCGGATCAGGAAGGTCGCGACGAAGGGCGCGAAGCCGCCGAAAATGGTCACCGCCATGCTGTAGCCGATCGACAGCGCGGTGAACCGCACCTTGGTCGGGAACAGCTCAGCCAGCACCGCGCAGAGCGGACCGGCATAGAAGCCGAGCAGGGCGGCCGAAATGCACTGGGTGACCATCAGACCCATGGCGGTCGGCGTGCCCACCAGATACTGGAACAGCGGGTAGGACAACAGCCCGTAGCCAATGGCGGAAACCAGCAGCACGGGCTTGCGGCCGACCTGATCGGACAGCCAGCCGGCGACCGGCGTCAGCACGGTGAGCACCACCGCCGCGACCGCCGAGGCGTAATAGGCGGAACCGGCGGGAATGCCGAGCTGGGTCGCCGCGAAGCTCGGCATGAAGATGTTGAACGTGTAGTTGCCGACCGTACCGACCACGGAAATGCCGAAGGCGGCGAGAACCGGCAGCCGGTAGATGGTCAGCGCGTCGCGCAGCGGCGAGGAGGCGACCGTCTTCTGGACGACGGCCTTGCTGAAGGCCGGCGTTTCCGAGACCTGCGAGCGCAGATAGAGGCCGATCGGCGCCAGCACGAAGCCGAGAATGAAGGGAATGCGCCAGCCCCAGGCGATCATCGCTTCCTTGTCGAGGACCGAATTGAGGATCGCCGCGGTTAGCGTGCCGGCGATCAGCGCCAGGCCGACGCTGAACTGCTGCATGCTGCCGATCAGGCCGCGTTTGCCGGGCGGTGCATACTCGACCAGGAAGGCGGCGGCGCCGCCCCATTCTCCACCGGTCGAGAAGCCCTGGATCAGCCGGCAGATGACCAGGAGGATCGGTGCCCAGATGCCGATCGAGGCATAGGACGGGATGAGCCCGGTGAGCGCGGTGGCGCCCGCCATCATGCCGACGGTGAGGATGAGGGCCGCCTTGCGCCCCTTCCGGTCGCCATAGGCGCCGATGACGATGGCGCCGACCGGCCGCATGACGAAGCCGACGCCATAGGTGGCGAAGGCCGACAGGAGCGAGATGACCGGGTCGCCGCCGGGAAAGAAATTGGCGGCGATCTGGGCGGCGAACAGGCCGAAGATCAGAAAGTCGAACAGTTCGACGAAATTGCCGATCGCGCAGGACAGGATCGCCCGTCGGCGGATGCGTTCGAAATCGGCTGTCGAGCCGGCATCCGGCTGGGTCGCGGCTGCTTGCGACATGGGCGTCTCCTGGCTTCGGGGGCGCCACTGTGTCGGCGCGTCTTCCCTGGTGGACTCGGGCGGCATCGATCGCCGCGAACGCGGCGAAAAAGGCGCGATCGGATGCCGACCCCCCAAAATCGAGTCCTGCAAAGCCGTTCGAAGGCCGTTTCTTTTTGACGTCGACTCTTTGTCGATCTGTCTTCTTGTCTGACAAGATGCTAGTCAGCCGTTTCGGCGAGTCAAGCCGGCCGGCCACATGGGCCCACAGTCGTTTTGGCAATGGCCGGGCAATCTTTGGGCGAGCGGCTTGATATGGCGGCGCCCGCGTGGTTCGCAGGAAGACGAAAGGGGAGGCCCCGCATGATCGCCAGCACGCTCGAAGCCCTGGGGCCACCCGTGCTCATTCGCGACCGGGCCTTCGAGCAGGTCTGGGACGCCATCATTTCGGGCCGTATCCAACCGGGCACGCGGCTGATCGAGCGCGAACTCTGCGACGCCATGGGCATCAGCCGGGCCTCGGTGCGCGAGGTGATCCGCCGTCTGGAGGCGGAGCGGCTGGTGGTCGTCGAGCCGCGGCGGGGACCGCGCGTGGTGACCCTGACGCCGGACCAGGCCAGCGAGATCTACGAGATCCGCGCCATGCTGGAGAGCCTGGTGATCAGGCGCTTCACCGAGAAGGCCGGGCTTGCCGACATCGCCACGCTGGAGGCGATCTTCGCCGAGATGAAACGCGCCGCCGCGGCGGAAGACGTGCCGCGCATCGTCATGGTCGTGCACCGGTTCAACGACCATTTGCTGGCGGTCGCCGGCCACGGCACGGCCGGCGACATGCTGGCCCATCTCGATGCGCGCATCAGCTGGCTGCGGGTCAAGGCCATGGCCGTGCCCGGGCGCCTCAGGGCCAGCATCGACGAGATGGGCGCGGTGCTGCAGGCGGTACGGTCCGGCGACGCCGATGCTGCCGCAAGCTTGATCGCGCGGACCGTGTTCAACGCCCGCGACGCGGCGGTCGCCGAGATGACGCGCGCAGGCCCACCGACGAAAGCGCCCGCCAAGCCGCGCAAGCGACAGGACGGGCGCTGATCGGCCGGCCGGCCGGCTCTGCCGCAGATTGCGTGGCTACCCCGTGCGTCCCAACCGGAACGCCATATAGCTGTCGAACTGCAACTCGTTGACCCGGAACCACAGCGATTCCTCGCGGCGATAGGCGTTCCAGGCCTCGAAGATCTTTTTGAATTTCGGATTCTGGGCATTGAGCTCGGCATAGAGCTGCTCGGAGGCCTCGAAGGCGGCGGTCAGCACCTCGCGGGAATAGAGCCGGATCTGCGCGCCGCCGGCGACCAGGCGGCGCAGCGCCGCTGGATTGTCATTGTCATATTTGGCCAGCATCCAGACGTTGACCGCGGCGCAAGCCTGTTCGATCGCCGCCTTGTAGGCTGGCGGCAGGGCATCGAAGCGGCTCTGCCCGACATAAAGCGAGAGCTGCGCCGAGCCTTCGGCCCAGCCCGGAGCATAGTAGTAGCGGGCGACCTTCTGCAGGCCGAGGCGCTCGTCGTCATGCGGTCCGACCCATTCGGCGGCATCGATGGTGCCGCGCTCCAGCGCCGGATAAATATCGCCGGCGGCGATCTGCTGCGGCACGACGCCGAGCTTGGTCAGGATCTGGCCGACCAGTCCGCCGGTGCGGAACTTGAGCCCGCGCAGGTCTTCGACCGTGGCGATCTCCTTGCGGAACCAGCCGGCCATCTGGGCACCGGTATTGCCCGCCGGAAACAGCCTGATGCCATAGGGCTGGAACAGCTCCTGCATCAGCGCCGCGCCGCCACCATGGGTCATCCAGGCATTCTGCTGGCGGGCGTTGAGCCCGAAGGGCAGGCAGGTGTCGAAGGCGAGCGCCGGCTCCTTGCCGACATAATAATAGCTCGCGGTATGGCCCATTTCGACCGTGCCGTTCTGCACCGCGTCGAGCACGGCCAGCGCCGGCACCACTTCGCCGGCGGCGAAGACCTGGATGTCGAAGCGGCCATCGGTCAGTTCCGAAACGATCTTGGCGAGCATCCGGCAGCCGCCGTCGAGCGTGTCGAGGCTCTTCGGATAGCTGGTCACCATGCGCCAGCGCAGTTGCGGCTGGGTCTGGGCGACGGCCGGCGAAGCCACCGCGGCAGCGGTTGCCGCGAGCGACAGCACCGCGGCATTGCGGCGGGTGAGGGCAGTCGTCGTGATGTCCTTGGTCATGGTCTCATATCCTCCGATGCGTCTCGTTTCGGTCTCGGCCCGCGCCGGACGCATGCGGCGGGCCGTGTGTTCGTTCAGATGGTCGTGCTGCAGATGGGTATTCTGCGAGCCTCGTCAGGCGGAGACGTAGTGGTTCTCGTGCGACCCCGGAGGTCCCGGGGCGCGAGGCTTACCCTCCTCGCCCTCACGCCTCCGCCTCCTGCGGTCGGCGGTGCATCAGCGCGACGCGGGTGCAATTGGCCACCTCCTTGCCGTCCTGGTTGAAGGCGCGGTGGCGGAAGGTGACGAGGCCTGCCTTGGGGCGCGAGGCGCTGGGCCGGACCGCCTCCACCGAGGTGACCACGCGAATGCTGTCGCCCTGGAACACCGGTGCCGGGAAGTTCACGTCGGTCATGCCGAGATTGGCCACAGTCGTGCGCAGTGTCGTGTCGTGCACGGAAATGCCGATCATCAGGCCGAGCGTGAACAGCGAATTGACCAGCGGCTTGCCGAATTCGGTGTTCGCCGCGAAATGCGCGTCGATGTGCAGCGGCTGCGGGTTCAGCGTCATGTTGGAGAACAGCATGTTGTCCATCTCGGTCACCGTGCGGGTGATCGGATGATCGAAGGTCTGGCCGACCGAAAACTCCTCGAACCACAATCCGGGCAAGGCTTTCTCCTAAATCTCGGGCTTTTCGGCTGATGTGATGGCGACGATCAGCGCGCCGGCGCCGACCGTCTTTCCGGGCGCGCCGAGGATCCGCTCGACCCGGCCGTCGCAAGCGCTCTTCAGGTCGGTGAACAGCTTCATCGATTCGAGTACGGCGATCGTCTGGCCGATGGCGACGGTGTCGCCGACCGCGACCCGGATCTCGGTGACGAGGCCGGGCATGGGCGCGATGATGTCGGCGCCGCCGGCGGCATTGGCGCCGGATGCGGCCCGTAGCGCCGCCTCCGCGGCCGGCAGAACCTGGAATTTCGCCTCGACCGAACCGGCGCGTATGGCGACCTGCCCGTCCGCGACGGCGAAGCGGCAGGCGATGGCGATGCCGTCGATGACGACGGTCAGCGGCGCCCCTTCGACGGAGGCTTCGACCGCGATGCTCCCATCGGCATCGCCGAGCGTGAAATGCTTCGGTCCTCCCGCCACCGTCACCATTGCCGTCGCGCCATCGGTCGAAACCGAAAAGGGCGTTGCTCCGGTCGCCAGCAGGCGAAAGCCTTGCAGGCTGGACCAGGGCGAGGGGCGTTGCTCGGGCGCACGCCTCAGCCACAGGACGAGCGCCGCCAGGCGGCGGGCGAGCACGAGGTCCGCCTTGTCGCGTGCCCAGCCCTCCGGCCAGGTCTCGGCGATCAGCCGGGTGGTCGCGCGTCCTTCCGCGAAGGCCGGCGTCCTCAAGGCGTCGATCAGGAAGGCGCGATTGGTTGCCGGGCCGAGCACGGTGAGCGTGTCGAGCGCCGCGCCGAGCTTTTGCAGCGCCTGCGCCCGGTCGGCTCCCGTGGCGATCAGCTTGGCGAGCAGGCTGTCATAGGCGAGGCCGATCACCGTGCCGGTCTCGACCCCGGAATCGACCCGGATGTCGGATGGCGGCGACCAGAGCGCGATCGACCCCACATCCGGGCGGAACCCCTCGTCGGCGCGTTCGGCGGTGAGGCGGGCCTGGATCGCATGACCGGTCATGGTGACGTCGCCCTGGGCAAAGCCCAGCTTCTCGCCGGCCGCGACGCGCAATTGCCATTCGACCAGGTCGAGCCCGGTGATCGCCTCGGTGACGGTGTGCTCGACCTGCAGCCGGGTGTTCATTTCCAGGAAGAAGATCTCTTCCGTGGCGGCGTCGACGATGAACTCCATGGTGCCGGTCGAGTCGTAGCCGATCGCCGACGCCAGCCTGACGGCATGGCGATGCAGCGCCGCCTGTGTCGTGTCGGAAAGATGGGGGGCCGGCGCCTCTTCCAGGAGCTTCTGGTTGTTGCGCTGGACCGAGCAATCGCGCTCGAACAGGTGGACGAGATTGCCGTGCTTGTCGCCGAGCACCTGCACCTCGACGTGGCGCGGCCGGGTGATCAGCTTTTCGATCAGGAGCCGGCCGTCGCCGAAGGCGGCCTCGGCCTCCCGCCGCGCCGAAACCAGGGCCTCGGCGAGGGCTTCCGGCGCGGCGACCGCGCGCATGCCCTTGCCGCCGCCGCCGGCGGAGGCCTTGATCATGACGGGCAGGCCGGTGCGCAGCGCCTCGCTTTCCAGCCTCTCGGGGCTCTGATCCTCGCCGTCATAACCGGGAACAACCGGCACCCCGGCCTGGGCCGCGAGGCGCTTGGCCTCGATTTTCGAGCCCATGGCCGCGATGGCCTTGCCGTGCGGCCCGACCCAGGCGAGGCCGTTCTCGGCGCAGAGCGCCGGCAGTTCGGTCTTCTCCGACAGGAAGCCGTAGCCAGGATGGATCGCCTCCGCCCCGGCCGCGCGCGCGGCGTCGATGATGCGATCGGCGCGCAGATAGCTGTCGCGCGCCGCCGCCGGACCGATCGGCACGGCGCTGTCGGCGAGCCGGACGTGCAGCGCGTCCTTGTCGGCTTCCGAATAGACCGCGATGGTCCGGATGCCCAGGCGCCTGGCGGTGCGGATGATCCGGACCGCGATCTCGCCCCGGTTGGCGATCAGAAGGGAACGGAACATGGCTGCACTCACATCCGGTAGACCGGGCGGGGGGAGGTGTCCCTCGGCTCGCCGGCGCTGAGCGACAGGCAAAGGCCGAGGACGTCGCGGGTCTGGGCGGGCTCGATGATGCCGTCGTCCCAGAGCCGCGCGGTGGCGTAGTAGGGATCGCTCTGTTCCTCGAACTGGGCACGCGTGCGCCGGTCGATCTCCGCGATGCCGGCTTCGTCGCCGGCACCCTTCAGGCTTTGGCGGCGCAGCTCGGTCACAACCGTCGCGGCGACTTCAGGGCTCATGGTGGCGATGCGGGCATTCGGCCAGGCGAACAGGAAGCGCGGCTGGAAGCCGCGGCCGCACATGCCGTAATTGCCGGCGCCGTAGGAGCCGCCGATGATCACGGTATATTTCGGCACCCGGGCATTGGAGACCGCATAGACGAGCTTGGCCGAATGTTTGGCGATGCCGCCGCGCTCGGCCTCGGTGCCGACCATGAAGCCGGTAATGTTCTGCAGGAAGATCAGCGGGATGTGGCGCTGGTCGCACAGCTCGATGAAATGGGCGCCCTTCACCGAGGCCTCGGCGAACAGCACGCCATTATTGGCGATGATGCCGACCGGATAGCCATGGATGCGGGCAAAGCCGGTGACCAGCGACGCGCCATAGGCCGGCTTGAACTCCTGGAAGGCGCTGCCGTCGACCAGGCGGGTGATCACCTCGCGCACGTCGTAAGGTTTCTTGAGATCCACCGGCACGATGGCGGTGAGTTCGGCCGAATCGGCCAGCGGTGGCGCCGGCGTAAAGGGCGGCGGCGTGACGAGCCGCAGCGCGCCGAAGCCGAGCACGATCTCGCGCAGGCGGCCGATCGCCTCGGTCTCGGTCGCCGCGACATGGTCGGTGACCCCGGAGACGGTGGCGTGCATGTCGGCGCCGCCGAGCGTCTCGCCGTCGACGATCTCGTTGATCGCCGCCTTGACGATCGGCGGGCCGCCGAGATGGATCCGGCCGGTGCCGCGCACCATCACCACCTCGTCCGACAGCGCCGGGATATAGGCGCCGCCCGCCGTGCAGCCGCCGAACACCGCCGAGATCTGTGGAATGCCTGCGGCCGACATCCGGCACTGGTTGAAGAAGGTGCCGCCGAAATGGTCGCGGTCGGGAAACACCCGGTCCTGTTCGGGCAGATAGGCGCCGCCGCAATCGACCAGGTAGAGGCAGGGCAGGCGATGGGCTTCCGCGATCTCCTGGGCGCGCAGGTGCTTGCGCACGGTCTCGGCGAAGAACGAGCCGCCCTTCACCGTCGCGTCGTTGGCGATCACCATGCAGGGCGCGTCGTGGACCATGCCGACGCCGGTGATGATGCCGGCCGCCGGCAGCTCGCCGCCATAGAGGCCGTGTGCGGCCAGCGGCGACAGTTCCAGGAACGGGCTCGCCGGATCGAGCAGCAGGTCGATGCGGTCACGCGCCAGGATCTTGCCGCGCTCGCGGTGCCGGCGGACCAGCGCCTCGCCACCACCGCCGAGCGCGGCGCGCCGACGGCCGCGCAGCGTCTCGATCAATGCCGCGAAGGCGGCAGTCGCATCGGGTGGTGTCGCCATCGGGATCGTCACGTTGCGGGCCCTCGCTGGTGCTGGTCTGTTGACATTGCAATCAATCTACCTAACGTGAGTTAGATTAGTAGGTCGGCTTCACGGCAGCCGTCAAGCGCCGAGGCTGCGGCCGAGATGAGTTGGACAGGGATCGCTCCATGACAGTGAATTCGCGCGGTGCCGAAGCCGCACCGACGATCGGCCGTTCCTCACCCTTCTTCGAGGAAGAGCACGACATGTTGCGCGACCAGGTGCGCCGCTTCGTCGAAGCGGAGATCAAGCCGCATGGCGAAGACTGGGAAGCTCAGGGCTTCGTGCCGCGCGACGTGCTGCGCCGCATGGGGAGGCTCGGCTTTTTCGGCATTCGTTACCCCGAGGCGCTCGGCGGCTCGGCTATGGACACGCGCGGCAGCGTGGTGCTGGCCGAGGAGCTTGGCCGCTCGACCTTTTCCGGCGTCGCCATCACCGCGCTTGTTCACACCGACATGGCCTCGGTCCATGTCTTCAATGCCGGCAGCCGGGCGCAGCAGGACAAGTGGATGGGCCGGATCATCGCCGGCGAGACGATCTGCGCGGTGGCCGTCACCGAGCCCGATGCCGGTTCCGACGTGAAGGGTATCCGCACGACCGCGCGTCGCACGGCGGAAGGCTATGTGCTCAACGGCGCCAAGATGTTCATCACCAACGGCGTCCATGGCGACCTCTATTGCGTCGCCGCCAAGACCGGCGATGTCGGCGGCGGCTCCAAGGCGGTCACCATGTTCCTGGTCGAGAAGGGCACGCCGGGCTTCCGGGTCGGCCGGGCGCTCGACAAGCATGGCTGGCGCTCGTCGGATACGGCCGAGCTGGTCTTCGAGGATTGCCTGGTGCCTCATGACGCGGTGCTGGGCGAGGAGGGCCGCGGCTTCTACGCCATCATGAAGAACTTCCAGAACGAGCGCATCGTCATCGGCGCCATGGCCATGGGCGAGGCCCAGGCGGCGCTCGACATGACGCTGGCCTACGTCAAGACGCGCAAGGCCTTCGGCCAGACGCTCTGGGACAAGCAGGCAATCCGCCAGCGGCTCGCCATGCGCGCGGCCGAGGTCGAGGCCGGCCGCCAGCTGGTCTATTCGGCGGCCTGGCGCGATGCTCGCGGTGAGGACGTCACCCGTGAGGTCTCCATGCTCAAGGCCTATTGCGGCGAGCTGGTCAACGCCGTGATGTATGACTGCGTGCAGTTCCATGGCGGCATGGGTTTCATGCGCGAGAGCGCCATCGAGCGCATGTCGCGCGATGCCCGGGTCCAGGCGATCGGCGGCGGCGCCACCGAGGTCATGCTCGAAGAAGTCGCCAAGCGGCTTTAGGGACGCTGTTTCAGGTCGACGGGGAAGGGCTTTGCGGTCGTCCTTAAGGCCTCGGGCACCCCTCTAAGCGGAAGCTTGCTGGGGCCTCTACGTCACCCCCGGCGAGCGAAGCGAGGGAAGGGGGTTCAGGAGCCAACAGGCCGCCTTGTCCGTGCATGTGTTGAGGGAGTTCGCGGTGTTGGCGAAACAGCTCTGCAACTCCTGGACCCCCTTCCCTCGCTTCGCTCGCCGGGGGTGACGTCGGTGGTTATCGAGATCCCGCAAGACGCCAAGCCTGCCCAATCAATACGCCACGACCGACCCCATTCGAGACCATAAGGCCCGAGAGAGAACCATCGCCATGGATGGACCCGTCACCACCGGCCCCGTCACGCTCGACGATAAATACACTGCCGACCACGGCCGCATCTACCTGACCGGTGTGCAGGCGCTGGTGCGCCTGCCGCTGGCGCAGCGGCGGCGCGACCGGGCCGCAGGCCTGAACACGGCCGGCTTCATCTCCGGCTATCGCGGCTCGCCGCTCGGCACCTATGACCGCGAACTCTGGGCCGCCAAGCGCCACCTGGCCAAAGAGGACGTGGTCTTCCAGCCCGGCCTCAACGAGGACCTGGCTGCGACCAGCGTCTGGGGCAGCCAGCAGGTGGGGCTTTCGGAGGGAGCGAAACACGACGGCGTCTTCGCTATCTGGTACGCCAAGAGCCCGGGCGTCGATCGTTCCGGCGATGTCCTGAAACACGCCAATGCGGCCGGCACCGCACCCGCAGGTGGCGTGCTGGCGATCGCCGGCGACGACCATGCCTGCAAGTCGGCGAGCCTGCCGTCACAATCGGACTATGGCTTTCTCGACGCCTCCATCCCCGTGCTGCATCCGGCCAATGTGGCCGAGGTCCTGCGCTTCGGCCTGATCGGTCTCGCCATGTCGAGGGCGACCGGCCTGTGGGTCGGCATGAAGGCGCTGGCCGATACCATGGATTCCGCCGCGGCGATCGATCTCGCCGATGTAACGCCGGATATCGTCACCCCTGAGGGCTTGCCGGCCGACGTCTCGATCCGTTGGCCGGATTCGCCGCTCGAACAGGAACGCCGGCTGTTCGATCTCAGGCTGCCGGCGGCCATCGCCTTCGGCCGCGCCAACGCGCTCAACCGCGTGCTGGCCGATCCCGGGCCCGGCCGGCGCCGGCTGACCCTGCTGGCGGTCGGCAAGTCGCGGCTCGATGTCGAACAGGCACTCGCTCTGCTCGGCCTCGACCTCACGCGGCTCGCCGCTCTCGGCATCGGCCTCGCCGCCATTGGCATGCCCTGGCCGCTCGACCCGGATTTCATCCGCGAGATCGCGGCCGGTGCCGACGAGGTGCTGGTCATCGAGGAGAAGCGGCCTCTGGTCGAGGACCAGGTCGCCCGCACGCTGCTGACGCTCGACGCCGGCCTGAGGCCGCGCCTTGCCGGCAAGATCGATGGCGAGGGCAAGCCGCTCTTGTCGCCGCGCGCCGCTTTCACCGCCGACCACCTGGCACGCGTCATCGGCAGCCGGCTTGTCCCGCTCGGCGGCGAGCTCGCCGAGGCCATCGCGCCGGGCATGACGACGCTCGGCACCGGCCCGCAGGCGGCCGAGCCGGCATTGGCCAGGCGGCTGCCCTATTTCTGTTCGGGCTGCCCGCACAACCGCTCCACCGTGGTGCCCGCGGGCAGCCGCGCGCTCGCCGGCATCGGCTGCCATTACATGGCGCAGTGGATGGATCGCGACACCTCGACCTTCACCCAGATGGGCGGCGAGGGCACGAGCTGGATCGGCCAGGCGCCGTTTACCGAGACCGAGCATGTCTTCGTCAATCTCGGCGATGGCACCTATGCCCATTCGGGCCTGCTGGCGATCCGCGCGGCGATCGCGGCCAAGGTCACCATCACCTACAAGCTGCTCTACAACGATGCCGTCGCCATGACCGGTGGCCAGACCGCCGAGGGCGGTTTCACCGTCGCGCAGATCGCCCGCCAGCTGAGCGCCGAGGGGATCGGCCAGATTCGCATTGTCGCCGAGGAGCCGGGGCGTCACCGGGGCGAGGCCATGCCAACAGGCGTGACCATCGATCCGCGCGACCGGCTGGAGGAGGTGCAGCGCGAATTGCGCGGCGTGAAGGGCGTCTCGGTGCTGATCTACGACCAGGTCTGTGCCGCCGAGAAACGCCGCCGCCGCAAGCGCGGCCTGATGCCCGATGCCGGCCGGCGCGTGGTCATCAACGAGGCGGTCTGCGAGGGCTGCGGCGATTGCGGCAGGAAGTCCAACTGCGTCTCGATCGTGCCGCTCGAAACCGAGTTCGGCCGCAAGCGGCGGATCGATCAGACCAGTTGCAACCAGGATGCGACCTGCGTCGAGGGCTTCTGCCCGAGCTTCGTCACCATCGAGGGTGGTGTGCCCAGGAAACCCGAGGCGGCAACCGCGAAGCCGCCTGAGGTCCCGGCGCCGGTTCTCGATCTCGGCCGGCCGGCGCGTCTCGTCATCGGCGGCATCGGCGGCACCGGCATCGTCACCATTGGCGCGATCATCGGCATGGCCGCCCATCTCGACGGCCGCGGCGTCTCGGTGATGGACCAGATCGGGCTTGCCCAGAAGGGCGGCGAGGTGACCACCCATATCCGTCTGACCGGCCCCGCCGAAACCGGCCCGGTCAGGCTGGCGCGCGGCGAGGCGGAGACGCTGATCGGCTGCGACCTGGCGGTCGCCTCCAGCCCGGAGGTTCTGCCGCTCATCGCCGAAGATGCGCTCGCCATCGTCAACGACCATGTCGTGATGACCGGCGATTTCGCCGCCAAGCCGGATCTGATCTTCCCTGGAGAGTTGATGAAGCGGCGGCTGGCGGCGCGCGGCGAGACGATCTTCGCCGACCTCTCGACGCTGGCGACGGCGCTGCTCGGCGATGCGGTCGGCGCCAACATGATGGCGCTCGGTCTTGCCTGGCAGAAGAACAGGGTGCCGGTGAGTGAGGCCGCCATCCTGCGGGCGATCGAGCTCAATGGCGCGGCGGTCGCCATGAACAAGGCAGCCTTCGCCTGGGGCAGGGCGCTCGGCTTTGACCGGGCGCTGGTCGAAACCCACCTGCCGCGCAGCGCGCCGACCGCGGTCGCGGCCGATCTCGACGGGATCGTGGCGATCAGGGCGGCCGCGCTGGTCGCCTATCAGGACGAGGCGCTGGCCGCTCGCTTCCGCGCCCTGGTCGTCATGACGGCGTCGGCCGAGGCCCGTGCCGTGCCGGGGTCGACGCGGCTCGCCGAGGCCGTGGCGAGGAGCTTCCACAAGCTGCTCGCCTACAAGGACGAATATGAGGTTGCCCGCCTGCATGTCGAAACCGGCTTCCTCGACCGGCTGGCACGCGAGTTCGACGGTGGCCGCGTCGCCTTCCACCTGGCGCCGCCGATATTGGCCCGGCGCGATCCGGTCACCGGCGAACCACGCAAGATGCGTTTCGGCCCCTGGATGATTCCGGCTTTCCGGCTGCTCGCCCGGCTGAAAGGCTTGCGTGGCTCCTTTGCCGATCCCTTCGGCCGCACCGCCGAGCGGCGCATGGAGCGCCGGCTGATCGAAGACTATGAGGCGCTGGTGCGCAGCCGGCTGCTGCCCGAGCTGACATCGGGCAATCACGCGCTGGCGTTGGAGATCGCCGGCCTGCCCCTGTCGATCCGGGGCTTCGGTCACGTCAAGGCTGCGGCTGAAAAGCAGGCGGCGGTCCGCCTCGACGCACTGCTCGATCGCTGGCCCGGTCTCTCGACAGCGAGTGTCGCAGCGGAATAGGAGGGGCCGTGGCGCGCGAAGGAGGCACTATGACGGAGACGATCACGCGGGACCCGCGCGCGCGGCTGTCGACCGAGGAGCGGCCACCGAAGCGGGCCGAGGTCTCGCGCCAGCAGATCCTCGACGTCGCCGCCAGCCTGTTCCGCGCCCGCGGCTATACCGAGACGTCGCTGCGCGATATCGGCGCGCAGGTCGGCATGAAGGCCGGAAGCCTCTATTACCATTTCGCCTCGAAGGAGGAGCTGGCCGCCGAGGTGCTGCGCATCGGCGTGCAGCGCGTCCATGAGGCGGTGGCGTCGGCGGTCGCCGGGCTCGGCCCGAAGGCATCGATGAAGGCGCGCATCGAGGCTGCGATCGCGGCCCATCTCGAAACCCTGCTGGTCGAGAGCGACTATACCTCGGCCCATATCCGCTGCTTTCCCTATGTGCCACCGAGCCTGAAGACTGCGCTCAGCCAGGCCCGGCGCGACTATGAGACGGTTTGGCGCGGGCTGCTCGACGAGGCCTCGGCGGCGAAGGCGCTGGCGCCGGGCATCGATCCCGAGGTCGCCCGGCTCGCCATTCTCGGCGCGCTCAACTGGTCGCTCGAATGGTTCGATCCGGCGCGGGGCCGGCCGGAGGAGCTGATCCGGACCATGGTGGCGGCCTTCACCCGCTGACCGCGTGCTCCTCAGCCCCGCGGCACCGGATTGACCACCGGGCGCCCGGCGAAGAAGGCCTCGAGATTGGCCAGGATCATGTCCTCCTGGGCCTCGCGGGCAGAGACGCTGGCCGAGGCGATATGCGGGGTCAGGACCACCCGCGGCGAGACCTTGAGCCGCTCCGGCACCTCCGGCTCGGCCTCGAAAACGTCCAGGCCGGCACCGGCAATGACGCCGTTTTCCAGGGCCTCGATCAGAGCCTCGGTATCGACCGCCATGCCGCGCGAAATATTGATCAGGTGACCATGGGGGCCGAGCGCGGCCAGCACTCCGCGATCGACCGCGTGGCGGTTGGAAGTGTCGGCACGTGCCGCGACCACCAGGATGTCGGCCCATTCGGCCAGGGCCAGCAGGCTCGGCTTGAACGCATAGGCGAGGTCGGGCCGCTCGGTGCGGCTGTGATAGGCGATCTCCATCTCGAAGGCGGCGGCGCGCGCCGCCACCTTGCTGCCGATGGCGCCGTAGCCGTAGATGCCGAGCCTGGCGCCGGTGAGCCCGGGCACCGAGGGCATGCGTTCGGCGGCATTGCCGCGCCAGCGGCCGTCCCGGACGAAGCGGTCGGCCTGCAGGATCTGGCGGGTCGAGGCGATGACGAGGCCCATGGCGAAATCGGCGACGCTCGAGGCATTGGCGCCGGGGCTGTGGGTCACCGCGAGGCCGCGCGCCGCCGCCTCGGCGAGGTCGACGCCCTCGTAGCCGGTGCCGAAATAGGCGACGAGGCCGAGGTGCGGCAGCGCGTCGAGCAGCGCCCGGTCGGTCTTCATCGTGCCCATGGTGAGCAGGGCGCGTGCCTGATGGCCACCGGCTGGAACCGCTTCGGCGACCGAGTGCTCCATCGGGCCATGGACTTCATAGCGCTCCCCGAGCAGCCGGGTCAGGCGCCCAGGGAAATTGCAGGCGAGCAGGATCGAGGGCTTGGACAAGGCGCGGCTCCATCGGCAATGGCGGCCAGGAAGCACGGAGGGGACGACCGGGCCAGGGTCCTGGCGCATCGCTGTCCGTGTGCTCCTGCATATGATGCGTCAGGGTTGCGTCGGCCGGGCCCACAATAGATCCGGCGCCCCCGTGACATCCGCCGGGCCACCGCCTATCGTTGTGGTCCGTAAGACATAACGCTTGAGGCGCGGTCATGAAGATCGACGGCCGGGCCGGCCCCCGGCATGACGACGTGCAGCACGAGGGGCGGTCGCAGCACGCGCTTTCCGCGGCGCCGGGCCGCGAGCGTTGCATTGGCGTCGCTGCCGGCAAGCGCTGATCGCGTTCAAGTCAGTCAGCAACCTCTGGCACAGGCCGGCGCCATGGTTATGATCGCGCCGGGCGGAATTCTTAAATCTGTCGAAAAACCATCTCCGGGAGACATGCATCATGGCGCACGAGCGGGAATTCTACATCAATGGCGAATGGGTCAAGCCGAGCGGCACTGCCACGCTGGACGTGATCGATCCGTCGACCGAAGAGTCGATCGGCACCATCGCGCTGGGCACCCAGGCTGATGTCGACAAGGCGGTGGCTGCCGCCCGCGCCGCCTTCCCGGCCTTCGCGGCGACTTCGCGCGAAGAGCGGCTGGCGCTGATGCGTCGCGTGCTCGAGGTCTACAAGACCCGTTACGCCGACATCGCCGACACGC
This sequence comes from Phreatobacter sp. GW821-FHT04C01, assembly GCF_059420385.1. Lineage (NCBI taxonomy): Bacteria > Pseudomonadati > Pseudomonadota > Alphaproteobacteria > Hyphomicrobiales > Phreatobacteraceae > Phreatobacter > Phreatobacter sp. GW821-FHT04C01. Next base: position 222,337 of record NZ_JBWKTP010000005.1, on the reverse strand, counting down.
TGTCGCGCGAAATGGGGGCGCCGAAAAAGCTCGCCCACACGGCCCAGGCCGCCATGGGCAGCTCGCATCTCGCCAAGATGATCGAGACGCTGGAGACCTTCGAGTTCGAGGAACTGCGCGGCACCACGCTGATCGCCAAGGAGCCGATCGGGGTTGTCGGCATGATCACGCCGTGGAACTGGCCGCTCAACCAGATCATGTGCAAGGTCGGTCCGGCGCTCGCCGCCGGCTGCACCATGGTGCTGAAGCCCAGCGAGATCGCGCCGCTCAACGCCATCATCTTCGCCGAGGTGATGCATGAGGCCGGCGTGCCCAAGGGCGTGTTCAACCTGGTCAACGGCGACGGTCCGACCGTCGGCGAAGCGATTTCGCGCCATCCCGGCGTCGACATGGTGTCGTTCACCGGCTCGACCCGCGCCGGCATCCTGGTCGCCAAGGCGGCGGCCGATACCGTCAAGCGCGTGCATCAGGAACTCGGCGGCAAGTCGGCCAATATCATCCTCGCGGATGCCGACCTGAACCGGGCCGTCAAGCTCGGCGTCGAAGGCTGCATGCGCAATTCGGGCCAGTCGTGCAACGCGCCGACCCGCATGTTCGTGCCCGCCGACAGGCATGCCGAGGCGGTGGCGATCGCGCGTGCGACGGCCGAACCGCTGAAGGTGGGCGCGCCGGCTTCCGAGGACACCTGGCTCGGACCAGTGGTCAGCGAGCTGCAATACAACAAGATCCAGCGGCTGATCGAGGCCGGGATCAAGGAAGGCGCCGAGCTGGTCGCCGGCGGGCCGGGGCGTCCGGAGGGCTTGAACCGCGGCTACTATGTCCGCCCCACCGTCTTCGCCAATGTCACCGACGACATGACCATCGCGCGCGAGGAAATCTTCGGGCCGGTGCTGTCGATCCTGCCCTACACGAGCGAAGAGGAAGTCGTCGCCCGGGCCAATGACACACCTTACGGCCTGGCGTCCTACGTCCAGTCCGGCTCGATCGAGCGGGCCCGCAAGCTCGCCGCCCAGATGCGCAGCGGCAATGTCTATATCAACTATCCCGCCTGGGATGCGGGTGCGCCCTTCGGCGGCTACAAGCAATCCGGCAATGGTCGCGAATATGCCGGCTTCGGCCTCGAGGAATTCCTCGAGATCAAGGGCACGGTCGGCTACGCTGCCGCGTGATATCCTCCTGCGGCGGGGAGCCCCGGCTTCCCGCCGTCGTCTCTTACCTGTTGGAAGCTCGCCATGAAACTCAGTGCCAGGAACCTGCTCAAGGGCAAGGTCGTCGACATCAAGAAGGGCGCGACCACGGCCCATGTCCGGCTCGACGTCGGCGGCACCATCGTGACCTCCTCGATCACCAATGAGGCGGTCGACGAATTGAAGCTGGTCGTCGGCCAGGACGCCTATGCGGTGGTCAAGGCCTCCGACGTGATGATCGCCGTAGACTGAGACGAGGTCATCGGGGATGAGGCGGGGGCTTCTGCTTGGTGTGGCGCGGCGCTGGACGCGAAAGCTCACCTGAATTGACCTTCTCCCAATGGGAGAGGGTTGATTCAACAGCGCTTTTCTCCCTGAAGCCGGTGTCGGTCCGGGACGCGCCAATGGCGTCGCACCTTCAGCGATGTCCGCCCATTTCCAGCTCACGGTCGCGCTTGAGCCGCGTCATCCAGTCGACATAGCGCGGGTCGTAGTGGATCTGATGGGCGTAGTGCCGGCGCAGGGCGGCCGTCAGCCGGCCATCGCGCCGCAACTGGTCGTCGGCGAAGCCGATCATCAGGGAATTGGGCCAGGCCTGCGGGCGGATCTGCCTGAGGCGTTCGAACAGGCGGTCCTCCGGATCGTCGGGATTGGCCTGGGCGAGCAAGGTCAGCATGGCCGCGGTCGAGCGCGATACGCCCATGTGGCAATGCACCAGCAGATGGCCTTCGGTCCGCCCGTCGCGCGACCCCGCGAGATCGGCGCCGAAGCGCAGGACCTCCGCGACATGGTCCGCCGCGGGCAGGATCTGGCCCGGCATGGGATCGATGATGTCGTGAAACTGCAGGACCGAGCGCTGGTGCGCGCCATAGCGCCGGAACGTCTCGATCTCCGGCCAGTCCGGGTCGATGATCGACAGCACATGGCTGACCGACCGGCCGCTATGGTCGGCGAGTTCCTCGATGCCGCAAATGGTGAGGACGGAAATGGCGATATTCTGCATCGTTGAGGCCCCGTACCGGCGAGCTGCGCAACCGCCCCGGGGGCGACGCTCCGACTGGATGTCAGGCGCTCATCGTCACAGGCAATTTCGCCGGATCTTGGGCCTTTGGCTCGCCGGACATAGGGGCGCATGGCACCTGTGCTGCGCGGACGGGCGGTCTTTTGCTCGTCCGCACCGTCCTGGTCGATGGCCGGCCGCGATTCGGACGCCTACGCCTGGGCGAATGCCATGCCGGGGCACGGGATGATGCTGAGAAAAGTCATTTTCGCGAATGAATTGCGGGTCAAAATCATCTCCTGATGCCGCGCGACCTTGCGAGGATCGGGAGATGAACGCCAGGCGGAGGGCGGTTCGAGGCAGCGTCGAACAACGATCGCCGTGATGGTCTGGCCGCCACGGATCACGTGGAAGGTGGGGCGCGTCACCTACCTCGCAAGAGCACTTGCCCTCGACCCGCCTCGGGCAAAGGATCGGGGAAGTGCATTGTCGACCTCATGACCCCTCCATCCTGCCCGCTCCCGGCAACGGAGCGGGCCTTCTTTTGGGCCGCCGCGTGCTGCCTCAGTTCCGTGCCGGAGCCTGCGACGCCGGTTTGGCCACGGCGATCGCCCGGATGATCTTGATGAAGGCCGTGACGGCGGGAGCTGGCGTTCGGTTGCGCGGATAGATCAGGCCGAACTCGATGTCGATCGGCGCCGGCTGCATCGTCAGACGAGCCAGTTCGCCCCTGGCCCAATAGGGTTCGAGCAGTGGTACCGGCGCCCAGCTGATGGCATCGCCCGACGACACGGCCTGGCGCATGGCCGCAAAGCTCTCGACCCAGATCCTGGGAACGAAGCCGCCGGATTTCGGCACGGTCAAAGCACGGTTTTCGCCGGCGCTCTCCATGGCCTCCGAGGCGTAGTGGGTGGGGCGGGGGCCGGCGAGCGGAAAGTCCGCGAGATCCATCTCCTTGATGGTCGGGTGCTTGAGCAGCGGATGTCCCGGTCGGCAGAACAGTGCGACCTTGACGGTGACCAGCTTTTCGAAGGCGAGTTCGTCGAGCCCTCTCACTTCGACGAGATCGGCGACCGCGATATCCGAATTGCCGTTCAGGACGTCCTTTACCGCCCGCCGGCTCTCGCTGGACCGCATGCGGCAGCGAACATTCGGAAAGTCCTTGGCCAGCCGGCCGAGCGCCTGGGGCACCCAGAGTTCGGACGGGAACGTGCCGGCACTGACCGTGACCTCGCCGACCTCGAGCCCCCGGGCCAGGCGGATTTCGCGGACGAGGTTGTCCATGCTGCGGATGACGGGCTGGCCCCAGGCCAGCACGATCCGACCGAACATGGTCGGCTCCGGAATGCCGGTGCCCCGGTCGAACAGCCGGACCTCGAGATCGGTCTCGATGGCCTGCAGCGCCCGCGTCAGGGCGGATTGGGTGATGCCCAGCGCCTCGGCGGCGCGGCCGAAATGCCGGTGCTGCGCCAGGGCTTCCACGATCTCGATATGTCTTAATGTCAGCATTATGCGTTTAGCTCATTGAATTATGATTCGGATGAATTTGACACATTGTCTCCTGTCTTGTCATCACTTTCGAGCGATCAAGACTCACTGCCGGGGGGCCGTGCGGCGGGCCGGATCGCCGTCGACGGGACGACCGCCGCGAGCGCGTCATTCCCGGGAGAACTGAAATCGCTGCGTCGCATCGACGGCGGAGCGGGCATCGCGGGCAAGGAATGGGGGCGGCGGGGCGCTGCTTCCGGGGGCATGAACGATCATGAAAGAGACCAGGCATAGGGCCCGGCGCCGCGCGGCGGCCGGGAGTGGGGCAGCTTTGTCCAAATGGTTGAGTGGAAGCGGAGCGCAGTCGTGCCTTTCGGCTGTCAGGCGTTTCGCCGCGGCCTTGGTCCTGGCGGTCCTTGCCGGCCTCGCCACGCCGAGCGCGGCCTTGGCCGTTTCGGCCGGCTGCACCGCCGTCAATGCCGGCGCCTTGAATGCGACGAACAGCGTGGGTGTAACGCTCACCGCCGCGTTCCTGAAGGGCGACAAGGTCCGGATCAATTTTACCGGCTCGACCGACTGGATCTATCTCAATTTCCCATTTTCGGGCACCGAGTCTGCCTTCGGGCAGGACGTGAGCTCGCTCACTCTCGAGAGTGTCAGCAATACCACTTCCGTCCGTTGGTTCACGCGCTATGGCACCGCCACCGTCACGGCCACCTGCATACCGGCTCCTGCGGCCAGCAACACCGGCATTTCATCCTCGGCCAATCCAGCCAGGCCCGGCGAATCCGTGACCTTCACCGCAACCGTTTTCGGCAATGCGGGCACGCCGACCGGCACCGTCACCTTTACCGATGGTGCGACGACGCTCGGCACGGGCACCCTTTCCGGCGGCACGGCCACCTTCTCCACGTCCGCGCTGACGCTGGGCAATCATTCGATCAAGGCGTCCTATGGTGGCGACAGCAACTATGCCGTCAGCACCTCGGGGACGCTGACGCAGATCATCGGCAATCCGACCACGACCACCTCGGTGAGTTCCTCGCTCAATCCGGCCAGGCTCGGCCAGTCGGTCACCTTCACCGCGACGGTGACCGGCAGCTCCGGCACGCCGGCCGGTCCGGTCACCTTCTACGACGGCGCGACGCAACTCGGCACCGCCACGCTCTCCGGCGGCTCGGCGACGTTTTCGACGTCGGCGCTGGCCATCGGCAACCACCGGATCACTGTCGTCTATGCCGACAGTGCCGACCACAAGGGCAGCACGTCCGCGCCGCTGAGCCAGGCCGTGATCGAAACCGGCACGACCACCATGCTCGTCTCCTCGCGCAATCCGAGCGAGGTCGGCCAGGCCGTCACCTTCACCGCGAGCGTCACCTCGCCCGGTGGCACGCCCACCGGTTCGGTGAGCTTCAGGAACGGCGGTACCGTCATCGGCACCGGCACGCTCGCCGGCGGCAGCGCCAGCTTCACCACATCGTCGCTCGCCAAGGGCAGCCATGTCATCACCGCCGCCTATGACGGCGACGGCGGCTTCACCGCCAGCACCTCGGCCGGCCTCACCCAGGCAGTCAACATTCCCGGCGACAGCGTCAGGCTGCGCAGCCTGCAGGTCATCGTGACGCGCATGGTGGCGCAGGTGTCCGGCCAGGCCATCACCAGCGCGGTCGATGCCGCCATCGCCGAGGCCTTCGCCGAGGATGGGGCCAGCCTCACTCCCACCCAGATGTCGCTCCGTTTCAACTCGGGTGCTGCCTCCGGCGAGCGGGGCGGCCGTACCCCGCGCGAGACCCGCGACTGGCTGTTCTGGATGGACATCCGCGGCATGAGCCAGCAGCCGGTCGATACCAACACCGCCCGCGTCGATATCCGGGGCAGCCAGATCAATGCGCTGGCCGGCGTCACCCGCCGGCTGACGCCCGGCCTGGTCGTCGGTGTCATGGGCGGCTTCGAGAGCTTCGACTTCACTTCGCAGTCGCTTGCCGGCCGCCTCAAGGGCCAGGGCCTCACCGCCGGCGCCTATCTCGGCTGGCAGATCATGCAGGGCATCCGCTTCGACGCGGCTCTGGCCCATTCCTGGCTCGACTACGAAGGCCAGGCCGGCACCGCTTCCGGCGCCTTCGCCGGCCGGCGCCTGCTCGCCAGCGCGGGCATTACCGGCACCTACCGGCTGCAGGCCTTCGTCTTCGAGCCTTCGGCGCGCGTCTTCGGCCTCTGGGAGAGCCAGAACGCCTATATCGACAGCCTCGGCACCGCCCAGGACAAGAACAGCTTCATGACCGGCCGGGCCTCCGGCGGCCTGAAGATCAGCTACCACTATGCCTATAGCCCGGCGGTGACGCTCATCCCGTCGCTCGGGCTCTATGGTGACTATTACTTCTCCGGCGACAGCGCCGCGGCGCTGAACTCCACCGGCACGGCTGCAATCGCCGACGGCTGGTCGGCGCGGCTTGCCGCCGGTCTCGGCCTGTCGATCGCCGGGGGCGCCAAAATGTCGCTCGACGGCGAATTGGGGGGGCTTGGGTCCGCCACCCGCCGCTGGACGGTGCGTGGCAAGGTGGCGGTGCCATTCTGAGCCCTGTGTGAGACCTCGACAAGCAAGCCCGCCGGTTCATCCGGCGGGCTTTTTTGTCACCGGCTTGTTGGGTCCGGTGATGTGTTTTCATCATCGAATTTTGCCTTGAACGAATTGCCCCTTGTTCGGCTCCTGCGGCCTTGCCGCGCTCCTGCTGCCAAAATCTGGCATCATGTGATCTTTCGTGCCAAAGCTTCGGTTGATGTCGCGATCCGAACGCCTGCTCGATCTCCTGCAAGTCCTGCGTCGCCATCGCCGCCCGGTCAGCGGCCGCACGCTGGCCGGCGGCCTCGGCGTCAGCATCCGCACGCTCTATCGCGACATCGCCACCTTGCGGGCCCAGGGCGCCGACATCGAAGGCGAGCCCGGTATCGGCTATATCCTGCGACCGGGCTTCATGCTGCCGCCGCTGATGTTCTCGGAGGACGAGATCGAGGCGCTGGTGCTCGGCTCGCGCTGGGTGGCCGACCGCGCCGACGATCCCTTGGGATCGGCTGCCCGCAACGCGCTGGCGAAAATCGCCGCGGTGCTGCCCGCCGACCTGCGCCAGGGGCTCGACGGCGCGACGCTGATCGTCGGCCCGGGCGAGGCGATCGCCGCCGACGCCGTCGATCTCGCCGGCATTCGCAAGGCGATCCGCGCCGAGCGCAAGCTCGACATCGCCTACCGGGACGCCACGGGAAAGCCGTCGCGCCGGATCATCTGGCCTTTCGCTCTCGGCTTCTTCGACCGTGTCCGGATCGTTCTCGGTTGGTGCGAATTGCGCCAGGATTTCCGGCATTTCCGCGCCGACCGGATCGTCGACCTGACGGTGACCGACAGCCGCTATCCGCGCCGACGCCAGGCGCTTCTCAAGGCCTGGCGCGAAAAGGAGGGCATTGCCCGATCCTTCGAATGATCGTGTCTTTCGATTCATACTGCCAGAAACTGACAGCATGCCGCTCTAGCGTCGCCTTGTCGAACAACAGGAGCGACGTCCATGACCCACCCGAGCTACATTCTCCTTTATGTGAACAGCCCTGCGGCGAGCGGGCGTTTCTACCAGGCCCTGCTGGCGAGCGAGCCGGTCGAGAATTCCGAGACCTTCGTCCTGTTCGCCCTGGCGACCGGCCTCAAGCTCGGTCTCTGGTCGCGGCATACGGTCGAACCGGCGCCGTCAGCGGGCGGCGGCGGAGGCGAGATCGGCTTCCAGCTCGACAGCGACGCCGAAGTCGACGCGACCCATGCGGCCTGGAAGGCGCTGGGCATCCCGATCCTGCAGGAACCGGTGGTGCTGGATTTCGGCCGCACCTTCGTCGGCCTCGATCCGGACGGCCACCGCTTGCGCGTCTACGCCCTGGCGCAGCAATAGAGGCGGGCGCGCACCATGACCGGCTACTGGATCGCGGTTGCCTCGGCGGAGCATGTCCGCCGGGGCCGGACCGAGGGCTTCATGCAGGTCTGTCACGGCAAGGCCGGTCCGCTACGGCGGGTCAAACCGGGCGATCGCGTTGCCTATTACTCGCCGACGGTGACATTCGCGGCCAAGGATCGGCTGCAGGCCTTCACGGCGATCGGTACGGTTCGATCGGGCGAAGCCTATCTCGCCGACATGGGCGGCGGCTTTCGCCCCTGGCGCCGCGACATCGCCTGGGACGAGGCGCGCGAGGTGCCGATCCGGCCCTTGCTGGGTGCACTCGATTTCACCGCCGGGGAGGCGAACTGGGGTTACCAGTTCCGGTTCGGCCTGCTGCCGGTCAGCCGAGGGGATTTCGAACGGATCGAGGCCGCCATGGCGATGGCGATCGGCGTCTGATCAGCCGGCCGAACCTGGCCGCCCCGGGGAGGAAAGCGGTGCGACGGCTGCCGCCGCGCCATTGCCGGCGCGGCAACTCGGCGCTCAGCCTTGGGTGGTCTTGCTGACGAAAGCCTCGTAGCGCGCCTTGTTTTCGGCATTCGGCGGATAGAGCCCCGGCAGGCTGGCGCCGCTCTCGACCTCGCCCATGATCCAGCCCTCCAGGCGTTCCTGATCCGGTGCGACCGACACGACATGGTCGATCAGAGCCGCCGGGATCAGCACGGCGCCGTCGTCATCCACCACGATGAGATCGTCGGGGAACACCGCGACGCCGCCGCAGGCGATCGGCTCCTGCCAATTGACGAAGGTAAGGCCGGCGACCGAGGGCGGGGCGGCGCCGCCCTGGCACCAGACCGGCAGGCCGGTGCCCAGCACGCCGGCGACGTCGCGCACGACACCATCGGTGATCAGCGCCGCGACGCCCTTCTTCGCCATGCGGGCGCAGAGAATGTCGCCGAAAATGCCGGCATCCGTGACGCCCATGGCGTCGACGACGGCGATGCAGCCTTCCGGCATGGCCTCGATCGCCGCGCGGGTCGATTTCGGCGAGGACCAGGATTCAGGTGTCGCCAGGTCTTCGCGCGCCGGCACGAAGCGCAGCGTGAAGGCACGGCCAACGAGGCGCGGCTGCCCGGCGCGCAGCGGGCGGGTGCCGCGCAGCCAGACATTGCGCAAGCCCTTCTTGAGCAGGACCGTGGTGATGGTGGCGGTCGAGATGACCGACAATGTCTCGATGATCTTCCGATCGAGCGTCATGGCGATGCGTCCTGGTCGTGGGGGCAGATGCCGGCGATGAGGCTGCCGTCGATGCGAGCGACGGGGCTGCGTCTCCGGTCTGAAGGCCGGGCGAGTATGGGGGCGTGGAATCGGTAACAAAATCTATGTAATTGTATCGTCAGAAGATGGATTTTGTTTGTATGGACACGCGCTTCCTCGAGAGCTTCGTGACGGTCGTGGACAAGGGGTCGATCGCGGAGGCCGCGCGCCGGCTGCACCTGACGCCGGCGGCCGTCGCGCAGCGGCTCCGGGCTCTGGAAAGCGAGATCGGCAAGCCACTGGTTTCGCGCGCCGGCCGTACCGTCAGGCCGACCGAAACCGGCATCGCCATGCTGGAGCGCGCCCGCCTGCTGCTGCGCCAGGTCCGCGACCTCAAGGCGACCAGCGCCGACGGCGTGCTGATCGGCGAGCTGCGCCTGGGCGCCACCGCGACCGCGCTGACCGGCATGATGCCGGCGATCCTGTCGTCGCTCGCAGCCGCCCACCCGCAGATCGAGATCTACATCGTGCCGGGCGTGTCGGTCGAACTCTACCACCAGGTGATCGGCGGCGACCTGGACGCCGCCATCATCGTCCAGCCGCCATTCGCGATTCCGAAGGCTTGCGCCTGGCAGACATTGCACGAAGAGCGGCTCGTCGTGCTGACGCCCGCCGGCATGCCGGCGCAAGACCCGCATCGGCTGCTCGCGAGCCAACCCTTCATCCGCTACGACCGCAACCATTGGGGCGGGCAGATCGTCGACCGCTATCTGCGCCAGGCGCGCATCCGTCCGCAGGAGCGTTTCGAACTCGATGCCCTCGATGCGATCGCCGCCATGGTCGACCGCGGCCTCGGCGTCTCACTGGTGCCGGATTGGGCGCCGCCCTGGCCGGAAGGTCTGTCGCTCGCCAAACTGGCTGTTCCCGAGCCGGGCTGGGGCAGGCGGGTCGGCCTGTTCTGGGGCCATATGTCGCCGCGCGCCGGGCTCGTCCGGGCGCTGCGCCAGAATGCCGCGGCGGCCATGCCGGGCTGAGCGGCGGCCGGCAGCGGTTGTCCGCAGCCGCGCCAGCCGGGCAAACCGGCCGGCACGATGCGGCACGCTGTTGTTCAGCGGGCGATCGCGCGGGACCGAAGCCGCTCGACGACGAGCGGGCGCTTGTGCTCGACGACGACCGTACGCTTGAAGGGAGCGGCGGTCAGCGTACGAACAGGCGGCTGCTGCCTCTGCGGCTGCGGCTGCCGCACCGGCAGGCCGGCGCTGCCGACCCGCTGCCGGATCTCGTCTTCGCTGCAGCCGAGCAGTCCGGCCGCGATGGCGATCTGATCGGCGGCGTTATCGGACAGGTCGGCCGCCGCCTCCAGAGCCTCGCGAATCGTCGGCGGCTCGTGGCGAGGCCGCAAGGTTCTTGCCGGAAGGGTTGTCCACGGACGCATCGGTTTCTTTCCTGTCGAGCGGGCATGCATGCTCATGTATGGTGCATCGCACAATATCGTATCGCGACGCAGCAATGCAAGGCGCTCTGGCGCGTGGCGGCTATTCCGCGCAGGCGCAGCGATCGGCCGATCGGGCAATCGTGATTACAGCCGTCCGGCTGCGATGGCGGTCGAGATCAGCCGCCGGACACCCCATCGATGGAAGGGGGTGATGAAGAACAGATAGACCTTGCCGGCCGTGTTGTGCACCAGGCAAATCGTCGAAACCGTGACGCTGGCGGCCCCGCCCTCCGTCGATTTCAGCACGGAGAGCCTGAAGTCCAGGTGCTTGTTGTCGCGCCCGGCGACCAGTTCGGTATCGCTCAGGGCAAAGATCGGCCAGACGCCGATCGTGTCGCCGACGCGGTAGTCTTGTCTGACCGTAGGATTAAGGACCTCGGAGGCCGTCGGTGCATCGAGCCCAAAGAGGGCCGCGGCGCGGTTGCGGGCCATCAGGATGGCCTTCATCCACATCGGGTGATGGGCGAAGATGGCGAGAAAGATGTCGACGACGCCGGCATCGCCGCGGCTCAACGGTGCGCGATAGGAATCCCGGAAATAGGCGGCCGCGACCTGCCGGCGATCCAGCAGGCTGAGCGCAGGGATCTCGCATTCCACGACGGTCATGAGATGGCCCGGTATTGCCGATCGAAGGCGGGCGCATACCGTATCCCGGCGGGCTCGCGGCTCAAAGCAGCGACGATGCCCATTTCATCGCCCGCCGATGGATGTCTTCGGCAACCAGCCAGGTCTGGTCCATGATCCGATCGGAGCGGGCCCCGATCGTCAGAGCCAGCTCTTGATCTTGGCGGCCACGGCGGATGTCGAAATGCCGTAGCGGTCGTGCAGCGTCGGCAGCGCCCCGGCATCGAGGAATTCGTCGGGCAGCGCGATCTGGCGGAACGGCGGCGTCACGCCGGAGCGCATCAGCAGGCCGGCGACCGCCTCGCCGAGACCACCGACGATAGTGTGGTTCTCGGCGACGATCACCATCCGGCCCGAGCGGGCGGCTTCCTGGAGGATCGTCGCCTCGTCGAGCGGCTTGATGGTCGGCACATGCAGCACGCCGACATCGACGCGATCGGCGGCCAGCGCCGCGGCGGCCTCCAGCGCGCGCATGGTCATGAAGCCCGACGAGATGACCAGCGCGTCGCGGCCGTCGCGGATGAGCTTCGCCTTGCCGAGCTCGAAGGTGTAGCCATATTCGTCGAGCATCAGGGGCACGTTGCCGCGCAAGAGGCGCATATAGACCGGGCCCTGATGGGCGGCGATGGCGGGCACGACTTGGCTGATCTCATGGGCATCGCAGGGGTCGATGATCGTCATGTTCGGCAGGCCGCGGAAGATCGCGATGTCTTCGGTCGCCTGATGGCTGGGGCCGTAGCCGGTGGTCAACCCCGGCAGGGCGCAGACGATCTTGACGTTCAGGCTCTCCTCGGCGATCGCCATGCAGATGAAGTCATAGGCACGTCTCGCCGCGAAGACCGCATAGGTGGTGGCGAATGGCGTAAAGCCTTCGCGCGCCAGGCCCGCGGCGGTGCTCATCAGGAGCTGCTCGGCCATGCCCATCTGGTAGAAGCGGTCGGGATAGGCCTGCGCGAAAATGTGCAGGTCGGTATATTTGCTGAGATCAGCGGAGAGGCCGACAATGTCGGGCCGGGTTGCGGCGAGCGCGGTCAGCGCATGGCCGAAGGGCGCCGGCGCGGTGCGCTGATCGGGCGTCGCGAGCGAGGCGATCATCGCCGATGTGGTCAGGCGCGCGCCCGCGCTGTTGGCTTGCGGCACGGGGCGATCATATTTCGAGCGTTTCATGCGGCCCTCCCGGCGTCGAGCACCTCGATCGCCTTCTGCCATTCGTCGGCTTCGACGCGCAGGAAGTGGTTGCGTTCGCGCGCCTCGAGGAAGGGCACGCCCTTGGCCATCCGGGTGTCGCAGATGACGATGCGCGGCTTCGGCTCGGCCAGCGCCCGCGCGCAGTCGAAGGCTTTCACGACCGCCCCGATATCATTGCCGTCGACGCGCTGGACATGCCAGCCGAAGGCTTCGAATTTGGGCGCCAGCGGCTCGAAATTCGACACCTGGGTGGACGGCCCGTCGGCCTGCATGTTGTTCACGTCGACGATGCCGATGAGGTTGCCGAGCCTGTGGTTGCCGGCCGCCATGGCCGCCTCCCAGGTCGAGCCCTCGTCGAGCTCGCCGTCGGAGAACAGGTTGTAGACGAAGGAACCCGAGCGCTTGCGCTTCAGGCCGAGCCCGATGCCGACAGCGATGCCGAGGCCATGGCCGAGCGAGCCGCCGGTGATCTCCATGCCCGGCGTATAGGCGGCCATGCCGGACATCGGCAGGCGGCTGTCGTCGCCGCCATAGGTGGTCAACTCGTCCTCGGGCAGGATGCCCGCCTCGATCAGTGCCGCGTAGAGCGCGATGGCATAGTGGCCGATAGACAGCAGGAAGCGGTCGCGGCCCTCCCATTCCGGATCGTCGGGGCGGTAGCGCAGCGCATGGAAATAGGCCACCGCCAGCACGTCGGCGATACCGAGCGCCTGGGCGATATAACCCTGGCCCTGCACCTCGCCCATGCGCAGCGCATAACGCCGGATGCGGTAGGCGCGCTCGTCCAGGCTGACATTGGCCCGCGCGAGCGGTGAAACATGGGGTTGGTCTTGCATGGATCGGGTCCTGGTCCGTCGGCGACCGTTGGCTCGGAAAGGGCTTAGTGGATGAGCATGCCGCCGTTCACGTCAATCACCGCACCGGTGACATAGGCCGAGAGGTCGGAGGCGAGGAACAAATAGATGCCGGCGACGTCGTCGGCCGTGCCGAGGCGGCCGAGCGGAATGCCTTCGACGATTTGGGTCTTCATCTCGGCGGAGAGCTTGTCGCCGGTAATGTCGGTCTGGATCAGCCCGGGGGTGACGCAGTTGACCCGGATGCCGTCGGGCCCGAGCTCGCGGGCCATGGCCTTGGCGAGGCCGAGCACGCCGGCTTTGGCCGCCGAATAATGCGGCCCGCCGAAAATGCCGCCGCCGCGCTGCGCCGAGACCGAGGACATGCAGGCGATCGAACCGGACTTGCGCGAACGCATATGCGGAATGACCGCCTGGCTCAGATGCAGCACGCCGGTCAGGTTGACGTCGATGATCCGTTCCCAGCTCGGCCCGTCGATCTCCATGATCTTCACCGGCTGGGTGATGCCGGCATTGTTGACGAGAATGTCGATCTGGCCGAAGGCCGCCAGGGTCTGGGCGATCGCCCGTTCGCAGGCGGCACGGTCGACGACATCGCAGGTGATCCCGATATGGCCGGGGCCGAGCGAACTCGCCGCCGCCTTCGCGGCGGTCTCGTCGAGATCGAGAATGGCGACGCGCGCGCCGTGGGCGGCATAGGTACGGGCGGTGGCAAGCCCGATCCCGCGCAAGCTGGCGGCGCCCGAAATGACCGCGGTTCTGCCTTTGAGCAGCATGGCCTTTCCTCCGTGGGGTGTTGAAATTTTCCGAACCTTGGTCGGGATGGCTCCCACGATCAATTGCAAGCCTTGCAAGGACTCTTGAATCTTGTTCAAGTAAGCCATGCCGCCCTTTTCGCTGCAGAACCTGCGTGCCTTTGAAGCGGCCGGCCGCAACGCCTCGTTCCGTGCCGCCGCCGACGAGCTGCACCTGTCGATCAGCGCGGTCAGCCATGCCGTGCGCAAGCTCGAAGCCTCGCTCGGCGTCACCTTGTTCGAACGCAATGGCCGGGGCGTCCGCCTCAGCGCCGAAGGCGAGGCGCTGCTGCGCCATGTCAGCCGTGGCTTCGAGGAAATCGGCCGCGGCATGGAGCTGGTCGCGGCCCGCGGCCCCCAGTTGCTGCGGCTGCACTGCGCACCGAGTTTCGCGGCGCAATGGCTGACGCCCAGGCTGGCCGACTTCATGGAGCGGCATCCGGGCATTGCCGTGCGCCTGTCGGCTGATGTCGACTATCCGCGCTACCCCAACGAGGAGTTCGACGCCGGTATCGTTTATGGGGTGCCGACGCAGGACAATATCGTGGTGATCCCGCTCGGCACGGAGACGGTGACGCCGCTCTGCTCGCCGAAGCTCGCGGTCTCGATCACCCGGGTCGAGGATCTCTATGACCGTGTGCTGATCGACAGCGATTTCAAGAAGGTGCGCTGGTCGGACTGGTTCGCGGCCAACGACCTGTCATCGATCCCGCCGCGCGCGGCGCGGTTCGACCGCAGCTTCCTCGCCATCACCGCCGCGGTCGAAAATCTCGGTGTCGCGCTCGAGTCGACGAGGCTCGCCGCGCGCGAGATCGCCTCGGGCCGCCTGGTCATGCCGCTCGCCGGCCGCGTCCGCGACATCGACTATGTCGGCCATTACCTGGTGTTCCCTGCCTCCAGCCGGCAGCGCGCGGCACTCCGGGTCTTCGTCACATGGCTCAGCGGCGAGCTGGGTCTGCCGCTCGCCGCGCTTTGATGGGGCGCAAGCCTTGCGCGCTATCAGCCGGGCAGGCCCGGATCGGTCGCGCCAAGGCTCGGCCTGTCCTGCATGAAGGCCCACCATGCCGACAGCCCGGGATAGTCCGGCAACAGCGTTCGTCCCTCCGGCGCCGTGACGAAACAGGCGATCATCGGTGCCAGATGCAGGTCGGCGAGCGACAGGGTGTCTCCGACCAGAGGGCCCGCGCCGCCGGCGCGTTCGCCCGGAGGCGCCAGGTCTTCGAGCGCCGCCAGGAAGCGTGCCGCGCCGTCGAGGCCCGTGCGGATCAGCGCCTCATCGGCGGCGCGGCCGAGACGTGGGCCGAAGACACGTTGCGCGAACACCTGCCGGACCAGGGGGACATAACCGTAGGAATCGATCATCGCGATGATCTGCGCCATGCGGGCGCGTTGGCGGGCTGGCCCGGGCTGCAGGCGCGCGCCCGGGAAGGCCTCGTCGATATAGCGCGTGATGGCGCCGGTCTCGTAGAGCACGAAGCCGTCATGCACGAGGGTCGGTACCCGGCGGAACGGATGGAGCCGGAGATAGGCTTCCGGCATGTCTTCGGCGAACGGATTGACCTCGGCGTGCACGCAGGCCACGGCCTTTTCGGCCAGCACCATCCGGACGATCCTGACATAGACGCTGTAGTGGTAGCCGTGCAGCGTCAACGGCATGGCGCCGCTCCCGCCTGGGCGACGACCCGGAGACGGCGGGCGTCGGACATCCGTCGGTCGGACGCTACGGCGATGGGCATCCGCGGCCACTCCCGCAATTGCATGGACCGCTCCCTCGAAGGTGGCTGCGGGATTGGTAGCCGACCCGGCACACCCTCGCCACCATCGATTCCGGCGGTGGCGAGACGGACATCGCTACTTCGCGCTTCCGACCCGTGGCTTGACGCTGCACACGGCAGCGAGCTGGCCGCGCAGAATGCTCAAGGCGTCCCGCTCGGCCTGGTTCAGGCCATCGCGTGTGAGGTGATCGAGCAGCACTTCGAGTGCATCGCCGATCCGGCCGAGCTGCCGGCCGGCATCGGCGTGCGAAAGCCGGCGTCCTTGCAGGTTGGAATGGCCCGGCGTGGCGGCCGCCTGCGGCTCTCTCGAAAGCTGTGGGACAGCGCGCGCTCAGCCTCGCGATTTAGATTTCATTAACCACGTCGGAGTAGCGTTAACACATCAGTAAGGACCCGCTTTTGTGACGACCATCGCGCCCGTTCAGACCACCAGCGTCCCCCCCGTTCAGCGGAAATCCATCCGCTTTCCCGCGCGCTCGTTCATGGCCTTCGCACTGGCACCCGAAGCCCCGTTGCAGGAGTGGCTGGAAGCCCTGGATCGCTGGACCGAGAACTCCCCGGGGTTCTTTGCCGGCCGGCCGGTCGTGCTGGACCTCAAGGTCCTCAAGCCCAGGGCGAGCGAGGTCAGCGCCCTCGTCGCGCAGCTCGCCGAGCGCGGAATCAGGATTTACGCGATCGAGGCCATCGGCATCGATTCGCTCGGCCCCGACCTGCCGCCGGTGCTGATCGGCGCCAGGACATCGGTCATCTTCGAATCGAAGACACAGCGCGAGCAGAAGGCCGCGGCACCCGAGCCTGCCGCGCCGGAGCCCAGGGAAGAGCCGCCGGCCTCGAGCTCGCTGATCATCCAGTCGCCGATCCGCTCCGGCCAGTCGGTCTATCATCCGCAAGGCGATGTCATCGTGCTCGGCTCGGTCGGTTCCGGCTCCGAGATCGTCGCGGGCGGGTCCGTCCATGTCTACGGCACCTTGCGCGGGCGCGTCTTCGCCGGCGCCACGGGCAATGACAAGGCGCGCATCTTCTGTCGCAAGAACGAAGCGGAGCTGCTGGCGGTGGATGGCTGGTACCACACCGCCGAGGACATGGAGCCGTCGTCGCGCGGCAGGCCGATACAGGTTTTTCTCGAGAACGGCGCGATCCACGTCGCGGCCCTGAACTGACGCATTGGAGATATGGACATGGGCAAGGTCGTCGTCGTCACATCCGGCAAGGGAGGCGTTGGCAAAACGACGTCGACCGCCGCGCTCGGGGCCGCGCTGGCGCAGGCCGGCAAGAAGGTCGTGCTGATCGACTTCGACGTCGGCCTGCGCAATCTCGACCTGGTCATGGGCGCCGAGCGGCGCGTGGTCTTCGACCTCGTCAATGTCGTGCAGGGCCAGGCCAAGCTCACCCAGGCTCTGATCCGGGACAAGCGCATCGCTTCGCTCTACCTGCTGCCCGCCTCGCAGACGCGTGACAAGGACGCGCTCACCGAGGAGGGCGTGGCGAGCGTGATCGCTCCGCTCAAGGAAACCTTCGACTACGTCATCTGCGACAGCCCGGCCGGCATCGAGCGCGGTGCCCAGCTCGCCATGCGCTTCGCCGACGAGGCGGTGATCGTCACCAATCCCGAAGTGAGCTCGGTGCGCGATTCCGATCGTATCATCGGCCTGCTCGATTCCCGGACCTTGAAGGCCGAGCGCGGCGAGAGCGTGACCAAGCATATCCTGGTGACGCGCTACGATGCGGCGCGCGCCGCCCGCGGCGACATGCTCAAGATCGACGACGTGCTCGAGATCCTGTCGACGCCGCTTCTCGGCATCATCCCGGAAAGCCAGGCCGTCCTGCGTGCCTCGAATCTCGGCTCGCCGGTGACGCTCAACGAGCCGAACAACACCGCCGCGCGCGCCTATACCGAGGCGGCCCGCCGGCTCGACGGCGAGCAGGTTCAGATGATCCTGCCCATCGACAAGCGGGGCCTGCTCGACCGGCTGCTCGGAAGGAGGGCGGCATGACCCTGTTCGACCTCTTCAGGCGGCGCAGCAGCGCGCCGGTGGCGCGTGAGCGCCTGCAGGTCCTGCTGGCTTATGAGCGCAGGAACCGCAACCAGCCCGATCTCGTCGCGGTGCTGCGCGAAGAGATCATGGCGGTGATCGCCAGACATGTTCAGGTCGATCAGGACGACGTGCGGGTGACCATGGATCGCGGCGAGACCATGTCGACCCTGGAGATCGACATCCAGATCCCCAATGCCGGCGCCATGGCCGCGGCCATGTGACCGGCGCGGCGAAGCCGAACCCATCGATCGAAATCAGAAGCCGCCGCCGGCATGAGCCGGCGGCGGTTTGCGTGTGAAGATGCCGATGCCGGACGCCGTGGGCCGGCCGGATGGGCGGGAGGGGCTGGGCGGGGCGCAGCTCGTGTTCCGTCGCAGTGATTTTGACTCTTTGACGAGAGAGATCAGGCGACATTTTCCGCAGGATTTTCGATCGTGAGCGGCTGAATTCGTGGATGGCCGGGACAAGCCCGGCCAAGACGGAGAGCGCGCGACGATGACGGCTCGGCGCCACCTCCCGATCTCGCACCGCTTTGTCTTGCCCGGGCTTGTCCCGGGCATCCACGAATTTGCCCGCTCGCGGCAATCAAGCCATCACGATCACCATGCAGCGCCGCTAGATGATCCCGCCATTGGCGCGCAGCGTCTGCCCGTTGATCCAGCCGCCGTCCGGGCCGGCGAGGAAGGCGACGGCCGCCGCGATATCCTCGGGCGCGCCGAGCCGCTCCAGCGGCGCCATCCGGGCGAGGCGCTCGACCAGCTCCTGTGGCTTGCCGTCGAGGAACAAGCCGGTGGCGGTCGGCCCGGGGGCGACCGCATTGACGCTGATCGAGCGCCCGCGCAACTCCTTGGCCAGCACGCCGGTCATGGCTTCCACGGCGGCCTTGGTCGCGGCATAGAGGCCATAGGTCGGCTGCAGCAGCCCGACGACGCTGGATGAAAAGTTGATGATCCGGCCGCCGTTCCGGAGGCGGCGCGAGGCCTCGCGCAGGGTGTTGAACGTGCCCTTGATATTGACGGCGATGAGCCGGTCGAAGCTGGCGTCGTCGGCTTCGGCGATCGCCGAGAGCGCCATGATGCCGGCATTGTTGACCAGCACGTCGACCCCGCCAAAGGCCGCTTCGGCCGCGTCGAACAGGCCGCGCACGGCCGCCGCGTCGCTGACATCGGCCTTGCCGGTCAGCGCCCGGCCGCCCCTAGCTTCGATGGTTCGGGCCAGCGCCTCTGCCGGCGCGGCATCGCCGGAATAGTTGATGACGACGGTGAAGCCGTCGGCGGCGAGCCGCGCGGCGATGGCGGCACCGATTCCGCGCGACGCGCCGGTGACGATGGCGACCTTGGTGCTGTTCGCCTGGGTCATGGTTTTTCTCCTGGTGATCGCGAGCGGCACGTCCGCTTTCGATGAGGCGACCATGAGCCTTTCTCTGCCCCGGATAATCGGGCATTGTCTGGCATCACTATCCGGAGATTGCGAACAATAAGATGGACAGGTTCGATGCCATGCGGGTGTTCACGCGGGTGGTGGAGCGCCGCAGCTTCACGCTCGCGGCCGAGGACCTCGGCCTGCCGCGCTCGACCGTCACGGATGCGGTGAAACAGCTCGAGGCAAGGCTCGGCGTCCGCTTGCTGGAGCGCACCACCCGCCATGTCGCGCCGACGCTCGACGGCGAGGCCTATCACCGGCGCTGCCTGGCATTGATCGCCGATGTCGAGGATGCCGAAGGCGCCTTCGGCGGCGCCAAGCCGAAGGGGCTGCTGCGGGTCGACGTCCACGGCACCCTGGCACGCCATTTCGTGCTGCCGCGCCTGCCGGCCTTCCTCGACGACTATCCCGGGATCGAGCTGTTCCTGGGCGAGGGCGACCGGCTGGTCGATCTCGTCCGCGAGGGCATCGACTGCGTGCTGCGGGTCGGCGATATCAAGGACAGCGACATGATCGCAAAGCGCGTGGGATTGCTCGACGAGATCACCTGCGCGGCACCGGCCTATATCGAGCGCTTCGGCCTGCCGGAGAACCCGGAGGATCTGGCGGGGCACCGCATGGTCGGTTTCCGCTCATCGGCGACGGGACAGCTGATGCCGCTGGAGTTCACCGTCGGCGGCAATCTGCGCCATGTCAGCCTGCCGGCCACCGTCTCGGTCAATGGCGCCGAGACCTTCGTTGCCGCCGCCCGTCTCGGCCTCGGATTGATCCAGGTGCCGCGCTATCATGTGGCGGCCGATCTCGACCGTGGCACGCTGGTCGCGGTGCTGACCGGCAATCCGCCATCACCGACGCCGGTCTCGCTGCTCTATCCACGCAATCGCCAGCTTTCGCCGCGCGTGCGGGTGTTCATCGATTGGCTCAGCCGGGCTTTCGGCGACGGCCAGGACGGCCGATCTCAGGCGCCCTTGCGGTAATAGGCCTGCACGGTCTCCCAGGCGATCGTCTGCAGGAAAGCCGCGATGGCCGGGTCGAGGCCGGCCGTATAGGCAAACCCGGCGGGCGACCGGTTGAACAGCGACGCATAGATCGTCGCCGCCGCGAGATAGGTGCCGGCAAGGCTCGGATGGCGCTTGTCGGCGACGTAGAGATTGATGTCGGGCCGCTGGGCGATGGCGCGCGCGAAGGCCAGCCCCGCCGGGATCACCAGCGCATTGTTGGCATTGCCCGCCCGGGTATAGGCCTCGGCGAGCTGGGCGGTCATGTCCGGCTTGTCGGCATAGGCCCAGGACATGAAGAACACCGGCTCGGCGCCGTTCTGCCGGAGCGTCTCGCTGTTGCGGCGCGCGTAGTCTGTGAATACCGCCCCGAGTTCCGGGTGGATCGGGCACTGGCTGCAATCCATCACGATGGCGATGTCGAACAGCTTGTTGAAGCGGTTGAAGACGATGTTGTTGCCGGCGTCGAAGGAATAGCGGGCAATGGCGTTCGGGCGGAAATAGGAGGCCACGTCGTGCCAGTCGGCGCCCGAGCCGCTGATGGTGACGAGCGTGTTGCGGAACCGTGTGCCCGGGTCGCCGGCTGCCACGAGCTGCGTGACATGGCCGCCGATGCCGTTGTTGTAATAGAAGAAACTGTTGCCGATGAAGATCGCCGAGCTGGGCGGGCCTCCGGCGACCCGGCTGATCTCGGGAGCCGTCTGGGCTTTTGCGGCGAAGGGCTGGAACAGACCGCCAAGCGCCAGGCCCGTGGCGATCAGAAGGCCGAAGGTCTTGTTGATCCTGGACATGGAGGCTCCCGAAGGTTGCGGCATTCGCTGTCGCCGGCGGGGCAGGGCCGCCTGATGGCGCGGGCGTCACTGTCGCGCGGCGGGCGCTGCAACCGAAAGTGCGTAGAAGCCCGCAAGCGTCGCCGCCGCCCTGCAAAAAGCAAAACCCGCGCCGGACCATGTCCGACGCGGGCGGCAAGAGGCGTGGCTGTCGGGTGTCAGGCCGGCAGCTCGGTCAGGAGCTTGCGGTATTCCTTCTCGCTGAAGGTCTTCAGCGTCGTGCTCCGTACATTGCCGCGGGCGCCCGCGGCCAGCACGAATTTGGCCACCGCCTCGTCGTTCGGGGCCTCCAGCTGAATCATCACGTCATAGCCCCGAGGCACAGGCGCAGGTCGGTGAATTCGATGCCGAGACCGCCGGCGAGGTCGCGGGCCGCGTCGATGCGCTTGGCGCCGTCGCGAATGGTCCGCATGCCCTGGTCGGTGAAGTTGAGGAGGATGCAATAGGATGACATGACGAACCTCCCTGGGTTTGGTTCAGTCTCCCTGAGCCGGCGCCCGTCATCCGATCTCTTTTCGCAGGCGGACGTCGTCAGCGCGGCGACGCTACGCCCATCGGCGATGGGCGACCAGTCACCGATGGCTGCCCCTCGGCGGCGTCGTGCGGCCGAGAATGAGGCGGATTGTCCCTGGGCGCGGACGTCCTCAGCCGCTGTTGCGCAGGCCCGCGGAGATGCCGTTGATGGTCAGCTGGATGCCCGACAGCACCGCATCGTCGCCCGTGCCGCCGGCGCGGTGCTGCTTCAGCAGTTCGACCTGCACGTGGTTCAGCGGATCGAGATAGGGAAAGCGGTTGCGGATCGAGCGGTCGAGCAGCGGATTGGCCTCCAGCAACTGGCTCTGGCCCATGATCGCCAGAAGCACCGCGACGGCGTCGTGCCATTCGGTGCTGATCCGTCCGAAAATGGCGTCGCGCAGCGCCCGGTCGGGCACCAGCTCGGCGTAGCGTGAGGCAATCGCGATGCTGCTCTTGGCCAGCACCATGTCCATGTTCGACAACAGGGTGCGGAAGAACGGCCAGTCGCGATACATCGCCTGCAAGGTGGTGAGCCCGTCGTCGGGACGGGTCGCGAGCCAGGCCTTGACCGCCGTGCCGAAGCCGTACCAGCCGGGCAGCATGAGGCGGCATTGCGCCCAGCTGAACACCCAGGGAATGGCCCTGAGATCCTCGATCCGCCGGGTCTTTTTGCGCGAGGCCGGCCGGCTGCCGATATTCAGCGTGGCGATCTCGGTGATGACGGTCGATTCCCAGAAATAATCGACGAAACCCGGCGTCTCGTAGACCAGGCCGCGATAGGCGTCGTATGCGCTGGCGGAAAGCGCCTCCATGACGCCGAGATAGTCCTCCCGCTGGGTGCTCTCCGGCGGTTCCAGGAGGCTCGCCTCCAGGGTGGCCGCTGCCAGGATCTCCAGGTTGCGCCGGCCGACCTCGGCGTTGGAATATTTGCTGGCGATGATCTCGCCCTGTTCGGTGGTGCGGATCTGGCCGGTCACCGCGCCGGCGGGCTGGGCCAGGATCGCGTCATAGCTCGGCCCGCCGCCGCGCCCCACCGAGCCGCCCCGGCCATGGAACAGCCTGAGCTTGACGCCATGGCGGCGGAACACCTGGATCAGTTCGATCTCGGCCTTGTAGAGCTCCCAGCCCGAGGTGACGAAGCCGCCGTCCTTGTTGCTGTCGGAATAGCCGAGCATGACCTCCTGCACGCCGTCCTGTTCGATCAGGCGGCGGTAGGCCGGCAGCGCGAACAGGCCGTCCATGACGACGGCACAGCCGCGCAGGTCCTTGATGGTTTCGAACAGCGGGATGAGCTTCACCGCCGCCGGTCCGGTCGGCCGGATCAGGCCGACCTCCTTCAGGATCAGCGCCAGTTCGAGCAGATCCGACACTGTCTCGCCCTTGGAGATGATGCAGTTGCGGA
The DNA here is from genome assembly GCF_059420385.1 of Phreatobacter sp. GW821-FHT04C01. Classification (NCBI taxonomy): domain Bacteria; kingdom Pseudomonadati; phylum Pseudomonadota; class Alphaproteobacteria; order Hyphomicrobiales; family Phreatobacteraceae; genus Phreatobacter; species Phreatobacter sp. GW821-FHT04C01. The sequence continues at coordinate 199,560 of NZ_JBWKTP010000005.1, read as the reverse complement.
TGGCTGCGGGGCCGTAGACTGCATGGATCTCCGCCGCGGTCCGGAACACCGCGAGTTCGGACGCCGTCTCGTCCGAATAGGTCAGGAAAGGCGAGGCGAGGGGCCGGGGCTTGGCGAGCTCATCGGCTAGCAGCGCGATGCGGTCTTCTTCGTCGCGTTCCAGATAGCGCGTGCCGGGAACCGCCGCTTCCAGGAGTTCGGCGACGGTGCGCTCATGCACGTCGGAATTCTGCCGGAGGTCGAGCGCGGCAAGGTGGAAGCCGAAGCAGTCGACCGCGCGCCGGAGGATGCGCAGGCGCCCGCGCGCAACGACACCCGAGCCGTTGCCGGTCAGCGACCGGTGGATGATGTCGAGCTCGGCCTGAAATTCCGCAACGCTGGCATAGGCCGGCATCTCGCCGACCGGCTGCAGCGGCGCCTCGAAGCCGACGAGGTCGCGGGCGGTCGCGGCCAGGCGCGCATAGATGCCCGAGATCGCCAGCCGATAGGGTTCGTCGCGCCGGTGCGGCGAGGGGTCGGGCGAGCGCTCGGCGAGATCCCTGAGCTCTTGCGAGGTCTTGATGACGCGGCTCGACAGCGACAGCTCGCCGCCGAGCGCATGCAATTCGTCGAGATAGAAGCGCAGCGCCCGGGTGCTCTGGACCCGCATGGTCTCCTTCAGCACCGCGGCGGTGACGAAGGGATTGCCGTCGCGGTCGCCGCCGATCCAGCTGCCGATCCGGAGGAAGGATGCCAGCGCGACGCTCTCGCAGGCCGGGTCGAGCGCCGCCAGCCGGTCTTCCAGCCCGCAATAGAGCCGGGGCAATTCGCGCAAGAACGTATAGTCGTAATAGGACAGGCCGTTCAGCACCTCGTCCAGCACGGTCAGCTTGGTCTCGCGCAAGAGGCTGGTCTGCCAGAGCGTCAGCACCTCGCGCTGCAGCTTCTCATCCGATGCCGCGCGCTCCTCCGGCGTCAATACGACCCGCTCGCGCTCGTCGAACAGGGCGGCGATCTCCATTTCCCGGTCGAGCGTGCTCTTGCGGCGGACCTCGGTCGGATGCGCCGTCAGCACCGGGCTGACCAGAGCACTGTCGAAAAAGGCCTTCAGCTCGGGCACGCCGATGGCGGCTGCACGCGCCCGCTCAATGGCATTGGCCAGCGTGCCGGCGCGCGGCGGCGAGCCGCGCAGGCTATGGGCACGGGTGCGGCGGATGTGATGTTCATCCTCGGCGATATTGGCCAAGTGCGAGAAATAGCTGAAGGCCCGGACGATCAGCAATGTTTCGTCGGCCGTCAGATCGCCGAGGATCGCTTCCAGCTCGCGCCTGGCGCCTTCGTCATTGTCGCGGTGGAAACGGATCGAGGTCTGGCGGATCCGTTCGACGATATCGAACACCGCCTCGCCCTCCTGCTCGCGCACGGTGTCGCCGAGAATGCGGCCGAGCAGGCGAATGTCGTCGCGCAGCGGCAGGTCCTTGGCGGTGGCGGCCTCGGGTCCTGTCGTGTGACGGTCGATGGCGGCACCTTGTGACATGATCGCACTGCTCCCCGAAAACAGAACTGCCGGCTGTCGGGATCGAGAATCCGGAAAGCCCTGGCAAAGTCTAGCGTGTTGCAGTGCGTTTGGCTTGGTCGCTGCGTTGCGGGAGACACGATTCGGCGGCGGCCGCAGTGAAGAGCTCAACTGAATCGACCCGTCCCTCTGGGAGAGGGTCGATTCCGGCGCGGCTTTGAAGCGTCCGCCTTCCATTTCATGGCCAGTGCCTTCCTGCCGGACGCAGCTTCGGGCCGGGGATGGCCGGCGGGCAGGCGCGCGATCCCGGAGCACCCTGGACGCGTCTTCGCGCGATCCGGATCGCGCGACCTTGGCGACGTTTTCGCGACGTCCTCCGCGATGGCGGGAGCCGGTGCGGGCCCGGCCTCGTCGGCGTGCGCTTAAGCGCTCGGCGGCGCCTGCTCGGGCACGACGGCCGGTCCGCGACCGTCGGGGGCGTCGGCGCCGGTCGACTGAGCCCGGCCGGTCATGACGGCCATCGTCGCGGAATCGAAGAAGCAGAGGATCTTCTGGATGAGGCCGCCGCGAAACTGGATGAGATCGCAGCGTTCGCTGTCGATGACGCGGCCGCTCCGGATCCACTTCAGCGAGCTGTGCCAATGCACGGCGGCGTCGTCGCCGTCGACGAGCACTTTCTCGATGACGAATTCGCGGACCCTGAAATCGCGGTGAAACTGGGCGAGCACCCCCCGAAGGCCCGGAATGCCCAGGCGAAGTCCCGCGTGAGGATTGAGCACCGGATTGCCGACCACGGTGAACTCACCGTCGTCGGCGAACATCGTGGTGAGCATGTCGACATCCGCCCGCGCCCAGGCGGAATAGGCGACCCGCAACTTCTGGGCTCGGGTCAGTTCGTCGGTCACCAGGCGAAGCACCATGCGCGCAATCCATTGATCCGGAATTGGCAAGCTGGCACGAGATACCACCGGACGGGAAGGGATCAGCCGATAAGACCGGTTGGATTGGCGGCGATCGCGTGCCGCGTCGCGCTGCGGCACCGACAGGACAGCCTCACGCGGCCATCCTCCGCACCGCCGCGGATGAACGACCGTCATGGCCCCGCCAGCTAGATCTCGATCTCGGTGCCGTATTCCACGACCTGCTTGGCCGGCACTCCGAAAAAGGCGGCCGAGCGTTCGGCATTGCGCTGCAGGAAGGCAAAGACGGTCTCCCGCCAGACCGCCATGCCCTCGACCTCGGTGCTCGGGATGATCGTTTCGCGGCCGATGTAATAGGTGATCGCGGCGAGATCGATGCCGGGCAGTTTGCCCTGGTCGCAGGCAAGCTGCAGGCCGCCGGCGATGGTCGGATATTGCATGAAGCCGAAGCGCAGGATCACCCGGGTGATGCCTTCATGGAGTTCGATCACCTCGGCGCGGTTTTCCTCGGCGATGCGCGGCGCCTCCTCGATGAGCACGGTCACCAGCAGGACCCGTTGATGCAGTACATGGTTGTGCTTGACGAACTGGGTCAATGCGAGCGGCACGCCATTGGGCGCCGAGGCCAGGAACACCGCGGTGCCCTCCAGCCTGGCATGGCATGTGTTGACCGCCGTCTCGACCAACTCCTCCTCGGGCTGGCGCAACTTGCGCCGGGCCGCTTCCACCAGCCTGACGCCGCTGCGCCAGGTCAGCATCAGGAAGGCGACCGCGCCGGCGAGCAGCAGCGGAAACCAGCCGCCCTCGAACAGTTTGGTCGAATTGGCCGCGAAGAAGATGCAGTCGATGACGAAGAAGAAGCCGTTGACCGCGATGACGATGACCGGCGGATAACCCCAGTGCAGCGCGACCAGCGCGGCCAGCAGCGTGGTGATCGCCATCAGCAGCGATACCGCGATGCCATAGGCGCCGGCCAGCGCGTCCGAGGTGCCGAAGCCGATGACCGCGCCGAGGGTGGCCGCCGCCAGCAGCCAGTTGACCAGCGGCACATAGATCTGGCCGATCTCGTGGCTGGCGGTGTGGGCGATGTGCATGCGCGGCAGGAAACCGAGCTGGATCGCCTGCTGGGTCAGCGAAAACACGCCCGAGATGATCGCCTGCGACGCGATGACGGTCGCAACTGTCGCCAGCGCGATCAGCGGGTAATGCGCCCAGTCGGGGGCGAGCTGGTAGAACGGGTTGTCGATCGCGCTCGCATCGGTGATCAGCAGTGCGGCCTGGCCGAAATAGTTCAGCACCAGCGCCGGCAGGGCGACGCCGAACCAGGCGAGCCGGATCGGAAAGCGGCCGAAATGGCCCATGTCGGCATACATGGCCTCGCCACCGGTGACCGCCAGGAAAGCCGCGCCGAGAATGGCGAAGCTGACATGGAAGTTCTGGTGGATCAGGAAGTTGACGGCGTGATGCGGGCTGAGAGCCGCGAGCACGCCGGGAGCCTGGACGATGCCGTGGATGCCGAGCAGGGCGAGAACGACGAACCAGCCGAGCATCACCGGTCCGAAGATCCGGCCGATGAAGCCGGCGCCCTTTTTCTGGATGGCGAACAGCCCGATCAGGATGATCACGGTGATCGGCACGACCACGGGGGTCAGCGCCGGCGCGTCGACCTTCAGGCCTTCGAGCGCGCTGAGCACGGAAATCGCCGGTGTGATCGCACCGTCGCCATAGAGCAGCGCCGCGCCGATCAGGCCGACGACCAGCAGGTGCGCGCGCCAGGTTCCGGGCTGGGCATTGCGGGCGGACAAGAGCGCCAGCATGGCGACGATGCCGCCTTCGCCGCGATTGTCAGCCCGCAGGATCAGCAGCGCGTATTTCATCGAGATGATCAGGATCAGCGCCCAGAGGATCAGCGAGACGATGCCGAGCACGGCGTCCTGGGTCAGCGCGCCGCCGCGGGTCGCGGCTTTCGCGGCCTCCTTCAGCGCATAGAGCGGGCTGGTGCCGATATCGCCATAGACGACCCCGAGCGCGCCGAGCGTGGCGGCGAGCGGCAGAGCCGCGGCGGGTTTGGAAGCTCCGGCATGAATGACGGTCATTGTCCACCCGATCCGGCCGCAGGACATGCAGTCTGGTACCCGTCGTGGCAAATAGCTAGGGGGTCCGGAATTGCTGGGACCCGGGCCATGCCCTGCGTTTTTGGACAAGGTGAAAAAGCGCCTGCGAGCGCGTCGATGGGACGTGCGCCGACGGCGATAGCCATATGTTCTGAATATGAATAGGGCTATTTCGATATATTGGATCGACGTTGCGAAACGGCGTATTTTCACGGCCGCGCTGGGCCAGGGGCCGCGCGACACGGCGGGAGGCTGGCCGATGACCGATACGATCGAAGCCCTGATCCTCGATCTGCTGGAATGGGTGGCGGCAGATGAGCGCAGCTATGCCGAGGTGATGGAGGCCTGGCGCACCTCATGCCCGCGTTTGCCGGTGTGGGAGGACGCGATCGATCGCGGCCTGATCACACGGCGGCAGGCCGATGGCTGCGCGCTGGTGGCGATCACGCAATCGGGGCTCGCGCTGCTTGCCCGGTCGCGGCAATCTCGCGGCGTGAAGGCATCCATGGCAGAGCCATCAGGGACAGTGCGGCCGACATGAAGATCTCGATCCTCGACGACTATCACGACACGCTGCGTACGCTGGCCTGTTTCGACAAGCTCGCGGGCCATGAGGTCGAGATCTGGAACGACCATGTCCAGGACACCGACCGGCTGGCCGAGCGGCTGAAGGAGACCGAGGCGCTCGTGCTGATCCGCGAGCGGACCCAGATCCAGGCGCCTTTGCTCGAGCGGCTCGGCAAGCTCCGGCTGATCAGCCAGCGCAGCGTCTATCCCCATATCGACATCGGCGCCTGCACCCGGCTCGGCATCATCGTGTCGTCGAACCTGCATGCCGGCTCGCCGTCCTATGCGACCGCCGAGCTGACCTGGGGCCTGATCCTCGCGGCGATGCGCCAGATCCCGCAGCAGGTCGCCTCGCTGAAAGCCGGCCATTGGCAAAGCGGCGTCGGCAGCGGCCTGCGCGGCAAGACGCTGGGCATTTTCGGTTATGGCCGGATCGGCGCGGTGGTCGCCGGCTATGGCAGGGCTTTCGGCATGAAGGTGCTGGTCTGGGCGCGCGAGGGTTCGCTCGCCCGCGCCGAGGCCGACGGCCATGCCGTGGCGGCGAGCAAGGCGGCCTTTTTCGCCGAGAGCGACGTCATCTCGCTGCATATGCGCCTGGTCGAGGCGACGCGCGGCATCGTCACCGCCGGCGACCTCGCCGCGATGAAGCCGACGGCGCTGATCGTCAATACCAGCCGCGCGCCGCTGATCGCGCCCGGCGCCCTGGTCGAGGCCTTGCGCGCGGGACGGCCCGGCCTGGCGGCGGTCGATGTCTTCGAGCAGGAGCCGGTGCGCGACGTCGACCATCCCTTGCTCGGCATGGCCAATGTCGTCGCGACGCCGCATATCGGCTACGTCGCCCGCGAGGAATACGAGATCCAGTTCGCCGACATCTTCGACCAGATCGTCGCCTATGGCGCGGGCAAGCCGATCAATGTGGTCAATCCCGACGTGCTTGGCGTCGGGCGCCCCTGAGCCGGGGCGCCCCGACGATCAGCGGCGCTCGTTCAGCATGGCGAAGCCGCGCTGGTGCCAGACCGGATAGGCCGGCGACACGACGCTCGCCTCGTCCAGGCTCGCCTCCTGTTCCGGCGCCAGGCTCCAGCCGATGGCGCCGATATTCTGCACGAGCTGTTCCTCGTTGCGCGCGCCGATGATGACGCTGGAAATGGTCGGCTTGCGCAGGAGCCAGTTGAGCGCCACCTGGGCAATGGTCTTGCCGCAATCCTTGGCGACCACGTCGAGCGCATCGACGATCCTGAACAGCCGCTCCTCCTCGAAGCGCGGGCCGGTGCCGGCGATGTCGTGGGCGCGGGTGCCGGGCACGGCCGGCTGGCCGCGCCGGATCTTACCGGTGAGCTTGCCCCAGCCGAGCGGGCTCCAGACCACCGCGCCGACGCCCTGGTCGCGGCCGAGCGGCATCAGCTCCCATTCGTAGTCGCGGTTCAGCAGCGAATAATAGGCCTGGTGGGCGGCATAGCGCGGATAGCCGTAGCGATCGGCCGTGGCCAGGGACTTCATCAGGTGCCAGCCGGAGAAATTGGAGCAGCCGACATAGCGGACCTTGCCGGCCCGGACGAACTGGTCGAGCGTCGCCAGCGTCTCCTCCACCGGCGTGTTGTAGTCCTGGCCGTGCAGTTGCAGGAGGTCGATATGGTCGGTGCCGAGCCGCTGCAAGGCCTTGTCCAGAGCTTCCGTCAGGTGCTGGCGCGACGAGCCGAAATCATTGGGGCCGTCGCCCGTCGGGAAGGTCGCCTTGGTCGAGATCAAGAGCCGCTGGCGCTTGCCCTTGATGGCTTCGCCGAGGATCTGTTCGGCGAGACCGCCCGAATAGACGTCGGCGCTGTCGAACATCGACACGCCATGGTCGAGGCAAATGTCGATCAGCCGCGCGGCGCCGGCCGCGTCGGTCGAGCCCCAGGCCTTGAAGAAGTCGTTGCCGCCGCCGAACGTGCCGGTGCCGAAGCTGAGGGCCGGTACGCGCAGGCCGGAATGGCCGAGACGCCGATAATCCATGGCGGTTTCTCCCGTGTTGAGCGGCCGGTCTCGGCGCTGGCCGTGCGGTCGCCCGGTTTCTCGCCCACGATTGAAAGGCGATCATCGATGATGGTCGAAAGACCATCACGCCGGGGCTCGGTTCGCAACGAGCGTGGAGAGGGCGGCTGCCTTGCCGGTGGTGCATCCGACGGCCGTGCCGGTCGGCGGCGGCGGCGGGCGATGTGTCTTTTGCGGCACGCGGCCCGGAAATGCCGCAGCCGTCTGCGCGCCAAAAACAGCGATTGCGCGGAATGAGAAGACAAGATCGCGCGCGATGCGCAAGAGGATTTCGAGAATCCGTAGTCCCGCCGCCAATGGTCGGCGACCGGATCCCGCGTGGGGCAGGGCATGAATTTCGAGGTCGGGCGGCGGCAGGCCGTCCTTGCGGTCGCACAGTTCCGTGGCGCGTCGGCGTTGCGCGCCGCCCTGCTGGCATCGTCCATGCTGATCGGACTTGCCGCACCGGCCTTCGCGATCGACATCTCCGTCTCCGATGCGGCGGGACTGTCCTCGGCCATCGCGAATGCCAATCCGGGCGACCGCATCGTCCTTCAAAACAACATTGCGCTCGGCACCACCTTGTTGCCGCCGGTGTCCAGCAACATCACCATTGACGGTGGCGGCCACACCATCGATGCGCAGGGCAACAACCGCATCTTCTTCCTCGACAGCAGCGCGACCATTCAGAACGTCACGCTGAAGGGCGGTGCGGCGACCGGTGGCGCTGGGGGCGCGGGCATCGGCGGCGGTGGCGGCGGTTTGGGCGCGGGCGGCGCGATCTTCGTTAATAGCGGCACCGCCACCGTCAGCAATGTCAGCTTCAGCGATAACACGGCGACCGGCGGCAGCGGCGGCAACCGTGCCTTCGGCGGGACGCCCGGCGGCGGCGGCGGCGGTGGTCTGGGCGGCGGCGGCGGCAGCGCGGGACAGAATGCCGGCGGCGGCGGCGGTGGTTACAGCGGCGGTGGTGGCGGCAGCGGCGGCGTGAGCGGTGGGTTTACCATCACTGGCGGCGCCGGCGGCACAGGGCCCGGCGGCAGCGGCGGCAGCGGCGGCACTGGAACCAGCGGAACTGCCGGCGCGAATGGCGGCGGCGCCGGCGGCGCCGGGAGCGTCGCCTCTGGCGTCTATAACACGGGTGGTGGTGGCGGTGGGGGCGGCACCGGCGGTGGCGCCGCAGGCTCCGGCTCGTCCTACACTACGGATGGTGGCGGCGGCGGCGGCGGTGGTGGTCTTGCCGCGGGCTCGGGCGGCACGGGCGGGACCTACGGCGCCGGCACGAATGGTGGAAAAGGCGGTGGCGGCGGCGGCGGCGGCGCGGGCGGCACCGGCGGCAGCGGTGGCGACTTCGGCGGCGGTGGCGGCGGTACCAATAGCGGATCTGCGGGCGTCGGTGGGTTCGGCGCCGGCGGTGGCGGCGGCGGCTATGGCACCACGGGTGGTGCTGGTGGTTTCGGTGGCGGTGGCGGCGGTGGCGGCGTTGCTGGAGACGGTGGCAGCGGCGGCACAGGCGGCGGAAGCGGCGCCGGCTACAATGGCGGCATTCGTGGCGGCGGCGGCGGTGGCGCCGGCTTCGGCGGCGCGATCTTCGTGCGCGATGGTGCCTCTCTGAACATCACCGGCTCCGGTACTTTCAGCGGCGGCGCCGCCGCCGGCGGCGCCGGGGGCAGTGTCGGGGGTGGCGATGGCGCGGCGGCAGGCTCCGACCTGTTCCTGGCGAGCGGAACCACCACGTTCAATCCCACGGGCACGCTGACCTTCAATGGAACGATCGGTGATGCCAGCGCGTCGAGCGTGCCGACAGGCCAGGGCTTCGTCGCGGGCAGCGGCCCTGGCGCTGCCATCACTATCGCCGGCGGCACGGTCGTGCTGAACGGCGCCAATACCTATGGGGGTGGTACGACACTCTCCGGCGGTGTGACGGTCGCGGGCAATGCATCGGCCTTCAGCACCGGCACGGTGACGTTTTCGGGAGGCACTCTCAGGGCCGGCGCCGCCGGCCTGACGATCGGCAACGCCATCACGCTCGCCGCAGGCGGCGGCACTGTTGATACCGACGGGCGGACGCTGACGCTGTCAGGCGTCATTACCGGTGGCACCGACCTGACCAAGTCCGGCGTCGGCACGCTGGTCCTGAGCGGAGCCAACTCCTATTCCGGCACCACCCGTCTGACCCAGGGCACATTGCGCCTCGCGAACGACCTGGCGCTCGGCACCGGAAAGCTGGTCACCACCGGCTCGGTGGTCGATTACGCCGACGGCGTCAGTATCGCCAATACGATCGTCATCCAGAGCAACACCACGCAGTTTCAGGTGCTGACCGGGACGGCGACGCAGGTGGGCGAGGTGCAGGAGGCCGGCGGGGCGCGTCCGCTGGAGAAGATCGGCGACGGCACGCTGATCGTCCATCAGCTCTCCAATACCGGCACGACGACGATCTCGGCCGGCACCTTGCAGGGCGGAGCGGCCTATGCCTTCGGCATGGGGAGCGCCTATGTGGTCACGTCGGGCGCGATCCTCGACCTCGGCGGTTTCGACCAGGCGATCGGCTCGCTCGCCGGTGCCGGCACCGTCACCAATGGCGGGCCCGATGCCGCCACCTTGCGGCTCGTCGGCACGTCCAATGCCAGCACGACCTTTTCCGGGGTGATCCGCGACGGCGCGAGCCCGCTGGCTCTCGAACTCGATATGGCGGGGACCCTCACGCTGACCGGCGTCAACACCTATACCGGCGGCACGCAGATCTGCGATTGCTCGACGCTGCAGATCGGCAGTGGCGGCCTGACCGGCTCGATATCGGGCGACGTGGTCAATTATGGCACCCTCGTTTTCAACCGGTCCAACATCTACCAGTTCGACGGCGTCATCTCGGGCGACGGCACTATCCGCCAGATCGGCGCCGGCCGGACGGTCCTGACCGGCGATTCCAGCGTTTTCGATGGCACGACCAAGGTCGAGGCCGGCACGCTTTCGGTCCTGGGCAAGCTTGGCGGCACGCTGAACGTGCTTTCGGGCGGCACGCTGATCGGGACCGGCACGGTCGGCAATACCGCAATTGCCGCTGGCGGCACGCTGGCGCCCGGCAATGGGGGAGGGATGCTGACGGTCCAGGGCAACCTGACCTTCGCGGCGGGATCGACCTACCGGGTCGACATCGCCGCTGCCGGCGTGAGCTTCGCCCATGTCACCGGGACGGCGGCGCTTGCCGGCACCGTCGTGGCGAATTTCGCGCCGGGCGTCTCGATCGTGCGGCAATATACCATTCTCGGCGCGACCGGCGGCATCAGCGGAGGGTTCGATCCAAGCGCCGTCGCCAACTTGCCGGCGGGCCTCAAGGCGACCGTCAGTTCTGACAGCAATCACGCCTATCTGAACCTCGACATCGCCTATTCCGGCCTGCCCAGAAACCAGCAGAACGTCGCCGACGCGATCGGCGCCTCCTTCCGCGGCACCGGCAGCCTTCCCATGATCTTCGCGGCGCTCACGCCGGGCGGCCTGACGGTCGCCTCCGGCGAGGTGGCGACCGGAACCCAGCAAAGCGCCTTCAACGGCGCGAGCCTGTTCCTCAACCTGATGCTCGACCCGATGGCCGGCGCGCGCGGCGCGACCGCCTCCGCGCCAAGCTCGTCGCTGATCGAAATGGCCGACCTGTCGGCCGGACCGACGCCGGCCGCCCGTGTCGAGGCCGGCTGGAGCGTCTGGACCAAGGCCTTCGGCCAGGCCGGGCGTACCGCCTCGGATGCCGGCCTCGGCGCGGCCGGGACCTCGTCTTCGGTGTTCGGTGTGGCTGCCGGCGCCGACAAGCGCATCGCCGCCGACACCCTTGTCGGTTTCGCACTCTCAGGCGGCGGCAGCTCCTTCGGTGGGCGCGGCACCGCCAGCGGCGACTTCTTCCAGGCCGGCCTCTACGGCTCGACTCGGCTCGGCGAGGGCTATCTGTCGGCGGCGCTCGCTTATGGCTGGAACCGCTTCGAGGTGACGCGCCAGGTCGGTTTGGGCGGGGCCGGCGAGACCTATATGTCGTCGCCGGTCGCTCATACCTTCGGCGGCCGCCTCGAGGCGGGCCGTCGCTTCGGCACGCGCGCCTTCGCCTGGACACCCTACGCGGCGGTCGAGGCCATCGGTTATTCGGCTTCGGCCTATGCCGAACGCTTCACGGCGCCGGCCACCGGCGCCTTTGCGCTCAGCTATGCGGGCAAGACATCGGGCACCTTGCGCACCGAACTGGGGCTTCGCCTCGACAGCCTGACGCCGCTCGCGCCTGGGGCTGATCTGCTGACCTTCGGCCGGCTCGCCTATGCCTATCAGGCTGGGACCCAGCGCTCCATCGACGCGGCCTTTCAGACGCTGGCCAATTCCGGCTTCGCGGTCTTCGGAGCGCGCCCCTCGGTTCATACCGCGCTCGCTTCGTTCGGCGCCGAGGCGCGGTTTGCCGGCGGCACGCGGGTGACCACCTCGCTCGACGCCGAACTCGGCGATCGTCACCGCTCGATCCGGGCCAATCTGGGGCTGCGGCACAGTTGGTAGGGGCGGGCGCCGGAAGAGGCGGCGACCCGGTCGTCGCCAGGCGCCTGCGCTCTCAGTGGATGGTCGACAGGAAGGCCTTGAGGCGCGCGCTCGGCTGCTCGCCGAAGAACTGCTCGGGCGGTCCTTCATAGTCGACCGCACCGTTCTCCATCAGCATCACCCGATCGGAAACCTGCCGCGCGAAGCTCATCTCGTGCGTCACGATGATCATGGTCATTCCCGACTTCGCCAGCTCGGCGATGACGTTGAGCACCTCGCCGGTGGTTTCCGGGTCGAGCGCGCTGGTCGGCTCGTCGAACAGCATGAGCTCCGGGTCCATGGCCAGTGCCCGCGCGATGGCGGCGCGCTGCTGCTGGCCGCCGGACAGTTTCGAGGGGAAGACATGGGCCTTTTCGGCGAGGCCGACACGCTCGAGCAGTTCCAGCGCCCGGCGCTCCGCCTGCTGGCGCGGCTGGCCGAGCACCATGACCGGTGCCTCGATGATGTTCTCCAGCACGGTCATGTGCCAGAACAGGTTGAACTGCTGGAACACCATGCCGATCCGCCGCCGCTGCGCGACGATCCGGCGGTTGTTGAGCGGCACCAGCTTGCCGTCACGGGTTTCCTCATAGCCGATTAGCGCGTCGCCGACATAGATCCGCCCCGCCTGGTAGGTCTCGAGCTGATTGATGCAGCGCAGGAACGTGCTCTTGCCCGAGCCCGAGGGGCCGATGATCGAGGTGACCTTGCCGCGCTCGACCAACAGGTCGACGCCCTTCAGCACCTGGTGGTTGCCGAACCACTTCTGAACGTTCTGCGCGCGGACCAGTGCGATCGGCGCCGTTGCCGGTGTGTCTGCTGCCATCGCCATCCCTATCTCCGCTCGGTTGCGGGTCGCGGCCCGGCTCGCAGATAGACCACGACACTCTGTCGCCAGCTGCCGACCGGCTCGTCCAGCTCGTGGGCGCGAAGCTTGGTCTCGATGACGCCCTGGATGAAGTTCCAGATGGTGGTCAGCAGGAGGTAGGTGATCGATACGACGACCAGCAGCTCGAACGTCTTGAACGTGGTTGCCGACATGCTCTCGGTCAGCTGGAAGATCTCCTGGACACCGATGACGCTGGCAAGCGAGGTCGTCTTCAGGATGTGGTTGAAGTCATTGCCCAGCGGCGGGACGATGACGCGGGCGGCCTGCGGCAGGACAATGCGCCGCGTGACCAGCAGCCCGCCCATGCCGAGCGACTTGGCGGCCTCGACCTGGCCGCGCGCCACGGCCTGGATGCCGTTGCGCACGATCTCCGCCATATAGGCGCCTTCGTGAATGCCGAGCCCGATCACCGCGGCCTGGAATGAAGCTGAAATCGTCAGGCCGGCAATCGTCAGGTCGGCAAAGCGGAAGAACCCCGCGGCCGCCAGCCCGGAAAAGAAGAAGACCAGCAGGACCAGGACCGGGATGCCGCGGATGAGCCAGACATAGAAGCCGCAGGCCCAGCTGATCGGCTTGAAGCGCGACAGCCGGCCGAAGCCCACGATGATGCCGATGACGAGGCCGAGCAGCATCGCCAGCACGGCCATCACGACGGTCTTGCCGAGAGCCTGCAGATAGAGCTCGCCCGGATTGGTCAGCCGGTCCCAGAAGAATGACCAGTCGAACCCCATCTCAGAGTTCCGAGCCCTGCATGTTCCATTTCTCGACGAGGGTCTTGTAGGTGCCGTCGGCGACGATGGCGTCGAAACTGCGCTTCATCGCATCGTGCAGCGCGGTATTGCCCTTCTGCAGGCCGATGCCGGTGAGAATGAGCCCGAAGGGATCACCCTCGGGGCGGAAATCGTTCGGCCGCAGTCCGATATAATAGGAGGCGGCCGTCGTCGTCGTGCCGAGAACCTCGATCTGGCCCGCCGCGAGTTGCTGGAACGTGTCGGTCGTCGTCGGCAGCACCACCAGATTGATTTCGGGGCGACCCGCCGCCTTCAGCCGGGCATTGGCCTCGATGGCGAGGTTGTGGATGGTCGTGCCGTTGGGAACCGCCATCTTTTTGCCCGAGAGGTCATCGAGCGAGCTCGCGCGCAGCGTGCTGCCCTTGGTCGTGACGATCCGCTGGCCGGTGCGCGAGAACGGGATCATGTCGATGATCTCGAGCCGTTCCGGCCGGATGAACAGTTCCTGCATCAGGGCGTCGCACTGCCGGGCCTGCAGGGCGGGGACGAGGCCGACGAATTTGAGCTGGACCCAGTTGACCCTCAGCCCCATGCGCTTGGCGATCTCCGTGCCGAGTTCGACCTCGAAGCCGGTGGGGCGCTGCTGGGCGTCGTGAAAGGCGCGCGGTGGATTGTCGATGGTGGCGCAATAGCTGATGCTGCCCTTGGCGGCGAGTTCCGCCGGCGGCGCGATCGGCGGCTGTGCGAAGGCGGCGAGCATGCCGCCGGGAACCAGGGCCGCGCCGAAGAGGGCGGTGGCGATGACGGCCCGGCGGCTCACCAGGGTGCGGAGCCGGCCGAGCCGATCTGAATGCCGAGTCTTGAGTTCCATCGTCGATTTCTCCCCTCTTGTCGCATCGTCTTGACGTCGATCCGGCCGGGCCTTCCGCACTGCCCCGCACATGAAAAAGGGGCTCACAGTGAGGTCGCAGGTCGTGATCGAATATGTTCGATCTCCGGGCGACCTGCGCGACTGCGACAGGCCGCCGCGGCGCTAGGTCATATAGACGCCACCGGTGACGTTGATGCCCTGGCCGGTCATGAACCGCGCCTGGTGCGAGCAAAGGAAGACGACGACATCGGCGACGTCCTCCGGCTCCTCCAGGCGCCCAAGCGGTGTCTGCGTGATGTAGTCGGCAACCACCTGCTCGGGTGTCACCTGCCGCAAAGCGGCCTCCCAGGCGATTTCGCGCGATTGCATGCCGGTCTTCACGAAGCCCGGGCACACCGCATTGACCCGGATGCCGCGTGGCGCGAGCTCCCGGGCCAGCGCCTGGGTCCAGCCGAGCACCGCGAATTTCGAGGCTGAGTAATGCGCCAGAAGCGGCGCGCCGACCTTGGCGGCGAGCGAGGCCGTGTTGACGATGCAGCCGCTGCCTTGCGTGACGAAATGGCGTGCCGCGACTTGATTCGTCAGGAAAACGCCGCGTGCGTTCACCGCGAAGCTGAAGTCCCAGTCCTCATCGGTGAGGTCGAGCGCGTGCTGCATGGTCGATACCCCGGCATTGGCGACGAGGATGTCGCAGCCGCCAAGGGCCTCGATGGCGCTCGACCAGGCCTGCTCGACGGAGGGCCGTTGCCGAACGTCGACGGACAGGGCGATCGTCTCGCGGCCGATCTCGGCGGCGGTCCTGCGCGCGGCTTCGAGGTCGAGGTCGGCGATCGCCACGTGAACGCCCTGGTGCGCAAGTGCGGTCGCGATGGCCCGCCCGATGCCGGCCGCCCCGCCTGTGACGACTGCGCGTTTGCCTGCCAATTCGGCAAGGACCGGGCGGACGGCGGCATTCGACATGAAGGGGCTCCCAAGACGTGGCAGCACTAGATAGCAAACATTATTCGACATCAAGAACAAAAATAATGTTTGAAAATGTGCGATATCGGGCTATGAGATCCTCTCGCCCAGTGCGTCGCCATGGATTCGGAATGCACGATCAGGACAATCCCGCCGGCCGCGGCGAGCCACAGCCGACCCGGGAGCGCGATCGCGCGCGGCTCCTCAGCCGGGGGCGGCACACGCGTATTCTCGCGCTGCTGGCCGCCGCGGGGTCCGTGACGGTCAGTGCGCTGGCGGCCGAGCTCGCCGTCTCCGACATGACGATCCGCCGCGATCTGCTGGAGCTGGAAGGCGAGGGGCGCCTGCGGCGCATCCACGGCGGAGCCGTTCCGGCGGAGAGCCTGCCTCCGGTTTCGATGGACAGCGAAGAGCCGAGCTTCGACGCGCGGCTGCGTCAGCGCCGCGACGCCAAGGAGGCGATTGCCGCCGCCGCCGCCGAGATTGTCGGGCGCTATCGCACCATCGCGCTCGATGTCGGCACGACGACCTTTCTGATGGCGAGCCATCTGAAGGCCCTGCCGCATGCCAAGGTCTTCACCAACAGCCTGCGGATCGCCGCCGCGCTGGATGGCGCCGCACCCGACGTCTATGTCGCCGGCGGCCGCGTCCGCGCCGACGAGATGTCGACTTTCGGCCCTTCGGCGGTTGCCCAGTTCGAGGCCCTCTGGTTCGACGTCGCCGTGATCGGCGTCTCCGGCATCACCGCCGAGGGCCTGTTCGACTATTCGTTCGAGGACGCGGACATGAAGCGGGTCTACCTGCGCCGGTCCGGGCTCAAGGTCGCGGTCTGCGACAGCGCCAAGTTCCAGCGCATGTCGCTGGTTCACCTGGCTGCGCTGTCGGACATCAACGTCCTCGTCACCGACGCCGAGCCTCCCGAGCGGCTGGCGGCCGTGCTGGCCGCGTCTCGTGTCGAGTTACGCATCGCCAGGCCACCGGCCGGCGCATGACGCCAGGTGGACCGGTTTCGCATTGCAGGAGAGAATTCCATGGTTTTCGAGTGTTTCGGCAGCAAGAAGAAGGTCGTCATCTCCATGGCCCATATCGGGGCCCTGCCGGGGACGCCGCTCTATGATGCCGACGGCGGCATGAACAAGCTGATCGACGGTGTCCTGGCCGACGTGGCCGCGCTCCAGGCCGGCGGTGTCGACGCCATCATGTTCGGCAACGAGAACGACCGCCCCTACGTGTTCAAGGCATCCGTCGAAGGGGTGGCGGCGATGACGGCGATCGTCCAGGCGGTCAAGCCTGCCCTGAAGGTGCCGTTCGGCGTCAATTACCTCTGGGATCCGATCGCCAGCGTCGGCATCGGCGCGGTCACCGGCGCGAGCTTCGTACGCGAGATCTTCACCGGTCTCTTTGCCTCGGACATGGGGCTGTGGCAGCCCGATTGCGCGGCCGCCTCGCGCCTGCGCCACAATCTGCGCCGCGACGACATGAAACTGCTGTTCAACATCAATGCCGAGTTCGCCCATTCGCTCGACCAGAGGCCGATCGAGCTCCGGGCCAAGAGCGCGGTCTTCTCGTCGATGGCCGACGCCATTCTGGTATCCGGCCCGATCACCGGCCAGCCGGCGGACCAGTCGCATCTGCGCAGCGTCTGCGAGGCGGTCGGCAATGTGCCGATCTTCGCCAATACCGGCGTCAACATCGACAATATCAAGGACATCTTCTCGATGGCCAGCGGCGTCGTCATCGGCACCCATTTCAAGGTCGACGGGATCACCTGGAACGCGGTCGACGGCGACCGGGTCAAGCGTTTCATGGATGTCGTCTCGGCCCTGCGCTAGCGCGTGGCCGATCGAGGCGACGGACGGACAAGGGCGAATTCGGCGGCAAGCGACATGGCATGCGTTCTGGGCCTCGACATCGGCACCACCTCGACCATCGGCATCCTGGTCAGGCTGCCCGACACGGTGCTGGCCATCGCCTCCCGGCCGGTCGCCCTGCGCTCGGACCATGCCGGCTGGGCCGAGGAGGATCCCCGGCAATGGTGGGGCAATGTCCGCGACATCGTCGCTGAACTCCTGGCCGCCGGCGGCGTCGCCGCGGCCGATATCGCGGCGGTCGGCACGACCGGCATGCTGCCGGCCGTCGTGCTCCTCGACGAGCGGGGCGAATTGCTGCGGCCGAGCATCCAGCAGAGCGACGGCCGCTGCGGCGCCGAGGTGGCCGAGCTCCGCCGGGAGTTCGGCGAGGCCGCCTTCATCGCCAAGGCCGGCAATGGCATCAACCAGCAGCTCGTCACCGCCAAGCTGCGCTGGATCGAACGTCACGAGCCGGAGATCTTCAGGCGGATCGCCACCGTCTTCGGCTCCTACGACTATATCAACTGGCGCCTGACCGGCGAACGGCGCGTCGAGCAGAACTGGGCGCTGGAGGCAGGCTTTATCGATCTCGCCACGCACGAGATCGACGACCAACTGGTCGCGCTTGCCCATATCCCCCGCGCGGCGGTGCCGCCGAAAGCCTTGTCCCATGACGTCATCGGCGCGATTTCCGTGTCGGCCGCGGCCGAGACCGGCCTCACGGCCGGTACCCCCGTCGTCGGCGGCGCTGCCGACATGATCGCCTCGGCGCTCGCCGCCGGCATCACCGCGCCGGGCGACGTCCTGCTGAAATTCGGCGGCTCGGTCGATATTCTCGTCGCCACCGACCAGGCGCGGCCGGATCCGCGGCTCTATCTCGATTATCACCTGGTGCCGGGCCTGTTCATGCCGAACGGCTGCATGTCGACCGGCGGTTCGGCACTCAACTGGTTCGTCGGTGCCTTCGCGGCCGGCGAGGCAGGCCCGGCCGCGGCGCAGGGGCTGTCCCTTCATCAGCATCTCGACCGGCTGGCAGACGCGCGCCCGGCCGGGGCCGACGGCATCATCATCCTGCCCTATCTCCTGGGGGAGAAGACGCCCATTCACGACCCCGCGGCGCGTGGCGTCATCGAGGGCCTGACGCTCAGCCACGATCTCGGGCACCTCTGGCGGGCGTTGCTCGAGGCCTATGCCTATGCCATCGCCCATCATGTCGAAGTGCTGCAGGACATGGGCCATCGCACCGAGACCTTCCTGGCTTCCGACGGCGGTTCGCACAGCCGGGTCTGGATGCAGATCGTCGCCGACGTCCTGCAGCGGCCGGTCCAACGCCTCGCCGGCCATCCCGGATCCTGCATCGGCGCGGCCTGGACGGCGGCGATCGGCGCAGGGCTGACGACGGACTGGTCCGGACTGTCCGCATTCGTCCGCCACGCCGACAGGCTGGAGCCCGATCGGCGTCATGCCGAGGTCTATCGCCGCGGCTATCGCCGCTACCGCGATCTCTATGACAGGCTGGCGAGCTCCGCCGGGAGCCCGGCATGACGCGCCGGGCGGTGGCCTGGGATATCGACGGAACGCTCGTCGACAGCGAGCCGCGCCATCACCGGGCGCTGCTGGCGGCATCGCTGGGATGGGGCGTCGACCTCTCGGACCTGTCGGACCAGGCCTTTCGCGGCGTTCACATGGGCGATGTCTGGGACCTGCTGCGCCACCGCCTTCCCGGCGATCTCGGGATGGCGCAATGGCTCGCCGCCATCAACGCCTGTTATGCTGCTGACCGGGGCGCGATGGCGCCGATGCCCCATGCGGTCGCCACCATACGCGAACTCGCGGCGCGCGGCGTCACGCAGATCTGCGTGTCCAATTCGAGCCGTCCGATCGTCGACGCCAATATCGCGGC
Organism: Phreatobacter sp. GW821-FHT04C01; assembly: GCF_059420385.1. Classification (NCBI taxonomy): domain Bacteria; kingdom Pseudomonadati; phylum Pseudomonadota; class Alphaproteobacteria; order Hyphomicrobiales; family Phreatobacteraceae; genus Phreatobacter; species Phreatobacter sp. GW821-FHT04C01. The sequence continues at coordinate 180,699 of NZ_JBWKTP010000005.1, read as the reverse complement.
GCTCGGCATTGGCGACTGCCTCGTCGGATCGATCAGCCTCGATGATGTCCCGGCCGGCAAGCCGGATCCCGCGCCCTATCGGGACGCGTGCCGCCGGCTCGCCCTGGCGCCGCATCAGGTGATCGCGGTGGAAGACAGCGCGACCGGCATCCGGTCGGCGCGGGCGGCGGGTCTGTTCGTGGTCGGCTATTGCGCCGGTAGCGATGCCATGGCCGATATCGACCTCGCGACGAACGATCTCGCCGATGTGCTGGGCCTCGTCGCGATCGAATGAGCCTCGCGCCTGCCGGCGGCCGGGGTCAGGCCGTCCCGACACCTTTGCGAGACGACGCCGCAAGCAGCGTCGAGAGCTTGGCCGAGAGATCGCGCTGCTGATAGGGCTTGCTCAGCCGCGGCAGATCGCTGCTCACGCCCGCAGGCAGGTCAGCATAGCCGGTGGCCAGCAACACCGGCAAGCCCGGCCGCAATGCGCGCGCCCGGTCGGCCAGCTCGACGCCGGTCATGCCGGGCATGGCGTGGTCGGTGATGATGGCATCGACATGGCGGCTGCTGCGCAGGATGTCGAGGGCCTCCTTGGCGGAATTGGCCTCGATGACGGTGTGTCCGAGGTCCTCCAGCATGTCGACCGTGCTCATGGCGATGAGAAAGTCGTCGTCGACGAACAGGATGGTCGACGCCGGCGCGTCCTCCGGCTCGGCTGCGATCTCCTCGGCGGGCTGCACCGGCACGCTCGAAGCGGGGAGCCAGAGTTCGGCGCTTGTGCCGATGCCGATCGCGCTGGTGATGTGCAGCTTGCCGCCGAGCTGGATGGCCAGCCCATGAACCATGGACAGGCCGAGGCCAGTGCCCTTGCCCAGTTCCTTGGTCGAAAAGAACGGCTCGATGGCGCTCTTCAGTGTCGCGGCGTCCATGCCGGTGCCGGTATCGGTCACCGACAGGCGCACATAGGCGCCGGGCGGCAGTTCCAGCTGCGGCGACGGCAGGGCCTGTTCCAGCACGATGCTGAGGTCGCCGCCGTCGGGCATGGCGTCGCGTGAATTGACGACGAGGTTGAGAATGGCGAGTTCGAGCTGGTTGGCGTCGACCACCGCCGGTGGCAGGTCGGTCGAGAGCGCGGTCCTGACGGAAATGAGAGGTCCGAGCGAGCGTTCGATCAGCGAACGCATGCCCCCGACGAGCTGGCCGAGATCGACCGGTTCCGGCTTCAGATCCTGGCGCCGCGCGAAGGCCAGCAGCCGCTGGGTCAGGGCCGCGCCGCGCTTGGCGCCCTCGGTCGCGCCGTCGATGTAGCGTTCCAGCTGGGGCTGACCGCCCAGCCGCTTGCGCAGCAGATCGAGATTGCCGAGGATCGCCGCCAGCAGATTGTTGAAGTCGTGGGCGACGCCGCCGGTGAGTTGGCCGATGGCCTCCATTTTCTGGGCTTGGCGGAGCTGTTCTTCGTTCTGCCGCAACTGGGCCGTGCGTTCGTCGACCAATTGCTCGAGCCGCCCGCTGAAACGCAGCAACTCGGCCTCCGCGTGCTTCTTGGCGGTAATATCTTGGGACACGCCGATCATCCGCGGCTCGCCGCGGCCGGTCACGATACGCGCGCGGATCTCCACCCAGTGGGTGCTGGCGTCCGGCCAAACCACGCCATGATCGATGAAATAATCCTCACCGGTCTCGATGCTGTGCGTCACGGCGGCGACGACTCGGTCGCGGTCGGCCGGCGACACGCTGGCGATCAGGTCGTCATAGGAGAACGGCTCATTCGGCGTGCGGCCGAAGAACGCCTTGCAGAGTGGTGAGGCATTCAACTGCCTGGTCCCGATGGAGAGTTCCCAGGTGCCGAGTTTGCCGGCGCGGAGCGCTGTCGACAGGCGTTCTTCGCCGTCGCGCAGGTCCTCCAGGAAGTCGCGGGCCTGATATTGGCGGCTGCGGCCGCGCAAGGCGTTGCGCACGACGCTGATCAGCGTTTCCGGATGAAACGGCCGCTCGACGAAGATGACATTGCCGAGGATCGCCGAGAGGCGTGCCAAGGCCGGGTTTCGCTCGGGTCCGCCGCCGCGCTTGCTGAGCACGATGAACGGAAAATCCGACCAGGGCGGCTGCGTCTCGATCCACGTCAGCAGAGGCTTCACATCCGCCAGGTGAAAGGCTTCTTCGGTGAGGACGGCCGCGGCCGCGTCCTGCCTGAGGTCCTCCGGCATGCGCGCGAGGTCGTCGCAGGCGAGCGCTGTGATCCCGGCGCTGCGCAACAGCTCGATGGCAACGACCGCGTCGCGGCCGAGCGGAGCGTGGACCAGGACGGGTTCCTGCATCATCACGCGGTCTCGTCCGCGAGGAGCGGCGAGTGGGCGCCGGCATAGACGGGCACCCCTTTCAGCACGCCCTGGAAATCCTCCAGGGGCGCCCCGATCGAAATGCCCCGGCCACTGATCCGGAACTCGCGGATCGTATCCTCGTGGCGGCCCGACCGCTTCTTGATGACAGAAATCGCCCGCCGGACCCGGCCGAGCGCCTCGAAATAGCGCAGCAGAATCACCGTATCGGCGAGATAGGTGACATCGACCGGCGTTTTCATGTCGCCGACGAGACCATGCTGGGCCACCGTCAGGAAGGTGGTCGCTCCCTGCCGGTTCAGGTACTGCAACAGCTCGTGCATGTGCAGGGTCAGCGAATTCTCCTCCGGCATCGCCGCCTGATAGCCGTTCAGGCTGTCGATCACGACGGTCTTGGCCTGGCGTTCATCGACGAGATGGCGAACCCGGTGGGCGAATTCGCCGGGCGTCAGCTCGGCCGCGTCGACCTGCTCGATGAGCAGCGCGCCGTCGTGCTGCATGCCGGCGAGATCGATCTCCATCGCCTTGGCGCGATCGAACAGGAGGCCGAGCTCCTCGTCGAAGATGAACAGCGCCGCCCGCTCGCCGCGCATCACGGCGGCCTTGGCGAAATGCATGGTCAGCAGCGACTTGCCGGAGCCGGCCGGGCCGAGGACCAGCGCGCTCGATCCCTTTTCGATGCCGCCGCCGAGCAATGCGTCCAGCTCGGCGATCCGGCTGGTCGTGACGGTCCGCTCGAAGGCCGTGCGATGTTCGGCGGAAACCAGACGCGGAAACACGATCAGGCCGCCCCGGCGAATGGTGAAGTCGTGATAGCCGCCGCGAAAGCCCTGGCCGCGATATTTGATCACGCGCAGTCGCCGCCGTTCCGCGCCATAGCTCGGGGCCAGTTCCTCCAGCCTGATCACCGCATGGGCGACGCTGTGGACCGTCTTGTCCGTGACGTCGGTGGTCAGGTCGTCGAGCATCAGCACGGTCGCGCCGTGGCGGGCGAAATAGTGCTTCAGCGCCAGGATTTGCCGGCGGTAGCGTAACGAACTCTGCGCCAGCAGCCTGATTTCCGAGAGGCTGTCGACGACGATCCGGTCGGGCTTGAGCCGCTCGACCGTCTCGAAGATCTGCTTGGTGGTCTCGCCGAGTTCGAGATCCGAGGAGTAGAGCAGGCTCTGCTGCTGGTCGGCGTCGAGCAGGCTTTCCGGCGGCGCCAGTTCGAACACCTTGATCAGGTCGCCAAGGCGCCAGCCATGCGACGTGGCGCTGGCGCGAAGCTCGCCTTCGGTCTCCGAAAGCGTCACATAGAGCCCCGTTTCGCCAGCCTTCGTCCCCTCCAGGAGATAGGCCATGGCGATGGTGGTCTTGCCGGTGCCCGGGCTGCCTTCCAGCAGATAGACATGTCCGCGTGCCAGGCCGCCGACAAGGACGTCGTCCAGCCCGGGGACGCCGATCTTGGCCTTGGTCGATACCGTCTCATCCGTCATGAGCGACTGCCGTTTTCCGTCCGCGTTGAGAACCATGTTTCGACAGGAACGAACGCCGGCGCGCCGCCTTGGTTCCCCATTTCCGGCGGCGCGAGGGCTGTTCGCCGCGGCCGGGCCGCGCACCCGGCCGTTCCGGTCCTGCGGCAGAGGGACGCGGGCCGGGGCTGCAGGGGAGCGGACCAGGCCGATATCCGCCCGCCGGCATGGCCGGCGCGCGATTGCGGCTGTGCCGGCAGGGGGTTAGCCGGCGCGACCCGATCGCCCGGGCCGAACGGGATGCTGCGGCTGGAGCCGCATCGGTCGGGCGCATCGCTTGCTGCGTTGCACTGCAGGCGCTATGCTCGTCTCAGTATAAACCCTTTGATCGCCTGGCAGTCGGCCGATCTCAAGCTCTGCCCGGGCCGTCACGGAACCGGCGATTAATGGTCTCCTGGTCCACCGACGAGTTGCGACCCCACGAACGTTTCGAGCATTGGCGCGAAGTGCGCGGCAAGCATTTGGCCGGCGTGAGCATGGATGTCGACCGCGAACGGCGCGGGGCTTTCAAGGGCCGGTTCTCCTCGGTGGCCGTCGGCGGCGCGACGCTCTCGGAAATCCAAGCCACGGCCTATGACGTCAGCCGCACCCCGGCCGATATCAACCGCGTCTCCAGCGACAGTCTGCGCGTCGCCTTTCTGGTCGAGGGGCCCGGCTGGTGCGATACGCCGCTGGGCCGCTGCTACTTGGCCGCCGGTGCGATCTCGACCAGCTATTCCGACCTGCCCTTCGCGGTGGCGCAGCGCCCGGGCAATTTGCATGTCCGGCTGTTGAGGATTCCGCTCGGCCGGCTCGAAGCCCTGGACAGGTCCGCCCGGGATTATCACACCGAGGCGCTCGCCCCGGACGACCGCTACACCAAGCTGATCCGGGCTTCGTTCCTGAGCCTGGCCGACAACGCCTCTCGGCTCGACGGCGAGGAAGCAGACCGGGCGGTCACCGATCTGGCCCAACTGGTGCTGCTCGCCCGTGGCTCGGTGCGCCGCAACCTGCCGGAGAGCCGAGAGGCCGTTCGCGCGGGCCATCTCACGGCGGCGCGGCGGATCATCGCGCGCAACCTGCACCGCCAGGATCTCGACGTCGAATCGCTTGCCAAGATGCTGGTCGTTTCGGTCCGGCAGGTGCATGCCATGTTCGAGCCGACCGGCACGACCTGCCACCGGACGATCACCGCGATGCGGGTCGACGAAGCGCGGCGCCTGCTGCTGCAGACGCCGGAGCGGCCGGTGACGGACATCGCATTCGCCTGCGGCTTCGACAGCATGGCGACTTTCTATCGCGCTTTCCGCAAGGCCGAGGAGGCGACGCCCGGCGATTACCGGCAGGCCCTGCTGAGCGAAAGCCCGAGTGCCTGAGATTACGCCGGCGCCGGAAACCAGGCTTCAGAGCACCACGATACCGGAATGCTTGGCCTTGTTTTCCGGCTCGACATGAATGGTCACCAGCGCGTCCTGGATCTCCGATTTCAGCGCGCGCTCGATCCGGTCGCAAATGTCGTGGGCCTGTGACACCAGGGTCTGGCCCGGCACGACCAGGTGAAAATCGATGAAGGTGACGCGTCCGGCCTGCCGCGTGCGCAGGTCATGGGCCTCCAGCGCGCCGTCGGCCTCGCATGAAATGACGCCGCGGATGCGTTCCAGGGTCTTCTCGGGCACGGCCTCGTCCATCAACCCGCCGAGCGAGTCCTTCATCACCTGCCAGCCGGACCAGAGGATGTTGAGGGCGACCACGGCGGCGAGGGCCGGGTCGAGGATGGCCCAGCCGGTCGCGACCGCCAAAAGCACGCCGAAGGTGACACCGATCGAGGATATGACGTCGGACAGGAGGTGCTTGCCGTCGGCGACCAGCGCGGGCGAGCGCAATTGCCGCCCGCGGGTGATCAACAGCCAGCACCAGCAGGCATTGATGACGCTGGCCAGGCCGTTGACCAGCAGGCCCTCGAGCGGCGCGTCGAGCGCCTTTGGTTCGAGCATTCCGGCATAGGCCGCGCGCAGGATCAGGATGGCCGCCACCACGATCATCACGCCCTCGAGCACGGCGCTGACATATTCGGCCTTGTGATGGCCATAGGGATGGTTGGCGTCGGCCGGCCGCTCGGCCAGGCGCACCGCGAGCAGCGCGGCGATGGCGGTCGCCACGTTGACCGTGCTTTCCAACGCGTCCGAATAGAGCGCGATCGAGCCGGTCATGTGCCAGGCCAGAAGCTTCAGGCCGAGCACGACGATGCCGACGACCAGGCTCCCGGCCGCGAGCTTGAGGGTTTTGGACATGTGTTTCGGCACCGCCTGCGAGGGGGAGCGGCGCTATCTAGCCAACCCCGCCGGCCCTGGCAAGCCCTCGGCGAAACTTATCAAGTCCTTGGATTATCTTGCAAATCAGTTGCAAGAGCAGGGCCTCCGAAGAGCCGGCTCAGGGTCTCGCGCCGGACGTCGGCCCGCCCTGGCGATCAGCGCGGCGCGGCCGTGCGCGTGGCGATCCAGATGACGTGTTTGGCGCCGCCGCGCGCGCCATTGGCGCGGACGCGCAGGTCCTCGACACCGAAGCCGGCCTTGCGCAGCCGCTGGCCGAAGGCCTGGTCGGGCGCCGACGACCAGACCGCCAGCACGCCGCCGGGGCGCAGCGCCTTATGGGCGGCGGCGAGGCCCCGCAGGGTATAGAGCCCGTCATTGGTGTCCCGGCTCAGTCCCTCCGGACCATTGTCGACATCGAGCAGGATCGCGTCGTAGGCGGCGGTGCCCGCCCTGATGAGGGCGCCAACATCGGCTTCGCGCATATCCACCCGGGGATCGGTCAGGCTGTCGCCGAAGATCTCGGCCATCGGACCGCGCGCCCAGGCGATGACGGCCGGCACCAGCTCGGCGACCGTGGCATGGCCGTCCGGCCCGAGCCCGGCGAGCGCCGCGCGCAGCGTGAAGCCCATGCCCAGCCCGCCGATCAGCAGCCGTGGTCGGGTCCGGTCGGTCAGCCGGTCGAGCGCCAGGGTGGCCAGCGCCTGTTCCGATCCGCTGAGACGGCTGTTCATCAATTCGTTGCTGCCCAGCATGATCGAGAACTCGCTGCCGCGCCTGAACAGGCGCAGTTCGCCGCCGCCCGGGATGGACGCGGTGTCGAGCAATTGCCTGGGAATCACGGTCGGGTTCTCCGGTCGGGCGGCGGATCACCTTCGCATAACCCGCGCAGGACGATCGGGCCAGCACCTGAACCGGCGAGATGCCCTCTCCCGTGCCGGTGCCACAGCATTGGCGCCCCTGGCTCCGCCCGGCACAGACATGAAACACGGCGCGCCTACACCAAGGCCGCCCGGAACACCCCGGGGCTCGCCCCAGGATGCTCCATGCCCATCAGCACTTTGCGTCATGCCGCTGCCCGCTTCTGGCTGGCGGCGCTGCTTATCCTTGGCGCCGGCGCCGAGGCCGTGGCGAGGCCGGTGAAGCCGGCCGAAGTCGCGGGCGCCATCGCCTATCTGTTGCGGATCCGCGACGGTGCCTGCCCGGGCATCAGCTTCGACCCGTTCGTCATGTCGAAGATGATCGAACCCGCTGGCCTGTCCGTCGAGGCAGTCAGGCGCAGGTTCCCAAGAGAGTTCGACAGCAGCTACGCCGAGGCCGGCTCGCGCATCGCGGCGGAAAACCTGCAGGCCTATTGCTGGGTGATCCGGTCGCTGTTCGGCCGAACGCCGGGCGAGTTTCCCGGTCTGGTGTTTCGTTGACGGCCGGGGCAGGCGGGCGCCTGCCGGCTCTGCTGGTCCTGCTCCTCTTGCCGGCCGAAGGCGCTTCGGCGCGAGCGTGCCGGCTGGATCACGCGTGGTACCGGGAAAACGTGTCCGGCGCGGAGATCCATTTCAGACCCAGGAACCCCGCGTCTGACGGCAGCCTGACGGTGGGATTGTTTGAGCTGCGGCTGCCTCATGTCGCCGAGCGGTTTCCCGGCGACATTGCCTGGAATGCCGGCGGCAATACCCGCCCGGACGGCCAGGTTGGTCGCGCCTGCGCCGCGGATGAGGAGGCCGACGGGGGCGCCTGTCGGCTCTGGACCGGCAATGCCTATAGTCTCGGCGATGCCGGTGCCGGCCTGCTCGGCGATGCCGGCATGATGGCGCCGCGAGCCATTCTGCTCGCCGATTTCGGCCGGGTGCTCGCCATGACCAGGGCTTTCGCCGAGGCCAATCCCGGACGGGCGGCGTTTGATGTCTTCACGCTCGCCGGCTGCGCGCCGTGAGCCTGGCCTTGCGGCCACGGGAGCTCGGAGGTGAATGCGCGCGATGCCGCGTCCACTGGGCCCGGCATCCCGTCTCAGCGCATCCGGCTTCAGCGCGCCAGCACGCTCGCCGCCTCGCGGGTCGTCGACACCGCCTGGGAGACCTGGGTCACGGCGGCGGAAATGCCGGTCATGTTGTCGGAGATCTCGGCGACGGCCCGCGCCGCGCTCTGCATGTTCTGCGACATGTCGCGGGTCACCGCGCTTTGCTCCTCCACCGAAGCCGCGGTCGCGATCACATTGTTGCGCATGATCTCGACCTCGCCGCGGATCGATTCCAGCGCGCTCACCACCTCGGTCGAGATGGTCTGCACGCCGTTGATCTCGGAGCTGATCTGCTCGGTGGCCTTCGCCGCCTGGTTGGCCAGGTTCTTGACCTCGGCGGCCACCACCGCGAAGCCGCGGCCGGCTTCGCCCGCCCTGGCCGACTCGATGGTGGCGTTCAGCGCCAGGAGGTTGATCTGGCCGGCGATATTGTTGATCAGCCCGACGATGCCGCCCATGGCGGCGGCAGCCTCCGACAGCTTCTTGGCGAAGGTGCCCGCCGCGTGGGTCTGGTCCAGCGCGCTTTCGGTCGCGGTCTGCGACTTGGCCATGCTCTGCGAGATCTCGACCACCGAGGCGGCGAGTTCCTCGGCCGCAGCGGCCATGGTCTGGACATTGCCGCGGGTGGCCTCGGCGACCTGGGCCGCGGAGCTCGATTCATGGGTCGAGCGCGCGACGGCCTGGTCGATCTCGCCGAAATTCTGGTCGATCATGTGCCGCAGTTTGGCGAGCAACTGGACCTGGCCGGTGATGTCGGTGGCGAATTTCACCACCTTATAGGGTCGCCCGGCCGCGTCGAAGATCGGGTTGTAGGAGGCTTCGATCCAGATCTCCTTGCCGCCCTTGCCGATCCGCTTGTATTGCGCCGCCTGGTATTCGCCGCGTTTCAGCGCCTCCCAGAACTGCCGGTATTCCGGGCTCGACCGATGGGCCGGCTCGACGAACATGGAATGATGCTCGCCCTTGATCTCGCTGAGCGAATAGCCGAGCGCACCCAGGAAATTGGCGTTGGCGTCGAGGATCTTGCCGTCGAGCGTGAATTCGATCACGGCCTGCGCCTTGCGGATGGCGGCGACCTGGCCGGCGCGATCGGCATCCTCGGCCTTCTGACGGGTGATGTCGGTGGCGAATTTGACCACCTTGAAGGGCTTCTTGTCGCGCCCGAACAGCGGATTGTAGGAGGCCTCGATCCAGATCTCCTTGCCGCCCTTGCCGATGCGCTTGAACTGGGCGGCCTGGAACTCGCCGGCGCGCAGCTTGCTCCAGAAGTCGCGATATTCGGCGCTGTCCCGATAGGCCGGCTCGACGAACATGCCGTGATGTTTTCCGGCGATTTCGGGCAGCGTATAGCCTACCGTCGCCAGGAAGTTCTCATTGGCGCTTAGAATGTTGCCGGCGAGGTCGAATTCGATGACGGCCTGGGCTCGGTCCAAAGCTGAAAGCTTTGCCTCGATCTCTCTGTTTTTCTTCGATCCTAGATTGAACATGTCTGGCCCCGCGCCGCAGAAAGGTGACTTCGCTTCATGAGGGCCGGCCTGAGTTCACAGGTCCGGTCGATTCGTATTTCCAAGTTTCACCAAAGTTGTATCTTCTGTTTAATAAGTTGTTACGCAGAGTAGTAATGCATATGCTTACGTAACGTAATTACTGGGCGTTTGCAGGGAGAGAAAATGTCGCTCTCCGGCGATTATTTAGGAGAAATGACACGCGTCCGGCCTTGCGCCGCGGGTATGTACGATGGCCGTCACCGGTTTTGTGGAGATTCCATCAAAAATTGCATAGGTTCGGCCGCGCTTCGCCCAAGGCGGGCAATGGACTGGGATAATTCCAGGAACACCCTTGCCGTCGCCCGTCATGGATCCCTCGGGGCGCGGCGCGCGGGCCGAGCGCCACCCAGCCGACCCTCGGCTCGACGATCTCGGCCGGCGCGCCTTCACGACTTGGCGGCCGAAACCTTGAAGGCGCACGCCGGCGTGCGGAGCCCGGCCCGCGCCATCGCGCCTCAGGCATCGCCTGGCGGATTTTGGGCGAACCAGTCCGCGACGGCCGGCATGTTCGGTTCGAAACCACCGGGGATCCAGACATTCAGCACGCCGGCTTTCTCGGCGCCGCGGTTTTCGAAGTCGTGGGTCGTGCCGCCGGGGATCAGCACGAAGGCACCCTGGCGCGCGTCGACCCAGCGCTCGCCGACCAGGATGCTCATGGTGCCCGCGATGACGTAGAACATGTCGTCTTCCGGGTGGGCATGCGCGCCGGGCCCCTTGGTGTGGGGATCGAGCCACCATTCGGAAACGCAGCAGCGGTTCTGCGTCTCTTCGCCATCGGCCTTGAACACCGCGCCGATGCGGCCCATCGGATAGCTGCGGCCGGCGCCTGGTTCCAGGATGACGGGCGATCTCGGGTTCTGGCCGTCCTGCATGGTTGCGCGTCCTTTTTGCTGGTGGCCGGACAGGCAGGCCCGGCGCGATGCTTTCGGAGGCGAGCTTTGATCTAGGGCGGGAGAGGGCCGCGTCCAGAGCCTGCGGCGGTCGATCGCAATTGGGCGCTCGGACGGCGACGCGCGTCATCGGCCATATCGTTATGCCAGGAGTGCGTGGATCCAGGTATCTTGCTGCGTGGAGTCGTCTTTGAAGGCGCCGTAGATTTCCCAATTGATGCCGGCAGGCTTCAAGTTTTCCTTGGCGCACCAATTGAACAAGACCTGCCAGGCGCCGGAAAGCCCGTCGAAGGGACCGACCAGCAGAAAGCGTGCCGCCCGGCCGGCGGGCAACGCCGAGGTCACGACCTCGCCGACCGGCGCGAAGGCCCGCGCGACCACCACGCCCGGCTCCATGTCGAGCCGGCCGTCCGTCGACGGGCGCCAGAGGGTGCAACTCGGTCCGATCGGGCCGACATCCAGCGACTTCAAGGCCGCATCGATCTTGCGCCGCGACGAACGCTGTGCCTCCGGGATCTCGGACATCGGCACTATGGCTTTGACGACGGCGGTCAGCTGGCGTTCCACCGTCACGATGCTGCACTCACCGGGCTTGCTCGAGGTTGTCACGGGGCTCTCCCTTGTTCGCGGCCATTCGCGATCTCCGGAGGACGAACGAGCCGGCGTCGATCCGACATGGCGCGAGATGTTTCTAGTGTGGCGCTCACCTAGCGTTTCACATCCACCACCTTTTGAAACACCGACAAGGTCCGCCGGATGTGCTCGCGCATGGCGCGCTCGGCGGCGGGGGCGTCGCGGGCGGCGAGCGCGTCGACGATACGCTGGTGGTCGGCATTGCCCAGGCGCATTTCCTCGCCGAGCGTGAGGCGGGCGATCGGGCCGTTGAAATAGAACTGGCCGGTCTCGTAAATGGCGCTGGCGAGCGCCGGGTTCTTGGCGGCCGCGATGACCGCGTCATGGAAGGCCCGGTTGGTCTTTACCCGCAGCGCCTCGTCGGCCGGCATCAGGGCGAGGCGTTCCCGGTGCAGGCGTGAAATGGCGGCGAGGTCGTCCTTGGTCGCCCGTTCCGCCGCGAGATAGGCGGCATAACCTTCCAGGGCGGCGCGTATCTCGGACTTCTGCCGCATCTCCTCGGCGGTATATTCGCGCACCGACCAGCCGCGCTTGCGTGGCACGATCAGGCCGGCTGCCGCGAGCCGCTGCAGGCTTTCGCGTACCGGCGTGCGGCTGACGGTCAGGCGCTCGGCGAGATCCGCCTCGATCAGCGGTTCGTTCGGCCTGAGATCGCCGGTCACGATGGCCGCGCGCAGCCATTCATAGACATCGCCGGAGCGGCGGGCAGCGGGGCTCCTGGTCATCGCGAGGCCACCACCGGCAGTGGACCATGGAAGCCAGGGGAGAGGAGCTGTCGGAAAGTTTGCATGCAAAATAGAATGCCATATGCTGCTTCCCGATGAAAGGATCCGGTCGCGGGCTTTTCCCTGGGGTTCGTTGCCGAAGGGCGCGCCTGCAGGTCCCTGCGACGGCCTGTCAGCCGCACCGCGGCAAGACGAGGGGAGATCAAGCGTGGCCGAGATACGAGCAGGCGGGCAAGGCGCCTATGCCCTCGAGGGGCGGGTCGCCGTCGTCACCGGCGGCAGCAGCGGCATCGGCGCGGCAACCGTCCGGCGCCTGGCGGCCGGCGGCGCGACCGTCGCGGTCGGCTATAACAGCGGCCGCGACCGCGCCGAGGCGCTGATCGGCGAATTGCCCGGGGCGGGGCACCTGGCGCTGCATGTTCCGATGGAGGACACGACGGCCATCGCTGCCGCGGCCGCCGCGGTCGAAGACCGGCTCGGCCGCGCCGACATTCTGGTCAATTCCGCCGGCGTCACCCGCGCCGTGCCCCATGCCGATCTCGATGCGCTGACCGACGAGGTCTTCGATCGCATCCTGCGGACCAATGTGCGCGGCCCCTTCGCCACCATTCGCGCCTTCGCGCCGCTGATGAGGCGCGGCGGCGACGCCATCATCGTCAATATTTCCTCGCTCTCGGCGGTCACCGGGCTCGGCAGTAGTATCGCCTACTGCGCTTCCAAGGCGGCGCTCGACACCATGGGCCTGTCGCTCGCCCGCGTGCTCGGTCCTGAGATCCGGGTCATCGGCGTGTCGCCGGCGGCGGTCGCCACCGATTTCGTGCCCGGCCGGGGCCGCGAGGGCGTCGAGAAACAGGCGGCCTCGACGCCGCTGAAGATCGTCGCCGAGGCCGACGACGTCGCGCTCGCCGTCATGGCGGCCATCACCCATCTGAGGCTCACCACCGGCTCGACCCTGGTGGTCGACAGCGGCAGGCATCTCTGAACGGCCGGCACAGGCCGCCGCGGCAACGACAAGACATCATCGCAGGAAGGAACACCCCATGCTCAACCGCCGCCTGGCGCTCGCCAGCCTGATCGCCGCGGGCGCCATGCCCCAGGCCGCGCGTGCCGAGGACTGGCCGCAGCGGCCGGTGACCCTGGTCCACGGTTTCGGCGCCGGCGGCAATGCCGATTCCATTGCCCGGGTCCTGGCCAATTCCCTGTCGGGCACGCTCGGCCAGCAGGTGGTGGTGGAGGCCAAGCCCGGCGCCGGCGGCAATCTCGCCTCCGAAGTGGTGTCGCGTGCCAATCCCGACGGCTACAGCCTCATCCTGCTGACCGGCGGCCATGCCGTCTCGGCGGCGCTCTACAAGGCGCTGCGCTTCAATCCGGTCGACGATTTCGCCTTCGTCTCGCTGGCCGCGACCTTTCCCTTCGTCATCGCCACCGCGGCCGAGAGCCCGATCAAGAGCCTGGCCGACCTTGTCGCGGCGGCGAAACGCGAGCCGGGCAAGCTTACCTTCTCGTCGGTCGGCTTCGGCTCGACGCAGCACCTGACAGGCGAATTGCTGGCGGTCACCGCCGGCATCAAGCTGACCCACGTGCCCTATCGCGGCGGCATGCAGCCGCTCACCGACCTGATGTCGGGCCGTATCGACCTGATGGTCGACAGCATCACCGTGACCGGTTCGGCGGTGCGCGCCGGCACCATTCGCGGCCTCGGCATCACCTCGGCCGCGCCCTGGCCGGCATTGCCCGAGGTGCCGCTGGTCGCCGCCACCTTGCCGGGCTTCGAGGTGCGCTCCTGGATCGGCGTCGCGGCGCCAGCCGCGACCCCGCCGGCGATCGTCGCCAAGCTCAATGACGGTATCCGCCGGGCCGTCGCCGATGCCAAGGTGCGCGAGCAGTTGGGCTCGCTCGGCGTGCAGCCGGAGGCCACCACGCCCGAGGTGATGAAGACCTTCGTCGCGTCCGAGGTTCGCCGCTGGACCGAGGTGGTCGACAAGGCCGGCATCGAGAAGTTGTGAGCGGCGGGCCTTGCCGCCGCCCGCCGCCCACCGAGACGAGGTCGCAGGTGGGGCGGCTCTTCAGGTGAATCGGAATCGAATTGCGAGCGGGAAAAGCGAGGCGATCCAATATCTTGCCGCATCCGGATGAATTATCTGGAGAAGTTGCGGCGGCCGGGCCGTAAGCGATTGCCCGGCCTTGCCGGCGGGTTGTGCCACGGCGATAGTTCGCCATCGAGAGCGGCGAGCCGGAGTTGTCGCCCCGGCATCGGCGCCCGTCAGGGAGGCAGGCATGAGGGTGATGAATGTGCTGCGCCGCGCGGCTGCCGCGGCGGTCTTGTCGCTGGTCGCCTTCGCGGCGATGGCGGCCGACTATCCGGCGCCGAAACAGGGTGTCTTCGTCGCGCGCGACTTTCGCTTCCACACCGGCGAGATCCTGCCCGAGCTCCGGCTGGGCTATGTCACGATCGGCGCGCCCAGCGGCGAGCCGGTGCTGATCCTGCACGGCACGGCGGGTTCCGCCGCCGGCATGCTCAATGCCGGTTTCGCCGGTGAATTGTTCGGGCCGGGCCAGCCGCTCGACGCCGCCAGATATTTCATCATCCTGCCCGATGCGATCGGCGCAGGCACCTCGTCCAAGCCTTCGGACGGCCTGCGCGCCCGCTTCCCGGCTTACAATTACGACGACATGGTGCAGGCGCAATATCGCCTGGTGACCGAGGGCCTTGGCGTCCGCCACCTGCGCCTGGTGCTCGGCAATTCGATGGGCGGCATGCACAGCTGGATCTGGGGCGTGACCTATCCGGATTTCATGGATGCACTGGTGCCCATGGCCTCCCAGCCGACCGCGATGGCGAGCCGCAACTGGATCATGCGCCGCCTGATCATCGACGCCGTGCGCAACGACCCCGACTGGAACAACGGCAATTACACCACCCAGCCGCGGGCCTTGCGGGTGGCCAACGTGTTCTTCGGCATCGCCACCAGCGGCGGCAGCCTGGCCTATCAGAAGGCTGCGCCGACCAGCGCGCTCGCCGACAAGCTGCTGGACGAGCGGCTGGCGGCCCCTTTCACCGCCGATGCCAACGACTTCCTCTTCCAGTGGGAATCCTCGCGCGACTACAATCCGTCGCCCGGCCTGGAGCGTATCAAGGCGCAACTGCTTGCGATCAACTCCGCCGATGACGAGCGCAATCCGCCGGAAACCGGCATCATGGAACGCGAGCTGAGACGGATCGCCAATGCCCGGCTCTTCCTGATCCCGGCGAGCGAGGAGACGCGCGGCCACGGCACCACCGGCATGGCCAGGTTCTGGAAGCAGCAATTGCAGGACTTTCTGCAGGCAGTGCCGCGCCGGGCCATGTAGCGCGCGCTTCACCGGCCGTTCGGGTTGTCGTGGTCGTGATCGCGGCCCGGATGACTTGGCATGGCCGCGATGCTTTGATGGCGCGCGGCCCGCCGCCGGCAAGGGGGAGCGGGTCGCGCCTGGCATCCGACCGAACGCTCCGGGGACGACCGACGATGCCTGGCCTGCGTATCCTGTTCCTCGTTTTGACCATGGTGGCGATGATCGCGACCCGGCCGGCTGCCGCCGCCGAACGTCAGATCGCCGATCGCGTGTTCCTGGTCAGCGACGCCAAGGCGCGTTTCATCCAGTTCCAGATGATCGTTCTCGCCGGCTGCGCCGACGAGGCCGGCAATGACTGCCGGGGCATCGCGCACTATCTTGAGCACCTGGTGCTGGTTGGCCGCAATGCCGAGCACCGGGACGCGGCGCTCCGGTTCTTCGCCGACGGCACGTCGAACGGTTGGACGAGCTCGAAGATCACCGGCTACATCCACCGCTATCCGGCGGATGCGCCGGATGCGACCGAGCGGCTGGACCGGCTGTTCGGCTTCTACGCCGCGCGGCTCGGCGGCTTCGAGATCACGCCGCAGGACGCGCTGCGCGAGCGCAATGTGGTGCTGCAGGAATTCAACTGGCGCGTCGGCGCCAATCCCTTCTCGCCGGTGTGGCAGGAGGTCTCGCGTTTTCTCTATCCCGACCATCCGCTCGGCCAATGGACCATCGGCACGCCGGCGACGATAGCAGGGCTGACCTCCGACGATGCCCGTGCCTACCTCGCCGCCTGGTATCGCCGGTCGAACGTCTATTTTCTCGTCACCGGTCCGGTGGACGAGGACCAACTGCACCGGATCGCGGCGAAACATCTGGCACCGCTCGATCCGGCGCCGCCGCCGGCGCGCCCATGGCTTGGCCGAAGGCCCGACCTGACCCCGGCGAGCCAGGTCTTCCTGAAAGAGGACCGGCGGATCGCGACCGTCACGGTTGCGGTCGGCCGCGCGATCCCCTTCACCGACCAGGATCCGGTGAAGACGCTGGCGGCGGCCAGGCTGATCGCCCAGTTCCTGTCGAGCAAGCTCGGCGGCAGCCCGCACAGCCGGCTGGTCGAGCAGGACGCAGTGGCATCGGCCATCAGCAATGTGACCTTCGAGCGCGTCATGGACGGCGTGCTGCAGGTCGGCCTGGCCGCGGTTCCCGAGCCGGACGTGACACGCGATCGGCTGGCGGAGGCGCTGCGCACCTATTTGCGCGCGCTCGCGGCCCAGGGCATCGACGAGGCGACGCTCGAACGGTTGAAGCGGCGCTACGCGATGCGTGACAGGATCGATCTCGACGATCCCCAGACGGCGGCCTCGCGCCTGATCTCATGGCTCGGTTATCCCTTGCCTTACGAGCGGCTCGCAGAACTGGCGCCGGCGGTTGCCGCCCTCAGGCCAGACGAGGTCAATGCGCTGCTGCGCGCCACGACCGCCGAGGGGCGCGAGGCAACCGTCATCTTCGCACCGGCGGGGACGCAATGATGGCCGTCCGGTTCATGGTATCGATCGCACGGCCGAAACCGGCCGATTGGTTCGGCCGGCTGGTCGGCCCGGTCCTGGCGTTTGTCGTGCTGGCCCTTGCCGGGCTCGCCGGGCCGGCCGCGGCGCGCGGTTTCGGCATCACTGACGCGCCGACGGCCCAGGGCATAAGGCTGGTGCATTTGCCGCTCGCCGGCGAGACGGCGCAGGCCCTGACCTTCTTCTGGCGCGACCGGCATGCGCTGCACAGCCCGGAGACGATCGGCCTGCTGCGGCTGGCGCCCCGGCTGCTGGTTGCCGGCGGGGCGGGCCCCTTCGACGGCGGCGCGCTCGAGGAGGAGTTCAAGGATCTCGGCGCCACCGTTTCGTTCAGGCGCACCATCGCCTTCACGCTCGGCGAGCTCCATGGCCCGGCCGAGACCACCGCCCAGGCGGCGCGCCTGCTGCGGCTGATGCTGATGGAACCGCGCCTGCCGCCGCGCCACTTGGCGCGGTTGAAACGCGAGATTCTCAATGGCGCGCGGGCGCAACGCGAAGCGGCCGAACCACTCGCGGCCGACGCGCTGGTGCGGCTCTTGGCGGGTGACCATCCCCTGGTCTCGGCCCTGACCATGGAGCCGTCGTCGGTCGTCGATGCGGTGTCGCTCGCCGATATCGAAGCCTGGCGCAAGGCGGTGCTCGCCCGGGACAATCTCGTCGTCGTCGCGGCCGGCCCGCTCGATCGCGCGGCGGTGGCGGCCCTGGTTGACGAAACCTTCGGTGGCCTGCCGGCGACCGCCGAACTGAAGCCGGTCGTGGCGTTCCAGCCGTTGCGGCCGCTGCGCACCATCGCGATCGAGCGGCCGGTGGCGCAGTCGGTGATCGTCGCCGGACAGGCGACGGACTGGAACGCGACATCGGAGCGGCCGGCGCGCGACATCGCCATGACCGTGCTCGGACGGGGCGGCGCCTCGCGCCTGTGGCGCGCCGTCAGGGAGCGGCTCGGCGCCTCCTACGGCGCGGAGGCCGCCATCGGCCCGCTCAGCCGCGGGCATTACCGGCTGATGATGCGCAGTTCGGTCGCCACCGGCCGCACCGCCGACGCGCTGGCCGCCGTGCGCCAGGAATTCGACCGCTTCCTGGCCGAAGGCGTCAGGCCGGACGAGGTCGAGCCGGTCAAGACGCGGATCGTCGCCGAATTCGCCGAGGCCATGCGCCGCTCGAACAGCGCCGCCGGCCGCGTCCGCGCGGCCCTGCTCGACGGGCAAGGCGCCGATGATCTCGAAGCCTATCCCGATCGGGTCGCCGAGGTCACCGCCGCCGACGTCAATGCGCTGATCGCGAAACACCTGTCGACGCGGCTGGTGGTCATCGTGGTGACCCCGTCGGCCGCCGGCCTCGGCGCCGATTGCGTGGTGAAGTCGCTGGCCGAGGTCGCCACCTGCCCGGTGAGCGATTAGACGAGGCGGCGGCTCAACCTCACCCAGCGCCAGGTGGTCAGGATGGCCACCGCCGAAAGCCCGGAGGCGAGCCCCAGCCAGATGCCGACGCCGCCGAAACCCCAGTGGAAGGCGAGCGTCGCGCCGAGCGGCATGCCGATGCCCCAATAGCCTATTGCCGTGATGATCATCGGCACGGTGGTGTCGTGCAGCCCGCGCAGCATGCCGAGGCAGGCGACCTGGATGCCGTCCCCGAGCTGGAACAGCGCGGCGCAGATCAAAAGGGTCGAGGCGAGCACGACGACGTCCTGGTTGGCGGCCGCCGTGATGTCGACGAAGGCCGCGATCAGCGTCTTCGGCGTCAGCAGCATCACCGCGGCGACGGTGAGCATATAAGCCACCGTCAGGCCATAGGCGGTCCAGCCGGCGAGCCGCGCCGCGGCGGGGTCGGCGGCGCCATGGGCCCGGCCGACACGGACGCTGGCGGCCTGGCTGAGGCCGATGGCCGCCATGAAGGTTGCCCCCCCGATCTGCGCGACGATGGCATGCGCGGCCAGCGCGGTCGCGCCGAGCAGGCCCATCATCATGGCGGAGGCATAGAAGATCGAGGTCTCGAAGGCTTGCGCCATGCCGATCGGCAGGCCGAGCCGCCAGATCTCGGCAAGCCGCTTCAGGTCGGGCCGCCAGAGGTCGCGGAACAGCCGATAGCCGCGGAACCGCCGGTCGAGGCAGACCACCATGACGAGCCCGAGCATGAGCACGACCATGGCGCTGGCGGTGGCGAGGCCCGCGCCTTTCAGGCCGAGCGCGGGAAGGCCGAGATGGCCATAGATCAGGCTCCAGCCGGCGAGCGCGTTGAAGGCGGCCGCGATCCCGGCCACCAGCATGGTCCAGAGCGGCCTCTGCATGGCGGCGAGGAATGACCTGAGCACGATATAGCCGAGATAAGGCAGCAGGCCCCATTGCAGCGCATGCATGAAGGCGGTCGAGCGTGCGGCGAGCGCCGGGTCCTGGCCGAGGAAGACGAAGATCCTGTCGCAGTGCCAGAGCACGACCCAGGCGGGCAGCGAGATCAGCACAGCGCTCCACAGGCCCTGGCGGACGGTGCGCCTGATATCCTCGACCTCGCCCGGGTTGCGGCCGAGCGCCTTGGCCATCAGCAGCATCGAGGCCGAAACGATGCCCATGCTGAGCAGCATCACCGCCTGATAGAGGCTCGCCGCCATGGCGGTGGCGGCGAGTTCGTCCTTGCCCAGCCGGCCGACGAAGATGAGGTTGGTCGCCATCAGCGCGACCTGCGCGATATTGGTCAGCACCAGCGGCCAGCCGAGGGCGAGCGACGCGCGGACCTCTTTCAGGACGGCGCGGGACAGCGGCAAGGGGGCGGCGGCGTCATGCATGATCGGGCGGCTCGGACCGGCGCGCCCCGGAACGGGGCGTCGGGGACGGGCCGCAGGTTCTTCCATGCCGTGCGGTGCGGCAGCAAGGGGGGGGGACGGCGGGGCAGGGTCCCGATGCTCGCGGCGTCAGGCGACCGGCGTATCGATCGCCTGCAGGTAATCGACAAAGGCCCGGACCGTGCGCGGCACGCGCGGGCTCCAGGGCCTGACCGCGAAGATGATCTCGGCGTCCGAGCCTTCGATGGTCCAGTCGGGCATGAGCTGCACCAGCGCGCCGGACGCGATGTGGCGGCGGCAGGCAAAGCCTGACAGCATGGTGACGCCGCCATCGGCGAGCGCCGCCTGCATCAGCAATTCGCCGTTATTGGCCTTGAAGCCCGCTCGCACCGGGGCCGGCTCGTGCCGGCCGTCGCGGCTGAACCGCCAGGCCGGGTCGTGCACGGCTTGCCAGCCGTAGAGCAGGCAGCGATGCCGGGCGAGATCGGCTGGTTGCAGCGGCACGCCATGGGTCGCGAGATAGCCCGGTGAGGCCACCAGGTGCCAGTCGACCCGCCCGACCGGCCAGGCCATGTCGGTGCCACGGATGATGTTGCCGAAGCGCAGCGCAAGGTCGAAACCCTGGGCGGCGAGGTCGGCGATATCCTGGCTGGTCGAAAGGTCCACCTCGATTTCGGGATAGCGGTCGAGGAAGCCCGGGATGAGCGGTGCGGCGAAGCTGATACCGACGCCGATCGAGGCGGTGATGCGCAGCCGGCCGGTTGGCTCGAGCGCCAGGTCGCGCACGCTGGCCACCGTATCGTTGGCATCGGCCAGCATGCGGTCCATGCCGTCGAGCAGGCGCTCGCCGGCATCCGTCAGGGTCAGCGACCGGGTGCTGCGATTGACCAGCTGCAGTGCCAGCTCGCGTTCCAACGCCTTCAGCCTGACGCTCACCGCGGCCTTCGACAGACCGAGCCGCTCGGCCGCCCGCGTGACGCTGCGCGCCTCGGCTACCCGGGTGAAGATCAGCAGGTTTTGGATCAGGTCGAGTTGCATGAGTGTTCATACAGACGAACAATGCGTTCATTCAAGGCCAATTGTTTATCTCCGCCCTGGCGCACACCTTTCAATCGAAGCGTCATCCGGAGAACGACACGTCATGGCCACCGTCTGCACGACCTGTTCGCGACATGAGCGGGAGAGCGCCCGGTCCGCGCGGTTCTTGCCGTCCTTACGGTCCTGGCCGGTTGCCCTCGGCCTCGCCTGGCGGGCGTGTTTCGGTCGGCACCGCGGCGCGCAGTCCGTGGTCGCCCCTGCATTCGAACCACGGCTTCATCGCGATATCGGGTTGGATCCGCCGGAGACCTGGTCCGACGGTCGCTGCGGCAGGGACGTCACCCGCTATCTCCAATATTACTGAGGCCTTGCGGCATTCCGCAATGGCCGAATGCTGCGGCAGAAATTGCCGTACCCGGCAAGATTGTTCCGGCCGTCGACCTGCTCCAGAGCGGTTGCATGGGACGCAAGTGGCTCAACCCACAGGAAGTTATTGTCTGGCACGGGCATTGCCTGACGCCGCGCCGGCAGGAACGGCAGCCTGGGTGAGGACGACATGAATATTGGTGAGGGAACGGGCGGCCTCTATGCATCATTGGTTGGGCGGCCGAGCACTGGCAATCGCGCGACGATATCGGCGGCCTCGGTGACCGGTGCGCCGCAACCGGCGGCCGGCGGTTCCGGCCGCGGCGTCAGCACTTATGATTTCACCAGCATGACCAGGAACCAGATGGTCGGGCTCTCGCGCCAGCTGCAGGATGCCGGCGCGCTCGACCTGACCCAGGCCGGCATGCTGCAGATGGCCGGGCCGCTCGGCAAGGTCGGGCCCAATGGCGAATTCGTGCCGTTCACGGCGGCCGAGCGCGAGGCGGTGGGCAATCAGCCAATGAACTATATCCAGACCGCGCAGGACGCCATCGCCGGCATCGAAAGCCGGGGCGAGGCCACCAACCCGAAATCGGGTTATGCCGACTGGAAGCAGATTCTCGCGGTGCTGCAGAGCCGGCAGGGCACGCCATCGGGCGTCGACATCAGGGCCTGAGGCCGCCCAAGGCGACGCGGCGCCGTTGCGCAAGCCGCCGATCGCGCGGAGCACCCTTGACGACCGGGCCCTTCCGGTCGCGGAATTGTCTTCCTACATCAAGCCAGGATGAAAGCCGCCCGTATCACCGGACGGCTGTTTCGCTGGTGATCGATCATGAAAAGGCTCCATGACGACCGGCCCAATGGCGCGGTTCGAAGATATGTCCTGGCCCAGCTCAAGGATATGCCCTGCTGGTGCGAGATCAAGGAGATCGCCGCCGCCGCCGAGGTCAGCGAGGACGTCGCCCGCGCCTGCCTTGAATCCTACGAAGGCGAATTCGCCCGCCGTCACGGCGACCTCTGGCGCTTCGAAACCTGTTGCCTGAAGCACATCAAGCTCGGCTGAACATGCGCCGCGGCTCAGACGAAGGGGTTGCGGTCGTCGAGCCGCTTGCGTGCTTCCTCGGCAATGCCGAGATCGAAGGTCTCGGCCGGCGTCGGCGCCTTGGGGATGAGGCCGGCCTTGGCCCAGAACGCGCCCTGTTCCATCACTGAGGCGACATTCGGCATGCCGTCCAAGGGGTAGCCTGACCAGCGCGGCCGGGCGCCCTCGATCAATTCCGGCGGCAATTGAGTGGCTTCCGCCAGGATGCGGTTGATCGCGGGATCGCTGTCGGCCGCCGCTTTCATGAAATCACGTGCCGCCTGCAATTGCGCCATGGCGAAGCGCACCAGCGCCGAACGTCGGCGCGTGCGCGCCTCGCCGCTTGCCGCCCACAGCCCCACCTGGGCGCCGGGCTGGGCCTCGTCGCCCCAGAACAGGATCTTGGCGGCACCGCGCTTTTCCACGGCGAAGCAGAGCGGTACCGGCAGGTTGGCGATGCCGATGCGGTTGGCGCCGAGCAGTTGCGGCGAACTGTTGCCGGCGACGCCCCATTGCCACTCCACGTCCTCGGGCGTCAGGCCGCCCTTTTCCAGCGCCTTGGTATAGAGCAGCTGCGAGATCGAGCCGCGTACGCTGATGCCGATGATCGAGCCCTTGGCCTTGGCCATGTGCTCGATCCCGGTCAGGCCCTTGGCGTACAGTTCGTTGCTGACCATGAAACATTGCGAGCCGCGCCGCGGCAGCTCCTGGCTGCGGTCCATGATCAGCCGGAACGACGCGCCTTTGGCGAGGGTGTTGAACAGGCCCGCCGAACAGGTCGAGACCGAGACGTCGAGTTCGCCGGCGGTGAGAATCGGGATGGCGAGCCCGCCATCGGCGAAGCTCTGCGTGGTCACCTTCAGGTTGACCTTGTCGAAATAGCCCCTGGCCTGGGCGATGAAGGTCGGGCCCGAGGAAATATAGGGGACGATGCCGACCCGGAGCTGCTCCGGCGCCATGAAATCCTGGGCCCGCGCCACCGGTGCGGCGAGGGCGCCCAGGCTGGAAGCAATGGCGGTCCGTCGTGTCAGGCGCATGGTCGAACTCCGGCAGAAATCATCCTGGGGGCGGTGCGCAGCAATCGGTTGCATTATGGGGCGCCCCGAATCCGCGTCAACGCCGTCGGGGTCAGGCGCTTTGACGCACCGGGCCGGTCGAGCCCCGGATGATCAGTTTCGGCGGCAGCACGCGGCTGGCCACCGGCCGCGCCGGGTCGTCGAGCCGCGCGATCAATTCGTCGGCGGCCTCGTAGCCCATGCGGTATTGCGGGATGCGCACCGAGGTGAGCGCCGGCTTCAGCTTGTCGACGAAAGGCATGTCGTTGAAGCCGGTCACCGAGACGTCGCCCGGGCAATCGAGGCCGAGTTCGCGCAGTGCCTCGTAGACGCCGAGCGCCAGGGCGTCATTGGCGGCGACGATCGCCGATGGCGCCAGTCCCGATTGCAGCAGGTGCAGCGCGGCGCGCCGGCCGGCCTCCTCGCTGAACTGGCCGGCGATCACGACCTGCCGCGGTCCAGCCTCCAGTCCATGGCGCCGGGCGGCGGCGGCGAAGGCGTCGTGGCGGGTCTTGCCGGTCGAGACGTCCTGTGGGCCGGCGATATGGGCGATACGCCGATGGCCGAGGCCGTGGAGGTGGTCGAAAGCCTCCTGGATGCCGGCGGTTTCGTCGGCCAGGATCGCCGGCACCGTCATGCCGCCGGTCGAGCGGTTCATCAGCACGATGGCCATGCCGCGCTCGAGCGCAGCCTTGACGATGGGATCGTCGAGTCGGGCGGTCGCCAGGATCAGCCCGTCGACCTGCCGCTTGATGAACATGTCGAGCAACTGCCATTCCCGTTCCAGGTTGAAATCGGAATTGGTCAGCAGCGCGCTGTAGCCGATCTGCTGCAGCCGGTCTTCGATGCCGCGGAACATCGGTGGAAACATGGGATTGGTCAGGTCGGGCACCACCACGCCGACGGTGTGCGAGCGGCGCCGGCGCAGGCTCGCCGCGATGACGTTGCCCTGGTAGCCGAGCGCCTGGGCCGAAGCCTTCACCTTGGCCGCGACGTCAGGCGAGATGCGTCGCTCCTTCAGCGGATCGAGGGCCCGCGAGGCGGTGGAAATATGCACGCCGGCATGGTCGGCGACATCTTTCAGGCGGGCGGGCGCGGCCGGGGGCCGGTCGGCGGCCGGCGTCCTGGCCGGAGACGCTGTTCCGGCCGGAGGGGGTATCTTGCCCACGGGTCGCTTTGCCATGCCGGTTCGATCATCCTGTCGCACCACAAGTGTCATTGTCCCGATCGCGCCGTCAATCACGCTGCCGCGATGGCGCGAAATCGGCTCGATGGGCTGGCGCGAAGATGGCAATTGACATTGTGCAATCGATTGCCAAGAATTCCCGCATCGAGAATTTTCGAAGCCGCGCCGCCGATCCGGCCGCCGGTACGCAAGGAGTGGTTCCGTGAGTGATTCGTCCAAGCCCGGTCCCGACCTTGCCACCACGCCAAGGCTGGCGAGGCTGCGTGTCATGTCCTTTGCCGGCGCCGGCAACCTGCCGCTGCTGGCGGCCGAGGCCGAGGGCGCTTTCGCGGCGCGCGGCCTGGCGGTCGAGATCGCCTGGACCCCGAATTCGCCGACCTTGCGGCGGGCGCTGGCGGCCGGCGATATCGACGTGGCCCATGCCGCCGTCGACAATGCCGTCGCCATGGTCGAGACCGAGGGCGTCGACGTGGTGGTTCTCGCCGGGCTCGACGACGGCATGAACGAACTGGTGGTGCAGCAGGACGTGTCCGAGATCGCCGACCTGATGGGCCGGACCGTCATCGTCGACGCGCCGAACACCGCCTTCGCGCTGCAATTGCGCAAGATCCTGGCTCTGGCCGGGCTGACGGCCGGCGTTCACTATCAATTGCGCGCGGTTGGGGCGACCGACCGGCGGGCCGCCGCGATGATCGCCGACCGAAGCTTCGCCGCGACCTTGCTCAGTCCGAGCTATGCCGACCTCGCCGCGCGCAGCGGCCTGAAGCGGCTCGGCCCGGTGTCGCGCTGGATCGGCCCCTACCAGGGCATCGGCGTCTTCGCGCTTCGCCGTTTCGCCGCCGCCGAGCGGGCGAGCATGGTGGCCTATCTCAGTGGGCTCATGGCCGGCCTCGCCTGGACCTTCGACCCGGCCAATCGCGCGGCGGCCATCGCGCTGCTGGTCGAACGGCTGAACATGGATCCGGCGACCGCCGCTGCCGGCTACGCCTCGGTGGTCGATCCGATCACCGGCCTGTTCCGCGATATCGAAGTCAATGCAGAGGGCATGGCGACCGTCCTGGCGCTGCGGGCCGAACTCGAGGGCGACTGGAACGGCGTACCACCGCCCGCCTCGCGTTATGTCGACGGCAGTATCCTGGCCGAGGCGCGTGGCGGGGGCAGGCGATGACCGAGGTCCTGTCCTTGCAGGTGAACGGCCAGGCCGTGACGCTCGCCGCCGACGATCCGGTGGCGTTGATCGAATTGTTGCGCGATCGCCTGGGTCTGAAGGCGACCCGGCTCGGCTGCGGCCTGGAGCAATGCGGCGCCTGCATGGTGCTGGTCGACGGCCGGCCGGTGCATTCCTGCGGCCGCGAGGCGCGCGCCTTTGCCGGCCGCGCCGTGACCTCGGTCGAGGGCGTCTCGGCCGGCGGCCTGCATCCGTTGCAGCAGGCGCTGATCGACGAGCAGGCGGGCCAATGCGGCTTCTGTCTTTCCGGCATCCTGATGAGCGGGATTGCCTTGCTCGCCGCCAATCCGGCGCCGTCGCGCGCTGAAATCACGGCAGGGCTGGACGGTCATCTCTGCCGTTGCGGCGCCCATAACCGCATCATCGCGGCGGTCGAACGGGCCGCCGCCGTGCTTCGCGCGCGAGGGGCCGGCCATGGCCGATAAGCTGCCGCCGACCCTGGCCGACAATCCGCGGCTCGATCGCTGGATCCGTTTCGCCGACCAGGGCGTGATCATCGCCACCGGCAAGGTCGAACTGGGGCAGGGCGTGCTGACCGCGCTCGCCCAGATCGCGGCGGAGGAACTCGACGTCGCCCCCACGCGCATCGCCATGGTCTCGGGCGATACCGACCAGGGGCCGAACGAGGGTTATACGGCCGGTAGCCAGTCGGTCGAGGCCTCCGGCGGCGCGATCCGGCTGGTCGCCGCCGAGGCGCGCGCCTTGCTGACAACGGCCGCCGCCGATCGCCTGGGCGCGGCACCCGCCGCTCTCACGGTCGAGGACGGCGCCTTCAGCCACGAGGGCCGGCCGACCAATCTCGACTACTGGTCGCTCGCCGGCGATATAGACTGGACGCGCAGCGCCACGGGCGCGGCCGTGGTCAAGCCGGCCGGGGATTATCGCCTGGTCGGGCAGAGCCTGCCGCGGGTCGACCTGGAGGCCAAGGTCGCCGGCGCCCCGTTCATCCATGATATCGCCGAACCGGGCATGCTGTTCGGCTGGGTGATGCGGCCGCCCCGGCGGGGCGGCAGGCTTGCGGGTTTCGACATGGCGAGGCTTGGCCGGCTCGGCGACGGCGTCGTCTGCCACCGCGACGGCGACGTGCTGGCGGTGACCGCGGGCGACGCACGCCATCTCGGCCTCGCCCGGGATATCCTGCGTGGCCATGCCGTCTGGACCGGTGGCGTGGGGGTGCCCGACGATGCCGGTTCGCCGGACTGGCTGATGGCCCAGGCCGTTCAGGACCGGGTGATCGACACCGGCGCGTTGCAGGACGATGTCGGTCCGCCGATCGCCGCGACGTTTTCCAGGCCGTTTCTTGCCCATGGCTCGATCGGCCTGTCCTGCGGGCTCGCCCGTTTCGAGGCTGGCCGGCTCACCGTTTTCAGTCATTCGCAGGGCGTCTTTCCCCTGCGCGGCGCCATCGCGCGGGCGTTCAAGCTCGATCCGGCCGATGTCTCGGTCATCCATCGCCAGGGCTCCGGCTGCTACGGTCATAACGGCGCCGACGACGCCGCGGCCGACGCCGCCTTCCTGGCGCTGCGCCATCCCGGCCGGCTCGTGCGGGTCGAATGGACCCGCGATGACGAGCTCGGGTTTTCGCCGGTCGGGGCGGCCATGGCGGTGCGACTCCAGGCGAGCCTCGACGCCGCGGGCCGCCCGCTGGGCTGGACGACCGAGATCTGGAGCCCGCCCCATGCCGCCCGTCCCGGCGGCAATGGCAATGTCAACCTGCAGGTCGCGGAAGCCTTGCCCGATCCGCCCGCCGCGGGGCCGGCCGCCGATGTGCCGGATGCTGCCGGCGGCGGCGGCATTCGCAATGCCGCGATCCCCTATGCGGTGCCGGGCCAGCGGGTCATCCACCACCTGATCACCGGCCAGCCGGTGCGCGCCTCGTCGCTGCGCACGCTCGGTGCCTTCGCCAATGTCTTCGCCATCGAGGGTTTTCTCGACGAGCTCGCCGAGGCCGCCGGGCGCGACCCCGTCGCCTATCGTCTGGAGCTGCTGGCCGATCCGCGCGCCCGCGCGGTGGTCGCGGCCGCCGCCGCGGCTTCGGACTGGCGGGAGAATGCCGGGACCGGCACGGGGCAGGCCAAGGGCATCGGCTTTTCCCGCTACAAGAACCGCGCGGCCTATTGCGCCGTGGTGGCGGAGGTCGAGGTTGGCGACGAGGTCCGGCTGACCGGCATCTGGTCGGCGGTCGATGCCGGCCTCGTCATCAATCCCGACGGGGTGAGGAACCAGATCGAGGGCGGCATCCTGCAAGGTGCGAGCTGGACCTTGAAGGAACAGGTGCGCTTCGCCGAGGGCATCAATGCGAGCCGCACTTGGGACGACTACCCGATCCTGCGCTTTTCCGAGGTGCCGCCCGTCACGATCGAATTGCTGAACGTCGCGGCCGACCGGCCGCTCGGCGTCGGCGAGGCTTCGCAAGGACCGGTCGCCGCGGCCATCGGCAATGCGGTAGCCCGCGCGCTCGGCAGCCGGATCAGGCACATGCCGCTCAGCCGCGAGCGGATCATGGCGAGCTTGCTGGCGGATTAGGGGATGGCGGGGGCCCCCCGGTGGAGCGCTTCAACCCGCGCCTTCGCGGGAGAGGGTTGACGCGGCAGCGGCCGGGGAAGGGTGGTTGCGCCAAACCGTCACGCGTTTCGGGCCGAATTGACGGGCCGGCCCGCTTCAGACCCTCACCCGGCGCCTGACGGCGCCACCCTCTGCCGCAAGCGGGCGAGGGTTTACGCGCACCACGCGTTTGGTTTCATCGCCATTCGCCATTCGCCATTCGCCATTCGCCATTCGCCACCCCTCACGCCTCCGGCCCCGCATATTTCCCCGCGGTCGCCGGGAACATGGTCTTGATGATCTTCATCCGGCTGACATCGACGGTCGCGTCCATGTGCAGGAAGATCGCGGCGTCGCGGAACAGCTTTTCGATACCGAATTCCAGCATGGCGCCATTGCCGCCATGCAGTTCGAGCGCGTGCTGGGCGACCTTCATGATCTCCTCCGACGCATAGACCTTGGCCATGTTGCACAGCGCGTCCATGTCCGGATGGCCCTCGTCGACCGCTTTCGAGGCACGCTCGACGAGCGAGCGGACCGCCTCGATGCGGGTCGCCATGTCGGCAAGCCTGAGCGCCACCGCCTGGTGCTTGATCAGGATGCGGCCGCCCTGGACATAGTTCTGCACATAGTCGGCGGTGCGTTCGAAACAGGCGACGCCGACGCCGAGATTCTTGGCCGCCTGGATGATCTTGCCGGCCCGGAAATAGACCCCGGCCTTACCCAGCGCCTCGCTCTCCACCAGCAGGTGGTCGGCCGGCACGCGGCAATCCTCGAAGACGATCTCGCCATTGTTCATGAAGCGGCAGCCGAGCGTCTCGTTGCACTTGGTCACCGTCAGGCCGGGCGTGTCGCGCGGCACCAGGAAACTCGACGTGCCCTGCAGCATGCCGACCTTCGCATTGGTATTGGCATAGACGACGTAGAGGCTGGCGTCGTAGCCGTTGGAGATGAACTGCTTGTGCCCGTTGATCACCCAGTGGTCGCCGTCGCGCACGGCCTTGGTGTGCATCGCCGCCTCCGGCACGTTGTAGGGCAGCCAACGATCGGAGGCGCCGCGCGGCTCGGTCAGGCAATGGGCCAGCAGGAATTGCGGATCGTCGAGGAGCCGCGGAAACCATGTCGCCTGCAGATGCGCGGGGGCGAATTCGCGCAGCAGGATCGACACCTTCCAGTTCTGGACCAGCTTGTCGGCCAGGCCGGAATCGCCGCGTGCGATCTCTTCCGCGATCAGCGCGAAGGTTCTCACCTCGGTGTCGCGGTCGAGCTCGATGCCGCCCTGGGCCTCGGGCACGCCGAGGGTGCGGACGCCGATCCGATCGGCGCCTTCGAGGATGTCGGGCGGCAGCCGCCCGGTGGGGCTCATGTCCCATTCGCGCTTCCAGTTCGAGCGGATGAACGGGGTGACGATATCGTCCACGAAAGAACGGCAGCTCTGCCGCATCAGGCGCTGGTCTTCCGAGAGCGATGTATCATGTGCGTGGATCATGGCGTTGTCCTGCCCAGCCGGAGCGCCGTTTTTCGGCGGCTCTTCTGGGCAGGAAGCCTAATCAGACGGACACGAGCCGACAGGCGCTTTCGTCCCGATCTGGTGGATTATCGTCCAGATTTGGGGGGCGGTCGTCTCGGGCACAACGGCAGATAATGTGCGAACCAACCCTCTCCCATAGGGAGAGGGTGGCAGCGTCAGCTGCCGGGTGAGGGGCGTAGGCGTCCGGGACTGGTGCTGGCGCTCGCGCCGCATGCCGCGCCATCCTGAAACGGACGACCCCTCACCCGGCGCCTGACGGCGCCACCCTCTCCCTATGGGGGAGGGTTGGTCGCAGCCTTTGGGGTGTCGCCGCCACCAACCTCACCCGATCGGCAAATTCAAACCGGCTTCCCTCATGACCCGCGCCGTGGCTTCCGTCAGCGCGCGCTTGCGCGCCTGCAACACGTCCTTCGGGAAGGTCAGTCGGCCGCCGCGCTTGCGGGCGACGCCGTCGATATAGACGCTGTCGACATGGCCGCCGCTGGCATAACCGACGATGCTGACGACCGGATCGAACACCGGAAACAGGTCGAGATCGCTGGCGTCGAGCAGCACCAGGTCGGCTTTCTTGCCCGGCGTCAGCGAGCCGATGCGGTGGTCGAGCCGCATCACCTTGGCGCCGCCCATGGTGGCCCAGTGCAACACCTCGCGCGCCGTCACGGCGATCTCGCCGAGTGGCTGGCCGGCCGCCGCCCGGGCGATATTGGTGTAGTGGCGGTAGTGCATCCAGGTCGAACGCATCTCGCTGAACATGTCGCCGGAGCACAGCGGCTCGGTGTCGATGCCGAGCGAAATCACCGCGCCGCGGTCGCGTGCCCGGACGGTGAGCGGTGGATCGGCCTTGGCCTGCAACTCCAGCATCACCGTGGGGGTGACCGTCACGCCGTGATCGAGGATGAAGCCGAGGTCGGCGTCCGACAGGGCGTTGCCGTGGCAGATATTGTGGTCGGGCCCGAGCAGGCCGGCGGCCGCCAGCGCCGGCCAGCCGTTTTCCTGCACGCGCTGGCCGCTCGGATAGGATACGTGGCAGGTCGAGACGAGGCCGAATTCGCGCGCCAGCCGGTAGTCGGCAAGGCACACCTCGGCGGTCGAGATCTCCGGCCCCAGAATGGCCATGCCGAGCGTCACCAGCCGGTCGTCGCTGGCGAGCCGGCCGCGCCGCAGCGCCTCGACCCGCTCGCGCGGATGCGGGACTTCCGAATGGTGCTTTTCGCCGGGCGCCGGCACCGGCTTGGCGGTGCCGTGGCCGAACAGGGCGCGGATGCCGCTTTCTTCCAGCGCGTCCACCGCCCGCTCCGCCATCGGCAGGTCGCGCAGGATATGGCACCAGTCGAACAGCGTGGTGACGCCGTTGTCGATCTGGTTGAGCGCGCCGACGAGATTGCCGAGATAGGTGTCCTCGGCGGTGTAGCGCATGGCCATATTGCCGTGAACATGGCGGTGATAGGCCCCCGCCGGCCATTGCGCGCCGATGCCGCGCAGGCCTGCCTGCCAGGTGTGCATATGGGCGTTGACCAGGCCCGGCATGACGATCATGTCGGTCGCGTCGACCACCTCGTCGGCGCTTGCGCCGAGCGAGCGGCCGACCGCGACGATGGTGTCGCCCTCGATCAGCACCTCGCCGCGCTCGATATCGCCGATGGCCTCGTCCATCGTCACGACCCATCCGTTGCGGAACAATGTCTTTTTCATCGTGCTGCCATCCATGCTGGTCGGTAGCCTCGGCCGATCCCGGGCCGGGCCGAAGGTCAGATAAAGGGGTTCTTGTCGTCGAGGCGCTTGCGCGCCTCTTCTGCGATGTCGAGTTCGAAGACCTCGGCCGGAGAGGGCACTTTCGGGATCATCTCGGCTCGGTGCCAGAAGCTCGCCTGCTCCATCACCGAATCCAGGTTCGGCATGCCGTCAGGCGCATAACCGGACCAGCGCGGCCGCGAGGATTCGATGATCTCCGGCGGCAGCCCGGTCGCCTCGGCCAGGATCTTGATGATTGCCGGATTGCCGTCGCGGGCGGCCTGCATGAAGTCCTGCGCGGCCTGCCGCTGCACCATGGCGAAACGCACCAGAGCCGAACGGCGGCGGGCGCGAGCCTCGCCGCTGGCCGCCCACAGCGCGATCTGGGTGTCGGGCGCGGCTTCGTCACCCCAGAACAGGATCTTGCCGAGGCCGCGCTTCTCGGCGGCGAAACACATGGGCACCGGCAGGTTGGTGATGCCGATGCGGTTGGCGCTCAGCATCTGCGGCGAGATATTGCTGGCGACGCCCCATTGCCACTCGACGTCCTCCGGCTTGAGGCCGCCCTTGGCCAGGGCCTTGGAATAGAGAAACTGCGAGATCGAGCCGCGCACGCTGATGCCGATGGTCGAGCCCTTGGCCCTGGCGATTTCGGCGATGCTGGTCAGCCCCTTGGCGTGCAATTCGTTGCTGACCATGAAGCATTGGGAGCCGACGCCCGGCCGCTCGCGGCTGCCGCCGGTGAACAGCCGAAATGGGGCGCCCTTGGCGAGCGTGTTGAACAGGCCGGCGGAGCAGGTCGATATGGTGATATCGAGCTCGCCGGCGGTCAGGATCGGGATGGCCAGCCCGCCATCGGCGAAGCTCTTCATCTCGACCTTGAGGTTGACCTTGTCGAAATAGCCCCGCGCCAGCGCGATGAAGGTCGGGCCGGCCGAGATATAGGGCACCGAGCCGACGCGCAGCGTTTCCGGCGTCATGAAGTCCTGGGCGTGGACGGTCGGTGCGCCCATCGGGGCCAGCGCCGCGATCCCGCCAACCATCGCCTGCCGTCGTGTCAGTCGCATGCCGCTCATCTCGCCTCTCCCCTCGCGATCCGGCCGCGGTCTTCGCCGCGGTTTCGTCATCGTCACTGTCGCGATCTTGTGCAATCGATTGCATGATCGCTGCATGTCCCGGTGGAAGTCAAGCCCCGTCGCGCATCTTCATGGGATGAACGACGGCATGCGCCGCCTCGTCGCGGGCGAGCCGGGCATAGTCCGAAGCCAGGAAGTCGATCAGCCCGCGGATCGACGGCAGCAGGCCCCGGCGGGAAGGAAACACCGCATGGATGATGCCGGCGCGCGGCACCCAGTGCGGCAAGACGTCGACCAGCGTTCCCTCCTGGAGATCGCGCCGCACCACCATGGCCGGCAACTGGACGACACCGACGCCGCGCAGGGCGGCAAGGCGCAGCGCGACCATGTCCTCGGTGACCAGGCGTGGCGTATGGCGCACCACCGCGGTCGCGCCGCCAGGGCCTTCGAGACACCATTCCTGGTCCTGATGCGGCGGCCCCCAGCTGAGGCTCGGCAAGGTGCCGAGATCGGCCGGCACCAGCGGATCCGTGATGGCGGTGAGGAGGGTGGGGCTGGCGACCAGCCTTTGCACGCTTTCGGCGAGCACCCGAACCACCAGGTCGCTGTCCTCCAGCGGCGGGAAACGGACGCGCAAGGCGATGTCGAAACCTTCGCGGATCACGTCGACCCGTCGGTTGGTACTTTCCAGATGCACCTCGACCTTGGGATTTTCCGCCATGAACCGGGCGATCATCTCGGCCACCTGGAAATACAGGACCGAGGAAGGGCAGGAGACGCGCACCACGCCGCGCGGCTCTGAACGGGTCCGGTCGATCTCCTCCTGCGCGGCGTCGGCTTCCACCACCATGGCCAGGCAGTGGCGATAATAGGCCTGGCCGATATCGGTGGCGGCGAAACGGCGGGTCGAACGCTGGACCAGCCTGACGCCGAGCCGGTCTTCCAGCAAGCCGATGCGACGGCTGAGCTTGGACTTGGCCACCCCCAGCGCCCGGCCGGCCGGCGCGAAGCCGCCATGATCCACCACCTGGACGAAGTAATACAAATCGTTGAGGTCCTGCATCGCGGCTCATCGTTCTTCGAATAGGACAGTGTAGCCGAATTTCGCATGCTACAGCGCCGATCGTCCCGAACTTATTGTCTCTTCCAACGCAAGGCCCTCGACGAGGGCGGCCCAGGAGAAACATGATGAGACGGGTTCTAGGCGTCTATAGCGGCACCCGGCCGCATTGGGTCGGCGACGGTTTTCCGGTGCGCTCGATCTTCTCGCATGGCTCGCACGGCCAGCATGTCAGTCCCTTCCTGCTGCTGGACTATGCCGGTCCGCACGACTTCGCCCCGGCCGACCGGCCGCGCGGCGTCGGCGTGCACCCGCATCGCGGTTTCGAGACGGTCACCATCGTTTACCAGGGCGAGGTCGAGCACCGCGACTCCACCGGCAATGGCGGTCTCATCGGCCCCGGCGACGTCCAGTGGATGACCGCGGCCTCCGGCATCCTGCACGAGGAGTTTCATTCCCGCGGCTTCACCGCCAAGGGCGGGACGCTGGAAATGGTCCAGCTCTGGGTCAATCTGCCGGCCAGCGACAAGAACGCCGCGGCGGGCTACCAGACGCTGCTCGATCGCGACATTCCCGCGGTCGATTTGCCCGACGGTGCGGGCACGCTGCGCGTCATTGCCGGCGATTATGGACGCGGCCACGGCCCGGCGCGCACCTTCACGCCGATCAACATCTGGGACCTCAGGCTGAGCAGCGGCGGCACCACATCGCTGGCCCCGCCCGAGGGCCACACGGTCGGCGTGGTGGTACTGCGCGGCGCCATCAGGATCAACGGTACGGATGCGGCGCGCGATGCCCAGTTCGTTCTGCTCGACAGCCAGGGCGGCGCGCTGACGATTGATGCCGAGACCGACGCCTCGGTGCTGATCCTGAGCGGCGAGCCGATCGACGAACCGGTCGTCATGAGCGGGCCCTTCGTCATGAACAGCGCCGAGGAAATCCGCCAGGCCATGACCGACGTCCAGGCCGGCCGCTTCGGCCGGATCGACGCCTGAAGGCATGCCCCGGGGCCGGCGCGACCGGCACCGGGAATTCCGGCCCGCGCGAGGCGCGGGTCTCCACGGGCCGCCGGCCCGGCAAACCTTGAAGGAGAGTGCAATGAACACGATCGCCAATGCCGCCAATTTCAACGGGGCAAAGCCGACCATCGACGTGAACGATGCGGCGATGCTGCTGATCGATCACCAGAGCGGATTGTTCCAGGTCGTCGAGGATATCGACGTGCCGCGCCTGCGCCGCAATGTCGTCGCCCTCGCCAAGGCGGCGACGCTGGCGAAGATCCCGGTCATCACCACGGCCTCGGTGCCGCAGGGACCGAACGGACCGCTCATTCCGGAAATCCACCAGGCGGCGCCTCACGCCAGATACGTGGCGCGTCGCGGCGAGATCAACGCGTTCGACAATCCCGATTTCGTCGCGGCGGTCGAGGCGACCGGCAAGAAGACGCTGATCATCGCCGGCACCATCACCAGCGTCTGCCTGGCCTTTCCGAGCATCAGCGCGGTCGCGGCCGGCTATCGGGTCTTCGCGGTGGTCGATGCGTCGGGCACGGTTTCCAAGATGGCGTCTGATCTGACGATCGCACGGCTGGCCCAGGCCGGCGCCGTGCCGATCGACACCGGTGCGACGCTCTCCGAGCTGCAGGGAACCTGGAACCGGCCGGACGCGGCGCAATGGGCCGAGGTCTATGCCGAGGCCTGGCCGCATTACCGCCTGTTGATCGAAAGCTACACCAAGGCCCAGCAGGTCGCGACCCATCACGAGGAGCTGGACTCGCTCAGGACCTGAGCGGGAGTGATGGGTGTGGCGAAGGTTTACGCGCGTCAATCCTCGCCCGCGTCCGCGCGGGAGAGGGGGGGCCGCGGAGCGGTCGGGCGAGGGTGGCTGCGCCCGCGCGCGCCGTGCAATTCGCGCTGGAAATGATAGGCCGGTCCTCGTCAGACCCTCACCCGCCGGCAGACGCCGGCACTCTCTCCCGCGACGACGCGGGAGAGAGTTCATGCGCGTCGTCCTTTTTGCTCTGGGCGGAGAACTCAGCCCCCACCTTCTTCGCCCTGAATTCCCTTGGCGTCATCCCCGTCTGCTTTTTGAACGCCCTGAGGAAATACTTCTCGTCGTGATAGCCGACCGCGTCGGCGATCCGCCCGACCGGCTCGTCGGTCAGCGCCAGACGTTCGCAGGCGTCCTCGATCCGCATCTCCGCCACCAGGGTCTGGAAGGTCTTGCCGGTATGGGCACGGACCAGCGCGCACAGGCGGCTGCGCGACAGGCGGGTGGCGTCGGCGGCCTGCGCCAGGCTCGTCGGCGTGGCGTAGTTCTCGCCGATGAAATCCGCGATCCGGCGCATATGGTCGCCATCGCGGCCGGGAGCGGGCAGGCTGTCGGCGAGTTCGAGGAAATCCTGCTCGTGATCCTGGCAGATACCGGCCAGAAGCAATGACAGCTCCGCGCGGATCACCGCGTCGGAACAGAGCTTCGGGGCGTCATGCGCGGCCCGGATGGCGACGAGGCTCCGGTCCAGCCGCGCTCGGGCGGCATCGCCGAGGCCGAGCTCGACATGGTTCTGCCAGACGAAGGGATAGAGTTCCGGCGCGATGCGGGCGAGCTCCGCGGCCGGATAGGACGTGGTCAGGTCGGGGCGCAGGAAATCGAGGTCGAAATAGACGACGATACAGCGGGTCGTGCGGTCGAAACGCACCTGGTGCGGCACCATCGGGCCGATGAAATAGATCGAGCCCGGCGCGGGCCGGTCGGTGGTCAGGCCGATCCTGATCGTCGGCGCGGCCGTCCTGAAATAGATGATCTGGAAATAATCATGCTTGTGGACGGGGTAGAAGCCCTGAACATGGTTCGATTCCCGGATGTGGAAGCGCGGCCGGTCGGCCCGCTCGCGGGCATAGGACCGGACGGGAACCGCGGCGCTCCATTGCTGGGCGCGCCGGTCCGGGCTGTAGCGCGGCGCCCTTCCGGCCGTGACGGTCGCTGGCCGAGCGGGATCGGTGCCGGTCATGCCTGGCCCAGGATCCGGCCGCGGGATTCCGCGACCATGGCCTTGGCGCGCGACGTATCGAACCCGCGCAAGGCGCCGCCGCGCATGCGGATCTTGCCGTCGACCATCACCGTGTCGATGTCGCGGGGGCTCGTCTGCAGCAGGAGATGGGCGCAGGCATCGGTTGCGACCGAGCCCCCGAACGGGCCCTTGCGCACCAGCAGGATGTCGGCGCGCTTGCCCGGCGTCAGGCTGCCGATCCGGTCGTCCATGCCGAGCACCCGGGCGGTGGTGATGGTGGCGATGCGGATCAGGTCGCGTGGTTTCAGCAGGGGCATGCCGGGTCCGACCGGCGGCCGCCGGCCGGCGACCGAACCGAACGAGCGCGCCATGGCGCCGTCGATGAAGCCCTGGACGTTATACATCACGCGCAGCTGGCCGATCGGATCGGAGGCGACATGGCAGGGCACGTCGCAGCCGAACACCACGTCGACGCCGCGCTCCATGGCGCGCCGGACCACGTCCGCCGGCGTGCCCTGGACGTCGGCCGAGGGCGTGAAGCAGATCGGCATGCCGACCTTGGCCATCATGTCCAATTCGCCATTGGTCAGGGAATTGCCATGGATCACCATGAGGTCGGGGCCGATCAGCCCGCGTTTGGCGAGCTCCGTCACGGCCTCGGGCTGATGGACATGAATGCAGCTCGGCGCGCCGAGCGCGCGGGCGAAGGCGAGCTGCGCCTCCAGGCCGGGCGCGCCCAGCGACTCGACGCCGAAATTGATGGTGGTCAGGCCGGCGGGATCGTGGAACCGCTCATGGGTAAGCCGGGCATCGGCGAAGCGCTCCTCGGCGCTGGCAAATCCATCCGGCTGGGCGCTCATGAAGGAATAGGAGAAGACGTGGCGGATGCCGGTCTCCTTCAGCGCGCCGATGGAGGCTTCCGCATAGCCGGGGCCGCGCACATTGTGGCAATAGTCGACCACCGTGGTGGTGCCGTAGGACAGCATTTCGAAGCCGCCGAGATAGGCGGCGTTGAAATTGTCGGCTGGCTTGAATTTCGAGCGGAGGGGCAGGAACTGGCTGAAATAGCTGCCCGGCCAGAGATCCGGCACGAAGCCGCGCAGCACCGTCTGCCACAGGCAGTTATGGGCGTCGATGATGCCGGGCAGTGCGATCATGTCGCTGGCATCGATGGTCTCGGCGTCGCCCGCGTCGAGTGAAGCGCCGACCGCCCGGATCGCGCCGCCCTCGACCAGGATATCGGCCTGGGCGAAGTCGCCGAGCGCCTCGTCCATGGTCACCACCTGGGCCCCCTTGATCAGCAGCCGCTCGGTCATTGCATGTCTCCGTTGTCGCGGGCGCGCCGCCGCGTCGCCTGTCAGATGAAGGGGTTGTTCTCGGCCATGCGGCTTCTGGCTTCCTCCAGCACGCCGAGGTCGAAGAGCTGCTCGGGCGAAGCCGGCTTGACCAGCATGTCGGTGCGCTCGTGCCAGAAGCGCTGCTGGTCCAGGATGGCCTGGCGATTCGGCGCGCCGTCGGCCGCCATGGTCGACCAGCGTGGCCGGATCCTGGTCAACAGGTCCTCGGGCAGGCGGGTCTCGGCGGCCAGGATCTTGATGATCTCTGGCTTGTCGGTTTCGGCGGCCTCGTTGAATTCCTTGTAGCCTTGCAGCGTCGCCATGCAGAAGCGCACGGCGGCGGAGCGCCTTTCGCGCAGGAATTTCTCGCTGGCCGCGAAGGTCGAGAGCTGCATGCCCGGCGCGATCTCGTCGCTCCAGGTGACGATCCGGCCGACCCCCTTGGCTTCCGCCGCATAGGCGCCGGGCATGGGGTCGAGCACGATGTCGACGCGGCCGCTCGCCATCAGTTGCAGCGCCGTGCTCGAGTTCATGCCGGTGCGCAGTTCGAGGTCGGAAAATTTCAGGCCGACCCGTTCCAGCGCCTGTGCATGCAGGTAATGCGCGACGCTGCCCATGACAGCGATGCTCAGCACCTTGCCCTTGGCGAGGCGATAGCCG
The DNA here is from genome assembly GCF_059420385.1 of Phreatobacter sp. GW821-FHT04C01. Classification (NCBI taxonomy): domain Bacteria; kingdom Pseudomonadati; phylum Pseudomonadota; class Alphaproteobacteria; order Hyphomicrobiales; family Phreatobacteraceae; genus Phreatobacter; species Phreatobacter sp. GW821-FHT04C01. The sequence goes on along the minus strand of NZ_JBWKTP010000005.1, from coordinate 142,202 downwards.
TCGAGATTGGTGAAGCCTGCCGCATGCAGCGCATTGCTGACCAGGATCCCCTGCGAGCCGCGGCCTTGGCTCTCGTGGCCGCGATCCATGAAGATGCGCACCGGCATGCCCTTGGCCACCAGATTGAAAAAGCCGGCATTGCAGGGCGCCGTCGAAATATCGATCTCGCCGGCGGCGAGCGAGGGCATGGCGAGGCCGCCATCGACGAAATTGCGCACTTCGACGTCGAGGCCGAGCTTGCGGTAATAGCCCTTGGCGAGCGGGACGAAGAAGCCGCCCGACGAGATATAGGGCACCGAGCCGCAGACGACCTTGGCCGGCGCCAGGAAGTCCTGGGCGCGGATCTGCCGGGGCGCCGCCAGTATGCCGGCCGAAGCGCTGGCCGCCAGCGCCAGGGCTCGTCGCCGGGTGAACGATATCGCCGTCATGGGCGCTCCTCCTCGGGTCTTGTTTCTTGATTGTCGTGGCGGCATGAGGCGGCGCCGGATCACGTCTCCGGAACGACCGCCACCGCCTGGATCTCGATCATCATGTCGGGATGGGCGAAACCGGCGGCGGTGATCGCCGCACTGGCCGGAAAGTCGCGCTTCAGGATGTCCTTGCGCAGGTCGGTCATCGCCCGGGAATAGCGTGCGTCGATGAGGAAGACGGTCATCGAGACGAGGTCGGCGAGGCCGGCGCCGGCCTGGGCCAGGGTCTTCTCGATATTGCGGAAGGTCTGGCGCGTCTGCGCCTCGAAGTCGCCGGCGAGCGAACGGCCGTCATCGGCCTTCTGGCCGGTATGTCCGGCGAGCCAGACGGTGCGGCCGCCGCGTGTCACCACGGCGGGCGAGAAGGAAAAGTCCTCCTGCCACGTCCCTTTGATATGGTTCTTTTCCATGGATCACATCCGATTAAAGGCGTGATCCATGCTTGCAACCGATTGCATGAATTGCAAGCGCAAATTCGCGAGCGTCTCAATTCACCGCCGCGAGGGCTGCTTGGGCGCCCGTCAGCCGGCCGCGGCAACCCGGTTCGGCGACAGCACCCGGGCGCGCGGCATGGCGCGGGCGTGGCTGCCCGTCGGCGTGTCGGAAAAGCTCGCCGCGAGATCGGCGGCATCGAGCAGCTTGGCGAGGTCGATGCCGGTCGAAACGCCCATGCGGGCGAACAGATAGGCGAGGTCCTCGGTGGCGATATTGCCGGTCGCGCCGGGCGCGAAGGGACAGCCGCCGATGCCCGCCGCCGAACTGTCGAAACAGGCGACGCCGGCCTCGAAGGCGGCGAGTACATTGGCGATGCCGAAGCCCGCGGTGTCGTGGCCGTGGAAGGCCCAACTGGCGGACGTGCCGAATTCGGCGATGCAGCGCCGGGCGACCCGGCCGACATGGCCGGGCAGTGCCATGCCGGTGGTGTCGCTCAGCGCGAATTCGAGGCCGTCGCGCAGGCGGGCGATCTTGTGGATGGTGCGCAGCACCTGCTCTTCGTCCATCACGCCGTCGAACGGGCAGTGGAAGGTGGTCGCCAGGCCGACGCGGATATGCAGGCGCTTGGCCGGGTCGATTTCTTCGAGCGTCAGCCGGAAGTCCTCGATGGAGGCCTCCACCGGCCGGCGGACATTGCTCATATTGTGGGCTTCCGACATGGAGATGACGAAGATCAGCTCGGTGAGACCGGCCGCCACTGCGCGCCGCGCGCCCTTGCTGTTCGGCACCAGCGCCATGGCGCGCAGACCGGACAGCGGGCCGAGGCCGGCAACCACCTCGTCCATGTCGCTCATTTGCGGAATGGCCTTGGGGCTGACGAAGGAGCCGATTTCCATGCGCCGGATGCCGGCGGCGGCGAGGCGCCGGATGAAATCGATCTTGGCGGCGGTCGGCACCAGGCTGCCGATGTTCTGCAGGCCGTCGCGCGGCCCGACTTCGACGATCTCCACCTTGTCCATCGCGTGCTCCCGCTGCCTGCGCGCCGCGTCGAGGCGGCGTCCGTTGTTCCGGCAAGAGACGTAAAGGCATGGGCCGGCCGCGACCATTATCGATTGGGAACGCTGTCCATCGTGGCAGGACAAGGCGGCGGACGGCGAATAGCGAATGGCGAGTGGCGAATGGGGCGGCGAGGGCGGTGCGCCAACCCTCGCCCACGTCTGCGTGGGAGGGGGTGACCTCGGCAGAAGCAATTGCTTCCGCCTGACGGCAGCGGCCGGGTGAGGGTAGTCGCGTTGGTGCGTGACGTGCATTCCGCGCCGAATTGATGGGCCGGCCCTCGTCAGGCCCTCACCGGGTCCTGACGGACCCACCCTCTCACGCGAAGGCGCGGGAGAGGGTTTGCGCGCACCATGCGTTTCGCCTCATCCCCATTCGCCATTCGCCTTCGCCATTCGCTATTCGCTGTTCGCCCGCTGCCGCAAATGTTTCAGCATCAACCTTGCTGACGCGGTCAGCCTCGTCTCGTCGCGCACGCAGATCAGGAGCTTGCGGCGCGCCCAGCCGTCGACCAGCCGGACGCTGCGCACATGCGGGTTGCCGCCATAGATCGCCGCGATCCCCGCCGGCACGATGGTGATGCCGAAACCGACCTCGACCATGCGCACGGCGGCGGTGAAGGTGACCACCTCGATGCGCGGGCTGAGCGCGATGCCTTCGGCGGCCGCCGACCGCTCGATCAGGATCTGCAGCGAGCTGCCGGTTTCCAGGCTGATGAAATCGTCATGGCTGAGTTCCGACAGCCGGACCTCGCTGCGCGCGGCCAGCGGATGGCTCACCGGCAGCAGCACGTCGAGCTGGTCTTCCTTGTAGGCGATGAGCTGCAGGCCGTCGGGAACCTGGGTGTTGTCGGCAAAGATGCCGATATCGGCGATGCCGTCGAGCATCGATTGCAGCACGTTCGGGCTGGTCTCCTCGCGCAAAACGACGCGGATCTCCGGATAGGCCTTGCGGAACGCCGCGAGCTCCTGCGGCAGGTGCTGAACCGCGGCGGACTGGTGCGCGTGAATGCGCACCTGGCCGCGCTCACCCGTGGTGAAGGCGCTGAGGTCGGCGCTCATCTGGTTGACGTTCTCGAACAGCCGGCTGGCATGGGCGGCCAGGGTTTCGCCGGCGGGCGTCGCGGTCATGCCGCGGGCATGCCGGTAGAACAATGGCGCCCCGACCTCGGCTTCCAGGTCCTGGATGCGCTTGCTGATCGCCGAGGGCGCGATGTGCTCTCGTTCCGCCGCCTTGGTGATATTGCCCAGGCGATGCACCGCCAGGAACATGCGCAGCGTGGTGAGGTCGGCTCGCATCACCATCTGACGTCGCTCTCCCGGTTTGTCATTGTCCGGCCGGTCATCCGCCGGCGGCGCGGTGCCGGGCTTCACCGGAGGAGAAAGGTGGCATTCCCATTCGAGACTCCTCGCCCCCGTCACGTCAGCTAGGGTCGACACCAAGGCCGCGTTCGCCGGTCACAAGCACCACAAAGCAGGGCCGGCGGCAAGCCGGACCGATATCGGGATCGAAGCGTCTGGGTGAGGAGAATCGATGTTTTCAATCGATTTGAAGGATATCGAGTTCGTCGGAGACGATCTCGCGCGGGCTGAATGCGTGCTCTCCACCCGGTCAGGCGATTTGTTCATGCCTGACAAGCGTGGCGGTATCAGCATCCTGAGGGCCGATGGCCGGAGCGAGCTGGTGCTCGGGCGCAATGCGCCGGCGGGCTTCATGCCGAACGGCATCGCGCTCTTGCCCGACCGCAGCTTCCTGATTGCCGATCTCGGCCCCGCGGGCGGCGTCTGGCACATGACGCCGGACGGCACCCTGACGCCGAAGCTGATGGAGATCGACGGCCGGCACCTGGAGCCGACCAATTTCGTCGGCATCGACGCCAAGGGCCGGACCTGGGTCAGCGTCTCGACCCGGCTGATCCCGCGCGAGGGCTCGATGCGCAAGGGCCATGCCGACGGCTATATCGTCCTGATCGACGAGCGCGGCGCCCGTGTGGTCGCCGAGGGCATCGGCTTCACCAATGAGGCGATCGTCGATCCGACCGGCCGCTGGCTCTATGTCAACGAGACCATCGCGCGCCGCACCAGCCGCTTCGAGATCCGGCCCGACGGTGCGCTCGGGCCCAAGGAGGTCTTCGCCCAATATGGCGCCGGCACCTTCCCCGACGGCTTCGCCTTCGACGCCGAGGGCGCGGTCTGGATCGTCAGCGTGGTCAGCAACCGGGTGATCCGGGCGACATCAGACGGCCGGCAGGAGCTGATCCTGGAGGATGCCGATCCGGTCGGTCTGGAGGCCGCCGAGACCGCCTTCCAGAACGACACCTATACCCGCGCCCATCTCGATTCCGGCGGCAAGCGCCGGCTCGGCAATCTCTCGGGCATCGCCTTCGGCGGCGACGACCTCAAGACGGTCTATCTCGGCTCGCTGTTCGGCACGCGGCTGGCGCGCTTCCGCTCGCCGATCGCCGGCGCCCCGCCGGTGCAATGGGCTTTCTAGCCCGCCGGCACGCATCCGCATTTTCGTGAAGCAAAAGGGCGACCCGCAGAAGCGGGCGCCGATCAGGGAGACACGACATGGCAGGGACGATGATGCGACGCCGCACATTCCTGGGGACCGCCGCGGCGACGGTCGGTCTGGCCACCCCGCTGCGGGCGCAGACGAAGACGCTGAAGATCGCCACCATCGCGGTGGCCAACAGCCCCTGGCACAAGGCCCTGCTGCGCTTCAAGGAGGTGGTGGAGACCCAGAGTCAGGGCCGCTACGCCGTCAATGTCTATACCGACGGACAGCTCGGCGACATCTCACAGCTCTTGTCCGCCATGCAGCTCGGCACCATCGAGTTTTCCTATTTCGGCCTGTCCTCGATCAGCTATGTGCGCGGCGGCGAGGCGCTGAACGTTCTCTACGTGCCCTACCTGTTCAAGAGCGGCGAATGGGCCGAGAAGATCCTCAACAACGACGATTTCCAGGCCATGTATGCCAAGATCGGCGAGACCGCCGGCGTCCGCGTCTTCGGCGCCTGGGGCCAGCGCTCGCCGCGCGCGATCCAGAGCACCAAGGGCCCGATCATGAAGCCTGAGGATGTCCGCGGCCTGCGCCTGCGCATTCCGCCGATCCCCATGCTGAAGGCCACTTTCGATCGCCTCGGCGCCCAACTGACGCCCATGGGCATGCTGGAGATCTACAGCGCCCTGTCGCGCGGCACGGTGGACGGCCAGGACAACGGCTTCGACCTGTCGATCCCGCCGCGCTTCCACGAGGCGGCGAAGTTCTGGTCGGCGACCGATCACGTGCTCGAACTGGTCGGCTTCTTCGTCTCCGAGCGGTTCTGGCGGACGCTCTCGGCTGCGGATCGCGAGCTGTTCAAGACGGCGTCGCGTGAGGCCGGTGCGGTCACCACCGACCTGACGCGCAAGCTCGATACCGACGGCATCGAGATCCTCAAGGCGGCCGGCGTGAACTATGTGGTGCCCGACCGGGCTGCCTTCCGCGCCGCGGTCGCCGGCGTCGAGACCGAGCTCGAAGGCAAGATGTGGCCGGCCGGCCTGGTCGCCAAGCTGCGCCAGATGCAGGAAACGGCATGAGCGTGGCCGAGGAGATTCCGACGCCACCGGCTGGGCAAGGGCAGGGGCAGCAGGCGGGCCATAGCTTTCTCAGCCTGCCGGTGCGCCTCGTCGTCTGGGCGGCCAGGGCCAGCATCGTCGTGGCGCTGGCCGTGGTCCTGGCCTTCACGGTCGGCCAGGTGGCCGACCGCTACCTGCTGAAGACCCAGTTCGACACCTATGACCAGTTCGCCCGTATCGGCCTGGTCTGGCTGACCTTTCTCGGCATGGCGATCGGCGTGCGCGAGCGGGCCAATATCCGCATCGAGCTGTTGAGCCATTTTCTGCCCGCCGGCGCCCAGCGAGTGCTTTCTCTGGGGCTCGACCTGGTGATCCTGGCGGTCTCGGTGTTCCTGGTGGTCAAGGGCTGGCAATTGCTCGAGATCGGCGCCTTCCAGGCGATCATGGGCACCGCGCTCAGCTACGATATCATGTATGGCGCGCTGCTCGCCGGCATGATCCTGCTCGCCTTTTTCGTAGTCCTGCGCCTTGCCGACGCCCTTGCGGGCGGCCGTCTCGGGGTCGACGCACCGGTGACCGATCATGATGATCATCATTAGCGCCCTGGTCTTTTTCGGCCTGCTGGTCCTCGGGCTGGATGTCGGTTTCGCCATGATCCTGGCGGCGCTCATGGGCATGATGCTCAACGGCGCCATCGACCCGGTGATGGCGCCGCTGACGCTGGTCTCCGGTGTCGACAGCGCCGCGCTGATCACCGTGCCGCTGTTCGTGCTGGCCGGCGAGATCATGAACCGGGGCGGCGTGACGCGCCGGCTGATCACCTGGTCGGCGGCCATGGTCGGCCATTTCCGCGGTTCGCTCTCGCAGGTCGCTCTGACCACCAACCTGGTCATGTCGGGCATTACCGGCTCGGCCGTGGCGGACGCGACCGCCACCGGCAGCCTGCTCATTCCCGACATGAAGAAGGAGGGCTACCGGCCGGGTTACGCCGCCGCTGTGATCGCCGCCGGCGCCATGCTGGGGCCGATGATCCCGCCATCCATTCCCATGATCATCTATGCGATCATGGCCAATCTCTCGATCGGCAAGCTGTTCCTTGCCGGCATCGTGCCGGGGCTGATGCTGTTCGCCGGCTATATGGTGATCTGCGCCATGATCGCGCGCCGCCACGGTTATGCCGCCAAGCCGCGCGCGACCTGGACCGAGCGGGCGCGCGCCACCCGCCTGTCGATCTGGGCGCTGATGGTGCCGGTGCTGATCATCCTGGGCATTCGATCCGGCTTCATTACCGAGACGGAGGCCGCCGGCGTCATTTGCGCCTATGCGCTGGTGGTCGGCATGGTGATCTATCGTGACCTGAAGGTCGGCCAGCTCGGGGCGGTCTTCTATTCGGCCGGCAAAACCTCGGCGGTGATCCTGTTCCTGCTCGCGGCGGCCGGGCCATTCTCCTGGCTGCTCAACGAGTCGCACATCGCCACCCGCATCTCCCAGGGCATTCTCAGCATTTCCTCCGATCCGCTGGTGGTGCTGCTGGTGGTCAACCTGCTCCTGTTCGTCGTCGGCATGATTCTGGAACCGCTGCCGGCGCTGGTCATGTTCGTGCCGACGCTGGTGCCGATCCAGGCCCAGCTCGGCATCGACCCGATCCATTTCGCCACCGTCGTCATCCTCAACCTGATGATCGGCATGCTGCATCCGCCGATTGGCCTCCTGCTGTTCGTCACCAGCGCGGTCGGGCGCGTGCCGCTCTGGCCGATCGCGGTGGCACTGCTGCCGTTCCTCGCCTGGTCGCTGATGGTTCTGGTGCTGATCTCGGTCTTTCCGGGGCTGGTGACTTGGCTCCCCAACCTGACATCGTGAAGCGAGCAGCCATGCCCCTCACCGGACTTCGCATCATCGACCTGACCCGGGTCATCTCCGGGCCGTTCTGCACCATGCTGTTGGCCGATCTCGGCGCCGACGTCATCAAGATCGAACCGCCCGAGGACGGCGATCCGATCCGCACCCAAGGCAGTGGCCGCGACGGCCTGAGCTGGTATTTCGCCGCATTCAACCGCAACAAGCGCTCGGTGACCCTCGACCTGAAGACCGAGGACGGCCGCCTCGCCCTGGAAAAGCTGATCGCCGGCGCTGATGCGCTGATCGACAATTTCCGGCCCGGTGTCTTGGCGCGGCTCGGCTTCGACGCGGACCGCCTGCAGGCGATCCGGCCGGGCCTGGTCACCTGCAGCGTCACCGGTTTCGGACCCGACGGGCCCTATCGTGACCGGCCGGCCTTCGACTTCATCGCGCAGGCGATGAGCGGCTTCATGAGCGTCAACGGCCGGCCCGGCGACCCGCCGCTGCGCACCGGCCTGCCGATCAGCGACCTGGTCAGCGGCATCTATGGCGCGCTCGGCGTCTGCGCCGCGCTGATGCGGCGCGAGCGCACCGGCGAAAGCGACCATGTCGACGTCAGCCTGACCAATTCGATGATCAGCCTGCTCGCCTATGTCGCCTCGCATTATTTCGCCACCGGCGAGGTGCTGCCGCGCACCGGCAACGACCATCCGATCGCCTCGCCTTATGGCCTGTTCCGCACCCGCGACGGCCAGATCGCCATCGCACCGAGCGACAATACCTTTTTCGGCCGGCTGATGGACGCGCTCGATCTCTCGGCGCTGAAGGCCGATGCCGATTTCGCCGACAACCAGCTGCGTGTGCGCCACCGTGCACGGCTGAACGCCCTGGTCGAGGGCAAGCTGGGCGAACAGGATTCCGCGCATTGGATCGCTCTGCTCAACGCCGCGGGGGTTCCCTGCGGCCCGGTCTACGACATGGACGGAGTGTTTTCCGATCCCCAGGTGCTGGCGCAGGACATGGTGCTGGATGTGCCGCATGGCGCCCATGGCTCGGTGCGCATGCTGGGCTTCCCGATCAAGTTCGCCGGCGCACCCTGCACGGTGCGCCGCCCGGCGCCCGGCTTCGGCGAGCACACCGCGGAACTGCTGGGCGAACTCGGCTATTCCGCCGCCGACCAGGCGGCGCTGCGCGCGCGCGGCGTCACGCGTTGAGCCGGCGCCGGGAAGCCATTCGCCCGGCGGCCCTATCGCTCGGGCAGGGTACTTCCCACATCAGGTCAGGCTGAGAGCCGTTCCGCGTTGCCGGGCGGCTGGCTCAACGGTGTCCGATCATGAAAAGCCACATCGACGACCGGCCGGAAGGCGCGGTGCGCAGGCACGTGCTTGCCAATCTGAAGGGAATGGTCTGCTGGTGCGAGGTCGCCGAGCTCGCCGCGGCGGCCGCGGTCAGCCCCGAAGTGGTGCTGTCCTGCCTGGAATTCTACGAAGGCGAATTCGCCCGCCGTCACGGCGACCTCTGGCGTTTCGAGACCGCCTGCCGTCCGGGCGTGACGCTCAATTGAGCGACCGTGCCCGAGCAAACAAAAAACCCGCTCCGGTGGGGAGCGGGTTCCTGTCTGTCGTCATGCCCGCTTCTGCGGTCTGATGGTCCGCCGGCAAGCTCAATCGGTGGCGAAGTTGGTATTGCCGCCCGAGACCGTCAGCGTGACATTGCTGACCTTGCACAGGTCGATGCCGCTCATGTCGGACTTGTCGCCGTCCTCATAGACGACGCGCAGGTCGAACATGCAGGCCTGGGTGCTGCGCGGGAAGGTGATGTTGCGGCGGGTGCCCGAGGGCATCACGCCTTCGCCGAGGATGTCGCGACCCCAGTTGTTGTTGGCCGAGGGGCTGACATAGACCTCGTTGATCTGGTGGCCGGTGCGGTTGATCAGCGAGAAGTTCTGCTGGGCCTGGGCGAAGGCGGCGCCGGTCGAGGCGATCGACAGGACGGCGGCGACGAGAAAGCTGCGACGGATCATGGTTCTTCCGATCTGAGCTGCGGAGCAGGGGCGGTGGCGGTGGCTGCGGATGCGGACGCTGACGTGAGGCGGGCGGCGACAGCGGGTGCCGGCGCCGCCCGTGGGTCGACTGTTACTGGGACAGCGCCTTCTGCATGGCTTCGGCGAGCGGCGCGTTCGGATTGCTCGTGCAATAGGCTTCGATCTTCGCATCCATCGGGTCGGTCGGCGGCAGGGCGGTGCCCGCGCTGCGCAGCGCGGCCTTCATCTCGGCCTGGGCGCGCAGATAAGCCGCGCAGGTATCGGCCTGGGCGAGGGCCGCGGTGGACATGGCGGTGAGCAGGGCAAGCGACAGGATCGTCTTCATGAAGGGCAACCAATTCTGGATGGACAAGGGAGCCGCCGGCGACACCGCGAAGCGCCGCCCGGAGCAGGGCACGGCAGCCGCACTGCGAACGGATGACCGCGCAGCACGGCCGGTACGACCTGCCCCGATGTCGCATGGTCGTTCGGGCCTTGCATTGACGGCATGTCCGGTTTTCTTGACCAGGCATCCCGGATCAACCGCTTGTTGATTTTTGGTCAACCTTTGGTCGACCCTCGGAACGAGGGGGCTGCCATTGCGGGCCGGTGTCGCCGGCAGGCAGGCGCGGCGTGGACAATCCGGTTGTCAGGCGCCGGTCAGGCTTGCTGGTGCATAAAATTATCCGCATAAGTCGCGCGATCGACCCCTTTGTTCCCAAAGGGGTGCCCCGGCGGTGCGGTTCCGCGGAGCAGTCTCAAGCCTTGCCGGTCCAGTCCCTCGTTTTTGCTGCTCAGGATCGCGACGAAGTCGATGGCTTCGGCGCCTATCACGATCTCTATGCCAGCGGTTCTGATGTCGGCCTGACCGGCGGCCCTTTCGCAGCCAAGGTTCGCGCCCATCGCTTCGAGCGGATGATCGTCTTCGATCGCTACAACAGCGGCGTCAGCCATGGCCGCGACGCCGCGCGCGTCAGGCGTGACGGCTTTGACCATATCGCGCTGCAACTGCTGGTCAGCGGCCAACTGGCCGGCGGCCGGCCCGGCGACGAGCGGGCGCTGTCGCCCGGTGAGATCATATTGTTCGACATGACGCAGCCGCAGCGCAGTCGCGCCGACGACGCGCGCCTGATCGCCGTCAGCCTGGCGCGCGAGGTTGTCGAGGCCGCCGCGCCGGTGATGCGGAGCATGCACGGGACCATTCTGCCGCAAGCGAGCGCGGGCCTGCTGGGCGACTTCATGACCTCGCTGGCGCGCCATGGCGATACGCTCAGCGCCGGGACAGCCGCACGGGCCGGCCGGATGGTCGCCGAACTGCTCGCGGCCGCGCTGGGCGAAGGTGGGCTGCGCCCCGCCTCCGCATCTTCGACCGAGCAGCTCACGGTGCTGAAGCGCGAACGCGCCGAAGCCGTCATCGAGGCGCGCCTCGCCGACCCCGCCTTGGATGTCGAGGCTGTCGCCGCGGCACTCGGCGTGTCGCGCAGCGTGCTCTATCGGCTTTTCGAAACATCGGGCGGCGTGGCGCAATATGTCCTGCACCGCCGGCTGGAACGGCTGCGCACGGCGCTCAGGCGCCTCAGCGAGACGCGCTCCATCGCCGCGCTTGCGTATGACCACGGTTTCGCCAGCGAAAGCCATTGCAGCCGTGCCTTCCGGGCCGCCTATGGCCTGCCGCCCGGACAGTATCGCACCGAGATGAACCGGGCCCGGCTGGCCCGCCAGGCCGAGGACGGCAGCGCCCGGGGCCGGCTCGCGAGCTGGCACAGCGAATTGTATTGAGCCGGCTCTTTCGATGGGCCGGACATCGGTTGCTCGGGCCTCCGTGCAGCGGCTGATTCAATGCGATGGGGTTGCGGCCGTTCCGGCCGCCTCGACGAGGAATGCCGTGAGCCTGTCCAGGGCCTGCTGGCCGGCGGCTGCGTCGAGATCGAACTGATACTCGTGGGGCAGAGGCGGGCTGTGGTCGGCGGGGAAGAACAGGGTGTCCACGGCGACGCCCTGCGCCCTGATCGCTTCGGCCATCAGGACCGATTGCGGTGCCAGGGGATCGGCATTGCCGACCGATAGGAAGGTCGGCGGAAATTGCGGCGTCAGGTGCCGGTTGACCGAGAATTCGGCGAAGCGAGGGTGACCGGCTGCATCATCCGTGCCGAGATAGGCCCGGAGCACGGTCCTGACGAACCAGCCGAAACCTCCTTCGGGATTGATCCCACCGGCATCGTAGACTCCGCAGAACAGCACCACGCCCCTGAGCGCTGCACGTTCGATCGCCGGCACGATGCCGATCGTCGCGGCATAGCCGGGGTTGCTGACGACGGCGGCCAGTTGCGCGGCGATCTGGGCTCCGGCCGAATCGCCGGCGAGAACGATCCGTCTCTTGTCGATGGCGAAGCGGCCGGCATTGGCGGCGAGGAAGGCGAGTGCCTCGTTGGCCTGGACGACCGGCGTCGGATAGCGGGCGCCGGGGGCGATCGAATAGCCGATGCCGACGACGGCATGGCCGCGAGCCGCCAAGATGCGGAGATAGCCGGCGGTATCGGCCTTGTTGCCGGCAACGAAGCCGCCGCCGTGGATCCAGACGATCGTCGGCAGCGCCTTGCCGCCCGCGCCGGTATCCGTGGGGAGGAAGATGTCGAGCAGCGCCTCCGGGCTCGCGCCATAACGCAGGTTCCGCAATTCCTTGACCTTGCCCGGAAAATGCCGCTCCAGCGCGCGGTTGCGCGCGGCGGCGTCCACGCCGAAGGCAAGGCGGATCAGCATGACCGAGGGCCACGGGCTAAGCGCGAACGCCGCATAGCCAGCCGCGCCGATCGCGAGCAGAGCGACCAGGCACCAGCGCATCCAAGACTGTCTCATCGCGCAAACCTATACGATGGACGTCGTCGGGCAATCCCGCGCGGCGCAGCACCGGGTTACTCCGGCCGGCTCTCGCTCAGCGGGTCGAACGCCATGCCGTCGCCGACCTGGTCGAGCGTCATGGTGCCGCGCCGGGGCACCGCGCGCCATACCGCCCGCTCGGCGTCGCTCGAGATGGTGCCTGTGGTCAGCTTCATCCGGCCGGTCAGGTAATTGACGGAAACGCCGCGGGTTTCTCCGGAATTCCTGACCACGGTGACGCGGTCGTAACCGATGAGCGCGATGCGGTCGCCGCGGACCTTGAACGTATAGGTGGCGGTGAACATCTCCCAGGATCCAGCCGACATGAATGAGCGCAGCGCCACCTTGAAGCTGCCGCCGGCGACCGTGATGCCGCCGCCATCGAGATAATCGTCGGCCACCGGGTCTTCCGTGCGTGGAATGAGCTGATGGTTCTCCAGCGCCAGCCGGAAGCCCGCGGCCTGTCCGAGGGCCACCGCCAGCATGCGCGGATTGGTGTCGAGCCGTCGCCTGCCGAGCCCCTGGCTGTTGTCGAGAATGTTGCGTGCGTCATCCTGGCGCAACACCAGGACGAGGTCGGCGATGCCGTCGCCGTTGAGGTCGCCGGACTCCTGCGCCTCGAGCCGCCAGCCGGCCGGCACGAAACCTTCGGCGCTTGCCGCGCTGGCGACGAGGCGGGGATAGTCGACCGGCGGAATGACGAGCTCCGCCGCGGCGGCCGGAGGCATGGGGGCGAGGCTGGCGATGACGAGAAGGAGCGTGGTCAGGCGGCGCATGGATGGTGGGATCCCGGGAGGAGCGGCGCCGGAGGTCTGACGGACCGCCGTTTCCGCACCATGCCGCGAGACCGGGCCGGGGTTTCAGGTCTCGCTGCCCTTGTGCCGCCAGGCCGCGCGAGATCTCGATACGGCCTGTTTCCGCCGGCGCGCCGGATCGCCTAGTCTCGCGGTCCCTCGTGCCGGAATCCATGATGCTGACGCTGCGCCAGATCGAAGTCCTGCGGGCCCTGATGATCACCGGCACCGTTGCCGGGGCCGCCAAGCTGCTGAACGTCTCGGCCCCCGGCATCAGCCGCTCGATGAAACATATCGAGGGCACGCTGAAGCTGAAGCTGTTCGAGCGCCGGCACGGCCGCTACACGCCGACGCCCGAGGCCAATGAGCTGTTCGAGCAGATCAACGGTGTCTACAAGAAGGTCGACGACCTGCATTTCACCCTGGCGCGCTTCCATCGCGGCACGGCGATCGAATTGCGTCTCGGCTCGGTGCCGAGCATCTGCCACGTCATGGTGCCGCGCGCCATCGAGAAGCTGAAGCGCCAGCATCCCGATCTCAAGCTGGAGATCACCATTCTCAAGATCGAGGAGGTGATCGACTATCTTCTGCTCGGCAAGGGCGAGATCGCCGCGATGAGCTACCGGCTCGACCATCCCGGCATCGATTTCGTGCCGCTGGCCAATGGCGAACTCTGCTGCATCGTCCCGGAAAACCACGCGCTGGCCGCCCGCAGCAGCATCTCGGCGCGCGAAATGGTCGACTATCCCCTGATCGGCATCGATCCCAACGACCCCTATGGCCGGATCATGAGCGAGATCTTCCAGCGCGAGGGGCTGAGTTACGACATGGAAATCAAGGCCCGCTTCGGCACCACCGTCTGTTCGCTGGTCGCCGCCGGCCTCGGCATCGCCGTGATCGACCAGTTCACCGTGGCGCATCAGTCGATGCGCGGCATCAAGATCCTCGAGATCGAGGAGCCAACCCAGTTCCAGACCTATGTCGCGGTCAAGAACGACCGGGCGCCATCGCTCTACGCCGACAATTTCGTGCGTCTGTTGCGCGAGGAAATGAGCGCGGTGATCCCGAAGCGGGGGTAAAGGGCAGGGTGGCGCGGTTCGTCAATTCCAGCGGAAACGCACGCTATGGGCGGACGAGGCCCTTCACCCGGCGGCTGCCGCCGCCACCCTGTCCAACGAAGGCGTGGGCGAGGGTTTGAAGTGGGCGTATTCTGGAGGCGACCAGTGGTTGCCTCTATTTCGCTGTCGCACCGGCCAATGCCGCCGGAAACCTGGCCTTCGATGCGACGGCAACGACCGGCCGATTGCCGGAAACCGGGTCCTGTGAGCGCACAGCCTATATCGCCGGGAGCGCGGCGCGTGGCGGGCCGCGGCCGGCTCCCCCTGACCGGGCGGCCGCTACCGATACCGGTTCGGCATATCTGAAAGCGGCGGCGATGCCTGGGCCGGAGCGCCGACGCCGCCTATGACCAGAATGGAACCATCACCGTCTGGGAGCCCGCCATGCCGACCGCCGGCGACATCATCGTCGAGAGCCTTGTCGCCCATGGCGTCGACCGCGTCTTCTGCGTTCCCGGCGAAAGCTATCTCGGCCTGCTCGATGCGCTGCATGGGCGTACCGATATCGACACGGTGGTTTGCCGGCACGAGTCCGGGGCGGGCTTCATGGCGCTCGCCGATGCCCGGCTCACCGGCCGCGTCGGTGTCGCCTGCGTCAGCCGCGGCCCCGGCGCCAGCAATGCCGCCATTGCCGTGCATACCGCCGAGCAGGACGGCGTGCCCTTCATCCTGCTGGTCGGCCAGGTCGCCGCCCGCGACGTCAGGCGCACCGCGTTCCAGGAGATCGATTACGGACAGATGTTCGGCGCGATCGCCAAATGGACCGCAGAGGTCACCGATCCCGACCGCATGGCCGAGACCATGCTTCGGGCGATCCAGGCCGCGACGTCGGGCCAGCCGGGGCCGGTGGTCATCGCCGTGCCCGAGGACGTGCTGACTGCCGAGACCCGGTCGGCGCCCGCGCCGCGGCAGGCGGCGGTCAAGGCGGCGCCCGACCCGGAGGATCTCGCCACGCTCCGCCGCTGGCTGGCCGAGGCCCGGCGCCCGCTGGTCATCGCCGGCGCCAATCTCGACCGGCCCGGCGGCCGCGAGGCGCTGCTGGGCTTCGTCGAGCAATGGGAGATCCCGGCCGTCGTCTCGTTCCGCAACCAGGACCTGATCGACAATGGTCACCGGCTCTATGGCGGCGACATGGGGCTGGCCAATCCACCGGCCCAGATGGCCCTGTTGCGCGAGACCGATCTCCTGATCGTGCTGGGCGCACGGCTGACCGACATCACCAGCCAGGGCTATACGTTCCCGGAACCGGTCCGGCCCGGCATGCGGCTCGTCCACATCTATCCCGATCACACGGTCATCGGCACGCATTTCGCCGCCGATCTCGCCATGGCCTGCGACGCGCAGGCGGCGCTCGCAGCCCTCGGAGCGCCGGCGCCGGCGGCCGCCGAGGCGCGTGATCATGGCTGGCTCGCGCGCCTGAAGGCCGAGCAGCGGGCGATCGCCACGCCCCGGCGCCTGACCGTCGATGACGGCGTGCCGTTCGAGGACGTCGTCGCCCTGATCGGCGGCCATTTGCCCGAAAACGCCATCGTCACGCTCGATGCCGGCACCTTCGCGGCCCCCGCCTACCGGATCATTCCGTTCCGGCCGCCGCAGCGTCTGCTCGCGCCGATCTCCGGCGCCATGGGCTTCGGCATACCGGCGGCGGTGGCGGCAGCCCTGCGCGAACCGGCGCGGCCGGTGATCTGCATGGTCGGGGACGGCGGCTTCCTGATGACCGGCGGTGAGCTGGCGGTCGCCATCGAGCGCCGCCTGCCGCTCAAGGTGATCGTCTCGGAGAACCGCATCTACGGCTCGATCCGCATTCACCAGGAGCGCGACTATCCCGGCCGGGTCAGCGGCACCGGTTTTGCCAATCCCGATTTCGAGCTGATCGGCCGGGCCTTCGGTTTCAACGTCACGCGCATTCGCACGACCGATGAACTGGCCGGGCTGCCGGCCATCCTGGCGCGCCCTGGTCCCGAATTCGTCGTGGTCGATACCAGCGTGAAAGCCATCTTGCCGAAGCCGGCCTTGGCGCGCCGGGCGGCGGAGTGACGGCCGGCCGCGGCAAAAACGCCGCGACAGGCCAGGTTCATACTATCCGGTTCAGGCGTCCACGATCGGCGCGAAGCCGCCATGGATCATACGCTTGGTGTCGTAGGGCACGGATTCCGGGTGCATGCGCGGATCGGCGAACACCTTCTTCCAGCCGGCATCGCGGACGTCCTTCGACGGCCATTCGATCCAGGAATAGACGACCGTCTCGTCGCCCGTCGCCTTCACGGCGCCCTTGAAGTCGGTGACCTTGCCGTCGGGCACGTCGTCGCCCCAGGCATCGACGATGCGGGTCGCGCCATGGTCCCGGATCACCTCCGCCTGGCGGGCGGCCAGCTCACGATAGGCGCCCTTGGCGCCGGCCGGCACCGGCACCAGCGCGCCGTCGACATAGCCCGGCCTGGTTTCGCCACCGACGTCGCTGATCGGGGCAAACCCGCCAAAGATCATCCGTTGGCCGTCGAACGGCATGGCCGCGCCCATTTCCTTCATGCGCGGATCGCTCATGATCTTCACATTGGCCGCATCGCGGGTCGCCTTGTCGGGATATTCGACCCAGGAGAACACGACGACCTCGTCGGCTTTGGCCTTCACCGCCCCCTTGAAGTCGGTGATCTTGCCGTCGGGCACGTCGTCGCCCCAGGCCTCGACCATGCGGGTGGCGCCGAATTCCTTGAACAATGGCGCCGCCTCGGCGGCATGTTTGCGATAGGCCTCCTTGTTGGCGGCGGGCACTGCCGCGACGAATCCTTCGACATAGGCCATTGTTTTCGTCCTGCTTTGTCGTGATGCCGGTCGGGTTGTTCCGGCGGATCGGGCTCTCCGGACGCGGCGCACTGCGCCTCGAACGTCCGACTGCCGCCACATGGGCGGCAGGTCTTGACAAGATGGGTTGATATCAACGTAATTAGACCATGTCAAACACCGCGACCCTTCCCTTCGAGACGACGCTGCATGTGCGCGATCATTGCCTGTGCCTGGCGGCGCAGCGGGCGGCCCGCGTGCTCGCACGCCGCTTCGACGAGGCGCTGCGCCCCGTCGGCCTGACGAACGGCCAGTTTTCTCTGCTGATGTCGCTCAATCGTCCTGAGCCGCCGTCGATCGGTTCGGTCGCAGCGCTCCTGGCGATGGACCGCACGACGTTGACCGCCAATCTCAAGCCGCTCGAGCGGCGTGGTCTCGTCGAGACGGAGGTTGATCCGGCCGACCGGCGCGGCCGGCTGCTGACACTGAAGGAGGCGGGCAGGCGGCTGCTGCTGTCGGCGCTGCCGATCTGGCAGCGCACCCATGAGGAGGTCGACCGGCTGCTTGGGCAAGCCGATGCGGGGTTGCTGCGCGCCGGTCTCAGTGCCCTGGCGTGACGCGGCCGCCGGCCGCGTTCAGTTCTGCAGCGCGATGCCCGAGGCCTTGATGATGGCGGTCCAGCGCTCGGTCTCCCGCGCGATGAAGGCGGCGGTCGAAGCGGGCGTGGAATCGGCGACCGGGATGATGTCGAGCTGTTCCAGCCGGCCGATGATCGCCTGGTCGCTGACCGCGGCATTGGCGGCCCGGTTCACCTGCGCGACCAGGTCGGGCGACGTGCCCTTGGGCGCCAGGATGGCATTCCAGGTCGAAGCCTCGTAGTCGGGCATGCCGGCTTCCGCGAAAGTCGGAACGTCGGGCAGCGAGGGCGAGCGTCTCGCCGAGGTCACTGCCAGCGCCCGGATCGCGCCGGCCTTGATCTGCTGGGCCGAGGTCGAGATCGGGTCGATGATGAACTGGACATGGCCGGCGATGAGGTCGTTCATCGCGGGTGCCGCCCCACGATAGGGCACATGGACGACGTCGAGGCCGGCCTGGTGCTTCAACAGTTCAACCGCCATGTGCAGCACCGAGCCGACGCCGGCCGAGCCGTAATGCACCTTGCCGGGATTGGCCCGGACATGGGCGAGGAAGTCCTTCAGCGTGGTCGCCGGAACCGAGGGGTTGACCGACAGGACCAGCGGCGCGGTGGCGACATGGGCGACCGGCACGAAATCGGCCGTCGAGTCATAGGGCAGGCGGCTGTTGAGCCCGGGATTGACCGCATGTGAGACGGTGGTGAACAAGAGCGTGGTGCCGTCGGCATCGGCGCGCGCCACCGAATTGGTGCCTGTGATGACGCCGGCGCCCGGCCGGTTCTCGATGATCACCGCCCGTCCGAGCCGGGTGCCCATGGCCTCGCCGACGATCCGGGCGACCAGGTCGGTGCTGCCGCCGGCGGCGAAAGGCACGACCAGCTTGATCGGCTGGCCGCCGGGCTGAGCCCGGGCCGCGGCCGCGCCGGTCAGGAGCGCGGCGGCGACGAAACCTCGTCTGTCGAGCATGGCGTATCGTCCCGGTTGATTTTCTTGGCGCCTTCATCGCGGCGTCGGCACTGTCGGGGCGATGGCGCGCCGGGAGAACGATGCCGGCGCATCTAGCAGATATACCGGCGTGGCATATGAGCGACGGTCGACCAGCCCGTTTGTCTCGCCGATGACCCGCATCGGGCCTGGGCCCGACGTGGCCTCGTCGTGATCGGTCCGGTCGAATTCAGCATGATCATGCCGCGGTCGGCCACGAGATGCTGTTCATCCGTGCCGTCTCGCACCGCGCGCTATTTCTCGAAACACGGGCGGGTCGCCCGGAAGGGCAGCCCGTCCGAGGTGTTCGACAGCCCGCAAAGCGACCGGTTGAAGAGCTTCATCGCGCGGCGCGGCTTACTGGAAGGGCGGCGTGAACAAGACACCGCCGCGCGTCCACAGCGCATTGCGGCCGCGCTCCAGCCCGAGCGAGGACCCCTTGCCGAGCGTGCGCTCATAGCTTTCGGCGTAATTGCCGACCTGCCTGATGGCGTTGAACATCCAGTCGTTGGACAGGCCGAGCATGGCGCCGAAGCCGCCGTCGGCGCCGAGCAGGCGGCGGATTTCGGCATTCTTCGAATTGGCCCGCATGGCCTCGGCATTGGCCGCGGTGACGCCGAGATATTCCGCCGCGATCTGGCCGTTCAGCACCCAGCGGACGATGGCCTGCCAGCGCTCGTCGCCCCAGCGGGTCACCGGTCCCTGCGGGTCGTTGGAAATGGTCTCGGTCATGATGGTGTGTTCGGCCGGGTTCTTCAGCTTGACGCGCTGGCCGGCCAGGATGGCGAGGCCGGCGGTATAGCCGTCGCAGCGGCCGGCGTCATAGGCGGCGATGGCATCGTCGTTCTTCTGGAAATTGACCAGCGAGACCTTGATATTGTGCTCGCGGAAATAATCGGCGGCGGTCCTTTCGTCGCTCGATCCGGCGGCGACGCAGATCGAGGAATTCTCCAGGTCAGCCGGCTTCCTGGCGCCCGAGGCGGTGCGCACGATGAAGCTCTGGCCCTCGTAGAAATTGATGCCCTGGAAGGCCACGCCGAGCGTCGCATTGCGCGAGAAGGTGATGGTGGTGACGCGTGCCAGCACGTCGATCTGGCCGGATTGCAGCACCGGCCAGCGCTGCTGCGGCGACGTCGGGGTGAAACGCACCTTTGTGGCGTCGCCGAGGACCGCGGCGGCCAGCGCCCGGCAATAGTCGACATCGAGGCCGGTCCACTCGCCCTTGTCATTGGCGAAGGAGAAGCCGGGAATGCCGAGATGCACGCCGCATTCGAGATGGCCGCGGGCGCGGATGGCGTCGAGCGTCGGGCTGGGCGCCAGTTGCTGGGCGGACGCCGGGCCGGCGAGGCCGGCCAGAAGCAGGCCGGCAAGCATTGTCGATGAAAAGCGAGATGTCACGGGCGATCTCCTCGGGGGTGTTGTTATTGGTTGCGGCCGGCGGTGCCGAGGCGGGCAAGCACCTCTGCCAGGATGCCCACGCCGCGGTGGGCTGTTGCCTCGTCCATCGAGCCGAAAGGCAGGCGCAGGAAGGGTGTCGCCGGCCGCTCGATGAAGAAGCCCGAACCGTCGGCGAGATCGACGCCGGCGCGCCCGGCCTCGGCCAGCAGGAGATCGGCATCGACCGGTTCCGACAGCGTCAGGCCGACGAAGAAGCCGCCCTCGGGCCGCAGGAAGCGCTGGCCGGGCAGGAAGCTGTCGAGAGCCGCCAGCATCGACCTCAGGCGCGGCCCGTAGAGCCGCTTGAGGCCGGCGACCTGGGGTTCCAGATGGCCGCGATGCAGCCATTCGGCGGCCAGCGACAGCGCGAAATTGCCCGGCGTGACATAGGTCTGTTCGGCAAGCTTGGCGACCCGCGCGACGATGGCCGCGGGCGCGATCAGATAGGCCGCGCGCAGGCCCGGCGAGATCAGCTTGGAGAACGAGTTGAGCTGGATGGTGACGTCGGGCGCGAGCTCCAAGAAGGAGGGCTCGGCCGCGCCTTCGTAACGCAGCAGCCGGTAGGGGCTGTCCTCGATGATGGTGAAGCCGTGGGTGCGGGCGAGCGCGACCACGGCGTGCCGCTTCTCTGCCGGATAGACGGCGCCCGACGGGTTCTGAAAGTCCGGCACGCAATAGAACAGCGCCGGGGGCCCGGCGCAGCCCGTCTCGATCGCCGCGATATCCGGCCCGTCGGCGCCGACCGGCACCGGGATGACGCGCGCGCCATGGGATCGCAGCAGATGCAGCACGCGGTCATAGCAGGGCGCTTCCACCAGGACCGGCTGGCCGGGCTCGAGCAGGCCGTGCTCCCGCCAGCTCCGGCAGAGAAGGTCGAACAGGGCGACCGAGCCATTGCCGACCATGACCCCGGCGGTGTCGACACCGTGGTGACCGGCGACCCATTCGCGCAGGCGCAGGGGACCCGACGCGGGCCCGTACTGGAACGCGGCGGGGTCGTTGGAACGGCTCAGCGCCTGCGCGCAGAGCGCGATCTGGTCGCGCGGAAAGGCAGCCTCGGCCGGCACGCCGCGGGCGAAATTGATGCGAGCGGACATGGAACTCCCGGAGCCGCCCGCCGGAACGCGGCAGCTGTTGTCGTCATGGTGGATCGAAGGAGCCCGAGGCCGCGGGCCGTGTCGGGGCTGGGCCGCGTGGACCGCGAGGACGACGGGCTGCGTCGCTGTATCGGGCGGATGATGGGCCGCCCGGTGCCGGGGCAATAGCGCGCCGGCATCGTTAGCAGCTATGCCGGCGTGCTATGGGACCGGGCGGCCGATCCGGGCTAACCCTTTGGCGGCGCGGAGGCATGGACACCGGTGGAGCTGCGGCATCTGCAATATTTTCTGGGCGTGGCCGAGGCCGGCAGCCTGTCCAAGGCCTCCACCGTGCTCGGCATCGCCCAGCCGGCGCTCAGCCGCGCCATCCGGCTGCTGGAGACGGAGGTGGCGGCGCAGCTGTTCTACCGCCACGGCCGCGGCATCCGGCTGACCGAGGAGGGCGCCCAGTTCCAGGCGACCATCGCGCCGCTGGTGCGCGACCTGCTGCTGGCCAAGGACGAATTGCGCAACACCGCCAGCGTGCTGTCCGGCTCGGTGACCTTCGGCATGCCGCCCTCGATGAGCGCGGCTATCGGCTCGCGCCTGGTCGAGGTCTTCCTGGAACGCCATCCGCAGGTCAGGCTGCAGATCGTCGACGCCTTCTCCGGCTATGTGAACGAATGGCTGGTCTCCGGCCGGGTCGACATGGCGATCATCAACAATGCCCGCCGCTCGCCTTATGTCCGCATGGACCCCCTGATGACGGTGGACCTGTTTCATGTCGCGAAACGCGCCATGGTCGACCCGGGGGAATGGAGCGACGACACCATTCCGTTCGGCAAGCTCGCGGCGATGCCGCTCATCCTGCCCGGCCGCCACCACGGGCTCCGGCGCCAGCTCGACACGGTGGCGCAGCAGCGTGGCGCCGAGCTGAACGTGCTGGTCGAGATCGACGCCCTGGAGGCGCTCAAGGACTTGGTCCGGCGCGGCATCGCCTCCACCGTGCTGCCGCACGGCACCATCCTGAAGGAGGTGCATGATCCAGACCTGGTGGTGCGCCGGGTGGTCGATCCCGACGTCACCACGCAGTTCATGATCGCCTATTCGCTGCAGCGCCCGGCGACGCTCGCGATGCGCGAGCTCGCGCGCATCCTGAAGGCCGAGATCCACGAGGCGATCGCCGCCGGGCGGATGATCGGCCGGATCTGACGGGCGGTGGCGCCCCCGCGCGGCTCAGGCGCGGGCGACGTTGCGGGCGATGGCAGCCGCCATGTCGGCCGGCTTGTGATCGCTCGGCAACGTGACCTTGCAACGCTCGTCCGTGCCGTCATTGCGCAGGGTATAGGTGACGTCGGGTGTCAGCGGCTCGGATTGGCTGAGCATGCCGAGCACATAGGACACCCAATAGGCGAGGGTGTAGTGCACCTTCTTCTTCTCGACGGTCCAGCCGTCCAGTCCGCCCTGATCAACCGCAGCAGCCATTGCCTGCTCCCGAAATCGCGCGTCCGCGCCGCCGCAGCGGCCTTCGAGACGCATCTGCGATCGGCATATAGGGACGGGACTGCCGTGGCGGGAGGACGCGTCGGGCCAATCTCCGCGCCATCGTCAACAAAGCGTTCGATCCTCGGAAGGCGCGGCAGGTGGACGGCAAGCAGAGCGTGGCCCAACCGGCGTTGTCGTATCATGGCGCCGGCATGATGGGGGATTTGTCCGGCTGACGACCCGGGGCATGCTGGGATAGCGTTGTGCTCCGCGGCGGAAACGTCCGGTTGCGGGACATCATGAAGGACGGCCGTGCGACGGCGATTTCCGGCACGCGGCCGCAGCGAGCGAGACAGACCATGCGTTGGGCCCACATCACGGTGATCGTCATTTTTGTCGCGGCGACGCTGATTTTCGCGCTTCAGAACTTCCAGATCGTGACCGTCGCCTTTCTCGGCCTGAGGTTCAGCGCGCCGCTGGCCCTCTGGGTCGCCGTCATCTACCTGCTGGGCATGGCCACCGGCGGCAGCACCTGGGCGCTGATGCGCTGGGCCGTGAGAGGGCCAAAGCCGCCGGTGGAGAAAAAGGGCGCGTAAGGCGGCGCCTGTCCGTCACGCGGCCTTGCGCGGGCCGACCGGCCGCTCCGGCCGCGCTGCCGACATGGATTGCTCTTCCGCGTCCTGTGGCGCGCCCCAGAAGGCGGCGACAGTCGGGCCGGCGCGCATCAGCGGATCGCGCAGGAAATTGACGATCTCATAGGGCCAGACGCGGCGGCCCATCCGGGCATACCAGCGCATGGCGTGGCGCAGGCCGCGGTCGGGGTGGAGAAAGGTCCGGTAGAGCGCCTTGGGGCGGCTTTGCAAGACCATTTCGGTGAACTTGAACCAGAGCAGCACGCGCCAGGGCGGCATGTGCCGGGTCGCCAGCACCTGGTGCTTGTAATCCCAGCGCCGACGATCGGCCTGGATCACCATGCGGCCGGCGGCTTCGCGGAAATAGGGCGTCCAGCGATGCGGCGTCACATAGAGCATCTGGATCTGGTCGGGATCATAAGACATCAACTGGCGCAGCCCGCGCCAGTGGTCGCGATCGGTCTCCTCCTCGAAGCCGACGACCCAGGTTGCCATCGACAGGATGCCGTGTCGGCGCATCAGGCGGATGGCCTCGCGGTCGGTCGTGGTGGTCGCGCCCTTGCGGATCCGGATCAGCGTCGCCGCATCGGTATTTTCGAGGCCCAGCAGGAAGCGCGCCCAGCCGGCCTTTTTGTAGAGGTGCAGGATATCGGCATCGCGGACGATGTCGTCGGCGCGGGTCGAGCCGACCAGGATGAGATCGACCTGTTCGGCGATGAGCGCTTCGAGAAAGGCGCGCCAGGCCTTTTTCGACACGGTCGGGTTCTCGTCGGCGAAATTGATCACCTTGACCCCATGGTCGCGGTGAAGCCGGGCGAGTTCCCTGGCGAACAGCACGGGGTCACGGTGGCGCCAGCGGGTCCAGAAGCCGCGCTGGCCGCAATAATTGCAGAGATGAGGGCAACCGCGCGAGAACTGCACCACCACGGCCCGCAGTCCGCCCCAATAGCTGTAGCGGGAGTGGTCAATCAGCTCCCAGCCGACCCGATAGGCGTCGAGGTCACGAATGACCGCGGCCGGCCGGGTGGCGCGCGGGCCGTCGGCGTCGCGAAAGGCGATACCGGCGACCTCATCGAGACATTGGTCGTCGCGCAGGGCCGCCATCAGGCGCCGCGCCGTCTCCTCGCCCTCACCGCGCACGATCGCCGTGACATGGGGCTCGTCGGCCAGGATCTCACGCCAGTGATAGGTTGGGAACACGCCGCCATAAACGATCGGCATGCCGGGCCGGGCGGTGGCGATGCCGCGCGCGACCGCCGCGATGACCGGGTGGCCGGAGGTCGAGCCGGAATGGCCGAACAGCACGGCGTCCGGTTCGAAGCGCAGCGCATCGGCGATCAGCTCGGCGATCGGGACCGGCCCGAACTCGCCGTCGATCAGGCGGACCTCGTGGCCGTCGTCGATCAGCGGTCCGCCGATCGCCAGCAGGCCGAGCGGCGGAAGGTGGTCATCGGGAATGCGGCTGCCGATGGCGGGATGCGGCACGTTGACGAGCAGGATGCGCAAGGCGGACCTCCCGGCTGCTGGCTTTGGATCTTGTCTGAACGGCTTCAGGCCGCGGCGGAGGCCGCCAGTCCGCCGAAGCGGCGGTCACGCCGACGGAACCAGGCGAGGGCTTCGCCCAGGTCGTCCGGCCCGAAATCCGGCCAGAGCCGTTCGGTGAAGTAGAGTTCGGCATAGGCGCTCTCCCAGAGCAGGAAGTCGGACAGGCGCTGCTCGCCGCTGGTGCGGATCACCAGGTCGACGTCGCGCGGTTCGGCTTCGCCCGTGATGAGGCGCGAGAAGCTTTCGCGGCTGAGGGCGCCGGTATTGGCGGCCTCGGCGGCCGCCCGGAGGATCGCGTCGCGGGCGGAATAGTCGATGGCGATGCGCAGGTTGAGCCGCCTGCCGCCGGCGGTGGCGGCCTCGGCCTTGCCGATCTCGGCGGCAAGGCCCACGGGCAGCCGGTCGCGACGGCCGAACACGGTGAGCCGGGCGCCGCTCTCCACCAGCCTGGCGATCTCCTTGCGCAGGTAGAGCCTGAGCAAGGCCATCAGCGCGGCGACCTCGGCCTGCGGCCGACGCCAATTGTCGCTGGAGAACGCGAACAGGGTGAGGGTTCCTATGCCCTGGTCCGCCGCCTGCTCGGTGACGCGCCGGATCGCCTTGACGCCGGCCTCGTGACCGCGATTGCGCGGCAGACCCTGGCCGGTCGCCCAGCGCCCGTTGCCGTCCATGATGATGGCGACGTGAACTCCTTGATGGAAAGTGCTTTGCATTGCAGAGTTTCCTGGCAAAAAAGGGGGATTTCAGGCGGGAAGGATGCCTGGTCGCGCTGCCGGCAGGGCCTCTCCCGCCGCGGCCTTGGCGGCATCGCGGACCACCTGTTCGAGCACGGCGAGGTAGTCCAGGAAGCGGCGCCGGCCGGCCGGCGTCAGGCGGCAGGTGGTGTGCGGCCGGTTGGCTTCGTAACCCTTGATCAGTTCGACGAGGCCGGCCTCCTGCAGGACCTGCAGGTGCCGGCTGAGATTGCCGTCGGTCAGGCCGCAGAGCTTCTTCAGGTCGGCGAAGGCCAGGCCCTTCGGATGGCTCACCAGCGAGGTGAGCAGGCCGAGCCGGGCCTTTTCGTGAATGACCCGGTCGAGGCCTTCATAGGAGAACGGGGCCGCCGCGGCATCAGTTTTCGGCATCGGTTCCTCCGAAAGCGAGATGGAGGATCGCCGCCATCATGAACTGGCCAATTGCGAAGGGCAGGCCCATGGTCCAGGGCGACAGCCCGTGGCTGGCGCTCTGGATGACCAGCACGACGAGACCGGCCAGGACATACCAGGCACCGGCCAGCGCGACGCTGCGCGGCAGCGACCGGAGCGATGAGAAGATGCCGAGGCCGACCAGGATCAGCCAGAGGCCCGGCAGCATCCAGAAGGCTTCCGGAGCAAAGCGCCAGATCACCACGGTGAGCAGGGCGCCTGCGGCGCCAGCCGGCAGGAATTGCTCGGCGGCGGTCAGGATCATCGCGTCGGAGAGGCCGGAATGATGGCGCTGGGCACGCCTGACCATCTCGATGCCGATGATCGCGACCGACAAGATCGCGGCCGCCACCCAGCCGGCGAGAAACGCCAGGGGCTGGCCGTCCGGATCTTCCAGCCACAGGCTCTGCGCGGCTGCCGTGGCCAGCGCGACAAGGCCGGTAGCGGCCAGCGCCGCCGGTCCGAAGCCGCGAAAGGCCGTGCCGGCAGCGATCTGGTTGCGGATCGCGACGATGTCGGCCAGGGCCTTGTCGAACTCGCTCATCGGGAGGTTCCAAGTAACTCTGCATTGCAAAGTACACGTGTGGGCAAAGTAGCGCAAGCCACCATGAGACCGTCCTTGGCGTGTCCGCTGCGGGCGCGTGCTTTCGCATCATGCCGATCGACATTCATCGGCCGCGGGGAATTGGATCGTCCCGCCGCACCGCCCGAGCGACCGGGCGTCACGCTGGAGCGGTGTCGCTGCGGGCCCGGTTCAGCAAACCCTCTGACGGCACGGCGATCCAGTCGCCCTTGGCGACCATGGTGGCGATCTCGTCGATCGCGAGATCGACCACGGCGCGGGTGGCCCGGGTGTCGGTGCGGCTCGCCGGCAGCGCCAGGATGACCTGCCTGACCACTTTGGGCTTTTCCAAAGGCGCGGTCCTGAACAGGCCGGCGCGCGCCTCGCGCTGGATCGCCGACATTGGCAGCACGGTATAGCCGAGTCCGGCCTCGACCAGATCCTTCAGCACCCGGAAGGAATCCGCCTCGAAACGGATGGCGAGTTCGATCCTGGCCTTCTGGGCGGCGGTCTCGACGACCGCGCGCAGCCCGTGCGGCCGGCTCGGCAGCACCAGTTCGAGGCCGGCAAGATCGGCCACCGGCACGGCCTTGCCGGGGTCGAGCGCGCAGGTCGGCGGGCCCACCAGCACGAGCTCCTCGAACATGAGGTCGGTGACCCTCAGATGCAGGTCGGAACTCGGGCCATAGAGCAAGGTGGCGTCGACATCGCCGCGGTGCAGCCAGTCGACGAGATGGCCGGCATAGCCCTCGACGATCCTGAGCGAGATGCCGGGCAGTTCGGTCGCCACCCGGCGCGCCAGCCGCGCGGCCAGCACATAGGACACGGTCGGCATCATGCCGAGCGCCACCGTGCCGCTCGGCTGGGTCCGCAGCGACCTGACGTCGGCGACCGATTTTTCCAGCTGATGCACCAGGCCGGCAACCCGTGCCAGCAATTCCTGGCCGGCCTCGGTCAGTTGCATGCCGCGGCCGTAGCGGATGAACAGCGGCATGCCGATCTCGGCTTCGAGCAGCTTGATCTGGCGCGACAAGGCCGGTTGCGCCGTGCGCAGCCGGTCCGAGGCCTTGCTGAGCGAACCGGTCTCGGCGACCCGGATGAAGGTCTTCAACTGCTTGAGATCCACGGCAGCCTTCGGATTTCGCGATAAGATGGGCCCAAGAATTGCCGTTTTGTGAAGGTTCGGCAAGGTCGTGCCTTCGAGAATTGCGATAGGTCCTATCGCCGGATTGTCATTCTCAGGGGAGCTCGAGCCTGCGATTGAAGGCGCCGATATGGCCCAGGCCGGCGGAGACACAGGACATGACGGCGACAGCGGTTCTCGAGCAGACCGGGGCATCCGCGCTCCGCAACTGGCCCGACGACATCCTCGACATCTTCCGGGAATTCGGCGTGCGCCAGGTGCCCTATGTGCCCGATGGCGGCCATGCCCGGTTGATCGAGCGGGTCCACCAGGAGCCGGAGATGCGCGGCATCGCGCTGACCTCGGAGGAAGAGGGGATCGCGGTTGCCGCCGGCGCCTGGCTCGGTGGTCAACGCGCCGCGCTGCTGATGCAGTCGAGCGGGGTCGGCAACTGCATCAACATGCTGTCGCTGATCAAGGTCTGCAAATTCCCGCTGCTGATGCTGGTGACCATGCGCGGCGAATGGGGCGAGTTCAATCCCTGGCAAGTGCCGATGGGCTCGACCACGGCGGCGGCACTTGGCCTGATGGATGTCCAGGTGCAGCGCGCCGACCGGCCCGACGAGGTTGCCGACGTCGTCAGGCATGCCGCCACCATGGCCTATGGCGGCGGTTCGGCCATGGCCGTGCTTTTGTCCCAGCGCCTGGTCGGCGCCAAGGTCTTCACGAAGTAGGAGCTCGCGATGTCTTCGAACCGCCTCAACCGCAGGCAGGCCGTCGCGCGCCTCCTGGAGAACCGTGGCAATGCTCTCGTCGTCACGGGCCTCGGATCGTCCACCTACGACGTCGCCGCCGCCGGCGACGATCCGCGCAATTTCTACCTCTGGGGCGCCATGGGCGGCACCGCCGCGCTCGCCCTCGGGCTGGCGCTGGCGCAGCCCGAAACGCCCGTCATCGCGGTCACCGGCGACGGCGAAATGCTGATGGGCCTCGGCAGCTTCTCCACCATTGGTCTGGCGCAGCCGGCGAACCTGACGATCGTGGTGCTGGACAACGGCCTCTATGGCGAGACCGGTGCCCAGCAGAGCCATACCGCGACGACGGATCTCGCCGCCGCGGCGCGCGCCTGCGGCATCCAGGATGCGGCGGTGGTGTCGACCGAGACGGAGCTCGAACGGCTCACCGCCGACATCGATACGCCGGGGCAGGGGCCGCGTGTCCGGGTCGTCAAGATCGACGTGGCAGAGAACGCTCGCCTGGTGCCGCTGCGCGAGGGCGCGCATGCCAAGGTGCGTTTCCGCCAGGCGCTGGGGCTCAGCGCGGAGTGACGGGCCGCGGCCTCAGCGGCCGCCGATCTTCGACAGGTCGAACGGCGTGGTCTGGTAGAGCTGGTTGATCCAGTTGCCGAACAGCAGGTGCGCGTGGCTGCGCCAGCGGTTCTCGGGCCGGTGTGCCGGATCGTCTTTCGGGAAATAGTTGTGCGGAATGGCGATCGGCTTGTTGGCCGCGAGGTCGCGGAAATACTCGTCGCTCAACGAGTTCGAGTCATATTCGATATGGTTGAACATGTGGAGCGACCGGTGCGCCGGATCGTCCAGCAGGCAGAGGCCGGCCTCATCCGATTCCATCAGCACGGTCATGCCGCTGTCCGCCGGCAAGTCCTCGCGCCGGACCTCGGTCCAGCGTGACACGGGGATCGAGAAATCGTCGGAAAAGCCGCGCAGATAGGCCGAGGCCGGCGCCAGATTGCGGTGGGTGTAGACACCGAAGGCCTTCTCGGCCAGCTGGTGCTTGGGCATGCCGTGGAAATGGTGGACGGCGGCCTGGGCGCCCCAGCAGATGTTGAAGCAGCCGTGCACGTGCGTCTGGGTCCAGTCGAAGATGCGGCGCAGCTCGTCCCAGTAGGTCACCTGCTCGAACGGCATGGTCTCCACCGGCGCGCCGGTGATGACGAAGCCGTCGAACCGCTCGGACCGGATGTCCTCCCAGTCCTGGTAGAACGAGATGATGTGCTCACTCGGCGTGTTGCGCGCCACGTGGTTGGTCATCTTGACCAGCGTCAGCTCGACCTGCAGCGGCGTCGAGCCGAGCAGTCGCGCGATCTGCGTCTCGGTCTTGATCTTGTTGGGCATCAGGTTGAGCAGGCCGATGCGCATGGGCCGGATGTCCTGGCGCACGGCATCCGCCTCGCGCATCACCATCACGCCTTCGGCCTCAAGCGTGGCGCGGGCGGGCAGGTCATCGGGAACTTTGATGGGCATGGACTTCGGTCTCGCTCTGCCGGGTTTCGGACCCATCGTGGGTCCGGTCGCGGTCTGATTCCGGACCACGACCGTGGCACGGCCGGAATGGCGGTCTCACGATCGGGCGTCAGTGAAGCGGCAGTAGCAGAACCCGGGCAATCTCGTCCATCGCCGCCGGCGCCGTGCCGCCGTCCGGCTCAGCCGCTGCCGCGCACGAAGGCGCCGATCTCGGTCCAGACCGACTTCAGAACCCTGCGGACATAGGCCTCGACCGGCTCGCTCTGCGGCCGATCGTTCCAACCCTCGGCGCCGATCCGGATGGCGCCGATGGTGACCATGGCGATGAGCCGCGCGCGCAGCCGGCCCGCCTCGTCGCTCGCCCGCTCGGTCAGGGCCGCGGCCAGGGTCTGCTCGAGCCTGGTATATTTCAGCTGGTCGCGAGCGCCGAGGGCTGGCGCCGAATGGATCAGCTTGCTGATGGCCAGCGCGCGCGGCTCGGTCGCCGCGACGGCCGCCTCGACCAGCGCCTCCTCGACCACGGCGATCAGCGGCTCCCCCAGCGGCCGTGCCGCGACGGCGGCGGCCAGCGCGGTGCCGAAATTGTCCTGCCACGCGAAGACCACATCCTCCTTGGTGGCGAAATAGTCGAAAAAGCTGCGCTTGGAGACGTCGGCCTTGGCGGCGATATCATCGACCGTGGTGGCCTCGAAGCCGTTTTCGAGGAACAGCGTCATGGCGGCGTCCGAGATGCGTTCGCGGGTCTGGCGGCGCTTGCGCTCGCGCAGGCCCTCGGCTGCCTCTTCCTTGCCTGTGGTGACACCTGACCGAGCCAAACCGCCTCGTCTCCCGCCGATCCGCCGCAGCGGTGGACCTGCATATAACGCCGGCCGAGCGCCGAGGCAAAAGGGTCGCGCGGACGCGCGGCGCCCGGCCGGCGGCATTTCTCCACAGGCTTCTCCCCAGGCTGCCGGAAGGCTTGTCCCCAAGCCGCCGGCCGGCTTGTCCCCGCATTGGGCGCTCGCTGCTCCACCGATCGTCCCCCGCTTCGACAGAGGGTTGTCCCCGGGTTGTCCCCGGGTTCTGCCCAGGATGCCGCGGTTCAGCCTGCGTCGTTCGCGCCGGTCAGCCCATGCGTCTGGCCGAAACCGCCGCGGGCGATGCCGATCGGCTGGCGCCTGGTGATGCGATAGACCGCGGCCGGCGGCAGATTGCGCACGGTGCGGCCGATGCGGGTGGCCTTCAGGCCCAGCCGGTCGAGGATCGGCCGCGGCACCGGGCAGCGCGGCCCATAGGTGAACTGGTAGAAGGCGCCGCCGGGCCGGACATAGCTGAAGGCACCCTGCAGGATCGCGGTCACCTTGCGCGGGGACATCGACAATAAAGGCAGGCCGCTGACCACCGCGCCGACGGGGGCCCCGGCATAGAGGTCGAAGCGGGCGAGCTGCGCCGCATCCATCCACAAGACCCGCGCCCGCGGGAAGCGCAATTGCAGCATGCGGGTGAAGTCCGAGCCATATTCGATCAGCGTGAGGTCGCCCTCTCCGACGCCGCGGCCGAGCAGCGCCCGGGTGAATACACCGGTGCCGGGCCCGAGTTCGATCACCGGTCCGGTCTCGCCCGAAATCTCTTCCGTCATCAGGCGCGCCAGCGCCTCGCCCGAGGGCGCTACCGCCGCGACCCTCAGGGGATTGGCGACCCACAGGCGGAAGAACTGGAACGTATCGGAGCACGTGGTGGCGTTGGTCATGGCGGGTTCCGCGCAGAGGAAGGTTGTTGTTCACTCATTGCAAACTTGCATCTGATGCAATGTGTGTTGGCCTGCCCGCCGGCACAAGGGCCCTCGCGCCGGAATTTCGCGGCGAAATCGCAGCACTCGCCGGCCCGCGCACCGGTCTCCTGCCGGTTCAGCGGATGACCAGCCCGGGAAACTCTCCAGGCTGCGCCCGGCCGAAGAAATTGGCGACGAAATCGCAATAGCCGCGCATGCCCTCGGTCGTGATGCGCGACCCGGCTTCGTTGTAGGCGGTGAGATAATCGCGCGCGTAGCGGCTGCGGATCTGGGTGATGCTCATGCCGCGCGGATCGAGCATGCGTGACATCGGCGCCGGATCGAAGCTGATACCCGGGCAGGCACCGGCCTCGATGCGCATGAGGAACGCGATGGCTCCGACGATGTCTCCTGGCTTCATCGAGGCTGCGGGAGCGAGACCTGCCGTCGAGGCGAGCAGGGCGGCGGCGAATGCGCCGGTGGTTCGCGTCATGGCAAGGCTTTCTGTCTGTCGTCGGAGGAGCCGGGGGGCTCGCGAGGATGATCAGAACCTCAAGGCGAAATTGCCGCGCAAGGTCTGGTCGGTGAGGCCTGAGCCGACCTGGCCGCCATAGGAAAGGCCGAGGGTCGCCGAGGGCGTCAGGTTCAGGTCGAGGCCGGCTTCGACCGCGGCGGCGTTGCGGGCGATGGGCGCGCCGGCAATGCTGAAGGGCGAACCGCCGGTAAAGGCGAGTGTCTGATAGGGCGTGGTGTCGCCGAAGGCGTGACGCCAGCCGAGCATGCCGCGGGCGGTGACGGTGATGCCGTTGCCGAGCACGATAGTGCTCGATGCGCGCAGGCCGAGCGTGGAGAAGGTGACGCCGGTCGCGGCGCCGCGGGCGGTGAGTGCGGCGGCTCCGCCGGTCTCGGTGAAGCCGTCGGTCGCGACATCGACATGAGCGAGATTGGCGAAGGGTTCGAAAGCCAACTGGCCGGCCCGGATGCGATAGCCGAGTTCACCGAAGGCTTGCGCCGTGCGCGCGCCGTAATGGCTCTTCAGCGTGTCGGCAAAACCGGCAAAGGCGATCGAGCGGCTGGCGCCGATGTCGTGCCAGGCATAAGCAAGGCCGGTGCGCAGTGCGAGATCGCCCCACTGCGTTCCGGCATAGAGGCCGACATGATAGTTGTCGCTGGTGAGCGATGAATTGCGGGCGCCGACGCGGATAGCGCCATGGCTGTAGCCGCCGACCGCGCCGACACGCCAGCTGTCCGCGACCAAGCCGTCGGCGCCGATGAAGAAGCCGCCGATATCGCGCCGGAGCGCAGCGGCATTGCCATTGCCCGACACCGAACCCCAGGAGCCGAAGGCTTGGCCCCAGACCGCGAAACCGGTGCTATTGGCGGGCACCGGCTGGGCGCCGCCGCGGCCATAGGCGACGACCGGGGTCGCCACCGCGCCGACGCCGTCGAAGGCCGAGCGCACCCGGTTGGTGACCGCCTCTCGGACGAAGCGGCTGTCCTCGATCATCACGCCCCGGGCCGAAGCATGGACCTCGCCCGACAGGCTGTCGAAGGCGGCGCGCGCCGCGGCATCGCTCGGCAGCAGCAGGACGGCGTCATAGAGCGAATGGCCGCTGCCGAGGCTCTCGACGCCGCCGGCGGTGGCGATCTGGTTCGGCGTCTGGCCGGCCGCGGCGAAGGACTTCACCTGGGCGACGTCGAGATAGACATGGGTTGCGTCGTAATGGGCGACGAGCCCGATAAAGGCCGTCTGCATGAAATTGCCCGAGAGCGCATAGGTGCCGGTGACCCCGCCATCGGCTTGCAGCACAGTGTAGTGGGTGCCCAGTACATAAGGCGCGGCATCGAGCTTCACGACATCGAGGACCGCGCCGCTGGCGATGGTCGCGGTGCCCGTTGCGTTGACCCGGTCGGCCTGGCCGGCCGAGGTCAGCTCGACCTGGTAGATCGAGCCCGCGGCCTGGACGACATTGCCGGCGACGGCGAGCGTGCCGATCGAATTGCCCGGGCCGATCGTGCCGCCGGCCTGGCCGAGGATGCCGCCGACAGTGCCGGTGCCGCCCAGGATGCCGCCGGAGACGGTCACCACCGAATTCGCCAGCGAGCCGTTCACCGCCAGCCGCCCGCCGGTCACATGGGTCGCACCGGTGAAGCCGCTCGAATCCGCCGTCAGGATCGTCGTGCCGGCGACCTGGTTGATCGTGCCGAGACCGCTGACAACGGAGGCGAAGGTATAGCCCGCGCTGGTGTGATTGAAATTGACCGTACCGGTACCGCCGCCGAACTGGATGGGGGCGCCGTTGAGCGTGCCGGGCGCCAGCGCCGCCGCGCCCGCAGCGCCACCGATATTGAGCGTGCCGATGGAACCCGCCTGCTTGGCGATCTGCACCGGGCCGCCGGTCGATACCGCACCGCCATTGCTGACATTCAGTGTGCCGGTGCCGGCATAACCGACGACAAGGTCCGAGCTGTTGGTCCAGGTCGCGGCGCCGCCGCTGACGGTCACCGTGCCGGAGGAACCGGCGCCATTGCCCAGAACGCCGTTGGCGTTGCTGACCGTAGCGCCGCCGGTAATCGTCAATGTGCCGAAGCCGGAATTGCCTATCGTCAGGCTGCCGCTGTTGGTCCAGGTGGAATTGATGCCGCCAACGGTCACCGTGCCGGTACCTGTATTGCCGATGATGCCGCTGCCATTGCTCACCGCTCCGCCATTGGCGATGGTCAGCGTGCCGGTGCCGCCGGTGCCGACGAACAGCGTTGAACTGCTGGTCCAGGCCGAACCCGCGCCGTCCACCGTGACCGTACCGGTGGAGTTGAGCGAATAGCCGATATGGCCGACCGTGTTGGTGACGGTGCCCGCGCCGGAGATCGTCAGCGTGCCGACGCCGCCTCCGCTGACGCCGACATAGAGTGCCGAGCTGTTGGTCCAGGTCGAGCCGGTGCCGTCGACGGTCGCGCTGCCGGCGGAGAAGTTTCCGAGATAGCCGACCGTATTGCTGACGGTGCCGCCGGCGCTGATCGTCAGCGTGCCGGTGCCGTTCTGGCCGACACGCAGCTCCGAACTGTTGGTCCAGGCCGAGCCGGCGCCGCTCACCGTTGCCGTACCGGCCGCGCCCGCGATCTGGCCGACATAGCCGGTCACATTGGTGACCGTGCCACCATTGGTGATGGTCAGCGTGCCCGTGCCCGCCTTGCCGACGGTGAGGTCAGCGCTGTTGGTCCAGGTCGAGCCGCCGCCGTCGATCGCCGCCGTGCCGGCTGAGCCCGCGGCCGCACCGATAATGCCGGTGGTGTTGCTGACCGCACCACCATTGATGATGGTCAACGTGCCGACGCCCTCTCGGCCGATGGTGAGGCCCACGCTGTTGGTCCAGGTCGAACCCGCGCCGCTGACCGTTGCACTGCTGACCGAACCGTTGAACGAGCCGATGATACCGGTCGTGCTGGTCACCGTGCCGCCATTGGCGATCGTCAATGTCGCTTGGCGGAAATTGCCGACGACGAGGCCGCCGCTATTGGCCCAGGTGGAGTTGGCGCCGGTGACGGTGACGCTGCCGGCATGCGTGTCGGCCATCATGCCGTTGACGTTGCTGACCAGGCCGCCATTCGAAATGGTCAGCGTGCCCGTGCCGGCTTCGCCGACAAGGATGTCGGCGTTGCTGATCCAGGCGGAACCGGCGCCGGCGACACTGGCAACGCCGGTGGAGCCCGAAAAGAAGCCGACATGGCCCGTGCCGCTATAGACCTTGCCGCCGTTCGAGATCGTCAGCGTACCGGTGCCGGACGTGATGTGGCCGACATAGAGTGGCCCGACGCTGGTCCAGGTTGAGCCGGCGCCGGTGACCGTCGCAGCGCCACTGGTCGCGCCCGTATAGGCGATGGAGCCGATCCCGTTGGTGATGAGCGTTCCGCCATTCGAGATGGTCAGCGTCGCGTCCCCGATCGACAGATTGTGGGCCGTGGCATTCGGGCCATTGATGACGGCCGGATTCGGCGCGCCGGAATTGATCAGGACATCGGTGCCCCCGGCCGGAACGGCTGCCGGGGTCCAGTTGCCGGTCACGAACCAATCGCTGGACGTGGCGCCGGTCCAGTCGGCGCCGGCCGCAGGAGCGGACAGGCTCACCGAGATGAGCGCCGAGCAGCCGAGCGCGAGCGTCAAGGCGAGCAGACTGCGAGAGATCGAGGCGGGCTTGGCGGGGCGCGGTCTTTTGCGGTCGTGTCTCGAAAGTGCCGACGTCATGAATTCGCCCTGGCCGGTGCCGATGAAACTGGGGCTCCTGTGTCACATTGCCGGGCGTGGCCGTCTTGGGCCGGACGGCAGTGGAATTGTCCTGCGGTGCGGTGCCGTCATTTCTTGCGATGTGTGGCCTGCGCGCCGCATGGGAGGTCGTGCCGAATCCCGCGTCGGCACCATGTCGCCAAGGGTCATGCGTCGGCGGAGCCCGCCAATGCGCGGCCAGGGGCGCCGCTGCCGCCCCCCGCGCGTCGTCCGGCCGGTTAGCGGGCGCCGCCCGGTGTCGAACCGAACCGGCGGCGGAAGCAGCGGTTGAAATAGGACACGTCGCTGAAACCGCTCATCAGCGCGATCTCGCTGATCTTCATCGGGTCATAGCGCCGGTCCGACAGCATCCGGTGAGCCCGCTTGAGGCGCAGCTCGAGAACGCGCTCGGCGAAGCTCACCCCGGTTTCCTGCAGGAGGTCATGGACATAGCGCACCGACAGGCCGAGCGAGTGGGCGACCGTCTGGGCGGAGATGCTGGGGTCGGTGAAATTCTCGGAGATCTTGCTCAGGATCGCCTGGAGCCGTGCCGCGCGCAGGCCGCGCAGGCCGGCGAGCTCGGCGGCCTCACCCTTGGCGCCGGTCGCCAGGCCGATCAGGTCGACGATGGTTTCGGTGGCATGGGTGATGAGATTGGGGGAGACGATGGCCGGGCCGGTCTCCAGAAAACGGCAATAGCGCCGCAGCATGTCGAGAGCGGCATTGTCGGCCGCGATCGGCAGCGCCAGGCGATCCTCGACCCGGGCGAAGGCATCCTCCAGCACGGCGCGCGGGATCACCACGTTCATCCAGATGTTCCTGTCGCCGCCGATCATCTGCAAGGGTTCGGACGCCGAGACCAGGGCGGCCTCGCCGCGGCCGACGCTGTAGCCGCGCCCGATCTGGGCACCGCTCAAGGTCGTGTCGCCGGTATTGACCAGCAGGAGGTAACCGTCGCGGCCGTCATCGGCGATGTTGCGCGCCTTTCGCGAGGCCCGCTTGATGGTGCCCGCCATCTGGCCGAGCACCAGCTCGCCGACTGCGGTCGCCTCGATATCGGCCTCGAACGGCAGGTTCTCCGACGTGGAATATTCGACCGACCAGATTTCGGCGACATGAATGTCCTGCCAGAGCGCGAACCGGGCCTGTTCGTCGAGGTGCCCGGGCAGGTCGTTCGACGAGAAGACGTTCTTTTTGAGCAAGTAAAAGGCCTTTTCCGGATACGCGTCTTCCCCAGGAGAGATGAGTATTTGAGCCGAACAGGCTCTGTCTAGTCGGTGAAATTCTTATGCGCGGTAGGTCAAATGCGGTGCGCTTTACGACAAGATTCGGGGTCAAGGTTCGTGGGCGGCCAAAGAAGTCGATGCGCTGGTGGGAAAGGCTGCGGAGATCGACCCTCCCGATAGGGAGAGGGTGGCGCCGTCAGCGCCGGGTGAGGGGCGTGAGCGATCAGAACGGATGCAGGCCCTCACGCCGCATGCCGTCCCCTCCGGAGATGGACGACCCCTCACACGGCAGCTGACGCTGCTACCCTCTCCCTATGGGAGAGGGTCAATTTTCGTGCTTTTCCGATAGGTGCGGTGGCTTTTCCAACGCGCAAGGTGAAGGCACGCATTCACACCACGCCTTGCTCCGCCGCCGATCGCGACACTCAAAGATGCAGCACGCCGGTCCTCAGCGCATGCGCGACCGCATCCGTGCGGCTCACCGCGTCCAGTTTCTCCAGCAGGGATGCGACGTGATATTTAGCGGTATGCGCGGAGATGCCGAGCCGGCGGGCGATCAGCTTGTTGGACGCGCCCTCCGCGAGCAGGGCCAGCACTTCCAGTTCGCGGGCGGAGAGCGCAATGCCGGCGTCGGGCTCGAGGCTCGCCCCCGGCGCGGCGACGATGAGCGCGTCGGGCTCATCGTCCTTGCCGACCAGATCGATCTCCTCGATATCGGCCAAGGCCGATGCGATCCGATCGGCAAGCGCCGGAGCGGCCACGTCGACCGCCAGCCGCAACCGGTCTTTCGCGCGCGGGTCTTTCAAGCCGCGGGCCTTTCACCGACCTGAAGTTTGGTCTGATGCGATTGGCCGCCGCGCCGCAGCTCGATCTCAACCAGCCGTCCGACGCTGTCGGGGCCGAGCGATCGCAGCAAGGGCTGCAGCCTGGTGATCGGCTTGCCGTCGAAACGCACCAGCACGTCGCCCTGATGAATATCGGCGGCTGCCGCCGGCCCTTTCGGGTCGACGTTCATCACCATGGCGCCCGTGCCATGGCCCTCGGTCGACACCGGATGCAGGCCGAGACCGAGATAGCCGCGCGGGATGCGTCCATGGCTCTCAAGCTTCGCGGCGACCCGCTCGATGGTGGCCGAAGGGATGACCAGCACCCGCCGGCGCGGACCGAACACCGCCATGCCGAAGGCCTGGCCGGCGACATTGACCACGAGGCCTCCTTCGGCCGCCCCGCGCAGGCGGGTGTCGAGTTCGATACGCGCATCGATCTCGCCGCCGCGCATCGACTGCCAGGAGCCCGAACTGACCGAGACAACACCGAGGGCCGCGGTCGGCGCGCCGCTTTCCGCGCCCACGGCGAGCACGAGGGCGCCAGGCGAGGGCAGGGGCGCCGCCAGGGCGACCGGTTGCAGGTCGGGCCGCTCGATCCTGAGCAGGGCGATGGCCGTGCCCGGGTCGCGTCCGACGACATGGGCGGCGATGCCCTCGCCGCCAGGCAAGGTCACGCGAACCTCGCCGTCCTCGGCAAGGCCCTCGTCCGATGTGACGACGAGCCCGACGCGCCACACGAAGCCCGACGCCCGCATGCGATGCGAGACGACCGAAACGATACTCGGCGCCAGATTGGCGACCATGCCTTCCAGCGCTGTGGACAGGTCTTGGATGGTTGTGCTCATGGGACCTCCTGAATGCGTTCTGCCGAAATACATGCCGTAGAGATGTGCCCGGGGCTGCGTCGCGTCCACTGGCCAGATGGGCAGGCGCATCTGGGCGCAGCGGCCGCCATGTGCCGGCAAGAAGGCTGACCTCAAGGCAATAAGCTCAACCCGACAAACCCTCTCCCAGAGGGAGAGGGTGGCGCCGTCAGCTGCCGGGTGAGGGGCGTGGGCGCCTAGAACCAACACAAGCGCTCACGCCGCATGCTGTCCCATCCGGAGATGGACGACCCCTCACCCGGCGCCTGACGGCGCCACCCTCTCCCTCTGGGAGAGGGTCATTTTCATGGGCTTCTCTGACGCGTGGGGCGACGGCCGCAGCTACTACACTCCC
>NZ_JBWKTP010000005.1:54125-102944 GCF_059420385.1 Phreatobacter sp. GW821-FHT04C01 | reverse complement strand
ACCCTCTCCCTCTGGGAGAGGGTCATTTTCATGGGCTTCTCTGACGCGTGGGGCGACGGCCGCAGCTACTACACTCCCGCGCCCCTTGGCCTGACGCCGTCGACCACGATGTGCTGGATATTGGCGATGGTCTCTTCGAGATAGGCCTCGTCGGTCAGGTCGCGGCCGATGACGGCATCGATCTGCGCGGCGAAATCGGCATAGTGCTGGGTGGTTGCCCAGATCGAAAAGAGCAGGTGATGGGGATCGACGGCCGCGAGCTTGCCCGCGGCGACCCAGGCGCGGATGACGCCGGCCTTGGCATCGACGACCGCTTTCAGGACACCACGCAATTCAGGTCCGAGCAGCGGCGCGCCCTGCACGATTTCCAGGCAGAACAGCCGTGAGGCGTCCGGATTGTCGCGCGAGAAGATCACCTTTTGCCGGATATAGGCGCCGATCGCGGCGACCGGATCGGCCTCAGGCCTGAGGCCGTCGAGCGGCGCGAACCAGCTTTCCAGCAGCTGGCGCAGGATCGCGACATAGATCTCTTCCTTGGAGGCGAAATAATAGAAGAGATTGGTCTTGGAAACATGGGCCGCCCTGGCGATCTCTTCGATGGTCGCGCCGTGCAGGCCATAGCGCGAGAACAGCTTCAGCCCCGCGCCCAGGATCGCGGTGCGCTTGGCTGCGATCTTGCGGCTGCGGCGCTGCGGCACGGCCTCGGCTAGGTGGTCGGGCGCCTCGACCGCCGCGTCGGACGCCTTTGCCGGCGTGTCGGCCGTGGCACGTCGTGGCATGGTGCGCCGCGCCTTGGCGGCGGGCGATGTCGGGCTGGCGGGTTTGGCCGGCGGGGGCATGGCAGCCACTTGGCACGGGCTGCCACCGGCTCGCAAGCGTTGCGCAGGCACCAAGCCCTGTTGACCAAGAGTTAGGCAGGCTTGCGAAGACGATGCGGACTATCTAATCTTTTTCGGACCACTTGGTCCGAATTCATCCAGAGGGACTTTCCAAGCCTTTGTAAAATCAAGGATCCGTGGCCTGGCACGGCGCGTGCATTTTGGTTGGACGAGCCCCTGGAGGCGGCCACGGCGGACCATCCGCCCGGAAACCGCGCTCCGCTAAGCCCGAGGAGCAAGCGATGAATGTCGGCGTGTTCATACCGATCGGCAACAATGGTTGGCTGATCTCCGAGACCGCCCCGCAATACATGCCGACATTCGATCTCAACAAGGAGATCGTGCTGAAAGCCGAGCACTACGGCCTCGACTTCGCGCTCTCGATGATCAAGCTGCGCGGCTTCGGCGGCAAGACCGCGTTCTGGGACCACAATCTCGAATCCTTCACGCTGATGGCGGGCCTTGCCGCGGTCACCAGCCGGATCCAGCTGTTCGCCACCGCCGCCACCTTGACCATGCCGC
Organism: Phreatobacter sp. GW821-FHT04C01; assembly: GCF_059420385.1. NCBI lineage: Bacteria > Pseudomonadati > Pseudomonadota > Alphaproteobacteria > Hyphomicrobiales > Phreatobacteraceae > Phreatobacter > Phreatobacter sp. GW821-FHT04C01. Next base: position 101,544 of record NZ_JBWKTP010000005.1, on the reverse strand, counting down.
CGGCGATCGTCGCGCGTATGGCTTCCACCATCGATTCCATTTCCAACGGCCGCTTCGGCCTGAACGTCATCACCGGCTGGCAGAAGCCGGAATATTCGCAAATGGGGCTCTGGCCGGGCGACGACTATTTCAGCCGCCGCTACGAATATCTCGCCGAATATGTCCAGATCCTCCGGGATCTCTGGGCCACCGGCCGCTCCGACCGCAAGAGCGAATTCTTCCAGATGGAGGATTGCCGCGTCAGCCCGAAACCCCAGGGCGAGATGAAGATCATCTGCGCCGGCCAGAGCGAGGCGGGCATGGCCTTCACCGCCCAACATGCCGACTATAATTTCTGCCTCGGCAAGGGCCTCAACACGCCGACCGCCTTTGCTCCGGTCACCGATCGGCTGCGCGCCGCCACCGACAAGACCGGCCGCGACGTCTCCTGCTACGTGCTGATGATGATCATCGCCGACGAGACCGATGAAGCGGCCATGGCCAAGTGGGAGCGCTACAAGGCCGGCGCCGATACCGAGGCGCTGGCCTGGCTCACCGTGCAGGGCGCGGCCGACACCAAGTCGGGCGCCGATACCAATGTCCGCCAGCTCGCCGATCCGACCTCCGCCGTCAATCTCAACATGGGCACCCTGGTCGGCTCCTATGAAAACGTCGCGCGCATGCTCGACGAGGTCGCCACCGTGCCCGGCACTGGCGGCGTGCTGCTGACCTTCGACGATTTCATCAAGGGCATGGATGATTTCGGTCAGCGCATCCAGCCGCTGATGACCTCGCGCCGGCATGTCGCGACGCTCGCGGAGGTCGCGTGATGGCCGGCTCCGAGACGGTTGCCGCGGGCTTCGCCCCGATCGGTCCGCCGGGCGCGGCCGTGACCTTGCCGGCGCGGCCGGAGCCGCTCCGGATCAACCTCAAGGAGACGGCGGTCATCGTCGTCGACATGCAGAACGCCTATGCCTCGCCCGGCGGCTATCTCGATCTCGCCGGTTTCGACATTTCCGGCGCGGCTGCGGCGATCGACAAGATCCGGACCACGGTGGAGGCGGCACGTGCCGCCGGCATTCCCGTGATCTTCTTCCAGAACGGCTGGGACAAGGACTATGCCGAAGCGGGCGGGCCCGGATCGCCCAACTGGTACAAGTCCAATGCCTTGAAGACCATGCGCAGGCGCCCTGAGCTTGCCGGCCAACTGCTCGCCAAGGGCGGCTGGGACTATGCTCTCGTCGATGCCCTGAAGCCCGAACCCGGGGATATCGTCATCCCGAAGAGCCGTTACAGCGGCTTCTTCAATACCAATATCGACAGCGTCCTGCGCGCCCGCGGCATCCGCAATCTGGTCTTCACTGGCATCGCCACCAATGTCTGCGTCGAATCCTCGCTGCGCGATGCTTTCCACCTCGAATATTTCGGCGTGGTGCTGGAGGATGCGACCCATCAGGCGGGGCCGGATTTTGCCCAGAGGGCCGCGCTGTTCAACATCGAAACCTTTTTCGGCTGGGTCACCACGGTCGCCGATTTCTGCGGCACGATCTCGCAGCAGCCTGCCGACTGAACCCGCTTCCACCGGCGTCCATCATGATCCCGAAAACCGGAGAGCTTCCATGCCCATGACCGCGATCATCCCGCCCGGCTCCGGCAAGCCGCTGGCGCCCTATTCGCCCGGCGCCATGGCCGACGGTGTCGTCTATGTCTCGGGCACGCTGCCTTTCGACAAGGACAACAACGTCGTTCATGTCGGCGATGCCGCGGCCCAGACCCGCCACGTGCTGGAGACCATCAAGACGGTGATCGAGGCGGCCGGCGGCACCATGGCCGACGTCACCATGAACCATATCTTCGTCACCGACTGGGCCAATTACGGCGCGGTCAACGCGGTCTATGCCGAGTATTTCCCGGGCGACAAGCCGGCGCGCTATTGCATCCAGTGCGGCCTGGTGAAACCGGATGCGCTCGTCGAGATCGCCACCATTGCCCATATCGGCCAAATCATTGTCGGAAAACCGGGCTGAGGATGATGCAGTTCGAGCTTCACGGACGCAGCGAGCCGGATGCCGAGACTGTCCTGCTGTCGGCCGGCCTCGGCGGGCTCGGTGCCTTCTGGAAGCCCCAGATCGCCGCGCTAGGCGAGCACTATCGCGTCGTCACCTATGACCAGCGCGGCACCGGCCGGAACCGCGCCGAATTGCCTGAAGGCTATCGGATCTCGGCCATGGCCGACGATGTCATCGGGATCATCGACCAACTCGGCATCGGCCGCTGCCATGTCATGGGCCATGCGCTCGGTGGCTTGGTCGGGCTCGAACTGGCGCAGCGGCAGCCGCACCGGCTGCGGAAGCTCATCCTGGTCAATGCCTGGGCCAAGGCCGATCCGCATACCTTGAACTGCTTCGCCATGCGCAAGGACCTGCTCATGAATTCGGGCGTCGAGGCCTATGTCCGCGCCCAGCCGATCTTTCTGTTCCCCGCGCCCTGGCTGTCGCGCCATGCCGGCCGCGCGGCGGCCGAGACCGCCGAGGGCGTCAGACATTTTCAAGGGGTCGATACCTTGCTCCGGCGGATCGGCGCGCTCAGCGCCTTCGATATGGCCGGCCGGCTCGGCGACATCCATGTGCCGACCCTGGTCGCGGCCTCGCGCGACGACCTGCTGGTGCCTTGGACCTGCTCGCAGGCTTTGGCCGAGGCCATGCCGGCGGCACGCCTGTCGCTGGTGCCGGAGGGCGGCCATGGCTTTACCGTGACCGAGCCGGAGGTCTTCAATGCCCTGGTTCTCGACTTCCTGAGGGAGCCGATGCCATGACCCGAGGCTCTGTCCATCGGCCGCTCGATCCGGCGGCGCTCGCCATCCTGTTCACCGAGGCACGCACCCATAATGGCTGGCGCGACCTGCCGGTGAGCGATGCCTTGCTGAAGGACGTCTACGAGCTCGCAAAAATGGGCCCGACCTCGGCCAATTGCTCGCCTGCGCGTTTCATCTTCGTCCGCTCGCCCGAAGCCAAGCAGAAGCTCGCGCCGGCGCTCAGCAAGGGCAATCTCGCCAAGACCATGGCCGCTCCGGTCACCGTCATCGTCGCTCACGATGCCGCCTATTTCGACGCGCTACCCCGGCTGTTTCCCCATGCCAATGCCAAGCCCTGGTTCACCATCAGCCCGGAATTCGCCGCCGAGACCGCCCTGCGCAACGGCGCGCTGCAGGCGGCCTACCTGATCCTCAGCGCCCGCGCGCTCGGCCTCGACACCGGCCCGATGTCCGGTTTCGACCGGCCGATGGTCGACGCCGCCTTTCTCCAGGGCAGTCCCTGGAAGTCCGACATGCTGATCAATCTCGGCCATGGCGACGCCGCCCAGTTGCGGGAGCGGCTGCCGCGCCTCGATTTCGACGAGGCCTGTCGCCTCGTCTGAGGCGGGGCGTCGGCGCGTCCCTGATCCCGCCGGCCCGGTCGCGACCCAGGTGGGTTCGCTTCGCGCCCTGCAACCGTCGTCAGGCGTCTGCGAGGTTCAAATGATAGCGGGTGTGACGCAATTCGCCGGTGCGCGTCAGTGCCCCCTTGGCAACCATATCCTGCAGGTCTCGTGTGGCGGTCGCGCGCGACGTCTTGGTGATGGCGATGTAATTCTCGGCGCTCAGGCCGCCCTTGAAACCGTCGATGCCCTCGCGAAACATCCGGGCGATCACCTTTCCCTGTCGGCCGTTCAACGCGCCGTGCAGCCTTTGGAAAAATTTGGCCTTGGCGACGTGGAAATCGATGCGCCTGATCGTCGTGCCCTGGGCGTCGACCACCGTCTCGGCAAAATAGACGAGCCAGTCGGTGATTTCCGTTGTCTTGTTATTGCGCTCAAGTGCCACGTAATAGGCTCGGCGGCTGCGCTCGATCGTGTAGGCCAGCGCGATGAGGCTGGGCTGGCCGAGATTCTGCGCCAGCGATTTTTCCGAAAGCGCACGCCCGATGCGGCCGTTGCCGTCCTCGAACGGATGCACGCTGACGAAATACAAATGAGCGATGCCGGCGCGGGCCAATGCCGGCAGCGGAGTTTTTCCGCCCGGCGCCGTGTCGTTGAACCAGGCGACGAAACGATCCATCTCCGCTTTCATCCGGTCCGATGGCGGTGCTTCGAAATGCACGACGGGTTCATGATGAGCACCCGAGACCACCCGCATGGCATCGGCATGCGTGCGGTAGCCGCCAATGACCTGAAGGCCGCGCTGCCCGCTCATCAGCATCCTGTGCCAGGCGAACAAGGTTTGATGGGTCAACTCATTGGCGAAACCGCGATAGAGGTCGACCATCATTTCGGCGATGCCACGTTCGGCGGGTGGGATGCGTGAAGCCCCGCCACCGAGCCCGAATTGCTGGCGAAGCGAGGATTGCACACTCTCCCGATCGAGAGTTTCGCCCTCGATGGCCGAACTCTTCAGCGCTTCGTCGCTGATCAGCTCGATCCGGAGCATGTCCCGATCTTCTGGTCCGACATGCTTGAAAGCCCCTATGAACTCTCCGCCGTGAAGCAGGAATTGCCTTTCCAGCGGCTCCAGGGCCTTTGGATCATAGGTGAATTGAGGCCAAGCCGTCTGCTGCCAGTTCCAGGCCATGAGTGATAGCGAACCTTTCTATAGCTCACGATAGTTTGAATTTTGATTTATAGAAGTGTTTTCTATCGCTCATGCGCGCGCAGACGCGGAAAACAGACCGTTTTGGGCGCATGAGCCAACGGGTCGAGCTGCCTGCGCGATGCACGCCGGATCGTGAGGGGGCATGGGCCGCACGCTGCTCGCATCATCCCCAGAAATGAACATCATGTTAGGTATCCCTTCCATGTTGGTCATCGCGTTATGGCCAGTACCATGGCAGCATCAGGCAAATCCCGCAAAGCAAGGCGGGGCCGAAGATCAGGGGAAAGCGCGTGGCCAAGGCCGGACCTCAGACCGGGACCAGACGGGTGCTGATCGGCCTGCTCGGCGCGCCGATCGCAAGCTCGGCTTCGCCAGCCCTGCATGAGGCGGCGGCGCGCGCCGCCGGTATCGAGGCCTATTACCATCTGATCGAAGTCGCCGGCGCCGACAAGGCGCGGCTGCGCACCATCCTTGACGGCGTCCGCGCGGTTGGTTTTGCCGGCATCAACGTCACCTTTCCCTACAAGGAAGCCATCGTCGGCCTGCTCGACGAGGTCGCGCCGGCCGCCGCCGCCATGGGCGCGGTCAATACGGTGGTGGTGCGCGACGGCAGGCTGGTCGGCCACAACACCGACATGACCGGTTTCCGCACCGCCTTTCAGCGCTTCGCGTCGGCTTCGGCGCCCAAGGCCGCGCCGGCAACGGTTGCGGTGATCGGCGCCGGCGGCGTCGGCCGGGCCATCGTCTTCGCCTTGCATTATCCCGGCGGGCCCAAGCTGCGCCTGTTCGACCAGGACCGCGCCAAGGCCGAGGATCTGGCGGCCCGGCTCGATGCCGGCACGGGCCTCGTCGTCGCCGGTTCGGTGGAGGAGGCGCTGGAGGGCGTCGGCGGCATCGTCAACGCCACACCGCTCGGCATGGCGCCGGATGTCAGGAGTCCGGTGTCGCCTGAACTCATCTCGGCGGCCCATGTGGTCATCGACGTCGTCTATTCGCCTTTGTTCACGCCGCTCCTGACCGAAGCGCACCGGCGTGGCGCGCGCATCATGACCGGTCGCGACCTGGTCATTCACCAGGCGCTCGACGGTTTCCGGCTGTTCACCGGGCTCGAAGGCTCGGAAAGCGCCATGAACGGCGCCTTCGACCGGGTTATGGCGGCGCGCGGCATCTCGCCGTTGACGGCGAGCATTCATGCCGAGACAAAAGCCGGCTGAGTTCATAAGAGGGAAGCAAGTCCGGCCAACGGACTGAAACGATCAAAGGGAGGACCGAAGACCATGATACGACTGAACCTGAAATCCTGGGCTGCCGGCCTGGCCATGGCCGCTGCCCTGGTGCTGCCGGCTTCCGCCCAGCAGACCGTCAAGCTGATCGACGTCGCCGAATTGTCGGGCGCCGGCGCCACCGCCGGCACCAATTGGCGCAACGGCATCGATCTCGCGGTGGCCCATATCAATGCCCGCGGCGGCATTCTCGGCCGGCAGATCCAGATCGTCCATTACGACACCCAGACCAATCCGGGCGCCTCGCGCGCCGCCGTCCAGCGCGCCATCGACGAGGACACCTATGCCGTGCTCGGCCCGGTCTTCTCCGGCCCGATCGGCGCCTCCATGCAGATCGCCCAGCGCGCCGAGGTTGCCCAGTTCGTCGGCGGCGAGGCGGCCGGCCTCACCCGCCAGGGCAATCCCTATATCTTCCGCACCTCGCTCAGCCAGGCGGCGGCCATGCCGAAGATCGCCACCTATCTGAAGGACGTGGTCAAGGCGACCAAGGTGGCGGTGATCTTCGTCAATAACGATTTCGGCAAGGGTGGCCGTGACGCCATCATTCCGGAGCTGACCAGCCGCGGGATGACCGTGATCGCCGATATCTCGTCCGAGCCGGGCCAGACCGATTTCGCGGCGGACGCCATCCGCATCAAGAATTCCGGCGCCGACGCGGTCTTCGTCTATCTGAACGAGGACGAGAGCGCCCGCTTCCTGCGCGCCGCCCGCCAGCAGGGCATTTCGGCGCCGCTGGTCGGCGAGACCACGCTGCTCGGCCAGAAGGTGATCGAACTCGCGGGCGACGCCGCCAACGGCGCACGCGGCCATGTCGGCCTCTCCGTCGATGCGCCGGTACCGGCCTTCCAGGAATTCGGCCGGCTCTATCGCGAGCGGTTCAATTCGACCCCCGACCATAATGGCATCAAGGGCTATATGGCGGTGTTCATGATCAAATGGGCGACCGAGAAGATGGGCCGCTTCGACAAGAAGGGCCTCGCCGATACGCTGCGCGGCGCCACCATCACGCCGGCGATGGAGCCGGGCATCCTGATGACGACGCGGATCGAACAGAACGGCGATCTCGATCGCGAAAGCTTTCTCGGCGAGGTGATCAACGGCCGCCAGGTGATCAACGTCACCTTGCCGATGATCAACCCGACGGGCCGTCCCGGCGGTTGAGACGCGGGGAGGGGCGTCCTCTCCGGCAAGGTGCTGCACTCGTCTCTCCGGGAGGCACTTTCTTGGCCTCTCCGGGAAGGCGCCCCATCACCTCTCCCCGGCGGGGAGAGGTCGGGCGAAGCCCGGGAGAGGGGGAATAGACCTCTCGGAACAGGCGATATCGCTTTCGCATGGCCCTTGATCGGCCGGCGCCTCGCCCCCTCTCCCGCCGCTTCGCGGCGACCTCTCCCCGACGGGGAGAGGTGGGGGCGGTGGTTCAGGTGTGAGTTCGATCCAGGCTGAGCGCCTTCGACAGGATCATCCGCAGACCCATTTTCGACCCAGAGGCCGCCCCTGCAGCGCCTCGCCAACCAAGGCTGTCCGGTCATGGCCGAACTTGTCCAGATCCTCATTGCCGGCCTTGCCACCGGCGCCATCTACGCCCTCGCGGCGATCGGTTTCACGCTGGTCTGGCAGACCTCGCAGACGATCAATTTCGCCCAGGGCGAATTCGTCATGCTGCCGGCGATCTTCGTGCTGGTCGGAACGCTCACCTTCGGCCTGCCGGTCTGGCTGGCGCTGATCCTGGGCACCGCCGCCTTCGTCCTGCTGTTCGGTTTCGGCTTCAAGCGCCTGCTGGTCGACCAGATGATCAGCCAGGGCGTGCTGCCGCTGGCCTTCGCCACCATGGCACTGTCGATCCTGATGAAGGAGAGCGCCAAGGACTTCTTCTCGGCCGAGGCCCAGGTGTTTCCCTCGCTCGCACCGGCCGGCAATCTCGACCTGCTCGGCGCCGCCATTTCCTGGCAGAACATCCTGGTGATCGCGGTCGCCTTCGCCGCCATCGGCCTGCTGCAATGGTTCGTCACCCGCACCCGCACCGGGCGGCAGATGCAGGCGACCGCGCAGAACCCCTATGTGGCGCTGCTGCTCGGCATCCCCGTCGACCGGATGATCCTCTACACCTTCCTGATCAATGCCGGCCTTGCCGCCATGGCGAGCTTCCTGGTCTCGCCGATCTATCTCGCCAAATTCTCCAATGGCGACGTCATCGGTCTCTCGGCCTTCATCGCGGCGATCGTCGGCGGCTTCAACCAGGTGCGCGGCGCGCTCTGGGGCGGCCTCCTGCTCGGCGTCGTCGACGCGCTCGCCGCCTCCTATGTCTCGACCAGCTACCGCATGGCCGTGCCGCTGGTGCTGCTGGTCATCGTCATCCTGGTCAAGCCCGAAGGCCTGTTCGGCTCGAAAGAGGAGCGCCGGGTATGAGCGCCGTCGATACCTCGGGCAAGCCCGCCTCCCGGCTCGCTTCGCTTTTCGCTGCCACCGACATGGCGCTGGTCACCCTGTTCGTCGGCGCGGCCGTCCTGTGGTTCGTGCCGGTCAATATGGGCCGCTACGGCACCTATGTGCTCTCGCTCTGGCTGGTCACGTCGATCGCCGCCATGGGGCTCAACCTGATCCTCGGCTATGCCGGGTTGAAGGCGCTGTGCCAGGCGGCCTTTCTCGGCATCGGCGCCTATACCACGGCGCTGCTGACCAAGGCGGGTGTGCCATGGATCGCCGCCTTCGGCCTGTCCGGCCTGGCCTGCTTCGTGGTCGGCATCGTCATCGGCTTTCCGGCGCTGCGGGTGCGGGCCCACTATCTCGGTTTCGTCACGCTCGCCTTCGCCACCGTCGCCTGGCTGATCATGCGCAACGAGCAATGGCTGACGGGCGGCACATTCGGCCTCGCCAATATCCCGCGGCCGTCCGTCTTCGGCTTTCCGACCGATGGCGCGCTCGCCTTCCACCGCTTCGTCGTCGGCGTCACCCTGGTGCTGGCCCTGGCGCTCTGGTGGCTGGTGAAAAGCCCCTGGGGCCGCGCCTTTCTGGCGCTGCGCGAGAACCCGGTGCGCGCGTCGAGCCTCGGCATCGACACCCGGCTCTATACGCTGATGGCCTTCGCCATCGGCTCGGCCTATGGCGGTTTTGCAGGCAGCCTTTATGCGCCGCTGGTCGAGTTCATCGACCCCTCGCCCTTTTCGCTGTCGGCCTCGTTCTTCCTGGTGCTGATGGTGATCTGCGGCGGCGCCGGCTTCATGATCGGCCCGTTCATCGGCGCGCTGCTGGCGGTGGCCTTGCCGGAATGGCTGCGCTTCACCGGCGGGCTCTATCTCCTGATCTTCGCGGCTTCCGTGCTGGTGCTGCTGATCCTGTGCCCCGGCGGCATCCTGGGCCTCGGCGAACGGGCCCTTCGCGCTCTCAGGCGGCGCTCATGAACCCGGTTCTTTCGGTTCGCAACGTCACCCGCCGGTTCGGCGGCATCACCGCGGTGTCGAATGTCTCCTTCGACGTTCAGCCGGGCGAAGTGCTCGGCCTGATCGGGCCGAACGGCTCGGGCAAGTCGACCCTGTTCAACTGCATTCTCGGCCAGATCCTGCCGAGCGAGGGCGAGGTGGCGCTCGATGGCAAGACCATCACGGGTCTCCGGCCCTCCGAGATGAACCGGCGCGGCGTCGGCCGCACCTTCCAGCTCCTCCAGGTCTTCCCGGACCTGACGGTGAAGGAAAACCTGATCCTGGCGGGCCAGGAACATGTCGGCTCGCTCTTCTCCAGGCTCGTCGGCCCGCGTGACGCGGGCTTGAGCGCCAAGGCCGAGACCATGATCGGCTTCTTCCGGCTCGGCCATCTCACCAATGAGAAGGCCGGCCGACTCTCCTACGGCCAGCAGAAACTGCTCGACGCCGCCATGGCCTTCATGGCCGGCCCGCGCCTCGTGCTGCTCGACGAACCGGCCGGTGGCGTCAATCCGACCATGCTGGAGGGCCTGAAGGAACGGCTCGCCGCCTATAACCGCGAGGTCGGCACCACCTTCGTCGTCATCGAGCACAATATGGACTTCGTCATGAGCCTCTGCACCCGGGTCATCGTGCTCGCCGAGGGGCGCATCATCGCGCAAGGCGCCCCGGAAGAGGTCCGGCGAAACCAGGCCGTCATCGACGCCTATCTGGGAGGCTGACATGGACCCTTCGAACGCCGTGCTGACGCTCGACCAGGTGGTCGCGGGTTATGGCTCCATCACCATTCTCAATGGCACCAGCTTCGCGGTGAAGCGCGGCACCATCACCACGGTGATCGGTCCCAACGGTGCCGGCAAATCCACCGTGTTCAAGACCGTCTTCGGGCTCCTCAAGGTGCAGTCCGGCCGGATCCATTTCGACGGCAAGGACGTGACCGGCCGCACCCCGCGCGACCTGATCGCGCGCGGCATCACCTATGTGCCGCAGGGCCGCAACGTCTTCCCCGAGATCTCCGTCAGGCACAATCTCGAGCTCGGCGCGGTGGCCATTCCCGGCGTCACCGATCTCGACGGCCGCATCGCGCGTGCCATGGACCGTTTCCCGATGCTGCGTGACAAGGCCGACGCCCAGGCCTCGACGCTGTCGGGCGGCCAGCAGAAGATCCTCGAGGTCGCCCGCGGCCTGCTGCTCGAACCGAAGCTCGTGCTGATCGACGAACCCTCCATCGGCCTGTCACCCTTGATGGTGCAGGAGGTGTTCCAGATCCTGAAGGACCTGCGTTCGCGCGGCACCACCATCCTGTTGATCGAGCAGAACGCCAAGAGCGCGCTGTCGATCTCGGACGAGGCGATCGTGCTGGAACAGGGGCAGACCAGAATGCACGACACGGCGCAGGCGATCTTGGCGGACCCGCGGGTCGGCCAACTGTTCCTCGGCGGCCATGTCGAGGTGGCGTGAAGACACGGGAATTACCTCTCTCCCATAGGAGGGGCCGCGTGAGGGCGCCGGAATCAACCCTCTCCCATAGGGAGAGGGTGGGTCCGTCAGGACCCGGGTGAGGGGCGTGGGCGTTACGAACTGGGCACGAATGCTCGTTTCGTACGCTGCCCCAGCCGGAGATGGACGACCCCTCACCCGGCAGCTGACGCTGCCACCCTCTCCCTTCGGGAGAGGGTCGTTTCGCCGCTTCTTCTTGGCGCGGAGCGCAGGTGCGCCGTGCATCCCTATGAACCTGCCATTCCAACGAGAGGCCACCTGACCCATGACCATCCTCTCCATCGCCACCGTCTCGCTCGCCGGCACGCTCACCGAAAAGCTCGAGGCCATCGCGCTGGCCGGCTTTCGCGGCGTCGAGATCTTCGAGGCCGACCTCCTGTCCTTCCCCGGTTCGCCGGCGGATGTCCGCAAGATCGCCGCCGATCTCGGCCTCGACATCATCACCTTCCAGCCGTTCCGCGATTTCGAGGGCATGCCTGAGCCGAGACGCGCCCGCGTCTTCGACCGCGTCGAGCGCAAGTTCGACCTGATGGGCGAACTCGGCTGCGACCTGCTTCTGGTTTGTTCCAACGTCTCGCCGGAATCGTTCGGGGGGATCGACCGCGCGGCCGCCGATTTTGCCGAGCTCGGCCAGCGGGCTCAGGCGCGCGGCCTCCGTATCGGCTACGAGGCGCTCGCCTGGGGCCGCCATGTCAATGACTATCGCGATGCCTGGGAGATCGTGCGCCGCGCCGACCACCCTCATGTCGGCATCATTCTCGACACGTTCCACATTCTGGCGCGCGGCACGGATCTTTCCGCCATGCGGGCCATCCCGCGCGATCGCATCCCGCTGGTGCAGGTTGCCGATGCGCCGCTGCTCGACATGGACCTGTTGTCCTGGAGCCGGCACTGGCGCTGCATGCCGGGGCAGGGCGATCTTCCGCTCGACAGCTTCATGCAGGCGCTCGACGCCACCGGTTATGACGGCCTGTTGTCGCTCGAGATCTTCAACGACCGGTTCCGCGCCGGCTCCGCCCGCGGCATCGCGGTCGACGGCAACCGCTCGCTGATCAACATGATGGACCGGCTCGCCCGCGCCAGGGGTAAGCCGGTGCCGGGCGTACCGGCCATGCCGGGCCCGGCGGAATGTTCGGGCATCGCCTTTATCGAATTCGCCATTGGCGAAGACGCGGTCGAGAGCTTCGAGACCGTGCTCGCCGCCCTCGGCTTCGCCAAGGCCGGCCAGCACCGCTCCAAGGACGTGGTGCTGTGGCGGCAGGGCGACATCCATGTCGTGCTCAACTGGGACAAGGACGGTTTCGCCCACGCCCATTACATCACCCACGGCACCTCCGTCTGCGCCCTCGCGCTGAAGGTAGCCGATGCCAAGGCCACGATGGAACGGGCGCTCGGCCTGCACGACCAGACCTTCGCGCAAGTGGTGCGGCCGGGCGAACTCGACATTCCCGCGGTGCGCGGCGTCGGCGGCAGCCTGCTCTATTTCGTCGACGAGACCTCTGGGCTCGGCCGATGGTGGGAGGTCGATTTCGAGCCGGTGACGGGCGCGGGCGAGGGCGCTGGCCTCGTCACCGTCGACCACGTCTCGCAGTCGATGCTCTACGAGGAAATGCTCAGCTGGGTGCTGTTCTACACCTCGCTTTTCGATGTCGGCAAAGGCCCGGTGTTCGATGTGCTCGACCCCGGCGGCATCGTGCAGAGCCAGATCGTGGAGAACCAGGCCGGTACGCTGCGCCTGGTGCTCAACGCCTCGCAGAGTCACCGCACGCTGTCGGCCCGCTTCCTCAACGACTTCTTCGGTTCCGGCGTCCAGCATATCGCGTTTCGGACCGACGACATCCACGCGACGATCGCGAGACTCAAGGCCAATGGCATCGCGCTGCTGCCGATCCCGGAAAACTACTATGACGACCTGGAGGCGCGTACCGACCTGGAGCCCGCCGCGATCGACCGGTTGAAGGCCGACCACGTGCTTTACGACCGCGATATCGGCGGCGAATTCTTCCACGCCTATACCGAGACGCTGGAGGGAGGCCTGTTCTTCGAGCTTGTCGAGCGCAAGGGCTATTCCGGTTACGGCGCGGCCAATGCCGCGATCCGGCTCGCCGCCCAGACGCGGCTCGCGCCGACGGTGACCATGCCGCGGCATTGAGCGGGCCTCGCGGTTTTCGCCGCGCGGTCAGGTGAAGAAGTTCGAGCCCGGCAATTCCTCGTTCTCGGCGATCGGGGTGACCGTCCGGCGCGACGATCCGGTGGCGAAACGCGCCGCCAGGATCGCCGGCGTCAGCAGTGGCGCGCCGGCCTTGGCCATGCCGAGGATGCTGCGATCGACCGCGTCGATATTGGCCGGATTGCCTTTCCGCGGGATGCTCGCGCCCGGGCTGTTGTCGGCTACCACTTGGTTTGCACCGTTTTGGGTGTAGCTGACGACGTGATTGAACTGGATGGTCCAGCCGGTGGAGCTGATCGGGGTGAAGTCGCCGGTCTTTTTCTCGCGAAGGCAGAAGATAGTCCGGAATTCGTTCTTGAAACTGACCTGCCTCACCAGGTTCGGCGCCGAAGAGCCGTGGGTGGGATGGTCGATGGTGTGGGAAAACGACAGCAGCGGGTGATCTGCTCCCTCCACCCGCACCTTGAGGAAATTGAACTTGCTGGCGGCCTGGGTGACGTTGATGATCTCGAAGCGTTCGGCTTCGACCCGGGTGAATGGCTGCGACAGCGGGTGGGTGTCGATCTCGAAGCTGTTGGGCATGGAAATATGGGTGATGGTGCGCCCGTGGCCCTTGAACCGGCCCCAGAATTCTACCCGGAAATCCGACATCTTGATGCCCTGGACGAAACCGAAATCGAAGCGGCTGCGCAGGTCGATCTCGGGAAAGCGCGGCGCGCCGTCCTTGGCCGACACCACGATGGCCTCGGCGTTGAACAGCATGGCGTGCACCACCTGGGCATTGCCGAATAGCGCATTGCCGGCGTTCAGGCTCGCCTCCAGCTGAGCGATGTTCAGGCCTGGCGTCAGGGTGGTGAAAAAGCGGGTGGGGCCGAATTCCAGCGTCTGGCGAACAGCATTGGGCAGGATGTCGAACTTCGTGTTGTCATCCAGGAATTGCACCATGACGACGTCCCCCCGTGGTGGCGGCAAGCGGGCCTTGCGGTTCAGGTCAGTCGCTTCAGGATCGGCCGGAGCATGGCCACCTGCAGGTCCCCGGCCACCGGGCCGGCCTCCAGTTTCGCCATCTCGTCATCGAGGCTCTTGATGGTCATCCGGCCGGTGATGTTGTCGGCCTGCTGCTGATAGGCCTTGTTGATGATCTTCCGCTTGGTCTTGTAACGCAGCACACCGGCAGCCGTCGTCGCGCCATAGGTTTCCGTCGTCAGTTCGGTCACGGCGATCGGCTCGTCCTCGAGCTGGATCAGCGCCTGCTGGATCAGCCCGACATGGGCGCCGTGATCGCCCGGCACGACATGGGCGGCGTCCCGGGTCTCGCAATCCCTCAGCCGCTGGTTGCCCGACAGGAGTCTCGACTGAAGCGTCATCCGTGTTCTCCCCGGTCAGGGCCAAGCCGTCGGGAGACTAGCAAATTTCGAAGCGCGGCGCTGTGCTCCGGCGCATGGCGGGGCTTGGAAAGGGTGCGAGGCCTCAATCTTGTTCGCTGTCGCGTGTCGGATAGATCGCCCGGTACCAGATGGCGGTGATCTCACGGGCGAAGGCGTCGGGGTCGTCGCGGGCGGTCGCCAGCGCCGGATTGCCGATGACGAAGGCCTCGCGCAGCACGTCGTCGACCATGCATTCCAGGCAGACGATGCGCAGTTCGATGGCCGCCTGCGACGCGATGAGCGGGCCCTGGCGCATGACATTGGCGAGAATGCGCCGGGCCCAGGAGGCGTTGATCCGCTGGCGCTCGCGCAAGAGCTCCGGCAGCGCGTCGCGCAGCTCGCGCACCCGTTCCATCAGCACGGCGTTGCGGGCGAAATAGTCGATGTAATAGCGGTTGGTGCGATAGATCGCGTCGAACGGCGTCAGGCTCTGGGTGGCGGTGCGCGGAAACGCGATGGTCCGGTCGTGGAAATCGGTCATCACGTCGCGGACCGCGTCCTCCTTGGAGCGGAAATACTGGTAGATCGCCGCGCGCGACACCCCAGCTTCGACGGCGATCTGGTCCATGCTCAATTGCGCGAAGGTGACCTGTTCCAGGCAGCGTGCCGTGGCGTAGCGCGCCAGCCGCCGGGTCCGCTCGCCCTTTCTCAAGTCCGGCGCATCGGCCTCTGCTTTCAACAGGTCGACGAAACGCGGCGCGTCGGGCAGGCCGGCCTCGCCGCCTGGAGCGGTGGGCATAGCCGCGGGCGGGGCAGCGGATTTCACTGATCTCGGCATGAAAACGCGGTCCCCTTCGGCGCCGGCCGTCCGAAAATGGCGGGCGCATCCGGCCCATGAATCGCTCTTGCATATTTCTGACATACGTGTCACGTTTTCGCAAAACTGACACTAGCGTCAGAAATTTGGAGGTGACGTCATGACCGTGAATCTCGACCGCCGATCCGCCTTGAAAGCCGGGGCAGGGCTTGTCGCGGCCCCCTTCATCGTCACATCGGCCGGCGCCCAGGCCCGCCGCATCGTGGTGCGCGACCTCGGCATCGGCAGTTCGTTTGCCGATGCCTATGCCAGGCCCTTCGAGCAGGCGACTGGCATCAAGGTGGTGCCGGTGACCGCCCAGCACGAGCCGGCCGGGCTGATCAAGCAAATGGTCGAGACCAAAACCTTCACCTGGGACATGGCGATCGTCAGCCGGGCCACCGCCGACCAGTTGGCGCAGGACGGCCCGGGCTATCTCGAACCGCTCGGCATCGAGGCCGCGGCCGGCTTCCAGGCCTTGCCCGACATGTTCAAGGCGCCGCATTACGCCGCCAATGACGTGGTCGCCACCGTGCTGGCCTATCGCACCGACAAGGTGAAGAGCCCGCCGAAATCCTGGGCCGATTTCTGGGATGTGCGCGGCCGTCCGGGTCAGCGCGCCATGCGCAAATTTCCCTTCGACACCATCGAGCAGGCGCTGCTGGCCGACGGCGTCGATCCGAAATCGCTCTATCCCTGCGATTTCGGCAGGGCCTTCGCGAGCCTCGACCGGATCAAGAAGGACATCGCGGTCTGGTGGACCTCGGGCGCGCAGAGCTCGCAGCTGCTGCAATCCGGCGAGGTCGACTACTGCCCGACCTGGAACGGCCGGGCGCAGGTCGCGATCAATGGCGGCGCGCCGGTGGCGCTGATGTGGGAGCAGGCGCTGTGGCAGACCGAGGGCTGGGCGATCCTGAAGGGCACGCCCAACGCCGCGCTGTGCCGCGAGTTCATCGCCTTCGCGCTGGAGCCGGCGCGCCAGGCGGTGTTCGCCGAGGCGACCGGCTACGGCCCCTCGCTCGCCAAGGCGATCGATTTCGTGCCGGCCGCCAAGGCCCGGGCGCTGCCGACCCATCCCGACAACAGCCGCAGCGCCTTGCTCATCGATGTCGGCTTTTGGGCCGGTAATCGCGACCGCGCCGCCGACCTGTTCAATCGCTGGGTCGTCAGCTGACCTCTCTCTCCACGCCGCGCCCGCCGGCGCGGTCCGCCTGTCCGGAAGCCCCCCATGCTGATGCCCAATCCACCCTCCGCCGCCGACACCAAGCTGTCGATCTCAGGCATCGCCAAGCGCTACGGCCCGACCGCGGCGCTGGAAGCGACCACGCTCGACGTCCGCCGCGGCGAGTTCCTGACCCTGCTCGGGCCCTCCGGTTCGGGCAAGACCACGCTTTTGATGATGATCGCGGGCCTGGTCGAGCCCTCCGCCGGCCGCATCCTGCTGGAGGGCGAGGACATCACCGAGCGTCCGGCCTATCGGCGCGATATCGGCCTGGTGTTTCAGAACTACGCGCTGTTTCCGCATCTGACCGTCGCCGAGAACGTCGCTTTTCCCTTGGAAATGCGACGCATGGCGCGCCCCGATATCGCGCGCGCCGTGGCCGGGGCGCTCGAGCTGGTGCGCCTGCCGCATCTTGGGCAGCGCTATCCGCGTGAACTCTCCGGCGGCCAGCAGCAGCGCGTCGCCTTCGCCCGCGCCATCGTGTTCAAGCCGGCCTTGGTGCTGATGGACGAGCCGCTCGGTGCGCTCGACAAGAAGCTGCGCGAAGAGCTGAAACTCGAATTGCGCAAGCTGCACCGCGAGCTCGGCGCGACCATCGTTTATGTCACCCACGACCAGGACGAAGCGATGCTCCTGTCCGACCGCATTTGCCTGATGGCCAATGCCCGGGTCGCCCAGGTCGATGCGCCGACCGATCTCTACAACCGGCCGCGCTCGCGGTTCGCCGCCGAGTTCATCGGCGAGTCCAATATTGCCCGGGGCGTGCTGGATGAGGCCAATGGCGCCTGGCACGTGGCTCTGGAGGCCGGGCCGCGGCTTGCCTGCGCGGCGCCCGCGGCAGCCACGGTAGGGCCGGTCCCGGTGCTGATCCGTCCCGAGCGCATCCGCCTCGCCCCGGCGGGGCCCGGTTTCCCGGCCGAGGTCGAGGCCGTGCTCGATCTCGGTGGCATCCGGCGCTTTGCATTGCGCAGTCCGGACGGCCTTGCCTTCAACGCCGTCGAACTCGGCAGCGCCACATCCGGCTTCACGGTCGGTGACCAGGTCCGCTGCGCCGTCACCGCCGCCGACGTGGTGCCGTTGAATGAAGGGGCGCCGTCATGACCGCCGCGGTCTTGCGCCGGCGGGCCTCCACGCTGGTCCTGCTCGCCCCGGTCCTCGCGCTGCTCGGCTTGTTCTTCCTGCAACCGGTGCTGAGCTTCCTGGCGCGCGGGCTGACCACCGAGGCGGGCGCGCTCAGCAGCCTCCATGTCGAACGCCTGTTCGCCAGCGCCGCCTATGGCCAAGTGATGTGGACCAGCATCAAGCTGTCCTTCTGGGTGACGCTCGCCTCGATCGTCATCGGTTATCCCGTCGCCTATCTCCTGGCGACCACCGACAAGAGCCGGCGTTCCTATTGGGCGCTGTTCGTGCTGCTGCCGTTCTGGTCGAGCTTTCTGGTGCGCACCTTCGCCTGGATCGTCATTCTCGGCCGCAACGGGCCGGTCAACGCCATGCTGACCGGCAGCGGGCTGAGCGAGCGGTCACAGGAATTGCTCTACAGCTGGTTCGCCGTGGTCGTCGGCATGACCAATGTGCTGGCTCCCTTCGCCATTCTCACCATGCTCGGCGTCATGGAGGGCATCGACCGGCGCGTCGTGCGCGCCGCCGAGACGCTCGGCGCCCGGCCGGTCCAGGCCTTCTTCCGGGTTTTCCTGCCGCTCTCCATGCCCGGCGTCACGGCGGCGGGGCTGATGGTGTTCATCACCGCGCTCGGCTTCTTCATCGCCCCGGCGCTGCTCGGCTCGGTGCGCCAGACGATGATCGCCCAACTGGTCATCCAGCAGATCCTGGAACTGACCAACTGGCCTTTCGCCGCGGTGCTCTGCCTGATGCTGCTGATCGCCGCCTTCGCCATCTTCTGGCTCTATGACCGGCTGGTCGGGCTGTCGAGCCTCGCCGGCGAGGTCCGCGCTGGTGGCCTCGGCACAACGGGGCTCGCGGCGCGCGCCGCGCGTTCCGGCCAGCGCCTGATCGATGCGACCGGCGACGGCCTGGCGCGGCTCGCCGGCCGGACGCTGGGGGAGGGCCGACCGGCGTCGCGCGGCCGCGGCACCAGCCTGGCCGCTGTTGCGGTCATCGTTTTCCTGCTGGCGCCGCTCCTCTTCCTGATCCCGGTTTCGGTCTCGGAGCAGAGCTTCGTCGCCTGGCCGCCGCGCGGGCTCACTTTCAAATGGTATGCCGAAATCTTCGCATCCCCGCTCTGGATGGGCGCCGCCGGGCTGTCCTTCCTGGTCGCTTTCCTCACCGCCTTGCTCTGCTTCGCGGTGGCCGTGCCGGCGGCCTTCGCCTTCCTGCGGCTGACCGGCTGGAGCGCCGGCGCGTTGTTCGCGCTGATGGTCTCGCCCCTGATCGTGCCGCGCATGGTGGTGGCGGTGTCGCTGTTCTACCTCTATGCGCGCTTGGGGCTCGTCGGCACGACACTCGGCCTGGTCATCGGCCACACCGTCATCGCGCTGCCGTTCTTTTTCATCGCCGTCGTCGCCGTCCTGAAGACCTATGACCGGCGGCTCGACCAGGCCGCCGCCTCGCTCGGCGCCTCGCCCTGGGTCACCGCACGGCGCGTGACGTTGCCGCTCGTCGGCACCGGCCTCGTCTCGGCCGCGCTCTTCGCCTTCGTCGTCTCGCTCGACGAGCTCAACATCGCGCTGTTCGCCTCCGGCGGGCTCAACGCGACCTTGCCGAAACTGATGTGGGACGAGGCGACGCTGCGCTTCTCCCCGCTGCTCGCCGCGGTCTCCACCCTGGTGCTCGTGGTCATGAGCATCCTGGTGATCGCCGCCCTGCGTCTGCGCACGCAATCAACGGAAGCCTGAACATGCCCCTGATCTACGCCAAGGACGGCGCCATCGCGACCTTCACCATCGACAACGGCAAGGTGAACGTCTTCACGCCTCAGATGCACCGCGAGCTCTTCGATGCGCTCGCGGATTTCGTGGCCGATCCCGCTATCCGCGTCGGCATCCTGACCGGGGCCGCCGGCCGCTCGTTCTGCGCCGGCGACGACATCAAGACGACCCTGCCGGAGCTGACCCCGCACGAGGCGCTGGAGGCTCATTTCTTTCCGCATGTCCATGAGGCGCGCACCGGCCTGACCCGGCCGGGCTGGGAGCAGGATGTGATGCGGCTCAAGCGGCTGAAGCCGATCATCGGCGCGGTCGACGGCTATTGCCTGGGGCAGGGGCTGATCTACCTGCTGCTCCTGTCCGATATCCGGCTGGCGACGCCGGAGGCCGAATTCGGCTTTCCCGAGATCGCCTATGGCATGGCCGGCGCCGGCGGCCTGACCCGGCTCGCCGCGCTCATTCCCCAGGCGGTGGCCATGGAAATGCTGCTGCTCGGCGAGCGGATCGCCGCCGATCGCGCGCTTTCGGCCCATCTGATCAACCGGGTGGTCGCCCGTGACGGCCTGATTCCGGCGGCGCGCGCCATGGCAGAGCGCATCGCCGCCCATCCCCCGGTGGCGGTCCGGCTGGAAATGGAGGTCACCGAGCGGGCGCGCGACATGACCCGCGACCAGGCCATCGACTATGCCGCGACCCTGTTCCGTTTCCAGCGCGTCGCCTATCAGGGCTACGGCGCCGGCACCGGCTTTTTCGGCACCAAGCATGAGGCCGCGGAATGAGCATGATCGATCCCGGCAAGGTCGCCGCGGCCAAGGCGCGCACCCGCGCGCTGGAGGCCGAATTCGAGGCGACCACCATCGGCGCCTTCGTCACCCGGCGCTGCCGCGAGCTCGGCGATGCCGTCGCCATCGAGGTCTTCGACCGGCAGGAGCGGATGACCTATGCCGAGGTCGAGCGCGCCACCAACCGCATCGGCCATGGGCTGCGCGCGCTCGGCATCGCCAAGGGCGACCGGGTCGCGGTCATGCTGCCGAACCGCATCGCCTACCCCTTGACCTGGCTGGCTTTGGCCAAGATCGGCGCCGTTCACGTGCCGGTGAACACGCGCTACACGCCGCGCGAGATCGACTATGTGACCAGCGATTCCGGCGCCCGCGCCATCGTCATCGACCGGCAATTTCTCGACACCTTCCAGGCCATGGACAGGCGTCCGGAGGGACTGGACGACACCCGCGTCGTGGTGGTCGATGGCGCCGTTCCCCAAGGCATGGCCTCGTTCGAGGCGCTGGCGGCGGCCGCCCCGGAGACCTCCTGCCTCGACGAGACGGTGACACCGGATGATCTCGCCAACCTGCAATATACCTCGGGCACGACGGGTTTTCCGAAGGGCTGCATGCTCAGCCACGAATATTGGCTGATCCTGTCGTTCACCGCGCTGCATTGGGACCATATGCGGGCGACCCGGCTGCTCACCGCCCAGCCGTTCTTCTACATGGATCCGCAATGGCACCTGTTGAAGAGCTTTCGCCTGGGCGCCACGCTGTTCGTCGCGCCGCAGCTTTCGGCCTCGCGTTACATCGGCTGGGTCAAGCAGTTCAGGGTCGACTGGTGCCAATTCCCGCTGCTCGCCACCCGCCAGCCCGTGGCGGCCGACGATCGCGACACCGCGCTGAGGCAGGTGGCGGCCTTCGGTTGGGACGGCGAGACCTGCCGCGCCTTCAAACGCCGCTTCGGTGTCATGGCCCGCGAGAGCTTCGGCATGACCGAGATCGGCCTGGGCACCTGGATGCCGCCCGAGCTCGACGAGATGTATGATTCAGCCTCCGTCGGCATTGACGGGCCGTTCCGCGAGACCTCCATTCGGGACGAGGCTGGCGCTCCCGTGCCGCCGGGCGAACGTGGCGAGCTCTGGGTGCGCGGCCGTTCCATCCTGAAGGGCTATTGGAACAAGCCGGAGGCCAATGCCGACGCCTTTCGCGACGGCGGCTGGTTCCGCACCGGTGACGTCTTCGAGGCCGATGCCAACGGCTTCCTCTGGCTGGTCGGCCGGATCAAGGACATGATCCGCCGCTCCCAGGAAAACATCTCCGCCCGCGAGGTCGAGGCGGTGGTGCGCGAATTGCCGGAGGTCGAGGACTGCGCGGCCGTGCCCGTGCCGGACGCCAGACGCGGCGAAGAGGTCAAGATCTATATCCAGCTGAAAGAGGGGAGCGGTCCGGACGACCTGCCGTTCCAGCGTGTGCGCGACCATTGCCGCCGCGGCCTCGCCGCCTTCAAGGTGCCGCGCTATTACGCTTTCGTCGGAGGGTTTCCGCGTACGGTGTCGAACAAGATCGAGAAGCGCAATCTGGTCGCGGGGGTGGCCGATCTGCGCGCCGGCGCCTGGGACGACGAGGACCAGGTGATGCGGTGAGGGCAGCGCGTGCATCAACCCTCTTCCGCAAGCGGGCGAGGGTTGACGCGCCACACCCATGCCGCCGCCACCATTGACCTTTCAACCCGCTTCGATGCTGATCATCCCATCGTGCTGAACCGCCTGCGCCATCCCGACCTGCGCCCCGTCCTCGCCGCGCTCTATGCGGTGGCGATGCTGTGGCTCGGCCTGGCGCATCGGCCGCCGGTCGTGGCGACGCCAGGGAGTGCGGGAATTCTGCAGGTACTGCTGCAGGACGGCTCGCCCGACGCATGGTGCCTGAACGACCCGGGGCAGCCGCCCGTCCACGCGCCCGGCCGGGGCAGCGGGCTCTGCGATGCCTGCCTGCTGACTGCGGCGATCGGCCTGCCGCCTGCAACGGCCGGCCTGCCGGTACCGGCCGGCGTCGCCACCGGGCGCGCCGTCGCCAGGCCGGCGCTCGCCGTGGCCGCGCGGGCGGTCGACCGGCCGCGCTCGCGCGGGCCGCCGCTTCTGGCCTGACCGCTCGTCCAACGGGCGGGCTCTCGCCGTTCTCACCGGTCGCCCGGCGCGATCGCCTGCCGGTGCCCTATCCCCAACCGCAAGGCCTGATCGGCCGCGCCCGGCGCGGCCGGCTCCGCCTGACGGAGATTTCCATGGATCGTCGAGACTTTACCGGTCTCGCGGCGGCGGCCCTTGTGGCCGGCCCCGCCTTTCTCGCCCCATCCCGCACGCTGCCGGCCCAGGCCGCCCCGGGAGAGCACGCACCCGACATGACCACGCGACAGCCCATGAGCTGGCAGGACATGGCCAGACGCAACGACCAGATCCTCATGCTGGTCTATCCCGAGATGACCGCGCTCGACCTCGTCGGGCCGCAATATGCCTTCGCCTGCACGCTGGGCGCCAAGGTGCATCTGGTCGGCAAGACGCGCGACCCGGTCATGACCGACACCAAATTCGCCATCCTGCCGACCATGACCTTCGACGAAGCGCCGGCCGATGCCGCCGTACTCTTCGTGCCGGGCGGCACCACCGGTACGCTCGCCGCCATCGGCGACGCGGCGACGCTTGGCTTCGTCGCCGATCGCGGCGCGCGGGCGACCTGGGTCACCAGCGTCTGCACGGGATCGCTGGTGCTGGCCGCCGCTGGCCTGCTCAAGGGCTACAAGGCGACCTCGCACTGGGCGGCGCGCGACCTGCTCGTCGCCGGCGGCGCCGAGCCGGTCGATGCCCGGGTGGTCATCGACCGCAACCGGGTGACCGGGGCCGGGGTCAGCGCCGGCCTCGATTTCGGCCTGAAGCTGGTCGCCATGATGCGCGACGAGGCCTATGCCAAATCGGTGCAACTGCTCGCTGAATACGCGCCCGAGCCGCCGTTCCGGGCGGGCACGCCGGCCGAGGCTGGTCCCGACATCACCGCGCCGCTCGCCGCCATGTTCGCCGACTTCCGGCGCGACGCCGCCACGGCGGTCGCCTCGGCCGCGGGCCGGCGGCGTTGACGGGCGGAGACGGACGGTGGAGTGATCGGATCATGACAGCGATAGCCTGCGCAGGCCGGATCCTGCTGACGCTCGCCGGGCTCGCTTTGTTCGGGTCGGGCGGCGCGCTTGCCCATGCCACGCTGGTCAGGGCTGAGCCCGCCGACGGCAGCATGGTGGCGGTGGCGCCGAAAGTGCTGGTGTTGAGCTTCAACGAAGCGGTGGCGCCGGCGTTGATCCAGCTGATCGATGCCGACGGCCGGCCGCGCAGCGATGTCACGGTGGCGGCCGTGGACGACACGTTGCGCATCGGCCTGCCGGTCGATCTGCCGCACGGCACCCAGGTGGTCAGCTACCGGATCATCTCGTCCGACGGTCATCCGGTCAGCGGCACGGTGCAATTCTCGATCGGACGCTTCTCGGGCGGCGCCGGCGCCCATGCGGGCATGTTCGCCGATCCCGGCGCCGGCCTCGGCTGGGCGATCTGGCTCGGCCGCTTGGGACTCTATCTCGGCCTGTTCGCCGGCGTCGGCGGGGCCTTTTTCATCACGGTCCTGGCGCCATCGGGGGGGCGCACCGGGTCGCTTGCGACCTTGCTCTGCCTTGGCCTCGCCGCCTCGCTGCTGTCGCTCGGTCTGCAGGGCCTCGATCTCCTGGGGCTTGGTCTTGCCGATCTGGCCTCCCCGGCGCCGTGGCGCGCGGCGAGCGCCACCTCGCTCGGCCCGGCGCTCGGGCTCGCCGCCGTTGCCATGCTGGCGGCGCTGGCCGCGCTTGCCTGCCGGCCATCGGGCCTGGCCCGTCTCCTTGCCGGCTCGGCCATGATCGGCGTCGGCCTGTCACTCGCCATGACCGGCCATGCCGCCCACGCCCCGCCGCAGGTGCTGACACGCGCCGCGGTATTCCTGCACGGGCTCGGCGCTGCCTATTGGGCCGGGGCGCTGCTGCCGCTCGCTCTGATGGCCCGCCGTCCCGGCCCGGAATTCGTCGCCGTGCTGTGGCGCTTTTCCCGGCTCGCCACGCCGCTTGTCGCGGGACTGGCGCTTACCGGGCTGATCCTGGCCGTCATCCAGGTCGAGAGCCCGGCGGCCCTGATCGAAACCAGCTATGGCCGCCTGCTTTCAGCCAAGCTGGCGCTGGTCGCGGCGCTTCTCGGGCTCGCCGCGCTCAACCGCTACCGGCTGACCCCGGCGCTTGCCCGCGCCCCTGCCGACGCGCGCGCGCTGGTCCGTTCGGTCGGCGCCGAGATCCTGCTGGTCCTTGCCATCCTGGGGCTGGTCGCCGGCTGGCGCTTCACCCCGCCGCCGCGCGTGCTTGCCGCGGTCGCCCAGGTGCCGGTCGGTCTGCACATCCACACCGACAAGGGCATGGTGCAGATGACCGTCAGCCCGGGCGCGGCCGGTCCGAACCGCTTCGACCTGCAATTCCTGTCGGCCGATTTCGGCCCGCTCGAACCCAGGGATGTCCGCTTGACGCTTGCCCAGTCGGCCCGTGGCATCGCGCCCTTCACGCGCCGGGCGATCAGGCTCACCGACGGCAATTGGGCGGTTCGCGATGTCGTGGTGCCCTTTGCCGGGCGCTGGCAGGTGACGGTCGATGCCTATGTCACCGATTTCCAGCTGGTGACGCTCGACGGCGAGCTGGAGGTGAGGCCGTGAAGGGGCACTGAAGCGATCTTGCCCGCGACGTCCCGCACCGGCGGCCGCGCTTTCCTGGGCCCGATTGCTCCGCCGCTTCAGGTCCGTCGTGTATTACCTAAGGTAATGTTATTCTACTTTCAGAGTAATATTCAAGTTTTGTTCAGGGTTATTTGCAACGCTTGCGTGTGAACGGTCCTCATGGGCCGTGAACGCGAGGTTCGCGATGTTGCAGGTCTATGGCTGCTTTGTCACGCAACACGATCTGCGGCTGGTGGTACTGGCAGCCGCGGTCTGTGCCTTGGCCTCCTACACGGCGGTCAATCTGGTCCACCACGTCCGCGCGGGCGAAGACCAGGTGTCGCACCACCGGTTCTGGCTGCCGGTGGCGGCGGTCGCCAGCGGTTTCGGCATTTGGGCGACCCATTTCATTGCCATGCTGGCGTTTCAGCCTGGCTTGCCGAGCGGTTACAACATCGCGCTGACGCTCCTGTCGCTGGTCGCGGCCATCGTGCTCACCGGCGTGGGCCTGGCCATCGGCATATCGCGGATCGGCCACGGCCGGGCGATCGGCGGGGCGGTGGTCGGTGGCGGCATAGCCGCGATGCATTATACGGGCATGGCGGCTTTCGAGGTCGCCGGCCGCATCGAATGGGATCCGGCGCTGGTGGCGGCGTCGATCGCGCTCGGCGCCTTGCTCGGCGCGGCCGCCCTCGAGATCGGGCTTTACGCCAATACGCGCCGGCGCAAGATCCTCGGCGCCGCGGTCCTGACGCTGGCGATCTGCAGCCATCATTTCACGGCCATGGGTGCCGCCATGATCATCCCGGACCCGACGATCCTGGTGTCCCCCTTGGCATTGCCGGCGGAATGGCTGTCGATCGGTGTCGCGCTCGTCTCGGCGACCATCATCCTGCTGGCCCTGGGCGGCCTTGCCTTCGACCTGCGCAATCGCCGCGAACTCGCAATGGCGAACCGGATGCGCGAACTGGCCGATGCGGCCGTCGAGGGACTGATCGTCTGTGATGACGAAACGATCGTCGCGGCCAACCGGAGTTTTCGCGAACTGGCCGGGGAGGACGCCGACACCGCGATCGGCCGGCCCTTCGCAGCCTTCTTCCCGGAACCCGGCATCGCCGGGCGCCTTGCCGCGATGGCGGGCCGCCCGCTGGAGGCCGCCATGCTGGCGACCAGCGGCGAGACTGTTCCCGTCGAACTGATCCGGCACATCGTCACCTATGCCGGCCGGCCCCACCAGGTGATCGCGGTGCGCGACCTGCGCGACCGCAAGAAGGCCGAGCAGCAGATCCATTTCCTGGCGCATCACGATGCGTTGACGGCGCTGCCGAACCGCACCAGCTTCAACCGCAAGCTGGAGCTGGAACTTGCCGCCCACCGCCTGTCGGGGCGCTGTTTCGCCGTCATCTTCCTCGATCTCGACCGGTTCAAGGAGATCAACGACCTGTTCGGCCACCTCGCCGGCGATGCCGTGCTGCAATTCGTTGCGGACCGGGTCAGGGGCGTGCTCGGCGCCGACCAGATGGTGGCGCGGCTCGGCGGCGACGAATTCGCCGTCATCGCCCCCAATCTCGCCGCGCCCACCGAAGCCGGCGGGATCGCCGAGAAAATCCTCTGCGCGCTCGGGGAGCCCGATGCCAGCCTGCCGGCCGGCGTCACCATCGGGACCAGCATGGGCATCGCGATCTGTCCCGGCGATGCCGAGGACCGCAGCACATTGTTGAGTTATGCCGACGCCGCGCTTTATGAGGCGAAGGCCGAGGGGCGTGGGGTGTTCCGCTTCTTCGAGGCAGCCATGGGCAGCCACTTGCGGGAGCGGCGCCAGATCGAGCACGACCTTCGCCAGGCCATCCCGCGCGGCGAACTGAGCCTTGCCTTCCAGCCACAGAGCCGGCTCGATTCCGAGGAGGTTCTGGGCTTCGAGGTGCTGCTGCGCTGGCGCCACGGCACGCGCGGCGACATCTCGCCGGCCACCTTCATCCCGGTCGCCGAGGAATGCGGCGTCATCCTGCAACTGGGCGAATGGGTGCTGCGCGCCGCCTGCGCGGAGGCCGCCTCGTGGCGCCAGCCACTGGCCATCGCGGTGAACATCTCCCGGGTGCAGCTCTACAACGGCAATCTACCGCAACTGATCAAGGAAATCCTCGCCTCGACCGGGCTGGCGCCGCAGCGGCTTGAGCTGGAGGTGACCGAAACAGCCCTGGTCAAGGATTTCGACCGGGCCCTTGCCACCTTGCAGCAGATCAAGGCCCTCGGCGTGAAACTCGCCATGGACGATTTCGGCACGGGATATTCCTCCCTGTCCAACCTGCGGGCCTTTCCTTTCGACAAGATCAAGATCGACCAGTCCTTCGTCCGCGCAGTCGATTCCAACGCGCAATCGGCGACCATCGTGCGCGCCATCGTGGGCCTGGCTAAGGGACTGGATCTGCCTGTGCTGGCCGAAGGCGTGGAGACATCAGGCGAACTCAAGTTCCTGTGCCGCGAGGACTGTAACGAGGCGCAGGGCTATTTTCTCGGTCGCCCGGGGCCGATCGACCAGTTCAGATATCTGGTCGACCAGAACGCCGAGGGCGCCAGGGTGGCCTGGGCTCCGCACCTCCGGGTGGTGTCGTTCAAGGCCGGCTAGCCGGCCGATGCCGGATCCGATGGCTCAGTAGCAGACCAGCGCGCGGTGGGCGACGACATAGCCCCAGCGGTCGACGTGGCGCCTCAGGACATAATAACAACCGTCATCGGCATAGTAGTTGCTGTAATAATACGGGGCGCCAAAATAGAATGGGGCGCCGAAGGCAAAGGCCGGGCCGAAGAAGAACCGGTGATGGTGGAACCGGCCGCCGGCGAATGCCGGACGAACGAAGCCGGGACGGATGAAGCCGGGGCGCCCGAAGCCAGGACCTGCGAAGCCCGAGTGGGCGAAACGGGGTCCGGCGAAACCGCCGCGGAATCCGCCACCCATGCCGCCGTGGAAACCACCGCCACCGCCGTGGAACCCGCCGCCACCCATGCGGGCCTCCGCAGGGGTGGACGAGGCCAAGGCACCAGCGGTCGCGAGCGCAGCCGCAAAGGCCGCCGCCATTATCGTTTTGATCTGAGATTTGGAGGTCATGACGATACTCCCATCATGAGAAGCCTCACCATGGGTTAAGTGTTTCATTAACCACCTGAACTGTCGATGAATATCCGGCTCGGCCGGCCGCCGTCGCGCTGTCGCGCCATCACATCTCGGTGTCTGCGGCAGCGGTCCGGCGTCGTCGCAGTCCGGGCATGCACGGCGCGACGGCGGGCGTGGAGATGACGGACGCCGCGGCGCCTGCCGTTCGTCAGGGCGCGTCCGTCAGCCAGCCCACGGCGTTCAGCACCGTCGTGGCGAGCTCCTGGGGGCTCTGGCCGTCGGTCGCGACCACAAGGGCGCCGTCGACAGGCTTCGCGCCCATGCGCGCGGCTTGCCCGAGCGTGCGCTGGATCTGCTCATCCTTGCCGGCCCCGACCTCGCGTTTGTCGAGCCGTGCGATCAGGGTGGCATCGTCAGCCTTCAGCCGCAGCACGGTGATCTCGGCGTCGGGTATGGCGGCCGCTATCCAGCGGCGGTCGAATTCGAGATGCATCATCACTCCCGACATGATGAGGCGGGAATGCCCGAGCGCCCGGTAGGTCGACCAGAGCGCGGCGAGATTGATCGCGCTGATATCGGTCGTCCCGGGCGAGAGCCTCTCCAGCTCCTCGGGCGAGGGTTTCGGGAAGACCCGGTCGAGTTCGTCGGTCTCGATCACCGCATGCGGAATCCGCATCTCGGCGAGCCGGCTGCCGAGCTCCCATGCGAGCGTGGACTTGCCGATGCCGGCCGGGCCGGTGACGAGCAGGATGCGGGTCGGGGTGTGGGTCATACGCGCTAGCTTTGTGTCCTCGCGCCTCTCATCCGGCGCCTGGCGGCGGCGCCATCTGCAACGGGAAGCGGCGTGGCGGGTGACCTGGACGCCGCCTTCAGTTTCTCGCCGAGGGGAAGAGGCGTGACCTGAGGCTTCCCGTCGCCCGTCGCTCCGAGGCTCGTGGCGGCCAGCGTGATCCAGGCTTCCAGCAACCGGTCATTGACCGTGTCGTCGAGGTTGAAGCTGGCATGGATCGCCATGCCGCGCAGCACGCTGAGATTGAGGTGCAGGAAGTTCTCCCGGCCAATGGCGGCGCCGAGCGAACCCAGGTCGTCGTAGCCGATGACATGGGCCCACAGCGCGTCGCGCTTCTTCACCCACGCCGCCAGCACGATGCGCAGCCGGTCCTGCAGCAAGGCGTCGCTGCGCGCGGCCATCATCAGTTCGATGGCGGCGACATAAGTCGGCCGGGAGAACACGTCGTACCAGAGGTGGCGCAGGTAGTCGGCGAGCGGAATCGGCGTCGCATATTGGCCGACGAAGGCGAGGCGGCCGGCCTCCCATTGTTTCAGGAGATGCTCGAAGCCACCGACCAGCATGTCGGCCTTACTCGGGAAATGATGCGACAGGGCGCCGCGCGACACCCGCGCCTGCGCCGCCACCAGCCCGGTCGACAGCCGATCGTAGCCGACCGCGCAGAGCGTCTCCAGCACCGCGTCGGCGAGCCTCAGCCGCATGGCGGCGGTTCGTTCGGCCTGGGTGCGCCTCAGGCGTCTCGGCGGCTTCTGCTCGGTCATCTCGGTCTCGATTCGGTCCGCGTCACGCCCGGCTGACGATCTCCATCAAGGCGGGAACCGTCATCTGGGCAAAGGCGGACAGCGCCGGCATGTCGTCCTCGCGATACCATCCGGCCTGGTGCAGGAGGTTCAGCGAGCCGATGGTCCGGCCATTCCAGCGCACCGGATAGTTCACCGCGCTCTCGCAGCCAAGCGAGCGGATCAGCTCATGGTCGAAGAAGGCACGCTTGACGTCGTCGTAGTCGCGGCAGATGCGCGGCCGGCCGGCCATGATCACTTCGCGGTAGAATTCGCCTTCCTTGACCAGCGGCTTGGCGCCGCCGGTCGGATAGGGGCCGGGCTGGTTGGTGTAGAAGCGCTGGTTCTCGTTTTTCGCCCAGTTGATCACCAGCACGGTGAACAGCTTGTGGCCGATGGCGGCGGCCAGCGCCTTGTCGAGCGCGGCAAGGCTGGCATTGGGCTGGCCCTCGGCCCGCGAGGCGGTGGCGACATCGATGAGATGGGGCAGGGCGGGGGCACGGGCGGGTGCGGCGGGGGGCTGGTTCTGGGCCAGAGCAGATGTCGCACCGACACCGGCCAGCGTCGCGCCCAGCGCGAGCGTCCGGCGGTTGATGATGGATTGGTTCATGGTCGTTTCCTCGTTCTTGTGTCGCGTGAACCGCTGTGTGCGATCAACCCTCTCCCTCTGGGAGAGGGTTGATGCCCGCAGCATCCCGGTGCCCCTTCAGTGCTCCTCCTCAGTTGATCGTCTGGCGCGCGATGTCCTTCGGCGCCTTGGTGAGGACTTCCGGCGCCGCGCCGACCACCACCGTGTCGTCGTGGCGGAAGCCACCGAGGCCCCATTCGTAGAGGCCGGGTTCGGCCGAATAGACCTCGTTGGCGATCAAGGGGCGGGTGTTGAAGGCCATGTCCTCGGGGAATTCATGACCGAGCGTACCCATGCCGTGGCCGGTGCGGTGCAGGATCAGCTCGGCGACGCCCTCGCGCTCGAGCACGGCCTGCGCGGCGGCATCGATGGCGCAGACCGGCCGGCCGGTGACGGCGGCCTCGCAGGCCGCCTCGTTGGCCGCGCGCGAGGCTTCGTAGAGCTTGACCTGGCGCGGCGACGGCTTGCCGCAGAACCAGGTGCGCTCGTTTTCCACCACCAGGCCGTTCATCCGGGGAATGACGATATTGACCAGGCCGTGGCCCGTTTCGATGCGCGCGCCGGACGAACGGCCGTCGCCGTGGGGGGCGCAGCTCGCCGGCCCGGACAGCGTCCAGCAGCGCAGGATTTCCAGGGCCTCGCCGGGAAAGCGCCGGGCCGATTCCTCGGCCATCAGCGCCGCCATGCTCATGTCGAGCTCCTGAACCAGGCGGCCGGGGCGGATGTTCTCGCGGTAGCGGTCCTGCACCCAGTCGGTGAGCCCGGCGATCTCACGCATCAGCTGGATCTCTTCAGGGTGCTTGACCCAGCGCAGCCGGCGGCATTCGGCGGTCGCCGCCTCGATCTTCAGATGCGGCAGGAGCCCTGAGACCTTGCCGAAGGCGCCGCCGCCGGCATCCACTCCGATGCGCGCGCGGCCAAGTCCCGCGTCCTTCAGCTTGGCCGCGATGATCTCGGCCCACTGGCTGGCGAGCGGCAGGCGCTGGCCGACGCGCGGATGCTCGGCGTAAAACTGCGCGTCGGTCACCCACAGGTGCCCTGCCTCGCGCGAGAAGCGCCAATGGTTGGTCGACAGCTCGTTCAGGATGGCGAAGGGCTCGCCATTGCGCGGCACGACGCAGACGATCGGCCGCTCCCAGGGCTGCACGTCGGTGGCGAAATTGGTGACGAACTGGAAGAAGTCGCCCTGGGTGAAGGCGAGCGCGTCATAGCCCTCGCGGTCCATCATGTCGCGCATCAGGCTATAGCGGTAATCGCGGACGGCGTTGCCGAGAAAGGCCATGGGCTGGGTCCTTGGAATGTGGTGGTCCAGATGGAACGAGGAGGGAAAGAGGGGAGAGACCTAGAAGCTGCGCGGAACCCTCTCCCAGAGGGAGAGGGTGGGTCCGGAGGACCCGGGTGAGGGGACGTCCGCTGCCCGAGAAGGCAGCGCCGATAACACGCGAATGGCGCGGCCGCCGGCCTGACGGGGCACGCCCCTCACCCGGCGCAAAAGCATCGAACGGACGTGAGATGCGTTCGCATCTCACTATGCGGCGCCACCCTCTCTCTGGGAGAGGGTTGATAGGGGCAGAGCCCTTCATGAGCCCCGTCGCCATCTCTCACCGCCTGTAGCGTCGGGCGAGCACGGTGCTGCCGATCGCGGTCAGCGTCAGCGTCACGAACAGCAGCAGAAAGGCGAGCGCCGCGCCGAACGGCCAGTTATTGCTCTTGACGAACTGGTCGTAGACCGCCGGCGCCATCATCTTGAACTGCGGCCCGCCGAGCAGAACCGGTGTCGCATAGGCGTTCATGCAGAGGATGAAGACAAGCACGGAACCGGCGGCCACGCCCGGCATGGCGAGCGGCAGCACCACGCGGCGGAACACGGTGATCGGCCGCGCGCCGAGATTGGCCGCCGCCTCCTCGGTCTGGCGCGGGATGCCCTCGATGACGGCCGCCAGCGTCAGGATCATATAGGGCAGCACCACCGCGACGATGCCGACCACCACGGCGCCGGTCGTGTACATCATCTGGAACGAGGAGGAGATGATGCCGGTGCCCTTCAGCGTCGCATTGATCGCCCCGTCCGTGCCGAGCAGCGCCAGCCAGCCGGCCGAGCGGATGACATTGCCGACGAACAGCGGGAACAGCGTCAGAATGGTGACGATGCTCTTCCACCGGCTCTGCATGCGGGCGAGCGAATAGGCCGCGGGAAAGCCGACCGCGAGCGCGATCAGCGTGCAGGCCAGCGCCATCAGAAGCGTCGAGCTCAGCACGTTCTGGTAATAGGGATCGCGGAACGCCTGGGTGTAATTGTCCAGCGTCAGCGCCTCCACCATCAGCTCGGTCGGGCTGAAGCGGTTGAGCGAGATGCGGAACAGGATGGCCATGGGCGCGGCGAGCAGCGCCAGGACCAAGAGACCCGCGGGCAGGACGAGAAGAGCCAT
The DNA here is from genome assembly GCF_059420385.1 of Phreatobacter sp. GW821-FHT04C01. Classification (NCBI taxonomy): domain Bacteria; kingdom Pseudomonadati; phylum Pseudomonadota; class Alphaproteobacteria; order Hyphomicrobiales; family Phreatobacteraceae; genus Phreatobacter; species Phreatobacter sp. GW821-FHT04C01. The sequence continues at coordinate 68,976 of NZ_JBWKTP010000005.1, read as the reverse complement.
CAGGTCACCGGCGCGTGGCGAATAGCTGATAGCGAATGGCGAGTGGTGTGTGTTCGGCACATGGATCGGTCGTCTTTCGTCATTGGCCGTGCTTGCATCTCGCGCCTCGAATGGGGGACTGCCCCATTCGCTATTCGCCATCAGCCATTCGCTTTCAGCCCTTGAACTGCTTGTTCCAGAACTCCAGGATCTGGCTCTGGCTGCGCGTCACATAGGCGAAGTCGGGCGTCAGCAGCCGGGCGCGCTCGGCATCCGAAAGCGCCAGCTGCTGGGCGAGTTCCGGCGGCAAGGTGGCGGTGGTGACGGTGGGCACGTAGCCCATGCGGTCGGCGAAGCCGGCCTGCGCCTTCGGGTCCAGCATGGCGTCGAGATAGCGCCAGGCATTGTCCTTGTTGCGGGCGTTCTTGGGCACGCCGGCCTCGAACACGATGGTGGTGGCGCCTTCCGCCGGCACCACGTGCTTCAGGGGAATGCCGGCCTTCTGCCACATGAAGCCGCGCGCCATCCACATGACGGTGAGCCAGACCTCCTCGGCCTTCAGCGCCGCGGCCAGGGCCTCGTTGGACGGATAGAGCTTCACGTCCAGCGAGCGCCATTCCATCAGCTTCTTCTGGGCGGGCTCGTAATTGGACACGCTGCCGCCGCCGGCGAGCGCGGCGGATTCGGTATTGGCGAGATAGAGGATGTCCGACAGGCCGACGCGGCCGCGCCATTTCGGGTCGAACAGGTCGGCATAGGACTTCGGCGGAACCGGCACCTTGCTCGGATTGTAGAGGATGACCCGGTAGGAATAGATGTGCGGGATGGCGTAGCTCTTGCGCAGCGCCGGGATGATCGCGCCCGCGCCCTTGACCTTGTCGAGCGGCACCTCGTCGAACACGCCCTGCTGGGCGATCAGGTACATGTCGCTGTCGGACAGGCAGGCGACGTCCATGGCGCCGCGCCGGCTCTGCCGCTCGGCGATCAGCTTGGTCTTGCGCGGGTCGGCATTGGCCAGGTCCTGCAGGATCTCGACGCCCTGCGGCTTCATCAGCGGCGTGTCGATCATCTGGCGCAGCAGCTCGCCATAGTCGCCGCCCCAGGTGCCGACGATCGCCTGATTGGCTTGCGCCCGGGCAAGGCCCGGCAGGCCGGCGGTATAGGCGGCCAGCGCTCCGGCGCCCAGCAATGCATCGCGACGGGTGAGGCTCATCGTCAGGCTCCTTGGTGGATCAGGTCGGTCGGGGGCAATATGCGGGCGGCGGCCTGGTCCCAGCTCACCGTCACCGGTTCGCCCGGGCGCAGGGCCTTCAAGGGATCGTCGCCGGCCGGCGTCGCCTGCACGGCGAGCAGGCTGAGGCCGCCGAGGTCGAGGTGATATTCGGTCTGGGCGCCGAGATAGGTCACCGCCGAAAGGCGCGCGGCCACACCGGGCTCGGAGCCCGACTGCGTTCCGGCCTTCAGCAGGATGCGCTCGGGCCGCAACGCGATGGTTCCGCTGGCGGTCTTCGCCGTGTCGGTGGCGCAGGGAATGACCACGCCGGAGCCGGCGCGGAACCGGCCGTCGGCCTCGATCGCGCCTTCGATCAGGTTGCAGCGGCCGACGAAGCCGGCGACGAAGGCATCCGCCGGGCGCTCGTAGAGGTCTTCCGCGGTGCCGATCTGGCGGACCCGGCCGCGATCCATCACCACCAGCCGGTCGGCCATGGTCAGCGCCTCCTCCTGGTCGTGGGTGACGATCAGCGTGGTCAGCCCGAGCCGCTGCTGCAGGTTGCGAATTTCGAGCCGCACCTCGCCGCGCAGCTTGGCGTCGAGATTGGACAGGGGCTCGTCGAGCAGGAAGACGGCGGGATTGATGACCAGCGCGCGCGCCAGCGCCACGCGCTGCTGCTGGCCGCCGGAGAGCTCGCGCGGTAACCGCGCGGCCAGGTGGTCGAGCCGCACCATGCGCAGCGCCTCGGCGATGCGGGTGTCGCGTTCGGCCTTGCCGACCTTGCGCATTTCCAGGCCGAACGAGACGTTTTCCGCCACCGTCATATGCGGGAACAGCGCATAGGACTGGAACACCATGCCGGTGTCACGGGCATGCGGCGGCCGGGCGGTGACGTCTTCGCCGCCGATGATCACCTTGCCCTGCGTCGGCTTGATGAAGCCTGCGACCATGCGCAGCGTGGTGGTCTTGCCGCAGCCGGACGGCCCGAGCAGCGCCACCAGTTCGCCCTCGGCGACATCGAGGTCGACGCCGGCGACCGCCAGGGCCTCGTTATAGCGCTTGGACAGTTGTTCGAGCCTGAGATTGCCCACTTATTCGTCCTTCGGACCTAGAGAACCCTGGAGAGCTTCACGAACCGGTCGGTGATCAGCATCAGCGCGCCGATCAGTACGATCTGCACGGTGGCGACCGCCGCGAGCGTCGGATCCATGCGGAACTCCAGGTAGTTGAGCATGGCCACCGGCAGGGTGGTCAGGCCCGGGCCGACCAGCAGCAAGGTGATCTCGAGATTCTCGAAACTGGCGATGAACGAGAAGATGGCGGCGGCGACGATGCCCGGGCGCAGCATCGGCAAGGTGATGCGGGTGAACACGGTGAGCGGGCCGGCGCCGAGATTGGCGGCGGCTTCCTCCGGCGCCCGGTCGAGCCCCTGCAGGCTCGCCGTGGCGAGCCGGACCGTCCAGGGAATGGTCAGCAGCACATGGGCGGCGACCAGGCCGACGATTGTCGCGTTGACGTCGTGGTCGAGCGCGTTTTCGAGCTTGAGATAGAACATGTAGAGGGCCGCGCCGGCCACCACGCCGGGCATGGCCAAAGGCCCGAGCAGCAGGCTGTTGATGGCGGCCTTGCCACGCAGGTTGGAGCGCACCAGCGCGAGCGCCGCGGCGGTGCCGAGCGGCACGCCGATGACGGTTGCCGCCAGCGCCACCTTCAGGCTGGTCTCGAAGCCGCGAGCGAATTCACGCTTCGACCAGGCGTTGATGTACCACTGGAAGGTCAGGCCGCTCGGCGGGAAGGAGACGATCTCGTCGGCGAAGAACGAGGTGACGACCACCAGCACGACCGGTGCGAAGATCAACAGATAGGCTGCGATCACGGCGAGCCGGAAGGCGATGCGCCCAGCCGCTGCCATCAACGGCGGCGAGGCCGAGGGCAGCGCACCCGTGGCGGCGGCCAAACCGCTGCCGGCGGCGGCTCCGGCGAGGCGCAAGGGGTCGTCGGATGCCCTCATGAGATGGCCCATCCTGCCTCGCGAGCGGGCCGCGAGTTCGCTTCGAAATGTCGGGATTTGCCATGGCCGGCGCGCCGCCGTCACTGGCTGATACATTCAGACTGACCTGCTTGTAAGTGCGAGTCAAGCGGGGTCGGAAGGCGGTGGAGAAGAAAATTTCAGGGGTGGGGAGGGGCGAATGGCAAGTGGCGATCGCGCCGTGCGCGCAAGCCCTCGCCCGTTTTGAGGCAGAGGGGGCGCCGTCGGGCGCCAGGTGAGGGTCTGAGAAGGGCCGTCCCACCAATGACGGCGGGAATGCGCGGCGCGGGCGGACGCGGCCACCCTCTCCCACGAAGTCGTAGGCGAGGGTTGCGCGCACGGCCTCGCGCCATGCCAGCCTCAGAATCCGCTCATGATCGCCTGGGTGCGCTGCGCCTGGCCGTTGCGCACCTGTTCCAGGGTCTGACTGCACAGCGTGAAGGCTTCGCCCGGCGGGGGGCTGCCGAGCCTGGTGCAATGCGCGATATTCTCGCGAGCCATTTCGGCGAGATGAGCCTGGTCGGTCGAGGCCCGGTAGGCGGGGCCGGCGACGAAGGCGACGTAGCCGAGCAGGCCGAGGAACGCGGCGCCCAGGATCGCCTCGGCGATCGGCAACGCATGGGCACGGTCGAGGTGCAGCGACTCCATGGTTCTCATTGGGTGCTCCATCGTTTCCAGGCCTTGCCCGTGGCAAAGGCCGGCTCCTATGCTGCGCCACCCCGAAGGTTTGCGCGTCATACGTTGGGAGGAGGGCCCGGCGATTTGCCGTTGCCGGGGCGCAAGGCGAGGGCTGCTTCGGTGGCCTTGGCAAGGCGACGGGAGAACAGCGATGCCGGACGCCGCAGCGGCCAGGACGGAGCAGTTCTCGGAGGTGGTCGCCGCCATCTACGACTGCGCGCTGACGCCCGGCAAGTGGCCCGAGACGCTGCGCCTGATAGCGGGCATCGGTGCCGCGGCCGCCCCGCCCGATCGTGCCGGATCGGCTTCGGATCGGGGCGATCCCGGCATGGCCAGGCTGCTGGCGCCACATATCGTCAAGGCCTTCGCGATCACCGGCGTGCTGGAGCGCCAGGTGCTCGCCTCGCATTCGCTGGAAGCGACACTCGATGCCCTGGCGCTCGGCGTCTTCCTGGTCGGCGCCGATGGCCGCATTGCCCACATGAACCGGGCGGCCGAGGCCTTGATCCAGTCCGGGACAGCCCTGCGCGTGGCCGAGCATCGCGTGGCGCCGGCCGATGCGGTGGCGGCCGGCGCACTGGCCGCCGCCATTGCCGGCATCGAGGCTGAGGCCCCGCCCGTGCGGACCATCGGCTTGCCGGACGGGCAGGGCGGTGGGCTGGTGGCGACCGTGCTGCCGCTGGGGCGGGGCGAAGGGCCGGGCCGGCATGCGCCGACGGAGGCCGCCGCCGTGGTCTTCGTGCAGCAGCCGGGCGCGCCGCGGCTCCTGCCATGCGCGGCGCTGGCGCGGCTCTACGGCCTGACCGGCGCCGAACTCAAGGTGCTGCTGGCTTTGGCGCCGGGCCTTGGTCTCAAGGAGGTCGCCGCGGCGCTGGGCATTGGCGAAACCACCGCCAAGACCCATCTCCAGCACGTCTTCGAGAAGACCGGCACCGCCAAGCAGAGCGAATTGCTGCGCCTGCTGATGAGTGCTTCCGCGCCGGTCGGCCCGCATTGACGCCGACAGGCATGGCCACCGTCCGGAGCTGACGCTCGCCTCAGTCCGGTGTGATGCCCGCGGCACTCACCACCTGGCCCCATTTCTCCACCTCCTGGCGGATATAGGTGGCGAAGCGCTCGGGCGGCCCGCCCTGGATCTCGATACCGAGGGTCGTCAGGGCCGCCCGCACGTCGGGCGCTTCGAGCGCGGCGTTGATCTCGCGGTTCAGCCTCAGCACGATGTCGCGCGGCGTGCCTGCCGGCGCCAGGATGCCGCCCCAGGTATTGGCGTCGTAGCCGGCAAGGCCGGTCTCGGCGAGCGTCGGAATGGCCGGCAGCGAGGGCGAGCGGCTGGTGGTGGTCACCGCCAGCGCCCGGACGCCGCCCGACTGGACATGCGGCAGGATGGCGGTGATCGTATCGAAGATGACCTGGGTGCGGCCGACCAGCAGGTCGGCATGGGCCGCCGTACTGCCGCGATAGGGCACGTGCAGCATGCGGGTCCCGGTCATCGCCATGAACAGCTCGGCTGCCATGTGCAGCGAGCTGCCCTTGCCCGACGAGGCATAGGTGGCGGTGGCCGGATTGGCCTTGATCCAGGCGATCAGTTCGGGAACCGTGATCGCCGGCACCGATGGATGCACCGCCAGCACCAGCGGCACCACATGGGTGAACACGACCGGCTCGAAATCGGCGATGGGATCATAGGGCAGCTGTCGGAACAGGTGCTTGTTGGTGGCGTGGCTGGAGGCAACGATCACCAGCGTATAGCCGTCGGCCGAGCTCTTGGCGACCACATCGGTGCCGAGATTGTTGGAGGCGCCCGGCCGGTTTTCCACCACCACGGCCTGGCCCATGGAGACCTGCAGCTTGTCGGCGACCCGCCGCGCGATGACGTCGATCGCACCACCCGGCGTTGCCGGCACGATGATCTTGATGGTCTGGTTCGGATAGGCCTGCGCCTGTGGCCGTGTCGGCCAGAGCAAGGCGGTCGCGGCGAGGAAAAGCCCCAAAAGAATATGAGGGATCGGCATGCGAGATTCCTCCGTATTCGTTTTTATGATTGGCGCCTGCTCTTGGAATGAATTGAGCAGGTTCTTGGAGGAATACTCTGGGGCGCAAGCGCGACAAGTCAATGCGCGGTGGCGGGCGGGCATTCAATCGACCCTCTCCCAGAGGGAGAGGGGGGTCCGGAGGACCCGGGTGAGGGGACGTCCATATCCGGATAGATCGGCAGGCGGCGCGAGCGCCGGCATCCGTTCTCGGCGCCTACGCCCCTCACCCGGCGCCTGACGGCGCCACCCTCTCCCTTTGGGAGAGGGTTGATTTCACTGCGCCTTTCGCATCATGCCCTATTCGCTATTCGCTATTCGCTATTCGCTATTCGCTATTCGCTATTCGCTATTCGCCGTTTCACCTCTCCCCGGCCCTGGCCGCCCGCAGCTCGCCCGGCGTCGCGTCATAGGCGGCGCGGAACGAGCGGTAGAAGGTCGGCAGGCTGTCGAAGCCGCAGGCGAAGGCGATTTCGGTCAGGGGCCGCCCGGGCTCGGTGGTGATCAGGCGGAACGCCTCGGCCAGCCTGGCGGTCCTGATCATGCGGGCGACGCTGACGCCCGAGGGCTCGAAGATCATGTGCAGCTGGCGTGTCGAAATGCCCATCAGGCCGGCCACCTTGCCGGCGTCGAGCGCCGGATGGCGCAGGTTGCGCAGGATGATCTCGCGCGCCACCGTCAGGCGCCCCTCGCGCAACGCGGTACGGTTCTGCTCTTCGGCCGCCGGCGCCAAGCCGCGCGCGGCGAGCGCGAGCTGGGCGAGCACCTTCACCGCGGCCTCCGCGGCGGCGCCGGTCAGGTAGGGCGCCTGCGCCACGAAGGCGGTGAAATAGGCCGAGAACAGCATGGCCGAGCCGGGCTCGCCGTCGACCGGCCGGGCGGCGAGCAGCCCGCGCCCGTCCTGCCGCAGCAGCGGCCGGCACAGCGCGAAGGGGATCTTGACGATCCTGAGATGGAAGCCGCCATCGGCCGGAATGGTCCGGTAGGGCAGGTCGGAATAGCTGGTGGCGAGCGCGCCTGTGCCGATCACGAAGTCGTCCTGGCCGTCGATGCCGAACCAGCCGCGGCCGCCGAGCTGCTGGTAGACGCACAGGCTGTCGACCGGCGCGCGCGCGATATCGGCCGGCCCGCGCTCGACCCGGTAGGCGGAGGCCTGCATGTCCACCAGCATGGCGCCGCCGAGCGGGATCGCCTGCAGCTCGGCCCGGAAGCCGGCGCGCTCCGCCGGCGCGAGCTCGGCGGTGACGCCGAAAATATGCCGGGCGCGCAGTTCGCGCCAGGCATCGAAGCGCTCTGTTTCGGCGAAGCGGTCGGTCGACCAGTGGATCATCGGGGCAGCGCGACGGAGAAACGGGAAGCGGACTCAAGCCCTTGCCATGATACCCGATGCCGGCCGAATGCAATCAGGAGTTTGCGGGGGCGGGATGCGGCATCGCCGCGCGCCCGGTTTCGACCTCCTCTGTCTCCTGGAGCGCCGCCCCGCCGAGCCGCTTGACCAGCAGCACCGCGACCGTATTGCCGTAGACGTTCACCATAGTGCGGCCCATGTCCATGAAGGCGTCGACGCCGGCGATGATGGCGATCGCCTCCACCGGCAGGCCGATGGCCGATGTGACGGTGGCGAGCGCGACGAGGCCGCCCGACGGCACGTTGGCGATGCCCTTGGAGGCGATCAGCGTGGTGAGCAGGATGGTGGCGAGCCCGGCCCAGTCGAGGTGCAGCCCATAGGCCTCGGCGAGGAAGGTTACGGCCAGCGCGATATAGAGGCTGGAACCGTCGAGATTGAAGCTGTAGCCGAGCGGCAGCACCACCGAGACCACCTTGTCGGGCGCGCCCATGGCCTTCAGCTTTTCCATGTGCACCGGCAGCGTCACCTCCGAGGAGCGGGTGGTGAAGCCGAGGATCAGGGGTTCCATCACCTTGGCGGTGACGCCGAGCGGGTTTTCGCCGATCAGCCAGAGCGCCAGCCAGGACAGCAGGATGGCGAGCGCGATGCCGAGATACATGACGCCGATCAGCTTCGCGAGCGCGGCGATGGTGGCGAGGCCCTGGGTGGCGAACAGCCAGGCCATGATGGCGAAGACCGCGATCGGCGCGAAGCCGACGATCCACTGGGTCAGCCTGAACATGGCGTCGAGCAGGGCGTCGAGCGCCTCCGTGATCGGCCGGGCACGCGGCCCGATGGCGGCCAGCGCCATGCCGAACAGCACGGCGAAGACGATGGTCGGCAGCACCTTCTGGCCGGCCATGGCGGCCAGCACGTTGGACGGGATCAGGTCGAGGAAATATTTGGTCCAGTCGACCGAGGCCGCCAGATTGGCCGGCAGCCGGCCGGTGCCGGCAAGGCTCGCGCCGGCGCCGGGATGGAACAGGCCGTTCAGCGCCAGGCCGATGACGATGCTGACGAGGGTCGCGAAAAAGAACCAGGCGAGCGCGATCGCCGCGACCCGGCCGAAGCGGTGGAGCTCGCTGCCCATGCGGGCGACGCCCAGCGTCACCGCCGAGAAGACCAGCGGGATGACGACCATCTTGATCGCCTCGATGAAGGCGGTGCCGGCCGGCTGCAGCGCCGCGCCGAGCTTCGGCCAGATCAGCCCGACGGCGAGCCCGGCGATCAGGCCAAGCCCCATCTGGATGGGCAAGGGCAGGAGTTTTCGGCGGACGGGTGCTTGCGATGCGTGAGCCATGGTTCCCCTCGTGATCGGCATGTCCGGGCCGCGGTTCGCCCCGGCTTCCGGTTGGCCGGATTGCGGTCGCGAACCTAGCCTTGGCACGGGGCTCGACGGCATGACGAATGCGCGGCACATTATTCGCGAATGGAATAGGGGCGCCGTATGGACCATGCTTGGCTGCTGGACTTCCTGGCGCTGGCGCGTTCGGGCAGCTTCTCCAAGGCGGCGCTGCACCGGAACACCACGCAGTCGACCCTGAGCAAACGCATCCGCGCGCTGGAGCAATGGGTCGATGCCGAGCTGTTCGATCGCTCGGCGCTGCCGATCCGGCTGACCGATGCCGGCCGCGCCTTCGAGCCGGGCGTCCAGGACGTGACCGAGCGGCTGGTGACCTCGCGCAACCGCGCCCGCCAGGCCGCCGGCCGGATCCAGGCCGCGCTGGCCTTCGCCGCCACCCATGCGGTCGCCTTTTCATTCTTTCCCGGCTGGCTGCAGCGGGTTGAGCGCGATCTCGGCCGCTTTCCCCTGAAACTCGATTGCCACCGGGCCGACCGCTGCTTCGAGGCGCTGGATGACGGCAAGGTGGAGCTCGTCATGTGCCACGTGCCGCTGCGGCCGATGGAGGGGCTGGGGGCTGCGCGTTTCGCCTCGGTGCTGCTTGCGGCGGACGATGCCGTGCCGGTTTCCGCGCCCGATTCCGCCGGCCGTCCGGCCCATCCGCTGCCCGGCCGCGCGGCCAGGCCCACCGCCTATCTGTCGCTGGCACAGGGCTCCTGGATGGGCAGCGCCGTGCGCGTGCTGATCGCCGAGCGCGAACCGGCGCCGGTGCTCGACACCGTGTTCGAAAGCCCGCTGACGGAGGCGGTGAAGAGCATGGCGCTGCACGGCCACGGGCTGGCCTGGCTGCCACGCAGCATGATCGGTGGTGAACTGGCGAGCGGCCGGCTGTGCCTGGCCGGCGACGCCGACTGGCTGGTTCCGATGCAGATCCGGCTGTTCCGCTCCGGCCGCGCCATGACCCCGCGCGCCGAGGCGTTGTGGAACCATGTGAAGGCGGCGGAGGCGAGGGGCGAATAGCCGGGCAGGCGAGTGGCGAATAGGGCATGATGTGCCGAGCGTCGCCGTCAGCCGAAAAGCGCAACGTAATCAACCCTCTCCCAAAGGGAGAGGGTGGCGCCGTCAGGCGCCGGGTGAGGGGTCGTCCATCTCCCGCGAGGGCAGCATGCGGCGCGAGCGCCGGCTCGAGTTCTCTACGCCTACGCCCCTCACCCGGCAGCTGACGCTGCCAGCCTCTCCCTTTGGGAGAGGGTTTTGGGCGCCCTGGCCGGATAGGTAGCTCGCTCTCCCTTCTGCTTCATCCCTACACGCTTGCTATTCCAAAATCGCATAACGTTGAGCGAAATCGTCATGGGCCTCCTGGTCCTTCCCGCCGTAAACACCGGCACATCAGCATGAGGGAGTTCTCGACGTGACCAGCCAGGGTGATCGCACCACCGCACCGGCCTATCTCGACATGGACACCGGCGCCCATCTGCCGCTCGACACGCCGGTCTGGCGTTCGGCGTCCGGCCGGCCCTTGATGATCACGCCGCTGGCCGGCATCGGCCGCGCCGACATCGAGACCTCCCGCCGCTCGCTCTGGCGTTACGCCAAGAGCCTGCCGCTCGCTGTGGCCGATCCGATCAGCCTGGGCGAGGGCTGCACGCCGCTGGTCGAGCGCGAGGTCGACGGCGCCACCGTGCTGTGCAAGCTCGAATGGGTGATGCCGACGGGCAGTTTCAAGGACCGCGGCGCCTCCGTCATGCTCTCCGTGCTGCGCCAGCAGGGCATTCTCGCCGTGCTGGAGGACAGTTCCGGCAATGGCGGCGCGGCGATCGCCGGTTATGCCGCGGCCGGCGGCATGGTCGCCAGGATCCTGGTGCCGGCCTCGACCCAACCCGGCAAGACCGTGCAGATGCGCGCCTATGGCGCCGCGGTCGAGCTGATCGAGGGGCCGCGCCAGGCGACAGCGGACGCCGCCGTCAGCCAGTCCGACACGATCTTCTACGCCAGCCACAACTGGCAGCCGTTCTTCCTGCAGGGCACCAAGACGCTCGCCTACGAGCTCTGGGAGGATCTGGGCTTTCGCGCGCCGGACAATGTGATCATTCCCCTCGGCGCCGGCAGCAATGTGCTCGGCTGTGACATCGGTTTTGGCGAGCTGAAACGATCCGGCGGGATCGACCGGCTGCCCAGGCTGTTCGGCGTCCAGCCGGAACGCTGCGCGCCCATTCATGCAAGCTTCGTTGCCGGCGTCGACACGCCCGTGCCGGTCGAGACCGGCCCGACCATTGCCGAGGGCACGGCGATCGCGAGGCCCGAGCGGCTGAGGGAGGTGATCGCGGCGCTGCGCCGCTCGGGCGGGGCCACCGTTGCGGTCTCGGAAGCGGCGATCGAGGCCGCGCTCTGGCAGTCGGCGCGATCAGGGCTCTATGTCGAACCGACCTCGGCCGGCACCTTCGCCGCCTACAGGCAATTGCTGGCGGCCGGCGCGATCCGGCGCGACGAGACCACGGTGCTGGTGCTGACCGGTTCCGGGCTGAAGGCGACCCAAAGGGTGGCTGGGCTGATGGGCGTGGAAATGTGAAGGGGCGAGTGGCGAGTGGTGAATAGCGGATAGGGCATGATGCGAAGAGTTTTGCGCGAACCCTCGCCCACGACTTCGTGGGGGACGGTGGCTGCGCATAACGAGTGCGAACGCATCCCCTTTCGCCATTCCCCACTCGCCCCATGACCGTTGCCCCTGCGCCACACTTCCTGACGCTACGTGAATACCCCTGGCCTCGCGGTTGCGGCGCGCGCGCGGCCTTGCTACGCCTGGATTTCCGCATTCGGTTGCAATGCTCACGGATTCCCGTGACGGACATTGCGCCGGTTGCCGGTGGGGGCGACCAATCATGTTTTCATCCAAACGGTCCGGCGGCCGGCCACACCACGGCCTGCTGTTCGTCACGGTCTCCGCGCTGGCGCTGTCTGCGGCGGCCGCACGGGCGGAAACCTGGACCAGTTCCGGCGGATCCGACTGGAGCAATGCCGCGTTCTGGAGCGGCGGCACCGTGCCCAACGCGGTGGATGCGGTGGCGACCTTCAACATCAGCCATACCAACAGTTCCGGCAGCATCGGCCTGGGCGGCGCGTCCTACACCGTCGGCACGCTGAACCTGCTCGGCGCGCAGACCAATGGCGGCTATTCATTCGCCAACGGCACCTTGATCCTGGAGGCGAATTTCGGCTCGGCCGCCATCAATCTCGACCCGAACAGCAATAATTTCGCACCGCATTTCACGTCCACGGCGACGCTGCAGCTGAACGCGAGCACGGTCGTCACCGTCGGCGCCAATTCGAATTTCGTCGTTGACGGCACGATTACCGGCGCCGGCGACCTGACCCTGCAGGGCGGTGGCACGATCACGCTCAATGGCAGCAACACTTATGTCGGCACGACCTATCTCTATGCCAGCACGACCCTGAGCGTCGGCAATAGCAATGCACTGAGCAGCGGGCCGCTCTATGCGTCGTCCGGCAGCACGCTGGATATCCAGAACGGCGTGAACATCGGCAATTCCATCTTTTTGTGGGGGCCGCTCACCATCAATGTCGCGGGCGGCGCCACCGGCACCGTCTCGGGCGTTATCGCCGACGTCGACGATCCCTTCGGCCTGGTCAAAACCGGTGCGGGTACGCTCGTGCTCAGCGGCACCAATACCTTCGGCGGCCAGAGCGAGATCCGCGCCGGCATTGTGCGGGTCGACAATGAAAGAGCGCTCGGCACCAACCAGCTGACCATCAACGGCGGCACGCTGCAGGCAGGCCTCAGCGGCACACTGGCAAACAATCTCATCGTCATCGGCGCGGCCGGCGGCACCATCGACACCAATGGTTTCAACCTGACCATCGCGGGCGACATCATCGATCTGCCGCCTCCGGCGGGGGCGCTGACGAAGTCAGGCGCGGGAACGCTGACGCTCACCGGCCACAGCACCTATACCGGAGCGACCCTGGTCACGGCCGGCACGCTGCAGGCCGGCGTCACCAACGCCTTTTCGGCGTCCAGCGCCTATACGGTTTCGTCCGGCGCGACGCTGGATCTCGGCGGCTTCAACCAGGTGATCGGCTCGCTCACGGGCGCCGGCCAGGTGACGCTCGGCACGGCGACGCTGAAGGCCGGCGCCGACAACAGCTCGACCACGTTCGACGGCCAGATCACCGGCACCGGCAGCTTCGTCAAGCAGGGCACCGGCACGATGACCCTGGGCGCCACCGGCAGCATCGCCGGGCCGGCGACGGTGGAAGCCGGCGGCCTGGTCGTCAACGGCACGATCGGCGGCCTCGCCACCGTGCAGTCCGGCGCGTCGATGGGCGGCACGGGTTCCGTCGGTAGCCTGGCGCTCAACGGCACGCTGGCGCCGGGCAATGCCGGCATCGGCACCTTCACGGTGACCGGCAATGCCGCCTTCAATGCCGGCAGCACCACGGTCATCGAGCTGACCAGCGCCACCGCCGACCGTGTCAATGTCGGCGGCACCGCCAATCTCGCCGGGGGCCTGAGCCTGGTCGGCATCGGCTCCGGCTTCTCGTTCGGCACCCAGTACACCATCGTGTCGGCGGCGAGCCTCACCGGCACGTTCAGCACGGTCGCCGTGTCGGGCACTTTGAGCCCGGGCATCCGGACGACCATGAGCTATACCGGCACCGACGCGATCCTGACGCTCGATCCCAATATGCTGCGGCCCCTGCTGCCGGCGGGCAGCGGCACCAATCCGGCCAATGTCGCCGGCGCGCTCGACCGGGCTGTGACCGGTGGCGCCAATGTCTCGGCTTTCCTGCCGATCTATCTGCAATCGCCGGCCGGCATGGTGGCGAGCTTTAATACGCTGTCGGGCGAGGCGGCCACCGGCACCCAGGGCGCGGCGCTGAATGCCGCGAGCCTGTTCCTCAACCTGATGCTCGATCCGATGGCCGGCGCGCGCGGGGCCCAGGCCTCGGGCGCCGGGCCGTCGCTGATCCAGATGGCCGATCTCAATGCCGGCCGGGCGACGCCGGCGGCGCGCGTCGAGCAGGGCTGGAGCCTGTGGACCAAGGCCTTCGGCCAGTCCGGTCGGGTCCAGGGCGACGCGGCGACCGGTTCGGCGGCGACCTCGGGCGGGCTCTACGGCGTGGCCGCCGGCGCCGACAAGCGCCTGTCGGCCGATACGCTGGTCGGTTTCGCCCTCGCCGGCGGCGGCACGTCCTACGGGTTGGGCGGCCGGGGCGGCGGCACAGGCGACCTGTTCCAGATCGGCCTCTACGGCTCCACCCGCTTCGGCAATGGCTATGTCTCTGCCGCGGCCGCCTATGGCTGGAACGGCTTCGACATCAAGCGTAACGTCAATATCGCCGGGCCCGAGGTCTATTCGTCGCGCGTCACCGCGCAGACCTATGGCGGCCGGCTCGAAGCCGGCTGGCGCTTCGGCCAGCGCGGCTTCGGCTGGACACCCTACGCCGCGCTCGAGGCGATCGGCTATTCGGCGCCGGGCTATAGCGAGACGTCGAGCCCGGCCGGCGGCGCCTTCGGGCTGACTTTCGCGAGCAAGAGCACGGCCTCGCTGCGCGGCGAACTCGGCATCCGGCTGGACGGCCAGACCCGGGTGTCGGAGACCGCGGATCTCATCACCTATGGCCGGCTCGCCTGGGCCTATCAGGCGCGCACCGACCGCTCGATCGACGCGCAGTTCCAGACGCTGGCCAATTCCGCCTTCACCGTCTTCGGTGCCCGGCCGTCGATGAACACCGCGCTCGCTTCGGTCGGCGCTGAACTCCGGCTCGCCGGAGGGATGAGGCTGTCGACCTCGATCGAGGGCGAGGTCGGCGAGCGCCACCACGCGATCCGGGGCAATGCCGGGCTGCGGTACGAGTGGTAAGGGCGAATAGCGAGTGGCGAATAGCGAATAGGGCGTGATGCGAGAAGCATCGGGCGAACCCTCGCCCACGCCCACGTGGGAGAGGGTGGCCGCGGCAGCGGCGGGGTGAGGGCGGCTGCGCCGGCGCTATCGGTTCATTCCCGCTCGAATTGATGGCCCAGCCCTCCGCAGACCCTCGCCCGGCGCCTGACGGCGCCACCCTCTCCCGCAAGCGGGCGAGGGTTACGAGCGCTTCGTCGGCGGGGTTACGAGTGCCTCATCGGAGAGCGGCGGGGCGCTGCATGTTTCGCATCATGCCCCATTCGCCACTC
>NZ_JBWKTP010000005.1:0-54025 GCF_059420385.1 Phreatobacter sp. GW821-FHT04C01 | reverse complement strand
CGTCGGCGGGGTTACGAGTGCCTCATCGGAGAGCGGCGGGGCGCTGCATGTTTCGCATCATGCCCCATTCGCCACTCCCCATTCGCTATTCGCCCCTCGCTACTTCCCCCAACTCGCCGTGCCGACGAGCAACCGCACCAGGTCGGCCTGGCGGCGCGTGCCGGTCTTGGCCATGACGCCTTTCAACTGGCTGCGGATGGTTTCGCGGCCGAGGCCGTGGCGGGTGGCGATGCCGTCGAGCGTATCGCCCGAGGCCAGGCCCTTGGCGACCCGCGCTTCGGCGGCGGTGAGATCGAACAGGCCCTGCAGGACGCCCGATTCGATCCGGCCGGCGCGGGCGACGGGGGCGCAGACCAGCAGCCAGCGGGTCGACGAGAAAATGTCATTGGCGGCTCCCGCGACCGGCACCAGGTGCACCACCATGGGCGCCATGTCGGGCCCCGCCGGCACCGGGAAGGTCAGGCCCGAGACGCCGGAACGCAGCGCCTGCAGCCCCAGGCCGAACAGCTTGTCGGCCTCCCGGTCGTTGAATTTCAACCGCTCGCGCCAGTCGCGCGCGACATCGGGCAGCAGCGTCTGGAACAGGTCGTTGGCGACCTTCAGCCGGCCCTCGGCGGAAAGGGCCGCGGCCGGCAGGCCGATCGCCGACAGCGCCTGCACCGCGGCGCGCGCCTGTTCCAGCCTGAGCCGGGCCGCCAGGAAGGCGGCGCGCGCGATATGCGGCCGAAGGTTGGTCAGCCGCTCCATCCGGTCGCGCGCCACCGGGCCCATCACATAAGGCCGATGCACGGAGACGGTGATATGGGTGTCGGTCGGACCGGAAATCACCGTGCCGGCGGTCCAGGCCAGGCCGTTCGGCCGCATGAATTCAAGGTAGAAACGCGAACCCTCGAGTTCGGCTTCGTCGAACACGTCATATTCGCCGATGAAGTCCGGCAGGCCACGGGCGATCGCCCGGTCCGACAGGGGATTGCGCGCGCCCCAGCCGTCACGCGTATAGATATCCATGGCTTCCGCGATCAGGGGATTGCCGATCCAGCCATTGACCTCGGCGCCATCCGTGGCGATCAGCACCGCGGCGCGGCAATCGGCGAGCGTCGCCAGCGTATCGAGCGTGCGCGGCCACAGCTCAGGCACGGCCGCTGCTTCATAAATCCGGTCGATCAGTTCGCCTTCGTCATCAGGCGATGCGCCCCGTGCCAGCATGTCCAGACCTTCGACACGCCGGAGCATTGGACGCCCGGCTCGCGGAAGGCTGCCATGGAGTCGGGTCGATGTCGTCTCATTTTGTGCAAAGTACCCGGGGGCTTTGCGCATGGCGGCGTCGGGCGGGGCGGGGGAAGAGGCGAACGGCCGATGGCGAGCAGGCCATGATGCGAGACGCGCGACCCCTCTCTCGTAAGCGCGAAGGTTCACGCGACTTGGGCATCATGGCCTATTCGCCGTCCAGCACTCCCGCCATCCTGTCCAGCGCCGCGCTCCAGCCGTGATGGTGGCGGTCGCGCGCGGCTTCGTCATGGAACTGCTCATGGGTCAGGGTCAGAAGCGTGCCGCTGCCATCCGGCGACAGGGTCACGGTGACCAGCGATTCCCGCTCCGGCGTAGAATGCCAGGCCCAGGTGAAGACCAGCCGTTCCGGCGGGGCGACCTCGCGATAGAGGCCGCCGATCTGGTGGCGCTCACCATCGGCCATGCGGCTGATGACATGGAACCGGCCGCCGACCCGGATGTCGAGTTCGGCGCTTGCGCCGACGGTGCCGTGCGGACCCCACCAGCGCACCAGCACGGTTGGATCGGTGAAGGCAGCCCACACCTTGGGCGGGGGCGCCTTGAAATGGCGGCGCAAGGTCAGGCTGGGTGTGCCGATCATCACGCCACCTCGCCGGTCCGGCCGGGTGGAATCTCGTCCTGGTCGAGCAGGGCCGCCAACCGGTCGAGGCCTTCGGACCAGAAGCGCTCGTAGCGGGCGAGCCAGGCCATGGCCTCCTCCATCGGGCCGGGGGTGAGCCGGCAGGCGACGGTGCGGCCGGTCTTCTCCCGGCTGATCAGGCCCGCGTCGGAGAGCACGTCGAGATGTTTCATGATCGCCGGCAGCGACACCGGGAAGGGCCGGGCGAGCTCCGACACCGACAGGCCGTCGGCCTGTTCCATGCGGGCGAGCAAGGCCCGGCGGGTCGGATCGGCAAGCGCTGAAAAGGTGCGGTCGAGAGCCGCGTCGGATAACTTAACCATAGGGTTAAGCGTGGGGCGGGGAAGGGACGGTGTCAAGGGGCGAATGGCGAATGACGAATAGGGCATGATGCGCCGAGCGCCAACAACCCTCTCCCAGAGGGAGAGGGGGGCGCCGTCAGGCGCCGGGTGAGGGGCGTGGGCGTTCAGACCTGATGCCGGTGCGCGTCGCGCACATGGCCATGTCCGGAGAGGGACGTCCCCTCACCCGGCCGCTGCCGCGGCCACCCTCTCCGTCTGGGAGAGGGTTGATCGCGTTGAGCTTTTTGGGGTGACGGCGGCCCGTGGCGCATGACGCCCCACTCGCCACTCGCCACTCGCCACTCGCCTACCTGATCCCGATTGCCTTATGCGTCTGCACGCTGAGCCGCCATTGCGGATGGTCCAGGCAATAGGCCACCGCCGCGCGCATATTCGCGGCGGCCTCCGGCCCGTCCATCGGCTGCAGGCAGAAGAAGCCGAAATCCAGCCCGGCAAAGCTTTCGGGCATGGCGTCCGGCTGTGGGAACACCAGTTTCAGCTCGTCGCCGCGGCGTTGTTTCAGCGTGGTGCCGGCCTTGGGGCTGACGCAGATCCAGTCGAGCCCGGCGGGGGCCTCGATCGTGCCGTTGGTCTCCACCGCGATGGTGAAGCCCTCGGCATGCAAGGCGCCGATCAAGGCTTCGTCCACCTGCAACAACGGCTCGCCGCCGGTCAGCACGCAGAAGCGCCGCTCGCGCGCGCCGCGCCATTCCGCCGCGACCGCCGCGGCCAGCGCCTGGGCGGTGCCGTAGCGGCCGCCGCGGGTGCCGTCCATGCCGACGAAATCGGTGTCGCAGAAGCGGCACTGGGCGCTCGCCCGGTCTTCCTCGCGGCCGGACCACAGGTTGCAGCCGGAAAAGCGGCAGAACACCGCCGCGCGGCCGGCCTGCGCGCCCTCGCCCTGCAGCGTCAGGAAGATCTCCTTGACCGCATAGCTCATGAGGTCGGGTCCGGGGCGGCGAGACGGGGCATAGGCGAGACGAGCCTGTCCTGCAGGATGGGGTGGGCGTGATGGGGAATGGGTTTTTGGCCGGGACAGCCCAGGCCGGGGCCTTCTAGCAGCCCGGTGCCCGCCGCGCGACCCCAAAATGGCGGGCGGCCGGGCCGCGCGCGCCGCGCGCTCCATTCGCCATTCGCCCAAAAGCAAACGGGCCGCCCGAAGGCGGCCCGCTCAAGGCATTCACCGCGGGGTGAAGCGATCAATAACGGCCGAACACCGAACCGCCGCCGGTGTTGAACAGATAGTTCACGCCGAGCTTGACGGTGTGGATGTTCTGGCTGACGCGGTCGCCCGGAACGAAGACGTTGGTACGATCGCCGAAGCCGTAATAGAGATATTCGACCTTGGCGGTCCAGTTCGGGGTGAAGGCATATTCGACGCCGCCACCGACGGTATAGCCGACGCGGGTGGAGTTGCTCGCGATATTGAGCGCCGGAACGGCGATCGACGAATAGCGGTCGTTGAAGGTGGCGAAGCCGAGACCGCCGGTGGCGTAGATCAGCACGCGGTCGAAGGCATAGCCGGCGCGCAGGCGCAGCGAGCCGAGGAACGGCGTCGACGAGCGGCGCGCGTCGCCGGCGAAGGCGCCGGCCGGATCGGCGAACACCGTCTTGCTGTTGCTGGCGAGCGAAACGTCACCCTCGACACCGAGGACGAACTGGTTGATCTGCCAGTTATAGCCGGCCTGAACGCCGCCGAACACGCCGTTGGTGCTCAGGCCGCTGCTGAAGGCGGTCAGCGACGGATCGGTATAGTTCGAGCGCGCGCCGGCCCACCCGATATGCGCGCCGACATAGAAGCCGGTCCAGGTGAAGGCGGGAACCGCGATGATCGCCTGAGGCACCTCGACGCGCCGGACGCCGAGATCGGCGGCCTGGGCGCCGGAGGCGAGGGCTGCGAGAGCCGTGCCCGCGAGGAGAAGCTTCTTCATGATGTCGTCCCTTCTGTAACCTCAATACGAAAGCCGGCGGCACTGTGGCGAAATACCCTCGGCTGAGCCTTTCCCCGTGGACCCGGAAGCGGCCCGGCGCGGCGCGTACCATGCCCCGCGACATGACCGGATCTGGAACCCGGAATGTGCGGACAACGCGGGGATTGCGTGGCGGTTCCGTGGCGCGACAGCTTCAAAGTGTTTCGCCCGACGCTGTGGCCAATGGGGCACAGACGGCCGTTTCGGCCGCTGTTCGGGCCCGATCC
The DNA here is from genome assembly GCF_059420385.1 of Phreatobacter sp. GW821-FHT04C01. NCBI lineage: Bacteria > Pseudomonadati > Pseudomonadota > Alphaproteobacteria > Hyphomicrobiales > Phreatobacteraceae > Phreatobacter > Phreatobacter sp. GW821-FHT04C01. Next base: position 49,578 of record NZ_JBWKTP010000005.1, on the reverse strand, counting down.
GGCTCATTTTTGCCGCCAACCCGCCGGAATGGCCGTCCGCGGTCGGTCCGCGCGGCAGCCGTGCCGCCCGCGGCCTTGGCCGGGGCGGGCGGGCGCGGCACCATCAGGGCCATGTTCCGTTGAAGGCCAGGAGACGCCGATGACCCGAGATCTGCCCGCCGAGCCGGCCGCCGGGCCCGCCGCCGCGCGCCGCGCCGGCTCCGGCCTTTCGATCGCGGCCCGCGCCGGCCTCCCGCGTCTCGCCCTCGGCCCGATGCTGGCAGGGTCGATGCTGACGGGAGCGATCCTGGCCTGGCCGATCCTGGCCGCCCCGGCGCTCGCGGCCGACGCCGCCCTGCCGCTGGAGCCCGGCCTCTATCTCCCCGCTACCGTGCGCTGCGGCCACCAGGACGCCGCCACCGAGGTGTTCAACATCGACACCCGCGGCATCTCGACCAACCGCATGGCCTGCACCGTGCGCGCCGTCGCCGGCCGCCCCGGCGCCTATGAAGCCACCTGCCGCGAGGGCGAGGACGCCGCCGCCACCGACCAGCCCGCGATCACCCGCGCCATCCGCGTGCTGTCGCAGCGCAGCCTGACACTCGATGGCGAGAATTACCGGTTCTGCCAGGCACTGGACGATTGAGGGGGAGGAGGGAGGCGCAACCGCCTCGCGCGTAACCCTCTCCCGCAGCGCGGGAGAGGGTGGCGCCGTCAGGCGCCGGGTGAGGACAGCCGCGCACTCCACCCCATCCCCTCAATTCAGCCCGCAACACCGCTTGTATTTCTTCCCCGAGCCACACGGACAAGCATCATTGCGCCCGGGCTTGGCGGCGCGGGGCTTCACCTTCGCCCGGCTCTCACCCGCACCCCGCTGGGCCTGCCGCCACGCATGGATCGACCTGACCAATCCTGGAATGAGCACCGGTGCCTCCTCCGTCAGGGCTTCGACCTTCACCCCCGGCGCCGCCCGGCGCTGGTTGATATCGGCGAGCGTGATCAGGACGTTGAGCGCATAGCTCGCATCGACATCGGCTTCGATGAGCGGCCGCCAGGCCTCCGGCCTCAGCATCATCGCCGTCTCGAAACCGTCGATCCAGACCTCCCATAGGATCTCGCCGCTCGGCTCGTCGGTATCGATGATCGGCTCATAGGCCTCGCGCTGCTGCTCCAGCAGCGCCGCCGTGCCGTTGCAATGCTCCAGCACCAGCCGGAACAGCCTCTCGGCCTGCCCCTCGTCGTCGAAGATCCGCTCCTTGTCCCCGGGCGGAGCCCCCCAGACCATCGGCATCCACACATTCGCCTCGATCTTTTCGGGACAGATCACGATGGCGGCCAGAAAGCCGTCCAACTGGCTGAGGCTCATCGCATCACGCGCCCGCCATCGAGCAGCACGTAGAGCTCCTGCTCCAGCAGTTCCAGACGGTTCAACGGCTCCGGCGTGCGGTGTCCAGGGATGAGGGGGAGGGCGGCGGCGCGGTGGGCCGGCGAGGGGCGATAAGGCCGAGAGGATGGCCGAGATCGGCGGCGAGGTCGAGATGGGGGGGGAAGTGAGGCCTTTGCGCCGCCACCGGCGGCACAGCCGGTCCTGATCGACCCGCGGCCGAATCGCACGGGCGGCTAGGCGAACGCAACCAATCCTCGACCTCGGGGGCGGCGGAGCCGGCGAGTGAGGGGCCTTTCGCCTTCCAGCCCGAGGCCGGAACGCCCGACCCTCGCGGCCCACATTCCCCGCCCACGCGAACCGCGATTGACACCACAACCGTTTCTCGCAGATGACTGATCACGCCAATGGCTGGTGTCTAGGGAACGGATTGCGTGGCAGTACTAAGGCGACGAACAAGCGGCGATGCGAACTTCTCCCTGCGAGGTCGTGCGAATGCCGCGCCAAGGAACTTCTACCTAATCCATGTCACGGCCGTCGGGATTGGGCGCGAGATCATCCGGGCCGGACAGATTGAGACCCGGGCCTGCAAAGTTCTGAGTGAGAATCTCATCTACTTCTTCGCCATGAGACCCGCATACAAATTGCGCGACGCGGATAGAAAGAACGACATCCTGGATTTTTTCCCGCTTGTTTTTCTGGTCAGTACTGAGAATATAGGCGCACCTTATCATGTCTACCCGTTCGATACTGGCGGCGCTCTAGAAGGCGTGTTCGACGAAGGTGCAAGCCCTGCCGTATTTCTCGAAGATTATGCACTCGAAGAGACCTTGCAGGCGGTCAACGATCATATCGAGTGGGCGTTCGGGACACCGGCCGACTACTATGACGGGAAGCTGAAGCCCGATTTCGCGAAGAATATACCAGATTGGGACGCGGGTGCGAAAACATTTGCCAAGATATCCAGCCTAGCGTCGGTCGGAAGCAATCGGCCTGATCGGCGAGCATCAGCTATCGAAGTCGCTTATAGTCGGCATGTTTCGCTGAGCGAAGTAAAATTCGCCATTTTTCCCTATCAATTTCTTGAGGACCCGCATGGCCCTAACACCGACATGATTGACAGATTGACGGCTGCCGGGATTGCCTGGGAAACGTACCAATGGCGCGCGAACCGCGCGCCGGCCGACTTTCATAACGAAATCAACGCGCTGGTGCGTGAACATCTCGCCGCATGTCACCAGCTATGAGCGACAAACCGCTAAGCCTCCGCCTGATCGGATATTACCGGTGCGCCGGGCATGGCTTTGCCATGCCGCTCTACGGTCAGAGCGAAGGCGCAAACACGCTCTATGTCGCCCGCTGCTCGATATCCGGCGATCACCACGGCACGATCCAGGCCTTCGAGCCGGTCGATGTTGATGATCAGCGGCGGCTTCCCCATGGAGAATCTGTTGCGGTCGAGGTCGGCGAAGCTTGGCGTGACGTGTTCCTTTGGAATGACGCGGCCTATGTTGGAACGCCTGAGCAGCTCTGGGCTGAGCTGACGCCCTTTCACCCGGACGTCGAAGCGAGGGCCCCCCTCAGTCTTCTTGATCTCGCAGTCCATGCGGGCCGCAAGGAAGTCGCCGATTTAGCGCTGGCTGCCCATGGTTTCGTCCGGCAGAGATTTGGTGATTCGCATGCGCGGAGCTGGCGGCGACAGTTTGTGCGCCAGCAGGCTGAAGTTGCCCTTCGACAAGCGCTAGCCGATAAGCAACAAGATGATGCGTTGTTTCAGGCCGTCAGTCTTATCGAGGCAAACCCAGATGTCCTGACATTCGATTTGCCAGAGGCTCTCGCGGTCGCTGCTGCTCTATCGAGGGAGGCGGTCATGGGTACGATCGCGCCCGTAGCGCGGCTTGCGGCGCTTCTCGGCGCCTCTTTGGCCTCCATGCCCGATCGTGCGACGGTCACGCTGGCGGCGAAGGCCTTGCCGAAAGGAGATATCGCTCCGACCGCTGCTTCAAGCTCCGTATACCGGGAAGGTATGCCGGTGCTCGTCATCGCAGTGGGAAAACGCGCCCGAGATGTCGTCAACCACCTTCGATCCGCGACGGAGCGTGACATCCGTCCAGGTGACGAAGGATGGGAAATAGTCTTGGCGTCCCGAACCACGGTGTCTATTCCCGTGGAAGGCCGCGCGAGGACCGTCATCGCATTGGTTCTCGGAGAGGACGAGAAAGGTTCCGCCTATCTTCCCCCTGACCTTGAGCGTTTTCTTGAGCGACAGGCGCAATCAGGCGCGCTCATCCTGCTTGCGCCTGCATTGCCGGAGCTGCGGCCATCGACGCTGTTCGATGATCGCGGCATGCGATGGGGCCGGACACCGGTGATTCATGCAATACTGGACACAGCTGTCGCACGATCGCCATTTTGGTGGGGGAAAGCTAAGCGTTCATTTGATCGGCGTATTTCTGACGTTCTTCAGCTCGCCATATCAGTGGCGCAGTCGCCAATCGTTCGGCGCGAATTGCTTGAACGGCGACCGGAGGAGCTCATCCCCATTCTGTCGGTCGGCGTCACTCCTCGCCCGGGCGACAAGGAATCGCTGTTTGATGAACCGGGCGACCTGCGTCTCGGGTCAGAGGCCAGCTGGGTCGCAGGCGATCCAAAAAGAAGCGATCCTGCCGTCCTATTTTCGGTCCGTATCAATCCGGAAGAAGTCGATAGCTTCAGCTACGATACGCAGTTGATCGTTGAGGGGCGTAGGCGTGAAAATCGGTTCCCTGAATTCGCGGGTCGGGTACTTGCGCCAATTCTTGGTCGCCGAAACAAGCGGGCGTTCGGAGCCGCGTCGCGGATGGAACAAATAGCCTATGTTCCGGATCAGGTGATACAGGTGCTGCGAGCTCCTGAATATGCCGGTGCATTTACCATCGGCCATGAATTCGGCGACAAGTTCAACCTTACCGTGACGGGAGAGGCGCCATCGCTGGATGCTGTTGAGCAGGCGCACCGGCTTGGCTGGAGAATAGCGCGATACACTGACAGCTCGACGCTGCGACAGCTTTCCGAAGCAGCGGATGAAGCGATCACCCTCCCCGATGAAATCGATATCGGGCCGATCCGTTCCCACGAGATCAATCGACGCTTAGCTACGCGTGGCATCGATCAGCGCGATGTTGTTCGCGTCAGTTATGATCTTCTGTCCGAATGGCTCGATGGTCTGCCCGCAGCAGAACGCGCTGCGGCGCGCCGGAACGCGCGCCCCCTGCGCTCAGCTACAAGGCCCTATGGCGAGCACGACAACGATCATCTTCTCGTGCGGGACTATGTCCTCGGGTCTGATCCGGCGGCCCGAAGGTTGCTTTCACTGATATCGTCGCATGGCAAGAAGTTTCCGGATTTTCGACCAATGAAACGATCTCGGGATCTGATCAAATGCTGGACGCCACCGTCACGCGGCTTCCAGCGCTATGCGATGGTTGATGGCAGCGTCCCGATCATTCTGCTCGAAATGCGAGACGATGAGGTGCCGGTCCAGGACCTCTTCATCATTGATGGCGATCTGGCTGTGCCTGCACTGTTCCGCTCTCGCGTTTTCGCGGTCTGGGCGCGCGCAACACTGCCGGCCGCAAGCAGCTGGATGGCCCGATTCTCTGTTGCCAATACCTTTGGCGGCTTTCCACTTGCCGAACCATTTCGCATTGTCGACCAGGAGGGCAGTCTGCCGGCTCTGGTTGCGGACGGCGCGCCGTCCATCGTGGGCGAGCTAGCGTGGGAGATCGGGCAGCACATAGCACGTGCGCTCGGCAGCCAGCCGGCAGGAAGCTGGAAGGAGGCGCATCGCGTGAGTGATGGGTTGCCGGCAATGCAGCGCCTGAACGAGATCGTCCTAAACGCCTATGGTCTTCCCAAGGACGCAGATGATATCCACATCCTTCGGCGTCTTCAGGAGAAGAACGCCGCGTCTAACTGAGAATAGTGATGGCGGGTCTTACATCTCCGGTCCAGCTGACCCGCTGTTGAAACCTTGTTCGGCGGCGATCTCAAGAATCCGTACGCCATGTTTGGCCTGTTTGGCGGTTGGTGCCCGTTCCCATCCATTGCCCGCGTAGCTGCTAAACGTGTGGGCGATACCGCTTTGCCACTTGGCGAGGTGACCGGTCCGCGTGCCCCAGAGATGAATCGCAAACCATTGCTCTGCCGACAGGCGCATGCACGCGGCGGACGAGGCGTGATCATCCTGCGACGAGGACTCTTCTGTAGAGGTGGACCGATCGTCGCTGCCCCACTCGGCCGGTAGCGCGCCTTCAATCGGCAGGTTTAGCTGCCGAACGGCAGTCCAGCACGCCTCCTTCTTTGTCCATTCTGTGACATTCCGACCCACGGCGCTGGATTGAATCTGCCGATCCACGGCATGCGACCATGCGCGCATCAGCGCCTCCAGTTCTTCGCTCAGCGATTGGCGCTGCCAGACTACGTCGAGCCGCAATCTGCCACCGGTCCGGTGCGACAAGTAGGAAACGAGGTAGGTGGCGATATTGATGCGGTATGCCGGAAAGCCTTCGCGTCGGACGATACGCTGTGCCGCGAGGAATACGATCGCCTGTGCGATCGCATCGCGATAGAAGGCCTCATCTGGCTCCCATTTGTTGCCGCGGCTGTCCCGCATACGCCGCATGTAGGCGATGAAGTTCTTCTGTACGCCACCGCTGACGACGTGCGGCAGCCGGCTCCAGCTGTTGAGGTAGCGGGCCAGGTCGGTTTTCATAATCCGGTTTGCGGGTGGGGTTCTTTCGCGGAACGCGCGCGCGCGCGTTTCGCTCGTTCCCTCGCTGCTTAACGCGGTTTGATACTGTCCGCGTGATCGTTCGTAGAACCAGCGTGTGCGTTCGCCCGGCGCCCAGATATCTTTCGATAGTCTCTCCATTGCGATGTGGAACGGCTCGTTGGATGAGAAGTCTGCTTCCTGGATGACGTTCTGCGTGTTGGCGTAGCGAGAGATCTGAGGAACCATCTCCTCCACGTTCTCGGGTCGCAGGCGGGTGATCTTTGCAGGCACGTGAACTCGGGACAGATCGAGGCGGTCGCGCTTGCGGGCACGATGAATCGAAGCGGTCGTCTGGCCGCCATTAACGATCTGCATGCCCCTGAAGCCGATGATTACGGTCGAGCCGTCCACCACAGCTGTGCGCACTTCATCCGCCGTAACCGAGATGCCGTTGTTATATGCCATGAAGTGGCCTGGCTGGTCGCGAATAGTATCTCGGATGCCACGGTTGACCTTTCCCGTTGCCTGGAGAAACGCCCGAACGTTGAATTCCAGAATACGCGGCCCGTAAGCCTCATAGAGTTCGTAAAGCGTATTGCCCGAGAAAATGGCGAGATGGGTTTCATAGGGCTCTGCGCCCGCCGGCATGGCAACACATGGAATTGGCGGCATACCAAGCGACGCTAAGTCGATGTCGATAACCTCGCGGGTCTGGCCCGAGCGCATCGTTCGCATCAGGCGGCGGAGGTCGTAAATCTCGAACGTCGTATCGACGCCTGCTACCGTCGCTGCATTGAGCGTCCGCGTGGCCGTTAGACCATCCGTGATGACAATGACACGGGCCTGTCTAGTGCCCGCGGCAAGAAGCTCAGACATGCGCTGCATCATGGCGAAGCGATCGCTCGCCGTTTCGAGTTCGAGGTGGATGCTTCGACTGGCCGCGACTAGGGCACGTGCACCTTGACCTGCAACGCGTGCCACTTCCGACGTCGAGATCGTCGACGGAATTTCAGTGGCGTTGAAGATGGCGACCAGTATATCAATTCGCTCGCCATCATCAGGAACTGCGTAGCCGTTCACCTTGACGTGGCCAGTCCCGGCCTTGCCAGAGAAATGGCAGGTCACCGGGTTCTCGATCATCCCGATGTCGGCGAGATGCTCGGCGATGACGTCGACAAACGCATTCTCGGTGAAGTCGCCCCCGTCCAGGTCGCCAAGCGCGCGATCCGCGACTTCGGACTGAAGTTCTGAAGCGAATCTGGGGAGATCACGATCCTCCACCATCAATTAGCCACCCGGGTGAGCGAGGCAAGGGCCGTCGGAGGGACTGCCCATGGGGCGCATATGCCAAGGTCGATTTCGTAGGAACAATCCAGAACTCCGGAACGAAGTTCGCTCGGGGATATATGTGGGAAATCGGCCGTAACGTCGAATAGCTTCAAGTCGTCGGGCTCGAGGCGTAGCGCATAGTTCTCCCGGTGCGCGTCGACATAACCCGCGGCGAGAAGCAGCGCGGCGAACTGTGGGATCGCATGGGGTGCGTCTTCGACAAGGCGCAATCGGACAGCTTCGACCATCTCGGTCAGTGTTTCGCCGTTGGGTGAAGGGCTGAAGCGAAGATGTGCGAGCAGAATCCGGCCGCGCTCGATATCAAGTTGATCGGCGCTCGATATCGAAAGGCGACTCGGCGCCTGCCGCGCAGTTGCCTTAACCTCCAAATATCCGCCCACCAGGGTGAAATCATTGGGCTCGCCCCGCGGCCCAACCCAAGTGCCGAGAGCGCGCTCAAAGCCGAGAAGTGGTGCAATGTAATGGGTGAGGACGTGTAGCTCGCCCATCAGTCCGATCATCGCTGCTCCGGAAAGGCCATTGGGGCCGTGCTTCGCCATGAATGCCTGCCACACATGGAGACGGCCTACGAAACTGGAAACCGCTGAGCGTTGATTTGCCTGTTCTGCGGCATATCCTGCGGTGTCCCGACACAGGACTGCGAAGACCGCCGCATAAGCGGCATGGGCTAGCGACAAGGCGATCCGCACCCGCCCTGTATGGCTGTGTCCAAGCAGCGTCGTGTCGACGTGAAAGCCAGCTGACTTGGGCATGCGGACCGTGGACGATATCGCCGATGCGTCCACCTCGACGACAAGACCCGGCGTGCCATCGGGCTGATGAAGCCCGGCAGAGATTTCACAGGGCGCTTCGGGGTGAATCCGGCGAAGATGCCAGCCCGGTTCGGATCGCCGCTCGGCGCGCAACACCGCCCATGTGTCCTCAATAGCGGTCATGCATCACCATCATCGTCGTCTCCAGCTCCATAGATGCTGTTGACAACATAGCTCACGGACTGCGCGTTCAAACTGGCCGGAAAACTGATCCCGAGACCAACAGGCGCGGTGCCGATCGGGAGAAAGACGTGATCGAACTTTTGGCCATCAACGTCGATCTCCTGACGGCAGGCCAGCGGATAAAGTAATAGTAGACCGCGCGTGGCGGGGCGGTACTTGCGAAGGAAGGCGCCGGACGGCGCTTCCGGAGGTTTATCCGTCTTGCGAGTGCGCTTGGGTGGAGCTGCGAGCGTATCGGCCATCGCAGCGGCATAGGCTTCGGACTCGAGATCGACGGCTTCGTCGCGCGGGTTGAGCAGGCGGCGGATAACGAACCGCTCGCCCGGCTTGATTACCCTCGGACGCGACAGGTCTGGACCGTAGCCACCCTTTGGCTGGCGAATGACGCAGTTCACACTCCACGGCCCGAAAGTCGCGCTGTCTTCGCCATCGCCGCCGACCAGCAGGACATTCCAATCGGCTAGTTCGCCACGCTGGTTCTGCTGGCGGATATATCGTGCGAGCACAGGTGCGTTCGCTCGGGCTGCATCCTCGTGCGTGGAAAACATATCGAGAAACGACAGCACATGTCCGACGGGAACACCGCTCCACAGGTGCGAGCCTTTCCAGCGATTGGGCCGGCCGCTCGGTCGTCGCTGTTCGGGGTTGGGAATATGCATAATGCCGTCATCGGCCAGCCGTCCCAGAAAACCCGACGCAGCGGCTTGATTCTGATCGAGAACACGCTGGTTGGTGGAGAAGACGGTCGTTTCTGAAATGTCGCCCGCGAATGACACCTGCAATTCGGTGCCGTGCCGCATTTTGGCACGCGATGTGATAGTCAGGCTGGGGTGGTTGCGGACACGTAAGCCGAACTGGGTCGGGTCGGAGCCGATCGCTTCCATCCGGTCGAACTCGCGGCGAAGCTCGTCACTGGCCTGCGCGATGTGGCCGTACCAGTCGACGTGATCCTGTGTCGTGAACAGCCTGCACAGATCGAGATAGCCTGGTCGATAGCCGAACCAACGACCCATCTGCATAAGCGTGTCGTACATGGTCGATCCGCGCAAAAAATAGGTAATCGATAGCCCTTCAAGCGTCAGTCCACGGGCAAGCTTGTCGCCGCCGACCGCGATGACATTGAGGCCTCGGTCTTTGTTCAGGTCGTAGTCGAGAACGTCTGCCGAACTGCCATTGATCTCGCGCACGCTGATCGAACTGATCGTGGCCCGTAACGCCGCCTCTAACTGCTCCCAAGCAACCGGCGGACAGTCTTCGAGGCCAAGGTTGCGCGTAACCGGCTCGAACTCGCTCTCCCACAAGGCCCTGAAAGGCGAGAGCCCTGTCTCGCCGCCGTAGCGCACGCCATTGGTCAGCGTATCGAGCATTTCTTGGACTTGCGCGATCACGCGCTTTTGGACCGCCTGGAAACGGGTGACGTGGATGAGCATGCTGTTGTGCTCGCGGCTCTGGCCGCGTTCGCGCCGCGCCGCGACGACAAGCGCAAAACATCGCATCGCGGTGAGCAAGGATCCCGGAACGACGTCCTCGCCATCCACTCTCGGCACATGGAGGGCATTGTGCACTGGCGGCATCCAGCCCAGCGACTCGCGCCTTAAAAGGCTCGCGGCGTGGTCCTCGATCGGAATGATCAGGTCGGGAAGACCGGCGGCCACCTCCTCTCCGTCCTGATCCTCGCGGGCATGCCCGAATATGCGCGAGGCGCCGATATAGTTGTCGGGCGTTGGCATGTTGGCGATGAAATCGCGGGGGAAAAGATCTTGAAATTCCTTTCCGGTTTCGGCGTCGGGATGAATGAAAATGTTGGCAAACGGGGTTGCAGTGTAGCCAACATATGAAACCTGATCGAAGCTGCCGACGATCTGCCGGATCTTTGCATTGATCGCGGTTGGCTTGTGGTCGGCATCCGCAACGCCGCCCGTGAAAGTTTGTTGGCGCGTATCGACGGACGCATTGTCCGCCTCATCGTCGATTACTAGAAGCGGCATGCCTGTGAAGCGGGGCCGCCCCTGGTCAATGGAGTTGGCCGTGAGACGGATCCATTCCAGCACGCCGTCGAGCACGCTGCCGTTTTTCTTGACAACGAGCAACAGCGGGCGGCCGCCTGGATGGACGCCAAACTGCGACATCGTCTTCCAGTTGAAATCGCCCTTTTCTGTACGGTTGGTCGCCCAGTCGACAATTGCCGAGGGGTCGATCTGACCGGAGCCAATGACGCGTGAGCTCTTCTCACCGATCGGCACGCTGATCTTGCCAATAAAGCCTTCGTCAAGCCGGATCTGAGTTTGGCTGCGCAGATTATTGTTGAGGCCGGTCAGAACGATGATGACCTTGTAACCGGCGTCGGTCGCCTTACAGATGAGACCGGTATAGTTGCCGGTTTTCCCTGACTGCACCTCGCCGACAACCATCCCGCGCCGGTCGAACTTCCCCTCCTGCTCCGGGTTTCCGCATAAATCGAGAATGCGATCGGTGATGCGGTTGAGCGAGTTGATCGCCGGCTGTGGCAGCTGTCGCCGGATCAGGTAACTTCTGTACCTCTCCCAGAATTTCCAGCGAATCTCGTCGCGGCGCTCGTTGAGCCACGGCACGTGGCCGTCGTTCGCGCGAAGAACTGATTCCTCCCCGATGAAAGTGCTGAAGATCGTTGAGAGCTGCGCGATCGCGGCGTCGAGCGACGTTTCATCGCGCCACTCGGGAAACGCGGCGAGAAGGCGGTCAAGCGTGGCGCCGATCTCTTCGCGCGACAACGGAACGTCGATGGCGCGCTGAGAGAGCCTGAGCTGAGCCATCTGGACGAGTTCGAGCTGAAAATCGGGATTGACGGCCATGTCAGCTCGGAACCTCGTCCGGCAGCTTCCTGATGGCCTCAGGGTAGGACGAGAAGGGTTCAAGCGTCATCAGTCGTGCGCGGGCCTCGTCGGCGCCCAACCTCAGCCCGGTCCGCATGTGCTGGTAAAGGGACGACAGTGCCGCAGCTTCGTCGGTCGAGAGCATTGGCCCTGATTTGGGTGCGGTGGAGTCGACTGTCTCGCTAACATCGATCCAGATCCTCTGGACCGGTACAGTCGCTTCGATGACGGCGAGCATTTCCTCGATGATTCGCCGCTTTTCACCCACCGAATCAAGCGCATGACGGACAGAAGGGTGCGTTCTGTCTACCCGATAGGACACACCGCGGCTGGTATGTACCGGTGCCCAGGCTCGAACCAGTTGTTCTCGCTGCTTGCGCTTACTCGTACCTGCACGCTGCGCAAAGATCTCGCGCGCATCATGCCTGACACTCTCTGCTAGCACCTGCAGGCGCTTGCGCAGCGAAGGAGGTGGGATTGCAATCGACTTGCGGATATCGACCTTCCAATCCTGATCACCACTGGTCGGAAGGTCGAGCCTGATTCGAGCGAGGCGGTGGATGCCATTCTGCGCCCAGCCACGGCCTGGGCCCAGGCCAAGCCAACCGCCCGGTACAAGCAGTCGCTCGCCACGATAGACGAAAAAACCTTCGTGCGCCTGCCAGCCTGCGGGGCCTTCAGCCTTGCCGAATTCCGCGCTGCTCAGCCGGTCGCGATGCGGCAGCACGAATCCTTGCACCTCTATTGCGCCGCCACTGTGCCTTATCGTCTCGACCGGCGTCGGAGAGGTCGCCTTGTGCTTTGAGATGAACGGATCCCAGGGGATTACACGTTGCGCATCGTCGTCGCCGTTGAAGGTAATAATCAGACGCGGGCTGTTTCCCTCCAGATAGCGGTGGAAGGTCATCGATAGGTGTCGTTCCACAGCTTGGGCGAGTGAATAGAAACGCTGCCGATCAGTAGCATCGCCTGTCAGTTCGCGCCCGAGCATACGATCGAGGCGCGCGATGATAACCACCGTGCCGTGCGGTCGATCGCAAAGCAAATCGCCATCACTCGCAATCTCGGCAGGCATGCCTCGCAGGAGCTGCCAAGCATCGACGCGGGCGACATGTGTCAAGTCCCAGTAGCGCGCCTCGATCTCACCACCCTCGACACACGATGCGACGGCGAGCAGACTGCCCTGGGAGAGGGACGCGGTCTTGAGGCCCAGCCCAAAGCGGCCAAGGTCGTTGGGCCCCCGCGGTACGAGCGGATGTCGTCCGGCAGGCCGCATCGCTTCAACCAGCGCCTTCTGATCCATTCCGCGACCGTTATCGCTGATGCGGACGATCGAGGCAGGACCGCGCCATTCAAAATCAATCCGCACGCGCGTCGCGCCGGCCGCAATGCTGTTGTCGATCAGGTCGGCTATCGCTGCGGCAGGAGAATATCCGATGCCGCGCAAGGACTCTAGCATTGCGCTCGCGGCGGGCGGAGCGTGATCGTAATTCTCTTCCGGTGCGATTGCGGTGACTTCCATGCGATCAGGCGGCTTCGAGGTCAGTTGTGGCAGCAATTGAAGCGATCCCAGCATCGATTTGCTGCTTAAGTGCTTGCGCAACTGCTTTGCCCAGAAGCGGCGGGACCGCATTGCCAATTTGGCGGAACGCTGCGTTCATAGCTCCAGCAAACCTGAAACCGTCGGGGAAGGACTGAAGCCGGGCGGCCTCCCTGACAGACACAGTCCGCTTTTGCGTGCTGTCCCAGTGGATATGCGAGTAGGTATCCTTGCCCATGTGCGCCGTCAGCGTGCGCGACGGCATGGCAGGGTCGAGTTTCCACCACTTGTTGGGGAATTTGCCTGGATCGTAAGGTGGGATACATGCCTTGCGTAGCTCTTCATAGGCATCGCTGCCTTCGAGCAACTGCGGCGACTGTTGAGCAAGGCGTTCCTGAAACAGGGCCTGTGCGACTTGGCAAGCATGAGGGTAGTCACCGCCATGTTTCATGCGGCCGAAGATCGGGAAATCGCGAGGTGTCAGACGAACAACATGACCGTCCGTGCCCGTCTCCATCCTGGGGAGACCCGGCCAGTTGCGCATCGTCGTCGAATAAGTATTCGCGTCGCGGCAACTGATGTAAGGGAGTTCGTCAGTCGTCTTGCGTCGTCTCATGCTGGAGGGGGCGCTGAAATGCTCGGTGATCCTTGGCAGGCCTGAGAGCGCGGCTTTGACTGTGACAGCAACGGGAAGATCCTCGCCGGCTACTGGGATAGGATGGAAGCGTGAGCCGTTTGCTGGGACGTGCTTGAGCGCGACGGTTCTGGCGCTCACATAACCAGACGGCAGCTTGGCGGCATGCGTAGGCATTGGGAAGCTGGGATCCACGCCGAGGGACTGATCGATGGCGATCAGGAACAGCCGTTCGCGCATCTGGGGGACGCCGTAGAACGCCGCATTCAGGAGGGTGTAGCGTGTGCGATAGCCGAGCTCTTCAAGTGTCTCGCAAATTTCCTCGGGAACGTTGTGGCCGCCGAAATTCAGAATGTCGGGAACGTTCTCGATCAGGATCGCCGTCGGCTGAACCGCTTCGACATATTGAAGGAAGCGCTGGTAGAGCTTAGCGCGCGAGTCGTTCTTGAACGCTTCATCGTCTCCGGTAACCGAGCGAAGTTTGGAACGCCCGATTCTGGCGAATGCCTGACATGGCAGGCCGGCGGCCAGCACGTCGAAATGGTCGGAAATTCCGCCTTCCAGGCCGATGTCGGAGGCGAACGATGCGGGATCCGAGGCGATCATGTCACGCGCCTGCGCCCAGGCCTGCCGGTGGTCGGGCGAGGGCGCCTGAAAGTTCAGTGCATAGCTGGCGGCAGCCGTTTCGTCGGCTTCGACATGTGCGACGAGATCGAAGCCAGCAGCGGCCAGTCCAAGGGACAGCCCTCCACAGCCGGAGCACAACTCGAGCACCCTCGGACGGCCTCCTGCCCGCAGCCTCGCCAGCTTTTCTTGTCGCGCAATCGCGTTGATCTTCATCGGTCGTCACTTCGCCCAAGGTGAGCCGACAGGCGTGCGGCTACGGTTTCCGAATCACCAGACTCGCATTCCCAGATTATGAGTGGGTCCCACCCCAGTTCGCGCAACTGCGTCAAGCTGTCAGCGTCGCGCCTGACATTGTTTTCGAATTTTCGCGTCCAGAATTCGATGTTGGATTTGGGAAAATAGGCAAACCTGCAACCGGGGTGCCGATGCCAGTAGCATCCATGGACGAAGACGACTTTGCGTCGGCCGGGAAAGACAAGGTCGGGGCTGCCCGGCAGATCACGCCGGTGAAGGCGGAAGCGATAACCAAGTGCGTGGGCGACGCGGCGAACGGCGACTTCAGGTCTGGTATTCTTGCCGCGGATCCCGCTCATCATTCGCGAGCGGGTCTTGTGATCGACGATGTCCATCGCGGCTACCTGGCCGATGTCGGCTTGAGGAGATGACAAGGCCCCTGGTCGCGATAACAGACCGCCAGTGACGTCACCTGATCACCGGCAGAACTTGGACGGGTTATTTTGCGGTCAGCCACTGCTGCTCCAAGAATGTTACTCTGGAAATCGGCAGGCCAAGTCAGAGTGCGTCGAGATCAATCGTACCAGGTCAGATTCGGTCCGTGAACCCGCAGCTGGCAATTTCAGGAAGAAAATTTGCCTAGGATTGCCGGTCGGATTTTGGCGCGGCGCCGCCCCGCGCCTTGGGGCCTGATAACCGCCCCCTAAACCACATCCACCACCGGAAACGCCCCCACACCCCTCCCGCAATCCCACAAATACACCGCCAACCCGACATCCCCCGTCCACAACGAATACCGTCCGCGCCCCACCGCCTCCCGCGCTTCCCGCCACTGCCCGATCGCGTTCATCGCGAACACCCTGGCCCGATCGAGCCACAGCTCCTCTCCCGTCCGCTCGTAAAGCCTGAGGAAGGCATAGCCGTTGCCGCCGGTGCCGTGGCAGAGGTTGGAGCCCTTGGCGAGCGGGCCGGCGGCCCAGGTGAAGGCGCCGCCGGCCGCCATCAGCGCGTCCAGTTCGGCAGAGGCGAAGGGCGCGGCGGCGAAACTGGTCACCATGCCGGGCGCGCCGTGGCAGTGCTGGCAGAGGCTGACGGGGCGGGTCGGCCGGGTTTGCGGCGGCCAGGTGGCGTCGTGCTCCGAGGTCAGCGCGGTCAAGGCCAGCGTGCGCGTCGCGGCCTCGGCCACGGTTGCCTGCTGCGCCGCGTTCAGCCAATGCCAGCCGCGCATCAGCGGGATCATGTTGCCGGCGAAGCCGTGCACGGGGCCGAGCCATTGCCGGTGCTGGCCATAGAGGTCCTGGGTCCAGAGCCGGCCGTCGGGCGTGTCCTCGAGCGCGTCGATGAGGCGGGCGGCCTGGGCCTCGAACAGCCGGCGCCAGCGCGGCTCGCCGGTCAGGGCGTCCATGTGCAGCGCGACCAGCAGGGAGCCGGGCAGGCCCCACATCAGCTCGCGGATCGGCAAGGCGGTGTTGGCCTCGGCGCGGGCGAAAACGAGGTCGGCGGTGGCGGGGGAGGGCGCGATACGCATGGCCACCAGCGCCGCGCCCATGTCGCCGAACAAGAGCGAGCCATGGGCGGCATAGTTCATGCGGGCGAAGGCCGCCGTGTTGGCCGCCAGCAGGCGCGGCAGCACGGCGCTGAAGTCGGACCGCGCCGTGGTGGCGCCGACCCGCGCGAGATAG
This sequence comes from Phreatobacter sp. GW821-FHT04C01, assembly GCF_059420385.1. Lineage (NCBI taxonomy): Bacteria > Pseudomonadati > Pseudomonadota > Alphaproteobacteria > Hyphomicrobiales > Phreatobacteraceae > Phreatobacter > Phreatobacter sp. GW821-FHT04C01. The sequence continues at coordinate 33,548 of NZ_JBWKTP010000005.1, read as the reverse complement.
TCGAGCGCCCAGATCATGCCGGCGGCGCCGCAATAGAGGCTGGCCTCGCCATCCTCGACGCCGTCGTCCTGGGGATGGGCCGGCCAGAAGCCGTCGGGATCGAAGGCGGCGAGCGCATCCGCCACGATCGCTTCGATCGTGGCCTCAGCCGCCGCCGCATCCCAGGCGAGCGGCAGCAGGGGGCGGTGGCGGGCGGCATCGATCATGGTGGGCGGCCTGAACGGAAGGGCGCCACATCATCGGCCTTCGCCGCCCCAAGGCAAGACCCTCAGCACCCTCAGCCGCGCGCCCGCAAGGCCCAGGCGAGCCCGACGCCGGCAAGCCCCGCCAGCGCCACCGGCACGGCGGCGGCCGGCCAGCCGAAGGCGGCCACCGTGCTGCCCACCACCACCGGGCCCAGCACCTGGCCGAGATTATTGCCCTGGATGATCAGGCCGAGCGCGATGGGCGCGAGCGCGGGCGAGGCGCTCACCTCCGGGGCGGCGCCCAGCACGGTCGGCGGCAGCAGGCCGCCGACGGCGGAAAAGACGACGAAGAGCAGGAAGACCAGGAGTGGCGGGGTGGCGGAGAGGAACAGGAACAGGCCGGTCAGCCCCATGACGCCGCTCGCCACCGCGATCAGCGCGGCGCGCGAGACACCGCGGGCAAGCAGCGGGCCGCTCGCCACATTGCCGAGCGTATTGGCGCCGATGGCGACAGCGCTGAGCGCGCCGGCCGCGGCGACCGACACGCCGAGCCGTTGGGTGAGGAGAATGGGCAGGAAGCCGACGGCTGCGAAAAACTGCAGGTTATAGGCGGCGAAGGCGAGCGCCAGCAGGCCGGGGCGGCCGTCGCGCAAGGTGGTGGCGGTGTCGCGCGCAAGCCGCGCCGGCGACAGCGGCTCGCTCGCCTTCGGCCCGGGCTTCACCGCAAGCGCGAAGACGAGCGCGCTCGAAAGCACCAGCGCGGCATTGGCGAGCCAGAGGCTGCGCCAGCTCGGAAAAAGCGGGCCGGCCAGCATGGCGATGACGATGCCCACCGCCATGAAGGTGCCCCAGAGGCCGAAGGCGAGGTCGCGGTTCGCCGGCCCGGTCACCCGCCCGAGCAGCGCCGGCGCCGCCGTCACCACCAGCAGGAAGCCCAGGCCTTCGACAATACGGCTGGCGATCAGCCCGCCGAGCCCACCGGCAAAGGCCCCGGCCGTGCTGCCGAGCGTCAGCGCGGCAAGGCCGGCGAGGATGAGCGGGCGGTCGCCGAAGCGGCCGGCCAGCGCCCCCACGGGAATGCCGCCGACAACCCCGATCAGCGCGAACACCGCCATCACCCAGCCGCCTTCGGCGAGCGACAGGCCAAGATCGGCCTGCAATTGCGGCAGCGCGATCGCCGCCTTGCCCACCTGCAAGGCCGCTACCACGCTGACCAGCACGGTGAGCGCCACCGCCGGCCAGCCGGTGGCGCCTGCCGGCGCCGGCGTGCGTGTCGCGGGGGAAAGCCTGTCCATGGTCATGCCGGTCCGTCGCGAGCCAAGGGGCCGGCAGTCAACACCGCATGGCGCGCGGGCGCACCGGCGAGCGGCGCATGCGGGCCATACGGTTTCGCGGGGGGCAGGGCTCTTGCGCTCGCGTGCACGGTTCAGGGGCGCGCCCGTTCAGCCCACATCTGCCCAGCGCCGGATCGCCGCCTCCAGCGCCGGCCGGTCGCGGCCGACCAGCGCGCCGGGCAACGTCTCGGATTTCACCTCGCCCTTGAACTCATAACGGAAGGCGCCGCCGCTCAGGCCCCGGAAGGCCGGGCGCGGGATGACGGTGGTCTGGAACAGGCTGTTGCTGACCAGGTTGTCGCCGGTGAGGAACAGGCCGTAGCGGGTGCGTTCGCCGGCCTTCTGCCGGCCGATCAGGCGGTAGCGGGTCTTCAGCGAGCCGAGCATCATCCAGCCGGCGAACAGGAAGGTGACACCGGCGCCGCCGAGCCACATCTCAGCGGTGAGCGAGTCATAGACCGTGTTGCGCCGCAGGGTGGCCAGCATGACCAGCGCCATGACCAGCATCAGCGCGCCGAGAACGGCCAGCGTCACGCCGATGATGGCCGGAAACACCAGGCCCTGAATCGAGAAGGCCTGCTCGAAGAAATCCACGTCGGCGGGCACCGGGCGTTGCGCGTCGACCAGCGCGCGGATCTCGGGCGGCAGCTTTTCCGGGTCCGCGGTGATCAGCACGTCCATGGCGAGCGTTTCCCTTGCGTTATCTCTGGGGAAACTGCGGGATGGCGGCGGCGTGCGATAGTCGGGTCAGCTGCTTATGCGCCGCGCCTAGCGCCGGACCACGGCAAGGCTGGTCGAGACGACATGAGCCGGTTTCAGCGCGCGGGCGGCGCCGGGCTGGCCGCGGACATATTTGCGCAGCGACAGGAAGGTTACCTCGACGAAGCCGTCAACCGTCTTCAGGGACAAGGCAAGCTGGTAGAGATTGTCGCTCGTCTGAAGGTCCGCCCGGCAGGCGCGCGTGCCGTCGCTGGCCGTTCCATTGGCCGCCATGCGCTGGATGGCGGTCGTCCGCTCGCCGGCTTTCACCAGCTCCGGTATCGCGCCCACGAGCCCCGCCAGCTCCTGTTGCAGAAGGGGCTCGTCGCAGGCGGGCAAGGCGTTGAAGGTCGCGCTGGCGCGGCGCTGGCCCGGCATGGCCACGGGCGGTGCCTGCATGGTGCCGGCCGTGGGCTCTGCGCGGGGGGCAGCCGGCGGCGCCGGCGCTGGTGCCGCGGGCCGTTCGGCGGTCGCCGGCCGCGGCGGGGCCGGCGGATCGGGTGGCCCGGACAGGCCGACGCCATAGATCACCGCGCCGACCAGCGCCGCCAGGATCATGGCGAGGCCAATGGTCAGGAGCTTTTTGCGTTCGGGTTCGGCCGCGCCGTTCCGCGAGGGCTTTGGTTGCGGCGCGGCGGCCGGCGCCGGGCTCTCCTGCGTGCTGCGGATCTCGGCCCAGTCGCCCATCGGATCGGGCGCTGCATGGGGCGGCACGGACCCGGTCATGCCGCGGCTTCCCCGGCCCGCCCCTCAACGCCAACAGCCCATCGTCCCATTCGCCAAGGCCTTCCGCATGCAAGCCGCCGCCGGCCGGGCTGGCCCGGCCAAGGGCGGCAACAAGCATTTAAAGTTGTCGCGATGGCGGGCGCAACTGTCGCCGATGGCGCAGGCAAGGCGTCATGCCTCATGCCTCATCGGCATCCGGCGGCCCGGTCTCGCAGGTTGGTGCTCAAGCTCATTTGGCTTCGCGTGGAACCACCTGACGTCACCCCCGGCGAGCCTCCGCAGAAGCCCTGGCTTCTGCGGAGGCGAGGGAAGGGGGTCCAGGGGCGCTTCGCCGCGCCATCAGCGCATGCGTTTGGGTGATTTCACTGTCCCGCGGCCGGAGCCCTGCAACCCCTGGCCCCCCTTCCCCTCGCTTCGCTCGGCCGGGGGTGACGTCGGGGTTCCCGTGCGCGGCCTTACCGGTCCAAGGCTGGCGCCTCGGCGGCCGCCTGCGCCTCGCTCGCCGGCGCCACCACCGGTTTCGGCTTGGCCCAGGGCTCGCTCTTGTAGAACTTGCTGATCCAGGCGGCCGCCACCACGCCGGCGAGCCCGGCGAGATTGACCAGCGCCACCGTGCCGGCGTCGCGGCCCCAGAGATCCAGCGCGATGCCGCCGATCCAGGCGAGCGCCGTGCAGGCGAGGAAGGCCGGCAGCGACTGGGTGCCGACCAGGGTCAGCACCTTGGCGGCCTCGGTGTCGAGCAGGAAGCGCGCGCGCTCCAGCAGCGACAGGGTGAGATAGGCGAGCGCCAGGAAGTGGATCAGCCGCACCGGGTGCAGGTTGGTCCAGGTGTTGAGTGGCAAGGTCGCCACCTGGATGTCGACGAGCCAGGGCAGGTGGTCGGTGAAGGCCCAGAAGTTGAATGGCACGGAGAGGATGACGATCGCCGCGGCGAGCGCCACCAGGCGCGGCCGGTTCAGGGCCGGCGGCGTCCACCAGCCGAGCCCGATCGCAAATCCTAAGAAGAAGCAGAGCTGCCAGGCGAAGGGGTTGAAGAACCAGGGCTGGCCATTGTCCGGCCGGCCCGGCATGGCGAGGCCGAAGGTCCAGGTGGCGAGATAGAGCGCGGCCGAGAGCGCGAAGGGCAGGACCGGGTGCAGGCGATGGCCGGCGATCATGGCGGGCACCAGCGCCAGCACCACGATATAGAGCGGCAGGATGTCCAGCAGCATGGGCACATAGCTGAGCGTGACCAGCCCGCCGATCGCCTGGGCCGGCGCGCTCACCACATAGGCCAGCGCCTGCATGGCGTGGCTGCCCGGCGGGGCGGCGATGACAGTGATGCCGGCCAGCACCACGAACAGGCAGAGATGCGCCCAGTAGATTTGCCACATGCGGCGCGAGATCTTCAGCGTGCCGTTCCAGAAACCGGCGGTGAAGAAGGTGCGGCCGAACGCAATGGCGCTGGCGAAACCCGAGCCGAAGATGAACAGCTCGGTCGCCGAGGAAAAGCCGAAACGCGCGGGGATCCAGGCGAGCCAGGGATTGTCCGGCGTATGGGCGATGAAAATGATCAGCATGCAGAGACCCCGGAACAGGTCGAGGCGTCTGTCGCGCAGGCGTTTTGGCGGCGTCGCGGGAAGGGATGTCATGAGGCCGGCGGTGTCCGATGCGGCTCGAGGCTGAGCTTAGGCCGGTTTCGCTGACGGCGGGCTGATCGTTACGGGGATGGGTTTTTGGCGAGCACGACCGAGGCCATGCGCCTCGCGCATCGCAAAAAGCTCAACGCAATCAACCCTCTCCTTAAGGGAGAGGGTGCCGGCGTAGCCGGCGGGCGAGGGGCGTAAGCGTCGAGAATTGGGCCGAGGCTCGTCGCGCATGCTGCCCCTTCCGGGGAGGGACGACCCCTCACCCGGCAGCTGACGCTGCCACCCTCTCCCTTTGGGAGAGGGTTGATCGCGTTGAGTTTTTCAATGGATTCGGCGCGGGAGCCGTCACGCCCGCGTCACATCATCTCCACTGGCCATTCGCCGTCCGGTCCGCCTCCCCTCACGTTTTGGTGATGGCCTCGCCGGTAACGCCGGCCTCCGCCTTGCGAATGGCATCTCGACGGCGCAACCGGCGCCGAAGCCAACGGGAGAAATGCCATGAGCGCCGAGACCAGCATGAATGCAGGGCTGCCGGCCGCGCCGGCGCGTTTCGCCGGCCTCGCCGTTCCCACCGGCTATCAGCTTTACGCGCTGGCCATTGGCGGCCTCGCCGGGCTCGGGCTCTGGGAGATCTGGGCGTCGGTGCCGACGCCTCTGATCGCCGGCGGGCCGCTGGAGCCGCCGGCGCTGATCAAGGCGCTGTTTGCCTATCGCCTGGGTTTCGAGCCGTCCGACGTGGTCGCTAAGGCGCTGCACTATGTCACCGGCGTCATCGGTTATCCGCTGGCTTATTTCCTGCTCACCCGCAACGGCGTCAGCATCGGCCGGCCGGTCGATGGCTGGCTCTGGGGCTTGTTCACCACCTTCATCGCGCTGGGCATTTTCGCGCCGCTGGCCGGCCTGCCGTTCCTGCTGCTCGCCTGGGGCGGCCAGCTCACCTTGATGAGCACGATCGGCCACACGCTCTACGGCGCGCTGGCGGCCTATGTGTTCGAGCTGTTGAACGAACGGCGCTGAGCGGGGAACAAGGCGCGGGCGGCCCGGTTGTTCCGGCAGCCGGCCTCGGGTCGGAGGGCTCGAGGAGGAGCGCGTCATGGCCACGAAAGCCGCAAGCAGCCGCAAGACCGACGGTCAGCAGCCGGAGAGCCTCGCCACCTTTGGCGCGGCCGCGCGCAAGGGCGGCAAGAAGCCCGACGATGTCGGCTTGGTGGCGACCCGCGAAACCGCGCCCATCGCCACATCGTCAAAAGCCAAGGACAAGGCAGCGACCAAGGTGTTGCGGCGCGGCGTCACCGGCCAGGACCGGGGCGCCGACGCGGCGGCCAACGCTCTGCCGGACCGTACCGCCAAGGGTGCCAAGGCGACGGTGAAACCCGGCGCCGCCAAAAGGAGCGGCAAACCTTAGGCGCCCGGCCATCCCGCGGCTGTCGTGACGAAGGTCACCAAGCCTGCGGCGAGCAGCGCGCCGATGATCGCCCACAGCCAGAAATGCAGGCGCTGGCGGCGCGATACCGGCAGCCGGCCGAGGCCGAGCGGATTGCGCGGCGCCGGAGCCGGGGCGTGGTGCGGATGATGCAGCGGGATCGGCCAGGACATGTTGGGTCTCCCTAAGCGGTACCAGTGGGATGCCGTTGACGGACCATGCTTCTTACGTGGTGGCCGCGGCGCCGGATCGCACCGGTCGCGCGGGTCACAGCTCCGTGTCGTCCGGGCGCGGCTCAGGGCGCGGTCGGCGCGGTCAAGAGGGTGAACAGCCCGGCGGCGATCGCCGCCGCCACGATGGCGAAGGCCCAGAAGCGCGAACGTTCCATGCGCGAAGGCGGCGTCCGGCCGGCGCCGGGGCGGAATTGCGAATGCGGATGCCAGGCCATGTCGGTTCCATCGGCTGTTGGTGAGGGCGCGGCCATGACGGATCCGGCACGGCCGCCCCCCTTCTGGATGCGCTTCATTGCGTCAAGCTTGCAGAGGCGAATGAGGGGTAGCGATTGGCGAATGGGGGGTAGGGGTGAGGAGCGAATGGCGAATGGGGCACATGCTGCGAAAGGCTCAGCGCGAGCCCTCGCCCGCGTCTGCGCGGCAGAGGGTGGCCGCGGCAGCGGCCGGGTGAGGGGGGCGCGTCCGCCGCACCGTGCATTCCCGCCTCGAATTGATGGGCCGGCGCCCTTCAAACCCCCACCCGGCGCCTGACGGCGCCACCCTCTCCTGCGAGCGGGCGAGGGTTTATGCGCGGCGCGTTTTGCAGCATGCCCTATTCGCTATTCGCTATTCGCTATTCGCCACCCCCCTATTCACCCGGTCCCCCGCCTTTCCCCGATTTCGGCGTCCACCCGCTCGGTCAGCGCCCGGCGGATCGCCTGTTCGATCAGCGACCAGTGCGGCGCGGCCGGCTCGATCCGGGTGAAGCGGCGGGTCAGGCGGCCGCCGGCGAGCGCCAGGGCCTCGGAGGTCTCCAGATAGATCTCGGCCACCTGCCAGGCGCCCTCGGCGTCGAAGATCACGTCGGCCGAGCCATGCGCGAACAGGTGGACGTCATGGGCGCGGCCGTCGCCGCCGGTCACCGGCGGCAGCACGGGCAGTTCGTCCAGGGCGAGCTCGAGGTGGCGGCGCATCCGGTCTCCGGGGTAATGACGTCTTGGCAAAATGAAAGCATTGCTTGAATTTTTGATCAAGAGAAACTTTGGTGAAACTACGAAAAGGCCAGGCGCCGCTTGACGTCGCATCGCTTTCACTCGGCTTGCGCGGTGATCCGGATTGTCCACAACTCCAAGCTTTGTTCTTGATTTGTTCCCTTCGCTGGAGTCATGATGCCGGCCCTGATGCGTGAGACGCGAGACCGAGACAGCGGTGATATTGCAGGCAGCGAGGACGGCATGATGGTGGCGACCTGGTTTGTGGTCCAGCCCTATGAACGGTCGAAAAAGGGCCGGATGATCCAGCGCGATGCGCGCGAATGGCAGACCGCCGAGGCGGCCTGCCGTGAGGCCGAGCGAGTGGCGGCGCAGGGCGGGGCGGCGGTCGCCTTCGCCCGCACCGGCGACCCGGAGACCGGCGATTTCGCCGCGGTGATCTTAGGGGTTTATGGCGCGCCGCCGGACGAGGTTCTGGCGGCGTGAAGGGGCAGGCCTATGGGACCGGGCGCTGAGATGTCGCGCAGGGATGAACACCGGAGCGCACGGCATGCCAGTCGCCGGTCATTGCAGCGCACCATACGTTATCCCCGGCCGAGCGAGCCCGCCAGGGCGAGTGAGGGAAAGGGAATCCAGGAGCCGCCTCACTCTGCTCTCGGCGCATGCGTCCAGGTGGTTTGGCCGCGTTGGGGGAGGTGGCCTGCAACTCCTGGCCCCCCTTTCCGCCCTCGCGACGCTCGGGCGCCGGGGGACGTCGAGGTTCCCGGCGCGATCCGAGAATCGTCTCCCCATCTCCGCTCTCACCCTCGCTCGCGGCGCTCGATCTCCAGCGCCACCCGTTCCCAGTGCCAGGCATCGCGCGTCTCGTCGGCTTCCGCCGCTGCCTCCGCCGCCGCGGCACGCGAGCGTGCCTCGTCCACGGCTTTCGCCTGGAAATCCCGGATCAACTGGTCGGCATCGGCGCGGATCCGCCGTTTCGCCGCCTGGCGCTTCTTGAACGATGACAAGGTTTGCAAGCTCGCGTGCCGCCGGCTCGAGCGAGGCGTCGCTGCCGGTGCGTTCCCGTTCGCCCAAGCAGCCCACGCCGTCAAGCCCGCAGGCAACAGGTCATGGGCCGCATTGGCTCAGAAAGCCCAGGAAGCGCGGATCGTCGGCATAGGCGACATTGATGCGCATATGGCCCGAATGGGCCGAGCGGTCGGGCGAGAACATGGTGCCCGGCGCGATGAAGATGCCCTCGGCCGCCGCCGACTTGGAAAAGCTGGCGTCGTCGCGCCCGGCCGGGATCCGGCGCCAGATATAATAGCCGCCGGTGGGCGCGGAAAAGGTCTCCAGGCCGAAGCGGCCGAGCTGGCTCAGCGCCACCTCGCTCGCCCGCGCGATGCGGCTCTTCGCCCGGAAAAACACCAATTGCTCGATCGCCGAGAGCCTCGAGCGCTTCGTCCCCGTCATGGCGCTGGCGCGGCGCGCCGGCATCCCCCGGTGCCGCTGGCAATGTGGCGTCCGAGGCGCTGGTGGCCTTCTTCGAAGGGCGGGGCATCACGACCGGCATCGACGCCGCGAAGCTCGCCGAAACCGGGCGCTGGATCAGGGCCGAGCGCGGCCGCGGCCCCCCTGTCGCCGGCGGGTAGACGCGTCGGATCACGCGTTTGCGCCGGCCATGTCCTCCCATCCGAAGGGATAACTCAGCGCGCGCGCGGTGCGACGCCGACGCAGGCCCGATCATGCGCCGAGCGCGGCCGGTGCAGATAGCCGCGTTGCGCCATGCATTGCACGCCGCTCGCCTGATAAGGCTCGGCTCCGATGCCGCAGACCTGCTTGGCATTGGCGAAATCGTCGATCAGGTCCTGCCGGCCGGCTGCGCGCTGGCAATCGGCGCGGCCCCAGATGGCGGGTTCGGACGGTGGCGGGGGCGGGGCGGCGGTCTGGCAGGCTGAGAGGCCGAGAGCGGCGAGGCCAAGGCAGGCGAGAAGCGGGGCGGTGGTCAGGCGCATGAATGGGTCTCCTCGTCGAGCAACGTCATGGGTGGCTTCGGGTTCCCGCGATCGGGCCGGCACGATGCGGAGGGGGCGGGAAAGCCTGGATCCCGCGGGTCTGTCTCCATCTCTCGCCCGCCCATGTTTCAGCGCGGGGTGGGCAAGCCGGGTTTCGTGTTTCGTTCAGGCGTCTCCTGCCGGCGAGCCGGCCGCGCAACCGAGAATAGGCGATTCCCTTGGCAAGTCGCCGCTGCAATCGTGCGTTGGCCGTCGTGCCCTCGCGTTCAGCCGCCGCGGTCGATCCGGCCGAGCCAGAGGGCGTGGCGCCGGAGGCGGGCGAGAACGCCGGCCTCGGCGCGCAACTGGCGCAGGCCGGCGAAGCCAAGCCCGGCGAGCGCCGCCAGCAGACCCAGGGCGATCAGCAGGGCACCGTCGATATTGATGTCGATCGGCAGCGCGCCGACAACAAGGTTGGGTTCCATTACGCGCCGCCTCGCCGGCCGGTCCGGCCGAGCGCCTGTTCCCAGAAAGCCGGCCGTGGCGGTTCGCCCAATTCATCCAGTACCCGTTGCTCGGCCCGTGCGACCCGCCCGCGCAAGGTCGCGATGGTGCGCCCGCGCGCCTCGTCGCGCTCGGCGGCCTTGCGCAGGGCTTCCTCGATCGCCTGCAGATGGGCGCGGTGGCCGGCCAGGCCGACGACCTGCATCCAGAGCGCGGCGGCAATCGTCAACAAGAGTAAAATGAAGAGAAAAATAACGGCATCGATTCCGATGTCATGCAAAAGCCAGCTATTCATCAGAGCCTCCGGTCGAAAGGCTGAAGTCAATAACCCGGATCGATCGATGACTGGTGAGGTAATCAGGCGTAGAGCACAGGAATTTCGGATGAGCGGCGACGGCTGTGGACGATGGCGGCGGGTGTCTTGACGTTTCAACTTGTCCGGAGCGGCTTTACCGGTTCAAAGGATCGATGGCTGGAATAGGGCGAGTAGCGAATGGCGAGGAGCGAATGGGGCATGACGCGAAACGCCGCGCGTCAACCCTGACCCGCGTCTGCGCGGGAGAAGGGGGCGCCGGAGGCGCCGGTTGAGGGCGGTCGCGTCCATGCTGGACGAGCATTTCACCCCAAAGTGGACCGGCCGGCCTGCTTCAAACCCTTGCCCGCCGGCGGAAGAGCGGTTTGCGCGCGGCGACGGTTTGGCTTCATCCCTGCGCGCGACGCGTCGCGACCTCACTTCCGCTCCAGGAAATGTCGGATCAGTTGGCCGACATCGGCGGCATCGGCCCTGGGCAGCGTGAAATAGCAGGACGCATCGCCTTCCCTGACCACCTGAACGGCATCGGCGAACAGATCGATCGAGATGATCCGCTCATAGTTCTGGGCCAGCGAACTGACGCTGCCGGCGAACAGGATGCGCCGGTCGGTGACCACGAAGCGACCGGTGCTGACGGTCGCCGGCAAGATCACCTCCTCGTAGCGCGCGCGCAAGGTGTCGTACCAGTAGGTGAGCCCAACGAACACCGGGATCGCCAGGATGCGGCCGGATCGGCCGACCTCCTGGCGGATCCAGCGCTTCTCGGTCCAGGTCGAGCGGCAGGCGTAATAAGCACTTTCGCCGCGCTGCAGGTTGACCTTGGCGAGCTCGTCGGCCAGCGCGAGCGGCGTGCCGCCATTGGCGAGGTTCCAATTGGTGACGAACAGCGTCATGGCATAGGGGTCGAGTTCGGCGCCTTCGCCGATCGATGCCGTGATGTGGTTGATCGCCTCGATCGCCGCCGGCGAGAGCTGGCGCTTGCGGAAGGCCTGGGTACCGATCTGGCTCATCCGCGCCTGGGCGCATCGGCGTTGCAGCAGGCTGAAACGCTCCGGCGCGACGCCGCTGGTTTCGGCCAGCGCGGCAAGCCCCGCTAGCTCCTCGGCGGTCAGCCGGGCATCGGAATAGGCACGGACGAGCGCGCGGCGCAGCGGCCGTTCCCTGAACCAGCGGAAAAGCATTCCCCCTCCCATACGCCCGAATCGGCGTGCCTAGCGCCGGTTATACTTGCCCACCACCCGGTGGCAGATCGGCCAGTCGACGCGCGCCACCTCGAATTGCTTCTCGGGGCGGAACTGTTCGAGCTTCCACATCCGGTCGTTCCAGCCGATCAGGTTCTTGATGATCGCTTCGGCCTCGCCGTTCGGGCCGTGATCGTAGAACACATGCACCTCGTCGCGCGCCGGCTGCATATGCGGGTTGATCAGCGCCATGTCGCCCCAGCGATAGGCCGGCGACATGGAGTCGCCATAAACCATGATGCCATAGGCGCCCTTGACGCCCTCCAGGATCGCCGGTCGCTTGACCACCTCGATCGGGTCGAAGGTGACGATCAGGTGGCCTTCGCCGCCTTGCGCGGCGGCATAGATGGGAAAGTCGCGCGCGCCGACCAGGTCGGCCCCCGGCACGATGGCCGGCTGGAACGGCGCGATGACCGGAGCGGCGGCCTGCGCTTCCGAGCGATCCGGGCCGAGGCCGGAGGTCAGCCAGTCGCGCTGCACGCCGAGCAGATCGGCGGCCGCCTGCAGCCGGTCGATCTCCGGATCGGTGCGTCCTTGTTCCCATTGAGACACGGCCTGCGAGGACACGCCGAGCGCTTCGCCGAGCTGGCCCTGGGTCCAGCCGCGCTGCTTGCGCGCCGCCCGGATGCGGGCGCCACGGGTGGTCGGACCGGTCGTCCTGCCAAGGGGGGGAATTGTCGCCTGAGCCGCCATGGGAACCGCCGCTGAGCCTGTCGTGCTGGCCATAATAAAGCAATGCTTGATTGAGTCGACAAAGTTATGCTTGATTTTTTTGAAAGCAACACTTAAATTGATGGGCATGAGCAAAACCGCCGATCACCCTGTCAGAGATGCTTCCCGGCCGCCGGCGCGAGATCCGGCGCTGACCCGCGCGATCACCGCTGCCGGCTCGTCGCTGGCCCTGTCCAGCCGGCTCGGCGTGACCCCGCAAGCCCTGTCGCAATGGCGGCGCGTGCCGGCCTTGCGGGTTCTGGCGGTAGAGCAGGTGACCGGCATCGCCCGTCACGAGCTCAGGCCGGATCTCTATCCGGCCGGGGAGGCGCGGTCATGACGGTGCTCGGCGCAAGGCAAAAGGCCGCGACCGCGCGACTGGTGGCGGACGGTTTCGCACTGCCGGCGGCGGCGCGCCTGCTCGGCCTGACCGAGGCGAAATTGCAAGCCGTGCTTGAGGAAGCTCCCGCGCTTTCCCTCGCCGACGGCGAGGCGGTCGAAAGTGGATCAGGCGGGCGGCCGCACCCGACGCGCCTCGGGCGACGCCGGCCGCTACACCAGGAGGTTCCGCTGAAGTCCCCCTCTCCCTTTGAGAAAGGGGTGATGCGACGCCGGATCTTGCCCCGAGGCGCGTGTCTCGCCCGTTCCCACCCCACCCCGTCAACCGAGGACATCTGATGGGCCTCACCAAACGACAGGCGGACCTGCTCGCCTTCATCAAATCCGAGCTCGCCCGCGACCTGCCGGCGCCGTCCTATACGGAAATGGCGGGCCATCTGGGGCTCGCCTCGCTCTCCGGCATCAACCGGCTGGTCAAGGGCCTCGAGACGCGCGGCCTGATCCGCCGGATCGCCGGCTGCGCACGCTCCATCACCGTCGTGCCGGACGGGCCGAAGCCCGGCACCATTCCGGTCGCCTTGCCGGAATATACTTACCGACGGGCCGAGGCCTGCGCGGTCGCGCAAGGCGTGCCGGTCAGCGAGCTGGTGGCGGGGCTGATCCTGGACGCCACCAGGCCACGCCCTGGAGCCTCGGCCGGCGGTCCACGCGACGGCCAAACGGTCGCCCCCGATACCGGCGCGCGCCGCTGAGCCCCGCCGCCGGGCCGCGCAGGCCCGACCGCTCCAGGCCGCGTGCCCGGTCCAATTTCTCGCCCGTTATGCAGCAAAGGATGTCACCTGATGGCGAAACTTCGTGGCCGAAAGCGCAAGGACGTCAAGCGCCAGCCGAACGGTCAGCCTTCGCGCGCCGGCCGGCAGGACGAGATCTTCGCGGTGGCGCGCAACCAGCCGCACCGCCGCGGTCTCGCCAATTTCCGCGACGAGCGCGCCGCCGATCCGCTCGGACGGCTGGCCATGGCCGGCCTCATCGACACGGAGGCCTATGAGGCCGGCAAGGCTTGGCGCATCCTGGTCGCCGCCTGCCGCCGCGCGCTGGATGCGCCAGCGCCCGACCCAAAAAGCCGTCCCGCCGGGCCCATGGCGGTGACCGCCGGTCCGGCCGAGGCCGGAACCGGCGGGTTCGACACGCGGTCGCCGGAAGAGCGCGACCGCGCCACCCGCCGGCGCTGGGCCGAGGCCAACGGTGTGCTTCGCGACGAGGGCTATCAGGTGGCCGCCGAGGTGGAGAGCGTCGTGGTCGATGGCCTCGAAGCGCGCAATCTGCCGAATCTCGTCCGCGGGCTCGCGGTTCTCGCCTGGCATTTCGGCATCGCCGCGGGGCGCAGGCGGGCCGGATAGGGAGCGGCGGAGCGCGATGAGCAAAGGGCATGACCTGGAAGGCTTGCGCCCGCATCTTCGCATCATGCTGCGCCAGCCGATCGCCACGTCTGGCCGGCATTGGTCCCATTCCTCCGAGGCCGTGACGCGCTCGCCATCCGCCGCTACACTTGGCCCATCGTTCTCAGCCTGGGCCCAAAGGTTTTTCATGCGCGCCGCACTCGCCGTCCTGCTCCTCTCCGTGTCGCTCGGCGGCTGCGTGAGCACCCAGATCTATCCGTCGAACCCGACCAACCCCTCGCCATCGGAGCAGGACGCCGAGCGCAATCGCGAGATCGGCCTGCGCGGCCTTGAACCCGGTGCGGCGCACCGCGCCGTGGGGTGACGTGCGCCGCCGCGCGGCGTCCTGGGCTTTGCCGCAATCCACTTGAACTCCGGGAGCCGGGGGGCGTCCACGAATGCCGGTTGCGCTTTCGCTGCGACCGGAGGCGTGGCGCGGCAGCGGCGTTTTGTCCCGAGCCGGCCGCTTGGCGGCGCGGCGCAACGCGCGTTAGCCTTCGCCGGGCGCGGCCACATACGGCTTGGCGAGAGGCGCGGGGAGACCATGAGCGCGGTTGCCTTCACCTCCGATGACCTTCCCGTCCACCTGGACGACCGGGCCCGGCTCGCGCGCTGGAACGAGACCTTCGAGGAGCTGACCTGCTCGGCCGACTATTGTCGCGCCGATGGCCATCCGTTCCGTGCGCATTTCCACTGGGCGCCGCTGGACGGCCTCTATGTCACGCAATTCGGCGGCACCTTCAGTCGCATCGCCCGCACCAGCAGTGCGATCGCCCGCCGGCCCGACGACGATTTCTGTATCCTGCTCAACCGTGGCGCGGCACCGATCGGAATCTGCCAGCGCGGCAGCGACGTCGTGGTCGCGCCGGGCGGGGCACATCTGTCGACCAATGGCGAGGCCGCCGAGATCCTCGCCGACGCGCGCTGTGACGCCAATACCGTCACCATTGGTCGCGATCGGCTCAGGGCCTTGATCGGCGATGCCGAGGACCTGCTCGCGCGGCCCATCGATGCCCGCCATCCCGCGGTGCGTCATCTCGTTCGCTATGTCGAGGGCGTCGTCGCGCTCGGCGGCGCCGGCCATGACGCGGGGCTCGACCGGCATATTGCCACGACCTTGCTCGACCTCGTCGGGCTGTCGTTCGGGGCGAGCCGCGACGCCGCCGCGCTGGCCCGGGCGCGCGGGCTACGCGCCGTGCGGCTGCAGGACATCCTCTCGGCCATCAGGTCGGGTTTCATTGACCCCGATTTCTCGCCGGGCGTGCTCGCCGCCAGGCTGGGCCTGTCGCCGCGCTATATCCAGGACATCCTGCACGAGACCGGCATGAGCTTCAGCGAGCGGGTGCTCGAGCTGCGTCTCAACGCAGCACACCGCATGCTGGCCTCGGCGGCGGCGCACCGGCTCAAGGTCAGCGAGATCGCGCTCGCCAGCGGTTTCAGCGACGTATCCTATTTCAACCAGGCGTTCCGCCGCCGCTTCGGCGCGTCGCCAACGGCGTGCCGCGGCTGAGCGGGCGAGGGAGACGTGGCGAATGGCGAATGGTGCCAGGCCCTTCGCATCATGCCCTGTTCGCTACCCGGCATTCTCCTTGCGCCCGCGATGATCCGCCCGCTGTCGATTGACCAGGCCGGCCACTGCCAGGCCGGCGAGGCCGCCGGCGGCCTTGACCGCGAAATCCGCGATGCGGCCGTGCCGCCCAGGTGAAAGGTGCTGCATCAGTTCGAACAGCGCGGCGCTGCCCAGCACCAGGGCCAGGACCATTGGCCAGCGCTTCGGATAGGCGAGGCCGAACAGGCCGCCGATGATGGCAAAGGCGAGGAAACGTTCGAGGCCGACCGAATGGCCGGAGATCGGTCGCAACTGCATCGGCCCGACGGTGGCGACGAATACCGCCGCCAGCAGGCCCCAGGCCGCGACAGGCAACACGACGGTCACGGCGCGCATGAGACGGGATGGCTGGGCGGTGGTCGTCAATGTCTTCCAGGGGCTGAGTGATGGCCATGGATAGCATCTGGCATGCGGCGGATCCATGGCGGCGGGGTCGCATGGATGGGGCGGTGCGGGCGGACCGGTCAGTCGACCCTGCCACGGGACCGGCGGAAGCAAGGGCTCCGTCCGACGGCAGGGAATCAAGGTGCTCTGGCACTCATCGGGCGGATTTCAAGAGGATGGGCATCGCATGACTGGGTCTCGCGCTATATGGTCACGGCGAATACAACCCGCGAGGGCGTCATTAGCCGGCGCATGAAAGCCCCCTGGCCGGTATGCGGCGGAGCTGCCCGACCGCTCCGCTGCCGGATCACGCGGCGGGCATCACGTTGAAATGATCGGTGCCGCGCGGAAAAGACCGCGTGAAGGTTTCGGAACGGGCGCATTTCACCAATGGGTGACCTCGCCGGCCGTGCTTTCGAAGCTTACTGTGTCTGCGTCATCCAAAAAGGCTGCCCGCATGGACCAGGCTCACCAGGTGCGCTCCTTCTCCGCCGCCGATCGCGCCGCCATGCGGACGATCTATCACCGCTGTTGCGTCGATCTTGGCCTTGCCCGCGGCCAGACCCGCCAGCATCAGGCGCTCGCCCGCACCATCCTGGAACGGTACGCCGCCGGCGCCACCGATCCTGAGCGCCTGATGATCCTGGCGCTGGCCGGGGCGCGCAAGGCAGTGCGGCGGCGCTCCCTCTGGACGAGCCTCGCGGCGTTGCTGCCGCGGCACCAGGCCGGTGCCGGCCGAGCCTGAAGATCGTGTGATATCAAGGGGCCGGGGACAGGCGGCTGGTCAGAACCAGCGGCGCGGCGCCGGTAGCTTGGTCGAGGGTCGGAGCGCCATGTCTTCACCCTCGCCGGGGCTGACGGTCGCGACGTAGGACGGCATGACGCCGACGGTGATCTGCGAACCGGAAATCTTCGGCTCCAGCAGCGGCCGATAGCCCATGGCGTTCTGCGGCAAGGAGGCGGCGATGATCTGGTCGGGCGTCAGATGGCTGGCGGCCAGCCGTTGCAGCATGCGGACGATGCCCTTCTCGGTGAGCGTTCCCAGCCTCACCTCGGCCGTGTAGATGCGGCCGCTTCTGCCGGTGCCTTCGATCGTCAGGATGCGTTGGCTCGGGCAATCCCGCATGGCGATTCACCTGCAATCAAACCGCTGAGTTCGAATGCTGCTACAACCGTTGTGGTGTGCAAGAGGTACTCGGGTCACGATTATGTGATACATTAGCATGCAGGATCACCTTACCTGGTACGGCAGCGCGGCCGGGCGCGGGCTCTGCCGCCACGCGCAGCTGCGGACATGAGCCCAGGAACACGCGGCAGCCTTGGTCCGGCGTGTCGGTTCCGTCGCGTGCGCGTGACATCGGCCGGCTCGGGTCGGTCGTCCCAGCGCGCCGCCCGCGCGCGTGTCGCCTCAGTAGATCGCCCAGTTGCCCGGCGTCATCAGCTCGAGCAGGTGGCCGTCGGGATCACGGAAATAGAGGCTCTGGCCGCCGCGCTCCCAGGTCGTGCGCCCCTCGATCGGGGTCTCGTGCCCGGCCAGCCGGGCCTCCCACCAGGCGAGCGCGTCCTGGTCGATCGCGAAGCAGATATGGGTGGGGCCGGCGCCGTCATGGGGTGGGATCGTGCCGCCGGGGAGGGTCTGGGTCCGGAGCGACGCGCCGCGCTGGAAGATCAGCAGGACATTGGCGCCGCCGACATCATAGGAGAACAGCGTCTTGGTCTTCAGCAGCGGACGGAGCTGCATGACCGTCTCGTAGAATCGGGCAGCCCGTTCGAGATCGTCGACATAAAGCGCGGTCTCGATGATGCGGTTGAGCTTGGGCATGATGCGCGCTCCCGGATGCGTGTCTCGTAGTCCGTCCCGGCCCTGCCGGCCATGGTGGCATTCTAGGCGGAAGCGACGGGTCGGCTAAGGGGGCTGGCGATGGGCAGGCGCGCGCAAAGGCAGGATCGCCGGCCGGGCAAGCTCGCCGATTCATGCTTGCATTTCGAAGCGATATAGAACATAACAAGAACATAAGGCATTGGCCAGGAGATTCGATTCCATGACTCAGGCAGCCAGGATGCAGGTGGTACCGATATTCGCGGCGACCGAGGAGCAGAAGCGCGAGTGGCCGACGGCAGGCCAGTTTCGCGAGGACGGCACCGGTTATGAAAGCGGTTCGGACTATGACGTCGGCCTGTCGCCGCCAGGCGTTCCCTATGTGCCGACGGATGAGGATGTCGAGGCGGTGCTGGCCGAATTCGACGGCGACCCGAAGCGCGCGATCCGGGCGCTGCTGGAGGATATCGGCGTGCTTGCCGATGATCGCCGCAAGAACGTCTCCTACGGCGCCATCTATGGCCATCTCGAAGTGGTAAAGTAGCCAGCGGTCGATCGGGGACGCCGGTTACGAACGGGGAGTGAGGCCCCGACCTATGCCTTGGAAAGGTCGACGAAGGTCAGCTGTCGCGAAGTGACCTTCTCGATGTCTTTCCGGGTTCGGCCACTCGGGCTTTCAGAGGGTGGGCCGCTGGCGGTCCTCGCGGCGGCATGGGCGCTGGCGACGCGGGCCGGTGACCTTCCAGGCGCATGCCCGCATCGCTTCATTCCCTAGCGAAAGTCCTGACGGTCACGTTCTCGTGATGTATGGTTGGCCGGCATTGCCTTGACGTTTCTTGTTGCGGCGCGGGAAGCGCCTGATTCGACTGCTTTACACTGAGCTGAGCCGGGGCCGTGCTGCCGGTGGGTGCCTGCGCGGACCGCCCCATCCTCGCTTGACCCCCGACGTCTGACTGTCACATTGCATCACCAATTGTCTGCTAGATGTCGATCGTAGCGCGATTGATCGCTTTCGCCCCACCCGAAGCCGGATGCCATCGAAGAGGAGCCGATCATGCGGAGCGCTCTCGCCGATCTCGACATCGACGACATCTTCGGGCCGGAGATTCTGGCTCAGATGCAACAGGTGTTCGACGCCACCACGCGCGAGCTCGGCAGTGCGGGCGGCGAACCGCGTATTCGCCGGGCGATCGCGCTGGCCATCGTGCAGCATTATGAACTCGGCATTCGCTCGCCGCGCGTCGTCACCGAATCGGCCGTCAATACCGGCCGCAGCGCCCGCGGCCACACGCCGGAAGGTCCGCTGGTCTGGTGGCGGCCGGAACAGGCGGCGGCCTGAGCCGGGCGCCGCGCCGCCGACCGGCCTCGTTATGGCATGACGAGCCGAAGCGGTGGGCGAGGCGAGGGCATGGGCCGCGCCTCCCGGCCGGTGCACGGCAGGGCCGTCGACATTGTCAATCCCGACATTGCCAATCCGTATCTGGGTCATAGACTTCCAGGCCGAGACGTCCGGCGTCCGACAGGGGCACGGGCGAGGCGCTTGGGAGACGACCGCATGACCATCGATTTCATTGGCGAGCCGGCGGCTGGATCGGCGCGGCCCTATAGCGCCGCGACCCGCGCCGCCGGTCTGGTCTTCGTCTCCGGTCGCACGGCGCCACATGACCCGGTTAACGGCATCCATCGCGGCGCTACCGCGGCCGAGGAGGTGCGCGGCGCGCTCGCCGTCATCGCCGAGGTCCTGCATGACGCCGGCTCTGGTTTCGAGCGGATCGTGCAAATGACCATGCTGATCACCGATCCCGGCGATTACGACGCCTGCAACGCCGAATATTTGAAACATTTCCCAGGCGGCCTGCCGGCCCGCCATACCGTGCGCTTCGGCGTCCCGACCGAGGCCAAGGTCGGTTTCGCCTGCATCGCGCTCGCCGGGGCATAGGGGAAGCGCGCGACCCCTCTGCCGCCCGCGAGGTTTCGCTCATCCCGGCAATCCAGGCCCATTTTCGCATATCGCGTGGCGGCTTGCCGTCCGTCGGAGCCTGTTCGCCGGCGCCGCCAGAGGTGGTTGCCGGTGCCGGTCGGGGAGCGGCTTGCATGCCGCGATCGGTATCGGCCCACGCGCGCCGTTCCTCATTCCCATTCGTAATTCGCTACGCTCGTTTCGCCATCGCGGTGTAATCTCGACCTGGATCAGCAGGGATCACCCGATGACGACCAGCTTCAGCCTCGCCGACATGACCGTGCATCGCATCATCGAGCAGGAGGTGCCGTTCTTTTCGGCGCTGCAGGTGCTGGATGGCCTGACGCCGGAGTTGCTGGCGGAGAACCGGTCCTGGCTGCGGCCGAAGGCGCTGGACGCCGAGGACATGCTGATCTTCTGCTTCCAGTCCTATGTCGTGTGCACCCCGCACCACACCATCCTGGTCGACAGTTGCATCGGCAATCACAAGCCGAGGCCGGGCCGCCCGATCTGGCACGACAAGGCCGATGACCGCTATATGCGCGGGCTCGCCGCCGCCGGGCTGAGCGTCGATGATATCGATGTCGTCATGTGCACCCATCTGCATGCCGATCATGTCGGTTGGAACACCCGGCTCGACGATGGCCGCTGGGTGCCGACCTTCCCCAAGGCGCGTTATGTCTTCGGCGAACAGGAATATCAGCACTGGGCGGCGGCCCACGCCAAGTCGCCGGTAGCGGCCTTTGGTGACAGCGTCCTGCCGGTGATGGAAGCCGGCCGGGTCGATCTCGTCGGAATGGAGCACGAGATCGGCGACCATGTCCGGCTGCTGTCGACGCCCGGTCATACATCGGGCCACGTGGCCATCCGTTTCGGCCGTGGCCGCGATGAGGCGGTGATGACGGGGGACCTCATCCATTCGCCGCTGCAGGCGCGCTTTCCCGCGATGTCGATGCGTTTCGACGCCAACCCGGCTCAAGCCGCGACCACGCGGCGCGCCTTTCTCGAGCGCTATTGCGACACGGCGACGCTCTGCTGCACCGCGCATTTTCCCTCCCCCTCGGTCGGCCGCATCAAGCGCTGGGACGACGGGTTCCGCTGCGAGGCGGTCGGTTAGGAGGCGAGTGGCGAGTGGGCATCATGCGAAACGCCGTGCGCAAACGTTCGCCCACGTCCTCGTGGGAGAGGGGCCGCGCATGGCGAGTGCGAACGCATCTCGCGTTCGCTCGATGCCATGAGCGGCCGGGTGAGGATGGCTGCGTCCACCCGTACCGTGCATTCGCGCCTGGAAATGCAGGTCCGGTCCGCTTCAAACCTTCACCCGCCGCCTGACGGCGCCATCCTCCCGCAAGCGGGCGAGGGTTTAGGCGCATGGCGAGCTTGGCTTCATCCCCATTCGCCCCCGGAACCTTTTCCTCGCTTCATGCGTTACATCAACGGGATACCCCCGGCCGACCCCAGTTGCGTCCCTTGTGGGCGCGTGGGCCGGGTCGTCCCGACACTCTCCATTGACTGCCCCGTCGTGTCTTGCGACGGGGCTTTTTTAGGTGCCGACCATGCGCCGGCGGGCTATTTGCGCAACAGGTCTTGCGGCCGGCGCTGTTCCCAGCCGAGGCGTTCGAGCTCCGGTACCTCATGGTCCTCCGCAGGATAGCCGATACAGAGATAACCGATGAACTGCCAGGCCGCCGGCACGTCCAGCACGGCGGCGACCCGCGCCGGCTCCAGGATCGATACCCAGCCGAGGCCGATGCCCTCGGCGCGGGCGGCGAGCCACAGGGTGTGCACCGCCATGACCGCCGAATAGGCCATGGTCTCGGGCATGGTGCGCCGGCCGAGGCCATGGCCCTGGGCGGTTGCCGGATCGGCGAAGACCGCGAGATGATCGGGCGCCTGGTCCAGCCCCTCGAGCTTCAGCCGGGCGTAGCGGGCCTGGCGCTCGCTGGTCTGCGCCGCGAGCGCTTCGGCATTGCAGCGGGCGAATTCGGCGCGGATCGCCGCGCGCCGCGCCGGCGTTTCAACGCTGACGAAGCGCCAGGGCTGGCTGAGGCCCACGGATGGCGCCAGCGCGGCAAGCCCGACCAGCCGCTCGAGCGTGCCGGCGGGCAGCGGCTCGGGCCGGAAATGGCGGACGTCGCGACGCCAGGCGAGCAGCCGGACGAGTTCGGACTGGAAAGCAGGATCGAAGGGCGCGACGTCATCGATCAAGGGGGCTCGCCTTTCGCAACTGGTCCATATTGTCCCTGTGGGCGTCGCGCGGCGGTCCGCGGCTGTCAATCGCCGGTTTGACGAAGGATTCCCTCCAGGCGCCTCGTTCAGCCTGAATCGGGATCTCCGACACCCGTCACAAGTCGCTGGCATCACCCGTCAATATCGCGGGCAGCCGGTCCAGCTGGCCGCCGCCTGCGTATCGGAATAAGATGCCCGAAGCATGCGGAGCCCAGGACGGATGGGCGGCGGCGCAATTTTCGCGGCCGTCGCGGGGGCCTTTCCTGCTAGGCTGTCCCATGCGCCCGGACGCCCAATCGCTGTCGAACCCCGAGAGGAGACAGTCATGCAACGCTTCCAGGATGTTCCGGCCGCGCGGCCCGATGCGCACTTGCCGATGCGCCGTATGACCGGCGCTGCCACTCCGTCGATCAAGCCACCGCCGAGGGGGCCGACGATCGTCTTGCCGGATCGCTCCGCCGAGCACGCGGCCGAACCGGAGGACGGCGACGCCAGGTGTTTCGAAAAAAGCGTGACCTGACGCTCAGATCATCGCGAGCTGGCGCTTTGCCCTGGGCGGCGGAAAGGCGCGGTCGAGATCGGCGAGGTCCTGTTCGGTCAGGACCAGGTCGAGCGCCGCGCGGTTCTCGGCGACGTGGGCCGGGGTGCCTGCCTGGGGAATGGCACAGACATGCGGCTGGCGCAGAACGAAGGCGAGCGCCACCTGAACCGGAGTGGCGCCTGGATGGCGGCCGGCGATCGTCTTGAGCACCGGATGCATGGTCAGCCGGCCCTGCTCGATCGGCGAATAGGCCATGACCGGCAGGCCGTGGCGCCGCGACCAGGGCAGGAGGTCGAATTCGATGCCGCGGTCGGCGAGATTGTACAGAACCTGATTGGCTGCAACCCCGTCGCCGCCGGCGGCCTCGTCCAGCGCCCGCATGTCCTCGACGTCGAAATTGCTGACGCCCCAATGCAGGATGCGGCCGGCGGCGGTGAGGTCCTCGAAGCCCTGGATCGTCTCTTCGAGCGGCACGCCGCCCGGCCAGTGCAGCAGGTAGAGGTCGATGCGGTCGGTGCCGAGCCGCCTCAGGCTCGCCTCGCAGGCGGCCCGCGTACCGCGTCGCGTGGCGTTGTGAGGCAACACCTTGCTGACCAGGAACACCTCGTCGCGGCGCCCGGCGATGGCTTCGCCGACCAGCACCTCGGCGGCACCCTCGCCATACATTTCCGCCGTGTCGATCAGCGTCATGCCGAGGTCGAGGCCGAGCCGGAGCGCGGCAATCTCGGAGGCACGGCGGCCGGCCCGGTCGCCCATGTGCCAGGTGCCCTGGCCGAGCACGGGGATAGCAGCGCCTGAGGGCAGGGGCGTGGTGCGGACGGCTTGGGTCATGACGGCGCGAACCTCGGGCGGCAAGGCGGTCGGGCATCATAACCTGATGTCGGCTCGCTTGTGAGGGGCGGCGTCTGGGCCGTGAGGTCGCAGTATCCTCTCCCGTCGCAGGCAGGCGAGGGTTTATGCATGTCGCCCCCGCGCGCTGAATCAGAACCTCCGCACGGCCCGGCAAGCCTTTGATCGGGCGGGCGAAAGACTCAGCGCGGCATCTGGCGCAGCAGCAGGAGGTCGCGCTCTTCCCGGAGGCATTCGCGGTCGGCGGCGCTCGGGGCCTGGCCGGTCGTGGGCTCGCGCGCAGGCTGCACGCCGAACCAGAAGCCCATCACGGCCTTCACGATGCTCAGTCCTTGCGACGGCATGGCGATCACCTCCCGCATCAGGCGCAACGATCGGGCTCTCCCCAAGCAACGCTCGGGCCAGTCTGCCTAGCCTTGGCGCGTCCAGGCGGACTCGCTCACCGCGTCGCGCAAATGCAGGTTGGCGAGCGGGCCCGTCGGCTTGGCCGCGGTGGCCAGGAGGCGTTGCTCGAAGGCGTCGAGATAACCGGCGCGTTCCTCGTCGCTTATCCGCGGCGCGGCATAGGCGACGAAGGGCTCCTCGACCGCATAGCCCATATAGGCGAGCAGCAGATGTTTCACCGGATAGAGCACTTGGCCGATCTCGCCATAGCTGCCGCCGGCCGAGAAGCGCTCGGGCGTGCCGCCCGTCGTCACCGACATCAGGGCCCGCCTGCCGCGGAACAGCCCGTTGTCGAAACGCGCGCCGTCGACATAACCGAAGCCATAGGCCAGCACCCGCTCGCACCACCCTTTCAGGATCGCCGGCGGACTGCCCCACCAGAGCGGGAATTGCAGCACCAGCAGGTCGGCTTCGGCGACGCGTGCCTGCTCGCGGGCGAGTTCGGCCGAAAATGTGCCGGTCTTCGCCGCATGGGCCTGTTCGGTCTGGTAGTGAAAGCGGCCGGTTTCGGCCATCTCGGTGAAGTCGTGCCGGCCAGCCACCGGATCGAAACCCTCAGCATAGAGGTCGGAGACGGTGACGGTATGGCCGGTGCGGGTCAAAGCCTCGACCGCGCGCCGCGTCAGCGCGCCGTTGAACGAGGCCGGCTCCGGGTGGGCATGGACGATGAGCACGTGCATGGGAAGGTCCTGGGGAGCGAGGTTGACAGGCTCCGGTTTGAGGGCGGAAAGCACCGACGAATCAACCCTCTCCCAGAGGGAGAGGGTGGCAGCGTCAGCTGCCGGGTGAGGGGTCGTCCATCTCCGGATAGGGCTGCATGCAGCGTGAGGGTCGGTATCAGTCCTTCGAGCTTACGCCCCTCACCCGGCGCCTGACGGCGCCACCCTCTCCCTCTGGGAGAGGGTTGGTCGACAAGGCCTTTGCGCCGATGGTGCACGCTAGGAAGAGGGGGGCGTGCTTCCCTCAATTCACCGCGATGCCCAAAAGCTTCGCAGCATTGGTCGAGGTGATCTTCTTGATGTCCGCCCGCGAGATCTGGTGGTCGAGCATCTGGTCGACGATCATCCGGAAGCCGTCGACCGGGCGCGGCGCCTGGGTCAGGCCGAGATCCGAGCCGAGAATGGTGTGGTCGACGCCGGCGACGTCGATCAGGTGGGCGAGATCGCCGATGTCGTGCTGCTTGGCGCGGCTTTCGACAAACATGCAGATCGAGTGCTCCATGGCGGCACCGAGCGCCACAAGGCCGCGGATGTCGTCGTCGCTGCAGCCGATGACATAGCTCGGGTGGTTGACCATCAGCCTGTTGACGCCGCGCTTGCGGGCCTCCTCGAACAGCACGAACAATTCGCTGACATGCAGGTGGCCGCCGGCCAGGATGATGTCGCCCTCGGCGATCAGGTCGAGGATCTGGAGCGTATCGTCGGTCAGCCTCTTGTTGGCGTCGAGCACGCTGAGCGCGGTCGGATCGAGCATTTTCTGCGCGGTCTTGGGAAAGCTCTTGGCCGCGCCCGCATAGGCGTTGATGTGGTTGGCCGCCGCGAAAGTCGGCATCCAGACGATTTTCGCGCCGAGCTTGATGGCATGGTCGACGGCATAGGGGTTGAGCCCGCCGACGGCATTGTTGAGGGCGACGCCCGAGAACAGCTTCACCCCGGTGTCCGGAAACAGGCCTTCCAGGATCTGGGCATGGGCCATGCCGGGATAGAAGTGATCCTTGTAGAGCAGGGCCGCGAATTTCGCTTCCGCCGCGTCCGTCAGCGCCTCGTGATGATTGAGGATGCGTGGCATGGCGGCCGGGCCGCTGTGGCAATGCAGGTCGACGGCGCCGACCAGCAGCTCCGCGATCTCGGCGGCACGCGCGGGCGCGAAGGCCGGGCAGGGGACGATGGTGGGCAAGGTGGACGGGGCAGCCATGGCGGGAACCTCCAGTTGGCGATGAAAAGCGGGATCAGGCGGGGTTGAGCGCGGCGACCTCGGCGAAGGCCTTGCTCGCGGCGACACGCAGGAAGCCGAGATCGGTCGAGACGATGAAGGCCGAGGCGCCGCGCGCCTGGAAGGCGGCGGCTTCGGTGGCGGTGCCGACCATGATGCAGACCGGCTTGCCGGCCCGCCTGGCGGCGGCGAAGATCCTGGCGCAAGCCTCCTGCACCTCCGGCGCGTCGGGGCCGCTAGCGCCGAGCGCGACGGTGAGGTCGCCGCGGCCGATGAACACGCCGTCGAGGCCGTCGACGGAAAGGATGGCGTCGAGCTGGTCGAGCGCCTCCGGATCCTCGATCATGCCGATGACGGTGACCTCCGCGTCGGCCTGGTCGACATGCTGCCAGAGCGGCCGGGCGCCGTAGCCGCCGGCGCGCGGCGAATTGGAGAAGCCGCGTTTTCCCCCGCGATAGCGGGCTGACGCCACCACCGCGCGTGCCGTTTCGGCCGAGGCGACATGAGGCACCAGGATGCCGGTGGCGCCGTCGTCGAGCACCGACAGAATCTTGGCCGGCGTCGGTTCGGCGACGCGCACCAGGGCGGCGGTGCCGACCGCCCGCGCCGCCAGGATCGCGCCGTCGATGGTCACCCGGTCGAAGGGGGCGTGTTCCTCGTCGATGACGACGAAATCGAAGCCGAGCGAGCCGATGATCTCGACCGTATGGGTCACCGGCGTCTTGATGAAGGTGCCGATGAGGTGGTCGCCGCCGGCGAAGCGCCGGCGGAAGGCCTGGGGGTGTGGGCGTTCTGTCATGGGATTTGCGGTCATGGCTTGGCTCGATCGATGCTCAGCGGGCGCCGAGCATGAGGTGGGGCAAGGCCATCGTGACGGCCGGAATGGTGGCGACCACGGCCAGCAGCACGAGGCAGATGAAGAACATGGGCAGCACTTCGCGGCTGACCTCGAGCACCGACTTGCCGGCGATGGCGCAGACCACGAAGAGGCAGACGCCGACCGGCGGGGTGACCATGCCGATGACCACGTTGAGAGTGACCATCACGCCGAACTGCACGGGGTCCATGCCGATCATGGCGCAGACCTTCATCAGGATCGGCATGGTGACGATCATCACCGAGATCGGCTCGAGGAACTTGCCGAGCAGCAGCAGCATGATGTTGAGCATGAGCAGCACGACGAATTTGTTGTCGCTGATGCTGAGCAGGCTTTCGGCGAAGCGCGTCGGCACTTCCTCGACCGTCAGCGCGAAGGCGACGATGCTGGCCATGGCCAGAATGAACAGGAGGCCGGCCGTGGTGATGGCGGTGGTGCAGAGCGCCACCCACAGCCGCTTCAAGGTCAGTTCGCGGTGCAGAGCACCGACGATGAAGGCGTAACCGACCGCCACCGCCGCCGATTCCGTCATGGTGAAGATGCCGCTCTTGACGCCGCCGACGATGATCACGGGCAGCATCAGCGCCGGGATGGCAGCGATGAGCGCGCGGCCGCGCTCGCCCCAGCCGGCGCGCGGCATGGACGGGAAGTTATATTTCCAGGCCTTCCAATAGGCGTAGCCGAGCAGGGCGATGCCGAGCAGCAGGCCGGGAATGATGCCGGCGATGAACATTTGCCCGATGGAGGCACCCGACAGCACGCCATAGATGATCATGGTGATGCTCGGCGGGATCAGCGGGTCGATCACCGCGCTCATCGCGACAAGCGCCGCGCCATAGGCTGCCGGAATGCCCTGGCGCGCCATGGCCGGGATCATCAGCGAGCCGATCGCCGAGGATTGCGCGATGGCGCTGCCGGAAATGCCGGCGAACATGATGCTGGCGAGTACGGTCACCAGCGACAGCCCGCCCTTCATATGGCCGACCAGGGCATTGGCGAACTTGATCATCCGGTCGCTGAGGCCGCCGAGATTCATCAGGTTGCCGGCGAGCAGGAACAAGGGGATGGTCAAGAGCACGAACTGGTCGACGCCGGCGAGCATCCGCTGCGGCAGGGCGCCGACCAGCGACCAGTTGTCGGTGAGCGCGAGATAGAGCATGCCGCCGACGCCGAGCGCGAGCGAGATCGGCACGCCCAGCAGCAGGAAGGTCATGAACAGACCGAGAAAGCTGAACATCGCTTATGCCTGGGCGTTCGAGGAGGGGGGCCGAGGGGCGTCTGAAGAGGCGTCAGGCGTGCCGCGCGCCAGGGCGACGACCTCGTCGACCAGGCCGACCACGATATGGGCGAGCAGGATGGCCGAGCCGACCGGCACGGAGACATAGACCCACCAGACCGGCAGCCCGGCGGGCCGGCCGGTGAGCGAGCCCCAGATGAAGTCGATGGCCGGAATGGTCTGGGATTTGAACCGGCCGGCGTGGACGAGGCCGGTCTCGATCAGGAGGTAGAGGAAATAGCAGACCGGTAGCGACACGATCAGCCGGATCAGGAAGCGCAAGGGGCGCGAAAGGCGTGTGCCGATCAGGTCGAGCGCCACCAGTTCGCCCTGTTGATAGGCGATGCCGATGAGCAGGAAGGTCTGCCAGATCAGGATGTAGCGGCAGAGTTCCTCGGCCCAGATCAGCGAGGCGCCGAACAGGTAGCGCGCGGCGACCTGGACCAGCATGATGCCGACGATGGCCGCCATGGACAGGCCGGCAAAGGTCCAGAGGACCCGGGTGTAGAGCTGCGCGAAGCCGTTCCGCGGCGGCGCGGCGGATGGTTCTGGCGGTGTCATGGTCTCAGGTCTCGGCGTCGCGGGGGCGGAAACAGGGTCTTTGATCGATGGGGCCGGGCGCGTGGCGGTCCGGCCGCTTTCCTTCAAGGTTCAGGCGCGAACCGCCTGCCTCCACCTCCCCCCGGCGGGGGAGGTCGGCGCGCTAGCGCCGGGAGAGGGGAAACTCAGGCTTCCAAGCAAGGCGATGCCCGACTGGCAGGGTGACTTTCCGTCTTGCGCCACGCCCCCTCTCCCGACCTTCGCTGGCGCTTCGGTCGACCTCTCCCCGCCGGGGAGAGGTGAGGGGCAGTGCTTCACGCGCGAGCCGCGTCCTGCGACGAGCTCTTAAGAGAACCGCCAACCCGCCGGGCCCTTACTTCACGCCGCCGCTTGCGCCTTCTCGACGAATTCGGCGATCAGCGGCGACTGCGCGGCATATTGGGCGATCAGCGGCCGCATCTTCTCGCGCATCGCGGCAAGATCCTCGAGCTCGGAGATCTGAACGCCCTTGGCCTTCAGGAGATCGCGGGCGGAGAGATCCTGGTCGCGGGCATAGTCCAGGGCGGCCTGGGTCGAGCTGCGCCCGGCCTCGCGCAGGGCGGCCTGGATCTCGGCCGGCAGCTTGTCGAAGAAGGTCTTGTTGGCGGCGATGACCGCGTGCCAGGGGTAGTGGCCGGTCAGCGTCAGGTTCTTGCCGACCTCCCAGAGGTTCTCGCCGAGGATCGAGGAGACATTGATCTCGACGGCGTCGATGACCTTGGTCTCCAGCGCGCCATAGACCTCGCCATAGGGCAGGCCGACCGGCGATGTGCCGGCCGTTTCCCAGATCGACTTGTGCAGCGGCACCGGCACGATGCGGGTCTTGAGGCCGGAGAAATCGGCGACCTTCTTCACCTGGCGGGTGGCCGAGAGGAAGTGGCGCTGGCCGATATCGGTGACCTCCAGGCCGACGAGGCCGGCGGGCGCGAGGTCGTCGAGGATTTTTTGGCCGACGTCACTCACCGCCATCTTGCCGAAATGGGCGTAATCCTTGAGCAGGAAGGGCAGCTGGAAGGCGTTGAGCGCCGTGCGCCCGGTGACCAGCGGAAACAGCACGCCGCTCGCCATGCACAGCTGGGTGGTGCCGGCGATGGTCGATTCCAGGTTCTGCTTGTCGTCGCCGAGCTGGCGGTTGCCGAAGATCTGGACGTTGACCCGGCCCGGAACCAGCTTTTCCAGCGCTTCCTTGAATTTCACCGCGGTGACGTGGCCGGGGTGGATCTCCGCGGTGGCATGCGCCAGGCGCATGCGGATCGGGCTTTGGGCGCGCACGACGAAGGGGCTCGCAAGCGCGGCCGTGGCTATCCCGGCGGAAAGAGTGCGTCTGGTCAGCATGGAGTTTCCTCGCGGGTGTTCTTATAGGCGAAACGATGTTCTGTGAATTGATTATCTACAGCCGATCGGAGGCGTCAAGACCCATTCAACCGCTGTACAATCGGGAGGAGGGGTAAGTGTGCGGGGAGAGCCGGGTTGCCGGGCTCATTCGGCAAATGCGCAAGACGACGCGTGCGGGGATGCAAGCACGCCCTCGATGCTATCCCTAAGGCAAAGCAATTGCCTTGCCGGGGCCGAGCGAAGCGAGCGGAAGCGCAGGAACCTCTACGTCACCCCCGGCCGAGGCGAAGCCGGGGGGAAGGGGGCCAGGGCCGCATGACCGCACTCTCTACGCATGCGTTCAGCTGGTTTTGCGGTGTTGGGGTGGAGCCCTGCAACTCCTGGACCCCTTCCCCTCGGCTTCGCCTCGGCCGGGGGTGACGTTGTGTTGCCGGCGACAGCCGAGAACGGCTCCGGCCCGATCGGCGGAGAGTGTCGCGGCCCACCCCACCCCTCCACCGAATGGCAGGCATGCTGATTAGGTCAGCATTATTGACATAATCTGTCGCCGCGCCCATGGTGCGCGCAACAAACCAACCTCAAGAGGATGCCATGGGCTGGGACGCCTTGTTTGCAAGCCGCGCCGACAGGATGCGCGCTTCGGAAATCCGCGAACTGCTGAAACTGCTCGAGCAGCCCGACATCATCTCGTTCGCCGGCGGCATTCCCGACCCCGCGCTGTTCCCGGATGAGGCCTTCCGCGAGGCCTATCAGGCGGTGCTGGCCAAGGATGTCGCCGGCGTCGCGCTCCAATATTCGGTCAGCGAGGGCTTTCCGCCGCTGCGCCAGTGGCTTGCCGGCCAGATGGCTGCGATCGGCATTCCCTGCGGCATCGACAATGTGATGATCACCTCCGGCTCGCAGCAGGGCCTGGACTATCTCGGCAAGCTGCTGCTGTCGCCGGGGGACACCGCGCTGGTCACCTGGCCGACCTATCTCGGCGCCCTGCAGGCCTTCAACGCTTATGAGCCGCGTTACGACCGGCTGACCCCGGGCCTCGGCAATGTCACGCCCAAGGCCTATGCCGACGCCGCGGCCGAGGCCGGCGGGCGGGTCAAGCTTGCCTATCTGACGCCGGATTTCGCCAATCCGACCGGCGAGACCATGGACCGGGCCTCGCGCGAGCGCATGCTCGACCTCGCCGACGAACTCGGCATCGCCGTCATCGAGGATTCCGCCTATCAGGCGCTGCGTTATGACGGCGAGCCGGTGCCCTCGATCCTGGCGCTCGATATTGCCAGGCATGGCGACATCGAAAAGACCCGTACGATCTATTGCGGCAGCTTCTCCAAGACGCTGGCGCCGGGCCTGCGCGTCGGCTGGATCTGCGCGGCCAAGCCGGTCATCGCCAAGCTCGTGCTGATGAAACAGGCGGCCGACCTGCATAGTCCGAGCATCAATCAGATGGCGATCCACCATGTCGCCGAAAACGCCTTTCCGGCCCAGGTGGAAAAGATCCGCGCCGCCTATCGCCACCGCCGCGACCGCATGCTGGCCGAACTCGCCCGCCACATGCCCGCGGGCGTGACCTGGTCGAAACCCGAGGGCGGCATGTTCGTCTGGCTGACCTTGCCGGAGGGCATGGACGGCGCCGAACTCCTGGCCCGCTCGATCAAGACCGCGCGTGTCGCCTTCGTACCGGGCGGCGCCTTCCATGCCGACGGCAGCGGCCGCAACACCATCCGGCTCAGCTTCTCGCTCGCCGGAGACGAGGCGATCAGCGAGGGGATCGGCCGGCTTGGACGGCTGATCGGGAACGTGATGAAGGAAGGGTAGCAGGGGGCGAGGGGGGCCGCCGCCTGTTGACCCTCGCCCCGAGGGCGAGGGTTGATTCATCAGCGCCTACGTCTTCTCACGCCCCCTTCCGCAAAGCCTTGCCGCGGCCTTCCCGGAACCCGAGATCGGCCGACACCCGTGCCGCGGCCTCCACCACGCTGTCGATCTGCTCGGCCGTCGGCTCTGCCCCGATATGCTGGATCGAGTCGACGATGGCGAGCGAGCCGGCAAAGGCGCCGAGCGCATCGAACACCGGGGCAGCGAGCGCATTCAGCCCGATCAGCGCTTCATTCGGCGCCACCGCCCAGCCGCGGGCCCGTGTCCGGTCGATCTCGGCCTTGAGCGCCGCCGGGTCGGTCAGGGTGTCCGGCGTGGACTGGGCGAGCGTCGAGCGCAGCACGCGCTGGCAGGTGACCTCGTCGAAGGCGAGCGCCAGCTTGCCTTGGGCGCTCGAGTGAAACTCCAGCATCGAGCCCGGCTTGACGCCGATCTCGATATTGGACCGGCCGGGAATGAGCGACAGGATGCGCACGCCGTCCGGCTCCGGCAGGCTCAAGACCACGGGATGGCCGAGCTTGTCGCGCAGCGTCCGCATCATGCTGCGCGCCGCGCCAGCCAGTTCGTAACCCTCGCTGACCGCCTGGCCGAGCGCCATCAGCCGGGCCGATACGCGATAGCGTTCGGTCTCGGTTTCCTGAATCAGATAGCCGGCCGAAACCAGCGTTTGCAGATGCCGGTAGATCCGGCTCTTGGTCGTGCCGAAGGCGCGCGTCAACTCGGTGACGCCGACCGCGCGCTGGGCCTGGGCAATGAACTCGAGCGTCTGGAGCGCGAGCAGCACCGCCTGCACGCCGTTCCCGCTCGATTCTCCTGAGATACGAGGCATGCAAAGACCCTAGGCGGTTGCGGGCGGTGGGGAAAGCCGCCCCGAAGGGCGGATCACGCCACTATTCACCGGGAATGTGGGGATAGTCGGCGGCGTTCAGCACCCAGCCGTCCTGGCGCGAGAAGTCGACGCGCGGTGGCGAGAAGATGTCGACCAATTGGTTGGTGCCCTGTTCCAGGCCGCGCGAGGTGTGGATCGCCGGTGGCGGAATGACCAGCGCCGAAGGCGAGGCGAAATGAGCATGGTCGTCGTCGCGCCAGGCATTCAGGTCGGTGGTCCAGGGCCAGCGCAGGTGATGCATGAAGGCGCCTTCCAACGCCAGCGAACATTGCTCGAAATCGTCGTGATGGTGCGGCGACAGCTTGGTGACGTCGCGCGGCCCGATCTGCGGATCCAGGATGTTCACCATGAAGGTGGTGCAGCGGAAGATCCGGCCGAAGCGGCCGGGCTTCGGCGCCACATCGAGCGAATAGGCGCGGATGCGATAACCCTCCGGCGGCGCCGGCCAGGGCTGGAACGGCGGGATGTTGCCGCGATGCTCCGCATAGGAGGCGCGGTTCGGGCAGAGCGCCACCAGGTCCTCGGCCTTGGCCGTGACGAGGCGGATGATGCGACCGGCACCGATCGCCCTTACCTGGCTCGGGCCCGGCGGCACGATCACCAGGGCGGGGCCGGTGACGCGCTTGACCTCCTCGCCGGCGCGGATCTCGACGTCGTGGCCGCGCTCCGGCACCAGCACGACATATTCGTCCGCCTGGGTTGCGCGCGCGAAGGTGGCGCCGGCCTTGGCTTCGGTGAAGGCGAGCACGAAGTTCTGCCCGCGGATGAACCAGGATTTGCCGGTGGTGTCGTCGATCCCGGGCGGGTCGTCGTAGAAGCGGCCATATTCGCCGCCGGCGAAACTGGCGGGCAGGGCGGCGGCCGGCGTGGCGGCGGCCAGCCGGGCGCGGGGATCGTTGCGGTCGTACATGCGTCCTCTCCCGAGATGTTCTGTTGTGCGAAACGAAAAAGCGGTTGTCGAAACAACGAAACATGACCGCCCGCCGCTTTGTCAAGGCGGCGATAGGGATGGGCGAGGGGCGAATAGCGAGCGGCGAATAGCCAATGGGGACGAAGCGAAGCGCGCGGCGCGCGCAAACCCTCCTCCACGTCTTCGCCTACGGCATGCACACGTCTCTAAGTGTCCAGCCCTTTGCGATGGCGCGGAAATATTCGAGGCCGTGACGCGAGGTGA
>NZ_JBWKTP010000004.1:363375-722700 GCF_059420385.1 Phreatobacter sp. GW821-FHT04C01 | reverse complement strand
GTCACCAATGCCGGCACGCTCACGGTCGCCTCGGGCGGGCTGCTGACCGGCAGCTCGGGCATCGCCAACACAGGCACGCTCACCTCAAGCGGGACCCTGGCCGGAGGCCTGACCAATAGCGGCTCGCTCTACGCCGCCGCGGGCGCCATCAACGGGCCGATCGTCAATGCGGCCGGCCTGTTCGCCGTGGCCGGCACGGTGACCAGCAACGACGCCTTCACCAATGCCTCGGGCGCCACGCTCGGTGTGGCGGCCGGTGGCCATTACACCGTGGCCGGCGCCTTCACGAGCAACGGCCTCGTCACGGTCAACGGAACGCTGATCGGCTCGAACGGCCTCGACATCGACAATGGCGGCGTCATCGGCGGCACCGGAACGCTGTCGACGACCCGGATCAATGCCGGCGGTATCCTGGCGCCCGGCAATTCCATCGGCACGATCACGGTGGCGGGCAATCTCAGCTTCGCGGCGGGCGGCGGCTATCGGGTCGAGGTCGCGCCCGGCGGCGCCGACCGGACCAACGTCACCGGCACCGCCAGCCTTGCCGGCACCGCCACCTTCCTGCCGCAGGCCGGCACCTATGTGATCAACACGCGCTACCTGATCCTCAATGCCGCCGACGGCGTCACCGGCACCTTCAACGCGGCCGATTTCACCACCGGCTTCGGCCTGGCGATCAAGCCGAAGCTGATCTACGACGCCAACAACGTCTATCTCGAGCTCGCCCCTGGCGCGATCTCGCCTTTCCTGCCCGGCAATGCGGCGGTCAACCCGCGCAATGTCGCCGGCTCGATCGACTCAGCCTTCGCCGCGGGCCACGCGCCGGCCCCCTTCATCGGCCTGTTCAACCTGTCGGCGGCCGGCCTCGCCGGTGCGTTGTCGCAATTGTCCGGCCAAATCGGCGCCAGCGCGGCGGTCGCCGGCGCGCACGACATGGGACAATTCCTCGACCTGATGCTCGACCCGGCCGTGGAAAGCCGGACCGGAGGGGCGGCATCCAGCGTCAGCGGGCCGGCCCTGGCCTTCGAGGCAAGCGAATTGGCGGGATCGTTCGCGCAGATGACCGCTTATGCCAGTTTGCCCGGGCGCGGCATGGCGCGGTCCGACGAGCGGCGCTGGACGAGCTGGGGCACGGCCTATGCCGCCGCCGGTTCGTTCGCCGGCAATGCAACGCTCGGCTCGTCCAGCCTCAGCACCCGCGCGGCAGGCGTTGCCGCCGGCGCCGATTATCGCGTCGATGCCGGCACGCTCATCGGCTTCGCGATATCAGGCTCTTCGCTCAATTACGGCCTCGGCGGCTTCAGTTCGGGCAAGGGCGAGGCGTTCAAGGTCGGCCTTTACGCCTCGACCCGGCTCGGTGACGGCTATCTCTCGGCCTCGGCGGCCTATGGCCATTATGCGCTGTCGACCAGCCGCTCGGTGGGGCTCACTGGTATCGGCGGCGATCTGACCGGCCATTTCGGCGCCCATAGCTTCGCCGGACGGGTCGAGGCCGGCTACCGGCTCGCGGTGACCAGCACCGCCGGCATCACCCCCTTCGCCGCGCTGCAGGCACAGAGCTTCCGCCAGCCGGGTTATAGCGAGACCGGCACGGCGGGCGCTGCCGCTTTCGCGCTGAGCTATGGCGCCCGCAGCTTCACCAGCACGCAGAGCGAGCTCGGCCTGCGTTTCGACACGCGTCTTGCGATCACCGACGAGTCGATCCTGCTGCTGCGCGCGCGCCTCGCCTGGCGTCACGAATTCTCGGGCATCCCGGCAATGAACGCGAGCTTCGACAACCTGCCGAGCACCGGCTTCGTGGTGAACGGCACGGCTCTGCCGCGCGACGCGCTGCTCGCCTCGCTCGGCTCGGAATGGCGTTTCACCAATGGCTGGTCGGTCGGCGCCAAGTTTTCCGGCGAGTTCTCCGGACGCTCGCAGACCTATGGCGGCAGCGGCACTGTACGCTATCAATGGTGACATGGCCCACGCCGCCCGCTGGCGTCGGAACGCGGGCGCGATGCCACTCTCAGACCAGCCAGATCACCAGGCCGAGGCCAAGTGCCAGGGCCAAGGTCATGACGAAGGCGGTGAGATAACCGATCATCACGAACAGGATCAGGAACAGCGGCACGAGCAGCAGCGAAAGCGATCCGAGGACCAGCGCGCGCACCGGGTCGGCGGCGAGCCGGGCCAGGTCGATGCGCGCCGGCGCCGGCCGGATGCCGGTGCCCATGGCGCTCAGCCGAGCCACCCGCTGGGCGGACGAGGGGGCGAGCGCCAGCGTCATGCTGTGCCGGTCGGCAATGGCGCGGCGGGCCGCGGTCGGCGCGCCGATGAACAGATATTCGTGCGCCTCGGCCCCGGGCGGCGGGTCGGCGGCGCCGATCTTCTCGAGCGCACGGGCGAAGGCCTCCGGGTCGCGCGCCAGCTTCACCGCCCGTGCGTCGGTCCAGTAGCATCGGTTGCGCCAGAGCGCCGCCATCGGTGGTCCGAGGCAGAAGGCCGTCCAAAGAAACAGCACCATCTTGAACAGCAGCGAGAGCAGCAAGGGCAGGAGCCAGGGCACGATGGCGATCTGCGCAACCTGACGCAGCGGAGTCGAAAGCTTGGCCAGCATGGCCTGGACGTCGGGTATCGTGTCCGCCTGCAGCCCGGCCTCCAGTCCTTCGCCGACCTGGGCCAGGGCCTCGGGCCTGGGACGGGGCGTGAGACTGGCGCGCGCCAGGGCGCCGAGGGTGCGCCAGGCCGACCAGCGCAGCGGCAGGTCGAGCACGGTCAGGAAGAAGCCGAAGGTCTGGAACACGGCGGTGATGCCGGCCGCCACCCGCAGGTCGCCGGCGCCGATGGCCGAGACCAGGCGGGCGACCACGGCTTCGGTTTCGCGGCGGTCGAGCCGGTCGATGAGGCCGCGCGTGACCAGGATCACCCCGTCGCGATGCGAGCTGCCCAGCGCCGCGGCATTGGCCAGGGGGCTATCGATCAGGAACAGCCGGGGTGCCGGGGCGCCGGCGCCGATCGCCACCTCCTCGACGATGTTGTTGAGCTGGCGCTCCTCGAAATCGTCGAGCCTGGCCGGCCGGGCCTTCATCCGGGCAATCAGGTCCTGGCCGCCGGCGCGCAGGAACAGGCCGCGCAGCCACAGCCAGACCAGGCCGCCTGTGATCAGGGCAGGGATGGCGATGGGGGCAAGGCGGCCCATGGGGCCGGCCAGGACGCCGAAATCCCCGAGGCCGTGGATCTGGTCGAGCGCGGCCACCACCTGGTCGAAATGCGCCATATGCCCCGCCGCGAAGCCATTGATGGCCGCGATGCCGGCCTGCGCCGCCGGTGCCAGGAAGCCGACCGTCGAGACCAGGTGCAGCAGGCCGCCCGCCAGCAGCAGGACCAGCGGGGTGACGATGGCGCTGAGCACCAGCCCGAGGCCCGCGGCGACCAGGACGCAGATCGCCTGGACCCGCCAGGCGCCGCGCCGGCGGCGCTCCAGTTCGTCGTAGAAGTTAACCCGCCGGGTCCGCGGCGGCGCGGTAACCTCGGTCACAGCTGGATCGCGACGGGCGTGCGCGCCGCCGCGTCGGCCTCGAACATCGCCTGCGGCGCGAAGCCGAGCGGGGCGGCGAGGAGCAGATCGGGAACGCTGCCGATCGTGGTGTTATAGGCCAGCACGCAATCGTTGAAATGCTGGCGGGCGAAGGCGATCCGGTTTTCGGTCGAGGCGAGTTCTTCCTGCAGCATCCGGACATTGGCGCTCGCCTTGAGCGCGGGATAGGCCTCGGCGAGCCCCATCATGCGGGACAAGGCGCCCCCGAGCCGGCCCTCGGCGGCGGCGCGAAGGGCGACGTCCTCGCCGGCGGACTGGGCCTGCCGGCGGGTCGCGGCGACCGCCTCCAGGGTTTCGCGCTCGTGCGCCATATAGCCTTTGACGCTGTCGACGAGATTGGGGACCAGCTCATGGCGGCGGCGCAACTGGACGTCGATCTGCGACCAGGCCGCGCGCGTTTGCATGCGCAGCCGGACCAGCCGGTTATAGGCGAACACGCCCCAGCCGAGGACGGCGACGATCGCGCCCAGGATGCCCCACACGTTTCAGCTCCCGTGATCATCAGCCCATGCCGAGGCTAGGGGGCGCGTTCGCCGCGGACAATCCCTTCTGGTTGAACGGACCAGCCCCGGCGGCCGCCGCGATGCGGCGGTCCGCGCGGTCGCGCCGGCCCGTTCAGGGCGTGGCGACATAACCGTCGCGGCGCGGATCGGCCGCGCCGGTGAAGATCCCCGTCACCGGATCGACGCTGACCGCCTGCATGCCGCCGACCTTCATGGTCCAGCCTTCGGCGAAGGCTTCGATGGTGTGACCGCGCGCTTTCAGCCCGGCGACCACCTCCGGCGCCACCCTGTTTTCAGTCTGGACGAAGCGCTCGTCCCACAGCCGGGCGCGCGGCGCCTCGATCGCTTCCTGCAAAGGCAGGCCGAAATCGACGTGATGAACGAAGGCCTGCGCCTGGGTCTGCAGGATGCCGTAGCTGCCGGGCGTGCCGAGCGCCAGGACCGGCTTGCCGTTGCGTGTCGAGATGGACGGCGACATGCACATGAGCAACTCGCCGCCCGGCCGCGACCGGTTCGGGCTGCCGGGCTGGACATCGGCCCAATAGAGGAAGTTGTTGAGGCAGAGCCCGGTGCCGGGCACCACCACGCCGCTGCCGAAGGGGCTGCCCAGGCTCTGCGTCACGCAGACCAGGTTGCCCTCGCGGTCGGCGATCGAGAACGAGGTGGTATGGGCCGGATCTTCCGCCGTCTGCGCCATCCACTGTTCGGTCGGTCCCGAGATCGGTACGCCGTCGCGGACGCGGGCCCGCAAGCGCTCCACCGAGGCGTCCGACATGAGGTCGGCGAGCCGGTCCGGCGGCGGATTGTTGTGGGCGATGCGGATGCCGGCCGCGAGCCTGATGGCGCGATAGACCAGGTCGAGATGGTCGACGCCATTATGGGCCAGCGCCCTGAGGTCGAGGCCTTCGAGGATGCGCAGCGTCAGCAGGAACTGGAAACCTTCGCAGGGCGGCGGCGGCACGTGGATGGTGAGGTCGCGGTAGCGCGCCGGCAGCGGATCGCGCCAGACCGGCTTGAAATCGGCGAGATCGGAGAGCTTCAGGATCCCGCCGAGGCTGGCCAGATGCGCGACGATCCGGGCGCCCAGCTCACCACCGTAGAGGTGTTCCGGCCCCTTGGCGGCCAAGGCGCGCAAGGTGGCGGCGAGATCGGGCTGGCGCAACACTGTGCCGACCGTCGGCTGGCCGCCGGCGACCAGATAGGCTTTGGCCCAATGCTCGTAGAGGGCAGGGTGGCGCGCCAGCAGCGGCGCCTGTTCGACGAACTCCTCGACGCCGAATTCGGCCAGGCCGAAGCCGTCCTCGGCGAGCGCGATCGCCGGGGCGAAGATCTCCGACAGCGGCTTGCGCCCATAGGTGTCGGCGAGCGTGCACCAGCCCGCCAGATTGCCCGGCGTGCCGACCGGCAGCGGTCCGCGCTCGAGCTCGGCGCGCTCGCGGAAGCGCTCGACCGGGAAGGCGGAGGGAATCGGCGGCACGAAATCGAGCACGCGCACGCGCTGTTCGGCGGCGACCCACATGGTCGCGAGGCCTTCACCGGCGAGGCTCGACATGAAGGGTTCGACGACGTTGAGGGCCGCGGCCGTCGCCGCGGCGGCGTCGAAGGCATTGCCGCCATTGGCCAGGATGCGCGCGCCCGCCTGGGCTGCGTGAGGATGCGCCGCGGCCACCATGCCGTGGACAGATGTGATCGTCGGCCGCCGTCCGTGCATTCCGTATCCCCCTCGATATCCTTGCTTTGGGGGGATCATAACCACCGCTTGCCGTCGCACCTCCCGCAAGGCGGCAGGCCTCGCATGCGGCGACGGGGTGTCGCGACGGGCGGTCAGGCGCCGGCGGGCGCCGGCGCTGCCGGATAGAGCACCATTTGGGTGCAGCGGAACAAGGCAATGGTCCGGCCGGTGACCTCGCTCGTCACCACGGCGTCCCAGACCTGGGTGGTGCGGCCGCCATGGACCATGCGCGCCTGGCACCTGACGCCGCCTTCGCGCGCCGTGCCGATGAAATTCGTCTTCAACTCGGCGGTCGTAAAGCCCGAGGCTTCCTTGGGCAGCGACAGCTTGCAGCCGAAGCCGCAGGCGCTGTCGGCGAGCGCGACGACGGCTGCGGCGTGCAGAAAGCCGTTGGGCGCCTTGTGATGCGGCAGGACGTCGAACCGGCCCTCGACGAAGCCCGGCCGCGCGTCGATCCAGTCGAGCCCGAGATAACCGGGCAGCGTGCCGACCTGGGCTGCCCGGATGGTCTGGACGGCTTCGGTCATCGGTTACCCCTCGTTGCGCGGCCCGGCCGCCCTGGACATGAGGCCGACAATGGCCGCGGCAATGAGATTGCCCGCGATGCCGACCAGGATCGGCAGCATATAGCTGCGGCTGATGTCGAAAGCGAAGCCGGCCGCGCTCGGGCCGACCAGGGTGCCGAAGGCCACGCTGGTATAGAGAATGCCGATGATGCCGCTGACATTGCGTCCGCCGAAATAGTCCATGACCAGCGCCGGCAGGAGTGCGACGAACCCGCCGTAGAACACACCATAGGCGAAGGCGAAGACCGCGAGCGGCCAGAACCCGGCCGA
Organism: Phreatobacter sp. GW821-FHT04C01; assembly: GCF_059420385.1. NCBI lineage: Bacteria > Pseudomonadati > Pseudomonadota > Alphaproteobacteria > Hyphomicrobiales > Phreatobacteraceae > Phreatobacter > Phreatobacter sp. GW821-FHT04C01. The sequence continues at coordinate 716,049 of NZ_JBWKTP010000004.1, read as the reverse complement.
CAGGGCCCAGATCGCGAGCGCCAGCGCCATGCCGAGGAACATGGCGAACAGCGCCAGCGCGCGGCCCAGGCGATCGGCCAGGCCGCCGAGGAAAAACCGCCCGGCCGTGCTGCCGACTCCGATCACGCCGAGCAGCAGCACCGCCGATGCCTGCGCCACGCCGTGGTCCACCGCATAGGGCACCAGGTGGACGAAGGGCACGAACAGCCCGAACGAGCAGATCAGACAGGCGGCATAAAGCCCGGCAAAGCGCCGGGACGTGACGGTTTTCCGGACCGAGAAGCCGTGTGGTTGCGCCGATGGGCCATCCGCGCCGGGAGCATCGCCGTCAGGCGCAAGGCCGCGGTCGCGCGGGTCGTTCTCGATCAGCAGCGCCATGCCGACGCCGACGGCGGCGGCGAGGCAGCCGAGCACGAGGTAGGCGGAACGCCAGCCGAGGGTCCCGATCAGGAGCGCGGCGAGCGGCGGCATGACCAGCGTGCCGACGCCGATGCCGCTGACCGCCAGCCCGGAGGCAAAGCCGCGCCGTCTGACGAACCAGCGCTGCACGGCCCCGACCGCCGGCACATAGGAAAAGCCGACGCCGAGGCCGACACCCAGGCCATAGGCCAGGTAGATCTGGGTCAGGCTGCCGGCGACGCTGGCGACCGCCATGCCGAGGCCGGTCAGGATCATGCCGAGCACGGCCAGCCGGCGCGAGCCCCAGCGGTCGGCGAGCGGGCCGCTGACGACCCCGAGGCCGAAATAGAGAAAGCCGGCCAGCGAGAAGACCAGCGAGACCGAGCCGCGCGAGGCGCCGAAATCGGCCTGCAGGGGCTCGACGAAGGCGCTGAACGTATAGGCGCTGCCGAACCCCACGAAGGTCACCGCGAAGGCGCCGGCCACCACCAGCCAGCCATGGAACAGGCGGCCGCGCGACGACACCGGTTCAGCACGCACGTGGCTCTCCTTCACGCCTCCCGGCGGAATGGAACTGGTCTCGAATTCGCGCCGCATGTCAAACCTCGGGGTGATGGCGGTGCCAGGCTGTGACGCCCTGGAATGCGGCACCGGCACGCAACAGGGCCGGCTCGCCGAGATGGCCGGCGACGAGCTGGAAGCCGACCGGCAGGCCGGCATCGGTGAAGCCGCCAGGAAGCGTGAGCGTCGGGTGCCCCGTCAGATTGAACGGACAGGTATAGCGCTGCAGGCCGGAAATGAGCGCGGGCTGTTCTCCCAGCGTCCGGATCATTTCAAGCGACAGCGGTGCAAAGGGGTGAACCGGCGTCAGCAACAGGTCGATCGCGCCGAACAAGGCGTCGACACGGCCGCGCAGCGCCATGCGCCGCAGCAGGATCTTGTGGAGGTCGAGGCCGGACAGCCTGCGACCGGCCGCGATGACCGAGGCCAGCACGGGGCCATATTCGTCTTGTCGCGCTGGAAAGGTCGCTTCATGCGCAACCGCTGCTTCGACAGCGCAAAGCGGCGACCAATCCGCGATCGCCTGGGTGACATCGGGACATGCGACATCGACGATATTGGCGCCGAGAGTTCGGAACACCGCAACGGCCTCCGCCAGCACGGCCTGCGCCGTCGGGTCCACGCCGTCGCTGTTCCAGGTGGCATCGACACCGATGCGGAGACCTTCAAGGCCAGGGCCGGCGGCTGCCAGGTCGTCCGGCACCGGCGCACCGAGCGCGGTCGGATCTTTCGGGTCCGGCCCGGCCATGGCGCCCAGCATGACGGCGGCATCGGCGGCGCTGCGGGTGATCGTGCCGACGTGATCGAGCGATGCGGCGAGCGTGAACACGCCGTGCCGGCTGACGCGGCCCCAGCTCGGCTTCAGTCCGGTCAGGCCGTTGGCGGCCGACGGCCAGCGGATGGATCCGCCGGTGTCGGAAGCGACCGAGGCGTAGCAGAGCCCGGCCGCGGTTGCGACCGCCGCGCCGCTGGAGGAGATGCCGGGCCAATAATCGGCATTCCACGGGTTCTTCGGCGGCATCACCGCGGGATGGTGATCGGAATAGGCGCCTTCGGTGAGCTGCAGCTTGCCGAGCAGGACGGCACCGGCCGCGTTCAGGCGCCGCACCACGGTGGCGTCCTCGGCTGGCCGTTCGTCCCGGTGGAGCGGCATGCCGGCGGCGGTAGGGATGCCCTTGGTCCAGCACAGGTCCTTCACCCCGATCGGCACGCCGTGCAGCGGTCCGCGATAGCGGCCCGCGGCGATTTCGGCCTCCGCCGCCCTGGCCTGGGCCAGCGCGGCGTCGGCCATGACATGGGCGTAGCTGCCGAGCCGGCCGTCCAGCGCGGCGATCCGGTCGAGCGCGGCGCGCGCCACCGCGACCGGTGAGATCTCACGAGCCCGGATGCGAGCAGCGAGCTCGGTCAGTTCGAAAAAATGCAGATCGGCGGCGGGGGCATGCATGGTCGATGTCCAATGTCGGAGACGGCGTTCACGGGAGAGCCAGCCGGCCAAGCCAGCGGCCGGTACGGCGAAGGTTTCGTTGCCGGTTGAATTGAGCTAATCTGATCCGGTGGAGACCAGACGATCCGAGAGCGTCGGATCGGTCGGAGGATTAGGATCCGGCAAGACAGGGCGCACCGCAAACCAGATCTTCTACGGCTATCGCATTAGGAAAGCTAAATGGACGGTCACAAGATGCCGCCGCTCAACGCGTTGCGCTCCTTCGAGGCCACGGCGCGGCACCTGTCGGTGAAGAACGCCGCGGCGGAGCTCTGCGTCACGCCCGGCGCGGTCAGCCAGATGTTGAAGACGCTCGAATTGCACCTCGGTGTCAGGCTGTTTCAGAGGGTCAATCGCGGCATCTTCCTGACCGATGCCGGGCAGGGCTATCTGCCGCCGGTACGCAATGCCTTTCGGCAGATCGCGGAAGCCTCGCGGCGTATCACCGTCGCCGCCGAGACGAGCCTGCTGACCGTCAGCGTCACGCCCTTCTTCGCCGCGGCCTGGCTGGTGCCCCGCCTGAAGGCGTTCCAGGACGCCCATCCGGATATCGACCTGCAGGTCGTGACCAGCAACGCGCTCGTCGATTTCTCCCGTGACGGCGTCGACGTCGCGATCCGCCATGGCCTCGGCCGCTATCCCGGCCTCTGGAGCGAGCGTGTCGTGGCCGTCGAGGTCATTCCGGTGGCGGCTCCCGCGCTCGTCGCCGAGATCGGCATGCCCCTGGAGCCCGACGGATTGACCCGCTGGCCGCTGGTGCACGACGCCGAACGCAAGGGGTGGCGTCTCTGGTTCCAGGCCCAGGGCGTCGACGAGATCGCGGCGCCGCGCGGTGCCTCCTTCGACGATTCCGGCCTGTTGCTGAAGGCGGTGCTGGCGGGCCAAGGCGCGGGATTGCTGCCGGCCGCCCTGGTGGCCCCCGATCTCGCCGAGGGGCGGCTCGTCAAGCTCGCCGACGTCACCTTGCTCGAGGCCTTCGCCTATTATCTGGTCTATCCGGAAGCCAGCCACGCCAGGCGGAAGGTCGCCGCCTTTCGTGCATGGATCCTCGGCGAGGCGACAAACGATCTTTAGATAAACGGCATGAGGACACTGGCCGCGACAGCGGAGGGGGCATGCGGCGCGGATCGAAAAGCTCGTTTCATGACGATCCGGATCAGCTCCCGCTGCCCCTGGACCTGCCACCGCACGATCCACCTCAGCCGGGCCCTCAGCGTGGTGATCCGGTGTTCTTCACGGTTCAGCCGGACACCGTTTCCACCACAAGCATCCTGGCCGTTGCCGAAGACCTGCGCGGCCGCCTAGGCCTGGCCGGTCGGCTCCGGCCACCGGGCGTTCTGCATATTTCCCTGAATGGCGTCGGTACCTATCCGGGATTGGCGCCGGATATCCTCGCCAGGGCCAAGCAGGCCGCCTCGGCGGTTGCCATGGCGTCATTCAATCTGACGCTGGACCGCCTGGAGCGCCTCAAGGGCGAGGGGCGCCGTCCGGTCGTCCTGTGTTGTGGCGACGGGCTCATCCAGTTGGCTGCGTTGCAGAAGGCGCTCGGCCGCGAGTTGATACGGCAGGGCTTGCATCCCGGCTTCAACCCAAATGGCCTGCTGCACCTGACCGTGCTCTACGATGCGAAGCTCATTCCCGCGCTTGTGCTCGATGTGCCGATTGTCATGCCGGTGTGCGACTTCGTGCTGGTCCGCAGCTTGTACGGGCAGGGCCGGTACGAGGAGCTCGGCCGCTGGCCGCTGCGCGAATGATGCCGTATCGGCCGGCCGCGAATCAGCTGGGTTCCGCTGGCGCCTCGACAATCGCCGCGCATCGCGCGATGGCGGCTTCGAAGCTCGTGTTGTTGCATCCTTTCAAAAGGTTATTGCTTCTTTCCGCGATCACCGACGCAAGCATTTGATCCGCCCTGCAATCAATGATTTGAGGGCGCGGAACGCAAATGGCATGGGGTGCGAGATGGCCAAGGCCAAGTCGGTCACGATTTACGGCATCAAGAACTGCGACACGATGAAGAAGGCCCGGACCTGGCTCGAAGGCCATGGCGTCGCCCATGCCTTTCACGATTACCGGGAAGCCGGCATCGACCGGCCGCGGCTGGAAGGCTGGGCGCGCGAGGTCGGCTGGGAGGTGCTTCTCAACCGCGCCGGCACGACCTTCCGCAAACTGCCGGACCAGGATCGGGAAGGGCTCGACGCGCAGAAGGCGATCGCGCTGATGCTCGACCAGCCCGCCATGATCAAGCGGCCGGTGCTCGATCTCGGCGGCAAGCTGATCGTCGGCTTCAAGCCCGAGATCTATGAGAAGGCGCTCGGCTAGCACTCTCGGGCCGTGAAGCCGCCCGTTGATGAGGGGGGCGACGGCGGCGCACCTTGTCGCCGCAAGTCGCGTTGCAGCCATATAACATGAGAAAACAAACGGAATCGATTGATATAACAAAGAAATATTGGAGAAGGGGGCGATCCACGACGCCCTGGCGCCACGTCTTTTCTGACGCACCATTTCGTCTTGCCCGGGCTTGGCCCGGGCAAGACGAGCGGGAGCGCCCCGCAGCGCCGGCGCAAGCCCGGCATCGAGCCCGCGAAAGGCCGCGCCTGTCCGCTCAAGGAGCCGTCGTCAGCGTCTGCTCATCCACGCGGCCGCCGCATCCAGAATGGCGCCAAGCACGTCGGCATCCCGGCGGCCGGTGCGGGCGGGCACATGGAAGGAATGATCGGCGTCGTCGAACAGCGCCAGCGCGGCGCGTGAACCCAGGCCAGCGACGGTCGGGCGCAGCAGGTCGAGCTCCGCCAGCGCATCATGCGTTCCCTGCAGGAACAGCATGGGCAGCGCGATATCCGAAAGGTGCGCGGCCCGATCGGTCGCGGGTTTGCCGGCCGGGTGCAGGGGGAACCCGAAAAACACCAGGCCGCGCACGCCCGGCAGGGGCGCGAGCGCCTGGGCCTGCGAGGTCATGCGTCCGCCAAACGACTTGCCGCCGGCAAACAGCGGCAGATCGGGCGCACGCCGGCCGGCATCCGCGACCGCGGCGCGCACCGCCGCATGGGCCACCGCCGGGCTGTCGGGACGTTTCGAACCGCGCTCCATATAGGCGAACTGGTAGCGCAGCGTGGCAATGCCGCGCGCGACCAACCCATCCGCCAGCGCCGCCATGGATTTGTGGGTCATGCCCGCGCCGGCACCGTGGGCGAGCACCAAACAGGCGCGCGCCTGTACCGGCCGCTGCCAGAGCCCCGACACGCTCTGTGTCTCGTCGATGGCGATCGTGATCGTCTGCGTATCCGTCATCATCGGCGCAGCTTAGCCGCAAAAGGTGCCGTCGGCAGTATCGGCCGCCATCAATGCTCGTCGACGCTGCGAATGGCGTCGGACAGCGCGAACCAGCGATGCTTGCGCGAGGCCCAATAGGCGGCCGCGGGAGTTGCAAACGACGGATCGGCAAAGCACCCGACCGAGATGGAGATCGCGTCGGGCGAAGCTTCGCCCCGGATATAGACGATCGAGCCGCAAGTCGGACAGAACACATGCTCGACCCAGCGGCCGCCCGCGTTGAGGCGACGCCATTGCCGCTGCTCGCCGTCGATCCGCGCCACCGCTTCGGACGTGTACCAGGCGCGACAGGCGAAGGCCGATCCGGTGGCGCGCTGGCATTCCAGGCAATTGCAGATGTAGACGTGCGAAGGCTCGCCAGTGACGCCGACGCGGAGCGAGCCGCAGGCGCAGGACGCGGTCCTCGCGCCGTCCGAATGGTCGTGAAGGCGTGGATCGATGGGTGTCATCTCGGTCTCTTCATCGGTCTCTTGCTGATCTGAATTTGGCGGCGAAGCTGGCGAGCCCGCCGGGGCCGTGCTCGCCTTCTCGTCTCACCGCATGAACGGTACGAGGGCCGCGAAATCGTCTTCGATATGGCCGGCGGCGATGGCGCGCTTGAACAGGTGATCGAAGGCGTTTGGTGTCAGCCTGTTCAGGCCGCGATTGGCGCAGAGTTCCAGCAGGAGCTTGAACGCGCCGTGATGCGCCGAAAGGGTCGCCAGCGTCGCCGCATCGCCGGCATACCGGCCGTCGCGTGCCCGTTCGACGAGATCAGTGATGGCGCCTTCGACCACCGGCCCGAAAGCCTTGTGGTGGGTTGCATAGGTGTCGAGCGCGATGCCTTCCGCCTGGCAGACCGCAACGGCCTGCAATGTCCCGAACAGGGCGCCCCACATTTGCCCGAGCAGCGCCAGGTCGAGCGCCGCTGCGTGCCCGACGTCGTCGCCCACATGCTGTGCATTGCCGCCCAGCGCCAGGAATACCGCCTCGTTCGCCGCGAAGAGATCGCGCGGGCCGGAATAGAGAATAGTGCCGGCGGGCGCGCCGATGAAATTCGGCGTCGCCATGATGGCGCCGTCCAGATAAGCAATGCCGTGTCGCGCGGCCCAGCTTGCCGAGGCGCGTGCCTGCTTCGGCGACCCCGACGTCAACTGCACAAGGAGCTTGCCCCGAAGCGCATCGGCGACGGCGGTGGGTTGAACCAGCCGATCCGCGGTCTCGTAGTCGCTGACATTGACGATGATGATCTCGGCGGCCGCTGCCGCCTGCTCGATCGAGCCGGCGACGCCGGCCCCAAGAGCGGCCAGGGGCGCGCATTTGACCGCGGTCCGGTTCCAGACATGCGTGCTGAACCCGTGTTTGAGAAGGGCACGGACGAGCGCCGAGCCCATGCGCCCGGTACCGAGTACACTGATTGCGGATGTCACTGATAATCTCCAAATGCTCTGGATCGGAGATCGCCCGGAGGCGGTCTCACGATCGGAGGATTTGAGATATTACGATATTTATCAAGTACTTACATTGAAGTAAGTGATGACGTCGGGGTCGGCAGGGAGATGCGCGGGTGAAGGTGCAGATGCTTGAAACATGCGGCTTGGGATCGGCCTTGAACGTCATTGGCGGCAAGTGGAAGGCCTGGATCCTGTGGGAGCTCCATGCCGCGCCCGTGCGTTTCGGCGCGCTCAGGCGCCGCATGCCCGGGATCAGCGAGAAGGTGCTTTCCGAGCAACTCCGCGAAATGGAGGCCGACGGCATCATCCGTCGCCAGGTCTTCGATCAGGTGCCGCCCCGGGTCGAATATTCGGTGACCGAGACCGGCGCGACACTGAACGAAGCCGTCCATGCGCTGACTCAATGGGGTGAAAAACATGCGGCCGGGGTCGCCGCGACGCGCGTCGCCGCCGAATAGTCGGTTCGCTCGGCAGCGGACAGTCAGGTCGTCGCGGCTCGCCGGAGAACTGCCTGGCGCGCGACATCGGCGACGCCGAAGCTCATGGCGAGTTCGGTTGTGTCCAGGTCGGCGACGGTGAACCAGCCGGCCTCCAGCGCATCATCGCCGGCGACCGGCTCGCCCGATATCCAGCGGCAGGCAACCGCGATCAGGATGAAATGCCGGCGCAGGGCGCCGCTGTCGTCATGGTCGAAGGCGTCGACCGCGGTGAGCACGTCCTGGGCCTCGGCCCGCACCGCGGTTTCTTCCAGGAGCTCACGCACGGCCGCCGCCGCGATCGTCTCGCCGCGCTCGATCTTGCCGCCGGGGAACCCCCATCGGCCGGCATCGGGCGGATTGGCGCGCCGGACCAGCAGGACCTGGTCGTCCCGCAGGACCACGGCGATGGTTGCGGGAATCGGGCGCGCCGGCACTGACGTCTCGGACACGGCGGTCTCCTTCTCGGACAGGATGCGCCGCGCTGCGGGTCGGCATGATGATGCATAGGGCAGGGAGCACTGTCGCCCATCAGCGGCAATCTTGATAGACTTCGCTCCGAGCAAAGAGGGTCTTCGGCATTGCCGCGCGTCGATATCAACAACAGCGCTCGTTTCTGGCGAGCCCCCGGCATCGCCGGCCTGAGCTGCCTCGCCGCGGACTTCACCACCCATGAATATGCGCCGCACAGCCATGACGCCTTCGTCATCGCCGTTACCGAGGCCGGCGGCTCCGAGTTCAGCAGCCGCGGCCGGACCGATGAGGCGACGTCCTCGGTCCTGCTGGCCTTCAATCCGGACGAGCCGCATTCCGGCCGGATGGGACGCAGCGACCGGTGGCGCTATCGCGGCCTCTATCTCGGCAGCGATGCCGTCGACGGGGTGAAGCAGGCGCTGCAGCTCGAAACCACGCCCTATTTCACCGAGAATGCCTTTGGCGACAGTGAACTGGTCACGGCCTTCGTCGCCTTGCATCACGCTCTCGAGGCCGGCCACGATCCCTTCGAACAGCAAGAACTGCTGATCGACGGCCTGGGCACCCTGTTCCGCCGGCATGGCGCGGGCCGGGTCCGCCTGTCGGTGGCCGCCCGCGACCACGCCAAGATGACGACGCTGCAGGACATGATCCACGCGCACTATGCGACCGACCTCAGCCTCGACGGCATGGCGGCCGAGGTCGATCTCTCGCCGTTCCAACTGATCGGCCTGTTCAAGCGCGCCACCGGGCTCACCCCCCACGCCTTCCTCACCCAGGTGCGCCTGAAGGCGGCCACCGCGGCGCTGGCGGCCGGCCTGCCCATTGTCGAGGCCGCGCTGGCCGCGGGCTTCTACGATCAGAGCGCGCTCACCCGGCACTTCAAGCGCTGCTACGGCATTACCCCGCGGCAATGGGTTCACGCCATCAAGGCATGAGAGTGCCAGGCGGCAATTTTCGCCAATCAACCGGTTCGCGTTCCCCCTAAGCCTGCGCCTCGACAGTGACCGTCCGGCGCGGATCCCTTCGGATCGCGGGGACGTTCGCTCCGGGATAGGACCAATGCCGCATTTCCTGCGTTTGCACGGCAGCGGGGTTCAGGCGAACCGGCCCGCTCCTGGCGCCTTCGGCGCCGCAGGGAGCACGGTCGCGCGATGAACCTGTTCGAGCGCCTGTGGGCGCGGCCGCTGCTGCTCCTGCCGCTGCCACCCTTGTTCTGGGCCGGCAATCTGGTTCTCGGGCGGGCACTGGCGGAAACATTTCCACCGGTATCGCTGGCGGTTGGCCGCTGGCTCGTCGCGCTCGCGGTCCTGTTGCCCTTCGTCGCCCGGCCGGCCTGGAACGAAAGGCACCTGTTGCGCCGGCACTGGATGCTGGTCCTGGCCTGCGGTGCCTTCGGCGTCGCCGGCTACAATGCGCTCGGCTATCTCGCTTTGCACAGCGTGCCCGCGGCGAGCGTCGCCTTCCTCAATTCGACATTGCCGTTGATGGTGCCGATCGCCGCCTTCGTGCTCGGCGTCGAGAAGGTGCGGCCGGCGACGCTTGCCGGCATCCTGCTGTCTTTCGTCGGGGTGATCTGGATCGTCGCCCGCGGCGATCTCGCCAGCCTCGCCCATCTCGGGCTCTCCGCCGGCGAGCCGCTGGTCTTGCTGGCGGTGGCCAATTACGCGCTCTATTCGGTGCTGGTGCGCCGCAAGCCGGCCGCGCTGGATCCGCTGGTCTTTCTTGGCGCGACCATGGCTGCGGGGCTGCTGGTGCTGTTGCCGTTCTGGATCGTCGAGATGGCGCGCGGCGCGGTGCTGCCACACGATCCGGTGTCGCTCGGCGCGGTTCTCTATATTGGCGTCTTCGCCTCGCTGCTGGCCTTCGTGCTGTGGAACCGGTGCATCGCGACGCTGGGCCCGAGCATCACCGGCGCCTCTTTCCACCTCGTCGCCCTGTTCACCGCGCTGCTCGCCTTCATCCTGCTGGGCGAACCCGTGCGGGCCTTCCACTTCGCCGGCGCCGCACTGATCCTCGGCGGCTTCGTTCTCGCCACGTTGCGGTGGCCGGTCGTGCCCGTGGCCGCCGCCCTGGTGGAGACGCCGCGAGCGGATGCCTCATCGAAAATGTAGACTGGCGGGCGAAGCCGGGGGCACGTCCGGGACCAGACAAGCGCGCCGTGACCAGGCACGGGTTCGCCCGCCGCTTATCAGGCACGCAGCCGGCCGCTGCCGAGCCAGCCGCCGAGCCCGGCGCAGCCGAGAGCCAGCACGATCGGCGTCCAGGCCACCGCCAGCGCCGCCGCATAGGTTGTGAAGAAATGCGAGCCGCGTGCCGCGTAGAAGATCTGGATCACGAGCCAGGCGGCGGTGTAGCCGGCCACGAGCCCGATCAGGATGCCGAGAATTATGCGCGTGGTCGGCGTCCAGGGTCGCGCGGCGCCGAGCGTTCCCTCTTCGCGCCGGCGCATGCGCCGGCGGCTGGCGAGCACGGCCCAGGTCGCACCGATCGGGGCCGAGACGAGACCGCCGAGCGGCCCGATGATGAAGACCAGCCCCATGGCCGCCGCGCCCTCGCGCTGCGACACCCCGAAAGCATCCATCGCGACGATGCCGATGGCGACCGTGGCGACATAGCCGAGAATCAGGCCCGCCGTCGCGCCGAACAGGCCCCACCAGAATAAGCGCATGTCGATCGTCCCTCGCGGTCGGATCGACGTTCTAGAGGCGTCGCATTTCCGTCAGGTGGCTCGCCGGCGCGATCCGGGTTTCGGGTGCCTAGCGGGCGCGCGCCGGGCGCGGCTTGGGCAAAGGCGCCAGCGGCATGGTCATCTCGGTCGCGGGGGCCGTCGCGGCCGACGCCGCGGACGCGGAGCCGGTCGTCTGCGGCGCCGCTTCGGCGACCCGCCCCGGGTTCAGCGAAATACGCCGGACGCCGTCCGTGGTGGCTTCCTGGCCGTTCTGCAGCGGCACGCTCGGCCGGCCGGCGATCGCTTCGGCCGGTGCGTCGGGTGCGCTGACCGAAACCCGCTCCTGGCGCTTGTTCGGGTCGATGTCGGGCAGGACCAGCCGGACCGGGGTCGAGGAACTGGATGCCAGGGCCGGCGCGGCGACCGGCGGAGGCGCGGGCGGTGTCGCCGCCCAGGCGTCATTGCCCGCCAAGTCCTGATTGCTGAAGGTGAACCCGGCCGCGGCGGCCGCGGCGATACAGACGGCGCCGCTCGCCATCAACAGACCGCGCCATCGGCCGCCCTGCAGCCGTTTCGCCACCACACGCTCCTGCTCGGGATCGTAGAGGCGCTCCGCCGGCGGCGTCGCCGCCACATCCGAATCGATGCGGGAGGCAAGCTCGCTTTCGGGCAAATGGGTTGGGGTCATTCGCTACAATCGATTGGTTGACAGCAGAACGGCTATCACTTCCGCCGCTTGCTGGCCAGATGATAGGGTTACGCACGGAGCTGATCGTGTCGTTTAGCTCCGCAAATGCGGCGACCGCGTGGCGCCGGCAGAAAAAGCCGTGGAAGGACACCCGATGTCGATCCTGATCCTGGGACTTGCACTGTTTCTGGGCGTGCACGTCCTCACCATGATGAGGGCCCCCAGGGCGCGGCTCGTGCAGAGGCTCGGGGAGGGGCCCTATAAGGGCGCCTATTCCCTGGTTTCGGCAATCGGTCTCGGCCTCGTCATCTACGGCTATGGCGCGGCGCGTGCCCAGGGCTACGTGCAGATCTGGTCGCCGCCGGCGGCCTTCGGCCACGTCACGGCCCTGCTGATGGCGGTCGCCTTCGTCGCCCTGGTCGCCTATGGCGCGCCCAACGGCAAGATCAAGTCGACGCTGAAACATCCCATGCTGGTCGCGGTCAAGGCCTGGTCGCTCGGTCACCTCCTGGCCAATGGCGACCTGGCCTCGATGCTGCTGTTCGGTTCGTTTCTCGCCTGGGCGGTGGCGGCGCGAATCTCCCTCAAGCGCCGGCCGGACGCGGTCGAACCGCCGCCGGCGCCCTGGGGAACCGGCGACGTCATCGCCATTGTCGGAGGACTCGCGGCCATGGTGGTGTTCATGATCTGGCTGCACCCGGTCATCATCGGCGTGCCGGCGATCATCCGCTGACCGATCATCCGTCGACCCGCCACAACGCCGCTTCGCCCCTCCGCGTCGCAATGCCCCATCCATGCGGCGTTTGCTTCGGCGGGGGGGAGTTGATAGGTTCCGCGCCGCTTCGGCAGACCGCCGCCCCTTTGGGAGCGCGGTGCTGCCTCTTTGGATGACCCGATGGCCGATATTTTCGATGAAGTCGAAGAGGACCTGCGTCGCGCGAGGTTCGAGCAGTTCTGGAAGAAATACTGGCCGCTCATGGTCGCGCTCGCGGCGATCGTGATCGTCGTGGTCGGCGGCTGGCGCTTCTACGACTGGCGCCAGGATCAGCAGTCGGCCGCCGCCGGCGCCCGTTTCGAGGCGGCCATGCGGCTCTCGCGCACCAATGGCGCCGAGGCCGAAGCGCAGTTCGCGTCGATCGCCGCCGATGCGCCGTCGGGTTACCGGATCCTGGCGCGACTGCGCCAGGCGACCGAACTTGCCGGGCGCGACAAGGCCGCCGGGATCGCGGCTTTCGACGCCATCGCCGCCGACAGCGCCATCGGTCCGGTGCTGCAGGACGTGGCGCGGATCCGCGCCGGCTATCTGTTGGTCGACACCGCCAGCCCGCAGGAGGTCGCCCGCCGCGTCGAACCGCTGGCGGCGGCCGGCCTGCCGTTCCGCCATTCGGCCCGCGAACTGATGGCGCTGGCCGCCCTGCGCGCCGGCGACAAGGCCGGCGTCGACAAGTGGCTGCAGGCGATCCAGGCCGACCAGGAGACGCCGCAGGGCGTGCGTGGCCGTGCCGAGCTGATCGCCGCGGTCAGCGCCGGCCTCGCCAAATAGCCGCAATTCGTCAGCAGTGGATGCCACGCTTGCCGGATCCGGGCATTTTCCTGCGAAGGGCTTGCCGCTTCGCACCGCAAATGCGGTAGAAGGCAGTGAAATGGCGTCCCGTTCCGCGTTCCACGACACGGCAACGGGCACCAGCGTTCAGACCTCAAGAGCCGAACGGACCAGAGACATGACTTCCTCCCGCCTCGATCGACGCCTCGTCCTGCGCGCCGGTGCGCTCGCCGCCCTTGGTCTCGGGCTGACGGCCTGCGAATCGCTGCAGGACATTCCGGCGATGTTCGAGCGCAAGCCGCCGCCGCTGCCGGGCGATCGCCAGGCCGTGTTCCCCGAGGGCGTGCCCGGCGTCGATCGCACCATTCCGCAGCCGGCCAATGCGCCGCCGGATGTGGCGCCGCCTGCGCCGCCGGCCGAACCGCCGCCGGCCGAGCAGCAGCCGCGCCGTCGCCGGGGCAGCCGCCCCGATGCGCAGAACCCCGGTTGATCGTCGGATATGGCTTTCACACTCGCCATTGTCGGCCGTCCCAATGTCGGCAAGTCGACGCTGTTCAACCGGCTGGTCGGCAAGCGCATCGCGCTGGTCGACGACCGGCCGGGCGTGACGCGCGACCGTCGCGAGGGTGATGCCCGCCTCGGCGATCTCGATTTCACCATCATCGACACCGCCGGCCTGGAGGACGCCAATACCGGCACGCTCGAGGCCCGCATGCGGGCGCAGACCGAAGAAGCGATCCGGCTCGCCGACGTCATCATCTTCATGGTCGATGCGCGCGTCGGCCTGACACCGGACGACCATGTCTTCGCCGACCTGGTGCGCCGCTCCGGCAAGCCGGTCATCCTCGCCGCCAACAAGAGCGAGGGCAAGGTCGGCATGGCCGGCGCCTACGAGGCCTTCGGCCTCGGCCTCGGCGACCCCGTGCCGCTCTCCGCCGAACATGGCGAGGGCCTGTCCGAGCTTTACGATGCCCTGGCCGTCCACATGCCTGCGCCGGTCTTCGAAGACGAGGACGTGGCGGAGGGCGAGGACGAGGTCGACGATCCCAACAAGCCGATCTCCGTCGCCATTGTCGGCCGGCCGAATGCCGGCAAGTCGACCCTGGTCAACGCCCTGATCGGCGAGGACCGCATGCTGACCGGCCCCGAGGCCGGCATCACCCGCGACGCCATCGCGGTCGACTGGGACTGGGGCGGACGCAAGTTCCGGCTGGTCGACACCGCGGGCCTGCGCAAGCGCGCGCGCATCGAGGACAAGGTCGAGAAGCTGTCGGTCGCCGATGCCCTGCGCGCGATCCGCTTCGCCCAGGTCGTGGTCGTCTGCATGGACGCCGAGAAGCCGTTCGAGGACCAGGACCTGCGCATCGCCGACCTCGCGGCCAAGGAGGGCAGGGCCGTCGTGCTCGCCTTCACCAAATGGGACCTGATTCCGCACAAAGGCGGCAAAGCCGCCAAGCTGCGTGAAGAGGCCGACCATTGGCTGCCGCAGATCAAGGGCTGCCCGGTGGTCGCCAATTCGGCGGAGACCGGCCAGGGTCTCGACCGGCTGATGCAGGCGATCGTCGACGCCCGCGTGCCGTGGCAGAAGCGCATCTCGACCAACCAGCTGGTCCGCTGGCTGCAGGAGACGCTCGATCATCACCCGCCACCGGCGGTGTCGGGGCGGCGCATCAAGCTGCGCTACATGACCCAGGCCAAGACGCGCCCGCCGACCTTCGTGGCCTTCTGCTCGCGCCCCGAAGCCTTACCGGAGAGCTATTTGCGCTATCTCGTCAACGGCCTGCGCGAAAGCTTCGAGCTGCAGGGGACGCCGATCCGCTTCCACCTGAAGAAGACCGACAATCCCTACGCGGATGGCGCCCGCAAGATCTACTGAGGGTGCGCTGCAAGGACGGCCGCCGGTGAGCGAAGGGCCGATGTCTCCATCAACCCTGCCGGCGGCGGCCGCGGCGCTCAGTAGCCGACGGTGAAGCGCCGGCGCTCATGCGCGGGCTTCTCCAGTTCGTCGACCAGGGCGACGGCGAAGTCCTCGAACGAGATCCAGCTCTTGCCCGCGGCGTCGGCCAGCAATTGATCGGTGCCGAGCCGGAACTTGCCGGTGCGCTCGCCGGCGACGAACAGGGCCGAAGGCGACAGGAAGGTCCAGTTCAGGGTCGGTTCGGCCTTCAGCAGGTCGAGGAAGACGCCCCCAGCGAGCGCTTCGCTCTTATAGGCGGCGGGAAAGGCCGGCTGGTCGACCAGGCGCGCGCCGGGAGCGACCTCCAGGCTGCCGGCGCCGCCGACCACCAGATAGCGCGGCGCACCGGCCGCCTTGACCGCGGCGATCAGCTTGACCGGATCGGAAGCGGTGAAGTGCACCGAGCTGATGACGGCGTCGTGCCCGCTGATCACCTTGGCGAGGGCCTCGGGGGCGTCCGCGTCAGCCTTGACGGCGGTGATATGGGCGCCTGCGGCGATCTTGGCGGGATCCCGCGCAATGGCGGTCACGGCGTGGCCGCGGCTGGCGAGTTCGGCGAGGATGCGCGAGCCGGCATTGCCGGAAGCGCCGATCAGAGCGACTTTCATCAGGGGATCTCCATGTGGTAGTAACCAATGGATACCAAGTGCGTCTGGAAGCTTTCGCTGTAAAGAAGGCACTTTCAGGTCACGTGGTCACCCCGGAGAAATCGCCCATGCGCAATCCCAATGTCTTCGACGGCAAATGCCCGACCCGGGTGGTGCTCGATCGCGTCGGCGACAAGTGGGCGGTGCTGATCCTGCTGCTGCTCGCCGCCGAGCCGCTGCGTTTCAACGAATTGCGCCGCCGGATCGACGGCATATCGCAGAAGATGCTGTCGCAGACCCTGAAGAGCCTGGAGCGTGACGGCCTGGTAGGACGCAAGGCTTTCGCCACGGTGCCGGTGACGGTCGAATATTCGATCACGCCACTCGGTCTGACGCTCTATTCGGCGGTCGACAGCCTGCGCGTCTGGGCCGAGGGCCATCTCGCCGAGGTCGCCGCCGCGCAGCAGCGTTATGACGGCGGGCAGGGTCTGTCGGAAGCGGCTTGAGCGAAGGGCGAATAGCGAGTGGCGAAGGGGGCTCACGAGGCGCGGCCGCCCGCGCCCATCGGGCACCGCCGCTCGTACAGTCCACACGTCTCATCTCAGCACAGGACCTTCGCTTTTTGCGCGGAGGCGCGAGCGAAGCGATGACGGCCTGGCGGCGTGCAGGACGCTTTTCCGCCCCCTTCGCTACTCGCCACTCGCCACTCGCCACTCGCCTCAGGCCGGGTCCTGGAACGCCTTCAGCGTCTTCGCCGGATAGTCGTAGATCATGGCCGTCTCGGTCACCGCTGGCAGGCACAGCGCCAGGATGGCGCGCGCCGGGCCTTCCGGGCCCTCCAGGGTCGCCGGATCCTCGCCGGGCATGGCCTGTGCCCGCATGGTGGTGCGGATCGGGCCCGGATTGAACAGGTTGACGCGGAGCGGGTTGTTGGCATTCTCGGCGGCATAGGTCAGCGCAAGCGAATTGAGCGCCGCCTTGGTCACCGAATAGGGGCCCCAGAACGGCCGGTTGCGCCACGCCGCCCCGGACGAGACGAACACGGCGCGGCCGGCATCCGATTGCTGCAGCAGCGGATCGAACGATCGGACCAGCCGCCACTGGGCGGTCAGGTTGATCGCGACGGTGTGATCCCACTCCTTCGGCGTGACATGGCCGAGCGGCGCGATCGGACCGAGAATGGCGCCATTGGCCACCAGCACGTCGAGCTTGCCCCAGCGCTCATGGATGGCGAGGCCCAGCCGGTCCAACCCGTCGCCGTCCTTGATGTCGAGCGGCACCAGCGTCGCCGCCCCGCCGGCCCCGCGGATCGCGTCGTCGAGCGATTCGAGACCGCCCTGGGTGCGCGCCACCGCCACGACATGGGCGCCGGCTTCCGCCAGCAGCAAGGCCGTGGCGCGGCCGATGCCGCGCGAAGCGCCGGTGATGCAGGCCACGCGGCCCGAAAGAGGCTTGTCGGTCATGAAGGCAGGATCTCAGCTCGCTTCGGCCAGCAGCGAGAGCTGCTTGGCGCCTTCGCTGACCAGGTCGGTGATCGGCGTCGGATAGTCGCCGGTGAAATAATGGTCGGTGAATTGCGGCTGGGCGGCGTCGCGGCCCGGCTCGCCGAGCGCGCGATAGAGCCCGTCGACCGAAATGAAGGCGAGCGAGTCGACGCCCAGATAGCTCTGCATCTCGTCGAGCGACATGCGCGCGGCCAGGAGCTTGTCCTGCTCCGGCATGTCGATGCCGTAATAGTCCGGATACTTGATCGGCGGTGAAGCGATGCGGAAATGCACCTCGCGGGCGCCGGCATCGCGCATCATCTGGACGATCTTGCGCGAGGTGGTGCCGCGCACGATGCTGTCGTCGACCAGGACGATCCGCCGGCCCTCGATCACGGCGCGATTGGCCGAATGTTTCAGGCGCACGCCGAGCTCACGCACCGACTGAGTCGGCAGGATGAAGGTGCGACCGACATAGTGGTTGCGGATGATGCCGAGCTCATAGGGAATGCCGGATTTCTGCGCGAAGCCGATCGCCGCCGGCACGCCGGAATCCGGCACCGGCACCACGACATCGGCTTCGACCGGAGCCTCGGCGGCCAGCGTTGCGCCGATCTGCTTGCGCAGGCCGTAGACGTTTTTGCCGTCGACCACAGAGTCGGGCCGCGCGAAATAGACATATTCGAAGATGCACGGGCGCAGCTTGCGCGGCGGGAACGGCCGGATCGATTCCAGGCCCTGGTCGGAGATGACGACGACTTCGCCATTGGCGACCTCGCGCACGAAGCGCGCGCCGATGATGTCGAGCGCGCAGGTCTCCGACGTCAGGATATATTTGCCGTCGAGCTCGCCGATGACAAGCGGCCGGATGCCCAGGGGATCGCGTGCGCCGATCAGCTTCTTGTTGGTCATGCCGACAAAGGCATAACCGCCCTCGACCTGGCCGAGCGCGTCGATGAACCGGTCGGCGAAGCGGTTGCGCCGGGAGCGGGCGACGAGATGCAGGATCACCTCGGTGTCCGAGGTCGCCTGATAGATCGCGCCATCGGCGATCAGGCGCCTGCGCAAGGTCAGGCCGTTGGTGAGGTTGCCATTGTGGCAGACGGCGAAACCGCCGGTCTCCAGTTCCGCGAACAACGGCTGGACGTTGCGCAGGATCATGCCGCCGGTGGTCGAATAGCGGGTATGGCCGACGGCCGACGAGCCGGGCAGGCGCTCGATCACTTCGCGCCTGGAGAAGTTGTCGCCGACCAGGCCGAGCCGCCGCTCGGAATGGAAGCGGGCGCCGTCGAACGAGACGATGCCGGCCGCCTCCTGGCCGCGATGCTGCAGGGCGTGCAGGCCGAGCGCGGTCAGCGCCGCCGCATCCGGATGGTCATGGACGCCGAAGACGCCGCATTCCTCGTGCAGGCGGTCGGCTTCGCTGTCGAAGGCCCCGTCATCCGCGGCCTGTCGGTCGAAGTCCTCGCGCGCATGCTCCAGGTCCGCCTCGTAGTGGCGCACCTCTAGGGATCGCGTCATGGCATCCTCGTCCAAGAACGAGACCGGCGGGGCCCGGAATGGGCCATCGGCGCGATCTCCTGGTCCAACAGAAATACGAGCCCTGGCCCGATCCGGATGGATCGCTTCAGTGCTCCGAAGGCTCCGATCGTCGCCCCGTCACGTCATATGCGGGGTGATGCGCCGGTTAGAAAGACCCTTTCCACCCCATGCACGGCGGCCATGCGCCGCCGGGCCACGTTCTCAGTCTCAGGACCGGCGCTGCGGCTGGGCCGGCGGCGTCGCTCCAGGGGCTGCCGGCGCGGCCGGCGGCGCGGTGCCGTCGGCGGGCGCCGCGGCCGGCTGCTGCGAACGATTGAGCCGCCGCAGGATATCCGAGCCTTCGAGGTCCTGGGGCAATTTCTCGATCAGCCAGTCCTTGGTATTGTCCAGGAGGGCGTAGGATTTCGCCTTGGCGATCCAGTCCGGCCGGTTGGTGCTGGGCACCAGCCAGGTGAAGAAGGCGAATGCGACCACCACGATGACCAGGCCGCGCGCCAGGCCGAAGGCGAAGCCGAGGGTGCGGTCGAGCACGCCGATCTTCGAATCGAGAATGGCGTCCGAGATGCGGATGGTGATCAGCGAGACGACCACCAGCACGGTGAGGAATACACCGGCGATGACGATGGCCTTGGCGGCCAGCTCGTTGGACACCTGGGTCTGGGCGAGCGGCAAGAGCCGGGGGAAGGCCCACCAGGTGGCGAGCGCCGCCAGGCCCCAGGAGGCGATCGACAGAACCTCGCGGACGAAACCGCGGACCATCGCGAGCAGCGCTGAAATCAGCATGATCGCGGCGAGGCCCATGTCGAGATAGGTGACCGGCATCGGGGGAGGGCTCCGGGCAAGCAGAACGAGTGGCGCGAGTCGTATCAAGCCGCGCGATCACGCGCTTATAGCGAGGCATGCGGCTGCCGTCACCCCGTCAGCCACAGGCAAATCGCGGAAGCAATTCTGCTGTCCGGTCGCCGCCATTTCGGACCTGGTCGCCATTCATCTCGACCAATGATCAGGGCGCGTCCCGGCAACAGCGCGAGATGGGTGCCGATGGCACGGTCGACGCAAGTCGTGGATGCCCGGGACGAGCCCGGGCAAGACGATGCGGCGAGCTTTGCGCCGCCCTGGGTCATGGGCGGGAGTCCTCTACGCCGGGCTCCCACGCGCTTCCCGCGACGCTGCGCTTCGTCTTGGCCGGGCTTGTCCCGGCCACCCACGAATTCCGGTCTGGTTCTTCGCAAGGCAGCCCGCAGCGGCCTTTGTGCCCGCCGCCCTGGCCTCGAAACGAAGCCCTCGATCCGGGCGCCTCTACTCGCCGGCCACCGCCTTGGGCTTGCGGGCGCCGACGCCGGCGGCCGCGATATCGGCGACCAGTGTCGAGAGGTTGGTCACGGAATGGGTGCCGAGACCTGCCTCCGCCGGTTCGCCGCGCGCCACTTCCGGGATCACCGCCTTGGTGAAACCGAGTTTCTTGGCCTCTTTCAGGCGGGCGGCGGCCTGGGCCACCGGCCGGACCGCGCCGGACAGGCTGACCTCGCCGAAATAGACCGCATCGGCCGGCAGTACGGCGCCGGTCAGCGAGGAGACCAGGGCCGCGGCGACCGCCAGATCGGCGGCCGGCTCGGCGATCCTCAAGCCGCCGGCGACGTTCAGGTAGACGTCGTGGCTGCCGAGCCTGACGCCGCAATGGGCGTCGAGCACGGCGAGCACCATGGACATGCGGGCATTGTCCCAGCCGACCACCGCGCGGCGCGGCGTGCCGAGCGTCGAGGGCGCGACCAGGGCCTGGATCTCGACCAGCACCGGCCTCGTGCCCTCCATGCCGGCGAACACCGCCGTGCCGGGCGCGCCGAGATCGCGGCCGGCGAGAAACAGTTCCGACGGATTCGGCACCTCGCGCAGGCCCTTGCCGGTCATTTCGAACACACCGATCTCGTCGGTCGGGCCGAAACGGTTCTTCACCGCGCGCAGGATGCGGAAATGGTGGCCGCCTTCGCCCTCGAAGCTCATCACCGCGTCGACCATGTGCTCGACGACGCGCGGGCCGGCGATCTGGCCGTCCTTGGTGACGTGGCCGACGAGGATCACCGCCGCGCCGGACTTCTTGGCGTAGCGGATCAGCACCTGGGCAGCCGAGCGCACCTGGCTGACCGTGCCCGGCGCGCTCTCCACCTTGTCGGTCCACATGGTCTGGATCGAATCGATCACCACCAGCCGCGGCGTGCCGCCTTCCGACAGGGTCGCGACGATATCCTCGACATTGGTCTCGGCGGCGAGCTCGACCGGCGAGGCCGTCAGGCCGAGCCGCTCGGCGCGCAGCCGAACCTGGCCGACCGCCTCTTCGCCGGAGATATAGACGACACGGTGGCCCATGCGCGCGAGCCGGGCCGAGGCTTGGATCAGCAGTGTCGACTTGCCGATGCCGGGATCGCCGCCGATCAGGATCACCGAGCCTTTGACCAGGCCACCGCCGAACACCCGGTCGAGCTCGCCGACCTGGGTCTCGGTGCGCGGCGCCTGATCATTGACGCCGTCGAGGCCGGCCAGCGCGAAGGTCCGGCCTTTCTTGGCGCCGCCCTTGGCCGGCGCGCCGCCGACGCCGGTCGTGGCGACGCTTTCCTCGGCGATCGTGTTCCAGGCGCCGCAGCTCTCGCATTTGCCCTGCCAGCGGCCATAGCTGGCGCCGCAGGACTGACAGACGAAAGAGGTGACGGTGCGCGCCATGGAGCCTGCGTGAGCTGGAATCAGTCTCCGGTATAACGCCTGTTATAGCGTCGCCCAAGGCTGGTCAGCATTTCGTAGCCGATCGTGCCGGCGACCTCGGCGACCTCGTCGACGCCGATGCCGTCCCCGAGAAGGGTGACGAGGTCGCCGCGCTTGACTGGGCCGGCCTCGGTGAGGTCGATCGCGATCAAGTCCATCGAGACCCGCCCGGCGAGCGGGCAGGTCGCGCCATTGACACGGACCTTGGCCCGGACATTGCGGTCCACGGAACCGGCGGCGCGCAGATAGCCGTCGGCATAGCCCACCGACACGATGCCGATACGGCTCGGCCTGGCGGCGGTCCAGGTCGCGCCATAACCGACCGCGTCGCCGGCCCTGACGTCGCGGACCTGGACGAGCGGCGCCTGAAGGCGGACCACCGGCTCGAGCGGGTCGCGTCCGGCGGAGAAGCGAGCGCCATAAAGCGCGATGCCCGGCCGGGCGAGGTCATGGCGGGCCGCGGCCATGGTGCAGCCGGCGGAATTGGCGAGCGAGCCGGCGACGCCCGGAAACAGCCCGCGCAGTTGCGCGAAGCGATCGATCTGGCGCGCCGTCAGCGGGTGGCCCGGCTCGTCGGCGCAGGCGAAATGGCTCATCAGCAGCGCCGGCTCGAAGGCCAGCGCGTGCGGGCCGGGCTCGGCCAGCAGGGCCGCCTCGGCGAGGTCGAGGCCGAGCCGGTTCATGCCGGTATCGACATGGACGGCGGCCGGCCAGCGCTTGCCCGTCGCGGCGCAGAAGGCACTGAAGATCTCGATCTCGTCGCGGCTGCCCAGCACCGGCCGAAGCGCATGATCGGCATAGGTGGCGAGCGCCTCGCCGAACAGGCCGTTCAGGACATAGATGACCGCGCCCGGCAGCACGGCACGCAGTCGCCTGGCCTCGGAGAGGTGCGCGACGAAGAAGGTGCGCGCGCCGGCGGCCGCCAGCGCCGGTCCGGTCGCCTCGATGCCGGTGCCATAGGCGTCGGCCTTGACCACGGCGGCGCATTCGGCTCCTGCCGTCATGGCCGTCAGAGCACGATAATTGCGCTGGATGGCGCCGAGATCGATCGTCAAGCGTGCGCCGGCCTCATCCGCCGGCACGTGGAATGCCCCGCTCATCGTGCTGTTCCAGCCTCTATTCCAGCCTCTGGGGCAAATGATCCTCCTCGGCGAGATCCGAGAAGCGCGTGACATTGGCCTCGAATTGCAGCGTAACCGTGCCGGTCGGTCCGTGACGCTGCTTGCCGACGATCACTTCGGCCTTGCCGTGCAGCCGGGCCATTTCGTCGCGCCACTTGATATGCTCTTCCGTGCCCGGCTTCGGCTCGCGGTTCTGGATGTAATATTCTTCGCGGAACACGAACAGCACGGCGTCGGCGTCCTGCTCGATCGACCCCGATTCGCGCAGATCGGCGAGCTGCGGGCGCTTGTCGTCGCGCGCCTCGACCTG
Organism: Phreatobacter sp. GW821-FHT04C01; assembly: GCF_059420385.1. Classification (NCBI taxonomy): domain Bacteria; kingdom Pseudomonadati; phylum Pseudomonadota; class Alphaproteobacteria; order Hyphomicrobiales; family Phreatobacteraceae; genus Phreatobacter; species Phreatobacter sp. GW821-FHT04C01. The sequence continues at coordinate 693,236 of NZ_JBWKTP010000004.1, read as the reverse complement.
GCGCGACAGCTGCGACAGCGCCAGGATCGGCACGTTCAGCTCCTTGGCCAGCGCCTTCATGCCGGTGGTGATCTCGGTCAGCTCCTGCACGCGGTTCTGGTTGTTCTTCGACGAGCCGGACAGGAGCTGGAGATAATCGACCACCATGAAATCGAGCCCGCGCTGGCGTTTCAGGCGGCGGGCACGGGCGGTCAGCTGCGAGATCGACAGGCCGCCGGTATCGTCGATGTAGAAGGGAATCGCCTGGATCTCGCGGGCGGCCTCGGTCAGCCGGTAGAATTCGTCCTCCTGGATGTCGCCGCGGCGGATCTTGTAGGAGGAGATCTGCGCCTGCTCGGCCACGATACGGGTGGCCAGCTGGTCGGCGCTCATTTCCAGCGAGAAGAAGCCGACAATGCCGCCATTGGTGGTCTTGTGCGTGCCGTCGGCCTCGACCTCGAACTTGTAGGCCTTGGCGATGTTGAAGGCGATATTGGTGGCGAGCGCGGTCTTGCCCATGGCGGGGCGGCCGGCGAGCACCACGAGATCGGAGGGCTGCATGCCGCCGAGCGTCTTGTCGAGGTCGCGCAAGCCGGTGGAGATGCCCGACAGGTGGCCATCGCGCTGATAGGCTTGGCCCGCCATGTCGAGGGCACGCGCCACCGCGTCGGTGAAGCGCTTGAAGCCGCCGTCGTAACGCCCGCTCTCGGCCAGCGAGAACAGGTTGCGTTCGGCGTCCTCGATCTGCGCGCGCGGCGGCATGTCGACGGGGGCGTCATAAGCGACATTGACCATGCCCTCGCCGATCTGGATCAGATCCCGGCGGATCGCCAGATCGTAGATCGAGCGGCCATAGTCCTCGGCATTGATGATGGTGGTCGCCTCGGCCGCCAGGCGCCCGAGATATTGAACGATCGTCAATCCGCCGATGTCGAGCGCCGGATCCAGGAAGGTCTTGAGCGTGACCGGCGTGGCGATCTTGCCGCCGCGAATCAGCGATGCCGTGGTCTCGTAGATCTTCTGGTGCAGCGGATCGAAATAATGCTTCGCCTCGAGAAAGTCGGCGACCCGGTAGAACGCCTCGTTATTGACCAGGATCGCGCCCAGCAGCGCCTGCTCGGCCTCGATATTGTGCGGGGCCTGGCGGTACGCCGGTTCGGCGGCGCCGACGGGGACTAGGGCGGGCAGGGCGGACATTGCTTCAGGTTTCGACAGCTGGCTTCGGGGGACCCCGTCTCTAGCAGGCTTGGAGCGCCCGATGCGAAGGCTTTTCCGCCGGGCGCCGACAGAGCCCCAATGTCCCCGATTCTCACAGGCACGGAAAAGAAACGCTTTGGTGATTGACACTGGCCGGCCGGCATCCCGTCGACTCGCCGTCTCCGCCCAGGCGCAAGCCCTGGGCAAGAAATCGGCCCAGACCCCATAGATGTCGCGGTGAAATCAACTTTTTACCTAGCGCGGAAACCCAACGTTAACTCTGCCGTGCGATCCCTTTGCAATCCGCACAAGCGGTTACTCATTCGTGAAGGGGCGCTCCCATGTTCAAGCGTGTCGCATTACCCATGGTCGCCTTAGCGGCCCTCACATTCGGTGCGAAGGCGGCCGATCTCGGCGGAGCGGCGCTCCGAGGTTCGGAAGTCATTGCCGCGGCTCCCGACTATGTCGACAAGTGGAGCGGCTTCTATATCGGCGGCCAGGTCGGCCTGCAGTCCCAGCGCAACTGGGGTTCGCACAGCGACTCGAGCAACTCGACCCGGCCCGACGGCAACGGCGTGCAGCACTACGATTTCGACTACGACTTCGCCAAGACCGGCTTCAGCTACGGCCTGCATGCCGGCTATCAGCGCCTGTTCAATCAGGTTCTGTTCGGCGTCGAGGCCGATTTCGAAGGCCCGATGTCGGCGATCCAGTCGTCCTGGTACAATTCCAACCCCGATTTCGGCCAAGGCAACCACTATCAGCAGCGGCTCCGCTCGAACTGGCAGGGTTCGGTGCGTGCCCGCCTCGGCTGGGTGCACAACGTCAAGACCCTGTTCTACGTGACCGGTGGTTTTGCCTTCGGCAACTTCAAGGCTTGTACCGTTCTCAACGATTGCCAGGGCTTTGTCGGCCATGTCGTGAAATACACCTCGACGCGCGTCGGCTGGACGATCGGCGCCGGCATCGAGCACAAGTTCTCGTATAACTGGTCGGCCCGTCTCGAGTACCGCTACACCAATTACGGCTCGCGCAACTGCTACGCCCAGGACGCCTGCGCGATCAACGCCAACGCCTCCGACATCAGCAACCGTATCGAGACCCATGCGGTTCGGGTCGGCATCAGCTACCTCTTCGGTTCGCCGCCGGTCGCCGTCGAGCCGATCGTCGCTCGCTATTGATCTCACCCTGTTCGAGGCGGGGGGCGCGTCTCGCGCCCACCGGCCCCAACAAAAAACGCCCGGCTTCGCAGCCGGGCGTTTTTGCATGGGCGGCCGGCCGCCGCGCGGGCAGCCGGCCTTGATCGGACGGGCTCAGCCCTCGTTCTGGCCGGCCTCGCCGGCATCCATGAACTCTTCCGGATTGAAGGTTTCGAAGGTCGGCTCTTCGGCGCGCTGGGTCAGGTCCTCGCCATGGGTCTGGCGCTCGGCCTCGCCGACCGAACGGGCGACGTTGACGGTCACATGAGCGTCGACTTCCGGGTGCAGGGCGATCGTCACCTTGTGCAGGCCGATGGCCTTGATCGGGCTGTCGAGCTGGATCATGGCGCGCGCCACGGTCACGCCGCCCTCGGTGATCGCCTCGGCGAGATCGCGGGCCGACACCGATCCGTAGAGGTGACCGGTCTCGCCGGCCTGGCGGATGATCACATAGGTGGTGCCGTCGAGCTGTGCGGCGACGCCTTCGGCATCCTTCTTCAGTTCGAGGTTATGCGCCTCGAGCTGGACCTTCATGGTCTCGAACTTCTTGCGGTTGGTCTCGGTCGCGCGGAGCGCCTTGCCCTGGGTCAGCAGGTAGTTCCGGGCATAGCCCGGCTTCACCTTCACGACTTCGCCCATCTGGCCAAGCTTGGCCACGCGCTGCAGCAGAATCACGTCCATGTTCAATCTCCTTGTGGTGTCAGGTGCATGTCATGTGTTGGAGGGAGCCGAGGGCGGCGCCTGGCGCTTGTCCCTCAGGTTGAAAAGCACGTCGGCGAGGCCGGCGAGTGCAACGAAGATCATCGGCCAGCCGATGATGAAGGTCAGGGCGTAGAGGAGGCCGAGCGCGAAACCGCGCATGCTCCAGCCGCGCGTCACGTCATGGGCGAGCGCGTAGCCGGCCAGCGCGAACACCGCCAGGCCCACGGCCGTCACGATGATGCCGACATGGCCGACGATGCCGGTGGCGAACGATGCCAGGGTTCCCGCGAGCAGGGCGACGGCGGTCCAGCGCGGCAGCCGCATCGACGGCAGGTCCGGCCAGGGCCGCACGAGCTTGCCCGAGGCACGAACGATCCGGCCGGCGACGAACAGGTTGAGCGCCGTGACCAGGGTCCAGACGATGGCGGCGGCGACCGGCACGGCCGCGGTCATGAAGGCCGCCAGCATGGCCTGCGTCTCGCCGTCGACCGAGGTCATCTGGCGCAGCGTCTGGTCGACGGCGGCGCGCAGCGATGTCTGATAGGCTTCGAAATCGAAACCGAACAGCACCGCCATGCCGAACAGGGTGAGGGCCACCGCGCCGACGCCGATGGCCGACAGCAACAGGCCCGGCGGGCACCATTCCACGGCTTGCGGATCGGCGGCGGTCGGCGCGGCGCGCGTGGTGAGCGCGAGATAGGCCAGGACCCAGGCGGGCAGGCCGATGGAGAAGAAGAAGAACAGGCCGAGCTGCGAGCGCAGCGCCAGCGACAGGGCGAGCGCGCCGATCGTGCTGGCGAAGGCGCCGGCATAGTGGCCCCAGCCGAGGCCTGCGATCAGCACGGGCAGGGCCGCGAAATAGAACAGGACGATAGCCAGCGGGTTCCCCGACGCGAGTGTCGCGAAGAGGAGGGCGGACGCCAGTCCGGCGCCGAAAGCAATGGCGAGGGTCGGTCCCATCGTCAGCTGTCCCGCTCGATCCCGAGGGTTAGGGGGCTTCACCCCAACTTCAGCCGCGACGGTTCATCCGTCCGGCCGACGATCAATAGTCAACTTGGCAGAACCGGTGGGGCGTTGGCCGTCCCACCGGCAATCTCAGGACGCGATCGACTGATCGCGTTGCTTGATCACGTGATCACTTGATCACGTAGGGCAGAAGGCCGAGGAAGCGGGCGCGCTTGATCGCCTGGGCGAGCTCGCGCTGCTTCTTGGCGGAGACCGCCGTGATGCGCGACGGCACGATCTTGCCGCGCTCGGAAATGTAGCGCTGCAGCAGGCGCACGTCCTTGTAGTCGATCACCGGAGCATTCGGGCCGGAGAACGGGCAGGTCTTGCGACGGCGGAAGAAGGGACGGCGGGCGCCGCCACCGGTCGAGGTCGATGCGGACGTCATGCTCACTCCTCCGTCACAACGGCTTCGGCACCGGCTTCGACGTCGCCGCCGTCCCGGTCACGAAAACGGCGGGCACCGCCGCCACCGCTGCGGTCACCACCGCCGCCGCCAAATCCACGGTCACGGCCGCCGCCGAAGCCGCCGCCGCCACCGAAGCCGCGATCGCCGAAGCCGCGCTCGCCGCGGTCGTCGCGGTCACGCTTCTGCAGCATGGCCGACTGGCCCTCCTCGAGAGCCTCCACCTTGATGGTCATGAAGCGCAGGATGTCTTCGTTGATCGACATCTGGCGCTCCATCTCGGCGACCGCTGCGTGCGGCGCGTCGATGTTCATCAGCGTGTAGTGGGCCTTGCGGTTCTTGCGGATCCGGAACGCGATCGACTTCAAGCCCCAGGACTCGGTCTTGGCAACCGAGCCGCCATTGGCTTCGATGACGTCCTTGTACTGCGTCGCAAGCGCTTCGGCCTGCTGCGCAGTGACATCCTGGCGCGCCAGGAATACGTGTTCATAGAGAGGCATTCGGCCTGTCTCCTCGTTCGAAATGACGCTTGCTCGGCGCGAAGCCCCTCAAGCCCTGGACAGGCCCGACAGAATTCTCGAAGGCGGAGACACCGGATGACGAGGGTTTTAAAGGTCCTCTGCAGGCAAGCCTGCCACCCGTTCAGCCACCAGCCGATCAAAGCGAAGGCGGCCTTATACGCGAAAACGCCGGGGGTTCAAGGGTAAAGCCGCAAAAGGCGCTCGAGGGGCCTCGCGGGAGAAAGATGCGGCCAGCGGGACCGAGCCGGCGAGGGCACCCTGCAACATCATGCCCTCACTGCGTCTTGGCCGGTCCGCGCCCCTTCCTTCATAATCGACCTTTTTGGGCCTCGCCAAACGAAGTCGTGGATGGCCGGGACAAGCCCGGCCAAGACGCAGCGACAGGCCTGTGGCGTTCGCCTTGTCGTCCACGGCTCTCTTCGCCGGGCATCTCACGCGGCGTCGGCCTCGCTGCGCCAGGCCGGGAAGGGATCGGCGAGCCCGGCATGCTCGGCGGCGTCGAACCGTGTCGCTGAGGCCCGGCCGACCAGGCAGTCGTCGAGCGCCGCGCGCATGCGTTCTTCATCGACGCCCGTGCCGATGAACACCAGCTCCTGGCGCCGGTCGCCATAGACCGGGTGCCAGTGCCGTTTCAGCATGGTCCGCCATTCATCGCTGTCCGGCCAGCGCGCCTTGGGCACGGCGGCCCACCAGAACCCCATGGCGGAGGTGCGGCAGACCGCGCCGGCGATCGACAGCTCACCGCACCAGTTCGGTCGCGTCGCCAGCCAGAAATGCCCCTTGGCGCGGATCAGCCCGGGCCAGGTCGCCTTCAGGAAGGCATCGAACGTCATGGGGTCGAAGGGGCGGGCGGCACGATAGACGAAGGAGGAAATGCCGTATTCCTCGGTTTCCGGGACATGATCCTTGAAGCCATAGAGCTCCTTCGCCCACAGCGGATGGGTTTCGGCGGCATCCTTGTCGAAGCGGCCGGTATCGAGGACGTCGGCGAGCGCGACCTTGGCGAAATCGGTCTTGATGACCAAGGCGTCGGGGTTGAGCGCGCGCACGACCTTCTCGACCAGGGCCAGTTGCCCGCGGCCGACATCGGACGTCTTGTTGATGACCACCACGTCGGCAAACTCGATCTGGTCGGTCAGGAGGTCGGCCAGGGTCCGGTCGTCGCCGTCGCCCGCGGTCTCGCCCCGATCGGCCAGTACGTCATGGCCGCTGAAATCCTTCACCAGATTGATCGCATCGACCACGGTCACCATGCAGTCGAGCCGGGCGATATCCTCCAGGGCGTCACCTTCTTCCGATCGGAACGAGAAGGTCGCCGCGATCGGCAAGGGTTCGGCGATGCCGGTGCCTTCGATCAGCAGGTAGTCATATTTGCCGGTCTCGGCGAGTTGCCTGACCTCGCTGAGGAGATCGTCGCGCAGCGTGCAGCAGATGCAGCCATTGGTCATCTCGACCAGCCGCTCGTCGGTGCGCGACAGGTTGGCGCCGCCGTCGCGGACGAGATCGGCATCGATATTCACCTCCGACATGTCGTTGACGATGACCGCCACCCGGCGCCCCTCGCGGTTGTTCAGGATGTGGTTGAGCAAGGTGGTCTTGCCCGCGCCGAGGAAGCCGGAGAGCACGGTGACGGGCAGGCGGGTGTCGGATTTGGCCGGCGGCATGAGCGCTCCAAGAAATGTTATGATATAACATAGCGTAATTGAGCGTGACGTCGCAAGGCACGGCCGGCGGGCTCGTTGCGACCGGGCTCGTCGTGTTGTTGAAGCGAAGACTTGGATGGCCGGGACAAGCCCGGCCAGCGCATATCCGCCGGCAACCGAGGGCGCGCCGGTCTCCATCGCGTCATGGCCGTGCTTGTCACGGCCATCCACGTCTTGCCTGTCGGAGCGACGCCTGGATGGCGAGGCCGGCCGGCCAGCCTCAGCGGCCGGCCAGGATCGCCCTGATCTGGGCGGTCGCGGCGTCGATCCGGATCGCCAGAAGCGCCGCGCCGCGGGCCGGCGAGGCACGGCTCGGATCGCCGCTCGCGCCCATCTGGCGCAGGCTGCCGGGCAGGCCCTGCAAGCGGTCGAGCATGACCCCTGACGGATGCACCGCCATCAGTTCCGACGTGTCGATCAGGCCGGCATGAAAGCCGATCGTCGCCGCGCTCTCGCCCTGGGCCACGAGCAGCTTGTTCTGCGCGTCGTCCTCGTAGTAGCGCTCGATCTGGGCGACCAGCACGCCGTCGCCCGCCCATTCCCGGCTGAGCGCCGCGGCGACCCTGGCCTGGGTCGCCTGGCTCGGCCCGTGATCGCCGATGAACAGGATGGTCCTGAAGCCCGCCGCCTTGAGGCTGCGGGCGATGCCGTCGAGCAATTGCTCGAAGACAGGCTCGCGCAGGCCGATCGTGCCGGGAAGCTGCATGTTGTCGGTCGGCGGCGCGTAGTCGCCCTGCGGCACGAAGGAGACGACCGGCGCGACCAGGGTCCGGCCGAGATTGCCGGCGATCACACGGGCCGCGTGGCCGACAATATGGTCATGCTTGTTCAGGATCATATGGGGGCCGTTCTGCTCGACGCCGCCGGTCGGCACGATGACCGTGGTGGAGCCGTGCTGGATGGCGCTCATCACTTCCATCCAGGTCATGTCCTGCATCATCGTCGTCTGCGGCACAGGCGTGCCCAGCGTCAGCACGGCGTTGCCGGTGCCGAGCCCGACGACCAGGACGGCCACCAGCGCAAGCCGGGACGACAGGCGAGCGAACAATCGGTTTCTCCGCGGATCTCTCGAAGGCGACGGACCTGCCTAACACCGCTTGTTTAAAAAACCGCCCCGCCCGGAAGCCCGCTCCCTAACGGCATCTTAACGAGGCTGCGCTTCAATTGGCCGGTTGCATCAGGCAAGGACGACGGGCTCATGGATATCCTTTGGGCGATCATCGCGCGGCTCGGCGAAGTGCTGGCGGCCCAGCTGCCCTGGGCGCTCGGCCTTGCCGCCATGTTCACCGTGCTCGCCATCTTTTCCAGCCAGACCTGCAATCCCGGCAAACCCTGGTGGAAAAACCGCGGCCTGCTCACCGATGCCGAATACGGCCTGATCCTGCCGATCGTGATGCCCTATCTGCGCATCTGCCTGATCATCCTGGTCGTGGCGCTCGCGCGCGGCTCGGTCAGCGACGACGACATCCTCGACTTCATGCAGAACGGCCGTGGCCCGGTCAGTCACCTGCCGCTCTGGGGGCAGGCGATCTTCTATCTGCTGGCGACGGATTTTCTGCTGTACTGGAGCCACCGGCTGTTTCACGGCATGCACCTCTGGCCGTTTCACGCGGTGCATCATTCGTCCGAGGACGTCGACTGGACCTCCGCCTATCGGTTCCACCCGGTCAATACGCTTCTGGGGCCGACACTGGTCAGCCTCATCATGATCGGCCTGGGCGTGTCGCCGGTGGTCATGGTCGCCCTGGTGCCGTTCGACATCATCACGGCGGCCTTCGTGCACAGCAATCTGAAGTGGACGCTCGGGCCGCTCAAATACGTGGTCGCGACGCCGGTCTTCCACCGCTGGCATCACAGTCATCCCGACGATGGCGGCATGATGAACTATGCCCCGACCTTCGCCTTCTGGGATGTCATGTTCGGTACGTTCTACATGCCCCAGGGCAAGCTGCCCCAGGAATACGGCACTTTCGACCCGGACTTCCCGAAGGACTTCGCCGGCCAGATCATCGTGCCGTTCAAGCAGTTCTTCCAGAGCTTCCGAAGCAAGCCGAAAACGCCGCAGGACGTCTGATCTTTCCACCGCCCGGGCCGATCGCCGGGTGGTTGTGCTTGACTCTTGAGCGACCCGATGCGAGTTCGCCGCCACTTCGAAGCGGCGCGCGAGGGTTCCATGACCATTGCTTTCACCTTTCCTGGCCAGGGCAGCCAGGCTGTCGGCATGGGCAAGGCCCTGGCCGATGCCTTTCCCGCCGCCCGCGCGGTCTTTGCCGAAGTCGACGACGCGCTCGGTGAAAAACTGTCGGCGACCATCTGGGACGGCCCGATCGAGACGCTGACGCTGACCGAGAACGCCCAGCCGGCCCTGATGGCGGTCTCGCTCGGCACCCTTCGCGCGCTCGAAGCCGAAGCCGGCCTGAACCTCGCCCGCGACGTTGCCTATGTCGCCGGCCATTCGCTCGGCGAATATTCGGCGCTTGCCGCCGCCGGCAGCTTCTCGATCGGCGACGCGGCGCGCCTCCTGCGCATCCGCGGCAAGGCGATGCAGGCGGCCACCCCGGTCGGTGTCGGCGCCATGGCCGCCATTCTCGGCCTGGACTTCGATGCCGTGGTCACGGTCGCCGCCGACGCGGCGGAAGGCCAGGTCTGCCAGGCCGCCAATGACAACGGCGGCGGCCAGGTGGTCATTTCCGGCCACAAGGCGGCGGTCGAGCGCGCCTGTGAGCTGGCCAAGGCGCGCGGCGCCAAGCGCGCCATTCCGCTTCCCGTTTCCGCGCCGTTCCATTGCGCCCTGATGCAGCCCGCGGCCGAGGCCATGGCCGAGGCGCTGGCGAAGGTGCCGGCCAAGGCCCCGGTCGTGCCCGTCGTCGCCAATGTCCTGGCGCAGCCGATTTCCGACCCCGCCGAAATCACCAGGCGGCTGATCGAGCAGGTCACCGGCACGGTGCGCTGGCGCGAATGCGTGGCGGCCATGGCCGGGCTCGGCGTCACCACGTTCTACGAGATCGGCGCGGGCAAGGTGCTCTCCGGCCTGGTCAAGCGCATCGCCGACGGTGCCACCGGCACCGCCATCGGCTCGCCCGACGACATCGCCGCCTTCAAGGCTTCGCGCGGATAAGAGGTGCTTCCATGTTCGATCTGACAGGCAAGACGGCACTCGTCACCGGCGCGACCGGCGGCATCGGCGGCGCGGTGGCGGCAGCCCTTCACGCCCGCGGCGCGACGGTGGCGCTCTCGGGCACGCGCCGGGAAAAGCTCGACGAGCTGGCGGCGACCCTGGGCGAACGCGTCCACGTGCTGCCGACCAACCTGTCGTCGATCGAGGAGGTCGAGGCTTTGGTTCCCGCGGCCGAGAAGGCCATGGGCCAGCTCGATATTCTTGTGAATAACGCCGGCATCACCCGCGATAATCTGTTCATCCGGATGAAGGATGAGGAGTGGGACCAGGTGATCGCGGTCAATCTGAGCGCCAGCTTTCGCCTGACCCGCGCCGCGACCAAGCTGATGATGCGCAAGCGCTGGGGCCGGATCGTTTCGATCACCTCGGTGGTCGGCGTCACCGGCAATCCCGGCCAGGGCAACTATGCCGCGTCCAAAGCCGGCATTATCGGCATGTCGAAAGCGCTTGCCGCCGAGGTCGCGAGCCGCAACGTCACGGTCAACTGCGTAGCCCCCGGTTTCATCGAAACCGCCATGACGGATGTCCTGAACGACAAGCAGAAGGAGACCATCCTGACGCGGGTTCCGGCCGGCCGGCTCGGCAAGGCAAATGAAATCGCGGCCGCCGTTGTCTATCTCGCGTCGGAAGAAGCCGCTTACGTCACCGGTCAGACGCTTCACGTCAACGGTGGCATGGCCATGATATAATTACGTATTTCGCCGTTTCGGAGGCGCGCTGGCAAAACCGTTAGGCCTGTGTTAGAGAGCCCTACGGTTCGGGCAGGGGGCCTTCCCGAGACGATCCAGATTCACGGCGGAGCGGCCCGCCATCACCAATCCTGAATGCCGCACACCGCGTCCCATCGTGGGCGGTGCCTTATCGTCGGATGGAACGAGGATAAACTTATGAGCGATATCGCTGACCGCGTGAAGAAGATCGTCGTCGAGCAGCTCGGCGTCGATGCCGAGAAAGTGGTCCCGGCCGCGAGCTTCATCGACGACCTGGGTGCCGACAGCCTCGACACCGTCGAGCTCGTCATGGCGTTCGAGGAAGAGTTCGGGGTCGAGATCCCGGATGACGCGGCCGAGACGATTCTCACCGTCGGCGACGCGGTGAAATTCCTCGAGAAGGCCGCCAGCGCCTGATTTGACGCGCTGTTGGACCAAATAAATCGATGTTCGAGGGGCCGGAGAGCGTTGAACGCCTCCGGCCTTTCGTTCAGGAGATAGGGTGTGGGAAAAGGCAACGGGTGAGGCGATGATGCGGCGTGTAGTGGTGACCGGCGTGGGTGTCGTATCTCCGCTTGGATGCGGAGCCGAGACGACCTGGGCAAGGCTCGTCAAAGGCGACAATGCCGCGCGCAAGGTCGAACACTTCGACGTTTCAGACATCGCCGCCAAGATCGCCTGCATGATACCGCGCGGCGACGGCACCGCCGGCACGTTCAATCCCGACGATTGGATGGAGCCGAAGGAGCAGCGCAAGGTCGACGACTTCATCATCTTCGCCATGTCCGCCGCGACCCAGGCGCTCGACGATGCCGGCTGGCATCCCAAGACCCGCGAAGAACAGATTTCCACCGGCGTCCTGATCGGCTCCGGCATCGGCGGCATCGACGGCATCGCCGAGGCGTCCCTGATCCTCAAGGAAAAGGGCCCGCGGCGCATTTCGCCTTTCTTCATTCCCGGCCGGCTGATCAATCTCGCCGGCGGCTACGTCTCGATCCTGCACGGTCTCAAGGGGCCGAATCACGCCGTCGTCACCGCCTGTTCGACCGGCGCCCATGCGATCGGCGACGCGGCCCGCCTGGTCGCTTTCGGTGATGCCGACGTCATGGTCGCCGGCGGCACCGAATCGCCGGTTAGCAGGCTGTCGCTGGCCGGCTTCTCGGCCTGCCGCGCCCTGTGCACCGCGTTCAACGACGAACCGACCCGTGCGTCGCGCCCCTATGACCGCGACCGCGACGGCTTCGTCATGGGCGAGGGCGCCGGCGTGGTCGTGCTCGAGGCCTATGAGCATGCCAAGGCGCGCGGCGCCAAGATCTATGCCGAGGTGATCGGCTACGGCCTTTCGGGCGACGCCCATCACATCACGGCGCCCGCCGAGGACGGCGACGGCGCCTATCGCTGCATGCAGGCCGCGATCAAGCGGGCCGGCATCGCGCCGGCCGATATCGACTATATCAATGCCCATGGCACCTCGACCATGGCGGACGGCATTGAACTCGCCGCCGTCGAGCGCGTCGTCGGCAATGCCGCCTCGAAGATTTCGATGTCCTCGACCAAGTCGTCGATCGGCCATCTGCTGGGCGCCGCCGGGGCGGTCGAGGCGATCTTCTCGGTGCTGGCGATTCGCGACCAGATCGCCCCGCCGACGCTCAATCTCGACAACCCGTCGGTCGACACGGTGATGGATCTGGTGCCGCACCAGGCGCGCAAGCGTTCGATCGAAACCGTCCTGTCGAATTCCTTCGGCTTCGGCGGCACCAATGCCTCCCTGATCTTCCGCGCCGCGGCCTGACCAATTGTCGCGCCGGGCGCGGCCTTGGCCCGCGCCCGAGGAAAATGCGGTAGACTTGGCCGACTCGGGGGCGGACCTTGGGGGCGCGCTGGGTATCGATCGCGGATCGATCCAGTTTGCCTGCAAACCCCACCCGCCTTTCGCCACATTCGCTTCGCATCAGTTGGTTAGTGATGTGACAGCATCGATTCAGAGCTAGCGTGATGAGCGATTCCCCCGGGCTCGGTCCGGTCCAGAACGGTTCCCGTCCGGCCATCAAGTCGCCCCGTGCCGCCTTGGAGCCGGAGGCGGCCCCGCCGGCTCCGCCGGCATCGCGGCATGTCCGCAACCAATGGGTGGTTCTGGGCAACCTGATCCTGTCGCTGGCGCTCGTGCTGCTGGTCGGCGGCCTCATCGCCTTCAGTTACGGGCGCAAGGCGTTCGTATCGCCCGGGCCGCTCGAACAGGACCGCGCGGTGTTCATCGCGCGCGGCTCGACCTCCGAGCAGATCGGCGAGATCCTCGATCGCAATGGCGTCATTTCCTCGCAGACGCTGTTCTGGGCCGCGACCCAGCTCTACGGCGCCCGCGGCGACCTGAAATGGGGCGAGTATCTGTTCCCCAAGCGGGTCTCGATGGCCGAGGCCATGGCCATCATCATCGAAGGCAAGGCGATCGAATACCGCATCACCGTCCCCGAGGGTCTGACATCCGAGCAGATCGTCGGCCGGCTGCGCGACAACGAAGTGCTGACCGGCGATATCGCGCGCATTCCCAAGGAAGGCACGCTGATGCCGGAGACCTATAAATTTACCCGTGGCACGTCGCGTCAGCAGATCATCGACCAGATGGCCGCGCTGCAGACGCGATCGATGCAGCAGATCTGGGCCCGGCGCGCGCCGGACCTGCCGATCCGGTCGCCCGAGGAAATGGTCATTCTCGCTTCCATCGTCGAGAAGGAGACGGGCAGGGCCGATGAGCGGCCGCGCGTCGCCAGCGTGTTCATCAATCGTTTGAACCGCCGCATGCGGCTGCAGTCCGACCCGACCATCGTCTATGGCATCACGCTCGGCCGCGGCCCGCTCGGCCGCAGCATCACCCAGGCCGATATCCAACGGCAGACGGCCTACAACACCTATCAGATGGACGGCCTGCCGCTGACCCCGATCGCCAATCCCGGCCGGGCCGCGATGGAGGCGGTGGTCAATCCGCTGCGTGGCCGCGACGTCTATTTTGTCGCCGACGGCACTGGCGGCCATGCCTTCGCCGAGACGCTCGAACAGCATAATCGCAACGTCGCCAATTGGCGCAGGATCGAACGCGAACGCGGCCTGGCCGATCCCCAACGCGACCGCCCCACGATGGGCGATACGCCTACCGGCACCGCGACGCCGGCTGGAGCCAACCCGGCTCCCAATCCTCCGGCGACGCCGCGCTGATCCGGCCCGGCGCGCGCGGCGTGGCTTGGGGACGCGAACCCGGTTGAGCACATCAGGCCGGGCCGTCGGCCTGTCGGCCCTTGACCTTCGCGCTGGCGCCACTTAACCGCCAACGCAGCAAGGCAACTGCGCAGGGGATTCCATGGCTCTATCGAGCATGACGGGCTTTGCCCGCGCCGAGGGCGCGACCGGCACCGCGGTCTGGGCCTGGGAGATCAAGTCGGTCAATTCCAAGGGGCTCGACGTCAAGCTGCGGCTGCCGCCGGGCTTCGACGGCGCCGAGCCCGCCATCCGGCAGAAGATCGCGGCACTGGTGGCGCGCGGCAGCCTCTTCGCCTCTCTGTCGGTGAAGCGCGAGGGCATGGCCAGCGAAGTGCGCGTCAATGAACTGGTGCTTGCCCAGGTGCTCGACGCCGTCAAGCTGATCACCGAGCGAGTCGATGCCCGTGCGCCCTCCGTTGACGGCATTCTGGCCATCAAGGGGGTGGTCGACGTGGTCGAGCCCGAGGAGACCGAAGAGGAGCGCGCCGCGTTGCAGGCGGCCGTGCTTGGCGGCCTCGATACGGCGCTGGCCGGGCTGGTCGCCATGCGCAAGGCGGAAGGCGCGGCGCTCGGCGTGGTGTTGAACGATCGGCTGGCCGAGATCGCCGAACTGAAGCGGCAAGCCGAAACCAACCCGGCGCGCAAACCCGAAGCGATCAAGCTCAAGCTCGCCGAATCCATTGCCGCGGTGCTGGAGACCGGTAAGGCCTTCGACCCGGACCGGCTGCACCAGGAGGCCTTGCTGCTCGCCGGCAAGGCCGACATCCGCGAGGAGCTCGACCGGCTCGACGCCCATGTCGCCGCCGTGGCCAAGCTGATGGCGTCGGGCGGGCCGGTCGGCCGCAAGCTCGATTTCCTGGCGCAGGAATTCAATCGCGAAACCAATACGCTCTGCTCGAAGGCCAACGACGTCTCGCTCACTGCCATCGGCCTGGAGCTGAAGGCCGTGGTCGAACAGTTCCGCGAGCAGGTTCAGAACCTGGAGTAATGCCCATGACGGACCCGATCACGGCCCGCCGCGGGCTGATGCTGGTGCTGACCTCGCCGTCGGGCGCCGGCAAGTCGACCCTCACCAGGGAACTGCTCAAGACCGAGACCGAGATCGCGCTTTCGGTATCGGTGACCACGAGGCCGCGCCGCCAGGACGAAATCGACCACGTCCACTATCACTTCATCGACAAGAGCCGCTTCGCCCAGATGCGCGACGCCGGCGAACTGCTGGAATGGGCCGAGGTCCACGGCAATTTCTACGGCACCCCGCGCAAGGCGGTCGAGGACGCGCTGTCGGCGGGCAAGGACGTGCTGTTCGACATTGACGTCGCCGGTGTCCGGCAATTGTCCGAGATGGTGCGCGAGGACATGGCGACGGTCTTCTTGCTGCCGCCTTCGGTGGCCGAGCAGATCTCCCGGCTCAAGCGGCGCGCCACCGACGAGGACAAGGCGATCCTGCGGCGCCTGACCACCGCCAGGGACGAGATCGCCCATTGGCGCGACTTCGACTACATCCTGGTCAATGACGACCTGGAGCGGGCCTTCTCCAGCCTGCGCGCGATCCTCGCCGCCGAGCGGCTGAAGCAGAGCCGCCGGCCGAAGATCGAGGCGCTGATCGCCGAGCTCGACCGCGACCTCGAAAAGGTCCTGGCCGCCGGCAATCTCGGGGCTCTCTCCCAGGCGTGATCGCCGATCCGCGCGGCGCTTCGTAAAGACCTGCCGGCAAGGTCCGCGACATGGTGCGTCGTGGATGTCAGACGCGACATGGGCCTGGGTTCTGCGACTTGAACAGCGAGGGGTGTGCCGGTGAGAGCTGTTCTTTTTGATGTCGATGGCGTTCTGGTTCACGGCTACACCGACCAGGTCGAACGACGCCGCCGCTGGGACGAACATCTCCTGGCCGATCTGGGGATCGATCCATCGGCCTTCAGCGCCATCTTCATCAAGCAGGTCTTCGAAAATGAGGTTCTGACCGGCCGGAAGGCCTTGCTCGCGGCCCTGGAAGAAACACTTCCGCGGCTTGGCTTTCATGGCTCGCCTTTCGTCGTGGCGAGCTACTGGCTCAATCGCGACAGCCATCTGAACCTGCAATTGCTGGATGTCGTTCGCGGGCTTCGCCGATCCGGGCTCGCCCGGCTCTATGTCGCGACCAACCAGGAGCATATGCGCGCGTTTCATCTCTGGAACCGGCATGGTTTCGAAAACCTGTTCGACGACATGTTTCATGCCGCGCGGTTTGGCGCATTGAAACCCGACAGGGTGTTCTTCGAGCGCGTTTCTGACATTCTCGGTCCGCAAGCCGAGCCGCCACTGTTCTTCGACGATTCGGCGGCGGTCGTAGAGGCCGCCAGTGCCTTCGGCTGGGAAGGCGTGCTTTACCGCGATCTGGCCGGCTGCATCGCCCATCCCTGGGTCTCGGCGGTGCTGTTGCGCGGCGCCTGAAACCTGCGGCGGCGCACGACCCGTCCATGACTGCTGGCACGAATGGGCGGGGCGCTACGGCGGCCTTGCCGGTCGCTTTGCTCGCTTGTCGGGCACATCGCCTTCGCGTTATGTTTCAGGGGACAGGCTTGGCCCGCGCCTCCTCCCTCCAATTGGGGAAGTATCGTTCATACGGGGTATCGAGATCATCGAACCACCTGTTCGAGCACCGCATAAGGAGGGATTGCGTTTCCGCTCGGAACGGAGGTTCTACGATGCGGCTGTCCGCCCCGGTCCACCAGTTGAAACGGCGCGCCAAACTCTTGGCGCGAAATGAGAAAATCGCCCTGCACACGGCCTTGGACCGCATCGCGCGGGACGAAGGCTTCGCGGCATGGAGCCTGCTCGCCGCGCGAATTGTGATGAACGCGCCGGCCGGCGAAATGCTTTCGCGGCTGGCCGACGGCGATCTGTTGCTGCTCGGAGCACGGCCAGGGCAAGGCAAGACCTTGCTGGCGCTGCGGCTTCTGCTCGATGCCGTCCGTGACGGCCGGCGCGGCCTGTTCTTCACGCTCGAATATACCGAGCTGGAGACGAAGGAGCGCATCCGGTCACTGGAAGGTCCGACCCCGGGGCTTGGCGATGCCCTGGACATCGTGACGTCCGACGAGATTTGCGCGGATTATGTCATGAGGCATCTCGCCGGTGCTCCGCGCGGAACAGTTGCCGTTATCGATTATCTGCAAATTCTCGATCAGCGCCGAAGCACGCCCGCGCTATCGGAACAAGTCGCCGCGCTGCGGGAGTTCGCGTCCCGGACCGGGATCATTCTCGCGTTCATCACTCAGATCGACCGTTCCTACCGGCCGGACGCCAAACCGGTGCCGGACATGGAGGACATCCGGCTGCACGACGAAATGGATATCGGGCTTTTCTCCAAAGCCTGCTTCCTGCACGAGGGCAGGGCACGGTTTCAGGCGCTGACCTGATGGGTGCGGTCCCGCCGGGACGCGTCGTCTTCGCGTTCCGGCGGGCTGCGCCTCGTCCTTGAAGGCCAGTCGTGAAGCGGCGGCGGCCCCCGCTTGGATGCCGGGGCCGACGCGTCAGGCCGCCGCCTGGAGATCGCTGGCCAGGCGCGGCAGCACGAGGGTTCGCCAGCCCCGGCCCATCGTGTCGAAGGCGAAGCGGTGCTTCGGGTTCGTCAGGTCGAAGCCGCGATGCTCGAGCCGGAGAACGCAGCCATTTTCCTCCGGGATGATGGTCCAGTGCAGCTCGAAATCGTCGAACGTATAGACGAGTTTCTCGTGCGGCACGGCCTCCAGTACGCGACATGGAACCTTGCCCCATTTGCCCATGTCCATGATGAATTCATGGCCCGGGATGGCAGCGATATCGCCCGGGGCCCACCACCGGGCGATGCCGTCCGGCGTCGCGATGCGCTCCCAGACCCTGGCGGGAGAGGCATTGATCGGCTGGTCTATCGTCACGCTTTCCAAAGTCATTCCGGATCGTCCTCGAGTTGTTGCGCCAGCAGGGCGAGCCTTGCTTTCCAGTAGGTCTCGAATGGTGCCAGCCAGTCACGAAGCTCGGTGAGCGGCTCGGCATTGAGCGCGTAGATCCGCTCGCGGCCGGATTTGGTTTCCCGCACGAGGTCGGCATGGCGAAGAATGCCGAGATGCTCGGACACGGCGGACCGGCTGATATCGAACTCCTCGGCGATCGCGCCCGCCGTGTGTTCGCGAACCAGAAGTAGCGAGATCACCTGACGGCGGACCGGATGGGCGAGGGCGGAAAAGACGGGCTCGTTTTGCATGTCGCGATTATGTCGGAAAATTCCGACATGTCAACAATCCCCGACATATCGGGATCGGATAGCGCCTTCGTGCCCGCGATGGCGCGGGCGGATGATCGCCTCGAACTGGAACGCCAAGCCTTCTCGGGGGGCTCGGGTCGCTAGGCTCGGCAAATGTCGGTCTCGGTCAGGACCCGGCGCCGCCCCGATGTCAGGTCCCGGCCTCGAACAGGCGGGCGAGGGCGCAGAAGGCCTCGATCGGCAATTCCTCCGCCCGGGCGGTCGGATCGAGGCCGGCCGCCGCGATCAATCCGGCCGGGTCGCGCCCGAGACTTTTCAGGCTCTGCCGGATCATCTTGCGCCGCTGGCCGAAGGCGGCCGCCGTAACCCGCTCGAGCGCCCGGACGCCTGCCGCCACCGGCGCGGCGCGCGGCACCAGATGCACCACCGACGAGGTGACCTTCGGCGGCGGCACGAAGGCGCCGGCACCGACGTCGAAAACGATCCTGGCTTGCGAACGCCAGCCGGCCAGCACGCCGAGCCGGCCATAGGCGTCCGAGCCGGGCGCCGCGACGATGCGCTGGGCGACCTCCTTCTGAAACATCAGCGTCAGCGACTGGAACCAGGGCGGCCAGGGATCGCTGGTCAGCCAGCCGGTGAGCAGCGGCGTCGCGACATTGTAGGGCAGGTTGGCGACGATGCGCGCCGGCCCTTCGCCGAGATGCGGCTTGAGGTCGACCTCCAGGGCGTCGCCCTCGATCACCAGGAGCCGGCCGGGATAGCGCGCCTCGATCTCGGCCAGGGCCGGCAGGCAGCGCCGGTCGCGCTCCACGGCAACCACCCTGGCCGCGCCATTGGCGAGCAGGGCCCGCGTCAGGCCGCCGGGGCCGGGACCGACCTCGACCACGGTGACGCCCTCGAGCGGCCCGGAGGCGCGCGCGATCCGGCTCGTCAGGTTGAGGTCGAACAGGAAGTTCTGGCCCAGCGCCTTCTTGGGCATCAGGCCGTGCCGGGCAATGACCTCGCGCAGCGGCGGCAGGTCGTCGATGGCACTCATGGCACGGCACTCATGGCATCGACGTCTGAAAGTCGGGCGCGGAGGTCAACCGGCCCGCCAGGGCGATGGAATGGATCAGGCTGGACGGCCGGGCCCGGCCGGTTCCGGCCAGCGAAAAAGCGGTGCCGTGGTCGGGCGAGGTGCGCAGGAAGGGCAGGCCGAGCGTCACGTTGACGCCTTCGTCGAAGGCCAGCGTCTTCACCGGCACCAACACCTGGTCGTGATACATGCCGAGCACGACGTCATAGCTCTTGCGGGCCTCGGCATGAAACAGCGTATCGGCCGGATGCGGCCCGGTCGCGGCGATGCCGATGCGGTTGAGCTCGGCGACCGCGGGCGCGACGATCTCGTTGTCCTCGCTGCCGAGCAGGCCGCTCTCGCCGGCATGCGGATTGAGCCCGCAGACCGCCAGCCGCGGCTCGGCGATGCCGAAGCGCGTCCTCAGGTCATGGGCCACCACCGCGCCGGTCTCGACGATCAGATTGCGGGTCAGCCGGCCGGCCACTTCGGAGAGTGGAATATGGATGGTCACCGGCACGACGGCGAGCTGTTCGCTCCAGATCAGCATGACCGGCCTGACCGGGCCGACCCGGAACGGCCGGGCCAGTTCGCCGAGGAACTCGGTATGGCCGGGATGGTCGAAACCGGCGGCGGCCAGCACGGATTTGGCGATCGGATTGGTGATGATGGCGCGCGCCCGGTGCGAGCGGATATGGTCGACGCCGGCCCGGATCGCCTCGATGACGAGGCCGGCGGTTTCCGGCGACGGCTGCCCCGGCCGGTCGGCCGCCGAGCCCTCGATCGCCACCACCGGCAGCCCGAAACTGAAGGTCTCGACCGTCTCTTCCGGCAACACCGGCACCACGGGAACGCCGATGCCCAGTCGGGCGGCGCGTGCCTCCATCAGGTCGGGATCACCGATGACGTAGAAGGGCGGCAGCCGATGCTCGGCCCGGTCGCGCCAAGCCATCAGGGCGACGTCCGGCCCGATCCCTGCCGGTTCGCCCATGGTCACAGCAAGCGGCAGCATGGCGGAACCGGTACCTCGGCGCATTCAGTGTGAAAGTGGGAACCGGTCCGCCCGCCGATCGGCAGACCGACGGACGGGACGGCCGGATCTACTGGCCGCCATTCCTGTATTCGATCACGGCGACGCGGCGGAGCCGTGCCAGGTAATCGCGAGCGATGCGCTGCATCTCGGTCGTGGTCATTTCCTCGCGCACCTGGTTGCGGGCGGTCGTATCATCCGCGCGCATCTCGCTCTTCGAGCAGACCGCGATCATCTCGAAGCCCTGCTGCGAGCGGCTCGGCGGGGTCAGCTTGCCGGCCGGCGTCTGGTCGAGAACCCGACGGAATTCGGGGCTGATATCGGTGCTGGTCCGGCGGACCTGATCGCGCACCGCCGCATCGGGGATACGATTGACCTGGTCGAGGTCGGTGGCACAGCTGTTGAACCTGCCGCGCAAGGCGTTGGCCTCGGCCAGCCGACGCTGCAGCACCGCCGGCGGCGCATTGGCCGGCGCCAGCAGCACGATCGAGCGGAAATTATATTCCATCGGCTTTTCGGCGCTGCTCCGGCGCCTGGCGATGGCGTCGGCGAGCTGCGTGTCGGTCACGAAGATCGTCCTGCCGAAACGGGCGCCGACGATGTTCGACCAGGACAGGTCCGCCCTGAGCTTGCCCTTGTAGACGCGCGGTTCGATGCCCTGCGCGCGCAGCACCTGGTCGAAGCCACGCGGATCGATGCCGGAGCGCTGGGCCACCTGGGCATAGGCCGCATTGACCTGCGCATCCGAGGCCTCGACCCGGAAGCGCCGGGCTTCGGCGAACTTGATGCGATCGTTGATCAGGTCCTCGAGCGCCTGCTGATGGGACACCGAGCGGTGCTCGCGCAGCTGCAGCAGCCGCTGGCGCTGCGGAATGTCGAAGCTGGTGATCGGCACGCCGCCCACGGTGGCGAGAACCCGGCCTTCCTGGGCGGCGGCGGGTGCAACGGCCATGGCGGCGCCGGCGGCGAGGCCGGCGACAAGTGCGAAGCTGAGCAATGGACGCATCAGGTCCATGGGCGGATCTTCCTTGAACGTAACGACAATGGAACCGCCCCCTGTCGCGCAACACGGTGGCGCAATCAGGGCAAACGGCCGATCATTGCGTCGGTGGGTTGAACCAGTTCGAGACGTTCTGCGACAGCGTGAAGTCACCGACCGTGCGGATATTGAAGCGGAACATGAAGCGGTGGACGTCGCGCGTCTCCGTGGTCGTGCCCGTGGTCACGACCGCGGCGGCGAAGTCACGCGAATAGAAGAAGCCGAACTGGAAGCATTCGTCGAGATAGTTGACGCCCAGCGTCACCCCTTCGATCTTGTTGGTCTCGGCGATCGGCACCGTCGGGGTGAGATAGGAGGCCAGCAGGTTCTGCCGCTGGAAGGCGAAGCGACCGGCCGCATAAAGCGTCCAGTTCTCGGCCACCGTATAGGAGGCGGCCGCGCCGATGCCGCTGCGCGGCACCTGGTAACCGAGCACGGGCTGCGCCGCCAGATAGGCATAGGTGCCGGTCAGGGCCAAGGCGCCGAAACGCCCCGTCGCCTCCAGCTCGCCGCGCTGCACGGCGAGCGAATGCTCGTCGAAGCGGCCACGGGCGCTGAACCGGAAGTCGCGGTTCAACTGATAGGTGAACCGGCCGACATAGTCCGAGCGCGGCTTGTCGAGACCCGAATTGGCGCCTGTGCTCGCAACGTCATAGTTCGCGGGCGTAAGGCTCGGATCGCCATAGGCGAAGGAGTTGACGCCGAACATGCTCACCGACTGGCCGAACATGACGTTCATGAACGAGCCGTTGATGAAGCGGTGGGTGATGTTCAGGCCGTAATTGAACCGGCCTCCGCCCTCGACCCGGTCCCAGCCGGAGAATTTGTTGGTCGAGAACAGGTTGGTGTCGTCGAACACCAGGCTCTGCGCGTCCTCGTTCGGCAGCCGGCCGATCGAGGTTTCGTTCGGCCGCACGATCACCTGGGCGATCGGCTCCACGGTGGTGGTGCCGTACTGGGTCACCGCGATGAACGGATAGCGATAGGTCATGCCGGCCGTCGGCATGAACCGCGTCTGGGTCCGGCCGTCGTCGGCGACCAGGTTGGCGAACGAGCCGAGCACCTTGCCGCTGTCGCGCAGCTGATAGGCGGCGACGTCGCCGCGCACCGAGACGAAGGGCTCCCAGACCTGGCCATAGGCGTCGATGACGCGCCGGCGCCAGGCCACCTCGATCGAGGCGCGGCTGTAATTGCCGTCGATGCCGTTGACCAGGCAGTTCGACGGATTGATGGTGTTCGCGCCGGTCTTCGGCAGGGTCGAGTAGCAGGTGATCGGCGTCAGCGGGTTGCGCACCGCGACATCAGCAGCCTCGCGGGTCAGGCTGGTGATATTGGTGCGCCAGGACAGCTCGCCGCCCAGGACCGACTGGTCGAGCACCCGGAAATAGTCGAGCACCGGATGGGTGACCGGCAGGATCTTGTTGTCGACATCGGTCGCGGTGATGCCGACATAGCGGGTGGCCGACAGGTCGAACCAGCTTCGCGTGCCCTGGCCGCGCAGATAGAGCCGGGAATTGGCCTCGGTCTGGCCCGGCAACATGAGCGAATAGTCGCGCAGGAAGGCCGTGTCGGACATGAGATTCAAATCCCAGCCGAAGGACCAGCGCTCCGTGATGCGGAAACTGCCCGATGTCGAGAGGACGCCGCGGAAGTCGCGGTTGCCGACCTCGGACGTACCGTCGCTGTAGAGGAACACCGAGGGGTCGCGCTGCCAGATGCCGGCGGCGCGGATGCTATAGGCTCCGCTCTCGAAGCCATGGCGCCATTCGGCGACCGGCATGAAGCCCTGGCGCTGGTAATAGCGCGGCGCGATCAGCAGGTCGTAATTCGGCTGAATGTTCCAGAAATACGGAATTTCGACGCCGATGCCGGTCTGGTTCGAGCCGGTGATATTGGGCATGAGAATGCCCGACGCCTTGCGCACCGACGGGTCGGGCGACGACATGTAGGGAACATAGGCGATCGGCGCGCCGAAGATCTCGACGCGGCTGTCCTCGAAATAGATCGTCCGCTCGGATTCCTTATGGATGATCCGCTTCGACTTGATCATCCATGTCGGCGGCCGGGTCTGATCGTCGCGGCAGGCGTCGCAGGCGGTATAGGTCGCCTGATCGAAGGTGGTCACGTCGCCGTTCTCGCGGGTGACGTTGTTCGCTCCGATATAGCGCCGGTCGGGCGTCTCCAGGTTCAGCGAACGGACGAAGCCGCTGCGGAAGTCCTGGTCGAACTCCATGTCCTGCGCATGGGCGATGATGCCCGACGGCTCGGTGATCCGGACGCTGCCGGTGGCGCGCACGCGGTTGGTCTGCCGGTCATAGGTGACCTGGTCGGCTTCGATCGTCCGGCCATCGTAATAGATCTGCACCCGGCCGCGGGCGGTCACCCGGGACGTGCGCTCGTCATAGACGAGCTGGTTGGCGTTCACCTGCATCGGCGCGTTGCGCGACGTCCGGGTGAAGGTCGGCGCGGGCGAGGGAATCGCCACGCCGGTGGGCGCCGCGCTCGGCGTGGCGATCGGCGAACGATATTGCTGCGACGAATCGACGCGTGTCGGGTCGGCGATGAACAACCGCGACGTGTCGACCGGCTCGCTGGTCTGGGCGCGCAGAGGCGCATACCCACCCCATGCGACGAAAAGCGCAACCACGCTCACCGACACATAAATGGCGGATCGGGCGATTCGGGTCGGAAAGGCGGGAAGACGGCTAGGTGCGGAACGCATCAGCCATCCTCCTGCTTCAAAAGCACCATGAAACCCATTAACGCACCGATGAATGCAGGCGACCACGCGGCGAGCAAGGGAGGCACCAGATTGGAGCGCCCCAGGTTCCCCGCGAGTTCGGAGCCCACGTAAAGCAAAAATCCGGCGACCACGCCACCTAGAATCGTTCGACCGAGCCCACCTAATCGCGCGAACCGCAAAGACGCTGCGGCAGCCACCAGCACCATGGCCACCAGAAGCAGGGGTCTGGCCAGCAAAAGCTGGTACTGCAACTCGAATCGGGCGCTCGGCAGGCCCGATTTGCGGGCGAGGTCGATGAACTGTGGAAGCTCCCAGAACGACACCTGTTCGGGCATGACGAAGCTCTGCCGCACCTGCTCGGGAGTGAGCTTCGTCGGCAGGCGATAGGTCGGGTGGTTTTCCGGCTCGCCGCTGACCGGCGTCACCCGCGCCTTGTGCAGGGTCCAGTAGCCGTCATTGAGCTCCGCCGCCTCGGCGTCGATCCGTTTGAGGAAGCTGTTGTCGGTGCCGTAGACCAGGGCGCTGACGCCGGCGAGGCGACGGCCGCGTTCGGTCGCGGACGCCGCGTTCATCACCACCTGGCCGCCATCGGTCGCCTGGCGCAGCCAGAAATCGTTGCGCGAATCCGCGCCGTAGCTGCGCCCGAACAATTGCGCCTCGAGCTGCATGCCGCGCTCGCGGAACTCCGAGGCGATCGGATTATAGATCGTGGCGGCGGCAACCCCGATCAGGGCCGCGACCGCCAGCGCCGGCGCCAGGAACTGCCAGGCCGACAGGCCGGCCGCCCTTGCCACCACGAGCTCGAGCTTGCGCGACAGGCCGAGGAAACACAGCATGGCACCGACCAGCACGGCGAAGGGCAGCACCACCTCGATGAAGGCGGGCACCCGATAGACCGCCAGCAGGGCGACCAGCTGCGTCGGCGCGCGCCTGGAATCCTCGACCCGCCGCAGCTGCTCGACGAAGTCGACGATCAGCACCAGGCCGAAGGTGCCGAAAAAGGCCCCGGTCACCGCGCCGGTGAATTTCCGCGTCATATAGGTCGCGAAGGTCCGCCCGATCATGCGCGGTCCCCTTGCGGGAAGCGCTCGGCGACCCGCTGGGCGATGCGATCGGAGATGTCGCCGAAGGCGCGGCTGAAGGCTATCGGTACGCGTGGCTTGAACCAGCCCAGCGCCATTGCGCCGAACACGACGATGCCGGCGAGCGGCACCGCGTAGACCAGCGGCACGGCCCAGGGCCGGGTGGCCGCCATGCCGGAGACGGCGAAGCCGGCGCCGCGGACGACGGCCATGGCGACGATCGCGACGGCGATCGCCGTGCCGCGGCTTTGCCGCGTGGTACGTGCATGTCCCAGCATGGCGAACGCAATACACATCAAGGCCAGTGGGTAGAGCGGCGCGCTGAAACGGTCGTGCAGCTCTTGTCTAAACCGGCCCTGCCAACGCTCCAGCATGGGATCGGCAGGATCCGGCTTCATGAGTTCGTAGGTATAGCGTTCCGAAGGTCTATAAATGGTTTCCGCGGCCTGGGTCAGCTGCGACAGGTCGAAGGCATAACGATCGAAGACGACGATCGAGGTCGAGCCGTCCTTCACCTCGCGGCGCTGCAGGTTGCCGTTCTCCAGGACGAAGAAGGTGCCCTGCGGCTGCTCGCTGATGACCCCGCGCTCGGCCACATAGGTCATCTGCAAGGCCGGGTCGCGGCTGTCGGCGACGACGATGCCCAGCAATACGCCACCCGGAGCCCGGTCGCGAATGTGAAAGGTCAGTCCGCGATCGGCCTGGGTGAACTGGCCGGGCCGGACGATGGCGGTCAGGAGGTTCGCCTGGACCTGTGTCAGAAGCAGGCGGAAATGCCGGATCGAGGCAGGCGTGATGTAGAGCGCCAGCGCCCCGACCATCAGCGAGACCAGCACGGTCAAGGTCACGAAGGGCCGCATCAGCCTGACCGGCGAAACCCCGGCCGCCGCCATGACGATCAGTTCCGAATCGCCGTTCAGCTTGTTCAGGGTCTGGACGATCGCCATGAACAGGGAGATCGGTGCGATCAAGGTCACCAGCACGGGAATGCCGAGGCTGGTCATCAGGAAGAACAGGGCGATCGTCTGGCCGCTATTGGTGACGAGGTCGAGCTGGCGCAGCACCTGGGTGATCCACACCACCAGGGTCAGAATGAACAGGCCGCCCACGAAGGCGACCGCAGCCTGCCGGAAAATATAGCGTTCGAGCGATTCCATTTCCGGCCCATGCTTGCGGCCGCCGCGAGCGGCCACATGTTCTCACGATTGAGGGGTAAAAGGCGATCGTGGCGGCGGCAAGGTCGCAGATCCGATTCCCGCCGCAGCGTCTCCCCCCGGCCACATCCGCGCGATAGTGTCGAAATGACGCGCTTGCGCCTGATTCCCCCCCGACCCAAGCTGTGGTTCATGCCCGACACCCTCAAGATTACCTTCGCCTCCCTGTCCAGCCCGGTCTCCGGCCTGGCCGTCGTCCTGCTCGGCGCCGACCTCGTGCCCGGCGCCCTGACGGCAGCGCTGGTCAAACCCGCCGGCGACATTCTGGCCCGTGCCGCGGCCGCCGACGGCTTCAAGGGCAAGACCGGCTCGTTCATCGACATCGTCGCGCCCGACAAGCTGCCGCTGACCAGGCTGCTGGTCGCCGGCTGCGGCAAGCCCTCGGACTGGAAGGAGCTGGACGTGGTCAAGCTCGGCGGCGCGATCGTCGCCAAGCTGCCGGACGCCGCGGCCGAGGCGACGCTGCTGCTGGAAACCGGGCAGGGCGCGCTCAGCGCCGAACAAGCCGCCGATCTGGCGCTCGGCATCCGGCTGCGCTTCTACGCCTTCGACCGCTACAAGACCAAGAAGAAGGACGGCGACGAGGCGGCGCGCAAACGCCACCTCACCTTGCTGGTCGAGGATGAAAAAGCCGCGCGTAAGGCCTTCCGGGCGCGCGAGGCCGTCGCCGACGGCGTCGATGTCGCGCGCGACCTGGTCAACGAGCCGCCCAACGTCCTGACGCCGGCCGAATTCGCCCGCCGCGCCGCGGCCCTCGGCGATCTCGGCGTCGAAGTCGAGGTGCTCGGCGAGAAGGAGATGAAGAAGCTCGGCATGGGTGCGCTGCTGGCGGTCGGCCAGGGCTCGGTCAAGGACAGCCAGCTGGTGGTCATGCGCTGGGACGGCGGCAAGGACGGCGAAGCGCCGCTCGCCTTCATCGGCAAGGGTGTCTGCTTCGACACCGGCGGCATCTCGCTGAAGCCGGGCGAAGGCATGCAGGACATGAAGGGCGACATGGGGGGGGCTGCCGCCGTCGTCGGCCTGATGCATGCGCTCGCGGCACGCAAGGCCAAGGTCAATGTGGTCGGCCTGATCGGCGTGGTCGAGAACATGCCCGACGGCAATGCCTATCGCCCGGGTGACATTCTCACCTCGATGTCGGGCCAGACGATCGAGATCATCAACACCGACGCCGAAGGCCGGCTCGTGCTGGCCGATGTGCTCTGGTACGCCAAGGACCGGTTCAAGCCGAAATTCATGATCAACCTGGCGACGCTCACCGGCGCCATCATGGTGGCGCTCGGCCAGGAACATGCCGGGCTGTTCTCCAACAATGACGACCTGGCCAAGGCGCTGGGCGAAGCCGGCCTGATCACCGGCGAGAAGGTCTGGCGCATGCCGCTGGCGCCCGAATACGACAAGATCATGGACAGCCAGTTCGCCGACATGAAGAATGCCGGCGGCCGTTTCGCCGGCGCGATCACCGCCGCGCAGTTCCTGCAGCGCTTCGTCGACACCACGCCCTGGGTCCATCTCGACGTCGCCGGCACCGCGATGAATTCGCCCAAGACCGACCTCAACCGGTCCTGGGGCGGCGGCTGGGGTGTCAGGCTGCTCGACCGCATGGTCAAGGACAGCTACGAGAGCTGACCGAGGGCTCGGCGCCGGCCGGGCAGGGCGCGCAGGCAGCTCGAAAAGCGTCGCCGTTTCAATGCATTGAGCGACAGCTTGTCGCCCTTCGAGACTGGAGCTGGAACCACCATTCCTTACCTCTCCCCAGCGGGAGAGGTCGACCGCGAGCGTAGCGACCGGTCGGCAGAGGGAGCGAGGCGCCAGACGAGAAGTCACCATGCGAAACGCATGGAGCCTGGTTCTGTCGCTCCAGTTCCCCCTCTTCCGGCGCTGCGCGCCGACCTCTGCCTGCCGGCGAGAGGTAAAGAATGGTGGCTCCGGCGCGCGATCTCGAAGGCCCCCGCCACGATTTGGTGCGGCGCCGCAATTCTGGCGCGGGGCCATGTCGCGGCGGTGGGTCACGGCCGTCGCTGGACAGGTTATGGTTCGGGATGTCTCTTCGTCATGGACGGCGTCCGGAGCCTGAACCCACGTGACCGACGTCTTCTTCTACCACCTGCAGAACCAGCCGCTCGACAGGGTCTTGCCGACCTTGCTCGAGAAATCGGTCGAGCGCGGCTGGAAGGTCGTGGTGGAGGCGGCTTCGCCCGAACGCGTCGATGCCCTGGACAGCCTGCTCTGGACCTATTCGGACGAGAGTTTCCTCGCCCACGGCACCGACCGCGAGGCCGATGCGGCGCTCCAGCCCATCCTCATCACCACCAAGCCCGATCGCACCAACGGCGCCAGCGTGCGCTTCCTGGTCGATGGCGCGCCATTGCCGGCGGACGCCGGCAGTTATGAGCGCCTGGTGCTGATGTTCGATGGCAACGACCCCGACGCCGTCGATCTCGCGCGCCAGCAATGGCGCGAGGCCAGATCCGGCGGCCATGCCTGCACCTATTGGCAACAGAACGACATTGGCCGCTGGGAGAAAAAGGCGTGACCGGCCAGTCGCAGCTGATCCGGCCGGGCTTCATCGACCAGACGGCGCGTCCGGAATTCATCCGCCTGGCGGCGATCGTGTTTCTGACCGCGATGACCAACCAGCAGGCGGTGATCCTCGCCGTGGTCTGGCAGGAGGCGGGCTTCAGCCACGCCGATATCGGCATGTTGCTCGGCGTCTACGGTGTCCCGCTGGTGCTGGCGAGCCTGTTCTCGGGCGCCGCGGCCAACCGCTTCGGGCTCTTGCCGACGGTCCGGCTCGGCGCCGTCCTGACCACCTTCGGCCTGCTCAGCCTCTATTTCACCCACGATTCCTTCGCCGGCTCCTTTGCCTCGCGCGTCGTGCAGGGAGCCGGCTTCGCGCTGTTCCACGCCCCGGTCATGACCTATGGCACGACCCGGCTGACCCAGGACCGGTTCATTCAGCTGTTCGGCCTGCTCTCCGCCATGGCGCCGCTGCCTTATGCCTTCGGGCCGGTGGTCGCGGAATATCTGTTCCATACCTTTGGGCCGCGGGCATTCTTCCTGGCCGGATCGGTCCCCGGCCTGCTCGCGCTGCCGCTGCTGTGGACCTTGCGTCCGGTCGAGAAGGCGGAGCCGGAGGTCGGCGGCATGCGCGCGCTGGTCGCCTCGGGCCGCGTCACCTTGCCGATGATCGCGGCCTGCGTGTTCGGCTCGATGTTCGGTTTCGTCAGTGCCTTCATGGCGCCGGTCATGCTCGAGCGCGGCCTGTCGATCGGCGCCTTCTTCACCAGTTTCACGCTGTCGATCTTCATTGTCCGGCTCGGCCTGCTCGGACCCCTCGAAACCATCGACCGGCGCCTGGTGGTCGCCGGCGGCGCCGTGGTGCTGGCGCTGGGGCTGACGCTGGCCGCGCTTGCCCATAGCGCGCCAATGGCGATCGCCGCCGGGCTGGTCTTCGGCATGGGCCATTCGATCGGTTTTCCCGTGCTGTCCGCCTGGATCTGCGACGGCACGCCGCCGGAGGCGCGGGCGACGCCGCTTGCTCTGTTCAACGCGACATTCTTCGCGGCGATCTATCTCATCGCCCTGCCGGCCAGCGTCTCGATCGCGCGGTTCGGCTATCCGCCCGTGATGATCGCCACCGCCAGCACCGGCCTGGTGCTGGCGGCCGGCCTCGTCGTTGCCTGGTACCGGCGGTTTCGCTAGCGGCCCGCAGGCGGCCCGTGGGGATCGCAGGTCGGGCGAGGCGCACGGCACCATCGGTCACAAGACCTTTGCCGTGGCCGATACACCGTGAGGCCGACCCATCGTCTTGCCCGGGGCTCGTCCCGGGCATCCACGACCTCTTGTGGCCTTGAGGCCGCGGGCTCTCGATCCGACCCGCCGCCGCTGCCGCATGCGATTGGTGCCATGTCGATTACCGACTGGATCGAATTCGTGGATGGCCGGGACGAGCCCGGCCAAGACGAGAATGCCTTTGGGGGCGACACGTGACACCGCCGGCTGCAGAACCCGCGCGGGAGCCGATAGCCCGCAATCTCATCCCACACCCGGCTTCGACCGAATGCCCCATCTCTCGCTGCTCAGTCCCGGTCCTCTTGTCCTGCTGCCAAGCTGTCGCCATCATGGTGACGGCATCGGCATTCTGGGACATCCGACATGAGACCCGCCGACCGGCTTTTCCAGATCATCCAGATCCTGCGCCGCTCGCGCAAACCCATGACCGCGGACGCGATCGCCGCCGAACTCGAGACCTCCAAGCGCACGGTCTATCGCGACATCGCGACCTTGATGGGCCAGCGCGTGCCGATCCGCGGCGAGGCCGGGATCGGTTATGTGCTGGAGGGCGGTTTCGACCTGCCGCCCCTGATGCTGACGTCGCTGGAGATCGAGGCGGCCGTGCTCGGCGCGCAATGGGTGAGCCATCGCGGCGACCCGGAACTGGCGCGCGCCGCGCATGACCTGATCGCCAAGATCGCCGCGATCGTGCCGGAGCGGCTGCGCTCCTATGCGCTGGAGCCGGCGGTCCGGACGCCACCGGTCTGGGACCCGACGCCCGACGCCATCGACATGGCGCAGGTGCGCGCCGCGATCCACGCCGGCCGCAAGCTCCTGATCAGCTACAGCGACGAGCAGGGCCGGGTCAGCGAGCGCAAGATCTGGCCGGTCGCCATCGGCTATTTCGACACGGTCAAGCACGTCGTCGCCTGGTGCGAAATGCGCGAGGATTTCAGGAGCTTCCGCACCGACCGGGTGCAGCGCGCGAGCTTCCTCGACGAACGCCACCCGGAACGGCCGACGCAATTGCGGGCCAAGTGGCGCAAGACGCTCGGCAGGCCTTAGGGCGCGATCGGCCGATGAAGCGGCCGGCCACTCCCTCCCAAAGACTTGCCGTCCTTGGCGGCCCGGACGGGCGCTCGACCGTGTTTCAGCGTGCCGCTTCGAGGTCCTCGCTCGCCTCGAGCCAAGCTTCCTCGGCCTCCGCCAGTTGCGCCGCGCGCTGCGTGCGCAGCCGCGACGCCTCCGCGGCATTGTTCGGCTGCGCCTTGAAGAAGCCCGGCTGGGCCAGGATCCGGTCGATCTTCGCGATATCGTCGCGCAGGCGTTTCATCGACGCCTCGATCTCGGCGACCTTCTTGGCGATCGCCTTGGCCTCGAGCTTGCCGAGCGGCTTCGCCTCGACCGGCGGCGCCGTCGGTGCCGACCTCGCGGCGGCCTGATCGACCGCCTCGGCCGAGGCCTTTTCCGCCGATTTGCCGGTTCCCTTGCCGGGTTTGACCGATTGCGCCGAGCCGCCGCTCAGCACGATGCGGCGATAGTCGTCGAGATCGCCGTCGAACGGCTGGACCGTGCCGTCGCTGACCAGCCAGAGCCGGTCGACGGTCGCCTCCAGCAGGTAGCGGTCATGCGAGACGATCATCACGGCGCCGGGATAGCCGTTCAGCGCCTCGACCAGGGCGGCACGGCTGTCGATGTCGAGATGGTTGGTCGGTTCGTCGAGGATCAGCAGGTGCGGGCCGTCGAACACCGCGAGGGCGAACAGCAGCCGCGCCTTTTCGCCGCCCGACAACGCCGAGACCTTGGTATTGGAGCGCTCTCCCGAGAAGCCGGCGCGCGCCGAGGCGGCCCGAACCTTGGCCTCGCCGTCATTCGGCATCAGTCGCCTGAGGTGCTGGTAGACATTCTCCTCGGGCCGCAATTCGTCCAGCTGGTGCTGGGCGAAATAGGCGATCTTCATCTTGTCGGCCCGCGTCACGCGGCCGGACATGGCTTTCAACCGGTCCGAAATGAGCTTCAGGAAGGTCGATTTGCCGTTGCCGTTGGAGCCGAGCAGGCCGATGCGGTCGTCGTCGTCGATGCGCAGGTCGAGCTTCCTGAGAATCGGCTTGTTCTCGGCATAACCGACGGAAGCGCCCTCCAGATAAATGATCGGCGGCGACGCCTTGCGCTCTGGCGGCGGAATCGTGAACGGAGCGACATCGGTTTCGACGATCGCCGTCACCGTCTCCATCTTCTCCAGCATTTTCAGGCGCGACTGGGCCTGGCGTGCCTTGCTCGCCTTGGCGCGGAACCGGTCGACGAAGGCCTGCAGGTCGGCACGCCGGTCCTCCTGCTTGCGGATCGCCTTTTCACGCACCGAGTTCTCGATGGCCCGCGACCGGGCAAAGGTCGAATAGGACCCGCGCCAGAGCGTCAGCTTGCCCTGGTCGAGATGCAGGATGTGCTCGACCGAGGCATCCAGGAGATCGCGGTCGTGGCTGATCAGCAGCACGCTGTGCGGATAGGTCGCCAGGTATTCCTGCAGCCAGAGCGTGCCTTCGAGATCGAGATAGTTGGTCGGTTCGTCGAGCAGCAGCAGGTCGGGTTCGGCGAAGAGCACGGCGGCGAGCGCCACGCGCATGCGCCAGCCACCGGAAAAGTCCGAACAGGGGCGGATCTGCGCCGCGGCATCGAAGCCGAGGCCGGCAAGGATCACCGCCGCGCGGGCCGGTGCCGAATGGGCATCGATATCGACCAGCCGCATCTGGATCTCGGCGATCCGGTGCGGATCGCTGGCGGTCTCGGCCTCGGCCAGCAGGCTCGAACGCTCCTTGTCCGCCTCCAGCACGAAATCGATCAGCGACTGGGGGCCGCCAGGCGCTTCCTGCGCGACGCCGCCGATGCGCGCCCGCGAGGGCAGCTTGATCGAACCCTCGTCGGCCGGATAGTCGCCGGTGATCACCTTGAACAAGGTGGTCTTGCCCGTGCCGTTGCGGCCGAGAAAGCCGACGCGGGCGTTCGGCGGCAAGGCGACCGATGCCTTGTCGAGGAGAACGCGTCCGGCCACGCGCACGGTAAGGTCGTTGATCTGAAGCATGGCGGTGCTTGTGACGGAGGACGTGGTTCCATGCAAGACGTCTGCGCGGTGGCATGCTAACCTTTGAGCAGCGGACTCAACAGGGACAGGCTTCCCGATGAGACCAATTCGGCCGGATGCCGGTGCAGGCGCTGAACGCGACGCGGTCGCAGCGCCCATGCGTTTGCCGGCAGGCGTCGACCATCCCCACCGACAATATCCAGTCTCTCGACATCCGCGCCGAAGTGCCGGGCAGCAGCCGGCTGCTTCGGCCCATCCGCTCTTCCATGCCCATCAAGTACGGAACCCTGGCCATGCGTGCTTTCTCTGCCGTTGCCGTCACCCTCGCAACCTTGCTCACGACGTCCCATGCCATTGCCCAGACCGTGCGGGCGACCAGCGCTCAGGCCCATTGGCAGTCCGGCGTCGTCCAGCTCGCCATCAAGGCCGACCTTCCGGACCAGTGCACCCGGCTGGTGCGGGCCAAGGCCAATGGCGTCACCGCCCGGACGCTCGCCGTCGAGGTCACGGTGGTCCGTGACCCGGCCGCCCAATGCGGCGCCACGGCCGGGCGGGTCGAGCGCAGCTACAGCTATAATTTCCCTGGAATCACCCAGGCGGCCAATTCGATCGCGCTGCGTTTTCTGCTCGATGGCCGTGAACTCGGCCGGGAAACCACGCCGATTGCGCCGACGGCCCTGCTTCCCAGGTGATAAGCGGGGTGAGTTATGCGCAATTCGACGGTTTCCCGCCTCTGACTGGTGTTAAGCTCTGTCCGCCGGACCATCAAAAACGAGTCGGGCAATGGAGAGGGCTGTCATGAACGGTTCAATGAAGAAGTATCTCGCCGAATTCATCGGATCGGCGGCTTTGGTGATTATTGGCTGCGGGGCGATCACCTTGGGCGGCCTGGGTGGCGCCTTGGGCAGCGGTCAGCCTCTGGCCTCGCTCGCCATCCTGCCCATCGGCCTTGCTTTCGGCCTGGCGGTCACCGCGATGGCCTACGGGATCGGACCGATCTCGGGCTG
This sequence comes from Phreatobacter sp. GW821-FHT04C01, assembly GCF_059420385.1. NCBI lineage: Bacteria > Pseudomonadati > Pseudomonadota > Alphaproteobacteria > Hyphomicrobiales > Phreatobacteraceae > Phreatobacter > Phreatobacter sp. GW821-FHT04C01. The sequence goes on along the minus strand of NZ_JBWKTP010000004.1, from coordinate 659,134 downwards.
CCACATCAATCCGGCCGTGACGGTGGGCGCCTGGGTCGCCGGCCGCATGCCGACCTCGGAAGTCCCGGGCTATATCATCGCGCAGTTTCTCGGCGCGATCGCCGGCGCGGCCATTCTCTACGTCATGCTGGCCGGCAAGGTCGGCGGCTATGACGTCGCGACCGCCGGCCTCGGCCAGACCGGCTGGTCGGGCTATTCGGCAACCTCGGCGATCGTCGCCGAATTCGTCGCGACCTTCCTGTTCGTCGTGGTCATCCTGGGCGCGACTTCGAAGGCCGGCACGACGCCGGTCGCCGGGCTCGCCATCGGCCTGACGCTGGCCATCCTGCATCTGGCCTTCGTGCCGGTCTCGGGCAATTCGCTCAACCCGTCGCGCTCGTTCGGACCGGCTTTGTTCGTCGGCGGCACGGCGCTGGCCCAGGTTTGGATGTTCCTGATCGTCCCGACGATTGCCGGCGCGGTCGCCGGGGCGCTGTTCAAGTCGAAGACACTGGAAGCCTGACACCGGCGGGATCCGGGCCGGTCTCGACCGGCCCATCGATCCTGGCGGGAGCCTGAAGACAAGAAGGCCCGCCGCTCCGGATCAACGGGGCGACGGGCCAACTTCGCGCGGACCAGGTGGGGCGTCATGACCCGCGCGACTACTCGGATGCCTTAGCGGCAGATGCGAACGTCACGCGGGCGGGCACCCCAGGGCGTCTCGACCCAGCGCCGCTCGACCCAGCAGCGGCGCGGGGCGTAACCGCCGTAGCCCGGACGATAATAGGGACGGGGACGGTCCCAGTCGCGGCGCGGGCGATCCCAGCCGCCGCCACCGCCGTAATATTGCACCGGCATATAGGGGCTCGAGCTGGCGACGCCGATGCCGATGGACATCTGGGCGTCGGCCTTGGATGGCGTCAGCGCCACTGCCATCAGGGCGGCGAAGCCTGCGATGGCGGTGAGGGCGAGCTTGCGCATAGGGGTTCTCCAGGACGTAAATTCAACTGACGGGTTCGACCGGCCATTTTTCGATCGGTAACGTGGCGGCCTCGATCAGCCGTCATGAGAAGAAGCTAGCGCGGTTGCGCTGAACGCCTTCTGATCCGTCGCTTCATGTCCGGTTCATCCCGCCGCCACCGTGACGCCCTGGGCGTTGCGGGCGGGTTAAGGCGCTGCTAGAAGCGCGCCACCTTCCTCCCAATCCCTCTCCCAAGGAACAGTCGATGGCCATCGAGCGCACCTTCTCCATCCTCAAGCCGGACGCCACCCAGCGTAACCTCACCGGCGCGATCAATGCCCTCATCGAGGCCGCCGGCCTGAAGATCGTCGCCCAGAAGCGCATTCAGATGTCGCTCGGCGAAGCACGCCGCTTCTATGCGGTCCACAAGGAGCGGCCGTTCTTCGGTGAGCTCGTCGATTTCATGGTGTCGGCGCCGGTCGTCGTGCAGGTCCTGGAAGGCGAGAACGCCATTGCCAAGTACCGCGAAGTGATGGGCGCCACCAATCCCGCCCAGGCCGCCGACGGCACGATCCGCAAGCAGTTCGCCCTGTCGGTGGGCGAGAACTCGGTGCACGGTTCGGACTCGGCCGACAACGCCAAGCTCGAGATCGCCCAGTTCTTCTCCGAGAACGAGATCATCTCCGGTTGATCGCCTTCGATCAGCCCGGTTGATCGCCGTCGATCAGCCCGGTTGATCGATCCATAGAACAATATGCGTCAAGGCGGGCTCCGGCCCGCCTTTTTCGTTGGCGCGATATGGCTTAGGCTCGACGCCGATCCCAAGGCCGGTCCACGGTCAGGTGCCCCCATCCCGGAGCCCCCGATGAATGCCCCGCTGCGCATCGAACGCCGCCAGTCGACCTGCCCGCATGATTGCCCGTCGGCCTGTTCGCTCGACATCGAGGTGATCGAGGGGCGGATCGGCCGCGTCCATGGCGATGCCAGGCAGAGCTACACCGCAGGCGTGGTCTGCGCCAAGGTCGCGCGCTACGCCGAGCGCACCTACCATCCCGACCGCCTGCTGTATCCGCTGATCCGCAAGGGACCCAAGGGGTCGGGCGAGTTTCAGCGAATTTCGTGGGACGAGGCGCTCGACATCGCGGCCGCGAAACTGCGCGAGGCCGAAGCGCGCCATGGCTCCGAGACGGTCTGGCCCTATTATTATGCCGGCACCATGGGCTTCGTCATGCGCGACGGCATCAACCGCCTGCGCCATGTGAAGAAATATTCCGGCTTCTTCGCCACCATCTGCACCAACATGGCCTGGTCCGGCTTCATTGCCGGCACCGGCAAGCTCGCCGGCGTCGATCCGCGCGAAATGGCGCTTGCCGACGTCGTGGTGATCTGGGGCACCAATGCGGTGTCGACCCAGGTCAATGTGATGACCCATGCGATGAAGGCCCGCAAGGAGCGCGGCGCCAAGGTGGTGGTGATCGACGTCTACAAGACCGACACGATGAAACAGGCCGATCTGAGCCTGGTGCTCAAGCCCGGCACCGACGGCGCGCTCGCCTGCGCCGTCATGCATGTGCTGTTTCGCGACGGTTATGCCGACCGGGACTATCTCGCCCGTTACACCGACGTGCCGGCCGAGCTCGAAGCCCATCTCTCGACCCGCGGCCCGGCCTGGGCCGCCGGCATCACCGGTCTCACCGTCGACGAGATCGAGACCTTCGCCAAGCTGGTCGGCGAGAACAGGAAGACCTTCTTCCGGCTCGGCTACGGCTTCGGCCGCCAGCGCAACGGCGCGGTCAACATGCACGCCGCCGCCTGCATCGCGGCGGTCACCGGCGCCTGGCAATATGAGGGCGGCGGCGCCTTCCACAACAATGGCGCGATCTATCACTGGCGCAAATCGCTGATCGAAGGGCTCGACGCGCGCGATCCCAAGATCCGCATCCTCGACCAGTCGCGCATCGGCGCGATCCTGACCGGTGAGCGCGAGGCGTTGAAGCGCCCCGACGGCAGCGACGGGCCGCCGGTCACCGCCTTGCTGATCCAGAACACCAATCCGGTCAATGTGGCGCCCGACCAGGCCAAGGTGTTCCAAGGCTTCGCCCGCGACGATCTGTTCACCGTGGTGCACGAGCAGTTCATGACCGATACGGCCAAGATGGCTGATATCGTGCTGCCGGCTACCATGTTCATGGAACATGACGACCTCTATGCCGGCGGCGGCCACCAGCACATCATGCTCGGCCTGAAACTGGTCGAGGCTCCCGGCGAATGCCGGTCGAACCACGAGGTGATCTCGGCTTTGGCGCAGCGGCTGGGCGCCGAGCATCAGGGCTTCACCATGAGCCCGCGCGAGATCATCGACTGGACCCTGCAGAATTCCGGCTGGGGTACGCTGGCCGAGCTGGAGACCACCAATTTCCGCGACGTCCAGCCGAAATTCGAGGAGGCCCACTATCTCGGGGGATTCGCCTATCGCGACGGCAAGTTCAAGTTCAAGCCGGACTGGCCGAACGTGCCCAATGCCAATATCGGCACGCTCGGGCCCTGGGATAAGATGCCGTCGCTGCCCGACCATTGGGACGTGACGGAGGAGCCGGACGCGGCCCATCCGTTCAAGCTCGCGACCTCGCCGTCGCGCAGCTATCTCAATTCGAGTTTCGCCGAGACGCCGTCGTCCAGAAAGCGCGAGGGCCGTCCGGAAGTGATGATCAACCCGGCCGATGCCGAGCGGCTGGCCATCGCGCCGGGCGCCAAGGTCGAGCTCGGCAATGAGCGCGGCCAGGTCATCCTGCATGCCAAGGTCACCGACCAGACCCGCCCCGGCACCTTGATCGCCGAAGGCCTCTGGCCCAATTCCGCGCATGAAAAGGGCAGGGGCATCAACATGCTGACCGGCGCCGACGCGGTCGCCCCCTTCGGTGGCGCTGCCTTCCACGACAACAAGGCCTGGATCAGGCCCGTGGAGTGATTGAGGCAGGGGCGTCTTGCCGGCATGCGGACGGGCTGAACGGCCGTCGATGACGCTCTACGTCATCCCCGGCGAGCCAGAGCAGAAGCCCTTGCTTCTGCGGAGGCGAGGGAAGGGGATCCAGGGGTTGCAGGGCGGCGTCCGCGACGCCGCGAAACCACCTCGACAAGATCTCCTGCCAGGCAATTTGATGCGCGGGACGCACGGTCTGTCGGCCCCTCGATCCCCTTCCCGCGCTTCGCCGGCCGGGGATGACGCAGTGCCTTTTCCGGCTGCCGTCGGGCCCATCGCAGACCAGACAATGATCCGGCTAAATACCATAGCGACTCAGCTCAAGCTGTACTCGGTCGCGATCATCCGCAGCGCTTCAGGGTAGATCCGGTGCTCGACTTCGAGCACTCGTTTTCCCAGTGTTTCCGCGGTGTCGCCGGGCAGGATCGGCACTTCGCCCTGCAGGATGATCGGTCCGGCATCCATTTCCGGCACCACGAAATGCACCGTCGCACCGTGCCTGGTGGCACCATCCGCGAGCGCTCGTTCGTGTGTGTCGAGACCTTTGTACGCCGGCAAAATAGAGGGATGGATATTGATCATGCGGTCCTGCCACTGGCCGACCAGCCAGGGGCTGAGGATACGCATGAAGCCGGCGAGGCAGACGATCTCGATCGCGTGGGCTTCGAACTCCGCCTGCATGGCCTGCTCGAAGGCCTCGCGGTCGCGGCCGTAGAGCTTGCGGTCGATTGTCACCGTCGCGATGCCTTCGGCTTCGGCCAGCGCCAGGCCACCGGCCCCGGGGACGTTCGACAGCACGAGAACAATCTCGGCCGGATAGTCCGCGGCCTTGGCCGCGGCGATCAGCGCGGCCATGTTGGAACCGCGTCCGGAGATCAGGATCGCGACGCGCTTGCGGCTCACAGCGTCAAGGCTCCGGTAAAGGTCACCAGCGGCTCCTCGGTCGCGGCGACCACCTGGCCGAGCGTCACCACCGTCTCGCCCACGGCCTCGAAGGCCGCGATCAGCCGTTCGGCGTCGGCCGGCGCCGTCACCACGACCATGCCGATCCCGCAATTGAAGGTGCGCACCATTTCGGCCTGGTCCAGGCCGCCGACCTTGGCGAGCCAGCCGAATACCGGCGGCACCGGCACGGCCGACAGGTCGACCGCGACGCCGAGCCCATCAGGCAGCACGCGCGGAATATTGTCGACGAAGCCGCCGCCGGTAATATGGGCCAGCGCCTTGATCGCCCCGGTCGAGCGATGGGCCGACAGCACGCTCCTCACGTAGATGCGGGTCGGTTCCAGCAAGGCTTCGCCGAGCGTCATCTCGGGGCCGAAGGGCGCCGGCGCGTCCCAGCGCAATCCCGAGAGCTCGGCGATCTTGCGCACCAGCGAATAGCCGTTGGAATGGACGCCGGACGAGGCGAGGCCCAGCACCACGTCGCCGCTGGCGACATCGGGGCGCGGCAGCAGCGTGCCGCGTTCGGCGGCGCCGACCGAAAAGCCGGCCAGATCATAGTCGCCATCGGCGTAGAGCCCGGGCATTTCGGCGGTCTCGCCGCCGATCAGCGCGCAGCCGGCCTGCTTGCAGCCGAGCGCGATGCCCTTGACCACCTGGGCGGCCGCTTCCGGCGACAGCTTGCCGGTGGCGAAATAGTCGAGGAAGAACAGCGGCTCGGCGCCCTGGACAACGAGGTCGTTGACGCACATGGCGACCAGATCGATGCCGATCGTGTCGTGCCGGTCGGCCTCGATCGCGATCTTGATCTTGGTGCCGACGCCGTCATTGGCGGCGACCAGCACCGGATCCTTGAAACCCGCGGCCTTCAGGTCGAACAATCCGCCGAAGCCGCCGATCTCGGCATCGGCGCCCGGCCGCGCGGTGGCGCGCACCAGCGGCTTGATCATGTCGACCAGGCGATTGCCGGCATCGATATCGACGCCCGCTTGCGCATAGGTCAGGCCATTTGAGGCTTTCGGCTTGTCGGTCACGTGACTTATCCCGTTGATCCGCCCCGATAGCCCGCGCGGGCGCCGCTCGCAACGGTCTAGCCCGATTTTCTCGCTCCGGCCACGGGCGTGCCCTTCAATCGGCATGACGATTTGTGTTAGGGCGGCCATCCGGCACCGCGGCTGACTCGCCTTGTCGGCAAATGCGCTTTTTCCTGTTCGGCAAAGGTGCTGATTGGCCAGACCGGCTTTCCGGCCGGCTCTTGATGTCGGATGGTTGACCCGGCAAAACCAGAAGCGCATGACCGCGTCATCGGAGGGGTACATGTCCAAGGAAATTACCGACGATCTGAAAGCCGGCGCGCTGATTTATCATCGGCTGCCGCGGCCGGGTAAGTTGGAGATCCAGGCCACCAAGCCTCTGGGCAATCAGCGCGATCTGGCCTTGGCCTATTCCCCCGGCGTGGCGGCGGCCTGCGAGGCGATCGTCGCCGATCCGGCTCAAGCCGCCGAGCTGACCATCCGCGCCAACCTGGTGGCGGTCATCTCCAACGGCACGGCCGTGCTCGGGCTCGGCGATATCGGCCCGCTCGCCGGCAAGCCGGTGATGGAGGGCAAGGCGGTCCTGTTCAAGAAATTCGCCGGCATCGACGTCTTCGATATCGAGATCGACGCGCGTGAGGTCGATCGCATCGTCGACGTGATCGCGGCGCTCGAACCGACCTTCGGCGGCATCAACCTCGAGGACATCAAGGCCCCGGAATGTTTCGAGGTCGAGCGGCGCCTGCGCGAGCGCATGGCGATTCCCGTATTCCACGACGACCAGCACGGAACCGCGATCATCGTCGGCGCGGCGGTCACCAATGCGCTGGAGCTGATGGGCAAGCGCATCGAGGACGTCAAGATCGTCGCCTCCGGCGCGGGCGCCGCTGCCATCGCCTGCCTCAACCTGCTGGTCGAACTCGGGGCCAAGACCGAAAACATCTGGGTCTCCGACATCGAAGGGGTCGTCTACAAGGGCCGCGAAAAGCTGATGGACCCCTATAAGGAGGTCTATGCCAAGGACACCAATGCCCGAACCCTTGGCGACATCATTGGCGATGCCGACATTTTCCTCGGCGTTTCCGCGGCCGGCGTGCTGAAGCCGGACATGGTCAAGCGCATGGGCAAGGGCCCGCTGATCATGGCGCTGGCCAATCCCAATCCGGAGATCATGCCCGACGTCGCGCGCGAGGCGCGGCCCGACGCGATGATCTGCACCGGACGGTCGGATTTCCCCAATCAGGTCAATAATGTCCTGTGTTTCCCCTACATCTTCCGCGGCGCGCTCGATTGCGGCGCGACCGCGATCAACGAGCCGATGAAGCTCGCCGCCGTGCGCGCCATCGCCGGCCTGGCGCGTGAGGCGCCCTCCGACGTGGTGGCGCGGGCCTATGGCGGCGAGGTCGGCACGTTCGGCGCCGGCAACCTCATTCCCTCGCCCTTCGATCCGCGGCTGATCCTGCGCATCGCGCCGGCGGTGGCCAAGGCGGCCATGGAAACCGGTGTCGCCACCCGGCCGATCACCGATTTCGACGCCTATCGCACCGAACTGTCGCGCTTCGTCTTCCGCTCCGGCCTGTTGATGAAGCCGGTCTTCGACAAGGCCCGCGAGGCGCCGAAGCGCGTCATCTATGCCGAGGGCGAGGACGAGCGGATCCTGCGCGCCGCCCAGGTCGTGGTCGAGGAGGGGCTGGCTTTGCCGGTGCTGATCGGCCGGCCCGCGGTGGTCGAGCAGCGGCTTGAGCGGTTCGGCCTGTCGATCCGGCCGGGCAAGGATTTCGAACTGATCGACCCTCAGTCCGACCCGCGCTATCGCGATTATGTCGCGAGCTATCACGAGAGCACCGGCCGGCGCGGCGTGACGCCCGACGCGGCGCGCACCATCATGCGCACCTCCAATTCGGCGATCGCCGCCGTCGCGCTGGCGCGTGGCGATGCCGACGCCATGATCTGCGGCGTCGAGGGCCGGTTCAACACGCATCTGCGCCATATCCGCCAGGTGATCGGCTTGAACGACGATTGCGAAGGGCTGGCGGCCCTGTCGCTGCTGATCACCTCCAAGGGCCCGCTGTTCATCGCGGACACCCATGTCACCACCGACCCGACGCCCGAGCAGATCGCCAACATGGCGATCACCGCCGCCGGCCATGTCCGGCGTTTCGGCCTGGAGCCGAAGATCGCGCTGGTCTGCCACTCCGATTTCGGCAGCTATGACGACGCCGATGCGGAAACCCTGCGCAAGGCCCTGAAGCTGATCTGGGAGCGGGCGCCGGGTCTCGAGGTCGACGGCGAGATGCACGCGGATACGGCCCTCCTGCCGGAGCTGCGCGAGCGCATCTTCCCGCATTCCAAGCTGACCGGCGTCGCCAATGTGCTGATCATGCCCAACATGGCCGCCGCCAATATCGCCTTCCAGGTGATCAAGGTGCTGGCCGACGCCTTGCCGGTCGGCCCGATCCTGGTCGGCCCGGCCAAGCCGGCGCATATCCTGACCTCCTCGGTCACCGCGCGCGGCGTCGTCAACATGACGGCGCTGGCGGTGGTCGAGGCTCAGGAGGCCGCGAAATTGCCTGCCGCCTGACCATAGGGCAGGCAAGAGACCATTAAGACGCGCTCCTTAATGTCCTGATATCCTTGTACGATCCTGCCGGTTCCTGGCGGATTCGGCAGCGATCGGTGGGGTGGGTTTGAGGGCGGGCTTGGGCGCGAGAGGCCTGGTGTGGATGGCGGCGGCCGCGATTGCGACGCTTGCGCCCATCGCGGCTTATTTCGGCGCCGAAGCTTATGTCGAGCGCGACCTGCAAGCCCATCTCCAGCGCATGGCGACCCAGGTCATCCAGCGCATCGAGAGCTCGGTCGAGCGCTCGGTGGTGACGCTCAAGGAAGCGGCGCTGCGCCGGGCCAGCACCTGCAACCTGCGCGACCGCGAGGCGCTGCGCGTCCTGGTCTTCGGCTCGCCGGTGCTGAAGGAACTGGCGGTGCTGGCGCCCGACGGCACGGTGCTGTGCAACAATATCGGCGAGCTCGTCCGTATCTCGCCGCTCTCCGAGCTGCTTCCCACCCGCGACCCGCGCATTTCGCTGGGGTCGGTGGTCGCTTTCGGCTCCGAGGGCAGGGCACTCAGGATCGTCTGGCGCGAGCATGAGAACGCGATTTTCGGCGGACTGGTGGCGGCCAGCCTGTTCGCCCCCTATCAGACCGCCGGCGGGACGGGAGACCGGCTGGGCATCGAGGTCAATCTCAGCGAAGGCTCGGCCTTGCTGATCTCCCGCAATCTGGGCCGCAACGGTGCCGCCTTCGACGCCCGGCTGGACAATGTTTCGCAGAGCCTGCCGATCAAGGTTGCGGTCACCGCGTCGCGCGCCGACTGGCGCGAGGCGCGGCTCTGGATCATCGTCCTGGCCACCGTGGTCGCCGCGCTTCTCGGCCTGGTCATCGGCGCGCTCATTGTCATTTCCGCGCGGCGCGGCGTCGACCCCATGGCCGAGATGCAGGACGCGCTCGACAATGGCGAGTTCATTCCGCACTACCAGCCGATCCTCGATATCGACACCGGTCGCATCCTTGGCTGCGAGGTGCTCGTGCGATGGCGCAAACCCGACGGCAGCATCGTCCCGCCGGGCGCCTTCATCGACCGCGCCGAGCGCTCCGGCTTCATCTTCCCGCTGACGCTGGCGCTGATGCGCCAGGCCGCCCAGGAGCTCGGCCCGACCTATTCGGTGCGCCCCACGCTCAAATGCGGCTTCAATCTCTGCGCCGCGCACTTCAAGGACGACACCATCATCGCCGACGTCGCCACCATTTTCGGCGCGTCCGACCTTCGGCTGTCGCAGATCCTGCTCGAGGTGACCGAGCGCGACCCGCTCGACGACATCGAGACCGCGCGCAGCATCATCGCCCGCTTCCAGGCCATGGAGGTCAAGGTGGCGCTCGACGATGTCGGCACCGGCCATGGCGGCATGAGCTATCTGTTGAAGCTCGGCGTCGACGTCATGAAGATCGACAAGCTGTTCATCGACGCGCTTGGCGCCGAGCGCCAGTCCACCGCCATTGTCGACAGCCTGATCGATCTGGCGGCGCATCTGAACATGGACGTGGTCGCCGAAGGCGTCGAGACCTTCGCCCAGGTCGAGGCCCTGCGCCGGCGCGGCGTCCGCAGTGCGCAAGGCTACGTCTTCGCGCCGCCTCTGCCGGGCTCGTCCTTCATTCAGCTGGTCGAAGCCATGGAGCCCGCAGCCCATACCGAGCCGCCCGCCCGGGTGACGCTGAGGGGGTGAGGGGGCGAATGGCGAGTGGCGAATGGGGCATGATGCGCGAGGCACAGCGCGAACCCTCTCCTGCGCCGCCGCAGGAGAGGGCTGACGCACACGGCGGGTTTCGCTTCATCGCTATTCGCTACTCGCCACCCGCTCGCCCTACGCGCCCGCCACGGCGAAGCGCAGCGAGGCGGCGATCCGGTTCCATGCGTTGATATTGGCGATCGCCGCGGTCAGGAAGGCCAGCTCGGTCTCACTGAACTGTTCGCGCACGCTGGCATAGAGCGCGTCGGTCGCGCCGGCGCCCGGATTGACGGTGAGCGCTTCGGTCCAGGCGAGCGCCGCCGTTTCGCGCGGCGAATAGATGCCGGCTTCCGCCCAGGCGGCGACCAGGTCGAGCTTGACCGCCGCCACGCCGGCCCTGCGCGCCAGATGCAGATGATACTGGATGCAGAACGCGCAGCCGTTGATCTGCGACGCGCGCAGTTTGAGAAGCTCGGTCAATCCCTTGTCGAGACCGGAATCGTCGACGGCCTTGCCGAGCGCGGTCAGCGCCGCGCGCGCGGCGGGGGCGATCGTGCCGAAGGCTTCATAACCAATGCGGGGGGCAGATGCGGACATGGCTGGCTCTTTTTGCGGATAGGAGATAATGTTAGAACACGAACAACATATAAGAGCACTGATATGATGCGCAAGCCTGCCGGGCCACCTGCGATGCCTGATATCGGCGAAGGCAAGCGCGGCGAGGAGGGCTATCTCGGCTACCTGCTGCGCCAGGCAGGCGCCGCCCATCGGCTGCGGCTCGAGCGCGCGCTGAGCCCTCTCGACACCACGCCGCCGCAATTCCTGGTGCTCACCATGCTCGGCGCCTATCCGGGCCTGTCCAATGCCGACATCGCCCGCCTGACCATGCTGACGCCCCAGACGGTCAGTGTCATCGTCGCCAACCTGGAGCGGGCAGGCGCCGTCACCCGCAAGGCGCACGCCGTGCATGGCCGGATCCAGGAGCTCGGCCTGTCGGAAGCCGGCAAGACCTTGCTCGCCGGCTGCCGCGAGGCGGTCCGTGACGCCGAACAGCATCTGTCCGAAGGGTTCTCCGAGGCCGACGAACGGGTCATCCGGCGCTGGCTGGTGGCGGTGGCGGTCGAGCCGAAAACCGGCAAGAGCTGACCGCCGGTTCGGCCGGTCGCCATTCGGCGGGTCAGTTCGTCCGGCCGCGCCTGAGATCGGCCTCGATGCGCAGGCCGGATCCGCCGCCGAGGCGCGCCCGGTAGACCTGCACGTTCTCCATCACGCGCTGCACATAGTTGCGCGTCTCGGTGAAGGGAATGCGCTCCACCCAATCGATCGGATCGACACGCGGGTCGCGTGGGTCGCCATAGGCCTGCACCCATTCGCGCACCCGGCCGCGACCGGCATTATAGGCGGCGAAGGTCATGATGTAGCTGCCGTTGAACTCGGCCACCAGTTCGCCGAGATGGGCCGCGCCGATCCGCGCGTTATAGGCGGGGTCGCTGATCAGGCGGCCCTGGTCGAAGGCGACGCCATAGGTGCGCGCCGTCGCCCGTGCCGTCGCCGGCATGAGCTGCAGCAGGCCGCGCGCGCCGGCATGGCTGACGGCGCGCGGGTCGAAAGTCGATTCCTGCCGCGCGATGGCATAGACGACGGCCCGGTCGACCTCCGGCCCGACATGGGCATATTGCGGAATGCCAATGGTCGGGAAGGCGTGGATGTCGAATGGCAGGCCGCGGTTGTTGGCGAGCTTGCCGAGGATCAGCACGCCCTTGGCGTCGTTGTTGCGCGCCGCGACTTCGGCCGCGGCATGCAATTGCCCGGTATCCATGGCGCGCAGGCCGAGATCGGCCAGGATGGCACGGGCCAGATCCTGTTCGCCGAGCTGGTAGAGCATGCTCAGCGCCCGGGCCGAGGGCCCGCGGACGGGCGTGGCTTCCACCGGCCGGCGGATCGGCAGGTCGGTCATGCCGAGCTTGGCGCGGGCCAATTGGCCGTAATAATGGGTCGGATGGCGCGCGGCTGCCTCGTAGGAACGGCGCGCCTCGGCCTGCTGGCCGAGGGCTTCCTGGGCGCGAGCCACCCAGTAGAACGCCCGCGACTGCGACATCGGCGTGTTGGAGGCGTGGCGCGCGGCTTCGAAATGACGCAGGGCGGTCGCCGGATCGTTGAGGAAGCGCAGTGCCAGCCAGCCGCAATGGAATTCGGCTTCGACCCGTGCCGAGCCCTGGCGAACCGAATGGGTCGAGGCGACGCGATAGGCGGTGCGGGCATCGCCCGCGTCGAGCAGCTTGCGCACCATGACGCGCCGCTCGGTCCACCAGTCCTCGGGGCTGCCGAGCACCGCCGGGTCGCGCGGCGCCGCGATCAGCACGGCGGCGGCCTCCTGGGCCCGGTCCTCGCGGCGCAGCCATTGCGCCTTGGCGAACAGGTAGGCGGGATCCTGGTGCAGCGAAGCCGGAACCTGGGCGAGCAGGGCGCCGCCATTGGCGCGCCTTGCGCCGATGGCGAGGAAGGCACGCGCCAGGACCACCTGGCCGCCACCGAGCCGCTGCGCCGCGCGCATGGCGGTGCCGTCCTGCTCGGCATGCAGCATGTGGTCGAGGCGGGCCTTGTGATCGGCCTGGGTCAGGATCGATCCGAAGGCGGTGAGCAAGGTCTGCTCGGTGTCGGCGGAGAGATCGTCGCGCCGCCAGATGTCGCGCGCCAGGCGATTGCCACGCTCGGCATCGCCGCCGCGCTTCAGCGCGATGGCAAGGGCGATCTTGCCTTTGGCGGAGTTGGGCTGGCGGGTGGCGTAAAAGGCGCGCACCGTCGCCGCGTCGAGATTCTCTTCCAGCAGCGCGCCCTCGGCACGCATGCGAATGCGCTGCGAAGCGGGAAAGCCCGGATTGGCCTGCAGGAAGGCCGACAGCCGGGCGAAGCCGACGCCTTCATTGGAGCGGAGAATGGCCCATTCGGCGATCGCCCGCGAAATCGGGTCGGTCAGGGCATTGCGGCCGGCGGTCGCCTGGTCGACCCGGCCGGCCTTGGCCGCCGTGATCACCCGGCCGAGAGCGGCGACGTCGGCCTGGCCGCCGGCATCGCCTTGCGGGCGCCACGCCCGGTCGGCCTGCGGGATCGACCCGGTGGTGGTGGGCGCGGTTGCGCGAGCCTCGACGATCGGCTGCTCGGCCGGCAGCGGTTCGGCGGCCGACTGCTCGCTCTGGGCCGCCTCGGTCGCCCGCCGCTCCAGCAGATGCTGGGCGATATCGCCGTCGGTTGCTTGGGCGCAGGCCGGTCCGGCCAGCGTCAAGACGCCGAGGGCAACCCTGGTCAGCAGCGCCAGACGCAAAGGGTAAACAAAGGTCGGCACCATGAAACCGTCCTGATACGCAACACCGGATGGCCTCACCCCGCGGGCGAAATGCGGCCTTTGAGTGATCGTTTGTCGTTCGTTTTCCTTGACGAGTGCTGAACGGGACGGGTGGCATCCGGTAAAACTGGTTAAGCGGCCGCTAACGATGCGCGGCGATCAGAGCTGGCCGAAGCCGCTCCAGCCGAGCAGGGCGCCCGCGCCAAGGGCCCAGAGCGGGTGGATGCGGGTCTTGAAGGTGACCAGCGCGACGGCGGCGGTGATCGCCACCAGGATCCATTCATGGTCGGAGGCCTCGGTGATCAGCGCGGCGCTGGCCGAGACCAGGCCGACCGTCATCGGCACCAGCCCGGCCTGGACCGTGGCGCGCCAGGGATTGTCCTTGAAGCGCTGCCACAGGCCCATGGCGATCCCCGTGACGATGGAAGACGGGCCGAATTTCGCCAGCGAGGTCACCAGCACGCCTTGCCAGCCCGCGACGTGCCAGCCGACCAGCGTGACGATCATCATGTTCGGTCCGGGGGAAGCCTGCGCCACGGCGAACATGGTCGAGAATTCGCGCGCGGTCATCCAGTGATGGATATCCACGACCTGCCGCTGCATCTCCGGCAGGATCGTATTGCCGCCGCCAAAGGCGAGCAGCGACAGCTGGGTGAAGATGACGGCGAGGGCGACCAGGACCGACGTCATGGCTTGGCACCCCCAAGGCCCGAGGCCCGGACCCTGACGAACCAGGTCGCCAGAATGCTCAAGGGCGCGAGCGTCAGCATGGTCGGCAGCAAGGGCAGGCGCAGAACGGCGATGGCGACGAAACAGGCCACGGCGATGACGATGCCCTCCGGCCGGCGGCGCAAGGGCCATGCGATCTTGACGGCCATCGAGACGAGCAGGCCGGCCGCGGCGGCCGCCAGCCCCGCGAACATGTGCTGCACATGCGGGTCGCCCTGCAGATGCTCGGCGATGACGCCAAGGCCGATGACGATGATCGAGGGAAAGGCGATCAGGCCGAGGATCGAAGCCAATGCGCCGGCAAGACCATGGAATTTCAGGCCGATCGCCACCGACAGGTTGATGATGTTGCCGCCGGGCAGGAACTGGCAGAGCCCGAGCAGGTCGGTGAATTCTTCGGCCGTCAGCCATTGCCGCCGCTCGACGATCATGGTGCGGGCGAGCGGCAGGACGCCGCCGAAACCGGTCAGGCCGAGCCCCAGAAAGCCGAGGAACAAGGCCCGCACGGTGGGCGGTCCTGCTTGCTCGCTCACCTGAAGCTCGTTGGCCGCCACCGTCATCGTCCCGCTCCGTGCCCGGCCAAGCACAAGGCGAGGCGCGGCCTCCCGGCGCGCCCGTTCGCGACCGGATTTGTGGTTATCGACCTACTTCTCCTGGCCATGGCAGTCCAATATATGTTTCATTGCCTTGCCATATCGATGGGATATGCCGTTGATCGACCTTCGCCAGCTTCGCTATTTCGTCGCCGTCGCCGAGGAAGGCCATGTGACGCGCGCGGCCGAAAGGCTCGGCATGCAGCAGCCGCCGCTGAGCCAGCAGATCCGCGCCATGGAGGCCGAGATCGGCGCGGTGTTGTTCCATCGCCTGCCGCGCGGCATGCAGCTGACCGAAAGCGGCCAGGTGCTGCTCGAGGACGCGCGCGCCATCCTGGCCCAGGTCGAGCGCGCGGTCGAAACGGCACGCCGCGTCGCCCGCGGCGAAAGCGGTCGCATTGCCGTCGGCTTCACCAGTTCGGCGGCGTTCCATCCCTTCGTGCTGTCGGCGATCCGCGCCTTCGGCGACGCGGCCCCCGACGTGTCGCTGGCGCTGGAGGAGGGCGGCACCGTCGAACTGGTCGGCGCCCTGCGCAGCGGCCGGCTCGACGCCGCCTTCATCCGGGCGCCGGCCGGCGAAGCCGCGGGCATCGCCGTCGAGCCCTTGCTCGAAGAGCCGATGCTGGCGGCGCTGCCGGCGCATCATCCCCTGGCCGGGCCGGGCCCGCGCGGCGCGCGCCCGGCCGGCCATATCGCGCTGGCCGATCTCGCCGGCGAAACCTTCATTCTCTACCGCCGGCCGACCGGGCCGGGGCTTTATGACGCGATCATCGCCGCTTGCCGCGCCGCCGGCTTCAGCCCGCGCATCGGCCAGGAGGCGCCGCGCATGCCGTCGACCCTCAGCCTGGTCGCCGCCGGGCTCGGCGTCTCGATCATTCCGGCTTCCATGCGCCGCCTCGAGACCGAAGGCATCGCCTATCGTGGCCTGACCGACGCGGCCGATCTGGTCGCGCCGCTGCATCTGGCCTATCGCGGCGGCGCGCTTTCCGCCGCGACCCGCCGGCTGATCGCACAGGTGCGGCAAATGGCGGCGGAGGGCCGCCACGGCGCCAGTTCCGGCGCCTGAAGCCGCGGCCCATATGGCGTGGTGATGGAACACCGGCGAATTCATCATGGGATTTTTATCGGCGTGTCGTATATTTCTCGGGCGTTGGTCGAATCGACGAGGCGCCGTCAGCCATGCGAAAATACCGCCACGCTTGACGTCCGGGCCGTCACAAGGCTTTGTGTCCGACCTTTCACGCGCGGCGACCGGCCGCGCTATTCCGTGCTAACTCATCCACGTTCGGGAGAACGTTTCATGTCCGCCGCTCTGTTCAAGGGGTCGATGCCCGCGCTCGTCACGCCGTTTTCCAATGGCAAGGTCGACGAGAAAGCGTTCCGCGCCCATGTGAACTGGGTGATCGCGGAAGGTTCGCACGGCGTGGTGCCGGTCGGCACGACCGGCGAGAGCCCGACGCTCACCCATGAGGAACACAAGCAGGTCATCGTCTGGGCCATCGAGGAAGCCCGCGGCCGGGTGCCCGTCATCGCCGGCGCTGGTTCCAACAACACGGTCGATGCCATCGAATTCTCCCAGCATGCCGAGAAGGTCGGCGCGCAGGGGCTGCTGCACGTCACGCCCTATTACAACAAGCCGAACCAGGAAGGGCTCTATCAGCACTTCAAGGCGATCGCCGAAGCGACCGCGCTGCCGATCCTGATCTACAATATCCCGCCGCGCTCGGTGGTCGACATGACGGTCGAGACCATGGGCCGGCTCGCGAAGATCAAGAACATCGTCGGCGTCAAGGATGCCACCGCCAAGCTCGACCGGGTCTCGGCCCAGCGTGAGGTTTGCGGCCCTGACTTCATCCAGCTGTCCGGCGAGGACGGCACCGCGCTGGCCCATATGGCCCATGGCGGCCACGGCTGCATCTCGGTGACCGCCAATGTCGCGCCCCGGCTCTGCGCCGATTTCCAGAATGCCTGCCTGGCGGGCGACTACAAGACCGCGCTGAAGCTGCAGGACAAGCTGTTCCCGCTGCATCAGGCGCTGTTTGTCGAGCCCAACCCGGCCCCCTCCAAGGCGGCGCTCGCCATGCTCGGCCGCATGTCGGAAGAGACCCGGCTGCCCATGGTTCCGGTGACCGCCGCGACCAAGGAAACCCTCAAGGCAGCGCTCGTCCATGCCGGCCTGATGAACTGATGGCGCCCAAGCAGGATCCCAATATCAAGCTGATCGCCGACAATCGTCGCGGTCGCTATGACTATGAGATCATGGAGACCTTCGAGGCCGGCCTGTCGCTGACCGGCACCGAGGTGAAGTCGTTGCGCGCCGCCAAGGCGACGATCGCCGAGAGCTATGCCGGGCCTTCGGGCGAGGAATTCTTCCTGTTCAACTGCAATATCCCGGAATATCTGCAGGCGAACCGTTTCAACCATGAGCCGCGCCGGCCGCGCCGCCTGCTGCTGCACAAGAAGGAAATCGCCAAGCTGATCGGCGGCGTCCAGCGCGAAGGCATGACGGTCATTCCGTTGAAGCTCTATTTCAACGAAAAGGGCCGCGCCAAGCTGCAGATCGCGCTCGCGCGCGGCAAGAAGCTGCACGACAAGCGCGAGAGCGAGAAAAAGCGCGACTGGCAGCGCGACCAGGCGCGCATCATGCGCGACCGCGGCTAGCCCGGAGACACCCCCGATGCGGATCAAGCTCGACCATTGCGTGATCCATGTCGGCGATTGGGTTAGATCCAACGCCTTCTATCGCGACGTGCTCGGCGCCGAGATCATCGCGCGCGGACCAGGTTTCGCCTATCGTTTCGGCGATACCCAGCTCAACTGCCATGGGCCGGGCGTCGAGGCCACCCCGGTCGCCAGGCTGCCGGTGCAGCCCGGCAATTCCGATCTCTGTTTTGAATGGGACGGGCCGATCGACGGCGCCGTCGCCCATCTGGCGCGCCATCAGGTGGCCGTCGAGCTCGGCCCGGTCGCGCGCAACGGCGCCAAGGGGCCGGGAACCAGCGTCTATTTCCGCGATCCCGACGGATCGCTGATGGAATTCATGAGCTATTCCAAGCCGTGAAATAACTTTGCTCATGTGAAGCATGCAAACTGACGGCGGCCGCGGCGATGCGGGCAGCGTCGAGCCGCTCCCCGCATCGCGCGACGGGATTTACGCCATCGCCTTCTGGAAGTTCGCGCCCGCCTTGGTCCAGTTCACGGTGTTCCACCAGGCCGTCACGTAGTCGGGGCGGCGGTTCTGGTATTTCAGGTAATAGGCGTGTTCCCAGACATCGACGCCGAGCACCACGCCCTTGGCGCCGTCCATCAGCGGATTGTCCTGGTTCGGCGTCGACACGACCGCCAGCTTCTTGTCCTTGTCGACCACCAGCCAGGCCCAGCCCGAACCGAAGCGGCCGGCCGCCGCCGCGTTGAAGCGCTGGCGGAACTGGCCCTGGTCGCCGAAGGCGCCGTTGATCGCGGTGGCCAGTTCGGAGCCGGCTTCCTTGGCGCCGCCGGGCGTCATGATCTCCCAGAAGTGGCTGTGGTTCCAATGGCCGCCGAGATTGTTGCGCACGCCCGCTCGGATCGCCTCGGGGGCGGCCGCGAGATTGCGCAGGACGGTCTCGACCGCGTCGGGCTTCAAGGCCGGGTACTGCGCCGCGAACGTGTTGAGATTGCCGATGAAGGCGCCATGGTGGCGCTGGTGATGAATGGTCATCGTCATCGTGTCGATATTCGGCTCCAGCGCATCGTAGCCGTAACCGAGCGGCGGCAGCGTGAAGGGGCCCGTGGCGGCCTGCGCGAAGACTTTGTGGCTCGCAGGAATCGGCAGGGCGGCGCCGAGGGCTGCGGCGCCCAGCAGCTTGAGGGCGTGACGGCGGTTCATGTCTGTCTCCCGTGTTTCAACCCCGCCAACCGGCGGGGCGCAGAGGGAACACGGCACTTGCGTCAGGTGGACGCTTCGCGAGAGGTCACGAGCGCGTGATCCCGCGCGGCCGGTTCCGCGCGCTCAACCTGGGCTCGGCGTGCAACTAACGCAACGGAAATTGCGGGCGGCGGCTTATCGGCGCGGCGTTCACCAGGGCAGCCAGGGCCAGATCGCGTCGGTGGCGAGCCCCATCACGGCAATTGCCATGATGGCGCCCGGTACCAGCCAGCGGCCGAGAATGCCGAGAATCAGGACCGGCAGCACCAGGCCGAGGAAATAGCCGGTGGTCATCAAGACGCCGATCGTGTCGAGGCCGTCGCGGCGCGCCACCGGCAGGGCGATGACGCGCAAGGTGGTGTCGAGCCAGTAGAGCGTGCCGATGGCCGCGCCGGCGAGGATCAAGATCCGCAGAATGGTCCTGGTGTCGCTGGTCATGGCCATGCACTTGTCCCTCGCTCGGCGCGCCGGGCCGGCGGGAGCAGCCCGGCCGGCGGCGACCGCGGAGCGGCGCCGGCCATGGGTGTGCGTAGCGAGGGAAAAGGTTCAAAGGGCCGGGCGGCGCGCGCGGATCAGGCCGCGTCGAGATGGGCGCGCACCGCCTGGAACACGGCACGGAACATGGCCGGCGTCAGCACGCCGGTATTCGTGTTGTAGCGCGAGCAGTGATAGCTGGAAAACAGCGTCAGCTGACCGACCCGGTGCGTGGCGCCGTGGCCGAAGGCGACCCTGGAGGGGCGTTCGCCGAGCGCGCGCACCACGCTGTCATGGCCGATGCGGCCGAGCGCGACGATCGCCGACAGCCGGGGCATGGCCGCGACCGTTGCCGAGAGAAACGGCCGGCAGGTGCCGATTTCCTCGGTCGTCGGCTTGTTCTCCGGCGGCACGCAGCGCACCGCGTTGGTAATGCGCGTGTCGATCAGCGTCAGCCCGTCGTCCGGCCGCTCGTCATAGACGCCGCTGGCGAAACCGAAATCGATCAGCGTCTCGTAGAGCAGATCGCCGGCCCAGTCGCCGGTGAACGGCCGGCCGGTCTTGTTGGCGCCCTGAAGGCCGGGCGCCAGCCCGACGATCAGCAGGCGCGCCTCATCCGTGCCGAAGGACGGCACGGGCGCATTGTGCCAATCGGCATGGGCGGCGCGCTGCTTCTCCCGGAACGCCACGAGACGCGGGCAAAGCGGGCAGTCACGCCCGGGGTCGAGCTCGATCATCGCGCTCAACGATCGGCGAAATCGTCATCGGGGCCCGCGCCGGCCGGATTGGTCGAGGCGACCGGCGGGCGCGGCGGGCGAGGGCGGTCGCGCACGAAGCCGGGAATATCCTGTCCGGTCTGGCGCAGCGCCCGCTCGGACGGGTCGCGGCCGACGCGCGGAATGAGCTGGGCGAGATCGATGAACTCATCGGCCTGGCGGCGCAGTTCGTCGGCGATCATTGCCGGCTGGACCGAGACCGTCGACACGACCGAGACCTTGACGCCGCGGCGCTGCAGCGCCTCGACCAGCGAGCGGAAGTCGCCGTCGCCGGAGAACAGCACGATGTGGTCGACGCGCGGCGCCAGTTCCATGGCATCGACCGCAAGCTCGATGTCCATATTGCCCTTCACCTTCCGGCGCCCCATGGAATCGGTAAATTCCTTGGCCGTTTTGGTGATGACGGTGAAACCGTTATAGTCGAGCCAATCGATCAGCGGCCGGATCGACGAATATTCCTGATCCTCGATCAGCGCGGTGTAATAATAAGCCCGAAGCAAATAACCGCGGCTCTGGAATTCTTTCAGCAGCCGCTTGTAGTCGATATCGAAACCAATGGTCTTGGCTGTCGCATAGAGATTGGCGCCGTCAATGAAGAGCGCGATACGTTCCTGTCCGAGCGACATGGATCCAGTCCTTCAGGCAATGCGGCGCGGGGCAGGTGATCCATAGCAAAAGCAAGCCGCGCGTCGGCAAAGGGGGTCTTCAACAACCGATGTGGCCAGTTTTAGCCAAATCTGGAACGACTTTAACATGCGGCCCTGGCGCCACAAGACATTGGCGTCACAATCCACGGCAATGATTGGGGTATTTTCATTGGGCCGGCAAGGCTTGCGACCGTCGGCGGCGCATCGCCGGAAGCTTTGTCGGAGCGCCTTCGCCCCGGACGGCCCGATCAACTGATCCATCGAAGGGGGCGGTCATGCCCGGCATCGATCCTCTGCAGCACTTCATCGACGCCCAGGATCCGATCTACGGCCAGATTCTCGCCGAACTGCGCCGGGCCCGGAAGACCAGCCACTGGATGTGGTTCGTCTTCCCGCAGATCGCGGGCCTCGGCTTCAGCCCGACGGCGCGGCGATTCGCGCTCGCCTCCCTCGCCGAGGCCAGGTCCTATGCCGGCCATCCCGTGCTCGGCCGCCGGCTTGTCGAATGCACCGCGCTGGTGAACCGGGCGGAGGGATGCACCCTCCACGACATCTTCGGCAATCCCGACGACCTGAAGTTCCGTTCGTCGATGACCTTGTTCGCCCGGGCCGCGCCGGAGGAGCCGCTGTTCGCGCAGGCCCTGACCAAGTATTGCGGCGATGTTCCTGATCAGGCGACGCTCGACCGGCTTTGAATGGGCCGATGCGTCCTGACGGTCCCGCACGGGAATCGGGAGTGATCACGCGCGCCTTCGTCTTGCCCGGGCTTGTCCCGGGCATCCACGTATTCAGCCGTCGCCGCATCGCCAAGTCGTGGATGGCCGGGACAAGCCCGGCCAGGACGAGACTTATCCTTGGCGGAGGCGCCTCGGTCGTTTGGGACAATGCGAGCTCAACACTTCGTCCTGCCCGGGCTTGTCCCGGGCATCCACGACTTGCCTCGCCAAGGCAATGCTTGGGTATCAAGGACAAGCCCGGGCGAGACACGAATCATCCGCGCGGGATGCCTGGTGCATCAATCGCCCGCCGGGACCAGCCCGACATCGAGACTTGTCTCGAAGCCCCGACACGTCTATACAGCCCAGCTTTCCGGACATCCGCCTGATTGCAAGGCGTTCCCAAAAGGATAACCGATGGCTCGCGTCACCGTCGAAGACTGCATTGAAAAGGTCGACAACCGGTTCGAGCTGGTGCTGCTCTCCAGCCACCGCGCGCGCATGCTCGCCGCCGGCGCGCCGCTGACGATCGATCGCGATCGCGACAAGAACCCGGTCGTGGCCCTGCGCGAGATCGCCGATGCGACCGTTTCGCCCGACGACCTCAAGGAAGACCTGATCCATTCGCTGCAGAAATATGTCGAGGTCGACGAGCCGGAGCCGGATGCGGTGCCGATGATCGCGTCCTCGGGCGGCGGCGATCGCGACGACGACGTGGCGCTCGACCGGATGAGCGAAGAGGACCTGCTGCGCGGCCTCGAAGGCCTGAAGCCGCCGGAGGATACCGACGAAGACGACGGCATGTGAGTCGCGCCCTCATCGGTGGAGACGACCGGGGCGGCCATTGGCCGCCCTTTTTATTTGCCGCCAGAGGTTCGCAGATCTGCCCTGTTTCCGGCTTTTTTAGCCCTTGCCTTGTGGGAACAATGCCAAGGGATGATATCCATATCCCACGGCGCTTCCGCCGGCTTATCCGACCCGAGGCAGATGTTCACCCCATGATGCGGCAATACGAGCTGGTGGACCGCGTCAAGCGCTACAACCCGAAGGCCGACGAGGCGCTGCTCGACCGGGCTTATGTCTATGCCATGCTCGCCCATGGCAGCCAGAAACGGGCCTCCGGCGATCCCTATTTTTCCCATCCGCTCGAAGTCGCGGCGATCCTCACCGACCTGAAGCTCGACGACGCCACCATTGTCGCAGCCCTCCTGCACGACACGATCGAGGATACCGCCGCGACCAAGGAGGATATCCGGGAGAAGTTCGGCGAGAACATCGCCGAACTGGTCGACGGCCTGACCAAGCTGAAGAAGCTCGACCTCGTCTCCAAGCAGGCGGTGCAGGCGGAAAACCTGCGCAAGCTGCTGCTGGCGATCACCTCCGATGTCCGTGTCCTGCTGGTCAAGCTCGCCGACCGGCTGCACAACATGCGCACGCTGCACTATGTGCCGCCCGCCAAGCGCGACCGGATCGCCCAGGAAACCCTCGACATCTATGCTCCGCTCGCCGGCCGCATGGGCATGCACGACATGCGCGAGGAGCTGGAGGACCTGTCGTTCCGCCAGATCAATCCGGAAGCCCATGCCGCGCTCACCGCCCGGCTCGACCGGCAGCGCGAGGCCAATGCCAAGGCCATCGCCGAGATCGAGACGCAGCTGACCGGCAAGCTCGCCGGCCAGGGCATCACGGCCGAGGTCTCGGGACGCGAGAAGAAGCCCTATTCGATCTACCGGAAGATGGAGCGCAAGTCGGTCTCGTTCGAGCAGCTGTCCGATATCGTCGGCTTCCGCGTGGTGGTCGAGAGCCTGCCCGACTGCTATCGCGCGGTCGGCGTCATCCACACCACCTGGCCGGCGGTGCCGCAGCGTTTCAAGGACTATATCTCGACGCCCAAGGCCAATGACTACCGCTCGATCCACACCACCGTGATCGGGCCCGGCAGCCAGCGCGTCGAGATGCAGATCCGCACCCGCGCCATGCACGAGATCGCCGAATATGGCATCGCGGCCCATGCGCTCTACAAGGACGGCGCCGAGCTCTCGAGTTTTGAGAACGAGAGCAAGGCCTATGCCTGGCTGCGCTACACGGTGGAGACGCTGGCCCATGGCTCCAACCCGGAAGAGTTCCTCGAGCACACCAAGCTCGAGCTGTTCTCCGACCAGGTCTATTGCTTCACGCCCAAGGGCCGGCTGATCGCGCTGCCGCGCAAGGCGATCTGCATCGATTTCGCCTATGCGGTTCATACCGATATCGGCAATCACTGCTCGCGCGCCCGCATCAACGGCGTCGAGCGGCCGCTGGTGACCGAGCTGCAGAACGGCGACGAGGTCGAGATCATCACCGATGCCAATGCCACGCCGTCGCCGGCCTGGGAGAGCATCGTGGTCACCGGCCGCGCCCGCTCGGCGATCCGCCGCGCCACCCGGGC
Organism: Phreatobacter sp. GW821-FHT04C01; assembly: GCF_059420385.1. Taxonomy (NCBI): domain Bacteria; kingdom Pseudomonadati; phylum Pseudomonadota; class Alphaproteobacteria; order Hyphomicrobiales; family Phreatobacteraceae; genus Phreatobacter; species Phreatobacter sp. GW821-FHT04C01. The sequence goes on along the minus strand of NZ_JBWKTP010000004.1, from coordinate 635,345 downwards.
CGCGACCCGCTCGCAATATCTCGAGCTCGGCCGACGCATCGTGCAGAACCTGTTCACCCGCGCCGGCAAGCCGTTCTCCGACGAATTGATCAAGCCGGGCCTGAAGCGCCTGGCGCGCGCCTCCGTCGAGGACGTCTATTGGGCGGTCGGCCGCGACGAGATCCCGCCCGACGACGTGCTGAAGGCGGTCCATCCCGACTTCAAGGGGCCGGTCGCGCTCGGGCCGAAACCGACGGAAGACTGGTTCGGCGTCGGCGGGGCCAGCGAGCTGAAATTCCAGGTGCCGGAGACCGAGGGCGCGATCCCGATTCGCGGCATCAATTTCGACCTGCCGGTGCGCTTCGCCGCCGATGGCGGCGCCGTGCCCGGCGATCGCATCGTCGGCATCATGACGCCGGGCGAGGGGATCACCATCTACCCGATCCAGTCGCCGGCGCTGGCGGCCTATGACAACGAGCCCGAGCGCTGGCTCGACGTGCGCTGGGACGTCGACGAGACCAAGCCGTCGCGCTATCCCGTGCGCATCGCGGTGAAATCGCGCAACGAGCCCGGTTCGCTCGCCCGCATCACCCAGGTCATCGCCGACAATGATGGCAATATCGACAATCTCCGCATGCACCGGAAAACCGCCGACTACACCGACGTGATGATCGATCTGGAGGTCTGGGACCTGAAGCACCTGAACGCCATCATCGGCGGCATCAAGAGCCTGCCGGTCGCCGCCGATGCGCTGCGGGTGTTCGAGTGAGGGAGAGGGCCGGTCCCGCAGGCGATGCCGGGTGGAACGATAGCCGAAGGATCTCTCCGTCATCCCCGGCCGAGCCGGAGCAGAAGCCCTTGCTTCTGCGGAGGCGAGGGGAAGGGGATCCAGGGTTGCCGAGCAATGTCCGCGCCGCTGCGCGCCCCCGGGACGAGATCACCTGCCGAGCGATTTCATGCGCTGAAGGCGTCGCCAGGCGGCCCCTGGATCCCCTTCCCCTCGCTTCGCTCGGCCGGGGATGACGTCGTGCGTTCTGCCGCCGGCCAAGGTGAAAACGTCTGACTGCACCAAGAATGGTTGACACGGCAGATCGTTCGGCGTTGATCCCCGAAGTTCAAACGGAATCTGAAACGCTCATGACACCCGACGACGTGCTCGCCGAATTCCGCGCCGCGGGCGCCCTTCTCGAAGGCCATTTCATCCTGTCCTCGGGCCGGCGCAGCCCGGTCTTCCTGCAGAAGATGTTCGTCTTCATGGATCCCGAGCGCACCGCCCGGCTTTGCGCGGCGCTGGCCGCCAAGGTGCAGGCGACCTTCGGCGCGGTCGATTATGTGGTCTCGCCGGCGGTCGGCGGCATCGTGCCGGGTTATGAAACGGCCCGCCAGCTCGGCGCCAAGGCGATCTTCGTCGAGCGCGAGGGCGGCCAGTTCAAGCTGCGCCGCGGCTTCGAGATCCCCAAGGGCGCGCGTGTCCTTGTTGTCGAGGACATCGTCACGACCGGCCTTTCGACCCGCGAATGCCTGACCGCCATCGAGGGCCACCCTGGCATCACGGTCGGCGCGGCCGTTCTCGTCGACCGCTCCGGCGGCAAGGTCGATGTCGGCGTGCCCCTGGTCTCGCTGCTGTCCTGGTTCGTGCCCGACTTCGCCGCCGATGCGCTGCCGCCGGAACTCGCGGCGCTGCCGCCGGTCAAGCCGGGCTCGCGCGGCATTCAGGGAGCCAAGGCTTGACCCAAGCCACATCCGAACTGGCGCCGGGGCGCACCAAGCTGCTGGTCGGCCTGTTCGTGGTCGTGCTCGGCCTGGTCGTGCTCCTGCCCAATGTCTGGCCGCTCTGGCACTATTGGCGCGCCGACCGCACGCAGGCGGTCACGGCGCGCTGGGTGTCGTCGGTGGTCACCCATTCCTCGCGCGACACGGTTTCGGTGCCGGCCTATGTCTTCGAGCGGCGGATCGGTCCCATGGTCCAGGATTGCCGCATCGACCTGCCGCAATACCGGCATGCCCCCGACGGCAAGCCGATCTTCGAGACGCTCAGCCTGGTTCCGGGCACGACCTGCGAGGACGTCATCGTGCTCGACGATCCGCCGAAGGAGCGTATTCCCCTGGTTCTGCTCGGGCTGGCGCTGAGCGCCGGCGGCCTCGTCCTCACCGGTCTCGCGCTCAGGAAAGCTTGAGATGATTCTCGGGATCGGCTCCGATCTCTGCGATATCAGGCGTATCGAGAAATCGCTGGAACGCCACGGCGAACGCTTCACCCATCGGCTGTTCACCGATCTGGAGCGCGCCAAGGCCGAGGGCCGGGCCCATCGCGCCGCGACCTATGCCAAGCGTTTCGCCGCCAAGGAGGCTTGCTGCAAGGCGCTTGGCACCGGCATCCGGCAGGGCGTGTTCTGGCGCGACATGGGCGTGGCGAACCTGCCTTCCGGCAAACCGACCATGGTTCTGACCAATGGCGCGCTCGAGCGCCTGAAGGCCATCACACCGGCCGGCTACCGCGCCCAGGTCGACCTGACGATCACCGACGACTATCCGATGGCGCAAGCCTTCGTGATCATCTCGGCGGTCCCGGAAAACCTCTGAAATGGGCTGTGGATACCTGAAATTCCATGAACAGCCGTTCATCGGCACGCCACGATATCGTCACTGTCCGTTCAGCCAGGGTTCAAAGGGGAACCGCTAGTCTCCGGGAACGTTGAGGAAGGGAGCTTGAAGTCGAGGCGCGACGCGCCACGGAGCTTCCAGACAAACGCGAAGGGGCATGACAATGCTGACCAATGCTTTCAAATCCCGGGGCCTGAAGGCCCTCGTGGCCGGCCTCGTGATCACTGCGGGCGTTGCCGCCAGCGTCACGCCGGCTTCCGCTCAGTATCGCCGCCACTATTACCGCGGTGGCGACCGGGGCGCTGCCGTCGGCGCCGGCATCGCGCTCGGCATTATCGGCCTTGCCGCCGGTGCCGCGATCGCCTCGCAGAACCGTCGCTACGAGGAGCCCGCCTATTATCCGCGCGAGCGCTATTACGGCGGCGGCTATTACGCCCCGGCTCCGCGCGCCTATTACTACGACGAGGCGCCGCCGCCGCGCGTCTACTACCAGCGTCCGGCTCGCAATTTCTACACGCCGGGCAGCAACATGCACGACTGGGATTGATCCCGGGACGTCACGGCACATGAGCATGAAGAGGAGCGCGGTCGAGAGGCCGCGCTTCTTTTTTGGGGTCAGGGCAAGCCGGGGCCGATCGAGCCGTGACCACGGCCTTCATCGTTCGCGACGGCGCGAGGCGCTCCCGTGAAGGATGGTTCTCGTCTTGGCCGGAGAGAAGACGTGGATGCCCGGGACAAGCCCGGGCAAGACGAGGCGTCACCAGCGTGCCTTAGCTCACCAGCCCGAGCGCCAGCGGTATGGTCACCACAGCCACCAGGGTCTGGACGGTGAGGATCTCCGCCATCAGCGGCGCGTCGCCGCCCATGTGGCGGGCGAGGATGTAGGAGCCCGACGCGGTCGGCATGGCGGCGCAGAGCACGGCCACCTGCAGCGGCACGCCGGAGACGCCCAGCGCCATGGCGATGGCGCCGACCATGGCCGGCATCAGCACGAGCTTCAGCACGCAGCAGAGCCAGGTCAGCGCGCTGGGCTTGAGCGCCGCCTTGACGTCGAGGCCGGCGCCGACCAGCAACAGCCCGGCACCGAGCGCAGCCGAGCCCAGGATATCGCCGAAACGCATGATCACGACCGGAACCGGCAGGCCCAGCGCATTGACCACGATGCCGATGGCCGAGGACCAGATGAACGGGTTGCTGACGATTGCCTTCAGCGTCGGCCCCAGCACCACCGGGCGGTCCTGGGCATAATGCTGCAGCATGATCACCGCCAGCACGTTGAGCAGCGGGATCATCGCTGCCACCGCGATCGCGGTCAGCGTCAGGCCGACGGTCGCGTGCAGCGCGCCGGCGGTCGCGATCGCGACAAAGGAGTTCCAGCGGGTCGCGCCCTGGAACACCGAGGTGAAGGCTGGTCCGTTCATGTCGAACAGCCGCGCGAGCAGGGGCCGCATCGCCAGCAGCAGCACCGCCATGATCAGGATCGCGCCGATCAGGGCCACGCCGACCTCGATCACCGGCACGGTGCGCAGGTCGGCCTTGGCCAGTGTCATGATGATCACGGCCGGAAAGAACACATAATAGGTCGCCCGTTCCAACCCGTTCCAGCCGCCGCCATCCATCAGGCCGCGGGCGCGCAGCAGCGCGCCGAGCACGATGATCAGGAAAACCGGGGCGAGGCTGGCGACGATCGGGGACATGGGATGGGACAGGTTATGGCGGGAGGCGACTTGCATCACGCCGGGGCTGGCAGGGCAAGTGCCATCAGCGCATGGCGCCACGCGTGGCCGGCAGGCGTCGCCGGCGCGGGCGGGCCGGGCCCGGCGCTCGCCTGGGACCCGCCGTCGGGCTATATCGCCCAACTGGACCGCCTCGCGCGGAACGGTTTTCGCAATTAAGACTTGGCTGTCGCAATGGACGCGTGGCTTTGGCCGCCGAGTTCTGATTTTCGAGGTTGAGACCTGACATGAGCATGCTTGCCCATCTTCTCTCCCGCTTCGTGAAGAACGGCCGCCTGACCGTTCTGCATCACGACGGCAGCCGCGAGAGTTTCGGCTCGGGCGCCGGCGGCCCCGACGTGACGGTGAAGCTGCATGACGCCAAGGTGCAGCGCGAGCTGTTCTTCAATCCGGAGCTCGCCTCGGCGGAAGCCTATATGGACGGCCGGCTGACGATCGAGAACGGCGGCAAGGTCCTCGACCTGCTGACGCTGTTCTCGGTCAACCGTTCGGGCCTCGGCTCCCATCCCGTCCAGCAGGCCCTGCGCAAGGTCTGGCGGGCCCTGAAGCGCCGGCACCAGGCCAACAAGGTGGGGCAGGCCGCGGCCAATGTGTCGAGCCACTACGACCACCCGCGCGCCTTCTACGAGCTCTGGCTGGACGAGACCATGAGCTATTCCTGCGCCTATTTCGAACGGCCGGACGTCTCGCTGAAGGACGCGCAGGTCGCCAAGATGCGCCACATCGCGGCCAAGCTCGGGCTCGAGCCGGGCATGACCGTCGCCGAGATCGGCTCGGGCTGGGGTGGGCTTGCGACCTATCTGGCCGCGGTCTGCGGCGTCCATGTCACCGCGATCAATGTCTCGCCCGACCAGCTCGCCGCCTCCAAGGACCGCGTCCGACAGGCCGGCGTCGCCGACCGGGTCACCTTTTTCGAAAAGGACTATCGCGAGCTCACCGGGCGCTTCGACCGGGTCGTCTCCGTCGGCATGATGGAACATGTCGGCGTCAATCATTTCGACGACTATTTCTCGACCGTGAAACGCCTGCTGAACGATGGCGGCTACGCCATGATCCACGCCATTGGCCGCATGTCGCCGCCCGGCACAACCGCGCCCTTCATCCGCAAATATATCTTCCCCGGGGGTTATGTGCCGGCGCTCTCGGAGGTCTTCGCCTCGACCGAGCGGACCGGGCTCTGGGTCGACGACTGCGAAGTGCTGCGGCTGCACTATTATTGGACCATCAAGGCCTGGCGCGAGAATTTCGAGGCCGTGCGCGACAAGGTGGTCGCCATGCAGGGCGAGCGTTTCGCCCGCATGTGGGAATTCTATCTCGCCGCCGTCGAGCTCGGCTTCCTGCACGGCTCCAACATGGTCTACCAGCTGCTGCTGTCGGAAACCCGCGACGCGGTGCCGGTGCAGCGCGATTTCATCACCGCGGCGGAAGCCGTGCTGAAGACCCGTGAGGCGATGCTGCCATGGTCATCCACCTGATCATTTCCGGCCGGGTCCAGGGCGTCGGCTACCGGCAATGGCTCAGCCGCCACGCCGCGGCGCGTGGCCTCGATGGCTGGGTGCGCAACCGCCGCGACACGACCGTCGAGGCCGTGTTGTCGGGCGACGAGGCCGCGGTGGAAGCCACCATCAATGAGGCCATGAACGGCCCGCTGGGCGCCAAGGTCGACCGCATCGACCGGCGCGCGGCGGAGGGCGAGGGGCTCACGCAGGGTTTTGAAATCCGCCCCACGCTTTGAACGAGCGCGGACCTCGATCCTCACCCGCCCGCGGGCGAGGGTTCATGCGCTAAACCGCCACCGTCTTCCCGAATCGCTCCTCGAAGCTCTGCCGCAGCACCGTGTCGACCTCTTCCATGGTCACCGGCAGGCCGAGATCGACCAGGCTGGTGATGCCGTAGCGCGGATCCTGGATGCCGCAGGCGACGATGCCGTCGAAATGGCCGAGATCCGGTTCGACATTCAGCGAAATGCCGTGCAGCGTCACCCAGCGCTTCACCCGGATGCCGATCGCGGCGATCTTGTCTTCATGTCCGGGGCCCTTTTCGGGCCGCTTCACCCAGACGCCGACGCGGTCCTCGCGCCGCTCGCCACGGACATTGAAACCGGCGAGCGTCGCGATGATCCAGGATTCCAGCGCGGCCACGAAGACCCGGAGATCGCGCCGGCGCCGGTTCAGGTCGAGCATGACATAGGCGACCCGCTGGCCCGGGCCGTGATAGGTCATCTGGCCGCCGCGGCCAGCCTCGAACACCGGAAAGCGGGCGTCGATCAGGCCGGTGCCGCGGGCACTGGTACCGGCGGTATAGAGCGGCGGATGTTCGATGAGCCAGATGCGCTCGGCGGCCCGGCCTTCGGAAATCGCCTGCACGTGCCGGTCCATCTCGGCCAGCGCGTCCTCGTAGGCGACAGGCGCCGGCGCGATCAACCATTCGACCGGCGCGGAGCCGTCCGCCGGCAGCATCGTTCCGGCCAAATCCTCGCGGGAATTTACCACTCGTTCACCATGATCATGGTCTGTTAACGCCATTCCTGCATGGTGCATTCATGGCGCAAATCGAAACTGTATCCCTCGACATCTCGGTGGTCCTCGGCACGACGAAAATGCCCATCCACCAGATGCTGCGCATGGCGCGTGGCGCCATCATCGAACTCGATGCCACGGAGGACGACGAGGTGCAAATCCTCGCCAACGACATGCCGATCGCCCGTGGCCAGGTGGTGATCAACGGCAATCGCATCGGCGTTCAGATCACCGAGATGCTGCCGCGTCCGGTGGACCTTCGTTAGGGCGAATGGCGAACGGGGAAGACGAGCCTGAGTCGCGGGCGCACCTCCTTCCCCATTCGCTATTCGCTATTCGCTTCTCCGATTTCCCCATAACCCAGCCGGTCCAGCGCCCCCTGCAGGATGAAGGCGGCCGCCATCTTGTCGACCAGCTCGGCGCGCCTTGCCCGTGAGGCATCGGCGGCGAGCAAGGTGCGGGTGACGGCCTGGGTCGACATGCGCTCGTCCCAGAACACGATCGGCAAAGGCGTCTTCGGCACCAGATTGCGCACGAAGGAGCGGGTCGACTGCGCCCGCGGCCCCTCGGTGCCGTCCATGTTCTTCGGCAGGCCGATCAAGAGCGCGCCGACGTCGTGCCTGGCCGCCAGGCCCAGCAGCGCCTCGACATCGGGCGTGAATTTCACCCGCCGGATCGTTTCCAGCGGCGTCGCGATCGTCCAGTTCACGTCGGAGAGCGCCAGCCCGATGGTCTTGGTGCCGAGGTCCAGGCCCATCACCCGCAAGCCCTTGCCGACCAGGGCCCTGATTTGGACCAGTTCCACGATCGCCATGCTGCTGCCCATCCTCGACGATGCGTTGTGACCGTCCCCGCGGCCTCTATACTGCCGAACCGGACCAAGTCCTACCGCTTGGCACGTCCTACCGCATGAGGAGACGCCCGATGAAACTCACCTGGTTCGGCCATTCCGCCTTTCGGCTCGAGTTCGGCACATCGATCGTGCTGATCGATCCTTTCCTGACCGGCAACCCGTCATTCACCGGCAACCGCGCCGAGGCCATTGCCGGCGCCACCCATGTGCTGCTCACCCACGGCCATTCCGACCATGTCGGCGACAGCCTGGCGATTTCGGCCGAGACCGGCGCCAAGGTGGTGACCAATTTCGACCTGTGCATGGTGCTGGCGTCCAAGGGCCTGAAGGCCTTCGACCCGATGAATTGCGGCGGCACCACCGACCAGGGTGACTTCACCGTGTCGCTCACCAACGCGCTGCATTCGTCCTGCGATTTCCACGACGGCATCAGCCAGGCGCTCGGCAATCCCAATGGCCTGGTGATCAAGGTCAAGGGCGGGCCCAACCTCTATGCCATGGGCGATACCGACATGATGCCGGACATGGCGTTGATCGCGGAATATCACAAGCCTTCTCTGGCCCTGGTGCCGATCGGCGACCGCTTCACCATGGGTGGCGATGCCGCCGCCTTCGCCTGCCGCAAGTTCTTCAATTTCGAAACCGTCGTGCCCTGCCACTACGGCACCTTCCCGATGATCGACCAGACCGCCGACAAGTTCGTCGGCGCCATGGGCGGCTCGAAGACCAAGGTGGCGGTGCCGAAGGTCGGGGAAGCGTTGACGCTTTGAAGCGGGCGAAGTGCGAGCAGCGAATGGCGCGTAGGGGATAGGGTCGCGCGAAACGCTCGCCCGCGTCTTCGCGGGAGGCGTTTCACTTCATCCCCATCCCCATTCGCTATTCGCCACTCACCATTTGCTTCTTACCCCTTGAACCCGCGGATCATCGTCATGAACCGGACCTGTTCGGTGGCGTCCGCCTTGAACAGCCCGGTGAATCCGGTGGTGATGGTCGAGACGCCCTGTTTCTGCACGCCGCGCATCGACATGCACATGTGCTCGGCCTCGACCAGCACGGCGAGCCCGCGGGGGCTGAGGCTCTCCTCGATGGCGGCGACGATCTCGGCGGTCATGTTCTCCTGCGTCTGCAGGCGGCGGGCGAAGATATCGACCACCCGGGCGAGCTTGGACAGGCCGACCACGCCGTCGCGCGGGTAATAGGCGATATGCGCCTTGCCCTGGATCGGCACGATATGGTGCTCGCAATGCGAAAAGAACGGGATGTCGCGCACCAGCACGACGTCGCCGTAACCGCCGACCTCCTCGAACACCGTGCCCAGTTCGTCCGCGGCCGACTGGCCATAGCCGCGGAACAGATCCTCCCAGGACTTCGCCATGCGGCGCGGGGTATCGACAAGGCCCTCGCGGTCGGGATCGTCGCCAATCCACTCGATCAGCGTGCGGACCGCGGCTTCGGCCTCCTCCCGCGTCGGACGACGGTGACGCTTCGCCTCGGGACCCTTGTGCACGGGAAGGGTCGTAACGACGGCATCCATGACTCAACTCCGGTAGAGGGACGTTCCCAACGACTTCGTTATTCGGCGGTCCGGGGCAGGCTGTTACTGTCGAGGAGAGAGGATCGAGGGTGGACGAAATGCATGCCCGCTATCGCCGGTGCAACGCCCCGGCTTGGCCCGGGGTTCCATGTCGACACGGGAGGCATATATGATGGAGGCATCTGAACGGCCCATGAACAATTGTTCATGTTGCGGCCGCAGGGAACCGCAACCGTGATCGACGACATCTACAACAAGCGCATCCTCGAACTGGCCGCCGACATCCCGCGGCTCGGCCGTCTCGCGGCGCCCCAGGCGAGCGCCACCGCCCACTCGAAACTATGCGGCTCGACGGTGGTCGTCGATCTCGCCATGGATGGCGACCGGGTCACCGATTTCGCCCATGACGTGAAGGCCTGTGCGCTCGGCCAGGCCTCGTCCTCGATCATGGCGCGCCATGTCGTGGGCTCGACGGCGGAGGAGCTCCGGAGCCTGCGCGAGACGGTCAGGCGCATGCTGAAGGAGAACGGCGCGCCGCCGGCGGGAAAATGGTCCGATATCGCCGTGCTCGAGCCGGTGCGCGACTACAAGGCGCGCCATGCCTCGACGCTGCTGACCTTCGACGCCGTGGTCGACGCCATCGGCAAGATCGAAGCGGCCCGCAGCCCCCAGGCGGCGGAGTAGGCCGGGAAGGGACGCCCGAACCGCGACCCGGCGAAAACCTTGCACTCCGGTTGACCCGTCATCAGAAGCGCCGGTACCACTCCTTTTACCTCTCCCCGGCGGGGAGAGGTCGGCCGAAGGCCGGGAGAGGGGGCAAAACGCGAGACGAGAAGGCTCCGCGCGACGAGCGCAAGGCTTGTTCGGACAATTCTATTCCCCCTCTCCCGGCGCTCGCGCGCCGACCTCTCCCCGCCGGGGAGAGGTGGGGTTGTGCTTCCCGTGCAATGCGATCTGCCGCACAGGGGCCGCTCAGTCCGGTCCCTCACACCGCCACGGCATGCGCCGGTGGCGCCAGCCCATAGAGGTCGGCGATCGTCTCTTCGGCGATGGCGAAGGAGGTCGAGGCGCCCGTGCCGCCGGTCACCATGACCAGCCGCACGTCGGGGCGCGGGGCGTCCATGAACATGACATCAGGGCCGGACGGATAGATGCCGGTCCAGCGCTCGACGATCCGCCGGCCGGGCAAAGCGAGCACCGCGTCGCATTCGCCCATGATCAGGTCGTCGACGGCGGTGGAGGCGAAAGGATCGGGCGTCGCGCCGTAATGATGGCTGTCGCCGACGACGAGCGAACCGTCGGCCGATTGCACGACGATCAGATGGATGCCGTTGGCGAGCATGTCCGGCCGTTCGGCGGCGAGCCGGGCTTTCAGGGCTTCGGCCTCGGCCAGGGCGGCGAAGCCCTCATAACGGGCAAGGCCGAAATCCGACATGACGGCGGCGCCGAATCCGACCGGCTGTTCCGGCCTGACCCGCAGCATGTGCAGCTTGCACTTGGTCGGCCCGCGCGCGGCGATACGCTCGGGGAACAGGGTCAGGAAGTCGTCGTTCGGGCAGACGATGGCGGTTTCCGCCGCGACCGGGCCGGCCGAGGTCTGGATCCGGGGCGGCTCGACGGCGGTGACCGTCGTGCCGCGCTGGAAAACCACGCCATGGGCTTCCGCGAGATGGCGCGCGAGCTTGGGGATCGCCGTCCGGCTCTCGACCCTGAGGGCGCCCTCCGACAGGAGCACCGCCTTCAGGGCCTCCGTGCGCAGGGCCGGAACGCGCTTCGCCGCCTCGGCCGGCGTGGCGATCCGGCAATTCTCGGCCATCTCGGTCGCCATGAAGGCTTCCAGCACCGGCACCGCCTCCGGCCGGCTGGCCGCGATTGCGACGCCGCGATGTTCGACCGCGATGCCGGCCTTGGGTGCGATCTCGGCCCAGACGTCGCGCGATCGCGTGGCCCGGCGCCAGGTCAGTCCGCGTTGCTGGCCGGTGACCGTCACCAGGCCGAAATTGCGGATCGAGGCGCCATTGGCCTGGCTGTCCTTGTCCAGCACGATGACACGTTTGCCGAGACGGGCGGCCGCCAATGCATGGGCGAGGCCGAGAATGCCGGCACCGACAACGGCGAGATCATAAGCTCTGGTCATGCATTATCGATAGAGACAGGGCACGCCGGCTTCAACGCCGGATGGGCGCGCGCATGCTAAAAAGCCGCATGGCACGCTCCGATATCGACCGGCTGTTCGACGACAAGCACCCGCGCCGCTGGCCGCGGCTTGCCGGCCATGCGCTGCTGCGCGGCTATCAGCTGAGCATTTCCATGCTGGTCGGCCGCTGGTGCCGGCACCTGCCGAGCTGCTCTGCCTATATGGACGAGGCGGTGATGCGCCACGGCCTGTGGGCCGGCGGCTGGATGGGGGTGGCCCGGCTTTGCCGCTGCCATCCGCTCGGCACGTCGGGCATCGACAACCCGCCGCTGATCCTGCCTCTCGGCGCGCGCTGGTTCCGGCCCTGGCGTTACGGCCATTGGCGCTGGCGCAAGGGCGGGCCGGCCTGTGACGCGGTGGATGCCGGTCAGAAGCCCTGATCGCGGGTGATGATGCCGTAACCTTCGAGAAGGCCGCGTTCCGGATAGAATAGCTCGTTCTGTTCGCCGTCCATCAGGTCGCCGAGGGCCGGATCGAGCCCCATATCGCCGAAATAGCTGCGCACCCGCTCGAGCGTCGCGGCGATCAGCTTCTGCCGGAGCGCGTCCGGCAACACGCCGCCGGCCGGATGGCGGAAGTCGATCGGGCTGATCGAAATGATCGCGCCGGGCGCCGCCGCCCGCGCCACGCCCGACACCAGGAGGTAGAGGCAGGCGCCATGGCAGGCGCCGTCCAGCGCCAGGGCCGGGCTCGCCCCGGACCGGTCGGTGCGCGCCACGATCGTGTCGAGCCTGGCGCGCCGGACGATCCGGCCGAGCGCCATGGCGACATCGACGATGCCGCCCTCGGAATGGATGACCACGGGCGGCCTGGTCTTGCCGAGCTGCTCCGCCAAGGCCGCGAAGCTGACCACCGTGCCGGGCAGGATCACACCCTCGGCGGCGATCCATTCCGAGCAGCCGGGCCCGCAGACGCCCGGCTCGCCGGTCATGCGGGTGAAGGTCATCGGGATCATCGCTTGCGGGGCCGGGCGGATGGCGGGCGCCTCACCAGCCACGGGCGGCGGCGGCATGGTCTCGCCACGGGCCGCCGGCGCCTGCCAGAGGCACGTCGCGAGACCGACGAACAGGGCGAGGGTTGACCGCATCGGCGCAAGGCTAGCCGTGGCGGGGGCCGCGGGAAAGGCCGATCGCGCGCCTGGCATGTTGCCCTGGCCGCCGGGCTCCGCTATCCCAGCCTCCTCCGTCGACCGTATGCCGCGCCCGTGTACGGCAAGTCCGGCTGACGGATTCAACCCTTTGTCCAACCCCTTACCTGCTCCGTCGGCAGGAGTGAGAGGAGAATTCCATGCCCGTGCTGACCTTTCCCGATGGCGCCAAACGGTCCTACGATGCCGGAGCGACCGGCCTCGACGTCGCCAAAGCCATTGCCCCGTCGCTCGCCAAGCGATCCATCGCCGTCAAGCTCGACGGCGTCGTCGCCGACCTCGGCGATCCCATCCTCAAGGACGCCGCGATCGAGTTCGTCTCGCGCGAGAGCGCCGAGGCGCTCGAGCTGATCCGCCACGACGCCGCCCATGTCATGGCGGAGGCCGTCCAGAAGCTGTGGCCCGGCACCCAGGTGACCATTGGTCCGGTGATCGAGAACGGCTTCTATTACGACTTCTTCCGCAACGAGCCGTTCACGCCCGAGGATTTCGGCGCGATCGAAGCCGAGATGCGCAAGATCATCGCCGCCAACAAGCCGTTCACCAAGCGTGTGGTGTCGCGCGACGAGGCGGTGCAGATCTTCAAGGACAAGGGCGAGACCTTCAAGGTCGAGCTGGTCGGGGCGATCCCCGCCGACCAGGAGATCAAGCTCTACGACCAGGGCGGCTGGTTCGACCTCTGCCGCGGCCCGCACATGGCCTCGACCGGCCAGATCGGCAATTCCTTCAAGCTGATGAAGGTGGCCGGCGCCTATTGGCGCGGCGACGCCAAGAACCCGATGCTGACCCGCATCTACGCCACCGCCTGGCGTACCGACGAGGAACTGAAGGCCTATACCCATATGCTCGAAGAGGCCGAGAAGCGGGACCACCGCAAGCTCGGCCGCGAAATGGACCTGTTCCATTTCCAGGAGGAGGGGCCGGGCGTCGTGTTCTGGCACGCCAAGGGCTGGACCATGTTCCAGAACCTGGTCGCCTATATGCGCCGCCGCCTCAATGAGATGGACTACCAGGAGGTCAACGCGCCGCAGCTGCTCGACAAGTCGCTGTGGGAGACCTCCGGCCACTGGGAATGGTATCGCGAGAACATGTTCGCGGCCCAGTCCGCCGGCGACGAGGCCGAGGACAAGCGCTGGTTCGCGATCAAGCCGATGAACTGTCCGGGCCACGTCCAGATCTTCAAGCATGGCTTGAAGAGTTACCGCGATCTACCGATGAAACTTGCGGAATTTGGTGCGGTACATCGCTACGAGCCGTCCGGCGCCCTGCATGGCCTGATGCGCGTGCGCGGCTTCACCCAGGACGATGCCCACGTCTTCTGCACCGACGAGCAGATGGCGGCGGAATGTATCCGCATCAACGAGCTGATCCTGACCACCTATGCCGATTTCGGCTTCGACGAGATCGTGGTGAAGCTGTCGACCCGGCCGGAACGGCGGGTTGGCACCGACGCCATGTGGGATCGCGCCGAGGCTGTCATGGGCGAGGTGCTGAAGACCATTGCCGAACGCTCCGGCAACCGCATCAAGACCTCGATCAACCCGGGCGAGGGCGCGTTCTACGGGCCGAAATTCGAATATGTGCTGCGTGACGCCATTGGCCGCGACTGGCAATGCGGCACCACCCAGGTCGATTTCAACCTGCCGGAGCGGTTCGGCGCCTTCTATATCGGCGCCGACGGCGAGAAGACCACGCCGGTGATGATCCATCGGGCCATTTGCGGCTCGATGGAGCGTTTCATCGGCATTCTCATCGAGAACTTCGCCGGCCACTTCCCGTTCTGGTTCGCCCCGAAACAGGTGGTGATCTGCCCGATCACCTCGGAAGCCGACGATTACGGCCTGGAAGTGCTCGCCGCCTGCCGCAAGGCAGGTCTCAGGGCCGATGCCGACCTGCGCAACGAGAAGATCTCCTACAAGGTGCGCGAGCACTCGCTCGGCAAGGTGCCGGTCATCCTGGCGGTCGGCAAGAAGGAGGCGGCCGAACGCACCGTTTCAGTGCGCCGGCTCGGCTCGCAGGCCCAGGAGACGGTCAGCCTCGAACAGATCGTCGCAACCTTGACCGACGAAGCGACCCCGCCGGATATCCGGCGGGCCCGGGCTGCGTGATCGTGGAATGAGCAGGGGCCTTGGTGAAAACCGGGGCCCTTGTTGTTTGGGGGAGCCGAGCCTTGCATCAGGGACAGCCGTCCCTCGAGGCTTGCACGAGAACCACAACCTTGACCTCTCCCCGGCGGGGAGAGGTCGGCCTTGAGCGTAGCGAAAGGTCGGGAGAGGGGGCGCGGCGCTCATCGAACACGCATCATGCGAAGCAGGTAACGCCTTGTTCGGAAAGCTCTACTCCCCCTCTCCCGGTGCTGACGCGCCGACCTCTCCCCGCCGGGGAGAGGCAAAGGTGGTGGCTCCGGCGCCTTCCTCGAAGGACGGCCATCCCCGTCGCAGTGAGTCCTACCGCGCGACGACCTGAAGCTGCAGGTCCTTGCCGGCTTCGACCTGGAATTTCCGGTTGAACACGCGGCCCTCGTGGCGGGCGATGGCGAGATATTCGCCTTCCTGCAGCACCATGGAGGGGAAGGCGCCGATCGATTCCTTGATCACGTCGCCGCCCGGCGTCAGCACGGTCCAGGCGGCATTGCCGATCGGCTCGCCGCCTTCGCGGCCCTGCACCAGCCGCAGGCTGACATTGGCGGCGCGGTGGTGAATGGTCGCGTCCGTCACCTGGCCGGCGCGAATGCGGATATCGGCGCGGATGGTGGCGTTGGCGTCGCCATAGACGGAGACGATGTGATAGGTGCCCTCGGTCAGCGCGATCAGGTCGCCGGCCGGCGCCTGGCGCATGACGAGGCGCGGCTCGCCGCCGTCGAACAGGCCGCCGGCGAAGATGTCGAAGGCCAGCCGGGCATTGGGAATCTCGCGCTCGCCGACCTTGCCGACCAGTTTCAGCGCGCCGGCATTCAGCACGATGGTCTGGCGGAACGGCCCGGTGCCGATCTCGACCCGCTGCGCCTGCGCCACCGTGCCGAAGGAAATATGCACGATATAGGAGCCGGGCCTGAGCCCGAAGGTCGGTGCCGCGTCGCGCGATTCGGTGATCAGCGCGAAGGCGCCGTTGGCCTCGGGCTGATCGGCGAAGACACGCCAGTGCAGGCCGCCGCGGACATATTGGCCGTTGGCCTTGTAGCGGGCGTCGAAATTCACCGGTGTCCGGTCGGTGAATTGCGGCACGATATTGGGCTGCGGCGGCGCGCCCGGCAATTGCAGCGCCGGATTGGTGCCGGCCTGCGGCGCGAACGGCAGGGCGCCGTCCGGCAAGGTGAAGAAGGGCGTGGCGGCGCCGCCCGGGATATGCCGGCGCCGGCGCTGCGGCTCGCTGGCCAGAGGCGCGAGATCGGTCTGCAGCGGTGCCGCGCCTGGGGCCCCCGGCGACGGCTGCGCCATGGCCATGCCCGCCGGCGCCGTGACGGCGATGGCCGCGGCGAGGCAGGACGAACTGAGGCGCTGGGCGATCGAGGGCATCGGCTGCGGTTTCGGGAGGTTGAGGGGACCGGCGAACCATTCACCGGCGATTATGGCCTTTTTGCTGCGCATCCGCCGCGCAGGCAAGGGAAAGCTCGCCGGCCTGGCCGGACAAGCCAAGGGACAAGGCTGATAAACCCCCAAATCGCGCGAAAGGACTTGGCGCGGCCACGGATCCAACCTAGTTGAGCCAGGACCGTGAGGACAGCCATCATGCCGGTATCACCAGACCTGATCGACCACTTGAAGACCCGCCGCTCCGTGCCGTTTCCGCTGATGGCCGAGCCCGGACCGGATGCCGCGACGCTGAACGCCATGCTCGCCATCGCCGCCCGGGTTCCCGATCACGGCAAGCTCGCGCCCTGGCGCTTCATCGTCATCGACCGTGCCGCAGGCGCCCGGCTCGGCGCCTGGCTGGTCGAACTCGCCAAGGCCGACGATCCCGCAGCCGACGGCAAGAAGCTGGAGGCGGATGCCGCCCGCTTCAGCCGCGCGCCGGTCTGCGTCGCCATCGTCTCGCGCGCCGGTCCGCATGTGAAGATCCCGGAATGGGAGCAGCTTCTGTCGGCGGGCGCGGTCGGCCTGAACCTGCTCCATGCCGCGGCGGCCCATGGCTTCGGCGGCAATTGGGTCACCGAATGGCCGGCCTATGACCGGCGCGTGCTCGACCGGCTGGGCCTGGCGGCGTCCGAAAAGATCGTTGGTTTCGTCCATATCGGCACCCCGACCGGCAAGGCCGAGGACCGGGTGCGGCCCGACATGGCCAGCATCACCACGCATTTCGAAGGCTGATCTCATGCATTACAACGTCACCGCCGCCGATCACGGCCTGCCTTACGACCCGTTCAAGGCCGTCGTCGCACCGCGTCCGATCGGCTGGATCACCGCGCTCGACAAGGACGGCCGGGTCAATTGCTCGCCTTATTCGTTCTTCAACGCCATTTCCGACAAGCCGCACATGGTCGCCTTCGGCGGCGGCGGCATGAAGGATGCGCGCGCCTTCATCGAGGAAACCGGTGAATTCACCTGCTCGCTGTCGACCTTCGACCTGCGCGAGGAAATGAACCGCACCTCGGCACCGCTGCCGCGCGGCGAGGACGAGATGGCTTTCGCCGGCCTCGAAGCCGCTCCCTCGCAATTCGTCAAGCCGCCTCGGGTCAAGGCCTCGCCGGCCGCGCTCGAATGCAAATATCTTCAGACCGTGCCGCTGACCTCGCTGGAGGGCGTCACCAACTATTTCCTGATCATCGGGCAGGTGGTCGGCATCTATATCGACGACGCCTTCATTCGTGACGGCATCGTCGACACCGGCGCCATGCGGCCGATCATGCGCGCCGGCTACGACCAATATTTCCAGGTCGGCCCCGACCAGATGTTCAAGATGACCCGCCCGCCCGGCGGCGGCAATTTCAACGAACGCAAGCGCTGAGGCGGGCAGGGCCGGGCGCAAGCCACGCGTCCGGCATCACCGCCCCATTCGTCTTGGCCGGGCTTGTCCCGGCCATCCACGCATGGCCTTGGTTGCGCAGGTGAGCCGCCGGGCGCCGGCAATCCTCAATGTGCCTGAGCCAGGGCCACGGCGTCGGCTCCCGCCGGAAAACGCAGCTGGCCCGACATGTCGTTGGCGGCCCGCCACACCGCTTCCGCGACATCGGTTTCCGTGGTCACCAAAGCCGGCTTGGCGAAGGCGGCGAAGATCGGCTGGGCGAAGGAGGCATAAGCCTCCGGGATCAGGTCTTCGATGTTCACGTCGGTATTCTGCGCGAAGCGCGTGGTCGGGGCGTAGCCGGGCTCGACCAGCTTGGCCCGGACGTCGAAAGCCCCGAGCTCATGGGCGAGCGACCCGGTGAACCCCTCGATCGCCATCTTGCTGGCGGTATAGGCGGCCGCCAGCGGCATCGGCGCCAGCGTCACGCTGGAGGTCACATTGACCACCACGCCGGATCTGCGGGCGCGGAACTGCGGGATCACCGCCTGGGTCATCGCCATCACGCCGAAGGTGTTGGTCTCGAACACCTTTCGGATATGCGCCATCGGCGTCGCCTCGAAAGCGCCGACGACACCGATGCCGGCATTGTTGACCAGCACGTCGATCGGCCCGCTGGCCGCGAGGGCCGCCGCGATGCTCTCGGGCCTGGTGACATCGAGCGGCAGCAGGCGAAGGCGCTCGGACCGGGGCAGGAGGTCGTCGCGAAGCGTTCGCATGGTGGCGATCACGGTCCATCCCTGCGAATGGAAATGACGGGCGGTTTCCAGGCCGTAGCCGGAGGAGCAGCCGGTGATCAGAGCGGTCTTCATGGGAGGGGCTTTCGTTGGCGGGTTGACGCCCTTGAAATACCCCGCACAATCCGGACTATCATCGATCATCCGTCCAGTATTAATTGGTGATAGTCCGAAAATGACCGACCCGCTCACCCAGGTCATCGACCTCTTGCGGCCGCGCGCCGTGTTCTCGAAAGGCATCAGCGGCGCCGGCCCCTGGGCGGTGCGCTATTCCGAATTCGGGCAGCCGGGCTTCTGCGCGGTCATCGAAGGCGGGTGCCGCCTGGCCGTCGACGGCGAGGATCCGATCGATCTCGAGGAGGGCGACTTCGTTCTGCTGCCGGCGACGCCCGCCTTCACCATGTCCGGCTTCCAGCCAGCGCCCCCGAAACATATCGATCCGAAGGCCGCACCGGCGCCAACCGACGAGGTCCGTCATGGTCGGCCCGACGGCCCTCCGGACGTCCGGCTGTTCGGTGGCTATTTCGCTTTCGATTCGCCCGACGCGGCGCTGCTGGTATCGCTCTTGCCGGCCATGGTTCACATCCGCGGCATCCCGCGGCTGTCCGTGCTGGTGCGCCTCGTCGGCGAGGAGGCGAGCCGGCAGAGCGTCGGCCGCGATCTCGTGCTGGCGCGTCTCGTCGAGGTCCTGCTGATCGAATCGCTGCGGGCCATTCGAGGCAAGGACGCGCCGGCCGGGCTGCTGCGCGGGCTGGCCGACGCGCGCGTCGCCGTGGCGCTGCGGCAGATGCACGACGATCCCGAGCGTTCCTGGACCGTGGCGGACCTTGCCGGACGGGCAGGGATGTCCCGATCGGCCTTTTTCGACAGGTTTACCCGTCTGGTCGGGCTCCGGCCCATGGAATATCTGCTCGCCTGGCGCATGGCGGTTGCGAAGGACCTGCTCCGCAACAGGACGATCGCCCTCGACGAGGTGGCGCGGCGGGTCGGTTATGGCTCGGCAAGCACGTTCAGCACGGCGTTCAGCCGGCATGTCGGGCAGCCGCCAGGCCAATATTCCCGCGCCGTCTGATCACGGGAGGCGATTGCCCACCACCATCTTGGCCGGGCTCGTCCCGGCCATCCACTTATACCCCTGATCCGCCAAGACGCGGTGAGAATCCGGCAGGCCGTACGCGCGGAACGGCCGCCAGCCCCTCAGCCCTTGCTCCGCGCGATCAGCCGCTCGGCCCGCGTCAGATGCGGTCGGTCGAACATCTCGCCACCGATATTGACCACACCGGCATCCGGCTGGGCCGCGAAGGCGTCGATGATAGCCTGGGCCTCGGCGATCGCCTGGGCCGTCGGGGTGAACACCGCGTTGATGACGGGCACCTGCGCCGGATGGATCGCCATCTTGGCCGTGAAGCCGTCGCGCCGCGCTTCCTCGCATTCCAGCCGCAGGCCCTCGCTGTCGCGGAACGCCGGAAACACCGTGTCGATCGGCTGGGCGCCGGCCGCCACCGCGCCGAACAGGCAAAGCGAGCGGGCGAGGCGGAACGGCTCGGTGTGCCGGCCGTCCACGGCCCGGTTGGTCTCCGCACCGATGTCGGCGGAGAGGTCCTCGGCGCCCCAGGTGAGGCCGGTCAGCCGCGCACTGGCATCCTGATAGCTGCCGAGGTTGAACACCGCCTTGGCCGTCTCGGTCGCCACCACGACGATCTTGATCATGCCTTCCTCGATGCCGTGGATGGCCTCGAGCGCGGTCAGCTTGGCGTCCAGATGCGTGGCGTCGGCACCGCGCTCGGCCTTCGGCAGCATGACCGCGTCAGGCCGCGCACCGACCACCGCCTCCAGGTCGGCATCGGTCAGCCCGGTATCGAGCGCATTGACCCGCACCATCAGCAGCGGCCGGTCCTTGGTTCCGGCATGGGCGGAGAGGAAGGCGCGGGCGGTGGCGCGCGCCAGCGGCTTGTTGGCGGCGGCGACCGAATCCTCGAGATCCAGGATCAGCGCGTCGGCGCCGCTTTCCAGGCCCTTGCCGAGCTTCTTCTCCGAATCGGCGGGCACGAACAGCATGGAGCGCATGGTTCAGGCCGGACGCTTGAGGACGAGCGACTGGCGCAGGCAT
This sequence comes from Phreatobacter sp. GW821-FHT04C01, assembly GCF_059420385.1. Taxonomy (NCBI): domain Bacteria; kingdom Pseudomonadati; phylum Pseudomonadota; class Alphaproteobacteria; order Hyphomicrobiales; family Phreatobacteraceae; genus Phreatobacter; species Phreatobacter sp. GW821-FHT04C01. The sequence continues at coordinate 614,928 of NZ_JBWKTP010000004.1, read as the reverse complement.
TCCGCCACCAGCTTGTCGTTCTGGTTGAAGGCACGGTGATGGAACTCGATCACCCCCATGGTCGGCCGCGACTTCGATTCGCGCTTGGCCACCACCTCGCTCTCGCAATGGATCGTGTCATCCTCGAACAGCGGGTGCGGGAACTTCACATCGGTCATGCCGAGATTGGCGAACAGCGTGCCGTTGGTGGTGTCGGGCACGGAAATGCCGATCATCAGGCCGAGCGTGAACAGCGAGTTCATCAGCGGCTTGCCCCATTCCGAATCGGCTGAGAATTGCCGGTCGATATGCAGCGGCTGCGGGTTCATCGTCATGTTGGAGAACAGCACATTGTCCATTTGCGTCACCGAGCGGGTGAAGCGGTGCTTGACCAACTGGCCGACAACGAAATCGTCGAAATAGATGCCGCCGCGCGGATGGCGTTGGGCATCGGTTATCAGAACGGTGGAGGTCATGGGAGCTGCGCCATCTCGGGGAGGGAAGTTAGGATTTCATTTACCATAATCGACCAGGATCGAAGCTGGAGGTATCGCCTCCGGAGCGCTGCCGCCATGTTTCTCTTCCGTTCACCTGCCGAACCGCAGAGCCGTCCGACCAATGCGACGGAAGCCGGGGTGAATCGCGTGGTGTCGGCCATTCAGTCGGCGGCCCAGGCCACCGGCGCCGGCTTCGATTACCTGCTGCGCACGGCGCAACGCGAATCGAGCCTGCAGCCCGCGGCGCAGGCGCCGACCTCGAGCGCCCGCGGCCTGTACCAGTTCATCGACACGACCTGGCTGACCATGATGCGCGACGAGGGCCGCAAGCTCGGCCTGGAACGCTACGCCTCCCAGATCGGTTCGACCAGCACCGGCCAGCCGGTGGTCGCCGATCCCGCCATGCGCCAGCAGATCCTGGCGCTGCGCGACGATCCGCAGGTGGCTGCGCTGATGGCCGGCGCTTTCACCAACCGCAATGCCGCCGATCTTCGCTCGGCCATCGGTCGCAATCCGACCGAAGGCGAACTCTATATGGCGCATTTCCTCGGCTCGGGCGGCGCGTCACGGCTGATCAGCCTGAACGCCAGCAATCCGCAGGCGACCGCCGCGCGCGCCTTTCCGGATGCCGCCGGCGCCAACCGCCGGATCTTCTTCGACAATGGCCGGCCGCGCACTGTCGCCGAGGTCTATTCGCTGCTCGCGTCCGGGCAGGCGACCGCGGTTGCCGGCACGCCGCCCGTCGCACCGGTTCAGCAGGCCGCCGCCAGCGCCGCGCCGGCCCAGGAGGCCGAATCGGATAACGGCTCCTGGTCGGCCGTGCCGCGCATGAACGCCAACCCCAACCGGCCGTTCCATTCGATGTTCGCCACCGGCGCCGGCCCGATCAACGCCTTCGTCTCGGCCACCTGGTCGTCGCTCGGCCGCGGTCCCTCGACCCGCGAAACCGTGACCGCCGCGACCGCTCTGGCCCAGACCACCACTGCAGCCGCCAGCATTGCGCCGACACCGCTTTCGGTGGTTGCGCCGGCCCACCCGCGCGGCCCTGTCGGCGGCCCCTATGTGCCGGTTCGTACCGAGCCGGCGAACCGCGGCGGGCCGCTCGATCTCAGCCAGTTCCGGCGTCAGGGCGACCGTCGCTGAGCCCGCGCGTCAGGCCGGAAAAAGCGTTAAATTTCATAGTGAACGCTTTGTTAAGCGGCGGCGCGCTAGCCTGATCTTGCGGGGGCGTCGGGCCCTCGGCTGTGCAGGCGCTTCCCATGATCGTCCGTCATTTCCTCCGATGGATCCAGACCGCCCCGGCCGGCGACCGGGCCGATGCGACATCGGCCCTGGCGCGCGCCTATCTTCATTCCGACCTGTCCGCCGGCGACCGTGCCGCCGCCGAAGCCGCGATGATCGTCCTGCTCGACGATCCCTCGCCGCTGGTGCGCCGCGCGCTGGCCGATGCGCTCGCCGGCGCCGAGGACGCGCCGCACAGCGTGCTGGCGGGCCTGCTTCAGGACCAGCCCGACATCGCGGCGATCGTCGCCCGTCATTCGCCGCTGCTGCTCGATGCCGAGCTGGTCGACCTGGTCGGCACCGGCGAGCCGCTGGTGCAATATGCCGTCGCCCGCCGCCTCGATGTGCCGGCCCCCGTGGCCGCCGCCATCGCCGAGGTCGGCTGCCTGGAGGCTTGCCTGGCTGTGGTGTCGCTCGACGGGGCCGATGTCCCGGCCTTCTCGATCGACCGGATCATCGAGCGCTTCGGTGACGACGCCGAGATGCGCGAAGCCCTGTTCCGCCGGGCCGACCTTTCCGCCGGCGCCCGCCAGGCGCTGGTGGTCAAATTGTCGGAGGCCTTGTCGATCTTCGTCTCGGACCGGGCCTGGCTCGGCAAGGAGCGTGCCGGCCGTGTCGTCAAGGAGGCCGCCGAGAAGGCCACGGTGGTGATCGCGGCCTCGGCCCGCTGCGACGCCTTGCGCCCGCTCGCCCGGCATCTGCGCCGCTCCGGCCAGTTGACCACCGGGCTGGTGCTGCGCGCCTTGCTGTCGGGTCATATCGGCCTGTTCGAGGAGGCGCTGGCCGAATTGTCGGGGCTCAGCGCCCGCAGGGTCGCGGGCCTCGTCGGCGATCGCCGCGGTGCCGGTTTCCGTGCGCTTTATGAGAAGGCCGGCCTGCCGGCCTCCGCCTATCCGGCCTTCAGCGCGGCCCTCGACGCCTGGCACGCCGACGGCGCGGGCAGCGCCGGGCGGGGCGGCGACGCGCAATTGCGCCGGCGCATGGTGGAACGCGTGCTGACCGCCTATGCCCCCATGGCTGCCGGCGATCTCGATCAGCTGCTGGCGTTGTTGCGGCGTTTCGCGGCGGAAGCGGCGCGCGACGAGGCGCGGGCCTTCACCGAGGACCTGATCGCCGGCCGCGATGCCGTTGACGACGACGACCTGACATTCCCGCTCGCCGCCGCGGCTTGAGCGGGGCGGGGGCTGAAGCGAGCATCGAAGGACGGCGAACACTTGTGCTGAACCGCTCGACCGCTTCAATTCGAGGCGATATCACGCCCCGATGCTGAATCACCTCGGAACCCGTTTGAGAACGCGTTCCGGCGAGGCCTCGCGTCGTCTTGGCCGGGCTTGTCCCGGCCATCCACGACTTGTTCTGTTTTGAATGCGCAGATCCCCGGGCCAGGCCGGGGGATGACGAGCGGCGGCGAACCGCCTGGAACGAGCTCTCAAACGGTCGCTCACGGAACCAGCGGCGGCGCCCCTGTGATCTCGATCAGCTTCTCGGTGGTCACCGCCACCAGTTGATCGACCAGTTCGGAGGCGACAGGGTGATCGAGCCCCTTGGCCTCCTCGCGCACGATGGCGCGGATCGCGTCGACATGCTGGTTGGCGAGCGCCCAGGGCAGGTTCCTGGGATCCTCCACCGCCTGCAGCAACAGCGACAGGCTGTCGGCGACGCGCGCCGCGAGCGGATAGCCGAAGGTCGCGGCCTCGCCCTTGATGTCATGGGCGGCCGAAAACAGCTCGGCGCGGGTCGCGGCGTCCAGGCCCTGGCTTGCGGCCGCGTCGCGCGCGCTGGTCAGGCGCGCCACTTCCTTGTCCATCCAGCCGTCGAATTCCGACGACAGCTCGGCGAGAGCCGCCTCGGCGCGCTCGATCGCCTCGGGATCGATGCCGCCGAAACCGTCATCCGGCCCCTCGACCTTGTGAACATAGGTGCGCAGGTTGTGCTTGGGCACGATGACCTCGTAGTCGCCGAAGCTCTTGACGCTAGCCTCGTCCAACTTGGTCTCTTTGCGCTTTTTCATGGATCTGTCCGTCACACCGAACTTTTGGTCTTGTCCAGCAAGGGCTGGACCCGGATGGTCTCGGTCTTGTCGCTCTTGCGGCGTTCCGGCCCGACATAGCTGGAACTGTGGTTGCGCCGCCGGTCGGGGCCGAAAAAGGTCTTGGTCTTGATGAAGGGCCTCGGGTTCACCACCACGTTCAGGATGCGCTGGTAGAGTGCCTTGGCCGAGATCGGCTTGGCCAGGAACTCGGTAACCCCGGCATCGCGCGATTCCAGCACGCGTTTCTTTTCCGAATGGCCGGTCAGCATGATGATCGCCACGTAGGGATTGGCGTTGGCCCCCGGCTGGCGGATCATGCTGGTCAGCTCGAGCCCGTCGAAGATCGGCATCGACCAGTCGGTGATGACGATGTCGGGCATGTAATGGGTGAAACCCTCGAGGCCGGCGGCGCCGTCCTCGGCCTCGTAGACCTCGCGGGCGCCGAAGCCGTGCAGCAGGGTTCTGACGATCCGGCGCATATGCGCGTTATCGTCAATCACCAGGAATCGCAGACGGTTGAAGTCGATGCGGATCATCGCCGGCGAATTTAGCCCGTGCCGCTCAACGAAGCGTTAAGGCTGACCGCCTCGCGCCGGATATGGCACCCGGCTATGCGCCGAACTGCTCGCGCAGGATCCGCTCGTCGAGCGAATGACCGGGATCGTGGAGCAGCACCATGCTGCGCGACCGGTCCATGGCGATATCGACGCTCGCCACCTCGCGCACCTCGTCATTGTCGGCGGTGGCGCTGACCGGCCGCCGCGTCGGCTCCATCACCTCGATGCGCACCGCCACCCGGTCGGGCAGCAGCGCACCGCGCCAGCGCCTGGGGCGAAAGGGCGAAATCGGGGTCAGTGCCAGGAGATTGGTGTTCAGCGGCAGGATCGGACCGTTGGCGGAGAGATTATAGGCGGTCGAGCCGGCCGGCGTCGCCACCAGGACACCATCACCCGCCAGCTCGTCCATGCGCAACTGCCCGTCGACCAGGATGCGCAGCTTGGCGATCTGCGAGGTTTGCCGGAGCAGCGCCACATCGTTGATGGCGAGCGCATCATGGCGTTCGCCATGAATGTCGATGGTGGTCATGGCCAGCGGATGGATGACCGAGCGCTCGGCCGCGAGCAGCCGCTCGACCAGCCCGTCCTCGACATATTCGTTCATCAGGAAGCCGACCGAGCCGCGGTTCATGCCGTAGATCGGCTTTCCCGTGGAAATGAACCGGTGCAGCGTCTGCAGCATGAGGCCATCGCCGCCGAGCGCGACGATCACCGCGGCTTCGTCGGGCGGGACCGAGCCATAGCGCTGGGACAGGCTGGCGAAGGCGGCCTGTGCTTCCGGCGCCGGCGAGGCGACGAAGGCGATCTTGTGTGGCTCGGGACCTTGGTCCGACATGGCGGCCGTCATGCAGAGGAGGGGGCTGGCGCAAGGGCAGCTTAGCAACGCCAGATGTCAATCTCGTCTATACGCGCGGCGCATGCCTTGTCGAGATCATGGCAGGCCATCGGCGCCGCGTCGCGGCGCCGATCCCGACACGGTTCGTGTGCCCGGTCAGCCGCGGCCGACGAAGGGCATGTCGTTCGCCATCACGGTCATGGTCAGGATGTTGACGTCCAGCGGCAGGTTGGCGATGTGGACGACGGCCTCCGCGACATGCTTGACGTTCATGCGCGGCTCGACCTTCACCGAGAAATCCGCCTGCAGCACGCCATTGGTCATGCGCTCGGTCATTTCGGTCGCGGCATTGCCGACATCGACCTGCGAGCAGACGATGCGGTCGGCCCGGCCATCCAGCGAAATCGCCTTGGTGAGCCCGAGGATGGCGTGTTTGGTCGCCGTATAGGGCGCCGAATAGGGCCTCGGCGCATAGGCCGAGATCGAGCCGTTATTGATGATCCGGCCACCCTTCGGCGACTGGGCGCGCATCAGCCGCATGGCTTCCTGGGCGCACAGGAACGAGCCGGTCAGATTGACGTCGACCACCTGTTTCCACTGGGCGACGGTCAGCTGATCCATGGGGATCGCGGGCGCGCCCATGCCGGCATTGTTGAACAAGACGTCGATCCGGCCGAACCGGTCCTTGACCGCCTTGAACAGGGCGGCGACCGAGGCCTCGTCCGCCACATCGGTCGGCACCGCGACGACCGGGCCGCCGGTCGCCGCCGCGACGGTCTTCTCCAGCTCCTCCTGGCGGCGGCCGGCCGCCACGACGGCATAGCCGGCAGCGGCGAGCCCCAGCGCCGAGGCGCGCCCGATGCCGGAACCGGCTCCGGTGACGACGGCAATCTTCTGCGACATGTGTTTCCTCCGATAGGCGAATGGGCGGCGCGCTGTTGGCCGCGCGATCATGGCATCGGCAGACTGGCCGAAACGGGCGCCACTGTCGACTGTATGCAGGTGCAGATCCGCCCGGATCAGTCGCCCAGGCGCACGCGCAGGCCCGCATAGACCGCCGCGCCGCCGGCATTGTAGCCGTAGACGTCCTGGTAGCGCTGGCCGAAAATGTTCTCGCCCCGGATATAGGCGGTGGCATTCTTGGTCACGTCGTAGGAAAGCTGCGCGCCGAGCAAGGTATAGGGCCTCAGATAGACGTCGCTCGTCCCGAGCGGTCCGAAGAAGCGGTCGCGCATTGTGCCGTTATGGGCAAGCGTCACGGTGAACTTGCCGCGATCTTCAGCGAAGGAGGCGACGGCCGACAGGCTGGCGGCATGTTTCGGCCGGCGCACCGCCTCTTTGAACACATAGCCCGAGAAGGTGTTCTCGGCCGAACGCGTGTCGGTATAGGTGTAGGAGCCGGTGATCCGCAGCCAGTCGAGCGGCCGTGCGGTAACCGATGCCTCCAGGCCTTGGCGCGATGTCGCGAATGGCAGGTTTTCGACGGTGATTCCGGATCCGACGATCTCGTTCTGCAGATTGGCCCGGAAATAGGTGATGTCGGTGACCAGCCTGTCGCCGAACCAGCGCTGCTCGATACCGGCGTCCCAGCCGAGCGACTGTTCGGGCCGCAGGTTGGGATTGCCGACAAAGGTGTTGGTGAAGCCGAACTGCTCGATGAAGGTCGGGTTGGTCACGCCCTTGCCGAGGGAAGCGTGCAGCTTGGTGCCGGTGTCGAAGGTCTGGGCCGCCGTCAGGCGCCAGGTGGTGGCGTTGCGGAAGGACGAGTTCCAGTCCTGGCGCATGGCCGTCGACAGCGAGAAGCCGGTCGCCAGGCTCAGGAGATATTCGCCGTAGAGGCCTTTGCGCTCGCGGTTCTGGCCGGCGCCCGCGAAACCGGGATTGCTGTAGAACCCGAACATGCCGTCGCTTTCGTAATAGTAGCGGAAGCGCTCGCGGACGATCTCGGCGCCGCCGACGAGGGTATGCCGGGCACCGAAAAAGCCCGGCGTCTCGAACGTATAGGCCGAGCGATATTCCGCCCGGCTGCGCTCGGTCTGCGACCAGAAGGCCTGGCGCTCCAGCGTGCTGAACGCGCTGATATAGCTGTCCGCGGCATTGGTGCTTTGCCGCGAGGTGTCGGCCGAGAGCTTCTGGATCCAGCGCCCGTCCAGCAGGCTGACCGTTCCGACGATCCGGCCCTGGAAATCATTGGCCGTGGCGCGCCCGACGCCATTGGCCAGGAAGCCATAATTGGGATCGCCGAAGGCGCTGTTGGCCGGATTGTAGAAGCCGGTCCGGCTGACCATCCGGAGCGTGCCCTCGAGATTGAACCAGTCGGTCGGGTCGACGCCCAGCTTGGCGCTGAACGAGCCCATCTCGGAACCGTTCGGCCGCGTCGTGCCGGGGGCGACGACGAAACCGCCGGAGCGCAGGCCGGACACCGACAGGGCGCCGTAGAACGGTCCCTGCGCGCCACGCGCCGAGACCGAGCCTTGCAACGTGCCGAACGAGCCGCCTTCGAGCCGGGCGGTGAGCTCCGGCCGGGCCAGCCCGCGTCCGGATTTGGTGGTGATCAGGACGACACCGGACTGGGCATTCGGGCCCCAGATGCCGGATTGCGGGCCTCTGACGACCTCGACACGCTCGATATTGTCGACCGGCAGGTTGGCCAGGTCGCTGTCGCCATTGTTGACGTCGTTGATGGGCACGCCGTCGACCACCACCAGGGTGTGATTGGCCTCGGCGCCGCGAATGCGCACCTGGGTCAGGCCGCCGCGGCTGCCGCTCTGGCTGATCGCCACGCCCGGCACCAGCCGCAATATGTCGGGCAGCGCCTGGGCGCCCTGGTTGCGGATGTCGTCGGCGGTGATCACGGTGACCGCCGAACCGACGCGTGGCGCTTCGACCGGCACGGTGCTGGCACCATAGACCAGGATGTCGGGCAGGATGGTCGGGGGCTGGGCCGCTTGCTGGGCGCGCGCCGCGCTCCAGCCGGGCAGGGACAGAATCAGGGCCGAAAAACCGAGGCTGAGAATCGGGCGTTGCGCCATGGCGGATCTCCGCGGGAGGGACACGGGATCGCGGAAGCTTCAAGCCTCGAAGACGAGCCGATCGGCTCCCGCGACATCAGGTGTCACCGAAAAAGCGGATACCCGCTCCCCGCGCGCGCCATCCCGCACGCCCGGACAGTGACGTCGCGCCGGCCGGTCTCCTGGCTTGCGGGTCGTCGCCGGGGCTCCGCCTTCCCGAGGGCCGATAACGGCCGTCAGTGGCATTCAGGAACCGGCTCGCCGCTCACAGTTGCGGGGGCAGCTGCGGATTTGCACCGGATCGCCATGACGAGCCGGGAGGCCCGTTTTCGTCGATCCGGTACGCACCGCATTCCCGTGGCCATTGCTTGCGCGATGGCCGCCGTCGCGAGTCCGGCCAGGAGGCGGACTCGTCGGCATTTTGTCAATCGACGGAAGCAAGGCGTTCCACCGAAAACAGGCGACCCGCCCCGGCCTGTCGGCCGGGACGGGCTTTTCGGTCGCGCCAAACGGTCAGACCGACTGGCTCCACTGCACCGGCACGAACTGGAAGCCGTTGCCGTCCTTGGCGATGAAGCCCGTGGCGGGGAAGGGGGCGTGATAGAAATGCACCTGGGTGCGCTCGGTCGCGACCATGTCGAGCACGCGCCGGCGCGTCGCCCGCGCCATGTCGGCATCCTGGTCGAACACCGCCGACCAGTCGGGATTGCGCACGAACAGCGCCGGGTGGCTGGTGATGTCGGCGACGAAGGTGAATTTGGCATTGCCCGAGGCGATGCCGAAAATGGTGTGGCCGGGCGAATGGCCGTGCGCGGCGAACGAGGTCACCCCTGGCGCCACCTCGGCGCCCGGCGTGAACCGCTTCACCTGCGCGGCGATCGGCTGGAACACCCGGCGCGCGTTCTGGAAGCCGCCGCGCATGCCGTCGGGCGCCTGGCCCATGCGCTCGTCCGACATCCAGAAATCCCATTCCGGCGCCGGCACGCTGATCTCGGCATTGGCGAACACCGCCGTGCCGTCCTTCAGCCTGAGCCCGTTGATGTGGTCGCCATGGAAATGGCTGATGACGACCGCATTGACCTGCGCCGGATCGAAACCGGCGGCGCGGAAATTGCGCATCCAGGCGCCGCTGGTCGGCGCGCCCGAATCGCCGTTGCCGGTATCGATCAGCACCAGCTTGCCGCCGGTCTGCACCACCAGCGTGGTGAAGGTGTTCTGGAACGCGTCGGTCGGCAGGAACGACTTGCGCATGGCGTCCTGCACGTCGGCCAGCGGCGCATTGCGAACGAAGCCCTCGAGCGGCCGGAGCGCGAAGCCGTCATTGATCGCGGTCACCGTGATGTCGCCGACCTTGTAGCGGTAGAAGCCCGGCGCCTGGGCCGGAGCGGCGGTCTGTGCTTGGGCGGAGCTGATCATGGCTGAGGATCCGATGGCGGGAGCGGCGGCAGCGGCCGCGGCGGCGGCCAGGGCGTGACGGCGGGTGATCTGTGTCATCTTGGCGTCTCTCGGTCGCGGGGCGGCAATTGTTTTGCCGCGCGACGCTAACCTGCGAAAAAGCTTGGCGAAAGGCCCGCCGCCGCTCGGGAAGGTCACGCCATCGTGAACGGCTTGCAGGGCGGCGTCGCCGCCGGACGGACCGGGCGATGGCCATTGTCGACCATGACGTCCAAAACCAAGGGGACTGGTGCCGGCAGCGGGACTCGAACTCGCGACCTACCGCTTACAAGGCGGTTGCTCTACCAACTGAGCTATGCCGGCCCATGACCGGCATCGGCCTAGCAATGCCGCGCCCCGCGCGCAAGAGCGTCGCCGCGATTCCGCTTTCGCCGCGGCCCAAAAGAAAACGCCGGGGTGAGGCCCCGGCGTTGGTCTTGGACGAGCCGGCGAATGCCGGCATGCACTGAATTCGGTTCGACCAAAAGTCAGTTCGACGACGAGAAGGCCGAGGACGGCACCACTTCGCGCTGGATCTGATTGCGCTCGGCATTGCTCACGCCGACGGACTGGCCGCCGAGGTTGCGATGCGAGGAGAACTCGCGCGGCTGGACCGGCGCATAGGTGGTGACGGCCGGGGTCTCGATGAAGCCGGCGGCATCGCCCGAACCCTGGGCGAAAGCCGGGGCGGCGGCCAGAGGGGCGAGCAGGGCGGCGGCGAGGATGAACTTCTTCATGATGGTCTCCATTGGATGGTCCGGCGGGCGTTGAAACGCTCTCAGGCCGGCGGGCTTGGTCTGGGATCGGCGGCAACGGCCGCCGAGGTCAGTTCGACGACGAGAAGGCCGAGGACGGCACCACTTCGCGCTGGATCTGATTGCGCTCGGCGTTGCTCACGCCGACCGACTGGCCGCCGAGGCTGCGATGCGAGGAGAACTCGCGCGGCTGGACCGGCGCATAGGTGGTGACGGCCGGGGTCTCGATGAAACCGGCGGCGTCGCCCGCCCCTTGAGCGAAAGCCGGAGCGGCGGCGAAGGGGGCAAGCAGAGCGGCAGCGAGAATGAACTTCTTCATGATGGTCTCCATTGGAATGTCCGGATTGGCGGCAAGCGCACTGAACCGGAGCGGTGTGAGGCGGCCTGGCGCCGCCAGGGATCAATTCGACGAGGAGAAGGCCGAGGACGGCACCGCTTCGCGATTGATCAGGCTCTGGTCGGCACCCGTCATGCGGCCCGGACGCGCCGTGAATTCACGCGGCTGGGTCGGTGCATAGGTCGTGACCGACGGGGTCTCGATGAAACCGGCGGCGTCCTGGGCAAGAGCGGGAGCGGCGACGGCGAAAGGCGCGAGCAGGGTCGCGGCGAGGATCAGCTTCTTCATAACGGTCATCCAATCGAAATCCCGGTGGGGAGGGACACGCCAAGCCCGGGACATTTGTTTCTGTGTCGGCAGGAGGTGTCCGCCGTCGACATTTCCTAGATAGGTGACCCCGGTCGAAATTGCCAATCACAAAATTGAGAAAATGCACATTACAGAACGTTTCAATTCATTTCAAAGTGCATTGTCGCAATCTTTACAATTGCCGCGCTCCGCCCGCCGAAGGTCAGGGGAAGCGTGGTGCGTCACCGCGCCGAGCGATCGTGCTGCGGCGAAATCGACGAAAATTGGTCAATTTTTTATCGGAACCGCTCCGATTCCGTCTGTTTCGGCGGCTCGAACCATTCAGGCGCGGCGACAGCTTGGGTGTGCCCGGGTTGCCGGGGTCTCGGAAATCCAGCGATGATTCGAAATTTTGGCGTTCAGATGTTTTGCGCCTGAGCAAACCTGCGTAATGACATTCGAGAATGCATTGCATGATCACACGTCATGGCCACCGCGGTCGGGCGCCATGAGATACGCCGGGGTGGAGCCCCGGCGTGGTCTCGACCGGCCGGCGCGCGCCGGCACAAAGGTCAGGTCGGTGAGATCGAAATCAGTTCGACGACGAGAAGGCCGAGGACGGCACCGCGTCACGATGGATCGGGGTGCCTGCTGCCTGGTTGCCCTGGGCAATGCGGCCGGCGAATTCGCGCGGCTGGACCGGTGCGGAGGCGGTGACCGTCGGGGTCTCGATGAAACCGGCCGCGTCCTGCTGAGCGAAAGCCGGAGCAGCGGCGGCGAAAGGCGCGAGCAGGGTCGCGGCAAGGATGAGCTTCTTCATGACGGCAGTCTCCATTGAAATCCCGGTGGTGGGAGCGACGCTCCAAATCCGGGACGTTTGTTCTGGCATCGGCGGCAGGTCTCCGCCGTCGACAGCGCGGAGATAGGCGTCCGTCTGGTCACATGCCAATCACGAAAATGGGAAAATGCACATATGTCGCAGGCAATGAATCAAACTGAATGCGCCTGTGCAATTATTGTCAAAATAATGACAGCGAGACGATCACAATTGCCGCAGGGCTGGCGGTTGGACGCGGCTCCGAAGCAGCCGCCGAAAATCCAGGCGCGTCATGGATCTCGGCGTCAGGGGACCCATCCGCGTTGATGGCTGCGCATGGGGCACCGGCCGTAACAGCTCTTCAAATGGATACGGGGCCCGGGATGCGCCAATCACAAGAATGGGAAAACGCAATCGCCGCCAGGGTAACGAACCCTTTAGATTTGCATTGGCGCGGACAGTGCAGCGGCCTGCGGCCATGCGCCATGGCCAACGAAAAACGCCGGGGTGGAGGAGCCCCGGCGTTGATCTTGGGTAGGACCGGCTGCCGCCGGCATGCACGTCAGGTTAGTTCGACGAAGAGAAAGCCGAGGACGGCACCGCCTCGCGGTTGATCAGGCTGCCCGTCGCCTGGCCGTTCTGGGCGAAGCGAGCGGTGAACTCGCGCGGCTGAACCGGCGCATAGGTCGAAACGGCAGGGGTTTCGACGAAGCCGGCGGCGTCATCGGCCAGGGCCGGAGCGACGAGGCCAAGCGGGGCGAGCAGGGCGGCGGCAAGGATGAACTTCTTCATGACAGGTCTCTTTTTGGTGGTCCGGCTGGCGACGAAGGCTTCAGGCCGGAATGTGGGCGGGTCGGTCGGCGAAACGGGCGCCGGCGCTTGGGTCGACCAAAATCAGTTGGACGACGAGAAGGCCGAGGACGGCACCGCTTCGCGGTTGATCAGGCTCTGGTCGGCACCTGAGACATGGCTGTAGCGCGCCGTGAACTCGCGCGGCTGGGCCGGTGCATAGGTGGTGACCGAGGGGGTCTCGATGAAACCGGCGGCATCGTCGGCCAGGGCCGGAGCGGCGAGGCCAAGCGGGGCGAGCAGGGCGGCGGCGAGGATCAGCTTCTTCATGACAGTCTCCATTGGAAAACCCGGTGGTGGGAGGGACACGCCTGATCCGGGATGTTTGTTTCGGTGCCGGCGGGAGGTGTCCGCCGCCGACAGGACTGAGATAGGCGCCCCGCCGTTCACTTGCCAATCACGAAATTGAGAAAATGCATGCGCGATCGCATATCGATAGATCGAAAAATGCATTGTCGCAAAATTAAAGTTTGAACCCTGGGCAGGGAACCGTCGCGGGCCGCATAAAAAAAGCCGGGGCCAAAGCCCCGGCTCGAATGGATCCCGGTCGCGTCGAACGCCGGCTAGCGTCCGTTGCCCACGAAGGCCGAGGATGGCACCTCTTCGCGATCGATCAGGTTGTGATCGATCCAGGTCTCCCCACTCATTTCCATCTCGTCGCGCATGTGGCGCATGTGGCGCCGATGGCTGACCGGCACGACGGCCGCCGTGACCGGCGCCGGTTCGGCAAAGAACGGGTGACCATAAGACGAGGGCATGTCGGCATCGTCGGCGAAGGCAGGAAGCGCGACAGCGAAGGGCGCAAGCAATGCCGTCGCGAACAGCAACTTCTTCATGGCACGTCTCCAAGTCGGAAGCCCGGCGGGGAGGGACACGCGCCGCTGGGGTTGATCTTGTGCAATCGGCGGGAGGTGTCCGCCGCCGACCCCAAGGCAATAGGTCGTCGCGCGATCACGCTCTAATCACGAAGCTGGGAAAATGCACTGACGGGGCGGACATGACGAAGTCTTGATTGCATGGTCGCACGAACGTGACAATGCCTCGCGCAGCCGTGAAGAAAGGCGTGCAGCTCGTCCGCAATCCCGCCGCTTTGGCGGCGCCCGGACAGCAAAACGCCGGGGCGTGAGCCCCGGCGTTTCCTGCTGCTTCAGGCTTGTTTTGGCCCGGACTTACTTTTCTTCGTAGGTGTAGATATCGCGGTCCTTGGTTTCCGGCATGAAGAACAGGCCGATCACGAAGGTCATCATGGCGATGCAGATCGGGTACCAGAGGCCGGAATAGATATCGCCGGTGGCCGCCACGATGGCGAAGGCGATTGGCGGCAGGAACCCGCCGAACCAGCCATTGCCGATGTGGTAGGGCAGCGACATGCCGGTATAGCGGATGCGGGTCGGGAACAGTTCGACCAGCATGGCCGCGATCGGGCCGTAGACCATGGTGACGTAGATCACCAGGATGAACAGCAGGCCGGTCAGCGCCCACATCTGCCCGTTCATGCCGGTCTTGGCGATGTTGGCGATGCCCGGGTCGTCAGCCTTCGGATAGCCGGCAGCCTGGGCCGCCGGAATGATGTTCTTGGCGAAGTCGGCATTGATCGGAACCTCGGCGCCACCGATCGTGACCTTCGCAGGCGAGCCGGCAGGCCCGGCCACGAAATCATACTTGATGGAGGCCGTGGCCAACGCCTTGCGCGCGACGTCGCAAGGCTGCGTGAAGGTGCGCACATTGACCGGATCGAACAGCGAGCCGCAGCTCGCCGGGTCGGCGGTCACGGTCGCATGAACGTTCTGCACCGCGGCCGCGAGCGTCGGATTGCCGACCTTGGCGATCTGGCCGAACAGCGGGAAATAGGTAACCGCCGCGATCAGGCAGCCGGCCAGGATGATCGGCTTGCGCCCGATCTTGTCCGACAGCGAGCCGAAGACGATGAAGAACGGCGTACCGAGAATAAGGGCCAGGGCGACCAGGACGTTGGCGGTGGTGCCGTCGATCTTCAGCGTCTGGGTGAGGAAGAACAGCGCGTAGAACTGGCCGCAATACCAGACCGCGGCCTGGCCGGCGGTGCCGCCGAACAGCGCGAGAAGGCCGATCCTGGCGTTCTTCCAATTGCCGAAGGCTTCGGTCAGCGGCGCCTTGGAGCCGGTGCCTTCCGCTTTCATCTTCTGGAAGGCCGGCGACTCGTTCAGCTGGAGCCGGATCCAGACCGAGATGCCGAGCAGCAGGATCGAGAGCAGGAACGGCACGCGCCAGCCCCAGGCCGCGAAAGCCTCGGCCGACATGCTGAGGCGCAGGCCAAGGACGACCAGCAGCGACAGGAACAGGCCGACCGTCGCGGTGGTCTGGATCCACGCGGTATAATAGCCGCGGCGTCCCTGGGGCGAGTGTTCGGCCACATAGGTGGCGGCGCCGCCATACTCACCGCCCAGCGCCAGGCCTTGCAGCAGCCGGCAGGCGATGAAGGCCATCGGCGCGAGAATGCCGATGGAGGCGTAGCCGGGCAGCAGGCCGACCACGAAGGTCGCCAGGCCCATGATCGTCATCGTGACGAGGAAGGTATATTTACGGCCGATCAGGTCACCAAGGCGGCCGAAAAAGATCGCGCCGAAGGGGCGGACGGCAAAGCCGGCGGCGAAGGCGAGCAAGGTGAAGATGAAGCCGGCCGTCGGGTTTACGCCGGAGAAGAAATTGACGTTGATGTTCGCGGCGAGCGCGCCAGCGAGATAGAAGTCATACCACTCGAAGATCGTGCCTGTGGACGAGGCGAGGATGACCTTCCTCTCCTCGGCGGTCATGGGGCGTGGCGCGGCGGCCGCCCCCGTTGCTGAACTCATCGACATCCGTTTCATCCCCTTGGCTGAGGCCACCGGGCAAAGCACTGCCGTTGCCGCGAACGAGAGCTCGCAGGTCGAGAGGGTGCCATCGGTGGCAATATGGTCTTGTGGGCGATCCTCTGGGCGCCGGGTCGCTTCGGCGAGACGGTTCGGGGGCCGTCTGTCCCGTTTCCTCCTGACCCGTCCGCCCCGCGTGGACAGGTTCGAGCATGCCGGGTTTGAAGGCCCCCCAGGAGCCATCCCGATCGCGTTGATCGCTCGCATTCACTCTTTCGGACGAAGATCTGCCGACCAATGGTCGATTCGCTTCACGACGCCCCAGAGTCAGGCTAAGATTAACGCTGATGCCGCGTTCAAGTCACGGGGATGGGCCATGAGACCTTGGTCTATGATCCTTTCGGCGATAACTGTCGCCCTCGGGTCGGCGCAATTTGCACAGTCTGCGAATGCACAATATTACCGGCGCACCGCCATCGTCGACGGTCGCAACGGCGATGTCGCCGTGGTGAGGCACGAGATCGACTGCAATTGCGGGCCGCTGGTCCGGACCTATCGGGCCGGGACCTTCACCTATGTCGTGCCGCGGCCGCCGGTCGTCGACTACGGCATGGTGCTGCCGATCTACCAGCCGCCGCTCTACAGCTTTCCGCGCGGAGTGGTGCCGGCCTATCCGGTTTATCCGCGCTCCGGCGCCTATCCGGTAACCTCGCCACGCCAGCAGCAGGCCTTGCTGCCGGTCCGGCCGTGGTATCCGACCGGCACGGATGCCCGGGTCATCACCTTGGACGAGATGCCGCCGGCGGCACCGCCGGCGACGCCGCGCCCGCGGCGGCGACGCTGAGCAGGTCTGGCAGATATCGCGACAGCTGGAGCATCGTCGCTTCAAGTTGAAGCGGTCAGCACAAAGCTTAGCCTCGAAGGACGGCTAAGCTTTGTGCGGGGCGTCTCTGTCCGAAGCGATCGCGCTTTGGAAGCGCCCGCGGCCCCCAGGTCGTCACACGAAAACGCTGCGTGCAACTGTCAGCGAGATGGATCGCCCCCCAGAACTCGCCGATCACAAAATGGGAAGACGCGATCCCCGAACGACAACAAGGCGTTTAGATTTGCATTCCCGCTTCGATGGCCCGGGCCGGCTCAACGCCGCCCAGCGCGGCAGACCGCCAGCTACCTTTTGGAACGCAAAACGCCGGGGCGCGAGCCCCGGCGTTCCCTCGAGTTTCAGGTCTGTCGCGGCCCGGACTTACTTTTCTTCGTAGGTGTAGATGTCGCGGTCCTTGGTCTCCGGCATGAAGAGCAGGCCGACCACGAAGGTCATCAAGGCGACGATGATCGGGTACCAGAGGCCGGCATAGATGTCGCCGGTGGCCGCCACGATGGCGAAGCCGATCGGCGGCAGGAACCCACCGAACCAGCCATTGCCGATGTGATAGGGCAGCGACATGCCGGTATAGCGAATGCGGGTCGGATACAGCTCGACCAGCATGGCCGCGATCGGGCCGTAGACCATGGTGACATAGAACACCAGGATGAACAGCAGGCCGGTCAGCGCCCACATCTGACCATTCATGCCGGTCTTGAAGATGTTGGCGATGCCGGGGTCGTCGGCCTTGGGATAACCGGCCGCCTGGGCGGCAGGGATGATGTTCTTGGCGAAATCGGCATTGATCGCCACTTCGGCTCCACCGATCGCCACCTTGGCGGGCGTGCCGGCAGGGCCGGCCACATAGTCATATTTGATCGAGGCGGTCGCGAGCGCCTTGCGCGCGATATCGCAAGGTTGCGTGAAGGTGCGCACGTTGACCGGGTCGAACAGCGAGCCGCAGGTCGCCGGGTCGGCGGTCACGGTCGCATGGACGTTCTGCACGGCGGCCGCGAGCGTCGGATTGCCGATCTTGGCGATCTGGCCGAACAGCGGGAAATAAGTCACTGCCGCGAGCAGGCAGCCGGCCAGGATGATCGGCTTGCGGCCGATCTTGTCCGACAGCGAGCCGAAGAAGATGAAGAACGGCGTTGCGAGCAAGAGCGACAGCGCGACCAGGACATTGGCGGTCGCGATGTCGATCTTCAATGTCTGGGTCAGGAACAACAGCGAGTAGAACTGGCCGCAATACCAGACCGCGGCCTGGCCGGCGGTGCCGCCGAACAGCGCGAGAAGGCCGATCCTCGCATTTTTCCAATTGCCGAAGGCTTCCGACAGCGGCGCCTTGGAGCCGGTGCCTTCCGCCTTCATCCTCTGGAATGCCGGCGATTCATTGAGCTGCAGCCGGATCCAGATGGAGACGCCGAGCAGCAGGATCGACAGCAGGAACGGCACGCGCCAGCCCCAGGACGCGAATTGCTCCGCGGTCATGCTGAGACGCAAGCCGAGCACGACCAGCAGCGACAGGAACAGGCCGAGAGTCGCGGTCGTCTGGATCCACGAGGTATAATAGCCGCGGCGTCCTTGCGGCGCGTGCTCCGCCACATAGGTGGCGGCGCCGCCATATTCACCGCCCAGCGCCAGGCCCTGCAGCAGCCGGCAGGCGATGAAGGCCATCGGCGCGAGGATGCCGATCGAGGCGTAGCCGGGAAGCAGGCCGACCACGAAGGTGGAGATGCCCATGACGAACATGGTGGCCAGGAAGGTATATTTCCGGCCGATCATATCGCCCAGGCGACCGAAGAACAGCGCGCCGAGGGGGCGCACGGCAAAGCCCGCGGCAAAGGCGAGCAGGGTGAAGATGAAGCCGGCCGTCGGGTTCACGCCGGAAAAGAAGTTGGCGCTGATATTGGCGGCGAGCGCGCCCGCCAGATAGAAATCATACCATTCGAACACCGCGCCGGTCGACGAGGCGAAAATGACCTTCTTCTCCTCGCCACTCATCGGGCGAGGCGCAGTGGCGGCCCCTGTTGCTGAACTCATTGACATCGGTTTCGTCCCCTTGGCTCAAACCACCGGGCAAGCCGCGACCCTTGCCGCGAACGAGAGTTCGCAGGTCGCGGGGACGCCATCGGCGGCAATATGGTCTTGTGGGCGAGCCTTGAGGCGCCGGGCCGCTTCGGCGAGACGGCCCGGGGGGCCGCCTGTGTCGTCTCCTCCTGGCCTGTCCGCCCCGCAGGGACAGGTTCGAGCAGGCCGGGTTGAAGGCTCGATCTGAGCCACCCCGATCGCATTGATCGCTCGTATTCACTCTATCGGGCAAAGATTCGCCGGCCGGTGGTCGGTCCGCTTCACCACACCCCAGAGCCAGGGCAAGACTAACGCCGATGCGGCATTCAGTCACGGGGGATGGCCATGCGACCTTGGTCTATGATCGCCGCGGCGATAACTGTCGCCCTCGTGTCGACGCCATTTGCACAGCCTGCGAATGCACAATATTACCGGCGTACCGCCATCGTCAACGGGCGCAACGGCGATGTCGCGGTGGTCAGGCACGAGATCGACTGCAATTGCGGGTCGCTGGTATTGCGGCGGCTGGTCAGGGCCTAGCGGGCCGGGACCTTCACCTATGTCGTGCCGCGGCCGCCGGTGGTCCATTACGGCATGGTGCTGCCGATCTACCCGCCGCCGCTCTACAGCTTCCCGCGCGGGGTAGTGCCGGTCTATCCGCGGTCCGGCGCCTATCCGGTGACCTCGCCACGCCAGCAGCAAGCCTTGCTACCGGTTCGGCCGTGGTATCCATCCGGCACGGATTCCCGGGTCATCACGCTGGACGAGATGCCGCCGGCCGCGCCTCAGCTGCGCAGGCCGAGCCTGGTGGTCACCGCGTAGAGCGCCAGCGCCGCCGCATTCGACACGTTGAGGCTCTTGATCGCGCCGGGCATGTCGATGCGCGCCAGCGCGTCGCAGGTCTCGCGCGTCAGCTGGCGCAGGCCCTTGCCCTCGGCGCCGAGCACCAGCGCCACCGGCTCGCGCAGCTTGACCTGGTCGAGATCGGCATCGCCCTCGCTGTCGAGGCCGATGATCAGGAAGCCGCGCTTGCGCAGGTCCAGCATGGAGCGCGACAGATTCTGCACGGTGACGAAGGGCACATGCTCGAGCCCGCCGGATGCGCTCTTGGCCAGCACGCCGGTCGCCTCGGGCGAATGCCGGTTGGTGGTGACGATCGCCTTGACGCCGAAAGCCGCGGCCGAGCGGACGATGGCGCCGACATTGTGCGGATCGGTGATCTGGTCGAGCAGCAGCAGCACGCCTTCCGCCGGCATGGTGTCGAGATCCGGCGCGTCGAGCGCATCGGCTTCGGCGAACAGCCCCTGGTGCAGGGCGTCCGGCGTCGAGGCCAGGCGGCGGTCGATCTCGCGCACCGAGACGATCGTCGCCTCGTGCGCGATGCCTTCCTCGTCCAGCCGCTTGGCGCCGTTCTCGGTCGCCAGCAGCACCCGGATGCGCCGGCCCTTGTTGCGCAGCGCTTCCGACACGGTGTGCCAGCCATAAAGCAGCACGGTGCCGGTTTCGAATTCCGGCGCGGGCTCGCGCAATACACGTCCGCCACGCCCCTTGAAGGGGCGGCCGGGCTTCGAGAACGGGCGGAAGGGCTTCTTGTTGCCCCGCGGAGGCGTCGTATCCATGCGCCCTCATCCCACGACACGCCGTCTCGCGCAATTGCCACGCACAGCTCATGTCAGGCGCGTGACGTTTCAAGGTTGACAGGGCAGGGAGCCATCCCTATCAAGCGCGCCACACCCCGCGGCCAGTCCGAGGGTCTGGGACGGGGGAATGTCCCGAGCGGCAAAGGGGGCGGACTGTAAATCCGCTGGCTACGCCTTCGTAGGTTCGAGTCCTACTTCCCCCACCCCCCACCTCCAGAACATCAAAGGTTCAACGCCCGGCCGTCCATGACGGTGGGCGCCGCCGCGACGGCGATGACCGTCGCCGCCACGCGCTCGCGCTGTTTCCGCCGGATTATCCCCGCTTTCCAGCGAGGTGATCGGCCAGCCTGATCGCCAGCGCGATCGCCGTCAGCGTCGGGTTGGCCTGGCCCGAGGTCGGCAGCACGGCCGCTCCGACGGCATGGAGATTGGCGCAGTCGAAACATCTCAGATCGGCGTCGACGACCGCCTGGGTCCGGCTGCCGCCCATGCGGATGGTGCCGATCTGGTGGGTTCCATGCGCCGCCAGCCCGAGAATGGCGTCGGCGCTCTCTTCCCGTGGCTGGCGATAGCGGAGCGCGCCGAAACCGGTCGCGCTCAGCCAGCGGCCGAGCTGGTCGTGCGTCCGCAGCAGGGCCTCGGCATTGGCCCGGCCGAATCGCAGATCGATCGACAGCCGGGGCAGGCCGAGGGCATCGGCCTCGGCCGTCAGCCGCACCCGGCTCGCCGGGTCGGGCAGGTGCTCGCAATGATAGGAGAGCCCGTAGGTGCGGGCCGGGTTGCGCAGGAAGAAGCCCGGCAGGCGCATGGCGGCAAAATAGCGGCGGTAGAAGAAGGACGGCACGTAGAGGCAGGCCGCCGGCAGGCCGCGCAGCACATTCATCACATGCGGCCAGCGCTCGAGCTCCTCGGGCACATGACGCTTGCGGATCGCCTCGGCGACCAGCAGCCGGCCGAACGGCCCGACCGACAGCGCCAGCAGGACCATGGAGAGAATGCCGCTGCCATGGCGCGGATCGGCGCTCGGCGGCACCACCGGCCAGAACGAGACATTGGGCAGGCCTTCGGCGGCCTGTAGCGCATCCGAGGGAATCAGCCGGCGCCGCACATAGGAACCGTGGCCGTCGACATAGAAGTCATAGGCCGCGTCGATGGCGTCGCTGGCGAAGGTGATGTCGGCGATCTCGCCGATCAGATGGCCCATATAGGTACGCCCGAGCGGCCCGTCCGCGCCGCCGAACCGGTCCGGCTGCTGGCGTTGCAGCGCCAGCAGCAGGCGGGTCGATTCCAGGCCGCCGGCGGCGAGCACCACGGTCGCGACGGGAACCGTCTGGCGGCGGCCGTCGGGGCGGCTGACGACCAGCCCCTGGATCCGTCCGGCGGCATCGAAGCGCGCGTCGACGACGGTCGCATTCAACCGCAGATCGATCCGCGCCTCGGTCTTCAGGGGCGCGGCATGCGCGACCTGAAACTTCGGCTTGTTGCTGAACCGCTCGAGCCGGGTGAAGTCGAAGGCGGCATCGGCCGTCTCGACCCCCGCGATCGGATCGCGGAACACCGCTTGGCCGCAGTGCGCATAGGCGCAGGCCCGCTCGTAATAGGGGCTGAGATCGGCGTGGGCGATCGGCCAGCGGGCATCGCCGACCAGCGGCCGCGGCGCGAAATCGATCGGATCGAACGGCTGGCAACGGCCGGCCCAGAGATTGGATGTGCCGCCGAGACGGCGGGCGACCGCAATCCTCATGTCGTCGTGCCGCTCCGGTTCGACGATCTCGGCCGTCGACAGCCGGGTCGTCTCCTCGGTCGGCGCGACACCACCCGATTCGAGCACCAGCACCGTCTTGCCCAGGCGCGCCAGTTCGAGCGCAAGGGTCAGGCCGACCGGCCCGGAGCCGACGACGCAGACATCGTGCCGGACTGTCTCCAGCCCCTCGAGATGATCGCTGATCATGCCTGACGATCCGGGCCGGATTCGCTGTCGCCGACGAGGTCGCGGACCAGCGTGATGCTGGCGGGCGAGGGCGGGCGGCTGGCGCGGTCGAGATTGAAGCGGAGATTGCGTTCGGAAAACATCGAAGCGAGCACCACGCCCGAGGCATTGGAGGCGAAGGCGCGGTCGAGCAGCAGCGCCGAGGCCGCAGCCTCGACGTCGCCGCAATAACCCGCCGCCTCCAGACGGCGGACCGCTTCGGGCTCCGACCGCAGCCGCGCGACGAGCCGCTCATGGGCGCCGGCCACACCGAACACCGAATGGGTGATGGTGGCGACCGGCCGGGCGGCCGCCGCCTGCACCTGCGCGAGCGCGGCCAGGCGCGGATCGTCGGCGAATTGCACCAGACCGAACGGCAGGTTCGGTCCGACCGCCGCGCGGCAGGCCGGCAAGGTCCCGCCGACCGAGAGATAACGTGCCTTGCCCGACGCCACGATCATTTCCAGGGCGCGCAGGACCTCGTCCTTGGTGACATCGGCTTCCGAGGGATCATGCAGGGCGAAGACGTCGACATGATCGGTCTTCAGCCGGCTGAGCGACCGGTCGACCGAGGCCATGATCGAGGCGGCGTCGAGCGCCGCCTTCTGATAGCGGGTCGACGGCATGCTGCGAAAGCGCTGGCGCACGCCTTTGAGGTGGCCGACCAGCGGCCGCGCCACCGCATAGACCAGCCGCATGACCCCGTTGCGCTCGGGATGGGTCAGCCCGACCTTGGTACAGACCTGGACCCGGTGCCGGCGCCCCTGCAGGAACTCGCCGAGGATGGGCTCGGCCTCGCCGGCGCCATAGGGCGGCGCCACGTCGTACCAGGTCACGCCGGCCTCATAGGCCTGTTCGAGGCTTCTCAACCCGGTCTTTCGGGAAATGCGCGAACCCAGGGAGGCGCAGCCGAATCCCAGGACCGAGCTCGCGATATCGGTTCCCGGCAGGTTCACTTGGCGAACAGTCATGCCCTTCTCACGCATCCCTTTGATTTCGAACGACGACGGGTCGCGACGGGCTCTCGGGGGATCCCGGCGACTTCGGTCCATTTAAACACGGTCGGCCGGTCCTTGCCGGCCAGATTGATCCTATAGTCAACATGACCGCCGACACGTGTCCGCTCGAAAGGCCGGAATACCGATGATGCCACTGCGATCGCGCCCGCACGGCAGGCCGACGGCGCCACGCCTCGCCGCAATCCTGCCGGCGCTCCTCGGCCTCGGCCTGTGGCTGCCGCCGGCCGGCGCCGCGGCCTGCCCGATGGTGCCGGCGCCGGCCGCCCCTTTCGTGGTCGAGGGCTTTTATGCCGACCGGCAGGGCAGCGTGATCGACAGCGCGCGCCGCGCCGCCCGGGAACAGGCGGTCGCGCCCTACGAGGCCTTCGTCCGGCTGGTGCAGAGGCAGGCCGACGCCTTCGCGCTGGGCGGCGACCAGGCAGCGGCACGCTGCGCCCTCGACAACCTGGCCGGCTGGGGCCGCGCCGATGTCCTCGCCGGCGCGCTCGCGTCACGCCAGGCCGATTACGAGCGCAACTGGTATCTGGCGGCCCTGGCGCTGGCCTATCTGAAACTCGTCCCAGCCGCCGATCCGGAGCGGCGCGGTGTCGTCGGCCCTTGGCTCACGCGCATGGCGCGGTCGGCCGAAACCGTCCTGGACCGCGGCACGATCCCACCGAACAACCTGTCCTACTGGGCGGGACTGGCTCTCGCGGCCGCCGGCCTCGCCACCGGCGCACCGGACCTGGAGGCGAGGGGCGCACGCGTCCTGCGCGACGGCCTGGCCGCCGTCGGGCCGGACGGAACCCTGCCGCAGGAGATGAGCCGGGGCGAGAAGGCGCTCGATTATCACGCCTTTGCGGCCGCGCCGCTGACGGCCCTGGCGCTGATCGAAACGGCGCGCGGCCGGCGGTTCGACCGCGAGGCCCTCGCGCGGCTTGCCGGGAGGACCATGTCCGGCCTCGCCGACCCCCGCTTCTTTGCCGAGCGGGCCGGCTCGCCCCAGGCGGTGCCGGCGCCCTGGAACCTCGCCTGGCTCGGCGTCTATCGCGCATTCATGCCGGATACAGGTGCGTTTCCCCCCTATGCGACCGCCAGCCATTTCCTGGGTGGCGACGTCGCGGCGACGATCGCCGCGATCCGGCGCGCGGCGATCCGGCAGCAGCCCTGATCGCGCCGGCGCAACCTGTCCCTCGGCGAGACGACGGCGCGGCCCGACTCTTGCTGAGACCGGTCCGGTGGACACATGTGGCCGGTTCCGGCCACCGCCTCCGCCATGTCCTGGCCAAAGCCGGGACACCTTGAGACAGCGAGAAGAGCCACATGACGTCGATCGATCTGGCGGGAACGAGCGAGACAGGCAAGGGCGGCCGGGCCGTCACCTGGCCGGTCCTGGCATTCGCCGCGGCCATGCTTGACGCTGGCGCGATCGTCGCGACCGCGCTCATCGCCGGCCACCTCTATTATCGGGCCGCCTTCGGCAGCCCGGGGGCCATGGCCGGCCATCTGGGCTGGGGCGCGACCTTCGCCATCGTTTTCGTGCTCGTCGCGTCGTTTCGCGGCGATTACGGCCTGCAGGCCTATCTTCGCTCAGCCCGCCGTCCCGGCCACCTCTGGGTGAGCTGGACAATCACATTCGCCGCGGTCCTGGCCTTGATGTTCCTGCTCAAATCCAGCGTCGACATCTCGCGCGGCGCGACCATCGTGCTTTATGCCGCCGGCTTCGCGGCCGTCCTGCCGTTGCGAGCCCTGGCCGGCCACGCCATTTCGCGCCTGCGCGGCGCCGGTCGCTTCGCCCCGCGGCGCGTGCTGGTGGTCGGCCAGCGCGCGACCATCGCGATACAACGGCTGCGGCCGCGCGACGGCGACATGCCGGCGATCACCCATGTCGTCGAGATCGACGACGCAGCCGATCCGGCGGCCCAGGCGCTCGACGCCGCGCGACGGCTGCAGCCCGACGAAATCCTCATTGCCGTGCCCTGGTCCGAGATGGACCTGATCGAAGCGCTGACCGACACCCTGGTGGTGACGCCCGCGGCCATCCGGCTCGCCCCGGAGCGCGGGCTGAGGCGCTACCGCGGCCTCAGCGACGATGCCCAGGAGCCGGGCTTCCTGCTGGTGCGTGCGCCGCTCGGCACATCCGAGGTACTGGTCAAGCGCAGCATGGACCTTGCCATCGCCAGCATCGCGCTGGTCCTGCTCGCGCCGGTCCTGGCGATCGTCGCGCTGCTGATCAAGCTCGACAGCGCCGGCCCGGTGCTGTTCCGCCAGACCCGCCACGGCTTCAACCAATCGACCTTCCGCGTCTTCAAATTCCGCAGCATGTCCGTGATGGAGGACGGCGCCGCCTTCACCCAGGCCAAGCGCGGCGACGCGCGGGTCACCCGCGTCGGTTCCTGGCTGCGCCGGACCAATATCGACGAATTGCCGCAGATCCTGAACGTGCTCACCGGCGACATGTCGATCGTCGGGCCGCGGCCGCATCCGGTCGCGCTCAACGACGCCTTCGACAGCCGTATCGCGCATTACTCCAGGCGCCATGTGGTGCGGCCCGGAATTACCGGCTGGGCCCAGGTTCACGGCCTGCGCGGCGAGACCGACACCGAGGACAAGATGCGCGCCCGCGTCGCCTATGACCTGGCCTATCTGAAGAACTGGTCGGTCTGGCTCGATATCCGGATCATCCTGATGACCTTGCTGTCGCGTGCGTCCTATCGCAATGCGTTCTGAACCCGCAGATAGCGTCGCGATGCCCGCCGACATGGCCGGCGATCGCGCGGCGGCCGCCGGCTGGTTCGGGCGCATCGTGCCGGACCGCATCGTGCTGACCTTCCACGGGCTCGGCCAGCCCGCCGCCGGGATCGATGCGGCCGAGCGGCCCTATTGGGTCGAGCCCGGCGTCTTCTCCGACGTCCTGGCGCTCGCCCGGGCCGAACCGCGCGTCGAGATCACCTTCGACGACGGCAATGCCTCGGACATCGGCATCGGCTTGCCCTTGCTGGCGGCGGCCGGGCTGCGCGCCACGTTTTTCGTGCTCGCCGGCCGCCTCGACCAGCCGGGATCGCTGACGCGCCGCGACGTCGCCGAGCTCCGTCGGAACGGCATGGCCGTCGGCAGTCACGGTGAAAACCATGTCGACTGGACCAAGGCCTCCGACGCGACCATGCGCCGTGAGCTGTACGACGCCCGCGCCCGGATCGAGGACGTCACCGGCGGCGCCGTCGACAGCCTGTCGGTGCCCTTCGGCGCCTTCGACGGCCGGGTGCTGCGCCTGATCGCCGAGGCCGGCTATCGCCGGGTACATACGAGTTCGGGCGGGCTCGCGGCGAAGGCCGCCTGGCTGGTGCCGCGCACGTCGCTGCGTAGCGACACACCGGCGCGCGCGCTGGTCGGCGGCCTCGGCCACTGGAGCCGCCGGGTCGAGGCCGCGATCCGCAATCCGCTGCGGCAGTGGAAATACGGCGTCAATACATCGACGGCAGGTCGCGGCCGGTCACCTGCCTGAGCTTGCCGAGATTGAGCCAGGCCTTCTGGGCGAAGGCCATGGAACGGGCGCGCGACAGCGGCCGCAGCAGCGAGGCCGCGACAAATCCGGCCAACATCTTGGCCGCCGCGTCGCCGTGAAATCTCAAGCCGCTGATATCCAGGCCGCGCCGGCCGGAAAGCCTGAACCGGGCATAGGACTGACCTGAACGCATCGCGCGCAGACGCAGATAGCCGGGCGCCAGGCGCGCCGGCGGGGCGTCCTCATGGATGCACGCATCGTCGGTCACCACGATGACCGCGCCGGCACGATGCAGGCGGTGAAAGAAATCGGTATCCTCGCCGCCGGTCTTGCCGAGCGCGGGATCGAACCTGAGTCCCAGTTGCTCGACGCGCGCGCGCCGGAACAGCACATTGCCGGATCGGCCGGTATCGACCTTGCGGCCGCGCCGGCCCCAGTCGACATGCAGCGGGTTGGCTTCGACGAGCCAGTCCGGCGTGCCCGCGGGATAGACCGGAAAGACCGGGCCGATCACCACGTCGGCGTCGAACTCGTCGAGCGCAGCGAGAAGCCGCGCCAGCCAGTCCGGCTCGACCCATTCGTCGTCGTCGACAAAGGCCATCAGGCTGCCACGCGCGGCGTCGAGGCAGGCGTTGCGCGCCGCCGAGATATTGCCGGCGCCGACGGCGACGACACGGACCGGCACCGGCCAGGGCGCACCGCTCGCGACCCGGGCGGCCGCGCCGCCGGCCGGATCGTCGTCGGCGACGACGATCTCGATCGCCAGGCCGGCCGGCACGGTGATCGCGCCGAGCGAGTCCAGGGTACGGCTGAGGCTCGGCCGCCCGAGGCTGGCGATGCCGATGGTCACGGTGTCCATCGGGCGCGCTCCCATTCGCAGGCGGCCAGCGTCACCGCGATGACGAAGGCCATGGAGATGAAGTCGAAACCGCGAAACCAGGCGCTTTCGAGAAAATTGTAGAAACAGGCGAACAGCACCAGCATGACGCAGAGCGTGCCCAGGCCGAAGGCGCTCTTCAGCACGCGGCCGCAGGTGTGGAAGGCGCTGGCCAGCATGACCACCAGCAGGCCGAGGCCGACGAAACCGGTCTGGATCATGACGTCGATATAGCCGTTATGGGCATGCGGCATCTTGGCCACGAAGCCCGGCGCCTCGCGCACGCTGGGCGATTCCAGCCCGGCCTGCCAGAACGATTCGAAACCGTAGCCGAGCACCGGCCGGCGGCTCGCCATGTCCAGCGCGAAATCCCAGATATCGGTGCGTGTGGTCAGCGTCGGGTCGCCGAACAGCGCCTCCGCGACCGACGAGAAATCCCAGACATAGGCGGCGACACCAAGGCTGTAGACGAGCAGGACGAGGCCGAACAGCGCGGCGACGATCGCCGCCACCGAGAGCCTGGCGGCCCGCGCCGCGACACAGATCGCCAGCGCCAGCGCCGGGATCATGACGGCGAGGCCGAGCGATGTTTTCGACTTGCTCAGGATCAGCAGGCCGACCGCCAGCACCAGGGTCACCACCGCCACCGCGCGCGCCCGTGACGTACCGGCGAAGATCTGGTGCAGCGCCGCGATCACCGCCAGCGCCGCCGCCGCGCCAAGCCCGTTCTTCTGCGGATAGACGCCTTCGTAGCCGAGCGGGCCCGGCCGGGTGACCGCGACCATGGCGACATTGATCAGCACGATGGCGACGAGCATCCAGAAGATGCGATCGACCACGCCGCGCGGGTCGTCGGCGGCCACCACCGACAGGACCAGCGTCGCGACGATGGCGCCCTGCAGGACGACACGGCGCAGCGCCGTGCCGGGCACGATGGACCAGGCGACCGACAGGACGAACAGCGTCATCAGCGCCGCGATCAGCACGATCGTCGTGTTGCCGAGCGCCGGGCTGCGGCGATAGGAGGTGGCGAGCCAGACAAAGACAGCCAGCAGGAACAGCGCCGGGAAATAGACCTGGCTCAGCGCGCTCGACTCGCTTTGCAGAACCTGGAAGGCCGGGCCGGTGTCCGGGCTGCGGCCATAGATCAGCGGCCAGATCAGCAGCCCATAGAGCATCATCACGGCGGGCAGCCAGCGGGCGACGGCCCGGGCCCAGACCGCGGTGCCGGCCGGCCGGCCGACGGGGGCGACAAGGGTCAGGGTCATGGCGTCACCGGTTCCAGCGCGGCCAGCCGGGCAGGGCGCTGCCGCGCGATCAGCGCGACGATCCAGACGAGTGCCACCGCCTCGCCGATGGCCACGGCAAAGACCGCATAGACCGGCGGCACACTGGTGGCGAGGCCGAGCAGCGCCAGTCCCGAGGCGGCCGCCGCGCCCACCGAGACATAGGCGAGCGAGCGAAACAGGCGCGCGGCCTGCAGGTAATAGCCCAGGCACATCTGCGCCATGCTGATGACGGTCACCAGGCCCCAGGCCGCGGTCATGAGGCCGATCTCGGGATAGCGCCCGTGGAACAGCCGGGCTTCGATCATCGGCCAGGCCCAACTGAGCGCGGCGAGATAAAGGAACGAGAGCGCGAGCACACCGGCCGTGCCGAATGCCAGGGTGCGGCGCGCGTCGCCGGTCCGGCCTTCGACCAGGGCCTTGGTCATCTCCGGGCGCGCCACCCGGCCCCAGGCATTGGCGAGCAATTGCATCGGCCCCATCAGCGCGCGCCCCGCCTGGACCGCGCCGAGCGTGCCGGCTCCCCTGAAGCTTTCCACGGCGAAGACGTAACCGCGATATTGCGCCTCGGTCGTGGCGGCGCCGAGCAGGCTCCAGCGGGTTTCCGACCAGAACGTCCGGTATCCGCGAAAGGCGGCGAGCGGGGCCGCCAGCGCGTGGCGCCGCGCGGCCAGCACGACCGCCGCGGCACTGCCGGCCGCCGTTCCGAACAGCATCGCCGGCACCGGCGCGAGCCATGTCCACAGGGCGGCGATGGCGAGCGTCGAGCCGACCACCGCGATCGCGTCGAGCAGCAGCGCGCGGTGCGCGGCATGGGTCGCGAAGGCGAGGTTGCGCTGGGTCTCGCGCCACAGCGCAAAGAAGCACATGGCCAGCGCGCCGGCCAGGAACAGGGGATCGCGGCTGGTGATCACGCACAGCCCGGCGACCAGCGGCATGGCCGCGACGCGCATCAGGTGGTCGGCACGCAGCAGCACCGACAGAACCGCGGACTGCTGTGCCGCCGGACGGCCGGGCAGGGACACCCCGATCGGCGTGGCGATCAGGGCGTTGTGCAGCGACCCGATGATCAGCAGCACGGTGAGGGCATAACTGAACAGGCCGAATTCGGAGGGTGGCACATGGGCGATCAGCACGAGCGACAGCGTCAGGTTGAACCCGCTCAGCACCGCCTGATCGATGAGCGAGAACGCCATCGCCGCCCGCATGAAATCCGTTCCTTGTTCGGGACGAAGTGCCCCGGCCTTCGCTTGGAGAGCACGACCCGTGCCACCGGGTGGTCTTGCCGCTCAGGAGATTGCACGTCGTCGCGGTGCCTTGTGGAAAGGTCAGTCGTCCCTCGAGGCTCGCTCCGCGCGCGCCTCAGGATGAGGCATGTTGAGGCATCGCATTGATGTCACTCATGAAACAAATACGCCAAGGCGTACTTTGCACCCGGCCGATGCCAATCCCGACACCCCTCATCCTGAGATGCGAGCGAAGCGAGCCTCGAGGGACGACGGACCGTTCCGCGAGGCGCCGCAGCCCCCCGTCCCAAAACCTGCCGGTCCCTCGCGGCACGGAAACTGCGTAACAACAGACCGAAACCGCTTCGACCGGAGCATCTCGTGCCAAAACGGGACATTTTGGCCGGACAGCGGCGCCATCGCAAAGGACATTGCAACGTCATGACTGCAGCAGTGACGACATCGGACCGCGTCGTCTTCCTCGGTGCGCCCTATGATCTCGCGCCGGTCGGCGACGTGCTTTCATCACTCGCCGCCACCGATGGGCACGAGCCCTTCCGTTACATCGTGACGCCCAATGTCGACCACCTGACCCGGCTGATGCGCCAGCGTGAGCTCGCATCGCTTTATGAGACCGCGTGGCAGTCCTGGTGCGACAGCCATATCGTTCGCCGCCTCGGCTTCCTGTTCGGCATGCGGCTGCCGCACCTGAACGGCACGGATGTGGTCGAGCAGATCTTCGAGCAGGTCCTGCGGCCGGGCGA
Organism: Phreatobacter sp. GW821-FHT04C01; assembly: GCF_059420385.1. Classification (NCBI taxonomy): domain Bacteria; kingdom Pseudomonadati; phylum Pseudomonadota; class Alphaproteobacteria; order Hyphomicrobiales; family Phreatobacteraceae; genus Phreatobacter; species Phreatobacter sp. GW821-FHT04C01. The sequence goes on along the minus strand of NZ_JBWKTP010000004.1, from coordinate 584,231 downwards.
TCGCATCGCCGTCATCGCCTCGCGGCCCGCGGTGCTGGCCGCGCTGGCCGAGCGCTTCCCACAGCTCGATGTCGTCGGCCACTGCCCGCCCATGGGTTTCGTCGACGATCTCGCGGCTTTCGCCGACTGTGTCCGTTTCGGCGCCGAGAGCCGCGCTCGCTTCCTGTTCATCGCGGTCGGCGCCCCCCAGTCCGAACGCGTCGCCTTCGCCATCGCCCATACAGCCGGCGCGACCGGCGTCGGCCTGTGCATCGGCGCCGCCATGGAATTCGTCGGCGGCCTGAAGCCGCGCGCGCCGAAATCCATGCAGAATCTCGGCTTCGAATGGCTTCACCGCCTGGTCAGCGAACCGCGCCGCCTCTGGCGCCGCTATATCCTGGGGGTCGGACCGCTGATCCTGCTGTTCGGCCGCGAGATCGTCCTGCGGGCCCGCCCATGATCCACGTTTCCGTTGCCAATGGCCGGCGGCGGCCGGTGCTTCTGCATGTCTCCTCGGATTATCCCAATCCGTTGCGGACGCCGACGACCAATGCCGTGGAGCGGCTGGTCGACCGTCTCACCGACTACGACCAGGTCGTCGTCTCGCTGCAGCGCATCGACAATCCCAGGCGGACCTATTGGCGCGACCTCGGGATCGTCAATGGCCGGCGCGTCATCGCGCATGGCTATTTCGCGCCGCCCTTCGGCATTGCCATGCTCGCCTGCCAGGCAAGGCTCGCCCTGCGCATCCGGCGCTTCCTGCGGAGCGAGGGCATCCGGCCCGACATCGTGCACAGCCACCGCTTCACCTTCGAGGGCATCGCCTCCTGGATGGTGGCGCGCGCCACCGGCGCCGCGCTGTTCTTCTCGGTGCGCGGCGAGGTCGAGGGCAAGGTGTTCGCCACCAAGCCGACCTACCGGCCGCTGTTTCGCCGGATGGCCCGCGACGCGACCCGTGTCTTCTACGTCTCGGCCTGGTTTCGCCAGCGGTTCGAGGCGGTCACCCGCGTCGACCCGGCGCGCACCCGGCTTTTGCCCAATTTCGTCTACAATACGCGCCCGGACATCCCGGCCAGCCTGCCGCAGAAGCGGATCGTCTGCGCCATGACCCTGACGGCGATCGACAAGAAGGGATTGCCGGAATTGCTCAAGGCCTTCGCGCAGGTCGCGCCGGTCATACCGGAGGTCGTCCTCGACATCGTCGGTGACGGCCCGGAGGCGGCGCGGGCCCGTGTCCGCGGCCTGATCGAAGACAATGGTCTCGCCGGCCGGGCTTTCCTGCGCGGCCCGATGGATCACCACGCTCTCCTCGAAGACTTTGCCCGGGTCCTCGCCCTGGCCATGCCGTCCCACAACGAAACCTTCGGCATGGTCTTTCCCGAGGCGCTGTTCGCCGGCGCTCCCATCCTCTATTCGCGCGCCACCGGCATTGACGGCTATCTCGATGGCCTCGACGTCGGCGTCGCGGTCGAGCCCGGCAATGTCGGCTCGATCGCCAGCGGCCTGATCCGGCTGGTCGGGGACAATGCGCGCTATCGGCAGGCCATTCGCGACGGCGCGCCGACGCTGTTCGAACGCTTCGATCCCACCCTCAACCTGGCGCGTTACCGGGCCGACGTCGAACGCTTGACCGACGCGCCGGCCGTCGGCGCACCATGAGCGCCGAACCGCGCATCGAGATTCACGCCGAGGCCGCACCGCTGGAAGCCGAATGGCGGGACCTGGAGGGCAGGGGCGCCGTCACCGCTTTTCAGCGCTACGACTATGTCGCGCCGCTCTACGCCGCCTTCGTCAAGCACCGGCGCGCCGAGCCGCTGATCGTCGTCGTGCGTGCCGCCGAGGGCGCGCCGCCCCTGATGATCCTGCCGCTCTGCCGTTATCGCGACGACGGCGTGACCGTGATCAGCTTCGCCGATATCCGCGTCGCCGACTATTGCGCGCCGGTCGTTGACCCCGGCTGGGTGATCGATGGAAATGGCCTGCGCAGGCTGTGGCGCCGGATCGAGAAGGCGCTTCCCGGCTGCGACATCATCCGGTTGCGCAAGCTGCCGGACCAGATCGGCGGCCTTGCCAACCCGCTGCTCCAGCTGCGGCCGCTGGCGCCCTATCATGTGCGGGCGCATGGCGTGGCCATCATCCATCCCTGGGTCGACCATGCCGCGGCGGCGATCAGCAAGAAGCAGATCGGCGAGATCAGGCGCAACGCCAGGCACCTGGCCGAGGCCGGCCCGCTCGCTTTCGATTTCAAGGAAGCCGAGCCGGCGGCCGAATCCCTGTTCGAGACGCTCTACGACCAGCGCACCCGGCGTTTCGCCGCGCTCGGCCGGAACGACGTGATCGCCGATCCCATGTGGGCCGGCTTCTATCGCGATCTGGTCCGTGGCGATACCGCGCGGCCCTATGCCCGCGTCATGAGCCTGACCGCCGGCCCGTCGGTGGTCGCCTGCGGGCTCGGCTTGGTCCATGACGGCGCCTTCCTGCTGCTCATTCCTTCCTTCGACATGGAGCGCTTCGGCAAGTTCGGACCCGGCCGCCAACTGATCTACCAGGCCATGGTCGCCTTCGCCGAACAAGGCATCGGCTATTTCGACCTGACGATCGGCGACGAGCCCTACAAGCAGCAGTTCGGCGTCGATGACCGCATCCTCCACGAAATCGTCCGGCCGAGGAGCCTGCGCGGCCGGCTTCACGCCCTGGTCTGGCACGCCAAGGTCGGCTTGCGCCGGCATCCGCACATCCGCGCACGCCTGAAGCGAATTCTCGGACACGCGTGACCGGCACGGGCATTGCAATGCTTGGTGAACGAGACACCGGCCGCCCCGTTTCTGGTCGATTGGTGTCGTTTTGGCACAGGATTGGTTGCGCATCATGCTGGCGAACCACTATCGGATGAACGTTGCGATGGCGGAGCCGGCCCAGTTTCGGCCGGCCCGCGTCGAAACGGGATTCGATGCCTTCAGCCAGGATGTCGCGGCCCTGTTCGCCATCCTGTGGCGCGGCAAGCTGTGGATCGCCGGCACCATCTGCCTGTTCATGGCCGCGGCGCTGACCTTCCTTGTGCTGGCAACGCCGCTCTATCTGTCGAAGACGCAATTGCTCATCGATCCCAGGGCCAAGCGCGTGCTGCAGACCGAGGTGGTTCCCACCGGTCTCGGCTCGTCCTCGCAAGGCGCGGACACGCTGCTGGTCGACAGCCAGGTCGAAATCATCGGCTCCGACGCCGTCCTCGGGCGGGTGATCGACAAGCTCGGCCTCGCCGCCGATCCCGAATTCGCCAAGGCTCCCGGCAGCGGCATGATTCAATCGCTGCGCGAAGTGCTCGCCGGTGCGGCAGCCGAGGGACGTCCCCAGGCCCAGCCCGCGGAAGCCGCGATGGAGCGGCTGCGCCGGCTGCTGCTCGTCAAGCGTGTCGGCAACACCTATATCATCGAGGTCAGCGCCTTCTCGCGCGATCGCCAGAAGGCGGCGCGCATCGCCAATGCGGTCGCCGAGGCCTATCTCGCCGACCAGGCGTCGGCCACCTCCAGTTCCACGCGCGACACCACCGAGGCCTTGACCGCCCGGCTCGCATCGCTGCGCCAGAACCTCACCGAGGCCGAGGACCGCGTCGAAGCCTATCGGCGCGCCAACAATCTGGTCAGCACCCAGGGCGTGCTCATCGACGACCAGCAATTGCAGGACCTCAGCGCCCGGCTGGGCGTGGCGCGGGCGCGCCGCGAAGAGGCCCAGGCCCGTTTCGACCAGGCGCAGCGCCTGGCCCAGGACGGTCCCGGCGCCGCTTCCGCCGCCGACGGCCTGGATTCCCCCGTCATCGCCGGCTTGCGCTCCAGCCTCGCGGAGCTCGACCGGAGCAAGGCGAACCTCGGCGCGCAACTCGGCCCCCGGCATCCGGAGATCCGCAGCCTCGACGCCCAGCGCGCGATCATCCAGCAGCAGCTCAACACCGAGGTGCGGCTGGCGATCCAGCGGGCGCGCAGCGCGCTCGACCTGGCGCGCCGCGGCGAGACCACGCTGTCGGAGAATCTCAGCCGGCTCAAGCAGCTGTCGCTCGGCAATAACGAGGCCCAGGTCAGGATGCGTGAATTGCAGCGCGACGCCGACGCCTCCCGCGCGGTCCTGGAAAGCGTTCTCGCCCGCGCCAAGCAGAGCAGCGAGCAGGAAGACATCGCCACCGCCAATTTCCGCGTGATCACCCCGGCCGCCGCGGCGTTCCGGGTCAGCTATCCCCCCTCGAACCTGGTTCTCGCCGGCGCCCTCGTCGCGGGTCTGGCATTCGGTTGCCTGCTCGCCTGGCTGCGGGACCGGTTCATCATCAGCAAGCATGCCCCGGAAGGATACAGCGCATGAGCATCACCCCGATGTTTAGACGGTCGGCTCCGTCCTCTGACACCCGCCGCGTCCTGGTGACCGGAGGTTCCGGCTTCATCGGCAGCCACCTCTGCGAGCGCCTGCTCGAGAGCGGTCACGAGGTCGTCTGCGTCGACAACTTCTTCACCGGCCGGCGCGACAACGTCATGCACCTGCTCGATCATCGCAAGTTCGAGCTGATGCGCCACGACGTCACCGTGCCGCTGCACGTCGAAGTCGACCAGATCTACAATCTGGCCTGCCCGGCATCGCCGATCCATTACCAGCGCGACCCGATCCAGACGGTCAAGACCTCGGTCATGGGCGCCATGAACATGCTCGGCCTCGCCAACCGGCTGAAGGCCAAGATCCTGCAGGCCTCGACCAGCGAGGTCTATGGCGACCCCTATGTCCACCCCCAGGTCGAAAGCTACTGGGGCAACGTCAACCCGATCGGCCCGCGCGCCTGCTACGACGAGGGCAAGCGCTGCGCCGAGACGCTGTTCTTCGCCTACAAGCAGCAGCACCAGCTGCCGATCAAGGTCGTCCGCATCTTCAACACCTACGGCCCGCGCATGCAGCCCGATGACGGCCGCGTCGTGTCCAATTTCATCATCCAGGCGCTGACCAACCAGCCGATCACCTTGTTCGGCGACGGCGAGCAGACTCGCTCCTTCTGTTATGTCGACGATCTCGTCGAGGGCCTGGTGCGCACCATGGACCGGACCGCCGACGACGTCTCGGGACCGATCAATCTCGGCAATCCCGGCGAGTTCACCATTCGCGCGCTGGCCGAGACCGTGATCGAACTGACCGGCTCGCGCTCGCGCCTGGTGCGCGAGCCCTTGCCGGTCGACGATCCGCGCCAGCGCCGCCCCGACATCAGCCTCGCCAAGCAGCTGATCGACTGGGAGCCGACCGTCGCCCTGCGCGACGGCCTGCTGAAGACCATCACCTATTTCGACGGGCTGCTGGCCCAGGGCGAGCAACAGGTCAGGGCCGTCAGATGAACATGCATGTGCCGGGTTCGCCGCGGGTCGCGCGGCTGGAGCAGACATCGAACGATGTCCGGGCTCCCTCGATGAGCATCGCCGTGATCGGCGCCGGTTATGTCGGCCTGGTCACCGGCACCTGCCTGGCGCTTCTCGGCCACCGGGTGACCGTGGTCGATCGCGACGCCGCGCGCATCGCCATGCTTCGCCGTGGCCAGATGCCGATCCACGAGACCGGTCTCGCCGAACGCATCGCCGAGGCCGAAAAGCTCGGTTTCAGCACCAGCCTGCCGACGGCGGTCGCCGCGGCCGACGCGGTGTTCATCTGCGTCGGCACGCCGCCGCGCCCGGCCGACGGCCATGCCGACCTGACCCAGGTCCACGCGGTGGCACGCGACGTCGCCGAAGCGCTCGAAAGCCGCACCGTCGTCGTCACCAAGTCGACCGTGCCTGTCGGCACCGGCGACGAGGTCGAGGCGATCATGCGGGCTGCCCGGCCGGATGCGGATTTCGCGGTGGTGTCCAACCCCGAATTCCTGCGCGAAGGCGTCGCAATCGCCGATTTCATGCATCCCGACCGGATCGTCGTCGGCACCGACGAGGCCTGGGCGCGCGACGCCATGGCCGCCATCTATGCCCCGATCACGGCGGCCGGCCATCCCCTGGTCTTCACCAGCCGGCGCACCGCCGAACTGATCAAATATGCCGCCAATTGCTTCCTGGCGCTGAAGATCACCTATATCAACGAGATCGCCAACCTGTGCGAGGAGGTCGGTGCCGACGTCGAGGACGTGGCGCAGGGCATCGGCCTCGACAGCCGCATCGGCGCGCAGTTCCTCAAGGCCGGCCCGGGTTTCGGCGGCTCGTGTTTTCCCAAGGACATGCTGGCCTTGATGAAGACCGCGCAGGACGCCGGCATGCCGCTGCGCTCGGTCGAGACGGCGGTCGCGGTGAATGACGCGCGCAAGGGCGAAATGGTCCGCAAGATCATTCGCGCGGCGGGCGGCTCGGTCGCCGGCAAGACCATCGGCGTGCTCGGCCTGACCTTCAAGGGCGGCACCGACGACATGCGCTCGGCGGCTTCCCTGGTCATCCTGCCGCAATTGATCAAGGCCGGTGCCCGCATTCGCGCCTATGATCCGGCCGGGATGGCCAATGCCAAGGCGCTGCTGCCCGGGGTCGAGATGGCCTCGAGCGCGCTGGACGCGGCCGACGGCGCCGATCTCGCGCTCATCCTGACCGAATGGTCGGAATTTCGCGGCCTCGACCTGAAGCGCCTGCGGCGGACCCTGCGCCGGCCGGTCCTGGTCGACCTGCGCAATCTCTACGAGCCGGCGGCGGCGGTGGCGGCGGGCCTGGCTTATACCGCCATCGGCCGGCCGGCGACTGCCCCGGTCCAGCATGTCCCGGGCCTCAGCCCGCAGGACGAAGCGGCGGTGTGGCCGCGAGCCATGTCCGTGATGGCGCGCCTGCCCGCCGATCTCGCCCGTACCTGACAGCGCCCGGCCGGCGGCGGCCTCGCCCACGCCGGGGAGGGGGCAGGCTGCGCGCCGGAGGCGCCGCCAACGTCAGCGTTGCGGCTCGCGACCGTCAGTGACGCCAATATGCCGGAGCGCGACGGCGGCGAGGATGGCCAGGATGAGAACGCTGACGGCACTGAACGCCGCCGCGCCATTGAACCCTGCCGTGAACGCAGCCCGCGCCTGTTCCAGGAGGCCGGGCGGCAGATCCGCGGCAACCGAAGACGCCGCCCACAAGCTGTCGCCGACGGCCTGGCGCGCGTCGTGGCCGAGGCTCTCGGGGATGCGGTCGAGCATTGTCCGGCGGTAGAGGGCGGTGGCGAGGCTGCCGAGCACGGCGATGCCGAGCGATACGCCGAGATCCTGCACCGTCTCGGACATCGCCGAGGCGGAACCTGCCTTGTCGGCGGGGGCCGAGCCGACCACCAGGTCCGTCCCCAGGGCGGCGATCGTGCCAAGCCCGAGATAGGCCAACGAGAAGCCGGCGACGACAATAGCGACGCCGGAAGCGCCCTTGTCCAATTGGGTGAGCATCAGATAGCCCAGCACCGACAGGCCCAGCGCTCCGGCGACGACAAAGCCTGGCCGAACGCGCCGCGCAATGAGCGGCGCCGCGACGCCGGCAGCGACCATGGCCAAGGCGGGCGGCCCCATCCAGAGGCCCGCGACGAGCGGCGAAAATCCGGCCACGAGTTGCAGATATTGCGTGACCAGCAGCATCGTGCCGCCGACGGCGACGAGGGCGAAGAGAAGCACGATCAGGGCGACGCTGAAGGCTCTGCTGGCAAACAGCGACATGTCGAGCAGCGGATCGGCGAGGCGCCGCTGGCGGCGCACGAACACCGTGGCGAAGATGAGCCCCACGGTGATCGCACCAACGGGCTGAAGCCCGAAACCGCCCTTGGCGATCTGCTTGATGCCATAGACCACGGGCAGCATGGCCGCGAGCGAAAGGCCGACGCTCGCAAGGTCGAGGCGGCCGGCCTGCGATGCGCGATAGTCGGGCAGCAGGACCGGCGCCAGCACGAGCAGCAGGCCGACGACAGGCACGGCGATGAGAAAGGCCGCGCCCCACCAGAAATGCTCCAGCAGCACGCCGCCCACGACCGGTCCCATCGCCATGCCGAGCGCGAACATGGTCGCCCATATCCCGAAGCCGAGGGCCCGCTGTCGCGGATCGGCGAACATGTTGGTGATGAGCGCCAGCGTCGACGGCATCAGGGTGGCTCCGGCCATCCCGAGCAGTGCCCGGGCCCCGATCAGCATGACCGCGCTGGTCGAGAAGGCCGCGAGCACCGAGGCGACGGCGAAGGCGGCCGCCCCCGCCATCAGGAGCTTGCGACGACCGATACGGTCGCCGAGCGTCCCCATGGTGATGAGGAAGCCCGCGATCATGAAACCGTAGGCGTCCATGATCCACAGTGCTTCCATGCTGCTCGGCTGCAGATCGGCGGCGAGCGCCGGAAGCGCCAGATGGAGCAGCGTCAGATCCAGCCCGAGCAAGATGGTCGGCAAGGCCAGCAGCGCCAGCCCCAGCCATTGCCGTGCTCCGGCCGCCGCGGGATCGGAAGCAGCGACGTCGGTCGCCGTTCTGGAAAGGGAAAGATCGGGTTCGCCCTGCGAAGTCATGCGGCCTCCTTGTCGCGGGCGGACATTCGAGGCACGATGATCCTGTTACAATATCGGAAATTATCCTGTTACCAGAGCCAATAGTCTTGTCCGACCGCACGCTTGCCCGCACCCGAACCGACCTCTCCGATTTCCTGACGCATCACAGGAAAAAGCTTTCGCCGGCCGATGCGGGCTTGCCCTCGACCGGTCACCGCCGCACGCCCGGCCTGCGCCGGGAGGAAGTGGCCACGCGCGCGGGTGTCGGTCTGAGCTGGTACACGTGGCTCGAGCAGGGGCGAGACATCCAGGTCTCGGAAAGCTTTCTGCTCAAGGTGGCGAAAGCGCTGAAGCTGGACGATGCCGAGTGCAGCCACCTTTTCCTGCTGGCGCATCGGCGCCCGCCACCGCCCGAAGCCTATCAATGGCCATCCGTGAGCCCGCTCATCCAGACCTTGCTGGATGATCTCGTCGCGCGACCCGCCTATGTCACCAACCTGCGCTGGGATGTCGTTGCATGGAATGCCGCGGCCGACGATGTGTTCGGCTTCGCAAACCGCGCGCAACCGGGCCGCAATATCATCCGCCTGATTTTCGCCGATCCGGCGTTCCGCCCGCGTCTTCCCCACTGGGGCGAGGAAGCGCCGGCGTTACTCGCGCAGTTTCGCTACGATCTGGCCACCGCTCCCGACGATCCGGCGATGCTTGCTCTGGTCGATGAAATGAGGAGGCTGTCCCCGGATTTCCGCCGATGGTTCGCGCAGCCGAACATGGCAAGCCAAGCGCGGGGCATCAGGACCCTGGTCGATCCGGAGAACACGCGCATTGGGTTCGTTCACGAGATCCTGACGGTCGACGAGTACCGGCACCTGAAAATGGTCGTCTACTTTCGGCAGTAGGACCGGCTGTCGTGCTCATCGGGGGAGGCCCACGGCGTCGTCCACGACGCCGCTGCCATTCCGAAGCCGAAGCGGTCAGTAGCGGGCGACGACCGCTTGCGGGCCGGTGGTGAACAGGTAGTTCACGCCGATCCGGACCGTATGGGCCTGCACCGTCGCCCGGGCAAATTCGGGGCTGGTCGAAACCTGATAACGCGACGAACCGAGATTGTAATAGAGATATTCGAGCCTGGCGCTCCAGTTCGGCGCGAAGGCGTATTCGACGCCGGCGCCGAGCGCGAACCCGACCCGGGTCTGGGTCGTGGAGACGCCGAGAACGATGCCGGGGCCCAAGGCCCCACCGAGCGTTGCGCTGCCGTAGGCAAGGCCGCCGGTGGCGTAGAACAGGGCTTTGTCGACCACGAAGCCGGCCCGCACCCGGGCAGTCCCCAGCCAGTTCACCCTGCTGAAACAGCTATAGGAAGGGTTGGGGCAGGGCTCCCGGTCGCGCAGGTCGGCAAGGCTCAGGTCGGTTTCGACGCCGATCAGCCCGTTGGCGCCGAACTGCCAGTTATAACCGGCCTGAACACCACCGAAGATGCCCTTGGGATCGCTCGGAACCGGCGTGCCGCCATTCTGCAAGGTCCATCCGGTACGGCCCCAACCATAACCGAGATGGCCGCCGGCATAAAACCCGGTCCAGTTGATTGCGGGCGCGAGCACCGCGGCCGGCACCGACATGCGCACAGCGCCGAGATCGGCCGCCTGGGCGCCGGAGACGAGGGCAATGGCGGCAATGCCGGCGAGCATGACAGTCTTCATGGCGGAACTGGCTTTCCTGACGACGTGGGCTTGCGATCGAAACCGCGCGCTGACGCGGCGATTCGCGTGATGGTGGCAAATCCGCCGCCTCGGGCAAATCCGCAGCCGGGGAAAACCAGGGCGACCTGATGGTTTCACAGGCAGCGTTGCGCGAGCGCGACAATGGCGCGCCAGCGGCTGGAGGCCCCTCAACCGCGCTTCTCATGCCACCGGCGGCGACATGCGGATCGATTGGCTAGGCCCGCAGGTCAATCGGCGCGCGGCGTCAAGGCGCCGAAGGCCGGGACCGAGCCTTGGCCGGGCCGCCGCGACCGCTGGCACCGATATTGCGAAAGCTGTTCTCCAGAGGCGGCGGAGACGAGCCATGTATCATCGCGCGACAATCATTGCCCCGGAACAGGACGAGAGGTCCGGCTTCGATGCGGCGATCCGTCCCGTTGTCGCGCAACCCGCGCCGGAGACCACGTCATCGTCCGCCATCGGGCGCCCGCTGGTGCTCGACCTCGACGGCACCTTGCTGCGCACCGACATGCTGCTCGAATGCATCGTCGCGGCGTTGCGGCAGAACCCGCTGATCTTCTTTTCGATCCTGCTCTGGGCCCTGCAGGGACGCGCCGTGCTGAAGCAGCGGCTGGCGCTGCAGGCCGCGCCCGACATGGCGACCTTGCCGGTCGATCAGCGGGTGGTCGCATTGGCCAAGGCCGCCACCGCGTCCGGCCGCACGGTCGTTCTCGCCACCGCGACCACCGAGACGCTGGCGCGGGGCCTTGCCGAGCGCTTCCCGTTCATCAGCCGGGTCATCGCCTCGGACGCCACGACCAATCTGAAGGGCCGCGCCAAGGCCGAGGCCTTGAGCAAGGCTTTCCCCGACGGCTTCGACTATGCCGGCGACAGCGCGGCCGACCTGCCGGTCTTCGCGGCGGCCCATTCCATTATCGTGGTGCGGGCATCGGCTTCGGTCGTCGCCCGCGCCAAGGCCTTGGGCAAGCCGGCCGAGGTGATCGGCGACACGCGTTCCGCTGTCGCCATCTGGGCGCGGGCGTTGCGCCTGAAGCAATGGGCCAAGAACGCCCTGATCTTCGCGCCGATCCCGCTCGCCGGCATGCTCTTCGCACCCAAGGCCTGGATCGCCGCAACCCTGGCCTTTCTCGGCCTCGGCCTCGTCGCCTCGGCGACCTATCTGGTCAACGACCTCTTCGACCTGCCGCATGACCGCCAGCACTGGTCGAAGCGCGAGCGGCCGCTCGCCAGCGGCGCGCTGGCCATCTCGCAGGCACTGCTCGGCCTGCCCGTGCTGATGCTGCTGGGTTTCGGCTTCGCGGCGCTGGCGGGGCCGGCGACGGTGCTGGTCACGGCGCTCTATGTCGCGGCGACGTTGACCTATTCGCTCTGGCTGAAGCGCGTGCCGATCGTCGACGTCTCGATGCTCGCCGGCCTGTTCACGCTTCGCCTGCTGCTGGGCGTCGTCGCCATTGGCGCGATCATCTCGCCCTGGCTCTTCGTCTTCTCCTTCGCGCTGTTCCTGTCGCTGTCCACCGCGAAGCGCCATACCGAGCTGACCCGCGCCAAGATTCACGGCGTCGCCCTGCGCGGCCGCGGCTACCAGGCGTTGGACGAGCCGCTGCTGCTCGGCATGGGCCTTGCCGCGGTGGCGAGCTCGGTGCTGATCCTGATCCTCTACCTGATGGCCGAGGGTTTCCGCGCCGGCCACTACACGGCGCCGAATTTCCTGTGGTGCGCGCCGGTCATCATCTTCCTCTGGCAGATGCGCATCTGGCTGCTGTCGCAGCGCGGCCTGCTCGACGACGATCCGGTCACCTTCGCCATCAAGGACAAGCCGAGCCTGATGCTCGGCGGCGCGCTCGTGCTGGCCTTCCTGGCCGCCCATCTCGGCGGGGCGCTGCCATGGCCGGCCTGAACGCCTCGTCCTGGCGACGCGCCGTCATGACGCGCCTGACCGGAGAAGCCGGCCGGTTCCTGGTCTGCGGCGGTTTCGCGGCCTTCGTCAACTGGGCCGCGCGCATCGCCCTGTCATCCCTCATGCCGTTCGAGGTCTCGGTCGTCCTGGCCTATGGCATCGGCATGGTGGTCGGCTTCGTGCTCTATCGCACCGTCGTCTGGACCGACCACGAGGCCACGCTCGCCGAACAGGCGATCGGCTTCGTCCTGGTCAACGCACTGAGCGCGGTGGTGGTGTTCGGCGTCGCCGTCGGCCTCAAGGGCGGCCTGGAAACCCTGCTGGGATCGGGCGGCCGCCTGATCGATGCCGGCGCCCACGGCGTCGCCATCGGCGTCGGCGCGCTCGCCAACTTCGTCGGCCACCGCTCGTTCACCTTCCGGCCGCGCGCCGATCGCGCGTAGCGGCCGAGAGAACCTGCTCGCCCCGGATTTACGAGCACTGCATTCAAGGATGGGGCGGCCTTCGACGCCCCGCTTCACCCTGGCGCGATCCGGCCTTCGTTCAATTCGGCCCGGTACAGGTCAGCAGCGATCGCCGCGCGCCCTGCGCCGTCGCGCAGTCCCGGTAGCCGTGGAAGCGCCCCAGGGCCTCGCCGCTCTCGCCGGCCGCGACGATGATCAGCACCTTGGGCGCGCCCTGGTGTTCGCGGCGGAACGCCGCCAGCGAGACCAGGCCCGGTTCCAGCTCCCATTTCGGCATGGCGAAGATGAAATCCTGCGCCGGCACGTAGCGCAGCGGATAATAGCCGTAGAAGCGCATCGACGGCAGCGCCGATCCCATGCCGACGCCACCCGAGGTCAACGCGGCGAGCTGATGGATATGGACGCCCGGCTGCACATGCCAGGCATAATTGGCGCTGGTCAGCTCGGTCAGGTCGGCGCCGGCGAAGCTCTGCCCCGGATGGTTGCGGCCGGCGGCCAGCGCCGCCTTCGAGGTCTCGGCCCAGGCGAAATAGGCGACTGTGCGAATGCCGCTCTGGGCGGCCAGCGCCACCAAGGCCAGGACGGAGAGGATGCGGGCGACATGCGCCGCCGGCTGGCGCGAGGCGATCGCCAGCGCCACGCCGATCCAGCTATAGGGCGCCAGCCGCTCGGCCAGCGGCACGCCCTGCGCGGTCCGCAGGTCGAGCGCCGAGACCAGCAGCACGAGCACCGTGAAGAGCGGCCAGACCAGGTCGCCGCCGCGCCAGCGCCTCAACGCCAGGATCGCCGCACAGGCCATGCCGCCGATCAGCGGCGCCAGGGCCACCACTTCCCACCACGTATAGCTGAACAGGTAGTGCAGGGTGATGAGCCGGCGCACCACCGAGAAGATCGAATAGCGCAGATTGGCCGCGTCGGTGGTCGCGGACGGATAGGCGACGAGGAAGGCGACGATCAGCGCCAGCGCCGGCAGCGCGGCGGCGACCGACCAGACGCCGTCGCCGATCAGGCGCCGCGCCGTTGCGCCCACGGGCTCGGCGGCCGGCCGCGACAGGGCGCGCGCCAGTCCGCCGGCGGCCATCAGGAGGCAGGCCGCGACCAGGGTGGCGAGATGGGTCAGGCCGAGCGCGAACAGCGCCACGGCCAGGGCCGCGAAGGTCCATGGCGTTCTCTGGTCGCCGATGCGGCGCCACAGCGCGGCGAAGGCGAGGAAGGCCGGAAAGCCCAGGGCATAGTTGAAGAAACCGAAATGGATGTAGAGGCCGAAGGCGATCGGCATGAGCAGCAGAAACGGCAGGAGCGGACGATCGGTCTCGGCGCGCGTCGCCCAATAGGCCGCGAGCACCGAGAACAATCCGTAGAGCGTCAGATAGACCGACTGCGCGACCAAGGTATCGCCGGTCATCCGGATCAGGGCGGCAAGGATGATGTAGACGCTGTAATTGGGCTCGATCCGCGCATTCCACTCGTAGAACGTCCGGGTCGGTTCCGACAGCGCGCCGCCCCAGCCGAAGCGCGCGATCATGTCGGCCTGGGTCAGGTGGATCGGGCCGTCCTGCGTCGGCACGATATCGACCAGCCAGACCGGAATGATCAGGACCAGGGCCACCGCGAGGCAGATCAGGGCGAAGCCGGTCGTGGTCGATACCGGCGCGGGCTCGGCAATGGCGGTCTTGATGGTCATGTCATGTCCTTGGGACTGGCTTGCCCCGAGGCCGGCACCAGAAAGCCGGCCCTGGTCTTGGATGGGTGTCAGCGGCAGAAATGCTCGATGACCTGCATCATCGGCTTCGGCTTGTATTGGACGTCGAAGGGCAAAGGCCGGTTCGGCAGGCCGTCGCCGCGTTTGAAATAGATCGGCACCCAGCTGTACTTGTCGGTAATGCCCCAGGTCAGCACCGCGCTCGGCTTCATCGCCGCGAAGATGGCGCCGAGGAAGTCGTGGACGCGCGCGGCCGCCACCATGTCGCGCATGTCCGGCGGCCCGGGCATCTTGTTGTCGACCACGTCGAGCTCGGTGACCATGAACTCCAGGCCCATCGCCTTGATCTCATTGACGAAGGCGGTCAGGCCGGCCTGGTCGATCTGGTTTTCGCTGAGATGGCCCTGCAAACCGACACCGTGCAGCGGCACGTTGTCGGCGCGCAGCGACCGGATCAGCCGGAGAAAAGCTTCGCGCTTGCGCTTGTAGCGATCGCCGACGAATTCAATGTCGAAATCATTGATGATCAGCTTGGCGCCCGGATCGGCCTGCGCGGCGGCCCGCAACGCCAGCGCCACATAGCGCGGCCCGATATGGCGAAGCCATGGGCTGTCGCGCAGACCGGAAGGCGTCTGCGGATCCTCGGCGATCGCCTCGTTGACCACATCCCAGTTGGCGATGCGGCCGCGATAACGCCCCATCACCGTTTCAATATGCCGGATCATTTCGCGTTCGGCGACCACGGCGTTGTCGATCGCCTCGGCCCATTTCGGCAGCGCGCCATGCCAGACCAGGGTATGGCCACGAAACTGCATGTCGTTGGTGCTGGCGAAGGCCAGGTAGCGATCGGCCTCGGAGAAGTCGAAGCGGTCCCTGGTCGGCCGGAGATCGGCCCACTTCAGACCGCCCTCGGACACCAGCACATCGCAATAGGCGGTCAGCGTGTTGCGATATTCGGTATCCTCGGCCAGCGCGCCGCCGCGCAGTGCCGCGCCATAGGGCACGCTCCATTTGCGCGTCGGTGCCGACTGCGCACCGGCCGGCGGACCGGCCAGGGCCACCAGGGGTAGCGCGCCGATGGCGCCGATCAGGCCGCGCCGCGAGAGTTCCGATATCGGCATGAGGTCAACCTCCGCCGCCGGCGGGAGGGGCGGCTTGGTTCGGCACGACACGGAACCGCGCCATCATCCGCAGCCCGAAGACCGCCACCAGCAAGGTGAACCAGACCGGATCGGTGCGGGCAAACAGGAAGCTCTCCATGCAGGACAGGTAGATGCAGAACAGCCACATCTGGAAGAACAGCGTGGTCAACGCCGGATCGGCGCCCTGGCGCCTCGCTCTGGCGTGATTGAGGAACGGCTCGATGACCAGGACCAACACGACCAGCGCCAGCCCGATCAAGCCGATATTCAACGCCGTATCGAGATAGCCGTTGTGGGCATTGGCCGCCGACCCGGCCCATTGCTCATTGTCCTCGACGTCCATCTTGGTGTTCTCGAGCGACCAGAAAGCCATGAAGCCGTGGCCGGTCAGCGGTTTCTCGGCGAAATGCTCGAGCGCGAATGTCCAAATATCGGTGCGGCCCGTGAACGTCGTGTCGAAGGGCAGGGCGGCGACCATGGACGCCAGTTGCGGGCTGATTGCCGATCCGACGCCGATCGAAAGCAGGAAGACTAGCGGTGCCGCGACGATCAGCCCGCGCCAGAAGCCGGATCTGACGCCGGCACAGAGGCCCGAGGTCAGCAGGGTCAGGGCCAGGATGATGATCGAACTCTTGGCGCTGGAGAGAATCACGAAGATCCCCGCGAGACAGCTGACCCCGATGCCCGCCGCCGGCATTCCGGTCCGTGCGGCAAAAATGCCGATGAACACCATGGTCGAAAACACGCCGCCGGCCAGGTTCTTGTGGCCGAAAACACCACGCCAGTCACCGGCCAGACGCGCTTCGACAAGGTCGGTCGCCTGGTGCACGGCATGTTCGGGGATCAGCAGGACGCCCGCATAGGACAGCAAAAGAACGAACCAGCAGGTACCGATCAACAGGCGCGCGAATTCGTCGCGATTCCTGGGCAGCAGGCAGACCAGGGCTGCGATCAGCGCGACGACGACAAAGAGAATATAGCGACGCAACGATGCGCTCGGGTCAGCCGATGCGACGACCGTATAGGCGATATAGACGACCAGGCAGATGAACATGCGATCGGTCAGCGCGAACTGGACATGCTTCCAGCGCCCGATCGTTGCGCCGACAACCATCATCGCCATCAGGCCGAATGAAATATAGATCCAGAGATCGTTGCCCGAAGTCGGCCCCAGCAGGTCTTCGCTGCCGAGGTTTCCAAACGGATCCAGCGTGATCCAGATGAGGCCCCACACGGCGACGAACAGAACTGCCCGTACAACGTGCGTCCACGTCTCCTCCCTCCCATCGAGGCGGAATGCGGTGGTCTGCGACATCGATCAGGTCTGTCCCTCGGGACACCGCGGTCGGATATCGACAAAAAGCGGTGACACAGCACCATTTACGCCGGGTGCACCGGCCCGGACAAGCCAAAGCTTGCCCTATGGTGAAGTCTAAGGCGGCGCGCGTCGCCCGCGTCAGCCGAAATCGACTCGATCGGCGCGGGATGCGGCGCATGATCGCCGTCGTCGCGGCCGATGGCCGCGACCTTGCCAAGCAGGAGATGCAATCAGGGATACACGCTCAGGGCGCTCCACAATGGCAAAGACAGGTTCACGGCAAGTTCATTTCGGGACGACCGGCGCGTCGGAACAGCTCGTTTCGATCCAATATCTACGCGGTCTTGCTGCGTTAAGCGTCCTCGTGGCGCATGCCCTGAAATGGCCGCTCAGCGACGTCAATTTCGGCCTGCTGAAGACCGGGCGCCTCGGTGTCGAGGTGTTTTTCGTGATCAGCGGCTTCATCATCACCATGATCGCCGGTGACGGTCGCTTCGATCCCCGGGACTTCCTGGCACGGCGGATCTTTCGGATCGTCCCCGCCTATTGGGTCGCGACCCTGGTCGTCGCCATTCTGGCGATCGCCATTCCCAGCCAATTCCGCACGACGGTTCCGACCATTGACGGGCTGCTGATGTCGCTGCTGTTCGTGCCGTCGGTCGATCCCAAGGCGCCCTTGCTGCTGCTCGGCTGGACCTTGGACTACGAGGCGTTCTTCTACGCCATCTTCGCCAGCTTGTTCTTTCTGAAGTCGGAGGCGCGCACTCTGGTTCTGTGCGGCCTGCTGGCGTCACTCGTCTGGCTCGGCCAGACCATGACGGAGCCGACCCATATGCAGGCGTTCTACACCAGCGCGAGCCTGATCGGGTTCGGATTCGGCGCGCTTTTGGCTCAGGCCTATCGACATGGACTGGTCGAGCGCCTCGGGGGAGCCTTGGGCTGGCCCCTGGCGGGCGTGGCCATTGTTCTCGTCGCACTCTTCTATGGCATCGCCTGGGACAACACCCATCAGTTGTCCTTGTCGCTGCACGTGCTGATGTCGGTGACCGCTGTCGGAATCGTCCTCGTCGGACTGCAGATCGAAACGGGCCGGCACCTGCCCGAGGTCACCTTGTTGAAATATCTCGGCGATACGTCCTACTCGCTCTATCTGTTCCACCTCTTTCCGGTTGCCGCCGTCTGGGCGCTGTCGAAGCAACTGTTCGATCTCAACGAGCCGCTGACCTACCTGGCCTGTTCAGCCCTGGCGATCCTGGCCGGCATCCTGACCGGCCTCGTCTGCTATTACCTCGTCGAGCGGCCCTTCCTGCATGCCAGCCGCAAGTGGCATCGTCCGGTCGCGGCCGCCCGCCTGGACCCGGTCCGGTGAGGCCGGCCGCCGACGACCGCGGTGGCGGGCGCGTGCTCTGCACGCGGCGCGCGGCGAGCTTGCTGCTCGGCTCCTGCATCATGGTCCCAGGCAGCCTGCGGGCCGCGGCACCGGCGTCATTGACGTCCGGCATCGTCGCCCGGTCGCAGCTCGCGCCAGGCGATCCGGCCCGGCTGCAACGGGCCTTTGCCAAGGCAAGCCGCGGCGAGCCGATTACGCTTGGCGTGATCGGTGGCTCGATTACGGCGGGCGCCCGGGCCACCAGGCCGGAAAACAGCTACGCGGCGCATCTGCTGGCCTGGTGGCAGGCGCAATTTCCGCGAAGCCGGATCCGCCTCGTCAATGCCGGCATCGGCGGAACCGGCTCGATGTATGGCGCGCTGCGGGCGGGCAGGGACCTCCTGCCGAGCCGTCCGGATGTCGTCCTCATCGAATTCGCCATCAATGACGCCTGGACCGACGGCGAGGCCTTCGAGGGGCTCGTGCGCCAGATCCTGGCCGAGCCCAACGCGCCCGCGGTCGTCCTGCTGTTCATGATGTGGCAAGGCGGCGGCAGCACGCAGGAGATGCAGGCAAAGGTCGGCCAGCACTACCAATTGCCGATGGTCAGTTTTCGCGACGCGCTTTGGCCCGAAATGGCGGCGGGTCGCCGGCGCTGGGCGGATTTCCTCGTCGACGAGGCGCATCCCAACGACGCGGGTCATGCGGCGACCGCGCGCTTCGTAACGACGCTGTTCGAGAGCAGCCGTGCTTCCGGCCCGTCCGGCGGATCCGATGCTGTTGCCGCGCTGCCGTCACCGTTGCATTCCGACATCTTTCAGTTCGTCGACTGGCGCGTCTCGGCGGATCTCACCCCCACCGGCAACACGGGGTGGAGCCGGCGCCACGACGAAACAGGCGTCATGGCCTGGGTCGGCACCGAGGCCGGTGGCAGGATCTCGTTCGACTGGTCCGGCGCCGGGCTCGTCGCGGTCCTGGCGCGACCGCCACGTGATCGTGGCCGCCTGCGGTTCCGGATCGATGGCGTCGCGTCACCGCAGACTGACGCCGCAAGCCGGCCGAACCGCGCTATTCTGGTCGTGGCTCAGGGCTTGGTCCGCGCCCGCCACAGCGTCGAAATCGAATGCCTCGATCATCCCGGCGGCCGCAGCCGCGGCGAGGCACCCCGCCTGATCGGGCTTGCGGGTATCGGTTTGGCGCAACGGAACAGGTAAGATATCAGTGCCGCGCTCTGTTCGCCAATCTCAGACCGGTCTCGGATCCTCGATGCTCCACAGGTGGCTTCATCAACCTCGCATGCCAGGGCTCCACGCCATGGCGCGGCTCCCGAACCGGCGGCCTGACGCCGGCGCCGTGAGCGGATATTGGCGCGCATGACCGAGGGTGCCGGCCGGCTGAGGTCGATCCAGTATCTGCGCGCCTTCGCCGCCTTGATGGTGGTGGCCTTTCACGTGCTCGGGCCGGTCTGGACGGTGGGGTCGGCCGGTGTCGACATTTTCTTCGTCATCAGCGGCTTCGTCATTGCGCTGGTCGCGAACTCTGCGACCGTGACACCGCGACGCTTCGCTTATGACCGGGTGGTCCGGGTGCTGCCACTTTACTGGCTGTGCACCCTGGCGCTCGCCACCGCGGCCGCGGCGGCCCCGGCATTGTTTCCACGCCTGCCGCTGACGGCCGAATGGCTGGTGATGTCGCTCGCGATGCTGCCGGCTTTCAGGCCGGGCACCAGCGAGGTTTTCCCGGTCCTTTATCAAGGCTGGACCTTGAACTACGAGGTGTTCTTCTACGGGATCGTCCTGCTCGCGCTGCTCCGGCCGGCGAGCCAGCGCTTCTCCATGATCGCAGTCGTCCTTCTCGGCTTTGTCGCGGTGGGTCACTGGCTGCCGTCGTCGCAGCCCTGGGCCAGCGTCTATACCGATCCGCTGCTGGTCGAATTCCTGGTCGGCTACGGTTTCGGCCATCTGCGCCTGCGCGGGCTCCGGTTCGCCCGCCGCAGCGGGCTTGCCCTGATCGGCCTGGGTCTCATCGGCTTCGGCCTCGCGGCCGCGACTGCCGAGGGGCCCGAAGGCTGGCGCCGCATCCTGGTATGGGGCATGCCGGCGATCTGCCTGATCATCGGCAGCGTGACGATCGAGGATCGCCAAGCCTTGCCAGCGATCCCGCTGGCCGGCCTGCTCGGCGAGGCATCCTACGCGATCTATCTGACCCACGGCATGGCGATTTCGCTGCTCGTCGCAATCTGGCATCGCCTTGGCGTCTGGACCGCCATCGGACTCGACACACCGATCCTCGCGGCCGCCACCTTCGGCCTCTGCGTCACGGCCGGCGTCGTCTTTCATCGTGTGGTCGAGGTCCCCATGCTGCGGCGCCTGAGGCGTCGGCGTATCGACCGCATCGGGACCGCCGGCGCGGCCTGAGCGGTCGCAGCCAGGGCAAGCTCACGCGGGCAGGTTCAGATTGCTCTGGCCGGCGCCGCCACGGTCGCCTTGCGGCCGAGCGGATAAGCAGCATCCGCTCTCGTTACTCCACATCGGAAAATTGGTTTTCGATCGACGCAATATTCAGACGTCACATTGACTATTCGTCAATATATCGCGTGCTCCAAATTGTACGAAGAATAGTTTTACAACGAACGAGAGTACAATATGGCCGATAATCCCGTTTCACCAAGTGCCACGACAGCGAGTGCGCAGGCAGTTGCTCCGGGCGCCACAATCAGCTTCGAGACAGATTTTGTAATCAACGAAAATCTTGCGGAATCGTCGTTCGGCTATTTGATTTACAATATTGCCTCCAACGCGACGATCGGCGGTTACGACAAGAGTTTTCCGCCAAGCGCCCTGACGACGGGATCGACGATCCATATCTCCTTTCCCCTCGTGGTTCCGGCGGGCACGGCATTGGGCCTGTACGGAGTGCAGGTTCACGCTCACGTCAACAGCGGCTGGACCACCCTTGTCGAGCAGCGGCAGGCAGCGACCTTCAATGTCGATACTGCCGGCCCGCTGCCGGTGACCATCGGTCCGACATCGGTCAGCGCCGCATCTGTCGTTCGCGGCGGAACCATCACGGTCGCGACGAATTTCGCTATTCAGCAGAACCTGCCGGACACTTCGTTCAACTACCAGATCTTCAGTGTCACCAGCGACGTTCCGATCGGTTCCTATAACGACCCCAGGCCGGCCAGCGCCTTGCATGCGGGATCGACCGTTTCGGCCTCGCACATGTTCACCATTCCGGCCACCGCCGATCTCGATTCCTATCGGGTCGAAGTGACGGTCAACACGACCAGCACCTGGGATCTCATTGCCAAGCAATACAACGCAGTGACCTTTCAGGTGCAGGAAGGCCCAACCGCGGCAGTGACCTTGCTGTCGGCAACAGCCAGCGCGACCAGCGTGGCGCCGAACGCCACGGTCACCTTCACCGCGAATTTCAGGATCAATCAGAACCTGGCGCAATCGTCGTTCGGCTTTCAGGTTTTCGAGGTCGCGACCAATGTCCCGATCGGCGGCCTGCAGCAGAGTTTCGATCCGAACGCGCTGACCGCCGGCTCGACCGTATCCGTGTCCTACCCGCTGACCATTCCGGCGGGCGCCGCGGCGGGGGCCTATCGTGTCGAGCTGTCGGCACACACCAACAGCAGCTGGGCCGTCCTGTTCGAGCAGCCGAGCGCTCTCACATTCCAGGTTCAGACGAGCGGCGTATCGATCTTTCCGAAAGCCACCGGCGCCTTCGTCTATTGGGGCGAGAGCGGCCGCGAAACGACCCTGAAGGCCTGGGAAACCTGGCTCAATCAGGTGCCCTCGTCGGTCATCGCCAAGGACTTCTACAATTGCTCGGCATGGGCCGACTACTACAGCACCTTCGATTGGCTGCCGAACCTCTGGAAAACCATGAACCCCGCACGCAAATTGTGCTGGAGTGTCAGCCTGACGGTTCCCGGAACACCACTTGCGGACGTCGCGGCTGGGCTTCACGACGCGGAGTTCACCCATGCCGCCCGGACGATCGCAGCCGCTCAACCGGACGCGATCATCAGGATCGGTTGGGAGATGAATATCAGCTCGATGGCCTGGTTCGCGGTCGGCCACTATCCCGAATATATTGCAGCCTACCGCCGCGTCGTCGGGCTGTTCCGCGCGCAATCCGCCGGCTTCAAATTCGACTGGTGCCCCGGGGCGGGCTCGCAGGAGGGCCCGGCGGACCTGGCCTATCCCGGCGACGACGTGGTCGACTACATCGGATTGGACGTCTACGACTACACGGGCGGCACCTCGGTCGAGGACCGCTGGGCCACCATCACACTCAACGGTCCGTTCGGATTGAGCTGGCACCGCACCTTTGCCGCGGCGCATGGCAAGCTCATCAGCTATCCCGAGTGGGGCGTCGGCGAAGCCGGTGACAATCCGTATTTCGTGCAGCAGATGTATGACTGGTTCACCACCAACAGTGCCCAACTGGCCTATGCCTGTTACTTCAACGTCAACGGGCTGTGGCCGACGCAGATCGACAACAACCAGTTCCCGTTGTCGCAGGCCTTGTTCCAGACGCTGTTCCGGCGGCCATAGGTCTCGGCGGAGCCTCGGCGGCCGGGCTGAGGTTCCGCGTCCACCGCCACGCTGCGGTCATGAAGCACGTTATGATCGGTCGCCGACAAGGAGGCTGTCATGCGCCCAGTCGTTCTCGCTCTCGGTCTGGCCCTGCTGCCGGCCGCCGCTTTCGCCCAAACCGCGGCGCCCGCGCCGCGTGACCCCGATGCCGGCCGCTTCAGCTTGCGCGACACGCCGGACGGGCTGTTGCGCCTGGACGGCCGCACCGGCCAGATCTCGCTGTGCAGCCGCCAGGACGGCAGCTTCACCTGCCGGCTGGTGGCCGACGACCGGGCCGCGCTGCAAGCCGAGATCGACCGGCTGAAGGCGGAGAACGACGCGCTGAAGCGCGGCGGCGCCACCGCCCTGGCGCGCCCCGGCGCCGACGGCCAGAGCCTCAACCTGCCGAGCGACCAGGAGGTCGACCGCGCGATGAGCCTGGCCGAGCGCATCATCCGGCGCTTCATGGGCATCATCCGCGAAACCGACCAGGAGCAGGGCAGGCGGCTCTAGTTCCGCGGCACAGGGATTACGACCGGTTGATTTTGATGCAACCAAAGTCGTGGATGCCCGGGACAAGCCCGGGCAAGACGAGGTGTTGACCTACGGAATACCGATCCACGCCGCCGGAGCGCGTCTTGGCCGGGCTTGTCCCGGCCATCCACGACTTCAGACCGACGTCTCAGACGAATCCGTGGTTCAGAGCGCGCGTCACCACGATGTGTAACTTCCGCCTGGGTCCCGCAGTGCTGCGTTGCCACCCACCATCGCGATCTTCGCCTCGAAAAACGCGCACGGAGCATCAACGCGCCGTTCCAGACACCGAGCCTCGATCGCCGTACCGTCAGCTTTAGCCCGCGCTCCTATAGGGCGGCTTGTCGAGGCCCTTGGGCGACAGGGTGAAGATCTCGACGCCCGTCTCGGTCACCGCGACCGTGTGCTCGAACTGGGCCGACAGCGAACGGTCGCGGGTCACCGCGGTCCAGCCGTCGGACAGCACCTTCACATGCGGCCGGCCGAGATTGATCATCGGCTCGATGGTGAAGAACATGCCGGGCTTCAGCACGCTGCCTTCGCCGGGCCGGCCGAGATGGACGATGTTCGGCTCGTCGTGGAACATGCGGCCGAGGCCATGGCCGCAGAAATCGCGCACCACGCTCATGTGCTGCGGTTCGACGAAGGACTGGATGGCATGGCCGATATCGCCGACCGTATTGCCCGGCTTGACCGCGGCAACCCCCAGCATCAGCGATTCATAGGTGACGTCGATCAGCCGCTCGGCCCGGCGCGGGATTTCGCCCACCGCATACATGCGCGAGCTGTCGCCGTGCCAGCCGTCGAGCACGAAGGTCACGTCGACATTGACGATGTCGCCGTCGCGCAGCGGCTTGTCGTTGGGGATGCCGTGGCAGACCACGTGGTTGATCGAGGTGCAGGTCGAGCGCTCGTAGCCGCGATACATCAGCGTCGCCGGATAGGCGCGGTGATCCATGGCGAATTCGAACACGAGCTGGTCGATGCGGTCGGTCGGCACGCCGACATCGACCTCGCCGACGAGCATGTCCAGGCATTCGGCGACGAGGCGTCCCGCCGCGCGCATGCCGTCGAAGGCTTCGGGCCCGTAAAGCTTGATCTGGCCGTTCTTGCGCATCGGCGCAGTCCCGGCATCCACATAAGTAACCACTGGCAAATTCCTGATCTGCCCGGAAAATAGGGAATTCGCACGGCCGCGCAAGCCTGCCCGACGGGGATCAGCCTTTCGCCAGGAGGTCGATGCCGTTGAAACGCGCCACCTCGTCCGACAGCATCGGCACATATTTGCCGCCGTGGCCCTGACCTTCCGCCATGGCGAAATAGTTCTTCACCGCCGATCCCATGGGGTTGGCAATGCCCGACGCTTCCGCCATGGCGGCGAGATAACGCATGTCCTTGTGGGCGTTGGAAATGCTGAACCGGTGGGCGTTCTCGTCGCGCCCGACGACATATTTGAAGAAGGTCTGGTAGAAGCCGCAATCCATCCGCCCGCCCGACAGCACCGAATTCATCGCCGCCGGCGCGACGCCATTGGCCTTGGCCACGACCAGCGCCTCGGAATAGAGCGCCGCATATCCCATCGCGATGAAATTGTTGATGATCTTCATGGTGTGGCCGGCTCCCACCGGCCCGACATGGCCGATCCGTTCGGCGAAGGCCTCGATCGCCGGGCGGACATGGGCAAGATCGGCCTCGGCGCCGCCGGCCATGATGTCGAGCCGCCCCTCCCAGGCCTCCTTCGGCGTGCGCGACAAGGGCGCATCGAGGAAGGTCACGCCGATCGCGGCCAGTTCGGCCGCGAGCCTGCGGGTCAGGGTCGGTTCGGAGGTCGAGCAGTCGACGATGAACAGGCCTTTTTGCGCGCCGGCCCGCAAGCCCTCGGGACCGTTCACCACCTGCTCCACCTGCGGCGCGCCGGTGACGCAGATGAACACGATGTCCGAGACCGCGGCCACCGCCTTGGGCGTGGCCAGTTCGGACGCGCCGCGCTTGACCAGATCCTCGACCGGCTCGCGGTTGCGGTTCGCCACGACCGCCAGAGGAAAGCCCTTCTCGACGAGGTTCTTGGCCATGCCGTGCCCCATCAGGCCGACGCCGATAAATCCGATCCGCTGCTGCCTGGTCATGGTCTCCCCCCGCCGGTTGTTTTGCCCAATCTAGCCGGAGATCCGCCGAATGGACGAGAGCTAAAACGATTGAGGTGCACTTTCAAATCTTGAATTCAAACTTTAGGTTATTGTCAGGCGGAGATGACCCATGCCCGGTTTTCCTGATGGCTCCGTGCGCGGCAGGGTGACGCTCCAGCACATCGCCGATGAACTCGGCGTGTCCACCGCCACCGTATCGCTGTCGCTCAGGGCGAGCCCGCTGGTCGCCGCCGCCACCCGCGACAAGGTGCAGGCGGTGGCCCGCGCGCTCGGCTATGTCTACAACCGCTCGGCCGCCAGCCTGCGCACCGCCCGCACCAACATGATCGCGGTCGGCTTCAACGACATCGTCAATCCCTATTTCGGTGAATTGCTCGCCGCGATCGAGGAGACCCTCGCCGGCTCCGGCCACACCGTGCTGCTCGGCACCTATTCGGACGATCCGGCAAAGCAGGAGCGCGTGCTGCGGACGCTGAAGGAATATCGTCCCGACGGCATGATCGTCTGCCCGGCCAATGGCGCGGCCGCGGCCTCGCTCACCGACGTTTCCGACGCGGGCATTCCCCTGGTCCAGATCTCCCGCGAGATCTCCGATGTCGGCCTGGATTTCGTCGGCTCGAACGACGCGCTCGGCACCCGCGCGGCCCTCGACCACCTGTTCGCGCTCGGCCACCGGCGGATCGCCATCATCGGCGGCACCGATGCCATGTCGACCGGCGCGAACCGCCGCAATGCCTATCGGGCCTGCCTTGCCGGGCATGGCCTGGCGGTCGAACCGGAACTGATGGTCGCCGGTTTCGGCACGCGCGATCTCGGTTTCACCGCGATCCACGGCCTCATGGACCTGCCGCGGCCGCCGACCGCGGCGGTCTGCTTCAACGACCTGACCGCCTTCGGCGTGATGCTCGGCCTGCGCCATCGCGGCCGTGAGGCCGGCCGCGACTTTTCCGTGGTCGGCTGCGACGACGTCAAGGAGGCCGAGCTCTGGGCGCCCGGCCTCACGACGGTGAAGAACCATCAGGCCGAGATGGGCCGGCGCGCCTGCGAAAGGCTGCTGGCCCGCATGGTCAATCCGGCGCTGACGCCGGAACGCATCGTGATCGCGCCGACGCTGGTGGTGCGGGGCAGCACCACCAGCGTCGGCTGAGGCAGCGATGAATCGCAGGGGCTGGGACCCGCGACATCACGGCCATTTGACCGGTCCGGATCGCCTCAGGCCGAGCGCAGCAACGGGCTGGTTTCGGCTTGCCGGAACAGCAGCGGACGCGGCCTGAGCGCCAGGGCGCCGTCGCCGATCAGCCCGTGGGCGACCGAGGCCAGGATCAGGAAGGCCGGGTATTCCCAGCCGCCATTGGCCGCCGTGAACAGCCAGCCGTTCGGCAGGTGCACCAGGAAGGCACCGGCCATGATCGGCAGCAGCAGGAGCGAGACCTGGCGGCCATAAAAGCCAGCGATGATCAGCACGCCGCCGATCATTTCGGCCAGCACGATGGGCCAGGCGAGGAAGGCCGGAAAGCCCTGGGCGCCAAGAAAGCCGGCAAAACCGGGCATGGTAAAGACGACATATTTCAGCAGGGCGTGGGAGATCCACATGGCCCCCAGCGCGATGCGCAAAACCAGGAGGCCGTAGGGCGCGGTGCGTTCGTCGGACATTTCAGGGGATCCTTCCCGACAAGGTCGAGGAAAAGCGGCTGGCGGCCGCGGCTGTCACAAATTGGCAACCCAGCGGCCGCAAGTAAATTGACTCGATCGCAAGGATTTGCTTGCATCAACGCAAAGCGCCAGGAGAACGCACAACAATGACACCGCCGCTCGTTTCTTGGGACGATTATCGAACCGTCTTGGCGGTCTCGCTCGCACGCTCGTTAGCCGGCGCCGCCGAGCTGCTCGGCGTCAATCAGTCGACGGTTTTCCGCCGGCTCGGCGCCATGGAGGACCGGCTCGGGGCCCGGCTGTTCGAGCGCAGCCGCACCGGCTATTCGCTGACCCCGGCCGGCGAGGAAATGGTCAAGCTCGCCAACAAGATGGCCGACGAGATCGTCGATTTCGAGCGGCGCCTCACCGGCCAGGACCTGCGGCCGCAGGGCGATCTCAGGGTGACCACCAACGACACGCTGATGATCCATCTGCTGACGCCGATCTTCGCCTCGTTCCGCAAGCTCAATCCGGGCATCACGCTGGACGTGGTGCTCTCCAACGAGTCGCTCAATCTGTCGAAACGCGACGCCGACGTGGCGATCCGGGCGACCAATGACCCACCGGAGACCTTGGTCGGCCGTCGCGTCGCCAATATTCCCTGGGGCATTTTCGCCGCCAGGAGCCTGGGCATCACCACGCTCGACCCCGCCGACTATCGCGCCCACACCTGGATCGGCCTGGGCGACAACCTGCACAATCTCAGGCCGGCGAAATGGCTCGCGCAGAATGTCGGCGAGGACAGGATCGGCTGGCGTATCAATACGGTGCTCGGGCTCGCCGAGGCGGTGGCCGAGGGGGCCGGCATCGGCATCCTGCCCTGGTTCATCGCCCAGACCTTCCCCGATCTCGTCGCCTTGAGCGAGCCGCGGACCGAGCATTACGGCGCGCTCTGGCTCCTGACCCATCCGGACCTGCGCAACACCGCACGGGTGCGCACCTTCATGGACCATGTCGCGCTCGAAATCGGCAAGAAGCGGGCGATCATCGAAGGCACCAAGGCGCCGTCGGCCACGGCCTGAGACGGTCGATCAGGCCGTTTTCGGCGCCGTTTTCCGCTTGCGCCGCTGCAAAGGCGCCATCACCAGCCGGCATAGGAACCAGCCGCCGAAAAAGCCGCCGGCGGCACTGGTCAGTCCCTCGCTGGTGACCGGCACCGCCGGTTCGAAATGGGCGAAGGCGCGCCGGGCGATGTCGGGGTCGAATCCGGTGGCGAACAGGCCGAGCCGGCGAAACGGCCCGGCCTCGGCATAGGCCTGCAACTGCTGCTCCAGCCGGTTGCCACGGACGATATCCTGCTCGAGCTGTTCGCCGCGCTGGCGGATGAACGGATCGCCATTGGCCTTCAGCCGCTCCAGCCCCTGGTCGCGGCTGAGACTCAGCCTGGCGGCATCCGCGTCGAAACTCGCCACCACGCGCTTGATCTCATCCACCGCGCCACCCAGCCTCTGGCGATATTGCTGCGCGAATTCAGGCAGTTGCGATGCCAGAATGCCGCTCAGCAGGGCCAGGAAAAAGGCGATCCGGCGCAGGATCATGAAGGGCGTCTCCAGGTTGGCGCGGGTTCGAGCCTATCGCCTGAACCCGCGCTGGCAAGCCTGAGAGACGTCGTTCCCGCGATCAGAACCGGATATTGGCGTCGCTGATGATCGGCCCCCACTTTCCGATCTCGGCGCGAATGAAAGCCCTGAGGTCATCGGGCGTGCCGCCCGACGGCTCCAGGCCGAGCTTGGCGAACATCTCGCGCGCGGCGTCGCTGGTCAGATAGGCATTGGTCTCGGCATTGAACCGGGCGACGATCTCGGCGGGCGTGCCCGTGGGAGCCATGACCGCGTACCAGACGGAAGCCTCGAAACCGGGCAGGCCGGCCTCCGACACCGTCGGCACATTGGGCAGGCCCGGCCAGCGCCGGCCGGTGGCGATCGCCAGGGCCGAGAGCTGGTTGCTCTGGATATTGGTGACATAGGCGGCCATCGAATCCATGCCGATATCGATATGGCCGCCGAGCAGGTCGCCGATGATCTGGGCGCTGCCGCGATATTGCACGGCGTTGAAGTCGATGCCGCCGGCGCGGCCGAGCAGCAGGCCGGTGATGTGGCCAAGCGTGCCATTGCCGGGAAAGCCGATGGAAAGCTTGCCCGGATTGCGCTTGGCGTAGGCAATCAGCGAGGCGAGATCGGTGATCGGCGAGCCCGGCTTGGCGACGATGATGACCGGCAGCTTGGCGACCAGCGCCACCGGCGCGAAATCGCGCTCGGGATCGAACTGCATGTTGCTGTACATCAGCTTGTTGGTCGCGGCCGGCCCGGTGGTCGCGAACAGGAAGGTGTAGCCATCGGCCGGCGCCTTGGCGACCGCCGCGCCGCCGATATTGCCGCCGGCGCCGCCCCGGTTGTCGATGACCACCGGCTGGCCGAGCGTCTTGTTGAGATATTCGGCGAAGGAGCGCGCGAGCACGTCCGATGCCGTGCCGGCCGTGAACGGCACGACCAGGGTGATCGGCCGGGTCGGCCAAGTCTGGCTGCGGGCATCCTGGGCGCGCGCGTCGGCGGCAGGCAAGGCGATGGTCGCAACGGCAGCCAGCGCTGCCACCACCCGCAAGGCGCGGGCAATAAACCGGTTCATGAGCATCTCGTCTCCCAGGGCGGCGCAGGTCGGCGAAGATCCCGCCGCAATCTCGCGTTGGGCCTGTCATAGCGCCCGCCGGCGGCCCGGCTGCGGCGACGGGCAGTCGTTCCGCATCGTGAAACGATCGTGCGATGCGGTGGTCCACATCCGGCTTTCGGAGCAAGGTGCGCCACCGATCGAACCCGTGAAAAGAGCCCCCGCATGAGCGAGCCTCGTCCCGATCCGAAATCGTTCCGCGCCCGCTTCGCCGCGGGCGAGACGCTTGTCGGCACCTTCATCAAGACGCCGACCAGCCACGGCATCGAGATCGTCGGCGATCTCGGCTTCGATTTCGTCGTCATCGACGAGGAGCACGCCCCCTTCGACCGCATGGCGACCGACATCGCGCTGCTGGCGGCGCGCGCCTCCGGCACCGCCGGCATCGTGCGCGTGCCCTCGGCCGCACCCGAAGGCATTCTGTCGGTGCTCGATTGCGGCGCTGTCGGCATTCTCGTGCCGCATGTGGCGAGCGCGGCCAAGGCGCGCGAGATCGCCGCGGCCTGCCGCTACAAGGGCGGCGCGCGCGGCTTCTCGGCCTCGCCGCGGGCCGGCCGCTACGGCAGCGTCAAGATGTGGGACCACGTGGCGGCGGCCGATGCCACGACCACGGTCATCGCCATGATCGAGGACCCCTCCGCGCTCGACGAGATCGACCAGATCCTGGCGGTCGAGGGCATTGACGGCGTGTTCATCGGCCGCGGCGACCTGACGGTGGCGCTCGGCGCGCCGAACCGCGACGCGCCGGCGGTCAAGGACGCGGTCGCCCGCATCATCGCCGCGGCCAAGGCCGCCGGCAAGCCGGTCTGCGTCATGGTCGACGGCGTCACCGAGGCGACCGGCTTCGCGGGGCAGGGCGCCAGTGCCTTCATCGTCTCCTCGGACCAGGGTTTCCTCAAAAAAGCCGCGGCCCAGACGCTCGGCGATTTCGCACCCCTCAAGTCCTGATCCTGGCTCGAATCCCGACCTTGCCTGCCCAGCCCGCCGCCGCGCGGCGCTGAACCGGAGATACCACGATGTTCCATGCTACCGACCCGCGCGCCACGCTGGGCGCCGCACCCAAGACCGCCGCCAAGGCGGCGACCGAATTCGCCGGCGCCGAATATGCCCGGTTTTATGCCCAGGAGCCGCAGGAGCAGGGCGATTTCGGCCGGACCTGGTATGCCCGCGGCCAGAATTTCATCGTTGGCCATTCCGACGTCGCCGCCGGCGGCGTGCTGACGCGCAAGGGTCAGGTCGACGAATATTGCATCATCATTCCCGACGCCGCGACCAGGGTTCAGGTCAAGACCGCGACCGAAACCGTGGACATTCCCGGCTTCTCCATCGTTTTCGTGCCGCCGGGCGATTCCACCGTCACCGTGTCGTCGGGCGGGCGCATCGCGCGCCTGTTCTCCAGCCAGTCGGCCGATCTCGCCGCGCTCTGCTCGAACGCCGCGTCTTATGCCAAGCCGCATCCGAACCTGCCGCCGTTCCAGGCCTGGCCGGAGCCGCCGGCCGGCTGGCGCGTGCGTCACTACAGCCTGGAGATCAAGGGCGAGCAGGGCCGTTTCGGCCGGATCTTCCGCTGCACCACGCTGATGGTGAACTTCCTCGATCCGCGCATCGGCCTGCGCGACATCACCAAGCTGTCGCCGCATCACCACGACGATTTCGAACAGGGCTCCTATGTCATCGACGGCGCCTTCGTCCACGACATCCGCTGGCCCTGGACGCCGGACATGAATGTCTGGCGCGAGGACGAGCATGAGCTTCTGGCAGCCCCCTCGCTGACCATCATCCCGCCGCCCTCGATCCACACCTCGCGCTCGGTGCTGCCGGGCTTCAACCAGATGATCGATATCTTCTCGCCGCCGCGGGTGGATTTTTCCGAAAAGCCCGGCTGGGTGCTCAACGCCGACGATTATCCCATGCCCGGCGCCAAGGCCTGAGACGAAGGAGACCATCATGTCGGACACCCCCGTTCAGGCCCAGGCCCATCCGCGCGCCGCCGAAATCAAGGACTTGCTGGTCGGCGCCATCGACCTGCATTGCCATTCAGGCCCCGCCGCCATGCCGCGCATTCTCGACCATCACGAGGCGCTGATGGATTGCGCGGCGGCCAAGTTCCGCGCGCTGCTCTACAAGGACCATTTCTATCTCGGCACCGCCCACGCCATCATCCTGGAAAAGCTGTTCCCGGAAACCGGCGTGAAGCTGTTCTCCGGGCTGGCCCTCAACAATGCCTCCGGCGGCTTCAACCCGCATGCGGTCGATCACGCCATCAAGCTCGGCGCCAAGATCATCTGGATGCCGACGCTGTCGGCGGCCAACCACATCGCCGTGCAGGCCTCGGGCCAGGCCAAGACGTTCCCGAAGACCGCGCAGAAGATGCTCGATCCGGTGCCGCTGACCGCGCTCGACGCCAATGGCAAAGTGTCGGATCCGGTCAAGCAGATCCTCGACCTGATTGCCGAGGGCGACGTGATCCTGGCCGGCGGCCATCTCTCGGCCCAGGAGCTGTTCCTGGTGTTCGAGGAGGCGCGCGGCCGCGGCGTCAGGAAGATGCTGGTCAATCACCCGACCTATATCGTCGGCTGCACGGAAGACGATATCAGGGGGCTGGTGGCGCTCGGCGCCTATATGGAGCACTCGATCTGCATGTTCGTCGAAGGCCGCTCGAAGAAGTTCAGCCCCGAGCAGCTGGCGCGGCTGATCGAGGTCGCCGGCGTCGACCGCACCGTGCTCTCTTCCGATCTCGGCCTGGTCGGCTCGCCGCGCCCGGTCGACGGCTTCCGCGAGGTGGTCGGCACGCTGCTCGACCTGCAGGTGTCGAAGACCGATATCCGCGCGATGATCGGCGGCCATGCCGCCAAGCTGTTGAACCTCCCGTGAGCAGGAGAAAGCCCGTGGCGCTATCAGGGATGCGGGCCTGAACATCTGCGTCATCCCCGGCGAGGCTCGGCAGAAGCTCCTGCTTTTGCCGAGGCGAGGGAAGGGGATCCAGGAGCCGCCTCCCGACGCTCACGGTGCATATGCTCAGCGGTTTCGCTGCGGCTGGCGGCGCAGGCCCTTCAACTCCTGGATCCCCTTCCCCTCGCTTCGCTCGGCCGGGGATGACGTAGAGCCTGGGCTCGCCCGTTAGTGGCCGGCGGGCAAGTGCGATCCAGCAGCGCCTGCTGCAATAAAAAGCCGGCTCATGACCTGAGCCGGTGTTTGAATCTAGAACGACAGCCGGAGCCGTCGAAGCGCCACCAGCCTATTCCAGCGAGATGCCGGCGCTGCGGATCACGCCTTCCCATTTGGTGATCTCGCCGGCCTGCGCCTTGCGCAGATCCTCGGGCGAGCCGCCAATGGTGCGCACGCCGATCACCTCGAGCTTGGCGGTCGCTTCGGGCGTCTTGACATAATCCCCGACGATCGTCGCCAGGCGCCGGACGATGTCCTGCGGCAGGCCCTTCGGGCCGGCAAGGCCGAACCAGGACGTGACGTTGAGGCCGCTCATGCCGGCTTCCGCGAGCGTCGGCGTCTCCGGAACCTGCGGCGCGCGCTTGTCGGAGGTCACGGCGAGGCCGCGGATCGAGCCCGACTGCACATGCGGGATATAGGTCGGCAGGAAATCCACGGCGACGTTGACATTGCCGGCGACCAGGTCGTTGGCCAGCGGCGCCGAGCCGCGATAAGGCACATGGGTCATCTGGAAGCCGGCGGTGCGCTGGATCAGTTCGCCGGCAATATGGCCCATCAGGCCGTAGCCCGGGCTGCCGAAGGTCAGCTTGCCGGGATTGGCCTTGCCATAGGCGATGAGCTCGCTGAGCGTCTTGACCGGCACCGAGGTGTGGGTGGCGACGATGCACTGCACGTCGCCGACCAGCGAGATCGGTTCGAAATCGGCGATCGGATCATAGGTCAGCGACTTGTAGAGCAGCTTGTTGCTCGACAGCGGACCGGAGGACGACAGGAACAGCGTGTAGCCGTCGGGTGCCGCGCGGGCGACGCCGCCGGCGGCGATATTGCCGCCCGCGCCGACCTTGTTTTCGACCACGAAACCCTGGCCGAGGTCCTGGCGCAGCTTCTCGCCGATCAGGCGGGCCACCACATCGGTCGAGGCGCCGGCCGGGAACGGCACGATGATGGTGACCGGCCGGGCCGGCCAGGCCTGCGCCAGCGCCGGACGGCCAAGGGTTGCCCCCGCCGCGAGCGAGGCGAGCGATGCCGTCAACGTGCGGCGCGAGAGAGTGGCCATATCGCGTGTTTCCTTACCCTGGCGGTGGATCGATCAGGTCGATCTTCATGGGGTGGAACCTGCCAGCCAGCCTGCCACGACGTGAGAAAATCGCTCGCTATTTCTCCTGCCGAAACGGTGCGCTTTTCTGACGCAGCTCCGCTTCGATCGCCGCGGCCGCCTCCTTCAACGGAAAGACCAGGCGTGCGCGCGCCTCCGGCGTCGCCACGGCCGAGCGGAAATAGGTGATCCCGAAGGTGCCGAGCACCCGGTCGTCGCGCATCAGCGGCACGGCGACGGTGGCCGAACTCTTCGGCTCGACATCGAGGTCGCGCTCGGCGAAGCCCTTGCGGCGCGCGGTGGCGATGAGACGGTCGAGCTCATCGTCGGACAGGAGGTGGTTTTCCGGGTCGGGCGAAACCTTCATCAGGGCGATCAGGATGCGCCGTTCCTCGTCGGGACAGAAGGCGAGATAGGCCCGGCCGAGCGCCCGTGCCCCAAGGCTCAGCCGATAGCCGATGGTGGCGTGAAACGGCGAGATCGGGCTGTCGGGAATGGTCGAGAACCGCACCACCACCGCGTCGTGGTCGAGCACGCAGACAGCCGTCGGCCATTTGATCTGCTGGGTCAGCGCCGCCGCCCACGGCCGGGCGGCCTCGATCACCATGGGCGCGCCATGAAAGCCGGAGCTGAGCTCGGCGACCTGCGAGGTCACCTGATAGCCGCGCAACCGCTCGTCACGATAGACATAGCCGGCTGCGACCAGCGTTTCGAGCAGGCGCACGATGGTCGGCTTCGGCAGCTTCGTGCGCCGATGCAGGTCGCCGACCGTGGTCAGCCCGGCCCGGTTGACCTCGACCAGCAGGTTGAACGCGCGGACCACCGACTGGACCGGAGGAAATGACGACACGTCCAAGGCTCCGCTGCCGCAACTGCCATGGACATAGGGCGGGACGGGGCGAATGGCGAGTGGCGAATAGCGAGTGGGGAAGCGCAGCCCGGCGAACAGGGCCGCGCCAACTCTCGCCCACGTCTTCGTGGGAGAGGGTTGACGCGCGAGGCGGGCACCACTTCCCCATTCGCTATTCGCTATTCGCTATTCGCTATTCGCCCAAGCTCAGCACCACCTTGCCGATCTGCTCGCCGGCATCCATCAGCGCGTGCGCCTTGGCCACCTCGGCGAAGGGGAACACGGCGCAGATGTGGTTCTTCAGCGTGCCGGCCTCGAGCAGCGGCCAGACCTGATCCATCAGCTCCCGCGCGATGCGGCCTTTATAGTCGGCGCTACGTGGCCTGAGCGTCGAACCGGTCAGGGTCAGCCGGCGCCGGACGATGTTGCGGACATTGACCTCGGCCATTTCGCCGAGATGGCTGGCGATCAGCACGACCCGGCCGTCGAAGGCCAGCAGCGACAATTGCTGCTCGGTATAGGGGCCGGCCTGGCCGTCGAGCACCACGTCGACCGCGTGATCGCCAATGGCGGCGCGCACCGCGGCCGGCCAGTCGCCCTTATAGTCCACCACGGCATCCGCGCCGACCGACCGGCACACCGCACGCTTCTCCTCGGTGCCGGCGGTGGCGATGACCCGCGCGCCGCGCAAGAGCTTGGCGATCTGGATCGCCGCCATGCCGACGCCGCTGGTGCCGCCCTGCACCAGCAAGGTTTCGCCCTGACCGAGCCGGCCGAGCCAGATGACATTGTTCCAGGCGGTGAAGAACACCTCCGGCAGCGCCGCCGCCTCGACGAAGCTCGCACCCTTGGGGATGGTCAGGCATTGCGGCGCGGGAACCGCGCAATATTCGGCATAGCCGCCGCCATTGGCGAGCGCGCAGACCGCGTCGCCGACTTTGGGCCAGGCGACACCGTCGCCGACCGCCTCGACGATGCCGGCAACATCCAGGCCCGGCAGGTCGGTGGCGCCGGGCGGCGGCGGATATAGCCCGCGACGCTGCTGGATATCCGGCCGGTTGACGCCAGCCGCCTTGACCCGGATCAGCACCTCTCCCGGCACCGGCCGCGGTTTCGGCCGCTCGGCGATGGCCAGGACCTCCGGACCGCCCGGGCGCGTGATCTCGATCACCTTCATGGTTTACTCCGATAGGACGCCCGCCCGCTCAGTCGCGGCGGCTGATAGTGTCGAGAATGGCCGGCATCCGCGCTGTGGCGGAGGCGAGCAGGCTCTCGTAGAGGCTGTTGCCATGGGCATCGATAGCGACCGTGACCGGTCCGAAACCCGAGACCCGGATGCGGGTCAGCCTGAACTGCATGATCAGGTCGTCCCAGCCGGTCTCGACGATCTCCTGGACGCTCGTCGAGAGCAGCGCCGAGGCGCCACCGACAATGGAGAAATAAACGCAGCCGACCTCGCGCATCGCCGCGACGCTTTCCGCCGACAGTCCGCCCTTGCCGCCGACCGCGGTCAGGCCGAGCTTGCGGATGAGCGACGGCATCAGGGCGTTGAACCGGGTCGAGGTGGTCGGATTGACATAGAGCGGCTCGAGCCGCTCGCCGTCTTCGCGGCAGCAGATGCCCATATGAATGAAGGCCGCGCCGGCAAGGTCCAGCGGCAGGGCCGTGTCGGTCTCGAGGCAGGCAACCATGCGCTGGTGGGTCGGAAACCCCGCGGTGATGACCAGTTCGCCGTCGAGCAGGACGAGATCGCCAACCTTCAGCGCCTGCGCCGCCTCGCGCGTCAGCGGCAAGGTCAGCCGCGGCAGTTCGGTGTCGGGGGCCATGGTCATTCGATGCGCTCGACCGTGCCGGAATTGTGGATCAGCGCGCGGGTGCGCCGGTTGATCCAGCAATTGAAGCAGACCGCCACCGGCGTGAAGCCGTGGCCGGAGGAATAATTGACATGAACGCCGAAGGCCGTGGTCGAACCGCCGACCCCCATTGGCCCGAAGCCGGTGGCATTGACCGCCTTCAGCAGGCGCTCCTCCATCTCGGCGACCATGGGCTCGGGATTGCGCTGGCCGAAGGGCCTGAGGCTCGCTTCCTTGGCGATCTTGGCGGCATGGTCGAAACTGCCGCCTATGCCGACCCCGATGACCACGGGCGGGCAATGCTGGCCGCCGGCCTTCAGCACGCAGTCCATGATGAATTTCTCGATCACGTCGAGCGTCGGATAGCTGAACACTTCCAGCGCCGCCCAGCGGCCCGAGCCGAGCGCCTTGGGCGAGCAGGTGATGTCGAGCGCGTCCGACCCGTCGACCAGGTCATAGGACACGATCGGCATGTCCTTGCCCTTGTAGCTGCGCTCATTGGTCAGCGGATTGGTGACGAATTTCAGGATCGGCGGATCGATGGTCTGCACCAGATGATCGAAACCGTCGACGATCGCCCGCTTGATGTCGCCTTCCATGCGCACACCGGTGCCGATGCGGACGAAATAGGTGGGAATACCGGCATCCGAACAGACGAAGCGGCCGGTCTTCTCTGCCACCTCGGCGCTGTCGAGCATGAAGGCCAGCGTCCGGCGCGCGCTGGCGCTCGATTCCGTCTCCTGGGCGCGCTTCAGCGCTTCCTTGGAATTCTGCGGAATGCGCTTCAGCGACCATTCGTAGAGGTTCGCCGTCACCTCTTTGACCAGATCGTAGGTGATCGCCATGGTCGCCCCTTCGTGATGACGAAACGATAGCGATCGACGAAACCGCCATCCTTGGAAAGCCGGCGCGTTTCGGAGGGCGAAATGGCCGGCACCCGGGCAGCCGGGCGCGCCCGATCGCCCTAATGTCGGTGCCGGATCCAGCCTAGGGAATGACGCGATGACCACAGCAGCAGAACGGCCGGCACCGGCGCCCGGCAAGGTCCGGCGCGAGGTCGCCGGCCTCAGGGCCGAAATCGCCGGCCTGTTCGCCCGCGCCGGCCTCCCCGAACAGGCTGCCGCGCGCATGGCTAAGGCACTGGTCGAGGCCGAGCAGCAGGGCCTCGGCTCCCATGGCCTGATGCACCTGCCGCTCTATCTCGACCGGATCAAGGCGGGCTCGGTGACCACGGCCGACCGGGCGGCCGTCGTCGCCGACCAAGCCGCGGTCGCCGTGCTCGATGCCGGCCACATGCTCGGCCATCTCGCCGCCGAACAGGCCATGGCGCTGGCGGTGGAGAAGGCGAAAGCCTTCGGCATCGGCGCGGTGGCGGTCCGCCACGGCTTCCATTTCGGCGCGGCCGGCCGCTACGCGCTGCAGGCGGCGGCCAAGAACTGCGTCGGCATCGCCCTGTCGAACACCAAGCCGATGATGCCGGCGCCCGGCGGCGCCGAGGCTCTCGTCGGCAACAACCCCATCGCCATCGCCGTGCCGACGGCCGATGCCCCCGCCATCGTCATGGACATGGCGACGAGCGAAGGCGCGCTCGGCAAGATCCGCATGGCGGCACGGGCAGGGCGGCCGATCCCGGCGAGCTGGGCGGTCACCGCGGAGGGCCAAGCCACGACCGATCCGGAAGCCGCCATCAAGGGCATGCTGCTGCCGACCGGCGGGCCCAAGGGCTTCGCGCTGGCCTTGATCATCGACCTGCTCTGCGGCCTGCTCTCGGGCGGCGCCTCCGGGGCCGAGGTCCGTCCGCTCTATGGCGACGTCTCGGTGCCGAACGACTGCTCGTTCCTGTTCATCGCCATCCATGCCGGCCATTTCGGGCAAGGCCAGGCGCTGCCGCAGCGCGCGGCCCAGGCCCGCGGCCGGCTCCTGGCATCGAAACGCGCCGCCGGCACCGAACGGATCGTCGCGCCGGGCCAGCGCAAATGGGAGGCCGAGCAGCACCAGGCCGAGAGCGTCGACATCGACGAGGCGGTGCTGGCGGCGCTCGGCAAGCTTGGTTGACAGCCGCGGCTGGTGTCCGCCGCACCGTGACTATTGATTTTGATGCATGGAATTCGTGGATGCCCGGGACAAGCCCGGGCAAGACGATGGGGCGGTCTTACGGCGCGCGAGGGGACCGTTCGGATCCTGCGTCCGTTGGTCCGGCGCCCGTCGCTCCAAGGATAATTCTCGTCTTGGCCGGGCTTGTCCCGGCCACCCACGACTTCAAGGCGCGCGTCGCTACGATCGGTTCCCACTGAAAAGCGCGCGAAACGCCTCGCCGCGCCTATCCCGTCAAACGGTCGCAATCGCTCAGCACAGCCCCCTAGTGTGCGCCACCGCCACCGGCGGGCGCGGGCCGCGGCTTGCGCATGATCGGCACCAGCCCGACCATCAGCACGAACAGCACGGTCAGCGCGAAGAAGACGTCGCCGATCGCCATGACGAAGGCCTCGCGCCGCACCATGGCGGCCAATTGCTTGAGCGCGGCGAGATCGGCATCCGAGCCGAGCGACTGGAACGCCTGGGTCAGCGAATTCAGCGTCTCCTCGGCACGGAACCGGCCCCACGCGACCTGCTCGTGCAGCCGCTGCAGATGCAGGTCGGTGCGGTCGTTCAGCAAGGTGTTGATCAGGGCGAGACCGACGGCGCCGCCGAGGTTGCGGGTCAGGTTGTAGAGGCCGGAGGCATTTTTCATCTTGTCGAGCGGCAATGTGCCGAGCGACAGGTTGTTGATCGGCACCATGCACAACATCAGGGCCGCGCCGCGCAGGATCTGCGGCACGATCAATTCGCCGAAGGTCCAGTCCTTGGTGATGAAGGAGACCTGATAGGTGCCGAGCGCAAACAGCAGGAAGCCGATCGCCATCATGATGCGCAGGTCCATCTTGGTCGACAGGCGGCCGACGATCGGCGCCGACAGGAACATGGCGATGCCGGTGACGAACATGGTCTCGCCGATCATCAGCGCCGAGAAGCCGCGGACCCGGGCGAGATAGACGGGATAGAGATAGGTGAGGCCGTAGAGGCCGATGCCGCAGACGAAGGAGGCCAGGCACCCCGACCAGAAATTGCGGTTGGTGAAGGTCGTGAGGTCGACGATCGGCTGTGGCGCGGTAAAGGCCCGCCAGAAGAACACCACGCAGCTGACCACCATGCAGACGAAGACGACGAAGACGATCTCGTCCTGGAACCAGTCCTTGGTCGGACCTTCCTCCAGCACATATTCGAGCCCGCCGAGGAACACGGCCATGGAGATCAGGCCGAACCAGTCGAAGCGGTTGAGCAGGGAATAGTCCGGCTTGTCGAAATCGACCAGCCGCCAGACCGCGACGGTGACGATGATGCCGGGCGGCACGTTGACCAGGAACAGCCAGTGCCAGGAGAACAGGTCGGTCAGATAGCCGCCGACAGTCGGTCCGATCGTCGGGGCGAGCGTCGCCACCATGCCGATCAGCGGCGAGACGATCGAACGCTTGGACGGCGGAAAGATCGTGAAGGCGGTGGCAAAGACCGTCGGGATCATGGCGCCGCCGAGGAAACCCTGCAGGGCGCGCCAGATGATCATTTCGGTGATCGAGGTCGACATGGCGCACATCACGCTCATCAGCGTGAAGCCGGCGGCCGAAATGGTGAAGATCACCCGCGTCGACAGCGCCCGCGACAGCAGGCCCGACAGCGGGATCATGATCACTTCGGCGATCAGGTAGGAGGTCTGGACCCAGGAAATCTCGTCGGCGCTGGCCGACAGGCCGGCCTGGATCTCGGCGAGCGAGGCCGAGACGATCTGGATGTCCAGGATCGCCATGAACATGCCGAAGACCATGGCGATGAAGGCGAGCAGGCGGCCGATCTCGATGCGGTCCTCGGCGGGCTTGGCCGGCGCCGGTGCCGCATCGCTGGTCGAGACCGCGCTCATGGCTGGACGCGGCCGTTCTGTTCGGTCGCGCCCAGGCGCGCCGGGGCGCGACTGCCCTGGTCGATCACGCCGACGCGGGCGGGATCGGGCTCCCGGCCGGTGCGGATCGTGGTGATCACCGACATGCCCGGCCGGAGCCGGCCGTGGGCGACGGCCTGCGGGTCGAGCGCGATGCGCACCGGGATGCGCTGGACGATCTTGGTGAAGTTGCCGGTCGCGTTCTCCGGCGGCAGCAGCGAGAAAATGGCGCCGGAGGCCGGCGCGATGCTCTCGACCCGACCGCGGATCGGCTGCGCGGAAAAGGCATCGACCGAGACGTCGACGCTGTCGCCGAGCGTGATGCGGCCGACCTGGGTTTCCTTCAGATTGGCCTCGACATAGATCGAGGCGGTGGCGACCAGCGCCAGAAGACGCGTGCCCGGCTGGACGAACTGGCCGATCTGCACCGCGCGATTGCCGACCACGCCGTCGACCGGCGCGCGCACCACGGTGAAGTCGAGGTCGCGCTTCGCCCGGTCGAGGGCATTCTGCAATTCGCCCTTCACGCGCTCGGCCTCGGTGCGCTGCGCCTTGAGCACCGCCACTTGCGCTTCCGCGCCCGTGATCGCCGCCTTGGCTTGCTCGACCTGGGCGAGATTGCGATCGCGGTCGGCCTTGGCGGTATCGACCGCCGCCTGGCTGGCGAATTCCTGGCTGATCAGCCGCTGCGCGCGGGTCAGCGCCGAAACGGTGCGCTGGGTATCGGCTTCCGCCGCGGCGAGCTGGGCGCGCGCCTGGGCCACGGCGGCATCCTGGGCGATCCGCTGCGCCTCGATGCGCTGAATGGTCGAATCCTGGGTCGCGACCTTGGCCGCGGCCGCTTCGACCGCCAGGCGATAGTCGCCGTCGTCGATGCGGGCGAGCACGTCGCCGGCGCGCACCGCGGCATTGTCGCGCACGGCCACCTCGGTAACATAGCCGGAGATCTTGGCCGCCAGGATGGTGGTGTCGGCTTTCACATAGGCATCGTCGGTCGAAACCAGGAAGCGGCCTTCGACGTACCAGTTGTAGCCGAACCAGCCGCCGGCGCCGATCACGGCCGCCGCAATGAGGGCCAGCACGAAACGCTTGCGCGGTGATTTCGCCGGAGCGGGCGGCGCGGCCGGGGAGGGCGGCGGGACCGGCGTGCCCTGCGTGACGGGAGCGGCCTCGGGCGCTTCCGCCCGACGTCCTTGAACATACCCGCCGGGCGCCGCGCCTTCGCGAACATCCGCCATGCTGATCTCCATATCCATGTGGCACATGCGGCCATTTGACCGAACCGTTCGGTTCGATCGCGCTTGACATACACCTGATAAATGCGCTCTACAAGACTAAACCGAACCGTTCGGTTCGATTTTGAGGATCACAATTTTGAGCGACGTCGCCATTCCCAAAACGCGCGAGACCGAGACCGGTGCCGCGCCGGAGATTCTGGACACCGCCAAACGGCGCCAGATCCTCGAGGGCGCGCGTCGGGTTTTCTTCGAACGCGGCTTCGAAGCCGCCAGCATGAACGATATCACAAAGGCCGCCGGTGTCTCGAAGGGCACGATCTACGCCTATTTCACCAGCAAGGAACATTTGTTCGAAGCGCTGGTCGGGCTGGAACGGCGCGAGCAGGCCGAGCGCCTGTTCGATCTCGACCGGACCGCGGCGTCGATCGCCGGCGAGCTGGAAGAGCTCGGGGTCCGTCTCGCCACCGCGATGTGCGAGCCCGAAGCGGTCGCCCGTATCCGCATGGTGGTGGGCGTGGCGCCGCGCCTGCCGGAAATCGGCAGGGCCTTCTACGAAGCGGGTCCGCGGGTCGGCAACGCGCGGCTCGCCGCCTATTTCGCCGATCTCGACGCTGCCGGGCGCATCACCTTCGACGACCCGGTCACGGCCGCGCGCCAGTTCCTCGACCTGTGCATCAGCGAGCCGATCCGCAGGATCATTTTCGGGTTCGACCCGGCCATCGCGAAAAGCGACCTGCGCGCCTCGGTCCGGGCCGCGACCGCCATGTTCCTGCGCGCCTATCCGCCGCGCGGCTAGAACCGTTCGCCTTATTCATTGGCAGGAAAGCAAGTCGTGGATGCCCGGGACAAGCCGGGGCAGGACGATGTGTTGACCTCACAGCGTGCTGGGCCACGGGGCTGTTCTTGCACCCGGTCGCCCCCTGACCCTCGCTCCAAGACAATTCTCGCCTTGGCCGGGCTTGTCCCGTCCATCCACGAATTCGGTGCAGTTTCGCCCGGGAACAGTCCATATTTGTCGGGCGAGACCGAAACGGACAATTTCCGCCTGGGCTGATCGACACGACGCCGACAAGCTCGGTCCAACTGGTCGCCGGTCACGGAAAAGGCGCGTGAAGACCTCTTCCTCCCGACCCGATCACTGCACCGGTACCGCCGCCTGCCATTTCGCGATCGCCTCGATCGGGTGGATAAGCATGATGATGTTGAGCGTCAGATTGTCCCGGATGCCATAGGCGAGCCCCAGTTCGATCACCACGAAGGTCACGACCAGGACGCTCACCGGCAGGCGCCTGGCCAGCAGGAAGCCGACGATCATCGACACCATGTCGCCGAGCGAATTGACGATACTGTCGCCGTAATAGTTCAGCGAAACGGTTGCCGACCGGTAGCGCTCGATCACCATATTGGTGTTCTCGGCGATCTCCCAGGCCGCCTCGATGCCGACCGCCAGCACCAGCCGCTGGCCGAAGGTCGCGCGCGGAAACACCAGCCAGGCCAGTCCGTAGAACAGGAAGCCATGCAGGACATGGCTGAACGAATACCAGTCGAGCAGATGTTGCGAATTCTCCGAACTGTGCACATTGCCGTGCCAGAGCTTGACATAGCCGCAGGTGCAGATCGGCGTGCGGCCCATGGCATAAAGTATGATCGCCTGGGCA
Source organism: Phreatobacter sp. GW821-FHT04C01 (assembly GCF_059420385.1). Taxonomy (NCBI): domain Bacteria; kingdom Pseudomonadati; phylum Pseudomonadota; class Alphaproteobacteria; order Hyphomicrobiales; family Phreatobacteraceae; genus Phreatobacter; species Phreatobacter sp. GW821-FHT04C01. The sequence continues at coordinate 540,707 of NZ_JBWKTP010000004.1, read as the reverse complement.
ATGATCAGTCCGGCCACGATCAACAGGCAGTTGCGGCTCACCGCCCAGGTGCTTTCGGGCGATCCCGCGGTCGGGCTGTCAGCCATCATTTTCGGCATTCAGGTCTTCGAGCTCCAAGGCGGCGCCTCGGGGCCCCGCCGGAAAATGGTCATGGGCGATCGCCCATTCGCGGAAGATGGTGCGCAGGGCCGCGGGCCGGCTCATGCCCGGCCGATCCTTGGCGATGAACGCGTCCAGAATGGCCAGGAGGTCGGGCGGCAGCCTCAGGCCGATCGGCGTCGTATCGACGCGCGGCCGGCCACGGCCTTTCGAGTCCCGGGAAGTGAGTCCTGAGGTCACGCGCCGATGGTAAGGGAAAGGCCGGTCCGGGCAAAGCCGAATATGCGCGACGGCCGTCGCGGCCCTGCTCCTGTCGGCTATTGGGTGCGTTTTCCGCTGGCGTCGAACTGCCGCAGAAAGGCGATGAGGTCACGGACCTGGGCGTCCTGGCGCAGCCCGGCAAAGACCATGCGGGTGCCCGGCGTGACGCTGCGGGGATCGCGGATATAGGTGGCGAAGTTCTCCTCCGACCAGACCTTGGAGGCGACCTCGGGCCGCTTATAGGCCTCCGAATAATTATAGCCGGGAACCGCGCCGGCGGTCCGGCCGATCAGTCCGTTCAACTGCGGCCCGACGCCGTTGCGCGCGGTTTCGCCGAGCTGGTGGCAGGCCCGGCATTGGGCAAAGACCCGCTCGCCGGCGGCGGCATCCTGGGCCGATGCGGCGGCGGGGAGGGCGACGGCGCCCAAGAGGGCGGCGAGAAGGACGAAGCGCATGATGGGTCCTGGCTGCATGATCGAACGGGAAGGGCTGGAAATCGGGCGCCGGGCGGCAACGGCCCGTGGGATCGCCACGGGCCGGCCGGGTCGGTGACGGTGAGACCGGGTCAGGTGAACATGTCGGCGGTGATGGCGCCGTACCACCCCATGTTCTCGGCCTGGGCCTGCTTGCGCAACTCGGCGGTTTCGCCGGTCTGCGAGATGAAGGTTTCGACCGCCGCGATCTTGCCGTCCCGGGCCTCGTAGCGGCCGCCGACCTTCACCGTGTCGTCGGTCTCGATCAGGCTCCAGCAGGTATTGGTGTAGCGCGCCGGGAAGGTGCGGGCGCCGGTCAGCTCGCCGCGCACCATCAGGGCCGCGACCTTGGCCTGGCTATTGGCGGAAAAGGCCGATTTCGGCATGTCGCCGGGAATGCAGGCATCGCCGACCACATGGATGTTCGGATCCAGGGTCGATTTCATGCTGGCCGGATCGATCGGGCAGAAACCCGAGGCATTGGCGAGGCCGGCATCGCGCGCGATGGCGCCGGCCATTTGCGCGGGAATGACATTGACCAGCGCCGCGTCCCGATAGGTCTCGAAGCCGGTGACCACCGTATTGGTCTTCGGATCCACCGACTTGATGCCGTCATGGACCTTGGGCCCGAGCCATTCGACCATGCCGGGGTAATATTTCTCCCAGCCCTCCTGGAAGAGGCCCTGCTTGGAAAAGCTCTCCTTGGGGTCGAGCACGTAGATCTTGGCGTCGCGCCGGCCGCTCGCCTTCAGCACATGGGCCATCATCGACACCCGCTCATAGGGGCCGGGCGGGCAGCGATAGGGATTGGGCGGGGCGATCACCACGATGACGCCCTTGTCGGGCACGGCGTCGAGCCGGCGCTTGAGCAATTGCGTCTGCGGGCCGGCCCGCCAGGCATGCGGCATGGTGTCTTCATGCTCGCGGCCCCAGCCGGGCACGGAATCATATTTGAGGTCGATGCCCGGCGACAGCACCAGCCGGTCGTAGCCGAGCCGCGAACCGTCGGCCAGGAGCACCTCCTTCTTGTCGCGATCGATCCGGCTCGCCGCCTGGTGGTTCATCCGGAAGCCGCTCGTGGCCGACACCTGGTCATAGCCGTGGGTGATCGATTCAAACGAGCGATAGCCGCCGAGGAAGAGGTTGGAATGGAAACAGGTGGTGAACTGGCGTTGCGGCTCGACCAGCACGACGTCGATGCCACCCTGGCTGTCTTTGGCGACATATTTCGCGGCGGTGACGCCGCCCGGGCCGCCGCCGACCACCACGACCCGTGGCTTGGCCTGGCCGAAGACCGGCGGCGCCGCCAGCGCGGCAAGTCCGAAAGCGCCGGCCGATTGAAGCATTCGCCTGCGATTGATCGACATGGTCTCTCTCCCCCTGGCTTGACGCGCACCGGTTCGTCCGGCGTCACGGTTGACGGCTCTCAACCCACTTTCAAATAGGCGTATCCCTTGCTTTGCAAGGCGCCGACCGCCGCCACACCGGACGGCACGAAGGACATGAAATCGGCGGAGCGGACCTTGGTCCGGTCGAGATTGAGCCTTTGGAAGGTGATGTCGCAGAGATGCACCTTCAGGCCGTTCTTGGCCTGCGCCACCACCCGCTCGAAGGTCGGCAGGACGCCTGCCTCGTCGCGCCAGGGCGTGCCCTCGAGCGTCTCGAAGAAGAACTTCACGCCTGCGCCATGGGCGACCACGACGAGCTGCAGGTCGAACGGGTTGGCGCCATAGGCGGAGAAGTGATTGCCGATATTGGTGAGCATCTGAACGAAACGTGCCGGTTCGCCAAAATCGCAGTGGTAGAGGCAGGCGACGTCGGCATCCTTCTTCAGGTCGGCGAGCTGCAGCATGGGGGCGGCGGCCAAGGCCGGCCGGGAGGCGGCGAGCGCGCCGGCCACCGCCACTCCGCCGAGCAGCATGCGTCGATCGACATCAGACATGGCTCTCTCCCTCCGTCCTCGAAACGCCCGGCGGATGCCGGGCGGTCATTGGCTTGCCGGCCGTGGCGCGAGGCTGCCGAAATAGGCGGCGAGCGCCGCCATCTCGTCATCCGAGAGCCGGCCGGCAATGGTCTGCATGATCGGATTGTCGCGCTCCCTCAGCCGGTAGGAGCGCATGACGGCGACGAACTGCTCGTCCGGCCAGGCGATGATCGATGGGATCCCGGCATCGGAACGGCCCGACATCTGGTGACAGGCGGCGCATTCGCCGGCGAGATATTCGCCGAGCGCGCGGTCGCCGCCGGGCCGTGCCTGCGCCAAGGCACCGGTGACGGCCGCCATGGCAACGGCGACCGTGATCGAGGCCAGGACGGCGCGGCGCGGCAGGGCGGTCATTCCACCCTCGGGCCGCTGCGGCTGTCGGGTGTCACGTCGATCACCCGGGCCCGGCCGGTGACATGGGGCTCCGGCCGGCAATTGGTCATGCACGGATCGGCCCGCCAGAACGCCCGCTCGGTGGTCTCGCGATCGTCGTCATAGAAACCGTCGACATTGGGCAACCGGACGCTGGTGAAATTCTCGCGCGTCAGCTCGAAATCGTCCTTCACCACGTCGTTCAGGTTCAGGAGATAGGCGGTGAGGGCATAGACGTCGTCATTCGACAGCGACTGGGCATTGCCATAGGGCATGGCGCGCCGGATGTAGTCGAAAGTGGTCGACAGATAGGGCCAGAACGAGCCGATGGTCTTTTCCGGGTTGTCGGCCGTCAGCGTGCCGCGCCCGCCGGCCAGCACCGGCCAGCGGCCGGCGCCTTCGCCGAACTCGCCATGGCAGGCGGCGCATTGCTGCAGATAGATTTCCTCGCCCTGCTTCACCGTGCCCCGGCCAGGCGGCAGGCCCTGGCCATCCGGGCGGATATCGGTATCCCAGGCCGCCACTTCGGCCGGGTGCGCCTCGCGGCCGAGCCCGATCTTGGCAGGTGCGGGTGCGGGCGCGCTGACGGGGGCGGGAGCGGCCGGAGCCGGGGCGGGCGGCCGCTGCTGCGCGAACACCGTGCCCGCCGCGACGAGACCGGCGCCGAGCGCGAAGCCGAGCGCGATCCTAGCCGATCTCGACATTTTCGGTCTCCCCGTTCGAGCGCACGAGCCAGGTCTGAATGCCATTGTTGTGGTAGATCGAGTTGGTGCCGCGCACCTTGCGCAACTCGTCCTTGGTCGGCTGCACATAGCCGGTCTCGTCCATGGCGCGGGACTGGATCATCATCTCGCGGCCGTCCCAGTCGAAATCGACATAGAAGCGGGTCAGCGACATCGACATGACCGGGCCGTCGATGCGCGCCGTCTGCCAGTTGCGGCCACCGTCCAGGCTGACATCGACCCGGCGGATCGCGCCGCGGCCGGACCAGGCGAGCCCTGTGAGGACATTCGGCCCCTTATGCCGGAGCGGCGCCTGGGGCGAGGGATTGGTCACCACCGACTTGGCGTCCATGATGAAGGTGAAGCGGCGCGAGCGGCCGTCGGTGAGCAGGTCGGTATATTTCGAGGTCTCCTCGCGGTGGTGCCAGGGCTGGTCGCCGACCTCGATCCGGCGCAGCCACTTGATCCACATGTTGCCTTCCCATCCGGGCACGACCAGGCGCAGCGGATAGCCCTGTTCGGGGCGCAGCATCTCGCCATTCATGCCCCAGACGACCAGGCAGTCCCTCAGCGCCTTGTCGAGCGGGATCGAGCGCGTCATGCCGGAGGCGTCGGCGCCTTCGCCGAGCAGCCATTTGGCATTGGTCTTCAGCCCCGCCTCGTCGAGCAGTGTTTTCAGCGGGATGCCGGAATACCAGACATTGTGCACCATGCCGTGGGTGAACTGGCAGCCATTGAGCTGCGCGCCGCGCCATTCCATGCCGGAATTGGCCGCGCATTCCAGGAAGTAGGCGCGGTTGACCCGGCCGGGAAAACGCTTGAGGTCGTCGAGCGTGAACACCAGGGGCTTGTCGACCAGGCCGTTGATCATCAGCCTGTGCTTCATCGGGTCGATCTCGGCGCAGCCGCCGTGATGACGCTCGAAACAGAGGCCCGACGGCGTGATGATGCCGTCGAGCGCATGAAGCGGCGTGAAATTGACCGAGGATTCGCGGCTCGCCGTCAGCCATTCCACGTCGCGGCGGATGACGTCCTTTTCGAAGCTCGACGGCTTGCCATAGGGCCGGGCCTGCACGCCGTCGCCGAGCGTCCGGTTCCAGTCCTGCACCTCGGTAATGACGGGGTCGGGCGTGGCGGGGGCCGCCGCGCGCGCGTTCAAGGCCGAGGCGGCGACCCCGGCGCCGGCCAGTCCTGCCGCGCCCAGAAAGCCGCGGCGGTTGAAGGTCGAAACGGTCGATGGCCCGCTCATCCCTGTCTCCTCGACATCGCGACGCGGCGCCTCAGGCGCCGGTCACCTTGACCGCGCTATTGGGTTCGATGCGCACATTGCGCACCCGCGACACGTATTTTTCGACGACCTCCCAGACCGGCGGTCCCTGCGTGCCTTCATTGACGCTGGCCCAGCCGGCGACGACATAGGCCTTGGCCGATTCCAGCGGCTTGCCGGTCTTCAGATGCGTCAGTTCGGAGATGCGCTGGCCGGCCGGCCTCGCGACATCGATGGCGTAGCCGACGCCGCCGACCCGCACCATGTCGCCGCCGCCCTGGAAATAGGGATCCGGGTGGAAGATGTTGTCGGCGACATCCTCCAGGATGTCCTTCAGCTGCTGGCCGGTCATCTCCATCCGATAGCAGGCCGGATAGGTCATGGCGGTGGCATTGCTGATCGCCTCGAAGGTGATGGGATCACCCGGCAGGAGCGTGCCGCCCCAGCGAAAACCCGGCGACAGCGCGATCTCGGCATCGCGCTCGGCGAGCATGGCCTGGGCGATCAGGTCGTCGAAAGTGCCGTTGAAATTGCCGCGCCGGAACAACAGGCTGTCGGTCCGGCCGACCTCGCGGGCGAGCTCGCTCGCATAGGGCTTGCGGATCGTGTCGATCGCCGCGGCCATGTCGGGATCCGGCGTGATCGCGTCGGAAAAGACAGGCATCAGCTTGTAGCGGAAGCCGGTCATCCGCTTGTTCTTCACCTCGATATCGAGGCGCGAGACGAATTTGCCGTGCGAACCGGTGGCCACCAGGATGGTGTCGCCGACCTTGATCACGCCGGGCATGGCGTCATGGGTATGGGCGGTCAGGATGACGTCGATGCCCTTGACCCGCGAGGCGAGCTTGCGGTCGACGTCGAAGCCGTTATGGGACAGCAGGACGACGAGGTCGGCACCCGCCGCGCGCGCCTCCTCGACCTGCTTCTGCATGTCGTCCTCGCGCAGGCCGAACTCCCATTTCGGGATCATCCAGCGCGGATTGGCGATCGGCGTGCGCGGGAAGGCCTGGCCGATGACAGCGATTTTCGCGCCGCCCTTCTCGAACATCTTGCGCGGCTCGAAGACCGGCTCCTGCCACTCGCTGTCGCGGATGTTCTGGGCGAGGAACGCGATCTTGGAGGCCTCGGCGATCTCTTTCACCCGGGCTTCGCCATAGGTGAATTCCCAATGCGAGGTCATGGCGTCGACGCCGAGCGCCTCCATGACGCCGACCATGTCCTGGCCTTGGCTCTTCAGCGCGGTCCACGAGCCCTGCCAGGTATCGCCGCCGTCGAGCAGCAGCACCTTGTCGGCGCCGCGCTCGGCGCGAATGGCCTTCACCAGGCGGGCCACCCGGTCCATGCCGCCCATCCCGCCATAATTGCGGGCGAGCGCCGCGAAATCGTCGCTGGTCAGCGCATAGGCGTCGGCCGAGCCGGCGGCGACCTTGAAATACGCCAGGAACTCCTTGTCGGTCAGGTGCGGCGGCTGGCCCTTGGCTTCGCCGACGCCGAGATTGACCGAGGGCTCGCGGAAATAGAGCGGCACGAGCTGGGCATGGATGTCAGTGACATGGACGATGGTCACCGTGCCCAGGGGATCGAAGCGGGTGATGTCGGCTTCGGTCAGTCGCTGCTGGGCGGCCACCCGGCCGAGCGGGCCGAGGCCGGCGCCGAGCGCCAGCGCCTGGGCAGCCGCCGTCGCTTGCAGGAATTGCCTGCGCGAAATCATGATGTCATCCCTGATCGGCCGCGCGGAAACGCGCGGCGCCTGGAGGCTTCAGCGCCTGTCGAACCGGACGAGGTTCAGCCGACCGCGATCTTGTTGGTCGAGGTGTATTCGGAGCCGTCGTCGTCCTTCCAGACGAACTTGAACTCGCCGCTCTCCTTCACCTTGTAGAAGAAGGACTGGTAGGGATTGGCCGAGATCGCCGGATGCCAGTCGGCCTGGAACACGGTCTTGCCGTTGAACGAGGCGGTGAAGCTGTTGATGATCTTGCGCGGGATCGGCTTGCCGGCACCGTCGCGGCGCTGGCCGCTCTCCATCTCATGCGAGATCAGCGTCTTGATCTCGATCATGTCGCCGGCCTTGGCTTGGCCGGGAACGCGGACGCGGGGAGTGGGTCTGGTGGACATGGCGTTTCCTCAAATCCTTGCCCGGGCGCTCAGCCGCCGCAGCCGCCGATGGTGACCTTCACCTCGGCCTTGGTGGTGAACAGCGAGCCATCGGACATCTCTGCGACGCAGACGATGTTCTGGGTTTGCGCCAGCCGCATGCGGGTGGACGCCGAGGCCCGGCCGCATTCCGGCGAGAAGCGGAAGGTGAAGACGCCCGGCTGCGGATTGCCGTCGGCGAAGACATGCACCGCCTTGACGTAGTCGGTTTCGGTCATCGGGCTTTCGACGTCGATGGTGACCGGCACCACCAGGCCGTTTTCGGCGATCTGCGGCACGTCCAGCTTGACCCGGCCCTCGGCCATCGGTTTGCCAGCATAAAGCTTCTTCAGCTCGTCCTCGACCGCCTTGGTGTCCGCCGTGGCGAGGCGGGGCGCCAGTGCCGCCGCGGCAAAAGCCAGCGCCGCCATGCGCAGGGTCGCGCGTCTCGTCTGGGAGGCGAAAAGTCTCGCCATGCGGTGCTCCTTGGTTCCTCGGATCCCGTTCAAGCGGGCATCTTGACGGCGCGGCTTGCAGGCCGCACGCTTAAACATATCGTGATATTGTTTTTTATGAATGTAAAGGTCATTCTAGACTGACGGTCACGAGACGGATCACCCCGGACAAGAGGGTGGCCGGAGGGAATGCGGAGGAGGATGAACCATGGCCCGGACAGGGTGGATATGGGCTGGCCTGGTGTCGGCGGCGCTTGGCGGCCTGGCGACAATGGGGCTCGCCACAATGAGCGCCGCGCAGTCGCCGCAGGATGCCAGCGAACGCGAGATCGAGCGCTATCGCGCCATGATCAACGATCCGATGGCCAATCCCGGCTATCTCGCGGTCGATCGTGGCGAGGCGCTCTGGGCCGAAGCGCGCGGCACCAGGAATGTTTCGCTGGAGACCTGCGATCTCGGCGAGGGGCCGGGCAAACTGGAGGGCGCCTATGCCCGGCTGCCGCGCTATTTCGCCGATTCCAACCGGGTGATGGACCTCGAGCAGCGGTTGCTCTGGTGCATGGACAAGATCCAGGGGCTCGACGTCAGCGACGTCGTCAGGCGCCGGTTCTCCGGGCCCGGGCGGGCCTCCGACATGGAGGACCTGGTCGCCTATATCGCCAACAAGTCCAATGGCATGACCATCCAGCCCCAGCTCACCCACGCCAAGGAGCGTGAGATGGCGGCAATTGGCGAGGCGATGTTCTACCGGCGGGCAGGGGTGATGGATTTCGCCTGCGCCACCTGCCACGGCGAGCCGGGAAAGCGCATCCGCCTGCAGGGCCTGCCGGACTTTTCACAGCCCGGCGCGGCCCCCCGGGAGGCCATCGGCTCCTGGCCGACCTATCGCGTCTCGCAAAGCGCGCTGCGCACCATGCAGCACCGGCTGTGGGACTGCTTCCGCCAGCAGCGCTGGCCCGAGCCCGACTATGCCTCGGACGGGCTGACCGCCCTGATGGTCTATCTGAACGTCCAGGCGGCGGGGGCCGAGATCAACGTCCCCTCCATCAAGCGCTGAGCGAGGTCGCCATGAACCGTCTTGCCATCACGATCCTCGGCGCCCTTGTCGCGACCGCCGCGCCCGCTTTTGCCCAGGCGCCGGCCGCGCCGACCCCGAACAGCACGGCCGCGCGGGTCGATCCCGCCCGCATCGACCAGGTCATTCGCGGCACCTTCACCCGCGCCCCCGCCGAATGGCAGGCGCGCGTCGAGCTCGACGACACCCAGCGCACCTGCACCGAAAGGCGCAACCATGTCTCGGGCGCCGAGGCCGATGCCATCCAGGCGCGCGAGCGGGCAACGGTGGTGCTGCCGCCCGACGGACGCTTCCTTGGCGACTGGCGCCGCGGCTTCGAAGTGGCCAATAGCGGCCGGGGCGGCCAGTTCTCCGATCCCGCCAACACGGTCGCCGGCGGCAATTGTTATGCCTGCCACCAGATGGATCCGAAGGAGTTGAGCTTCGGCACGCTCGGTCCGAGCCTTGCGGCCTATGGCCGTGAGCGCAATTTCGATCCCGAGCTGATCCGCGAGGCCTATATCAAGATCTACAATTCGCAGGCGGTGGTCGCCTGTTCCAACATGCCCCGCTTCGGCGCGACGAAATTCCTGAGCGTCGACCAGATCCGCGACGTGCTGGCCTATCTGTTCGACCGCGAATCGCCGGTCAACAAATAGCCCGCTCAGCCGACCTGCAAATCAGCCCACTTGATTGAACACCGGGAAGAGCTCGATCAGCACGCCACCGACCCGTGCCATCTGGCCGGTGGCGATCAACAGGCCGGTCGCGACCAGGATGACGCCGGTTGCCCTTTGCACGCCGGCGAGATGCCGCTTGAAGCGGCCGACCCAGGCGAGGAAAGGCTTGGCGAAGGCCGCCGCGAGCAGGAAGGGCAGGCCCATGCCGGCGGCGTAGAAGCCGAGCAGCAAGGTGCCCCGGCCGATCGTCTCCGCCGAGGCCGAAAGCATCAGGATGGCGGCGAGCACCGGGCCGACACAGGGCGTCCAGCCAAAACCGAAGGCCAGGCCCACGCCATAGGCGCCAACAAGGCCGGCCGGCCGGCGCTCCACCTCGGCGCGTGCCTCGCGCATCAGGAAGCCGATCCTGACCAGCCCCGCCATGTGCAGGCCGATGACCACGAGGCCGAGGCCGGCGATCACGGCCAGGCTGTCGAACCAGCGGGTCAGCGCCTGGCCGAACACCGAAGCCGTGGCGCCGAGCAGGATGAAAATGGTCGAAAAGCCGAGCACGAAGGCGCCGGCACGGCTGACCAGCAGCCGGCGGCCGGCCAAGGCGCCGTCGCCGCTCGCTTCGAGCTCGCCGAAGGACAGGCCGGCCAGAAAGCACAGATAGGCCGGCACCAAAGGCAGGATGCAAGGCGAGAAGAACGACAGGAGGCCGCCGAGAAAAGCGCCGGCAAACGAGACATCCAGCGCCACGCCGGCCTCCATTGGCAAATATATTCGAATGCGTCTATATCTTAGCGATGAAACGCGCTTGGCGGCAATTCGTCCTTGCCTCATTGCTGGGTCTCGGTGTCGGGCTGGGCTGCGCCATGCCCGGGCTCGCCGCGGCCGAGCTGGTCATGTTCGAGCGTTCGGGCTGTCCCTGGTGCGCGCGCTGGGACCGCGAGGTGGCGCCGCATTATTCCGTCACCGAGGAAGGCAAGGCCGCGCCGCTGCGCCGGGTCAATCTCGATAACGGCCAGCCGCGTGATCTGGCGCTGACCCTGCCGGTGCGCTTCACGCCCACTTTCGTGCTCATCGACCAGGGCCGCGAGGTCGGCCGGATCACCGGTTATATGGACGAAGGCATGTTCTGGGGCTTGCTCGGCAAGCTGATTCAGGATTTGCAGAACGCAACGGGACGCGCGCCGGGCGCCGCATCCCTGGGAAGGCCTGGCTGATGACCGTGATTGTTTCGAAGGCGATCGAGGACGAGCTGCGCTCGGGCGCGGAATATTCCGTCGAGCTCGAGCAGCTCATGCGCAATGCCCGCGAGGCCAGCGACTTCCTGAAAGCCCTGTCGCATGAGAGCCGGCTGCTGCTGCTCTGCCTGCTCGCCGAAAAGGAACGCTCGGTCGGCGAACTCGAAAACATCCTGTCGCTGCGCCAGCCGACCGTCTCGCAGCAATTGGCCCGGCTGCGCTTCGACGACATGGTCACCACGCGGCGCGACGGCAAGACCGTTTATTACAGCATCGCCAACGAGAATGTCCGGCGCGTCATCAGCGTCATCTACGATATCTTCTGCGAGCGCGGCACCAAGACCGCCAAGGAATGACGGGGCCGGGCACACGCCCGCTCCGCGCAAGAAGCCCTGGGAGGATGCATGACTGGGCTGCCGGCCGCTGCCGTCGGCGCGATGGGCTTTCTGGTCGGCATGGCGGCGGGCCTGTCGGTCCAGCGCGCCCGGCTTTGCTCTTTCGGCGCCGTCGAGGACGCCCTGATCGGCCATGACTGGCGCCGCATGAAGGTGTTCGGCCTGGCTCTGGCCGTGGCCCTGACCGGCACCCAGCTCCTGGTCCTGCTCGGCCTGTTCGAACCCACCGAGACGACCTATGTGCCCAGCCAGGTCGCCTGGCTCGGCGCCTTTGCCGGCGCCGTGCTGTTCGGCATCGGCATGGCGCTGGTCGGCACCTGCGCCTTCGGCTCGCTGATCCGGCTGGGTTCGGGCGACCTGCGCAGCCTGTTCACGCTGATGATCTTCGGCGCGGTCGCCTACGCGACGCTGCGCGGCGTGCTGGCGCGGCCCAGGATCGACTGGGTCGAGGCCATCGCGGTCGCCATGCCCGGCGGCGGTCCGAGCGCCGCCCCTGACGTGCTCGGCCGGCTCGGCGGTTTCGATATGCGGCTCGGCCTGACCCTGGCGCTGGCCGCCGGCCTCGTCTGGCTGGTTGTCCGCGACCGCCGCCTGTGGCGGGCGCCGCGCCTTCTGACCGCTGGCCTCGTGCTCGGTCTCGGCGTGGTCGCGGGCTGGATCGCCACCGGCGTCGTCGTCGACGTCTTCGACCGCATCGTGCGGGTCCAGAGCCTGACCTTCGTCTCGCCGGTCGCCCGCGGCTTCTACGGATTGATGACCGGCGAAGGCAACCTCGCCGATTTCGGCATGATGAGCGTGCCGGGCGTCGCGGTCGGCGCCGCCTTGTCGGCGCTGGCGGCCCGGGAGTTCCGCTGGGAGGCCTTTGACGACCAGCGCGAGATGCGCCGCCATCTCACCGGCGCTGTGCTGATGGGTTTCGGCGGCGTGCTCGCCGGCGGCTGCACCATAGGGCAGGGGCTCACCGCCGGCTCGCTGATGGCCGCGACCTGGCCGATCACGGTGGCCGGCATGGTCCTCGGCGCCCGCCTCGGCATCGCCATCCTCGTCGAGGACTCGGTCCTCGACTGGGCGCGCGCCGCCTGGACCGGCCTCGGCGCCGCGCGCAACAGTGGACGGCCTCCCGCCGAATAGGCTCCGACAGCTGGGGGCGCCGATCCCGGCGGTATTGCGGTCTGGCCTGTCCGGCTGCAAGATCGGCAAAATCGACCAAGATCGAAGGTTGGATGGACGCGTTCTTCAGCACCCGGGACACACCTCAGCCCGAGCGCAGCGGACGGTGGCAGGACATGGTGTCCGCCACCTATTTTCCGCTCGACCTGCGTTTTCGCCGCCCCGACACGTTCAGCGGCCAGCTCGCGCGCTGGCAGCTCGGCCAGGTTTCGCTGTCGCGGCTGACCGCCGACGCCTTGCTGTACCGGCGCACCGCCAGGCATCTCGCCAATGAGCGCGACGAGCAATATCTCATCACCGTGCCGAGCCTGTCGGATGTCGCCTTCCTGCAATGTGAACGCGACATTCGCTGCCCGCCCGGTGGCTTCCTGATCGAGCGCGGCCACGAGCCCTATGAGTTCAGCCATGGCGAGGCCAATGATCTCTGGGTGCTGAAAGTGCCGGGCGAGGCGCTGCTCGGCCGGCTGCGCATGCCCGAGCGCTATTGCAGCCTGACTTTCAATGCCGATTCGGGAGCGGGCGGCCTGTTCGCCGACCTCTTGCGGCTGATGCCGAACCGCCTGCCGGCCATGTCGGCGAGCGAGCGCAGCCAGATCGGCGGCCAGCTGGTCGACCTGCTGATCCTGGCGGTCGCCGGCGACGAGCGCGTGCTGACCAGCAGCGGCTCCTCGGTCCGCGCCGGCCACCTTGCCCGCGTCGAGCATTATGTCCGCGGCCGGCTCGGCGAGCGCAACCTGCGCCCCGAGGATATCGCGGGCGCCTGCGGCATTTCGGTGCGTTACCTGCACGACCTGTTCCAGGGCTCCGATCTCAGCCTCGGCGAATGGATCCGGCACCAGCGGCTGCTCGCCTGCCGCGACGCGCTCGGCAATGCCGGCGACCGGCGGACCATTGCCGAGATCGCCTATGACTGGGGTTTCGGCGACCAGGCGCAGCTGTCGCGGCAGTTCAAGGCCCGCTTCGGCATGACGCCGCGGGATTATCGCAACCGGCAGCTCCAGACCGCGACGCGAGATTGAGCGCGCCACGTCGGACGCAAGGAGGGCCCATGCCTGGCACCCGACATGGCTCAGCCATCCTTCTCGCGATCATCGCCGCCGCCGGCCTCGGCTATCGCCCGGCCGCGGCAGCCTCGGCGCCCGGTGCCGTCGGCCTCGCCAATCCCGCCTCGGTCCATTGCGGCCAGCTCGGTGGGCGCCTGGAGATCGTGACGCAGGCGAACAGCGGTCAGATCGGCATGTGTCATCTGCCTGACGGACGGATCTGCGAGGAATGGGCGCTGTTTCGCGACAAGCGGTGCGTCCCGCCCGGACAACGGGACTGACCTTCGCCGCCGCCGTCCGCTTCCGGCCGGATCTCCCCTGCACGGATTGACAAGAATTCCCGCGCTCCGGCGCAAGACCGCCGTCACCACACGCCTAAGCTCCCTGCCAAGCATCCGAAAAAGTTGCGAAGGGCGGAACCGATCCGCCGCAGTGGGAGCGTTGCCGGATTTCACAGACATGAGCGCGGTGACGGCGGGCCAGGCGCCTGTCGCCACGACGTAATCTTCGTTCTCCGCAACGAGGGAACGATCCCGGCTGCCGGACTTCCGGCACGGCGCGCGCGCTCATGGCCTGTGCCCGGCACCGCAAAGCGAACGAGGCCAATCATGACAAGCAAACGCGTCGACCCGATCACGCTCTCCGTGGTGCGCGGCGTCCTTGAAACGACCCAGCGCGAGATGACGCTGGCACTGGAAAAGACCGCGCGCTCCAGCGTCTTCAACCTGGCGCACGACTATTCGACCGCGCTGTTCAACGCCGACCCGGAAATGATCCTGCAGGGCCAGGATATCCCGATCCATCTGGGGTCCCTGATCCCGGCCATGAAGGCGGTCGCAGGCTTCTTCGGCGACGACATCCACGAAGGCGACCTGCTGCTGCACAACGACCCGGCCTATGCCGGAAGCCACATCATCGACACCTGCATGTACAAGCCGGTCTTCTATAAGGGCCAGCTGGTGTTCTGGACCGTCTGCAAGGGCCACCTGACCGATATCGGCGGCCCGGTGCCGGCCGGCTACAACCCGGCCGCCACCGAGATCTATGCCGAGGGCCTGCGCATTCCGCCGGTCAAGATCTGGGACCGCGGCAAGCCCCGCCACGACGTCCTGAACCTGCTGCTCACCAATATGCGGGCGCGCCGCGACCAGGAGGGCGACTTCAACGCGCTGATCGGCGCCTGCCAGGTCGGCGAACGCAACCTGATCGCGCTGCTCGACAAATACGGCCTGGAACAGGTCCAGGCCTGTATCGCCGAACTGCTCGACATGGCCGACCGGCAGATGCGTGCGCTGATCCGCGCCGTGCCCGACGGCACCTACAAGGGCACGGCCATCCTGGAGGATGCCGGCCACGGTTTCGGCGATTTCGAGATTTCCGCGACGGTGACGATCGAGGCCGACACTTGCCGCATCGCCATTTCGAGCCCGCCGCAAATTCCCTATTTCATCAATTCCTACGAAGGCAATTCCTATTCCGGCGTCTATCTCGGCCTGATGATGTTCGCCCAGCTGCCGCCGCCCTACAATGAGGGGCTCTATCGCTGCGTGACCGTCGACATGGGCCCGAAGGGCACCCTGTGCAACGCCCGGGAACCGGCGCCGCACATGAACTGCACGACCACGCCGATGGAGACCCTGACGGATGCCGTGCGGCTCGCCTTCGAGCAGGCCGCGCCCGCCAAGGTCAGCGCCTCCTGGGGCCATGCCAATGGCTGCAACGTCGCCGGCTGGGACACCCGCCACGACGAGGAATATGTCACCATGGTGCTGGCCTCGATCATTTCGGGCGCCGGCGCCACGCCCCAGCAGGACGGCTGGCACGCCTGCGGCCCGGAATGCTGCTTCGGCGCGTTGACCTCGGGCGATATCGAGCTCCTGGAATATTCCTATCCGGTGATCATCCATCGCTACGGCCTGATCACCGATTCCGGCGGGGCAGGGGCCAATCGCGGCGGCTCCGGCACCTGCTGGGAGGTCGAGCCGCTCGACAAGCCGATGACCTTCATTTCCTTCGGCGAGGGCCGGCGCATTCCCGCCATGGGCGCCGCCGGCGCGCGCTCGGCGCTGATCGACCCGAAGGTCGGCCGCATCGAGATCCGCCGCAACGGCGGGGTCGAGATCATCCGGAAGAACGTCATCGAGACCATTCTGCCCGGCGAGCGCGCGGCCAATTTCAACCCCGGCGGCGGCGGCTACGGCGCCCCCTTCACCCGGCCCGCCGAGAAGGTCCTCGACGACGTGAACAACGGCCTAGTCTCGATCGAAGGCGCCCGCGCCGACTATGGCGTGGTCATCACCGCCGGCCCGCGCCCGAGCGTCGACCACGACGCCACGCTGCGCCTGCGCGCCCGCTGACGGCAGGCCCCTCCAGACAATCCGGAACCATCACCATGAGCACCACCTATCGTCTCGGCGTCGACGCCGGCGGCACCTTCACCGATTTCGTGCTGGCCGACGACACCGGCAAGACCCGGCTCTACAAGGCCCTGTCCACTCCCGACGACCCGACCCGCGCCATCGAGAACGGCCTGAAGCTGATCGCCGAGGATCTCGGCCTTTCGCCGCGAGACATCATCTCGCGCTGCGACCTCTGCATCAACGGCACCACCGTCGGCCTCAACGCGCTGATCCAGCTGAAGGGCGCCAAGACCGGCCTGATCTGCACCGAGGGCCATGAGGATTCGATCGAGATCCGCCTCGGCCACAAGGAGGACGGCTTCCGCTACGACCCGGATTATCCGCCGGCGCCCATGCTGGCGCCGCGTTACCTGCGGCGCGGCGTGCGCGAGCGGGTCATCTCGACCGGCGAGATCCGCACGCCCATGCGCGAGGAGGATGTGCGCGCCGCCTGCGAACTGTTCCGCAAGGAAGGCGTCCAGAGCGTCGCCATTTCCTTCGTCTGGTCGGTGCTGAACCCGGCCCATGAGCGCCGGGCCGCCGAGATCGTCCGCGACATGCTGCCCGAGGTCGTGCTGACCGTCGGCAGCGAGCTCTACCCGCAGGCGCGCGAATATACCCGCACCTCGACGGCGGTCACCAATGCCTATCTCGCGCCGATCATGAAGCGTTATGTCGACGCGGTGGACGCCTATTTCCGCAAGCTCGGCTCGACCCAGCCGGTGCGCTACTTCCAGTCGAACGGCGGTCTGGCGGTCGGCGAGATCGTCAGCGACCGGGCGGTCTATGCGATCAATTCGGGGCCGGCTTCCGCGCCCCAGGCCGGCACCTTCGTCTGCGAGCCCTTCGGCAAGACCAATGTCATCACCGTCGACATGGGCGGCACCTCCTTCGACATCACGCTCACCAAGGACGGCCGCACCAATCTCAACAAGAACACCGACTTCCTGCGCTACCGCATCGGCGTTCCCATGATCCAGGTCGAGACGCTCGGCGCCGGCGGCGGCTCGATCGGCTGGATCGACGCCATGGGCCTCTTGCAGATGGGCCCGCAGAGCGCCGGCGCCAGGCCGGGCCCGGTCTGCTACGGCCAGGGCGGCACGGAGCCGACCGTCTCGGACGCCAATCTCGTGCTCGGCTATCTCAATCCCGCCGGCCTGCTCGCCGGCAAGATGCCACTGAACAGCCAAGCCGCGCGCGAGGCGATCAAGCGGAAGATCGCCGATCCGCTCGGCATTTCGGTGGAACGCGCCGCCTATGGCATGTTCACCATCGTCAACAACAACATGGTCAACGGCATCCGCCGCGTCTCGGTGGAGCGCGGCTACGATCCGCGCGACTTCGTGCTGGTCGGCGCGGGCGGCGCGACCGCCGCCCATATCACCGCGCTCGCCCGCGAAATGGATATCGACACCATCATCCTGCCGAAGCTCGCCTCGGGCCTCTGCGCCTTCGGCCAGATCATTTCCGACGTCAAATACAATTACATGGCGACCTGTCCGGTCAGGCTCGACAATGCCGAAAGCTATGCTCGCGTCGACGGCCTGTTCCGGCAGCTGGAGGACAAGGGCACCGGCGACCTCCGGGCTGACGGCTTCGCGCCGGACAAGATCAGCAGCCGCCGCAGCCTCGACATGCGTTATGTCGGCCAGGTCCATGAATGCACCGTCGACATCGACAGTTTCGCCATTGACGAAACCACGATCCAGCGCGTCAAGGACGCCTTCCACGCCCGCCATGCCGAGCTCTACACCTATAGCGAGCCGCATAATCCGGTCGAGGTCGTCAATATCGAGAGCACGCTGTTCGGCCATATCGACAAGCCGAGCGCGCCCAGGCTCACCGGCGGCGGCGACGCGGCCTCGGCCGTCAAGGAACGCCGGCCGCTGATCTTCTCCGCCGAGGGCACGGCGATCGAGGCCCCGGTCTATGACGGCGCGAAACTCGGGGTCGATGCGGTGGTGACCGGCCCCGCGGTCATCGAGGAACCGACCACGACTATCGTCATCGAGCCCGGCTGGACCGCCAAGGTCCATGTCAGCGGCAGCTATCTCCTGACCCGGCAGCGCTGAACGCCAGCCGCTCGACCCAACCTCCGGGGTTGGCGCGACGCGCCGGCTCCGCTTCCCCGAAACGATGTCCCGGCAGCCCGAACGCCCGTCACCCCGACGCGGCGCATCGGCGACCCATGCCCGGGGCGATCGCCGAGGCCGGCGTCAGAACCGGCCGTCCAGTGCAAGCACCGCCTCCAGAGCAACATTCATTTGGGAGATCAAGGCCATGGCCGGAGCCATCACGCGCGACGACGCGCCAGACCAGACATCGGACTATTCGGCGATCGCCGTTCCAAACGGCGCCCGCATGCGGCGCGGGCCGCTGACCATGGCCTGGTGGGCGGTGTGCAGCGCCATGTTCTATATCGTCGTGGCGGCGACGCTGGCGCTCAATTTCGGCACGCGCAACGCCGTCATCGGCATGCTGCTGTCGGTGATCTGCTACGGCGCGATCAATGCGGTGCTGAGCCGCTACGCCATTCGCACCGGGCTTTCGGTCGCGCTGTTCTCGCGCATCCTGTTCGGCAATGCCGGGGCTGCCATCGCGACCCTGATCTTTTTCGCCACCGCCATCTATTACGCGGTGTTCGAGGGCTCCGTGATCGCGGTCGCCATCTCCACGGTGTTCCCGTCGATATCCTATCCCGTTGCGGCCCTGATCGTCGTCGCCTATAGCGTGCCGCTGATCTTCGGCAGCATTCAGAACTGGCTCGACAAGTTCAACGGCGTGCTGCTGCCATTCTACGTCATTGGCCTGGTCGCGGCCGTCGTGCTCGCCATCGCCACCTATGGCTACAGCAATGCCTGGCTGAGCTTCGGCCCGGCCGGCGGCGCGCCCGCCAATGGCTGGTGGGACTGCTTCGTCTATTACATGGGGGTGTGGATCCTCATGATGTACACCTTCGACTATGCCCGCTTCGGCCGGCAGGAGGATGCCGACTATCACGCCCGCTTCAATTTCGGCGCGCCGTTCTACCTGGTCGCCTTCTTCATCAACGGCCTGGTCGGCATTTTCCTGGCCTCCACCATTCCCATGGACGGCGCGCTCAGCGAGGTCTCGGTGGTGCTGGCGCTGCTGAAGCTCATGGGCTTGAGCGGGCTCGCCTTCGTCTGGATCTCGCAGACCCGCATCAACACCGCCAATTTCTACCTGGCGGCCGTCAATATGGAGGCCTTCGTCACCCAGGTGACCGGCCGGCGCCTCGGCAAGCTGGTCTTCGCCTTCGTCGCCGGCGCCATCGTCTACGGGCTGATGCTGGCCAATGTCTTCCACTATATCCTGCAGGCGCTCGCCTATCAGGGCATTTTCGTGGTCGCCTGGGTCGGCATCGCGCTGACCCATATCCTTTCGGGCAAATATGACCGGCTGTTCGGCGCGGCGATCGAATATCGCGCCGACCGGGTGCCGGCCTTCAACCCCTGCGGACTGATCGCCTGGTTCGGCGCGACGGCGATCGGCGTCGTGCTGCTCCATGCCGGACCGGCTGTCGCCAGCTTCTCGGCGCCGGCCACCGCGCTCGCGGCGGCGGCGATCTATGGCGGCCTGCTCACCTTGGCGCGGCCGGCCTGGTTCGTCGCCAAGCCGACCTGAGCGGCGCGAAGCGGACGTTCCGCCTCCCGCCGGGGCGGAACGTCAGGCCAACGGCACGAACCGATAGGCGGTGCCCTGGCGCTCCACGCGCCCGAGACCGCCACCCGGCAGGTGATAAGTGGCCACCAGCACCTTCTCGCTCGCCAGCCGGTCGAGCAGCCGCCTGCGGGTTGCGGCCGCACGTTCCGGCTCCTGGTCGAAGGCGGTCGCCCAGTCCGGGTGGCCGAAGGACAGGACCGGATGGGTGAAGGCATCGCCAAGGATCATCAGGCTGTCCGAGCCGGCGCGGATCTCGAAGGAGACATGGCCCGGCGTATGGCCGCCGCTCTCGAAGGCCGCCACGCCGGGGACGATCTCCTCGCCCGGGCGAAAGCGCTTCAGCTGCGGCTCGAGCGCCTTCAGCACCCGCTGCGCACCGGCGGCAAAGGCGTGGCGCTCCTCGGGCAATCGGGCGAAGACATCGGGCGCGAACCAGAAATCCCATTCGGCCTGGGCCATGTGATAGGTCGCATTCGGATAGGCTGGGGTATCGAACTCGTCGAGCGCGCCCCAGAGATGGTCCGGATGGGCATGGGTGAACAGCACCTGCGTCACCTTGGCCGGATCGATCCCGGCGGTTTCGACCGATTGCGGCAGGCGCCCGGTGGTCGGCAGGAAGTTGCGCCCGGCGCCGCAATCGAACAGCAGCAGATCCTGGCCGAGCGCCAGGACAGGCACGTTCAGCGCGTTCTGGGTCGCGTCGACGGCAAGGCCCGCTTGCGCCAGCACCGCACGCACCTCCGCCGGCGCAACGCCGCGCGCCAGCATCGCGGTCGGCAAGGTGATCGATCCGTCGGACAGGATCTTCAGCGATGCCGACCCGACCTCGGCCGAGGCGATGGCCTGGGCCGTGGCTGGCGCGGGCAGGGCGGTCACCACTGTCGCGGCGGCTGCGAGCCGGAGCAAGGTGCGGCGGTCGAGCGTAGGCGAGCCGAAAAGCGTGTCGTCGTCACAATGCGTCATGACTGCCTCCGAACCTGGCCAAGCGTCAGAACGACAATATCCGCCTGATGTCCAACGCCAAGCCCCAAAGGCGAAAGCACCGCGAAATCAACCCTCTCCCAGGGCGAGAGGGTGCCCGCGTCAGCGGGCGGGTGGGGGGGCGTCCATCTCCGGTTGGGGCGGCATGCGGCGTGAGCGTCGGCTGCAGGCCTGAGGGGTTACGCCCCTCACCCGGCGCCTGACGGCGCCACCCTCTCCCTCTGGGAGAGGGTTGATTCCGCGCCGCCTCTCATCCCCCGACCTTCAGTGCGGAGCCCATGGCGGCTCGGCGCCGCCCGGCGAGGCGCGCGCCGAGCCGGGTCAGCGGCCGTTCGAAAAAGCGGAACGATAGCCAGCACCAGCCGAAGCAGGCGGCAAGCGTCAGTGCGTAGAAGCCGTAGCCGGCGCCGGGCAGGGGATAGCAGGCGAGCTGCTGCCAGAGATAGAGCCCATAGGACATCTGGCCGATCGCGACGAGCGGCGGCCAGGACAGGCCAGCGCTGAAACCGTTCGGCAGCCTGAGCCAGGCCAAAACCTTGCGGATCGTGCCCTCATGAAAGGCGGCGATCACGCCGATGCCGATGATGACGAAACCGCGCAAGGGAAAATAGATTTCGCCCGCGGCGATCTTCGTTGCGACCATCACCGCGGCGAGGCCCAGGCCGGCGCAGACGCGCCCCGCCAAGCCGCCCTTGATGGCGAAGGCAAAGACGAAGGGAAAAACCAGGTAGAACTGCTCCTCGAACGACAGGCTCCACATATGGCCGAGGAACCAGTTGTCGCAGACGATCCCGATGTCGTGGAGATTGCAGGCAAACGCAGCGGCCAATGCCAGGTCCTGATTGGACACGGCGATCAGGCCGTTGGCGGCGAGCACCTTCAGCGTGGCGAGGTAAAGTGCGAGCGGCGGCAGGATCCGGAACGCGCGCCGGATGAAGAAGCCGGCGATCGAGATGGTTCCGCTGCGCTCATGCTCGGCGATCAGGCCACGGGTGATGACGAAGCCCGAGATGACGAAGAAGCAATAGACCGCCCACTGGCTCACCCGAAACAGCGGGTGATCCAGGAAGGGGCCGGAATAGTCCAGCTTGATCGAGGAGTGCAGGCCGATATGGCTGGCGATCACCACCAGCACGCTGATCGCCCGCAGGCCGTCCAGGGCATCGATGCGTTTTGCTACCGTCGCCATGGCCGCCGCGTCTCACGTCCATTCGGTGCGCGGCGCGACGAGCCGCAGATTCCGCCCGACGGGATATCCTTCTGAGACCGCGCCGGGAACAGAACCTCGCACCGGGGACTTTTACGCCCCTCGCGAGCCTCATGTGTTCCGGCAATATTCTGATCGGTCAAATCACCACCCCAGCAATACCAAAGGGTTAGAAGGAGAGCAGGATGGTCGGAGAAGCGTGTTGTTGTCGGAGCGCATCATAACAGTCTCCGAACCTAGCCAACGCGTCAAAGAACGAAAAGCACCGCGGAATCAACCCTCTCCAAAAGGGAGAGGGTGGCAGCGTCAGCTGCCGGGTGAGGGGACGTCCATCTCCGAACGGACGGCATGCTCGACGCGCATCGGCGACAGTTCTGAACGCCTACGCCCCTCACCCGGCGCCTGACGGCGCCACCCTCTCCCTCTGGGAGAGGGTCGGTTCGTCCGTGTCTTCCATCCCGTGACACAGTCGCGCGGTCATTCCAAACCGAATCCTGACTTGCTTGACTGACCAATGATGCGGGCAGGGGGCCGTCGATTAGGTCCCGTTGGTCGATTTTCATCCCCAACATTCTCAAACATGACGGATCCCGACGGACATGCGTTGACTTCCCGGGCGTGATCCGCCAAACCCGCCGCCGGATGGGCGGGTAGCTCAGCGGTAGAGCACGTGACTTTTAATCATGTGGTCGAGGGTTCGATCCCCTCCCCGCTCACCATCCAACTTCCTCTCTTTGATCTCGCCGCGCGGCTCAGAGCGCGAAGCCGCCATCGGCCAGGTGGATCTGGCCCGTCGTGTAGCTCGCCTCGTCGGAGGCGAGATAGAGCGCCAGCAGGGCGATCTCCTCCGCCGTGCCGAGCCGGCCGATCGGCTGGCGGTCGATGAAGGCCTTGCGGGTCGCCTCCAGCGACTGGCCCGAGGAGGCCGAGAGCGCCTTGATGCGGTCGTCGAGCGAGGGCGATTGGATGGTGCCCGGGCAGATCGCATTGGCGCGAATGCCCTTGCGGATGAAGTCGATGGCCACCGACTTGGTCAGGCCGATCACCGCCGCCTTGCTGGCGCCATAGGCATAGCGATTCGGCACGCCGCGCACCGAGGAGGCGCCGGAGGCGATATTGACGATCGAGCCGGCGCCCTTTTCCAGCATGCCCGGCAGGAAGGCCTTGATGGTCCGGTGCATCGACTTGACGTTCAGGTCGAACGAAAAGTCCCAGTCTGCCTCGCTGGTGTCCAGCACGGTACCATGGTGCACGAAGCCGGCAGCATTGACCAGGATGTCGATCGGGCCGGTCTTGGCGGCCAGCGCCTCGACGGCCTTGGTCGAGCGAGCGTCGAGCTTCAGCTTCTTGGCCCGCTTGATGCCTTCGAGCTTGGCCTTGTCGAGATCGGTCGCGTAGACGGTGGCGCCTTCCTGCGCGAACAGCTCAGCGATGGCCCGGCCGATGCCATGTCCCGCCGCCGTCACCACCGCGATCTTGCCCTGCAACCGCTTCGCCATGTCCGCTCTCTCCCGTCTCGCCGTTCTTGTTGCGCCGTTTTCGGCGGCATCCAGGGCAAGAGGAGACACGGTGCGGATCGCCGTGTCCAGCCGGCGAGCTATCCGCCGAAACGTTGGGAGAGTTGCGTGTCGAAGGTCTTGAGATCGGCCAGGATGCGGTCGAGCAGGGCGGCGTCACGCAGCCGGACCGCGGTCGCCACCACGTCGAGCCCAGCGACGATAGGATCGGCGAGGCGGCGATATTCGGCGTCGGTGACCACCTCTGCCGCGGCATAGCTGTCGCAGCGCTTCAGCGCCCAGCGATAGACCGCCGCCTTGGCCAGGACCTCGCCGCGCGCCTCGGCGCGGGTCATGTCGGGCGGGCTGCGCTTCAGCGCCATGAAGGCGTCCAGCGCGTCGCTCGATTCGTCCAGGCACTCGACCAGGCCGTAGAGGCCGGCCGAGCGGCGCAGCAGAATCCATTCGCGCCGCAGCGGCAACAGCTCTTCCAGTGCTGCGTCGGGCCGCTTTTCCGCCAATGCGTCGGCCGCGCGCTTCAGCCGCGCCCCGGAGCCGTCGAGCATTTCGGGGAACATGTTGATCCGGGCGAACAGCGCCGGCGGATCGGCGCGATAGGCTGTCGTCGCCTCGGTCCAGAGCGCCGTCAGGCGCTTCAGGCTGGCATCCGCCTCCTCGGCGCGGCCCGCCCGAAGGCTGGTGGTGGTGGCCCGGAACAGAGCCTGGGCCTCGGTCAACTTGCTGACGAATGATCCGGAGCTGGCGCAAACGACGCTGTTCGCCGCGACGAGCGACGCGGCGGCGAGCAGGATGACCAGAAAGGCACTGCGGAAATGGGCTCTCACGGCGCGCACCATAACCGAAGCCTTCCCGCGATGCATCCGCCAGCGGCCCTCAGGAATGCGTCCTGGCCGTCTTGCTGGTATGCGTGCCGGTCAGCCGTGCGGCCAGCCAGATGACTTGCCGACGCGCCCCACAAGTGCCGGTCCGCCCCGGTCTCACCAGGCGTAGCGGAGCCCGGCATTCGCCCGGATCGCCTGGTGCCGCTCGCCGAACTCGCCCTCGATGGTCGAGGTCAGGCTGAGGCCATTGGCGAAGCGCAATTCGGCACCGACGGAGGCCAAGGCGGTGTGCATCGACGGCCGCGCGCCGAACACCGTGAAGCCGGAATTGGCCAGCGTCTGGAACGAGGCATCGAGCGAGCGCTCGGTATTGGCCTGGTAGGCCCAGGCCAGCCGGCCATGGGTGATGAGATCGGTGCCCTCGCCGATGCGCGCCTTGCCGTCGAGCCGGACGCCGAGTTCGGTGCGGGCGGTCGCCGTGTTCTTCGCGGCGAAGGTGAGCCCGAAGGCGCCGCCTGCCGGGCGCGAGGCCTCGCTGTAGCCCGGCGCGGAATAGCCGATGGCCTCGATGGCGGCATAGGGCGTCCAGCCGAAGCTGCCGAAGCCGGCAAGGGCCGCGCCGAAGCGCCAGCCGGCTTCGATCCGGGCGCCATAGGTCTGGGCGGTGACGCGCGAGGCATAGACCTCGGCGCCGGCGATATTGACGTCGCGCCGGATGTCGAAGCCGTTCCAGCCATAAGCTGCGGCCGCCGAGACATAACCGTCCCGGATGCGGGTCGAGCCGTAGAGGCCGATCTGGAACAGGTCGCCGGTGCCGCCGCCCCGGCCGTTGAGACCATAGGAGGTGCCGCCGCCGGCCAGCGCGAAGCCGACCAGGGTGTCGGGCGCGAGCCGGTAATCGGCGCCGGCCGCGACGCCGTAGAGGCCGCCGGAGGTGCGGGCCGAACCGGCCGCCGCGTCGGCATTGGTCCGGCTGGACTGGCCGAAGGCCTTGGTCCAGATCGACCAGGTCGCGGCGAGGCGAGATCCCGGTGTCGCCGGCCCCGGAGGATCGGCCATCTGCACCAGCGAGGGGCCGGCGCCCGCCGCGACGGCGCCGCGGCTGCCGGCGGTCGGATCGAGCATCAGGTTGAGGAACAGGCTCGCGGCACCGAAGGCCGCCTGCTGGGTGCCGGTGGCGGCCTCGCCCGAGAGTGCGCTGAGCCCGGCGGCGATCGCCGCCGGGGCAGCGGTATAGAGCGGGAACAGGGCCGAGACGCTGGCACCGCCGCTAACAGCCCGGTCGATGGCTTCGGCGACCTTGGCCGGGTTGCTGCCGGTGCCGGCCGGCAGCAGCGGCTGCAGCGCCTCGGGGGCGAAGCTGATCAGGACGGCATTCGCCGTATAGGTGACGGTCGGGCGCAGCGCCGGCGGCAGCGCCGATACCGAGGAGAAGGTGCCGCTGCGTCCCTGCACCGCCGACAGAAGGGTATAGTCCGTGCCGAACGTGACGCTGGGGCCGAGGCGGACCACGGAGAGGCTGCCGGCAAGGCTGGCCGTGCCCGAAACCGCGATCCGGTCGATGTCGGAGCTCGACGCCTCGATGACGGTGGTGCTGCCGGCTGCGAACGTGAGATTGCCGTTCACCGTCAGCGTGCCGATGGAATTGCCGGGTGCGAGCGTGCCGCCGGCATGAACTGTCGTGGTGCCGACCGTGCCGGTGCCGCCGAGCGTGCCGCCGTTATTGACCGCGAGGCTTGCCGCCGAGGTGAGATCACCGTTGACCGACAGGATGCCGCCATTGACCGTCACCGCTCCGGCATAGGTCGAGGTTCCCGCCAGCGTCCAGTTGGATGATCCCGTCTTGTCGAGCGTCGTCCAGCCGGTGCCGATCTGGCTCACATTGAAGGTGTTGCTGCCGGTGCCGGCGAAACGGAAAGTGTCGGAACCCGAACCGACCGCGCTGCCGGTCAGCGAGGCAGCCGATCCGCTCATGATGAACGTGTTGCTGCCGCCGGTGAGGCGCACGGCGGTCCCGGTCGACCCGGTAATGCTGCCGGCATTGGTCACCGTGGTGCCGCCATTGGTCGTCTGCACGCCGGTCTGGCCGATGATCGTGCCGTTGTTCGTAAGTGTGTTGGCGGTGCCGCCGGTGAGGTGCACGCCATAGATGCCCGTGCTCTGCACGGTCGCGCCGGAACCAACCGTGACAATGAGGTTACCCGTGCCGATCGTGCTGGCTGCGATGCCCTTGGCCGAGGCGCTGATATCGCCATTCGCCGTGACCGTGAGGTTGTTTGCGTTCGCCGCATAGTTGATCGCGGCATTGATGCCGTTCGCGGCGCCGGTGATCGTACCGCCGGCTGTGACGGTGACCGCCGCGCTCCCGGAGCGGGCCTGGATACCATCGCCGCCACCGATCATGGTGATCGCACTGCCCGCCGCTGTGGTGACGCCGACCAGGCCCCCGTTAGTCGCAATAATTCCGCCATTCGCCGCGAAGATCGTGCCGCCGGTCTGGGAGACGGCGATGTCGCCGAAGCCAGTCCCATTCGCCCAGATCCCTCGGTAAAGCCGCACGGCGGCGCTGCCCATATTGGCGTCTGATGTTATGGTGATGGCTCCGCCGGTCGCGGCGCTAATGCCATTGCTGTTACCAATGCCGCCGGCCGTGACCGTCGTGTTGCCGGTCAAAGTCGCGGTGATGCTCCCGCTGGTCGCCAGTTGCAGGCCGTTTCCAACGGCAGTCAAGGCGTTGAGGCTCCCGCCATTCAGGAAGACGGCGATGGGACCGTTGACGGCTGATGCGGATATCCCGCTACGACCGGTAAAAGTGCCCGAGACCGGCGCGCCGCTCGTCCCCACGGTGATGGCGCCGTTGCCGGCGGTGGCGATCCCGAGGCCTTCGCGGCTGCCCGAGGTGCTGACGGCGCTGCCATTGCCTGTATAGAAAACGTCGCCGCCATTCCCGACAAGGGTAAAGCCAAGGGAGCCCGTTACCGTGCCATGATTGGTGACGGAGAGGGGAGCAGACGCGGAGTATGCCTCGATGTAAAGGCCATAGTCACTGACGGTCGCGCCGCGATTGATCGTGGCGGTCACGCCCCCGGCATTGAACTCTTGGACAACAGTGGTCGACGACGGAGTAGCGCCATCGGTGTTGACGCCATTGGTCGTGACCGTTGTGTCGCAGACAATGACGTTGGGCCCGGTGCTGACCGCGCAAGCGGCGAGCGCGCTGCCGGGATGGCCGGCGATATAAGTGCCCGTCAAGGCAGTTGCCGCGAGAAGGGCCTGCCTGACCCTCGCCCGTGTTTGTCCCAATTGCTGCTGCACTGCGCACCCCGCCCGCCTGCCGCCCGAATCCCCAATGCGACATGAACGGGAGACACTAAGTCGAAATGCGCGGCAACCGCCAGTTGCTCTTCGTCGAAAAGGGCCGGCAATCCCACGCAAAATCGGGGATCTGCCGATTTGTCGCAGGCACGGCCAAGACGCAGCACATGGCTGTGCGATCGATTGGCAGAAGCGAGCGGATGGCGCGTCGCCTCATGGCCGCCCCCACGCGCTAGCCACCCCGCAGCAGCAAGTCGAGCTCGGCTCGCCGCGGCATGCCCTTGCGGCCGCCGAACTGCATGCATTTGAGCGCCGCCGCGCCATTGGCGAAGCGCACCGCCGATGCCAGCGGCTGCCGCTCGGCGAGCGCCACCGCCAGCGCGCCGTGCCAGGTATCGCCGGCGCCGAGCGTATCCGCCGCCTTGACCGGAAAGGCCGGCGCATGGACGACCTTGTCCCCCTCCATGAACCAGGCGCCGCGTGGCCCGTCGGTGACGATCAGGACATTGGCCGCGTCACGCGCTGCGTGGGCGAGCGCCGCCGGCAGGTCGTCGATGCCGGTGAGCTCGCGCAACGCCGTCTCGGAAAAACCGACATGGCTGGCGAGCGCCACCACCTCCGGCCGGGTCGGCCGCCGGTCGGCGTCGAGCACCGAGGGAATTCCGGCGGCGCGGGCCTGCGGCAGCACCGCGAAGGCCGCCTCGATCCAGCGTGTCTCGGCATAGATCGCATCGGCGCGGCGGCCGAGATCATCGGGGATCCAGCCGGTGTCGGAGGGAATGTCGGGATCGGAATAGCTCACCACCATCCGTTCGCCCGATGGATCGACCATCACGGCGGAGACCGGCGAGCGATACCCGGGACACTCCCGGACGAGCGAACAGTCGATGCCTTCGGCGATCAGTTCGTCACGCATGGTCCTGGCCGGGGGATCGTCGCCGAGCCGGGCGATCAGGCTGACCTCGGCGCCGAGCCGCGCGCAGGCGGTCGCGGCATTGCCGGCCAGCCCGCCGCCCGAGGTCGTCATGTGGCGCGAGCGATATTTCACCGCCGCCACCGGCATGGCGTCGAGCTGATAGATGAAATCGAGGGTGGTGATGCCGGCGCAGATGATCCGGGTCATGAATTCGGTCTCGTCCCGACATAAAGGGCGGAGCCTGCCAGGCACAAGCCCGAGGCGGCAATGGCGATCGGCGGCGCGGTCAGCCAGACGATGGCCCAGGACAGCGCCATGGAGCCGATCGCCACCGCCTTGATGCGGGGCGCGATCGTCCCCGTCGCGCGCCATTTCACCACTTGCGGGCCGAGTTTCGGATGGGTCACCAGCCAATGCTCGAAACGCGGCGAAGAGCGGGCGAACAGCCAGGCGGCGATGATCAGGAAGACCGTGCCGGGAATGCCGGGCAGGATCACCCCGACAATGCCGATGGCCACGCACACCCAACCGGCTGCGATCATCAGATATTTCAAGGACCGGCTCATCGAGAATTAGTCTCGCCGCACAATGGTTATGGCAGGTTGATTGCCGCTGGCAGTTGAATGCGTGGATGCCCGGGACGAGCCCGGGCAAGACGATGTGTTGACGTCATGGTGTGCTGGGTGACGGCGCGGATCCCGTGGTCGGTCGACCCAGCGCCCGCCGCTCGAAGAGCAATTCTCGTCTTGGCCGGGCTTGTCCCGGCCATCCACGAATTGCCTTGGCCCGGAGATAAGACGTGGATGCCCGGGACGAGCCCGGGCAAGACGAGGTGGTGCCAGCATGAGAACGTCGGGCCAAGCCGCCATGGCTCCACTCTCTCCGTCAGCGCTGCGCCGATCCGGCCCAAAACGCATGATCAGCCCGCCTTGACCAGTCGGATCGCCTCGTCGCGGCCGAACAGATAGAGCAGGTCGCGCAAGGCGTCGCCGCGCTCGCCGGACAGTTTCGGGTCGGTCTCGATCACCAGCTTGGCGTCGTTGCGGGCGGTTTCCAGCAACCCGCCATGATGTTCGAGCCGGGCCAGCCGGAAGCCCGGCATGCCCGACTGTTTGGTGCCGAGCACGTCGCCTTCGCCGCGCAGCTTCAGGTCTTCCTCGGCGATGCGGAAGCCGTCCTCGGTCTCGCGCATGATGTCGAGCCGCTTGCGGGCGACCTCGCCGAGCGGCCCCTTATAGAGCAGGATGCACGTGGAGGCCGTTTCGCCACGGCCGATCCGGCCACGCAGTTGGTGAAGCTGGGCCAGTCCGAAGCGCTCGGCATGGTCGATCACCATGATCGAGGCTGCGGGCACATCGACACCCACCTCGATCACCGTGGTGGCGATCAGCAGCTGGCTGTCGCCGCGCTGGAAACGCAGCATGGCGGCATCCTTGTCGGCGCCCTTCATCTGGCCGTGGATCAGGTCGACCTTGGCGCCGAAGCGCTGGCCGAGCGCCGAGAAGCGCTCCTCCGCTGCCGCGAGATCTGTCTCCTCGCTTTCGGCGACCAGCGGGCAGACCCAATAGGCTTGCCGCCCGGCCTCCAGCGCCCGGCCGATGCCGTCGACCACCTCGACGAGGCGGTCGAGCGCGATGATGCGGGTGTCGACCGGTTTGCGTCCCGCCGGCTTTTCGGTGAGCTGGGACGAATCCATGTCGCCGAAATAGGTCAGCACCAGGGTGCGCGGGATCGGTGTCGCGGTCATCACCAGGAGGTCGACGGCCTCGCCCTTGGCGGCCAATGCCAGGCGTTGATGCACGCCGAAGCGATGCTGCTCGTCGATCACCGCCAGGCCGAGGTCGTGAAAGCGCACGCTCTCCTGGAACAGCGCATGGGTGCCGACCACGATCGAGATCTCCCCGGATTCGAGCCGTGCCAGGACGCGTTCGCGTTCCCGGCCCTTCTCGCGGCCGGTCAGGACGGCGATCTCGAGGCCAGACGGGCCGGCGAGCGCGGTCAGCGTCTTGGCATGCTGGCGGGCCAGGATTTCGGTCGGCGCCATCAAGGCCGATTGCCGGCCGACCTCGGCCGCCGCGGCGCAGGCCATCAGCGCCACCACCGTCTTGCCCGAACCGACATCACCCTGGAGCAGGCGCAGCATGCGGGTTTCCGCCGACATATCGGCGGCGATCTCGGTGATCGCGCGCTGCTGCGAGCCGGTCAATGCGAAGGGCAGGCCGGCTTCCAGGCGCGCCCGGATCGAACCGTCGCCGACATTGCGCCGTCCGGCCGGCCGGCGCAGATTGGCGCGAACCAGGCCGAGCGCCAGCTGATTGGCGAGCAATTCGTCATAGGCGAGCCTGGACCATGCTGGCCCCTCGGGCGCGAAATCCTCCGGCTCGCGGGGCGCATGAACCGTGCGCAGGGCCGTGCCGAAATCTGGCCAGGCGCGCCGGTCGAGCAAATGCCGGTCCTGCCATTCCGGCAGGTTCGGCAGCTTGGCCAGCGCCGCGTCGCCCGCGCGCCGGATCAGCGCCGAGCCGAGCCCCTCGGTCATCGGATAGACCGGCTCGATCAGCGGCATGGTGGCGAATTGCTCCGCCGTCACCACCCGGTCGGGATGGACCATCTGGCGCATGCCGTCGAACAGCTCGATGGTGCCGGAGACGATGCGGGTCTCGCCGACCGGGCAGAGCTCTTCGATGCGGGAACGATGGGCGTGGAACCAGACCAGCGTCAGGTCGCCGGTATGGTCGGAGCACTGGACCCGATAGGGCGCGCGGGACTTTCCCGCCGGGGCAGGGCGGTGGCGGTCGATGGTCACCTCGACCGTGACGATCTGCCCGGCCTGGGCCTCGGCAAGCGTCGGCCGGGCCCGCCGGTCGATCACGCCAGAGGGCAGGTGAAACAGGAGATCGGCGACGCGAGGCGGGCCTTCCGTGCCCAAAAGCCGCTTGAACAGCGCTTCGAGCTTGGGGCCGACGCCTTTCAGCGTGCCGATGGGGGCAAAGAGTGGGTCGAGTCGCGCGGGACGCATGGCGGCAATGTATAGCGGCTTTCCCGCGCTGACAGCGCCCCCGCGCTTTGCTAGGACAGCGGCCGAACCGGGCGGCGCAGACAGCGTCCCCGGCTTTCGCCGTTTTGCTTCGGAGCCCGCCCATGACCGGAACCACCCGTTCCAGCGCCGATCTCGATCCGCGTCGCCGCAAGATCCTGTTCCGGTCGTGGCATCGCGGCACCCGCGAGATGGACCTGATCATGGGCCGCTATGCCGATGCCTATATTGGCGAGCTGAGCGAAGCCGAGCTGGACGACTGGGAGCGGCTGATCGAGGTGCCTGACCGCGACCTGTTCGCCTGGGTCACCGACAAGGCCGAGACGCCGGCCAATTACGACACGGCGGTGTTCCGCTCGCTCAAGACATTCCATTCCGAAGGCAAGGGAGCCTGGCGCGGCTGATGGCCAAACGATCCCCCGCTGACGTCGTCGCCTCGCGCGGCCGCCTGACCCTCGCCGGCGTGCCGCAGGGCTTCGACGCGCTCGTCATCGCCGACCTGGCGCGGCAGCTGCACGCCAAGGGCAACCAGGCCTCGCCCGAATTGCTGGTGGTCTGCCGCGACGGCCCGCGCATGCAGGCGCTGGAGACGGCGCTCGGCTTTTTCGCGCCGGGCATCGAAATCCTGACGCTGCCGGCCTGGGATTGCCAGCCCTATGACCGCGCCTCGCCCAATGCGTCGATCATGGCGCGGCGCATGCTGACGCTGTCCAGGCTCGCCCGCATCACCGGACGGGCGACGCCGGCGATCGTGCTGACCACCATCAATGCCGCCTTGCAGCGCCTGCCGGCCAAGGGCCTGCTGGCGGCGCAATCGCTGTCGGCGGCGCCCGGCAATGTGCTGTCCATGGCCAACCTGTCGGCCTGGCTCGAGAACAACGGCTATCTGCGCACCTCGACGGTGCGCGAGGTCGGCGAATATGCCGTGCGTGGCGGCATTCTCGATCTCTACCCGCCCGGTCTCGACGCGCCGATCCGGCTCGATTTCTTCGGCGACACCCTGGAATCGATCCGTGCCTTCGATCCCGAGAGCCAGCGCACCACCGGCCAGCTGAAGCGCCTCGACCTGGTGCCGACCTCGGAGGTGCAGATCACCACCGAGACCATGGTGAAGTTCCGGCTCGCCTATGTCCGCGCCTTCGGCGGCTCGACCAAGGGCGACGCGCTCTACGAAGCCGTGTCCGAAGGGCGCCGCCATCCCGGCGTCGAACATTGGCTGCCGCTGTTCCATGACCGGCTCGACACGATCTTCGACTATTTGCCCGGCAGCGGCGTCGTGCTCGACGCCCTGGTCGAAGAGGCCGCCAAGGAGCGGCTGACCACGGTCGCCGACTATTACGATGCCCGCAAGACCGCACTCGACCACAATGCCGGCGGCGTCACCTACAAGCCGCTGCCGCCCGACCAGCTCTACCTGACGCAGGAGGACTGGGACCGCCGCCGTGGCGGCGAGGCGGTGGTCAAGCTGTCGCCCTTTGCGCTCGCCGGCGCTTCCGACGGCGCCATGATCGATCTGGAAGGCCGGCGCGGCCATTCCTTCGCCGCCGAGCGCGCCGACGAAACCGCCAATGTCTTCGATGCCGTGGTCGCCCATGTCGCGGCGCTCCGGAAGGATGGCAAGCGCATCGTCGTGGCCGCCTGGTCGGAGGGCTCGCGCGACCGCCTGCTGCAGATCCTCGGCGACCACAATCTGCGCGCGGCCCGGCCCGTCGCCAGCTGGGGCGCCGCCC
Source organism: Phreatobacter sp. GW821-FHT04C01 (assembly GCF_059420385.1). Taxonomy (NCBI): domain Bacteria; kingdom Pseudomonadati; phylum Pseudomonadota; class Alphaproteobacteria; order Hyphomicrobiales; family Phreatobacteraceae; genus Phreatobacter; species Phreatobacter sp. GW821-FHT04C01. The sequence goes on along the minus strand of NZ_JBWKTP010000004.1, from coordinate 507,763 downwards.
AGGCGCTGCGCGGCGACGAGATCGCGCTCGCCGTGCTCGGCCTGGAGGAGGGCTTCGAGACCCCCGATCTCGCCGTCATCGGCGAGCAGGACATTCTCGGCGACCGGCTGGTGCGTGCGCAGAAGAAGCGCAAGCGCGCCCAGGACTTCATTGCCGAGGCGACCAGCCTGTCGGCCGGCGACCTCGTCGTTCACGTCGACCACGGCATCGGCCGGTTCATCGGCCTGCGCACGGTGACCGCCGTCGGCGCGCCGCATGACTGCGTCGAGATCCACTATGCCGGCGGCGACAAGCTGTTCCTGCCGGTCGAGAACATCGAGCTTCTGTCGCGCTACGGCTCCGAGGATGCCGAGGCCCAGCTCGACAAGCTCGGCGGCGGCGCCTGGCAGGCGCGCAAGGCCCGGCTGAAGAAGCGCATCCTGGAAATGGCCGGCGAACTGATCAAGATCGCCGCCGCGCGCGCCTTGCGCGAAGCGCCGAAGCTGATCGCGCCCGACGGCGCCTATGACGAATTCGCCGCCCGCTTCCCCTATGACGAAACCGAGGACCAGGCCGGCGCCATCGATGCCGTGCTGGAAGATCTCGGCTCCGGCCGGCCGATGGACCGGCTGGTCTGCGGCGATGTCGGCTTCGGCAAGACCGAGGTGGCGCTGCGCGCCGCCTTCGCCTCCGTCATGAACGGCAAGCAGGTCGCCGTCGTGGTGCCCACCACGCTCCTGGCGCGCCAGCATTTCAAGACCTTCTCCGAGCGCTTCAAGGGCCTGCCGATCAATGTCGCCCAGGCCTCGCGCATGGTCGGCTCGGTCGAGCTCGCCGCCGCCAAGAAGGGTCTGACCGACGGCACCGTCGATATCGTCGTCGGCACCCATGCCTTGCTCGGCAAGGCCATCGCCTTCAAGGATCTCGGCCTCGTCATCGTCGACGAGGAGCAGCATTTCGGCGTCGGCCACAAGGAGCGGCTGAAGCAGCTGCGCGCCGAGGTTCACGTGCTGACCCTCACGGCCACGCCGATCCCGCGCACCCTGCAGCTCGCCATGACCGGCGTGCGCGACCTGTCGATCATCGCGACCCCGCCGGTCGACCGCCTGGCGGTGCGCTCCTTCGTGACGCCGTTCGACGCCCTGATCGTCCGCGAAGCCCTGCTGCGCGAGCGCTATCGGGGCGGCCAGGCCTTCTTCGTCTGCCCGCGCATCGAGGATCTCGGCGAGGTCGAGGCCTTCCTGCGCGAGCACGTGCCGGAGGCGAAATTCATCGTCGCCCACGGCCAGATGGCGGCCAGCGAGCTCGAGGATCGCATCGGCGCCTTCTACGAGGGCAAGGTCGACATCCTGGTGTCGACCACCATTGTCGAATCCGGGCTCGACATCCCCACCGCCAACACCCTGATCATCTGGCGCGCCGACATGTTCGGCCTCGCCCAGCTCTACCAGCTGCGCGGCCGGGTCGGCCGGTCGAAGACGCGCGCCTATGCGCTGTTCACCTTGCCGGAAAGCAAGCCGATCACGCCGCAGGCCGAGCGTCGCCTGAAGGTGCTGCAGTCGCTCGACACGCTCGGCGCCGGCTTCCAGCTCGCCTCGCACGATCTCGACATCCGCGGCGCCGGCAATCTGCTCGGCGACGACCAGTCGGGCCATATCAAGGAGGTCGGCTACGAGCTCTACCAGCAGATGCTGGAAGAGGCGGTGGCGATGATGAAGGCCGGCGGCGTCGACGAGACGGTCGAGGACAAGTGGTCGCCGCAGATCACGGTGGGAACGCCGATCCTGATCCCCGACCACTATGTCGAGGACCTCAGCCTGCGCCTGTCGCTCTATCGGCGCCTGGGCGACCTGGAGACCGACCAGGAGATCGACGCCTTCGCCGCCGAGATGATCGATCGCTTCGGGCCCTTGCCCGACGAGGTCCAGCATCTGGTCAAGGTGGCGGTGGTCAAGGCGCTGTGCCGGAGAGCCAATGTCGACAAGGTCGACGCCGGCCCACGCGGCATCGTGCTGTCGTTCCGCGACCAGAAATTCGCCAATCCGGCGGGGCTGGTGCGCTATATCGGCGAGCAGGGCTCGCTCGCCAAGGTCCGGCCGGACCAGAAGATCGTCTTCATCCGCGATTGGCCGAAGCCGGACGACCGGCTGCGCGGCGCGGCGGTGATCCTGCGCAACCTGGTGAAGATCGCCGAAACCAGGAAGGCGGCCTGACATGACACCGGCGCCGGCCACGATCGTGATCGAGGGCCACGCCATCGTCTCGGCCGACGGCATGATCGCCGAGGCAGACGGATCGATGCCGAAGCGGCTGATGAACGACGCCGACTGGCGCCTGTTCCAGGCCGCTCTCGACCGGGCCGAACTGGTGGTGCTCGGGCGCCTCGGCCACCTGCGGCATCCCAATCCGGGACGCCGGCGGCTGGTCCTGACCCGCTCGGTGACCGGCCTCGTCGTCGATCCCGCCGACCGTTGCGCGCATTTCTGGAACCCGGAGCACGTGACTTTTAATCATGTGCTCGACCTCCTGGGGATGACCGGCGGCACCGTCGCGGTCACTGGTGGCACCGGCGTGTTCGATCACTTCCTTGGCATCGGTTATGCGAGGTTCGTGCTGTCGACGGCCCCCCGCGTGATCATTCCCCAGGGCCGGCCTTGCTTTGCTTCCGGCCCGCCCCAGATCATCCTGACCGGCCACGGCCTGCATGTTTCGGCCGAGACCCTGATCGACCCGCAAGCGGATGTAACGATGGCGATCTGGCAACGTGACCTCGTCAGGCCTGCGACCTCATCGACACCCTAGCGGCCCGCCTGTCGCATCCCTATTATTACCCATACGCTTCCGCATAGTCTCGGGTCGGCATACCGGCATGATTCTGGCATCCGTTCCACCGACTGGATAATCTCGGGCGTCTCGGTCCGCCGAAACGCAAGCTCCACCATGACGAATGATGCAGTGCTGATCCACACTGGCTTTCCCTTCCGGCCCGCGCACGCAGACCCTGCGAGCGCCATGGCCGGCAAACGCGACGAGCGCGACCAGGACCCGGGCGGACCGGGGACTTCGGTCATCGCGAAGACGCGCCCGCAGACCAAGCGGCCGAGCCTCTATCGGGTGCTGCTGCTGAACGACGACTACACGCCGATGGAGTTCGTGGTGCATGTGCTGCAGAAATTCTTCAACAAGAGCGGCGACGATGCCACCCGCATCATGTTGCACGTTCACCAGCACGGGGTCGGCGAGTGCGGCGTCTTTACCTATGAGGTCGCAGAGACCAAGGTGACCCAGGTGATGGATTTCGCACGCAAGCATCAGCATCCGCTGCAATGCGTGATGGAGAAAAAGTAGGTCTGTTTCGCGTGGCGCACGTCGACGCATTGAATTTTTAAGAGGTTCCCTTGCCCTCATTTTCACGCAGTCTCGAACAATCACTTCATCGGGCACTGGCGCTCGCCAACGAGCGTCGGCACGAATACGCAACGCTTGAGCACCTGCTGCTGGCTCTGGTCGAGGACCAGGACGCGGCGGCTGTGATGAAGGCCTGCAGCGTCGATCTCGACAAGCTGAAGAAGAGCCTGCTCGGTTACATCGATACCGAACTGGAAAACCTGATCACCGACGGGTCCGAGGATTCCAAGCCCACCGCCGGCTTCCAGCGGGTCATCCAGCGTGCGGTCATCCACGTCCAGTCGTCGGGCCGCGAAGAGGTCACCGGCGCCAATGTGCTGGTCGCGATCTTCGCCGAGCGCGAGAGCCACGCCGCCTATTTCCTGCAGGAGCAGGACATGACCCGTTACGACGCGGTCAACTACATCTCGCACGGCATCGCCAAGCGCGCCGGCCTCGCCGAGCCGCGCCTGCCCAAGGGCACCGACGAGCCGGAGGAGGCTAAGGACAAGTCGCCGGACGACAAGAAGAAGGGCGATGCGCTCGATACCTATTGCGTCAACCTGAACAAGAAGGCGCGCGAGGGCCGGATCGATCCGCTGATCGGCCGTGACACCGAGATCAACCGCACCATCCAGGTGCTGTGCCGGCGCCAGAAGAACAACCCGCTGTTCGTCGGTGATCCCGGCGTCGGCAAGACCGCCATTGCCGAGGGCCTGGCCAAGCGTATCGTCGAGAACGACGTGCCCGACGTGCTGCGCGACGCCACCGTGTTCTCGCTCGACATGGGCACGCTGCTCGCCGGCACGCGTTATCGCGGCGATTTCGAAGAGCGGCTGAAGCAGGTCATCAAGGAGGTGGAGGCCCACCCCAAGGCGATCATGTTCATCGACGAGATCCACACGGTGATCGGCGCCGGCGCCACCTCGGGCGGAGCCATGGACGCGTCCAACCTTTTGAAGCCGGCGCTCGCCCAGGGCACGCTGCGCTGCATGGGCTCGACCACCTACAAGGAATATCGCCAATATTTCGAGAAGGACCGGGCGCTGGTCCGGCGCTTCCAGAAGATCGACGTCAACGAGCCGTCCGTGCCCGACACGATCGAGATCCTGAAGGGCCTGAAGACTGCCTTCGAGACCTATCATCGGCTGCGCTACACCAACGAGGCGATCAAGGCCGCGGTGGAGCTCTCCGCGCGCTACATCCATGACCGCAAGCTGCCGGACAAGGCGATCGACGTGATCGACGAATCCGGCGCGGCCCAGATGCTGGTGCCCGAGGCGAAGCGCAAGAAGGTCATCGGCATCAAGGAGATCGAGGCGACCATCGCCACCATGGCGCGGATCCCGCCCAAGACCGTCTCCAAGGACGACGCCGAGATCCTGCGCAATATCGAGAACACGCTGAAGCGCGTGGTCTACGGCCAGGACAAGGCGATCGAAGCCTTGTCGGCCTCGATCAAGCTCGCCCGCGCCGGCCTGCGCGAACCGGAAAAGCCGATCGGCAATTACCTGTTCTCCGGCCCGACGGGCGTCGGCAAGACCGAAGTCGCCAAGCAGCTCGCCTCCGTCCTCGGCGTGCAGCTGCTGCGCTTCGACATGTCGGAATATATGGAGCGCCACACCGTCTCGCGGCTGATCGGCGCGCCTCCCGGTTATGTCGGCTTCGACCAGGGCGGCCTGCTCACCGATGGCGTCGACCAGAATCCCTATTGCGTGCTGCTGCTCGACGAGATCGAGAAGGCGCATCCGGATCTGTTCAACATCCTGCTGCAGATCATGGATCACGGCAAACTGACCGACCACAACGGCAAATCGGTCGATTTCCGCAATGTCATCCTGATCATGACCACCAATGCCGGCGCCGCCGACCTCGCCAAGCCGGCGATCGGCTTCACCCGGACCAAGCGGACCGGCGACGACAGCGAGGCGATCAACCGCCTGTTCGCGCCGGAATTCCGCAACCGCCTGGACGCCGTCATCGCCTTCGGACACCTGTCGTCCGAGGTGATCGGCAATGTCGTCGAGAAGTTCGTCATGCAGCTCGAGGCCCAGCTCGCCGATCGTCAGGTGACGATCGAGCTGTCGCCCGACGCCAAGGAATGGCTGATCGAACGCGGTTATGACGAGCAGATGGGCGCCCGACCGATGGCCCGGGTCATCCAGGAATATATCAAGAAGCCGCTGGCCGAATATCTGCTGTTCGGACGGCTGAAGAACGGCGGTCACGTCCGTGTGGTCGTCGAGAAGGACGAGGAGGGCTTCCCGGTCCTCGGCTTCGACTATCCGCAGGGACCGGTGACGCCGAAGCCGGAGCCGGTAGCGCCCGATATCACCGCCATTGTCAAGCGGGCGAGCGCCGCCAAGCGCACCGGCGCCAAGGCGGCACCGAAGCGCAAGCCGAAAGGCGGTGGCTCGGGCGGCGTGACGGTTCCGGTCGAGCCCAAGCGGCCGTCCGGCTCGGTGCCGAAAGTGCCGCTCAAGACCGAATGAGCCGCCGGCGCGACAGCCGGTGACGAAACCGAAACCCCGGCCACCAGGCCGGGGTTTTGCTTTTGAAGGGAGTTTGTGGCGCCGTATCCGGCCAGGCCAATGGCACCAGGCCGAACGCCTGTCTGCACATGCTCTGCGTCATCCCAAGGCAAAGCAATTGCTTTGCCTTGGGATGACGTCGTGGAATCGGGGCAGGCGGCGGATCCTCCCTGCGCGCTTCCATTGGCACCAACCCTGGTCCCCACGCGGCGACATGGCCTGCATGAACCGCATGCGTTGCGCGCTCTTGCGCTCACGGCGCCCGTCACCGATTTTGCCCCGACCTCATGACAACCGCCGCCCCCCATTTCGTTCCGATCACGCCTGCCGGCTGGTACCGCAGGGGTCTCAGGCAATCGGCGGCGCTGCCGGCGGTGATCCTGGCGGCGACCTTCATCGGCATCGGCTCGGTCTGCGCCGACTTCGGCATGCCGCTCGCCTGGGCCATGCTGGCGACGCTGCTGATCTGGGCCGGCCCGGCCCATCTCATCCTGGTCAACGGCCTCGGCACCGGCGGCACGTGGCTGGCGGTGGGGCTGACCGTCGGGCTCTCCTCGGTGCGGCTTCTGCCCATGGTCGTCTCGCTGCTGCCTTATCTGCGTGCGGGCAAGCAGCGGCATCCCCTGACCATGATGCTCTGCGCCCACATGGTCGCCATCTCGCTCTGGGTCGAAGGCCTCAGGCTGCTGCCCGGCATCGACGCCGAGGGCAGGGTGCCTTTCTTCCTTGGGCTGGCGACCGGCTTGCTGACCTCGGCGACCCTCGCCACCGCCGCCGGCTACGGCCTCGCCGGCATCATTCCCCATGCCTTCGCCGCGGCCCTGCTGTTCCTGACGCCGATCTTCTTCCTGCTGTCGCTGTTCACGACATCGCGGGTGCTGTCCGATCAGCTGGCCATCGGCATCGGCTTCTTCGGGCTGCCGCTGGCCGCCTTTGCCGGCGACGGACTGGAACTGCTGTGGGCCGGCCTCGGCGGCGGGACGCTGGCCTATGGCCTGGCGCGCCTGCGCCGGTCGAGGACCACGGCATGACGCTGATCGGCAGCGATCTCACGCCTTACCTGGCACTGATCCTCGCCGGCTTCCTGCCGAGCGAGATCTGGCGCTGGCTCGGCCTGGTCGTCGGCCGCGGCCTGAGTGAAGGCTCGGAACTGCTGCTGTGGGTTCGCGCGGTCGCCACCGCGACGCTTGCCGCGGTCGTCGCCAAGCTCGCCTTTTTCCCCGCGGGCGTTCTTGCCGGCCTGCCGCTGTCGTGGCGGGCCGGCGCCATGATCGCCGGCGTCGCGGTCTATTGGATCTCCCGCCGCTCGGTGCTTCTGGGCGTTGCGACGGCGGAAGCGATCATTGTCGCTTCCGCCTATTGGCTAGGCCTGAAATAGGCCCCCCGCGCTCAGGCGCTTTCGAAGCCGGCGCGGATGCGCGCGGCATGTTCCGCCAGCACTTCGGGCTTTGCCATGGTGCCGGGCGGGCGCAGCGCGACGCCTTCCCAGCGCGGCAGGACGTGGACATGGATGTGGAAGACCACCTGTCCGCCGGAGCTTTCGTTGAACTGCTGAATGGTCAGGCCGTCGGCCGCCATGCCTGCCTTGACCGCCTTGGCGACCACTTGCGCGCCCTTGGCCAGTTCGGCCAGGTCGTCGGGCCGAATGTCCAGGAGATTGCGTGCCGGCGTCTTCGGAATCACCAGGACATGCCCGTCGGCGCGCGGCATGATGTCCATGAAGGCCAGGACCTTGTCGGTCTCGAAGACCTTCTCGGCGGGCAGTTCGCCGCGCAGGATCCTGGCGAAGATATTGTTCGGATCATAGGCTGATGTCGACATGGAAACACCCTCGCGCTTGATGCAGCGAGGGTGTCGCAGTCTGCTGCCGCGTCGTCAAGCGACCGGCGGGGTGGGCGTCACCAGACGCGGACCCAGCGGCACACGCGGCCGTAACCGGTCCAGACGCAGCGGCGCGCCATGCGCGGCCGAACCACATAGACCGGCCGGCGGTAATAATAGCGCCGACGGTAATAATACTGCATTTCCTGCGGCTCGGCGGTCGCGGCCGCGAGGCCTTCGCGCAAGCCGGCGACCGTGCGCGGCGTATCGATGGCGGGCTGGGTCAGGGCAGCCGAAACCGGGGCTGCTTCCGCCTGAGTCGTGGCCGCTGCCGCGGCGACGCCGCCGGCAAAGACAGCCAGGAACGAACGACGATCGAGCATGTGGGCGTCTCCAGAATGGGATGTTGGCAAAAAAAATCCGTGACCAGCGCATGCTACGGAATCCGCGCGCGCCGACATCGGTAGATTCCCCATATATGCCTGGAAATGACCGGATATGGTTGCCGGCGCCCGCCCGAGGTGGCGCCGGCCGATGGCGAAAACCCTTACCAGTAGTAGCGGCGGCGCCAGTAGCGGCGGCGCACATAGTAGCGGCGGCGCACCACCCAATAGCGGCGACGATAATAGTACTGCATTTCGCGCGGTTCGCCGGCGGCGGGCGCGGCGCGCTCGGGAGAGCCGGTGGCAGCGACGGTCAGATCGGGAGCGGTTCCGGCCGGGACCGGCGGAGCGCCATGGGCCTGTGCCTGACCAGCCTCTGCCTGGCCGGCTGCGGCAATCGCGATGCCTCCGGCCAGAAGTGCCATGAATGAACGGCGATGCAGCATGGATAGGTCTCCAGAATGAGAGAAAGGGGCACTTCCGCTATGCGATCGACGCTACGGAATGCCCAAGAGCTAACACTCGTGTATTTCCCGTCTGTGTCGGGAAATACCCTGGAAAAGTTGCCGGCGTCCGACACGGGGCAGCGCCGGCCATGCGATTGCGCTCACCAATAGTAGCGGCGGCGCCAATAGCGGCGACGGCGATAATAATAGGGGCGACGCCAGTAATAGCGACGGCGCCAGTAGCGCCGGCGGCGATAATACCAATATTGCATTTCGCGCGGCTCGCCCGCGGCCCGGCCAGGGCCATCGGTGGCCGGCGCCGGCGACACTGAAACATCGGCAGGGGTTTCCGCCGGTAGCGGCAGGGCGGTCCGCGCTTCGGCTTTCTGGGTTGCGACGACCGCGAGGCCTCCAGCGGCCAGCGCCAGGAATGAGCGACGGTGCAGCATCTCGATTCCTCCAGGACAGGATGATCAAGCTTCCCGAGCGTCGGATCCGGGGGCATCCCGTGCGCGCCTCGGGGTCTTTCCTCTGTACGTCTGAGGCAATCAACTGGTTCCGTCCCGGGCACTCGCGGGGAGTGCCCGGGCGGCGTGTTTATCGGTCAGTGGCGATGACGGTGCGGCCGGGCAGCGGGATGACGGTGATGGCGATGGCGCGGGGGGACCCGGTGCGAATGCCGGTGGCGCGGATGGCGGGACGGGCGGCCGTGGCGGTGGCCGTCATGGCGCTGCATCTCGACGGCTTCACCGGGAGCCGCGGCCTCGGCCGGCGCGGCCGGAGCAACCGGCGCCGCAGCGATCGGGTGAGCCTCGGCGGCCTTGCTGCCGGCAACGGCCGCGACGGCGACACCGCCGATCAGGGTTGCGAAGAAAGCGCGACGATCCAACATGGAAATCTCCTTGGGCATGACGTGGCCGGACGACCCGACTGACATGCACAATGGCCCGGCCAATCTGAACTGCCGATATCGCCGCGTTTAGCTGCCGTTCAGAAATGCCGCCAGGGCGATTCGCCGCCGGGTTCCGCCGTCACTCGGTCTCGGCCTCGGCCTTGCGAAACGGCCCCAGCGCGTCGAGTTCGTCGATGGCGGAAGCGACATAACTGCGCTCGCGCGTCAGGTAATCGTCGACGGCGCGGCGGAGGCCGCGATCGGTGATGAAATGGGCCGAATGGGTTTCCACCGGCCGATAGCCGCGGGCGAGCTTATGCTCGCCCTGGGCGCCGGCTTCGACGCGCTGCAGGCCCGCCGCGATGGCATGCTCGATGGCCTGGTAATAACAAACCTCGAAATGCAGGAAGGGGTGCTCCTCGACGCAGCCCCAGTGCCGGCCGTAAAGCACGTCCCGGCCGATGAAGTTGATCGCGCCGGCAATGTAGCGACCGTCGCGCTCGGCCATGATCAAGAGAATGCGGTCGGCCATCCGCTGGCCGATCAGCGAGAAGAACGAGCGGGTCAGGTAGGGCCGGCCCCATTTGCGTGAGCCGGTGTCCATGTAGAAGGCGAAAAAAGCGTCCCAGACGTCCTCGGTCAGCTCGGCGCCGGTCAGCCGCCGGATGGTGATGCCGCGCCCTTCCAGCGCCTCGCGCCGCTCGCGCCGGATCACCTTGCGCTTGCGCGACGACAAGGCCGCCAGGAACGCCTCGAAATCGGCATAACCGGCATTCTCGAAATGGAACTGGGTGTCGGCGCGCTGCAGGTAGCCGGCAAGCCCCAGCAGGTCCCACTCCTCCTTGGTGCAGAACGTGACATGCAGCGACGACACGCCGCGTTGCAGCGCGACCTGCGCCGCGCCGGCCGCGAGCGCCGTCTGCACGCTGTCGCGATCCGGCCCGGCCCGCACCAGCAAGCGCCGCCCGGTCGCCGGCGTGAACGGCACGCTCGCCTGCAGCTTGGGGTAATAGCGGCCGCCGGCGCGCTCATAGGCTTCGGCCCAACCCTGGTCGAAGACATATTCACCACGCGAATGGCTCTTCAGGTAACAGGGCATCACCGCCTGGGTCACGCCCGCCTGGTCTTCCAGCACCAGATGGTGGCCGAGCCAGCCGGTGGCACGGACCGCCGAGCCCGATTCTTCGAGCGACAGGAAGAAGGCGTGGTCGAGAAACGGGTCCACCGCGCCGGTCTCATCGGCGGCGCAGGCATTCCAGTCGGCTGCGGCGATCTCGGCGAGGCGCGAGACGATGCGAATGGTGAAGGGCGGGGCGCTCATCGGCGGCTATTCTAAGCCCGATATCCCTCGAACGTCACTTGGTCGGCATGGCGACTGGCGTTCAAACGGTCGTCATCGCTGCGCACCGTCCAGCAGATCACCGGCCGTCGCAGCGCGCTGCGGAACAGCACGGTCGCCGCATTGGGCATATCGGCGATCTTCCACGACAGGAAATGCGGATCGGTGGCCGGAAAATGCGTCAGCGCCGCGAGATCCCGCTTCACGTCGCGCTCGACCGCCGTCAGATGCGGCCGCTGATAATCGGATTCGGCGACGATGCCGCGCACCAGGCCGGGCGCATTGTCCTTCAGCCAGGCGATCGGGGCGGGGTCGAAGGACATCAGCGCCAGCGGCCCGCGATAGGCCGCGGCCAGTTCCGCGACGCGCCGGGTCAGGCCGAGCTTGCCGTCGAATTCCGACTTGATCTCGACGACCAGCGGCACCTGGCCGGCGACCAGGTCGAAAAGCTCCGGCAAGGTCAACATGCGCTCGGTGGTGGCCTTGAAGCGAACCGCCTTCAAGGCCTCGGCCGGGCGCGCGTCGACGCGCCCGGTTTCGACGGTCAGCCGGTCGAGCGTATGGTCGTGGAACACCACGGCCTCGCCATCCGCGCTCGGCTGCACGTCGCATTCGATGGCGTAGTTGCCCGCGACCGCCGCCGAGAAGGCGGCGGGGCAGTTTTCGATCACGCCGGCGGCCGCGTCATGCAGGCCGCGATGGGCGATCGGCCGCGCCGTCAGCCAGCCAAGATCCTGCGACGCCGCCATCAGGCGACCTCGACCAGCGCCTCGACTTCGACCGCGGCATTGACCGGCAGGGCGGCGACGCCGACGGTGGAACGGGCATGCCGGCCCTTGTCGCCGAACACCTCGACCATCAGGTCGGAGGCGCCGTTCATGACCTTCGGACCGTCGACGAAATCGGGCGTGCAATTGATGAAGCCGCCGAGCCGGACGATGCGCACGACATTGTCGAGATTGCCGACCGCCGCCTGGATCTGGGCGAGCACGTTGATGGCGGACTGGCGCGCCGCCTTCTGGCCGTCCTCGATCGACACGCCGCCGCCGAGCTTGCCGGCCATCAGGCCATCCGGCCCGAGCGAAATCTGGCCTGACACGACGAGCGTATTGCCGGTGCGCACGAAGGGCACGTAATTGGCGATCGGCGCGACCGGGGTCGGCAGGGTGATGCCGAGTTCGGCGAGGCGTTTGGCAATGACCGACATGGCGGATCCTTGGCGCTTCAGGACGGGAGGATTGGCGCCGGAACGTGCCCCAAGGCGATCGGCGGCGCAAGGCGGCCGAAACGCGACACATCCATGCCGCGTTGTCGCCTCCGATCCGCCCTCCTATGCTGGGCATTCGGACCCTTGAGTCCTGGAGCCGCCTCATGACCGCTTTCCGCCCGCTCGCGCTTGCCGTCGCAGCTTTTCTGTTCAGCGCGCCGCTGGAGGCCGCGCGGGCCGCGGAACCGGTGCTGACGCCGCATCGCGGTGTCTATGACCTGGCGCTCGACAACCGCCGTCCGGCGCGTGGCATTGACACCGCGCGCGGCCGGATCCTGTTCGAGACCAATGGCAATGTCTGCGAGGGCTATTCGACCAGCTTCCGCCAGGTGGTCGAGCTGGTGGTCAATGGTAACCAGGTCGTGATGGACGTGCGCACCGCCAATTTCGAGGAAGGCGACGGCACCGCCTTCCGCTTCACCTCGCGCTCGACGGAGAACGGCGCGCCGCGCGACGAGACCGACGGCAATGCGACGCGGGCCGCCGGCGCGATCCGCATCGCGGTGACCAAGCCGCGTCCGGTCAATTCCGAGATCGACGGCGCGACCATCTTCCCGACCGAACATCTGCGCCGCATCATCGACGCGGCGCGCGCCGGCCAGCCGATTCTCGAGGTCAAGGTCTATGACGGCGCCGAGACCGGCGTGAAGCTCTACAATTCCACCGCGGTGATCGGCCGGCGCATCGAACCCGGCGCCGGCACCGTCGAGGAGGCCGCGCGCGACCCGCGGCTGATGGGGCTTGCCCGCTGGCCGGTGACGATCAGCTATTTCGAGGCCGGCAAGGAAAGCGCGACGCCGGCCTATTCGATCGCCTTCGAACTCTATGAAAACGGCGTGTCGCGCCAGCTGGTGGTCAATTACGGCGAGTTCTCGCTGCGCGGCACCCTGACCCGGATCGACTGGCTGAGCGAAAACGCCTGCAACAGGTGAGCCGAGACGGGCAGGGCGGCTGAGACCGGTCAAGCTCTTGCTTCGGCTCGAGCGACTGCCGGAGTATCTCTACGTCACCCCCGGCGAGCCGGAGCAGAAGCTCTTGCTTCTGCGGAGGCGAGGGAAGGGGGTCCAGGGGTTGCAGGGCAGGGTCCTCGCCACGGCGAAACCGGCAAGACGGCGTCACTTGCGGGGGCAATTTCATGCGCGGAAAGCCTGGCCTGTCGACCCCTAGATCCCCTTCCCCTCGGCTTCGCCTCGGCCGGGGATGACGTATGGGGCTGCGGTGAGGTCGCGGAGAACCGTCACCGTTGTCTCATCGAGCCCCATTCCTCAATCATCCAGCGTGATGCCCTTGACCACCGCCGCCTTGCCGAACTTGGCACGCAGCGCGTCGACCGCGCCTTCGACCTTGACGTTGCGGGCGATCGAGGTGTCGACGAGGTCGGCCGGGTCCGCCTTGTCGAGGCCGGCCAGATCCGACAGGCCGATGCCGATCAGCCGGTAGGCCGTGCCGTCGGCCTCCTTCATCAGCATCTCGCGGCCGACCTCGAACAGGCGGGCGGCGAGCACGGTCGGCGAGCCGAGCGCGCGTGACCGCGTGCGCAGCTTGAAATCGGCGCTCTTCAGCTTGAGCGTCACCGTCGAGCCGGAAAAGCCCTGCGCCTTCATGCGTGCCGACACCTTTTCGCAGAGCGGGAACAGGCGCTTCTCCAGGACGCGCGCGTCGCGCACATCCAGGTCGAAGGTGGTCTCGGCCGAGACCGACTTGGTCTCCTCGTCGGGCGACACCTTGCGGTCGTCGATGCCGCGGGAAAGCCGCGCCAGCCGGAGCCCCATGGCGCCGTAGCGGCGCATCAATTCGGCCTCGTCGAAGCGCCGGAGGTCGGCGATCCGCTTCAGGCCGTCGCGCTCCAGCGTCTCCTGCAGGGCGCGCCCGACGCCCCAGATCATCGAGACCGGCCGGGCGCCCAGGAACTCCAGCGTCTCGGCCCGGCCGATGACGGCGAAACCGCGCGGCTTGTCGAGGTCGGAGGCGATCTTGGCGAGGAACTTGTTATGCGACAGCCCGACCGAAATGGTGATGCCCACAGCGCGCTCGACCGATTTGGCGAAGCGGGCGAGCACCAGGGCAGGGGCCGCGCCGTGCAGCCGCTCGGTTCCGGTCAGGTCGAGAAAGGCCTCGTCGATCGACAGCGGCTCGACCAGCGGCGTCAGCGCGCGCATGGCCTCGCGCACCTCGTGGCCGACACGGGCATATTTTTCCATGTTGGGCCGGATCACCACGGCTTCCGGGCAGAGCTCCAGCGCCTTGAACATCGGCATGGCCGAGCGCACGCCGTGGATGCGCGCCACGTAGCAGCAGGTCGAGACGACGCCGCGCTTGCCGCCGCCGACGATCAGCGGCTTGTCGGCGAGGGAAGGGTCGTCACGCTTCTCGATCGCGGCATAAAAGGCGTCGCAGTCGATATGGGCGATCGACAGGCTGTCCAGCTCGGCATGGCGGACCAGGCGCGGCGACCCGCAGGCCGCGCAGCGTGCGACCGGCGGCGCGAGCGCCGTGAAACAGTCGCGGCAGAAGGCGAGCGTGGCCATCGGGCGATTCTGGACCTCGGCCCAAGATGCGGCAAGGGAATGATGCGGCAAGGGAATGCTGCGGCAAGGAGATATTGCGGCTGGCGCGCGCAAGTGGAGACTGGCGGCGGAACCTGCTAGGATCGATCCGATCCAGTTTCAGGCGAAGCCACGCTCCCACGGCACCGCGCCGAGCGCGTGGGCCGCGCGCACGACCGCCTCGGGTTTCAGGTTTTCGTTGGCGGCGAAGGCCAGCAGGAGCGGTTCGTCGCTCATCAGGTAGTCCATGACGGCCGCCAGGAAGCCGGGCTGGCCGGCGGCGTCGCGGATCGCGCCGGCATCGATGCCGGCCAGCGCCAGGAAGCGCTCCAGCCGGTCCGGCTCGGCCGCCAGGAAGCCCAGTGCCTGCACGGCCACCGCTTCGGCCGCCTGCCGTCCGCCATCGTCATGACGTCGCGCCATGGTTTGCCTTTCTGAAAGGAATCCCGGGTAGCTTGTGTCTCATCCATCAAGGTCCGGCAACCATGCCGCACCTGCCGGTGATACGGATCCGTTTATGTCCAAGACAGTCATGATCGTGGAAGACAACGAGCTCAATATGAAGCTCTTCCATGATCTTCTGGAAGCCAATGGCTATCAGACCATCCAGACGCGCAACGGCACCGAGGCGCTGGCGCTGGCCCGCAGCCACCGGCCCGACCTGATTCTCATGGATATCCAGCTGCCCGAGGTCTCCGGGCTGGATGTCACCCGCTGGATCAAGGAAGACGAGACGATCAAGCATATCCCGGTCATCGCGGTCACCGCCTTCGCCATGAAGGGCGACGAGGAACGGATCCGCGCCGGCGGCTGCGAGGCCTATCTGTCGAAACCCATCTCGGTGGCGAAATTCATCGAAACCGTCCGCCATTTCTTAGGCGCGGCCTGACAGCCGAGGAAGCAACACCATGACCGCGCGGGTCCTTGTAGTTGACGACATCCTGGCGAATGTGAAGCTGCTCGAGGCACGCCTTTCCGCCGAATATTTCGACGTGATCACCGCCATGTCCGGGCCGGAGGCGCTGTCGATCTGCGAACGTGCCCAGTGCGACATCGTGCTGCTCGACGTGATGATGCCCGACATGGACGGCTTCGAGGTCTGCCGCCGGCTGAAGGCCAATCCGGCGACCCAGCATATCCCGGTCATCATGGTCACCGCGCTCGACCAGCCGTCCGACCGGGTCAAGGGCCTGGAGGCCGGCGCCGACGATTTCCTGACCAAGCCGGTCAACGATCTCGCCCTGGTGACGCGGGTGCGCTCGCTGGTCCGGCTGAAGATGGTCCAGGACGAGCTGCGCATGCGCGCCGTGACCTCGAAAGAGATCGGCATGCGCGATCCCCTGGTCGAGGCGGTCGCCGACACCGGTCTCAACGGCCGCGTCCTGGTGGTCGACGACCGGGCTTCGTCCTACGACCGGATCGTCCAGGCGCTGCGCAACCAGCAGCATGTCGATGTCGAGCCGCGAGCTCAGGAGGCGCTGTTCCGCGCCGCCGAAGGCGAATACGACCTGGTCATGGTGTCGCTGGGTCTCGCCGATTTCGACCCTCTGCGGTTGTGTTCCCAGATTCGCTCGCTCGACCGTACGCGCGGCCTGCCGATACTGGTCATTGCCGAGCCCGAAGACGACGCCCGGCTGATGCGCGGCCTGGATATCGGGGTGAACGACTATCTGATGCGGCCGATCGACCGCAACGAGATGTCGGCCCGCATCCGCACCCAGGTCCGCAAGAAGCGCTACACCGAGCGGCTGCGCGACAATGTCCAGCAGTCCATGGAAATGGCGATCACCGACGGCCTGACCGGCCTGCATAATCGCCGCTACATGGAAAGCCATCTCGGTACCCTGGTCGAACAGGCCGCGATGCGCGGCAAGCCGCTGTCGGTGCTGATCCTCGACATCGACTTCTTCAAGTCGGTCAACGACACCTACGGCCACGATGCCGGCGACGAGGTGTTGCGGGAATTCGCCGCGCGGGTGCGCAAGAATGTCCGCGGCATCGATCTCGCCTGCCGCCTCGGCGGCGAGGAATTCGTCGTCATCATGCCGGATACCGATGCCGGCGTCGCCTCGATCGTCGCCGAGCGCATCCGCGCCCGGGTCGCCGGCGAGCCGTTCCCGATCCACAAAGGTGCCCGCGCCATCGACATCACCGTGTCGATCGGCATGGCCCAGCGCCGGACGAGCGATGACGGCGCAGAGGTCGTGGTCAAGCGTGCCGACCAGGCGCTCTACCGGGCCAAGCGCGACGGCCGCAACCGGGTTGTGCTCGACGCGGCGTGACGCGCCTCATCGAGCCACGATTCGGTTGCGGCGCGATGAGCGTCGCCTGAGCCTGGCCGTAAACCACGTCCCTTTAGGTTAAGAGAAGCTTTACGGCGCCTGACCGCCCGGTTTCGTTGTAGCCGCGCCACCCCTCGGTTAGGTTCACGGCAGATCGGATCCATCGTCCTCCAGTCAAGCGAAGACATGATCCGTTTCGCCGGGTTCCTATACCCTGCGGAGTGCTCAGGTCCGCCGCATTTCCTGGGTCCGTAGGGTCGGCCGGTCGGGTCCGATGGGGATGGCCTCTCCGCATCGATGATAGCCCGGCCGGCCACCACACCCGGCGGCATCCAATCCCCTGAAGCCCGATCACGTATCGCAGATGAGCCCAAGCCAATGCGGCTGGTCACGTAACGGAAGTTGCGCCAGTCTGGTCGTGCATGAGCCGTCCGGGCCGCACGCGCCGGTCTTTCGCGACGCGCTGGTCAATTCGATGCACAGGTGCAGCTTGCGGCGACGCCTCATCCTTCCCGGCCTTATCCTCGGCGTCCTTGCCGTCGCAGCGACCGCCCGCTTCGCCACGGCCGCGCCGACCGCGTCACCGGCGGCCGAAACTGCCGCCAGCCCCGGCCAGGTGGCCGCCCAGCGCCGGCTCGACCTGCTCTGGCCACAGGTTCTGGCCGAAACCGCGCGTCCCGCGACCTGGGCCGGGCGACGGGTGAGCCATGCGACGTTCGCCGCGGCCGCCCGCCATAGCTCCGACGAGCGCACGGAGATCCTCAACCAGCAGGTCGCCGCGCTTGAAATCGAACTGCGCAATGCCCGCGCGGTCGGCCGGGCGGGGCGCGGCGACGGCGGCTGCTGGGGCAGCGCGTTGCGCAATTGCCGCCCCCTGGCGGGTGGCCGCCTGACCAGCGAGGACGGCGCGATCAATCTCCTCTGGCAGGCCCAGCGTGGCTTCACGCCTGAACAGGGTATGCTGGGCGGCGTGGTGGTGCGCGAGCAGGCGCGCCGCGGCGCCGTCGTTATCGCCTGGTCTTTCGAGGGTTACGACTGGCAGGCGCCGCGCCTGGTCGAGTACCGCGACCACCAGTTTCTCGTCATTGCCGGCCGCCGCGGCGGAATCGGCGGTGGCAATGCCGATCTGCTCTATCGGCGCGACGGCACGGCCTGGCGCGAGATCGACATAGACAGATGGAAGGGCGACCTGCGGGCGCGGCTGCCCTTCGACATCGACGTCATGAAGGCGGTCGACTACGATTTCGCCCGCATGGAGGCGCGCATGTCGCTCTGGCAGCTCGCGGATGCCCGTTGCTGCCCGACCGGCGGAGAGGCGGTGGCGCGTCTCGACCTCGACGGCGACCGCCTGGTCCTGCGTGACCTCAGGCGAATCACGACGGTGGAACTGCCAGCTTCCCGGTGAGGGGCTGCGGGTCGGGCTGCCGGCGGCCGCCCCCGGATACAAAAATGGCCCCGAAACGGGGCCACTTTAATCAGCAAAATCAAGACGATAAGGCTTTCACCTCACTTGATCTTGGCTTCCTTGAACTCGACGTGCTTGCGCGCGACCGGGTCGTACTTCTTCTTCGACAGCTTGTCGGTCATCGTCCGCGAGTTCTTCTTGGTGACATAGAAGAAGCCGGTATCCGCGGTCGAAATGAGTTTAATCTTGATGGTGGCGGCCTTGGCCATGTTCGTCCTCGCGAGAAAAACGTCGCCGAACGATGGGAATAGCAGGCCTATGCCCGCCGCGTCGCCGCCGGCTGATTGGCCGCGGATGTGACAGGTCGGGGCCGCCTTGTCAAGAAAAAGGCGCTGCCGTCAGGCGCGAGGGCGGCGCGAAAGGGCCCGGCATCGCGGACACAGCCGCCACGCCGGCAAGGGCTTCCGCACCGAAGGCTTCGCCATAAAGGATGATCAAGGGACCGGCAAACCGTTCGGCCGCCAGACGCGCGGCGAGCGTCGCGACCGAGGCCCGGACGACGATTTCGTCGACGCGGCTCGCATTGGCCACGGCGACTGCCGGCAGATCCGGTCGCACCCCATGGCGCAGCAGGGTTTCGGCCATGTCGACCCAGGTCTTGCCCGGCATGTAGACGACGGTGGAGGCGGCGGGATCGGCAAGCGCGCGCCAGTCGAGATCCCTGGGCAAAGCGCCGTCACGGCCGTGGCCGGTGACATATTGCAGCCGGCGGGCATGGTCGCGGTGGGTCAGCGACAGGCCGAGGCTCGCCGCCGCGCCCTGGGCCGCCGTGATGCCAGGCACCACCTCGACCGGAATGCCGGCCGCTTCGATCGCGGCGATCTCTTCGCCGGCGCGGCCGAAGATCATCGGGTCACCCGATTTCAGCCGCACGACGCGCCGGCCCTGGCGGGCGAGCGCGATCACCAACTCGTTGATCTCGGCCTGGCTGCAGGAGGGTCCATGACCGCGCTTTCCCGCGCTGATCCGCTGTGCCTCGCGCCGCGCCACGTCGAGAAGGCCTGGCGCCACCAGGTCGTCATGAACGATGACATCGGCCGATTGCAGCGCACGCACCGCCTTCATGGTCAGGAGTTCGGGGTCGCCCGGGCCCGCCCCGACCAGAATCACCCGGCCCGTCGGCGTCTTCAGCGCCGTTTCGGCGGCCTGAACCAAGCTGTCCGCCACGGCCTGGTCGGGCCTCGCGTCCGGCCGATCCAGCGCGATCCGGGAGAACAGCTCCCAGAACCGGCGGCGGGCGTGAAAGGGCAGGCGGCGTGCCTGCACCGTGACGCGCCAGGCCTTGGCGGCCTCCGCCCAGCGCGCCAGGCCTTGCGGCAGGATCGCCTCGATCCGGGTCCGGATGGCCTGGCCGAAGACGGGTGCTGCGCCATCGGTGGATATGCCGATGACCAGGGGCGAACGATTGACGATGCCGCCGAACTGGACGTCGCAGAGATCCGGCTTGTCGACGATATTGACCGGCACGCCGGCGGCGCGGGCGGCATCGCGAAAGGCCCGGGCCTCCGCCGGGTCCTCGATGGCGCCGACCGCCAAGGCGGCTCCAACGAAGGCTTCGGCGGTCCAGCGGCAGCGGTGCAGGGTCACCCTGCCAGCCGGGCAGGCCGCGACCAGCGCCGCCATCTCCGGGCCGGGCGCCTCGGCATGGACCGCGACATCGGCCCCCGCCGCCGCCAGCAGTTCAACCTTCCAGGCCGCCGCGGCATCACCGCCGGCGACGACGGCCCGCCGGCCTGCGAGCTTCAGGAACACCGGCAGCACCGCCAGGGGCGCCATGCGTCCCGCGAGAACCGGTTCGGGGCGGCGCGGTGGGCGAGGGGCTGTCACCGGCGGCCTCAATAGACGTCGGCCTGGTAGCGGCCGGATTTCTTCAGCCCCTGCACGAAGCCGATCGCCTCGTCGACCGAGCGCGCGCCGTGTTTCGCCACCACGTCGACCAGGGCGGCCTCGACATCCCGGGCCATCCGCCTGGCATCGCCGCAAATGTAGAAATGCGCGCCATCGGCCAGCCAGCGCCACAGTTCCATGCCGTTCTCGCGCATGCGGTCCTGGACATAGACCTTGCCGGCGCCGTCGCGCGACCAGGCGAGCGACAGGCGCGACAGCACGCCGGCCTTCTTCATCGCCGCCATCTCTTCGGCGTAAAAGAAGTCGGTGGCCTGGCGCTGGTGGCCATAGAACAGCCAGTTCGGCCCCGGCGCCTTGTCGGCCCAGCGATCCCACAGGAAGGCGCGGAACGGTGCGACCCCGGTGCCCGGGCCGACCATGATCACCGGCGTTTTCGGATCGGCGGGCAGGGCGAAGCCATGGGCGCGCTGGACATAGACCTTCATCGTCTCGCCGAGAGCCGCGCGATCGCCGAGATAGGTCGAGGCAAGCCCGAGCCGGCGGCGCTTGCCGACGACGTAGCGCACCGCATCGACGGTCAGCGAGACACGGCCGGGATTGGCCTTGATCGAGGACGAGATCGAATAGAGCCGCGGCTGCAGCGGCTCGAGCGCTTCGACGAAGGCTTCCGGATGCGGCCTGACGCCGGCAAACTTCTGCAGAACGGCCAGCACGTCGAGGGTTGCGGCATCGCCGTCCGGATCCTCGCCGGTGGCCAGCGCCCGCGCCCTGGCGCGTTGCGCCCCGCCGGTCAGGAAGGAGATCAGCTCGAACAGCGAATCGGGCGCCGGCGCCAGCGAGACGTCTTCGATCAGCACGTCGCGCAGCGCCTTGCCGCGGATTTCAGTGACATGCGATGCGCCCAGCATGGCGATGATCTGGTCGACCAGGCCGAGATCGTTGCGGGCCAACAGTCCGAAGGCATCGCCGACGACATAGTCGAGCCCGCTTTCGCTGAGATCGAACTCGACATGGAAGGTCTCCTTTTCCGAACCTTGCGCGTTGAGCCGCCTGCGGGCGACGAGGCGGGCCTCGACCGGCGCCTCGCGCGACCGGCCGGGCAAGGCAGCCGATGCCGCGGCCGATCCGTGATCGCCGCCGGCCGGCTTCGGCTCCGCCTTGGCCGGCGTGCCAGCCGCCCCGATATCGGGCGCCAGGGCCTTCAGCATGCGCAGCGTCTCCTTGCCGCCGGGCACGCAGAGGTTCAGCCGCTCCTCGGATCGCAGCGCCAGGGCATTGGCATAATCGGCGCAGCTATAGCCGCACTGGCCGCAATCCTGCTGCGCCATGGCGGCCATCAGGCGCGGCGCGATCGGCTTGCCCTCGGCGAGTTGCATGCGCGCGTCGAGCGCCATGGACGGATCGTGCCAGGGCGCGTCGTCGTTCGACGCCAGCGCCGGACCGGCGACATCCGACGGCGCGTCGACAGCGACGGCCCCCGGCGCCCCACCGGGCGCAAGCGCCGCCGAAAAGAAGCCGGACAGCCACATCCGCTGTTCGGGCGAGAACGGCGCGCTGTCGGGAATGAGCGCGAGGATCGGCGTGGCGGCATGGGCGGTCATTCCGCGGCCTCCTTCACGGCGAGCCGCGCCGCGGTGGCGAGCGCCGGCGCCACGAGGTCGTCGAGCGCCTCGACGGCGTGGCGGATGGTGAAGGCCTGGAAGCTCTCATCCGGGCCGTGGCGATAGGCGAGATAGGTCTGGAGCAAGGCCTCGACATGGCGCGGCGCGTCGCTGGCCTTGACGGCCTTCCAGAGCACGCGGCCGATGCGGGCATTCTCGGCGAAGCCGCCGCCCACCGCGATGTCGTAGCCCTCGACCGTGTCGCCGTCCTCGTTGACCGGCACCCGGGCGCCGATCAGGCCGATATCGCCGATATAGTGCTGGGCGCAGGAGTGATGGCAGCCGGTGAGGTGAATATTGACCGGCACGTCGATGGCGAGATGGGCCTCGACATGGTGAGCGATCTCGAGCGCGTGCCGCTTGGTGTCGGCGGCCGCGAACTTGCAGCCGGCACTGCCGGTGCAGGCGACGAGGCCGGTGCGGATCGGACTGACCCGGGTCGACAGGCCCAGCGCGGTGACCGCCGCTTCCGCCGCTGCCACCTTGGCGTCGGGGATGCCGGACAGGATCAGGTTCTGCCAGACGGTGAGGCGGATATCACCGTCGCCCATGGTCCGCGCCAGGCCGGCGAGGCCCTCGGCCTGATCGCGCGTCAGCTTGCCCACAGGCAGCGCCACGCCGATCCAGTTGAGGCCGGCCTGCCTCTGCGCGTGCACCCCGACATGGGCGGCGCGATCGGTCGGCCGGCGCGGCCCGACATGAGCCTCGTCGATCCGATCGAGCTTGCGGCCGAGCTTGGCCTCGATCGCCCCGATGAACGTCTCAAAGCCCCAGGCATCGAGCAGATATTTCAGCCGCGCCTTGTTGCGATTGGAGCGGTCGCCATGGTCGATGAAGACGCGCACGATGGCGTCGGCGACCGCCGTCGCATCCTCAGGCCGGCAGAAGCAGCCGGTCGGCCGCGCGAGATCGGAATGGCCGGAAATGCCGCCGAGCACCAGGCGCATCCAGATCCCGGGCGCGACACCGGCGCCGTCGTGCACCTCGACCGCCTGGAAGCCGATATCATTGGTCTCTTCCAAGGCCGGCGAGACGCCCGCGCCGTCGAACGACACATTGAACTTGCGCGGCAACCCATAGAGCGTGCGGTCGGCCAGGATATGGAAATGCCATTGCCGGCAGAGCGGTCGGGTGTCGATGAGCTCCTGCCCGTCGATACCGGCAAGCGGCGAACCGGTGACGTTGCGGATATTGTCGGCGCCGGAACCCTTGGCGACGATGCCGAGATCCATCAGCTCTTCCAGCAGCGGCTCGGCATGCTCCGGCAGGATCTCGCGCATCTGCAGATTGGCGCGGGTGGTGACGTGCAGGTAGCCGCCGCCGAGACGCTCGGCGAGCGCAGCCGCGCCTTCGAGCTGATGCGCCTTCAGGATGCCGTTTGGCAGCCGCATGCGCAGCATGAAGCTGTCCTGGGCCGGCGCGACGTTGAACAGGCCGAAATAGCGCCAGCGGAAATTGTCGGCTGGCGCCGGCAGCTTGCCGGTCGCGGCGTCCCGGGCGAGCCGCCGATAGGCCTCGAAGGGATGCTGCTCGCGTTTCCACTTCTCCTGGTCGACCAGCTTCTTGCCGGCGGCGACCTGAGCATCCTGCGCGGCGACATGCTCGGCATCCGGCCCGCTGGGGACCGCCGGGCCGCCTTGCGCCGGAGCGCTGCCAAGCCCGCCGACCGCCCGCGACGCGGCCGCGCCCGCTACGAATCCTTCGAGATAGCGCTTCTGGTCCGCGCTGAATTCCTTGGACATCCGATCCCCGTCTGGACAAGCGAGGGGCCGGCGTCATTGGCGGCCGAAAAAGATCAGGATGTCAGAAGCAAGGGAGATGCCAGCAGTCGGGGGAGCCGGGATCGCGTCGCGATATCAACGGCATCACGCTGTTTCCTCACATGCGAGGATAAACCGTGGTGCCATTGTGCCCAGACCAAAAGCGCTCTTCTGCACGATTTTTGTGCAATGCACCAAGGGTGACTGGGAATGGCTTCATGAGCCAAATACCCGGAAGGCAACGCCCGGACCGATGATGATCAGGGCAAGACCGGCTGCCAGCTATCTCAATCCATCGTGGGTATGCGCGCCCGGCAGCACGTTGAGTGGCCGCCCGGCCGGCCGGCCCGGCTGAGATTGGGTGGCGCGCGACCTCATGGCATCCATGCAGTTCCGATAGAACTGGGCGAAACCCGGAAACCGATCCGGAATCGAACCTTCGTAATTGGAGGGCCAACTATGAGACGACACATCGAAAGGGAGATCACGCATCAAGCCGGCGAGCGCTGCGGGCGAGAGCCTGTGCACCGTTCCCTCGATCCAGGATTGACGGATGCCGCCAATCAGAAAGTAAGAGCGTGATCGAGGATAAATTTCCGTCAGGAGCAGTTCGACAGTGCCGTTGGGCTGAACTCGGAATGACACGTCGCTGGCCTGCGGAAGGGGGGGCATTTGTGGGCCGGGCCCCAGCATGCGGCTTCGGTGACGCAGCCTCGTCATATACTCGCTGTTGTTTTGCCTTATCGTGCAGTCGCGGGTTCCGCGGGCGGCGTTCTCGCGCACTGAAATCCATAGCTCCGCAGCTGCGGATGAGCCGGCGGCCAGGAGAATGGCGACTGTCAGACAGGCTCGTTTCACGTCAGGCACTCCTCAAGAATCGCGCGGAACCGATTGACCGGCCGCTGGCCGCCAAGTTGTCATCGTGACACCAAGTCCCTGTCCGGCCAGATCCGCCATAGGCGACGGATCGGTGCGTTCCGCCTGCACGTTCTGCGGCGGCCGGGTCATCAACTGGGCCCGATCTGCTGGCGCAACTCGCGGAAGGTGTCGTCGGCATAGACGAGATCCAGCTTCGAAATGCCCGACCGGCGAATGTAAGCGGGCAGATTTCCTCCGCGCCGTGGCCCAGAGGACATTCGCCCGCGCAGCTTTGCGCCGGCGTCGTCATTATCTTGTACGGTCCGTCCAGAAATCCAATCAGTCGACAACCTGTACCCGGCACACGATGCCGACGCGTGGTCTCATATCGCTACCTCGATACGCCGGGCACAGGCGACACGGGCATCGGGCGTGACGGAGCTTGCTGACTTGCCACCGGCCGTCTCGACGCGGGCGGGGGGGCTGAGTTTCGGGCGCCGACGCAACGGGCATCGTGCTGTGACCTCGGCATACTGACGAAGCCATATTCGGCCATGCACGACCTTGCCGTGGCAACCTCGATCCGGTTGCGAGACATGCCGCGTTGAATCCCCGATGCGGCTGCAGCGGCCAATCCCTCGCCAACGGGGATACCTGCCGTTCCGGCTTCGCCCGCAGCTTCCGCACGGGGCACACAGACCGCCTTTGCTTGCTCGAACATCGCCCGGATCTCCGGGTTTTCGAGCCCCCGTTGGCAATCTATCCGACCCCAAATCTCGCGTTCTTGCGGCGGCTGGTTCGCCGTCTGACACCCGTAGAGCAGTATTGTCGCCAACACGGCGACACCCACTTTCAGCATATCTCCCCCATATGCACTTCGCACCTCGCCCCGGGTACAGGAGAACAATCTTGCAATCAATGCGAGTGGTCGCAAGGCAGTCCGACGAGGCACGCAGCCGTGGAGGCGCCTTGGCAGTTTCTCCGGCTTACCTCAATGCGTCATGGGTCCGTGCGCTGGGCAGGATATTCGTAGGGTGGCTGGCCGGGCGTTCCATGCGCAACGCCAAGACGCAAGCCCCTCACGCCGCCTTCGCCCCACCATCCGGCAGCGCCGCGAGCAGTGCGATCAGCGCGCGGTCGTGCAGCACGAGCACCGTCTCGCGCCCCGACAGCCACTTCCGGGCATCCTCGATCGACTGGGCGTCGGTGAGCTTGGCCTCGGCGATCACCCGGTCGGTGTCGATCCGGCCGCGAACACGCGGCGGCGGCACCTGGATGATCTGCTGATGGATCTCGCGGAAATCGTCGTCGGCATGGACGAGATCCAGCGCCTTGTGCTCCTCCAGGCCGAGCGCCTCGAACTCCTGGCCGAGCCGGAACGCCCGCTCGGCGAGCTCCGGCGGGCGGGTCTCCTCGGGGATCAGCAGCAGGCCGAGCCGCCGGAGCCCCCAGCCGAGACCGGCCGAGGCCGAGGCCCAGGATGTCGGCACCGCCAGCCACAGGCCGATAATGGTCGGCGACATCCAGGCGAAGATGAAGGGCGAGATCGAAAAGGCGGCGATCGCGGCGACCACGCCGAGCAAGGTGTGGCGCCAGTGGCGCGCGATGATCGAACGCAGCGGGATCGAGCCGTCGTCGCGTCGCTGGGTCTTCCAGCCGGTGTCGCGACCCGACAGGATCGAGAACACCGAACCGGCCTGAACCAGCATCATGACCGGCGCCAGCAGCGCCGACAGGAAGATTTCCAGCACCGTCGACAGGGTCAGCCGGATGGCGCCGCCGGAACCGCGCCGCGCCGGACCATTGACCAGGGTGACGAACCAGCCGAACACCTTGGGCGCCAGCAGGATCACCATGGTGAAGATGAACAGGTTGAAGGCGCGTTCGGCGTCGAACACCGGCCAGGCCGGGAACAAGGTGAACTGGTTGGTGAAATATTCCGGGCGGATGAAGGCCGCCTGCAAGGCGAGCAGCAGGCCGACCAGGAGCTGGATCAGCCAGAGCGGGCTCGACACGTAACTCATGATGCCGGTGGCGAGATGCTGGCGCGTCGCCCAATGCAGGCCCTTGGACAGGATGACGCGGGAATGCTGCAGGTTGCCCTGGCACCAGCGCCGGTCGCGGATGGCGAGATCCATCAGCGACGGCGGGCTTTCCTCATAGGAGCCGCCGAGCTGCGGCAGCATGTAGACGGCGTAGCCCCGGCGCCGGATCAGGCCGGCTTCGACGAAGTCATGGCTCAGGATGTGGCCGCCGAAGGGGGGCTTGCCCGGCAGGTCCGGCAGGCCGGCCGAACCGGCGAAGGCCTCCATGCGGATGATGGCGTTGTGGCCCCAGTAATTGCCGTCGCGCCCGGACCAGACCGCAAGGCCCGCCGCGCAAAGCGGTCCGTAGACGCCGGCGGCGAATTGCTGCAGCCGGGCGATCAGCGTGTTGCGGTTGATCAGCCGCGGCAGCGTCTGGATGATGCCGGCGTCCGGATCCTTCTCCATCGCATCGGCAAGCGCCACGATGGTCTCGCCGGTCATCACGCTGTCGGCGTCGAGCACCAGCATATGGGCGTAGTTGCCGCCCCAGGTGGTGACGAAATCGGCGATATTGCCGGCCTTGCGGGCGGTGTTCTTCTGGCGATGGCGATAGTGGATGCCGATGCCGGGCAGCCGCTCGCGCAGCGCCACGAAAGCCCGCTCCTCGGCGATCCAGATATCCGGATCGGTGGTGTCGGACAGGAAGAAGAAGTCGAACGAGGCGGCGTGGCCGGTGGCGATGACGTCCTCGGCGATCGCCTGCACCGTGCCGAACACCCGTCCCGGGCTTTCATTGTAGATCGGCATGACCACGGCGGTGCGCTCGGTCAGGCGGTCGGGCAAGGTCGGCTTGGCGGTAATGCCGTGGCGCAGAAGGTTGCCCATGCCGACGATGCCGCTGGTGAAGGCGAGCGCGATCCAGGAGAAATTGACCACGAACAGGATCATGAACAGCCATTCGAGCAGCGTCACGCCGCCGGCTTCGACCACCTTGTACATCTGGTAGCCGCCGAAGCCGGAGATCGCGGCCATGCCGCCGAAGGTGATCAGGCGCGCGAACCAGGGCGTGCGCCAGCGGTCGGGCGCGGTCAGCGGCCGCTGGTCCTGCTTGCGCCAGACCCGCAACGGCGCCACCGGCATGGCGAGCGGTGCCGGCGGCGGCATGGCGCCCCTGTCCCGCGCCAGCGGCGGCAGGCTGATTTGATCCGTCAGGGCGTCCATCGATAGAGCCATGTCTCGCTTTGCGCTTGCCCGTCGCGTTCCAGCACGAGCCTCAGTTCCACTTGATTAGCAGCCTCGGGGTCAAGTTCGAAGCCGACGCGGTAAAGTCTCAGTTCCGGCACGAACCGGCCGTCGACATTGCCGACCCGGCCGCGCTGCGTGGTGAGATTGGGTTTCAGGCCGGCGCCACGGGTCGGATCGGCGAATTCCTCCGCGGTGAAATCGACCATGAAACGCCGCCGCCGGCCGCCCGAACCGCGCCCCGTGCGGGTGGCGACGACGTAAGGCTGAGCCGGTCGTTCCGGCGGCGACCAGCACCAGTGCATCCGGTAGGTGAAGGCATGTTCGCCGCCTTTGGCGAGCGGTGTCCGCGGCCGCCAATAGGCCAGGATATTGCGGTTCATCTCGTCGTTGACCGGGATTTCCATGAGCTGCACCTGGCCCTGGCCCCAGTCGCCGAGCGGCTCGATCCAGACGCTCGGCCGGCGTTCGAACCGCGCGTCGAGATCGTTGAACGCCTCGAAGCGGCGGTCGCGCTGCAGCAGCCCGAACCCCTTGGGGTTCTGGTCGACGAAAGCCGAGATCTGCAGGGTGTCGGGATTGTGCATGGGCCGCCAGACCCACTCACCATTGCCGTTCCACATTTGCAGGCCGTTGATGTCGTGGACGGCGCTGCGCACGTCGTCGACATTGTTGCGGTCATTCGGCGCGAACAGGAAATTGGCGGTCAGCGGCGCGATGCCGACATGGCCGAGGTCGACGCGCGGGAACAGGGTCACCTCGACGTCGCAGACGGTGATGTCGCCCGGCCGCAGCGCGAATCGATAGAGCCCGGTGACGCTGTCGGAATCGAGCAGCGCATGGATCACCAGATTGGTCGCGCCGATTCCCGGCCGCTCGATCCAGAAGGCGCGGAACGAGGGGAATTCCTCACCTTGCGCTTCCGCGACGTTCAGCATCAGGCCGCGGGCCTGCAGCCCGAAGGTCTGGCCCCGGGCGATGGCGCGAAAGAAGCTCGCACCCTGAAAGGTCAGGACCTCGTTCATCTGGTCCGGCCGGTTCAGCGGCGCGAAGGCCTGAAAGCCGGTGAAGGGCAGGGCGGCATCGGCCGGCAGCGGCGGCACGCTGCCATAGTCGAACAGGTCGGCCGAGAAGCGCTGGTCCTTGATGATGCCGCTTTCGACCGTGCGGATCGCCACCGGCGTGGTGAAGACATTGCCCGGTGCCAGCAGGTCCAAGGCGAAGCCGCGGTTCTCGCCGGCCCAAAGCCGCTTGTCCGGCTTGAACTGGATCTGGCGATATTGCTCCAGCGTCAGCTGGGTCAGGGCCCGCGGAATATCGGCGCGCGGCGCCTGGTAGGGCGCCTTCGACACCTCCCGGGCAAAGTCCAGCAGCGCCTGGCGCGACACCGGCTGACCGTCGGACACCGCCGCGGCCGCGACCTGAAGCGGCGACGGCGCGGTTTGCGCGGCGGCGGGACGAGCGAGCATGGCAAGCGCCGGGGCGGCCATCAAGGTCTCGAGAAAATCACGGCGGCTAGGCATGTCAGGGGCGCTTTGGTCGCGGGACGCGGAAAACCTCACCGGGGCGGCACGGTCGATCCAACGTGGGGGCGGTTATAGCCCAAATTACGGCGATGAGGAGGGGTCTTCATGAGGGATCACGCCTGAATTGGTAAAACCCAGACGCCTGCCGAGCAACGCCAGGATGTCGGCCGGAAGCGTTGCTGCGATCAGGCCGACAAGTACCAGAGCCATGCCGGCAAAATGGTAGGAATGCAGGCTTTCACCCAGAAAAATCACCGCCATGCCGACGCCATAGACCGGCAGGAGATAGAGAAAGCAGGAGGTGACGGTCGGGCCGACGACCTTGACCCCGTATTGATAGAGCGAGAAGGCGCCGACCGCCGAGAACAGCGCCAGCGCCACCACCGCGCTCCAGGCCCCCGCCGTCGCCGGCAGGCCGCCGTGATGCAGCACCTCCCACAGGGCGAAGGGGGCGAGGGTGACGACGCCGGCGATCGCGATGGCCGCGAACAGCGGCAGCGTCGGCAGCAGCGCCAGCGCCCGGTCCTTCAGGACCACGGAATAGACCGCCCAGGCCGCCGCCGCCGCGGCGATGCCGAGATCGCCGAGATTGAATTCGAGCCTCAGCAGGGCGCTGAGGTCGCCCTTCAGCACGATGACCGCGACACCCGTCAGGGCCAGGACCACGCCGATCAGGCGCCAGGCCGACAAGGGCTTGCGGAACACCACCGTCTCGATCAGCAGAACCATGACCGGCGCGGTCGTGTAGATCAGCGTGCCGTTGGTGGCCGTGGTCGCGATGAGCGCGATATAGACGCCGGCGCCGCAGATCCACATGCCGAGAAAGCCGAGGACGGCGATGCGGCGCCAGCTGGCGCGCAGCGCCGCGCGATGGGCGACCAGCGCCGTCCAGGTGAAGGGCAGGAGAACCGCGACCGCCACGGCCCAGCGCAGGATGGCGAGCGTGAACGGCGGCACGCCATCGCCGATCCAGCGCGCGATCACCAGGTTCGACGAGAAGAACAGGGGCATGGCGAGGAGCAGAAGATAGGCGCGGCGCGTGTCGGCCGTGGCAGGCATGCGGCGCTCCGTGAACCTCGCTTGGGGACATGTCACACAGCATGAGCGGACCGCCGGCGGCAAGGCGCGCCATGTCATGGCTGCGGCCCGGCGGAAGCATCAGATCGGGTCCGCGTCTCCGCGCCGGTCGCGCCCGTCACCCGACGGCGGCTTCGGCGCGCCCTTCAGGCGCAGCGCCATGACCAGAGCCGGCAGGGCAAAGACCAGGATGAAGGGGAGGGAGAAGCGCAGGAGCACGTCGTTGTTCGGACCGCCGACCTCCTGGCCGAGCCGGTCGACGCAGGCCACCCGTCGGCCGCGGCCGCGCACCACCTGCACCCTCAGGCCGTCGCCGCAGAGCAGGCGCCCCATCCGGGGCGAGGCGGCTATGGTCTCGCGGTTGACCTGGAGCACCAGCGAGGCGGTCGAAAAGGCGAGCACCAGCGAGACCAGCAAGGCTGTGACCAGCAGCGCGATCCGCTCGCCGCGGCCGATCGGCCGCGACATGTCCTGCGCCCCCGCCGGCTGCCTTGCGCGCTGCCCGAGGCGGCCGAGCAGGATCAGCGCCAGGATCCCGAGCGGCAGCGACAGGACGAGGCCGGAGAGCCAGACGGCCCGTCGGCCCGCTCCCGCCCATTCGACGCCGTCGGGCCCGCGGCAACGGATCCATTCGTCAAGGCCACGCCGCCGTCCATTGCCGGCCCGGCCGAAATCGATACCGAGGCTTGCGCCGCCGCCGCCGCAGAGCAACGCCGCCACCCGGCCATGGCCGCGCAGCAGCGACGGGTTGGAGCGCACGACCTGCGTCGCCACCATGACCGAGAAGACGTGAATGAAGCCGAGCACCACGACCAGGACCAGCGCCCGCCCGCCGATCCCTAGCGCCGGCGCCACCGCCGACCTCATCCGGTCGCCCGCTTTCACCAGCAGGTCCACCCGGCCACCCGGCAGCGGTCTTTCGGAATCGTCACTCCGGCTCATGCGCGCCTCCCGCCCGCCGGAACGGACGCCCACGCATGCAGCGGCACCCGGCGTCAGGCCGCGCCAGCCGCCTTGATCTCGTTGCGCAGTTCGGCACGCGACAGCTTGCCCACCGTCGTCTTCGGCAGGCTGTCGCGGAATTCGAGGCCCGCAGGCATTTCATGGCGTCCGACCTTGTCGGCGAGGAAGGCCTTCAATTCCTCCAGCGTGAACGGCTCGGCACCGTCACGCAACGAAACGAAGGCCTTGGCCGCCTCGCCACGATAACCATCCGGCACCCCGATGACGATGACCTCGGCGACCGACGGATGCTCGTAGATCGCCTGCTCGATCATCTGCGGATAGACGTTGAACCCGCCCGAGATGATCATGTCCTTCTTGCGGTCGACAATGAAGAAGAAGCCGTCCTCGTCCATGTAGCCGATGTCGCCGGTCAGGAAATAGCCGTCGGCGAAGGCGGCCGCGCTCTCCTCCGGCCGGTTCCAGTAACCACGGGTGACATTCGGCCCCTTGATCCTGAGTTCGCCGATGTCGCGCACCGGCAACACGCGGTGGGGATCGTCGAGCGCCGCCACATCCATTTCGATGCCGGGCAAGGGCAGGCCGATCGTGCCGGGTTTGGGCATGCCGCTATTGGGCACATTGGTGCCCGACGGCGACGTCTCGGTCATGCCCCAGCCGCCGGTGAGGCGCAGCCCCGTGCGCCCTTCGAAGCGCCTGGCGATCTCGACCGGCAAGGCCGCGCCGCCGGACGCCGCATATTTCAGCGATGACAGATCGGCATTGGCGAAGCGGGGGTGGTTGACCAGCGCGATCCACATGGTCGGCACCCCGGGAAACACGGTCGCCTTGCGCTTTTCGATGTCGTCGAGCGTCTGCTCGGCATCGAAGCGCATGCGCAGCAGCATGGTGGAGCCGCGCGTGACCTGGCGCAACATGACGCTGGTCAGGGCATAGATATGGAACAGCGGCAGCACCAGGATGACCTTGTCGTCTTCCGGATTGCTGTTCGGCAGGGCCTGCTGCCAGGCATCGTAGATCGACACCGCCGCCGTCAGATTGCCGTGGCTGAGCATGGCGCCCTTGGGCATGCCGGTGGTGCCGCCGGTATATTGCAGCAGCGCCACGTCGTCCGGCTTGACGATCGGCCAGGCGGCCGGCGCCACCGCACCCTCGACGAAATGAGCGAATGTGGTAATGCCGGGCTTCAGCGGAATCGGCAGCACCGGCACGCCCGAAGGCCCCCAGCTCGCATCCTCGGCGACGATCAGGCGATCGAGCAGGCCGGCATCGAACAATTTCAGCGCCATGCCGAACAGCGGCGCGATGTCGGTGGTGACGAGGACCCGGGCGCCGGCGTCCTTCAGCTTGTAGGCCAGCACCCGTTCGGCATCGAGCGGGCTCAGATGCGCCAGGCGCACGCCCGCCTTGGCCGCGCCGAAAAAGCTGATGGGGTGATGCGGCGTGTTCGGCAGGTAGAGCGCGACCGTGGTGCCGGCACCGATGCCGGCCCGTTTCAGCGCCGCCCCGAACTGGTCGGCCCGGCGCCCGAGATCGGCATAGCTGATCGCCATGTCGCGGAATTCGAACGCTGTCCGGTCGCCATGGGCCTTCACCGCGCCGTCGATCAGGTCACCCAGCGAGGTGATATTGATCGGCGTGTCCCACGCCACGCCTTCCGGGTATGACTTCTCCCAAGCAAACGGCCTGGATGCCATGCGCGCTTCCTCCCTCGCCGGCGGGTTTTCTCCGGCCGACCGGGACCCGCTCTATCTGAGTGCCAACCTTTGTCCGTCGAAAACGGCCGGTTTGCAATTCACTCCTGCGGTGGCGAGCGATGCGCATAGCCGGGTGGCCGCATTGGCATTGGCCAGCGGACCGGCGACCAGCCTGAGATCGACCGTTCCCGCCCGGGCCCCGTCCTGGACCGCGACCAGCGGACGCAAGCCTTCGAGCAGGGGCCCGTGCTGGGCGCGCAGCTGCTGCCAGCGCGACCGGAGCGCGTCCATCGACAGCTCGCCGGCGAGATCGACGCCGAATTCGGTGCGGATCGCGGTCGAGTCCTGCGCGGTCGCAGCGGGAGCCGGCACCGAAGCGGTCGCCTCGACGGTCGGGCCAGCCTGCGAGCCGGCTTGCGGGCCGACCTGGCGCACCCCCGGCCGCGGCACCGGGGTCGGCGCGGCGATCACCGGCTCGCGCGACGGCACGGCGGCGGCCGGCTCGCGGTGTTGCGTGGTCGCGACGGGGGCTTCGCGCGGCGCGATCGAGGCGGTGACGTCACCGCCACCCTGGCCGGCCATGCGCTCCATGGCCGCCACCCGCTCGGCCAGGGCCTCGCGTTCGGCGGACAGCGAGCGCACGGCGTCGGCGAGCCGCCGCGTCTCGTAGAGCATCATGGGATCGGCGGCGGCCGGCCGCGGCGCTTCCACCCGCTGAACCACCGGCGGCGGCGCCGGCTCCAGCAGGCGGGCCAGGCGCTGGCTGCCGGCATCGGTGCGCGCCGCCATGATGGCCGCGCCCGAGCAGAGGAGGGCGACGCCGGCCCAGGTGGCAAGCCGCGACAGCAGGCGCTGCGGCGGCTCGTCGGTCAGGCCGTCGGCCTTCACCTCATCCTGGTCGTCGGCTTTGGCGGTCTTTGCTCTTAGCAGCATGGCCCACGGGCTTTCCCGATTCGCAGGCGCCAGTGTAGCAGACCGCGCGTCAGCCGCGGCCGCGATAGGGCGCCACGCCCTGATCGGGAATCCAGACGCCCTTGGGCACGTCGCCGGTCTGCCAGAACACGTCGATCGGAATGCCGCCGCGCGGATACCAGTAACCGCCGATGCGCAGCCAGCGCGGATCGAGCAGCGCCACCAGGCGCTTGCCGATCGCCACGGTGCAATCCTCGTGGAAGGCGCCGTGATTGCGGAACGAGGCGAGGTAGAGCTTCAGCGACTTCGACTCGACGAGCCAGGCATCGGCGACGAAGTCGATGACCAGATGGGCGAAATCCGGCTGGCCGGTCACCGGGCAGAGCGAGGTGAATTCCGGCGCGGTGAAGCGCGTGACGTAATTGGTGTCCTGGTGCGGGTTGGGCACCCGGTCGAGCACCGCTTCCTCCGGGGAGGCGGGCATGGCGACGGCCTTGCCGAGCATGAGATCGGTCATCGAGACCTCCTTTGGGTCTGACTATGCGTTTGCCGGGGTCCTACACGTCCGTGCCAAGTCTTGAAAGGGGCGGGCATTGCTGTAGAACGCGCCGACGCCCCGTCAACCGCCACCTGAGAGGCCGCAATGACAGCCATCATCGACATCATCGCCCGTGAAATCCTCGACAGCCGCGGCAATCCGACCGTCGAGGTCGACGTGGTGCTGGAAGATGGCTCGAAGGGCCGCGCCGCGGTGCCGTCGGGGGCCTCCACCGGCGCCCACGAGGCGGTCGAG
The DNA here is from genome assembly GCF_059420385.1 of Phreatobacter sp. GW821-FHT04C01. Taxonomy (NCBI): domain Bacteria; kingdom Pseudomonadati; phylum Pseudomonadota; class Alphaproteobacteria; order Hyphomicrobiales; family Phreatobacteraceae; genus Phreatobacter; species Phreatobacter sp. GW821-FHT04C01. Next base: position 473,061 of record NZ_JBWKTP010000004.1, on the reverse strand, counting down.
CTGCGCGACGGCGACAAGGCGCGTTACCTCGGCAAGGGCGTGCGCAAGGCGCTCGACGCGGTCAACGGCGAAATCTTCGACGCGCTCGGCGGCATGGATGCCACCAACCAGGTGCAGATCGACAATGTCATGATCGCGCTCGACGGCACGGCCAACAAGGCCCGGCTCGGCGCCAACGCCATTCTCGGCGTTTCGCTCGCCACCGCCAAGGCCGCCGCGCTCTCGCGCGACCTGCCGCTCTATAAATATGTCGGCGGCTCCTTCGCCCATGTCCTGCCGGTGCCGATGATGAACATCGTCAATGGCGGTGCCCATGCCGACAATCCCATCGACTTCCAGGAATTCATGGTGCTGCCGGTCGGCGCGCCCACCGTCGCCGAGGCGATCCGCACCGGCTCGGAGATCTTCCACACGCTGAAGGCGGCGCTGAAGAAGGACGGCCACAACACCAATGTCGGCGACGAGGGCGGTTTCGCGCCGAACCTGAAGTCGGCCCAGGCGGCGCTCGACTTCATCATGACCGCCATCGACAAGGCCGGCTACAAGGCCGGCGACGACGTGGTGATCGGTCTCGACTGCGCGGCGACCGAGTTCTTCAAGGACGGCGCCTATCACTACGAGGGCGAGCGCAAGGTGCGCGATCCCAAGGCCCAGGCCAAATATCTCGCCAAGCTCGTCGCCGACTATCCGATCCGGACGATCGAGGACGGCATGGCCGAGGACGATTTCGAGGGCTGGAAGATCCTGACCGACCTCGTCGGCTCCAAGTGCCAGCTGGTCGGCGACGACCTGTTCGTCACCAATACCAAGCGCCTCGCCATGGGCATCGAGCAGGGCCTGGGCAATTCCATCCTGGTCAAGGTCAACCAGATCGGCACGCTCACCGAGACCCTGGCCGCCGTCGCCATGGCCCATTCCAACAGCTACACCGCGGTCATGTCGCATCGCTCCGGCGAGACCGAGGACTCCACCATTGCCGATCTCGCGGTCGCCACCAATTGCGGACAGATCAAGACCGGTTCGCTCGCCCGCTCGGACCGCACCGCCAAATACAACCAGCTGATCCGCATCGAGGAAGAGCTCGGCCCGCAGGCCCGCTACGCCGGCCGCGGCGCGATCAAGGCCAAGGGCTGAGAAATCGGCCGAACGATCGGCTCCGGAATACAAAACGGCGGGCCAGGGCCCGCCGTTTTTCCTTCAAGTCCAATCATCTTCAACCGAAGCATTGCATCGCGCGATGCCGTCCGCGAAGGACGGCCGCGCTTTGTGCAAGACATTCCGGTTCGGTTCGAGACTATCGTGCGCGTATCGCGCGGCGGTTCGGGTGAAGCGCCGCGCCAGGACGCTCAAGTCCGCCGTTCGGTCGGGTTGCCGCCGCCCTTGCCGCCGGTGGCCGGCGGCGTGGTCGGATCGGCCGGCGGGGTTGCCGGGGCCGGAGCCGGGCTCGTCGAACGACCGGCTGAGCCGCTGGCGCGCGGCGTGAAGCGGTCGAAGGCATTGATCATGGTCTGGAAGGTGGCGACCGATTCCGAGATGAAGCCGACATTGACGCCACCGTCGAAATCGACGTCCCACTCGAGGACCAGGTCGTTGTCGCTGTCGAGATAGGTCTTGGCGAAGCGCTTCTCGTAGTTCCAGGCATTGACGAAGGCGAGCGTGAAACGATCGTTCTTCTCATAGAGCGCGCGGTACTGGATCGACTGGCAGCCGCCGTCATTGCAGGCATAGAAGAACACCGTGACGCGCCGGCCGCCGATCATGGTGCGGATGCGCGAGCGATTGTTCTCGTTGATCACCTCGGCCTGCATGCCGCGATTGCGCAGCACGGCCGCCATCTGCTGCGGCATGATCCGCCCGACCGTGCCGCTCGGCGCCGACTGGCTGTCCTGGCCCCGCTCCGGGTTCGAACGCTTCTGGGCATCGGCTGTCGGGGCGAAGGCGGTCAGCGCGGCGAGCGCCGTAAGCGTTGCCAAGATCGGAGGACGTTTCATCATCATCGGGCTCCAGGGAGATCATTTCGCCGGTCAGCCGTGCCGGCCGTTCCCAAGCGAGTCTAGTCCAGGCTGATTTCCGCCACATGTCGTGGCGATCGGCGCCATGTTGCTCTGGATCGTCGCGGGAGCCAAGTCCCGAAGGCAGGCCCCCTCGGACCCGGTCGGGCGAACCAGGGCCTGCACGCCCCCGGGAACCGCCCGGCATGGCCGACCTGCTCCATGTCTCCTTGTCGGCGCGACGCCGATCGGGGAATGCTGCACCGCAATGTCACGCCTGTCCCCCCGCACGCTCGCGATGATCGCCATGGCCGCCGCGGTCTCCATCTATGGCGGCCAGTTCGTCTCGGTGCGCTTCGGCCTGGCGAGCCATCTGTCGGCCTATGACATCGCGGCCCTGCGCTTCATCTTCGCCGGCGCGGTGATGCTGCCGTTCTTCATTCGCGCCGGCGTCGCCGATTGCGCGGGTCTCGGCTGGGGCAGGGGCATCGCGCTCGCCCTGACCGGCGGAGTTCCGCTCACCGTCCTGTCCAATATCGGCCTGATCTATTCGCCGGCGGCGCATGCCTCGGCCATTCAGCCCGGCATGGTGGCGGTCACCGCCACGACGCTCGCCTATATCGGCCTTCGCGCGCGGGTGCCGGGCGGCGTTCTGCTGGGTTTCGCCGTGGTGCTGTCCGGCCTCGTCGCCATCGCCGTTGCCGGCTCCACCGGCGCCGAGGGCGCGAGCACGCTCGCCGGCGACCTGATCTTCATGGTCGCCGGCTTCGGCTGGGGCATATTCACCTGGCTCTGCGGCCGCTGGCAGGTGCCCTCGATAACGGGCGCCGCCGTCGTTTCCGTCCTGTCGACCCTCTATTTGCCGGCCTATGTCCTGTGGTTGAACCCGGGGCTGTCGACGGCGCCCTGGGGCGTGATCGCCTTTCACGGCATCAACCAGGGCATCATGAACATCGTCATCGGCCTGCTGCTCTGGACTTACGGCACCCGCACACTCGGGGTCGCCACCGCCGCGCGCTTTCCCCCGATGATCCCGGTGCTCGGCACCCTGATCGGCATTCCCGTGCTCGGCGAGATCCCGAGCCCGCTCGCCGCGGCCGGCGTCGTCGCCATTGTCGCCGGCCTGCTGATCGCCGCGACCTGGCCGTCGATGCAGCGCCGGCTGGCCAAATTCAGGAACGATTAACGCTCCTGAAACCGGATTCGGGCAAGATCCGGCCATGGTCATTCGCACGAGACTTCATCGCATTCTGCAAGCCGCGACGCTCTATGCGTTGGCCGCCGTCATGATCGCCTATTTCGGCTTTCACGCCTATCACGGCGACCACGGCATTCGCGCCAAGCAGCAATTCCTGGTCGAGATCGCCGACCTGAATGCCGAGCTGCAGGCGCTGCGCCGGGAGAAGGCCGAGGTCGACCGCCGGGTCGTCCTGATGCGCACCGAAGCACTCGACCCCGACATGCTCGACCAGCGCGCCCGCGAGATCCTCAATTTCGCCGACCCGCGCGAATTGATCCTGATCGAGCGGCGGCGTTGAGCCAACCGGTCACGCACGTGTCGCATCAACCGAAAATCGGTTAACGCCCGCCCGTGAACCGAAATCCAGTTAACCCCTTGATTGCCTTGCGGCGCCAATGGTTTGTGCAGCGCACAACGACCAGACGACCCGGCTTCCCTCCAGCCTTCCGTCGCGCTATCTGTCGTGTGACGAGTTGATGCGCAGGGGAACCCAATGGCCGCTACCGCGACGACGAGCGTAAAAGCCGGCGCCAAGACTTCGGCCGCGGCCAAGAATTCCGCGGCCAAGAATTCCGCGGCTAAGGCTTCCGCGGCCAGGAAACAATCCCAGCAGCCGGCATGGACACGCGATCAGGAGCTCGACGCCTATCGCGAGATGCTGCTGATCCGCCGCTTCGAGGAAAAGGCCGGCCAGATGTATGGCATGGGCCTGATCGGCGGCTTCTGCCATCTCTATATCGGCCAGGAGGCGGTGGTCGTCGGCATGCAGATGGCCTCCAAGCCGGGCGACCAGGTGATCACCGGCTATCGCGACCACGGCCACATGCTGGCCACCGGCATGAACGCCAACGGCGTGATGGCCGAGCTGACCGGCCGGCGCGGCGGCTATTCGCGCGGCAAGGGCGGTTCGATGCACATGTTCTCCGCCGAGAAGCATTTCTACGGCGGCCACGGCATCGTCGGCGCCCAGGTGTCGCTCGGCACCGGGCTCGCCTTCGCCAACCGCTATCGCGGCAACGACAATGTCTCGCTGACCTATTTCGGCGACGGCGCGGCCAACCAGGGCCAGGTCTATGAAAGCTTCAACATGGCCGCGCTGTGGAAGCTGCCGGTCATCTACGTCATCGAGAACAACCGCTACGCCATGGGCACGGCGGTGAACCGGGCCTCGGCGCAGACCGATTTCTCCAAGCGCGGCCTGTCCTTCTCGATCCCCGGCGAACAGGTCGACGGCATGGATATCCGTGCGGTCCACGCCGCGGGCCTGCGCGCCATGGAATGGTGCCGTGCCGGCAAGGGCCCCTATATCCTGGAAATGCAGACCTACCGCTATCGCGGCCATTCGATGTCGGACCCGGCCAAATACCGGACCAAGGACGAGGTGCAGAAGATGCGCACCGAGCATGATCCGATCGAGCAGGTGCGCGAACGGCTGCTGAAGACCTGGAAGGTCTCCGAGGACGAGTTGAAGAAGCTCGACGCCGCGGTCCGCGACATCGTCGCCGAAAGCGCCGAATTCGCCACCAACGACCCCGAGCCGGATCCGTCCGAGCTTTGGACCGACATCCTGAAGTGAAAGTGGCCCAGGTGACGCCGGCCGGGACCCTGACGGTTGTTGTCGCGACGGTGGCCTTGGCCGCCTGGATCGCCGCCGCCGGCCCGTTCGTCCGCGCCTGGCGCGCCGCCAACCGGGCCGAGAGCGTCCACGCCCTCGGCCTCAGCCGCCACGTCACCGGGCTGGAGGCGCCGAAACAACTGCCGGAGCGGGCGAAAGCTCATCTGGCCGTGTGCTCCGAAGCCTTCGCCATCGTCTTCGCCGCCATTGTCGCCGCCCTCGCAGTCGGTGTCGCCACGGCGCGGTCCTGACCCCTTTTCACCCCCGATCGGAAGCCTGCCATGCCCATCAACATCCTCATGCCGGCGCTCTCGCCCACGATGGAAAAGGGCAATCTCGCCAAGTGGACGAAGAATGAAGGCGACAAGGTCAAGCCGGGCGACGTGATCGCCGAGATCGAGACCGACAAGGCGACCATGGAGGTCGAGGCGGTCGACGAGGGCATCCTCGCCAAGATCGTCGTGCCCGAAGGCACCCAGGACGTGCCGGTCAACGAATTGATCGCGGTGCTGCTCGCCGATGGCGAGGACGCCTCCGCCGCTTCCGCCGCGCCCGCGCCGAAACCGGCCGCGGCGCCGGTCGCCGAAGCGGCACCGGTCGCGGCCCCCGCCGTGGTCACCAGCCCGGCCGCGGCACCCGCGCCCGTACCGGCCGCGGCAGCACCGGTATCGGACGAGATCCCCGCCGGCACCGAAATGGTCACCATGACCGTGCGCGAAGCCCTGCGCGACGCCATGGCCGAGGAAATGCGGGCCGACGACGCGGTCTTCGTGATGGGCGAGGAAGTCGCCGAATATCAGGGCGCCTACAAGGTGACCCAAGGGCTGCTGCAGGAATTCGGCGCCCGCCGCGTCATCGATACGCCGATCACCGAGCACGGCTTTGCCGGCGTCGGCGTCGGCGCCGCCTTCACCGGGCTGAAGCCGGTGGTCGAGTTCATGACCTTCAATTTCGCCATGCAGGCGATCGACCACATCGTCAACTCCGCCGCCAAGACGCTCTACATGTCGGGCGGCCAGATGGGCTGCGCCATCGTGTTCCGCGGGCCGAACGGCGCCGCCGCCCGCGTCGGCGCCCAGCACAGCCAGGACTATTCGTCCTGGTACTCGCACCTGCCGGGCCTGAAGGTCGTCGCGCCCTATACCGCCTCCGACGCCAAGGGCCTGTTGAAGGCGGCGATCCGTGATCCCAATCCGGTCATCTTCCTGGAAAACGAAATCCTCTACGGCCAGTCCTTCGAGGTGCCCAAGCTCGATAATTTCGTGCTGCCGATCGGCAAGGCGCGGATCGCCCGGGCCGGCAAGGACGTCACGATCGTCTCCTGGTCGAACGGCATGACCTATGCGCAGAAGGCCGCCGCAGAGCTCGAAAAGCTCGGCATCGACGCCGAGGTGATCGACCTGCGCACGCTGCGCCCGCTCGACACTGAGACCATCATCGCCTCGGTGATGAAGACCGGCCGCATCGTCACGGTGGAGGAGGGCTGGCAGCAGAACGGCGTCGGCGCCGAAATCACCGCCCGCGTGGTCGAACGCGCCTTCGACTATCTCGATGCGCCGCCCGCCCGCGTCTCGGGCAAGGACGTGCCGATGCCCTATGCCGCCAATCTCGAGAAGCTCGCGCTGCCAACGGTCGCCGACGTGATCGAGGCGGTCAAGGCGATCACTTACCGCTGATCGGGAGACGGGCATGACCGTGCCCTTCGACGTCCTGCAGCTTCCCCCGGCCGCGCTCGAACGAGGCGGCGTGGAGATCCTGCGCGCCGGCATCATCGACGGCAGCCTGCATGTCGCTCTGCGCCGTACCTTCGACGAGCCTCAGGCCTGGGGCATGGCCCTGGCCGAAATCGCGCGCCACGTCGCCCGCATCTACGCCATGGAGACCGGCGCGGCCGAGGCCGTGACGCTGGAGCGCATCCGCAACATGCTCGATGCCGAGTTCGACGCGCCGTCGAGTGCCGGCACGACCCAGGCCCTGACGTGAAGGCGACCGATGAGCATTCACCACGTCGCCATCACCGTCAGCGATCCAGAGCGCGCCGAAGCCGCGTTCTATCGCTGCGTACTGGCGGCGCTCGGCTTCGTCAGGCAAGGCCGAACCGGCGCGGTGACCATCTGGCGCGATCCGGCCAGTGACGTCGCGGTGCATATGCTCGCGGCCGCCGAGGTCCATGTCCACAAGCCGGCCGATCCGCGCGCCGCGGTCGACCACACCGCCTTCCGGGCGGCGAGCCGCGCGGTCATCGACCGCATCCATGCCGAGCTCAGCGCCATTGGCGCCGAGATCTTCGGGCCGCCGCGCGAACTGCCGCAGTTCGGACCGACCCATTACGCGCTCTTCGCGCGCGACCCCGATGGTCGCCTCGTCGAGCTTGTCCACGCTTGAGTCGCTTTACGGGAGGGGCTGATGCCCATCGACATCCTGATGCCCGCACTTTCGCCGACCATGGAAAAGGGCAACCTTGCCAAGTGGTTGAAGAAGGAAGGCGACAAGATCAAGGCCGGCGACGTGATCGCCGAGATCGAAACCGACAAGGCGACCATGGAGGTCGAGGCCGTCGACGAGGGCATCCTGGCCAAGATCGTCGTCGCCGAAGGCACCCAGGACGTGCCGGTCAATCAGTTGATCGCGGTCATTGCCGGCGAGGGCGAAGATCCGAAGGCCGTCGGTGGTGGGGCAGGGGCGTCCGCTCCCAAGCCCGCCGCCGCGCCGGCCCCTGCGCCCGCCGCGGCAGCTCCGGCCCCGGCAACCCCAGCCCCGGCGGCTCCGGCCGCGCCGGCGCCCGCGGCCGAAAAGCTGCCGCCGGCCCCCGCCAGCCTGGCCGCTGCCGCTTCCGGCATCCGGCTGTTCGCCTCGCCGCTCGCCAAGCGCGTCGCCAAGCTCGAGGGCATCGATCTCTCCCAGGTGATCGGCTCCGGGCCGCATGGCCGGATCATCGAGCGCGACGTCAAGGCGGCGGCCGCCGGCGGCACCGTCAAGGCCGCCCCGGCCGCGGCTCCCGCGCCCGCTCCGGCCACCGCGCCGAAGGCCGCCCCGGTCTCGGCCATGTCGGACGAGACGGTGAAGAAGCTGTTCGAACCCGGCAGCTATGAAGAGATCCCGCATGACAACATGCGCAAGGTCATCGCCCGCCGCCTGACGGAAGCAAAGTCCACCATTCCGCATTTCTACCTGACGCTCGACACCGAGCTCGACGCGCTGCTGGCGCTGCGCGAGCAGCTCAACAAGGCCGCTCCGCTCCATGACGGCAAGCCGGCCTACAAGCTGTCGGTCAACGACATGGTGATCAAGGCGCTCGCCATGGCGCTGCGCGCCGTGCCGGACGCCAATGTCACGTGGACCGACGGCTCCATGCTGAAGCACAAACATGCCGATGTCGGCGTCGCCGTGTCGATCCCCGGCGGCCTGATCACCCCGGTGATCCGCGACGCCTGCCACAAGACGCTGTCGACCATTTCCAACGAGATGAAGGACCTCGCCGCGCGCGCCAAGGTGCGCAAGCTGAAGCCCGAGGAATATCAGGGCGGCACCTCGGCGGTGTCCAATCTCGGCATGTTCGGCATCAAGGACTTCGCCGCCGTGATCAATCCGCCGCACGCCACCATCCTGGCGGTCGGCGCCGGCGAACAGCGCGTCATCGTCAAGAACGGCGCCCCGGCTGTGGCGACCGTCATGAGCGTGACGCTGTCGACCGACCACCGCGCCGTCGACGGCGCGCTCGGCGCCCAGCTCCTGCAGGCGTTCAAGGGTTATATCGAGAGCCCGATGGGGATGCTGGTGTGAGGCATGAGGGCTTGCCCGCCGCATATCGGCGGGCAGGCCCGCGATCTGTTCGGCCCATCGCGGTCGCGCCGCGTTGTCACTGACGCACCGAAGCGGAGGCAGGCAGCATGAAAACCTTCATGACCTTCCTCCTGGCCTATGTCAGCTCGCTGATCGCCGGCGCGGCGATCATCACCCTGATCGCCGAGCGGACCGGCGGCGACGAGACCTTCATCTTGGCCTTCATGGCGGAAGCGCTGGTGACCTCGGTGGTCACGGTGGTTCTCGCGATTGCCTATATCGCCGCGCCCGGTCCGCACAGCGTCTCGGCCGCGGCGCTCGGCCTCGTCGCCTTGTTCCTGGTGCTGATGGTCGTGGTCGTTGCGCTCGACATCTGGTTCGGCGGCCTGCAACTGGCCTGGTCGGACTTGCCCCTGTTCGGCTCGGCCTGCCTCTCCGGCCTGATCGTCATCGCCGTCCAGTGGTGGCTGATCCGCCGCCGCGCGATCCGCGTCGCCGGCGGCCCGCCGATCGTCCGGGAGGCCACCGGCTGATGGCCTCGTCCAACGCCACCTTGCCCGTCGTCTCGCTCTGCCTCGCCGGCCTGTCGCTGGGTGTGGCCGCCTATCAGAGCTATTCCCACGGCCGCAGCCTCGAAATCGTCCAGCGCAACGTCATCCGCGCGGAATATCTGCGCACCTGCCGCGAGATCATCGACGCCTATTTCCAGATCAAGATGCGCGCCTACGCGATGAACGAGGCGGCGGCCACCGGGGCCCGGCCGGTCGACGCCATGGGCCAGCGCGAGGCCGAGGCCGTCGTGTTCAGGTTCGGCGCGCTCGGCACCTTCCTGGCCAATTTCCGCGATGACGCGGTGCGCGAGCGCTACACCCAGCTGTCGTGGAAACTGCTCGCCCTCGTACGCGAGACCTACAAATTGCCGCGAACCGATTTCGACAAGGCCTATGGCGAAGCCGACGGCCTGTTCGACGACATGAACCAGGATTGCGCGCGCACCGCGCGCCTGTCCTTCCTTTGAGGCCGACACGGAAAGGCATCCCATGTCCACTTACGACATCATCGTCATCGGCGGCGGCCCGGGCGGCTATGTCGCCGCCATCCGCGCGGCGCAGCTCGGCTTCAAGACGGCCGTGGTCGAGCGCGAGCATCTCGGCGGCATCTGCCTCAACTGGGGCTGCATTCCCACCAAGGCGCTGCTGCGCTCGGCCGAGATCTTCCACTATGCCAATCACGCCGGGGATTATGGCCTGACGCTGAACGGCACCATGACCTTCGACCCGGCCGCCGTGGTGAAGCGCTCGCGCGGCGTCTCGACCCAGCTCAATACCGGCGTCGGCTTTCTCCTGAAAAAGAACAAGGTCGACGTCATCTGGGGCGAGGCCAGGATCACCAAGGTCGGCGAGGTCACGGTGTCGGCCCCGGCCAAGCCCGCCGTCCAGCCGCAGACGCCGCCGCCCAAGGGCGTGCTGCCGGCCGGCACCTACACCGCCAAGAACATCATCGTCGCCACCGGCGCCCGGCCGCGCGTGCTGCCCGGCATCGAGCCCGACGGCAAGCTGATCTGGACCTATTTCGACGCCATGGTGCCGGCGACCTTCCCCAAGAGCCTGGTCGTCATGGGCTCCGGCGCCATCGGCATCGAGTTCGCCTCGTTCTACCGCACCATGGGCGCCGAGGTGACGGTGGTCGAGGTGCTGCCCCAGCTCCTGCCGGTCGAGGATGCCGAGATCGCGGCCCTGGCCCGCAAGCGCTTCGAGAAGCAGGGCATCAAGATCCTGACCTCGACCAAGGTGACCAAGGTCGACAAATCGGCCAACGGCATCACCGCGACCGTCGAGGACGACAAAGGCAACAAGCAGACGCTCGCCGCCGAGCGGCTGATCTCGGCCGTCGGCGTGGTCGGCAATATCGAAAACCTCGGGCTCGAGGCGCTCGGCGTGAAGATCGACCGCGGCACCGTCGCCACCGACGGCTACGGCCGGACCAATGTGCCCGGCATCTTCGCCATTGGCGATGTCGCCGGCCCGCCCATGCTCGCCCACAAGGCCGAGCATGAGGGCGTGATCTGCGTCGAGACCATCAAGGGCCTGCCGACCCACGCCATGGACAAGGCCAAGATCCCGGGCTGCACCTATTGCCACCCGCAGGTCGCCTCCGTCGGCCTGACCGAGGCCAAGGCCAAGGAGGCCGGCTACACCCTCAAGGTCGGCCGTTTCCCCTTTGTCGGCAATGGCAAGGCCATCGCGCTCGGCGAACCGGACGGCATGGTCAAGACCATCTTCGACGCCAAGACCGGCAAGCTCCTGGGCGCCCATATGGTCGGCGCCGAGGTCACCGAACTGATCCAGGGCTATGTCGTGGCGATGAACCTGGAAACGACGGAAGAAGAGCTGATGCACACGGTCTTCCCGCATCCGACCCTGTCGGAAATGATGCATGAGAGCGTGCTCGACGCCTATGGCCGCGTGATCCACATGTGACGGAGCGAGTGGGGAGTGGCGAATGGGGATGATGCGGCGCCGGCGGCGCATCATCCCTCTCGCGGGCCTTCGAGGGAGAGGGTGCCCCGGCAAAAGCAAGCTATTCCCCGAGCGGAGTCGGGGGAGGGTGACTGGCGCTCCGTTACCCAGGAGCGTGTGACGTCAACTCGTCATCTTGCCCGGGCTTGTCCCGGACAAGACGATCTGCTGACATGAGGCCCGTCTACCCCCAGGCCAGCGTCTTTTGCGGCAGGTCGCGCTCGACGACACGGCTGGCCCTCAGCACCAGATCCTCGCGGAACGCCCCACCGACCACCTGCAACCCGATCGGCAGTCCATCCGCCGTGAAGCCGCAGGGCACGGAGGCCGCCGGCTGGCGGCTCAGGTTGAACGGCCAGGTGAAGGGCGTCCAGTCGAACCATTCCGGAAACAGCGACCGGTCGGGCGTGTCCTCGCCGGCGTCGAAGGCCGGGATCGGCATGGTCGGGGTGACCAGCAGGTCGTAGTCGCCGTGGAAGGCCTGCATGCGGGCACTGAGCGCCCGGCATTCGTCCTGCGCCGCCTGCAGTTCGGCGGCCGAGAACTGGCGCGCCGAGACGACGAGTTCGAGCAGTTCGGGTTCCAGCATCTGCAATTGCCGCCCGGTCAGGTGGCGGAGCGCGCCGGCATAACCGCTGCGCCAGATCACACCCATCACCCGGCGCAGGCCGGAAAGGTCGAGCGTCACCGCGCTGACCGTGGCGCCGGCCTTCGCCAAACCCGCGACACCGGATGCCACCGCCGCGGCGACTTCGCTGTCGACGATGGGAAAGCCAAGATCGTGGGCATAGGCGATGCGCAGGCCCGCGACGCCGTGATCGAGTGATTCGCGGTGGTCGATCGCCCGATACGGCACGGCGAAGGCGTCGCGGGCATCGGGCCGGCTGATCACTTCCAGCATCAGCGCGCTGTCGGCGACCGTGCGGCTCAGCCCGCCGAAGACGCCGAGCGTACCGAGCGAATGGGCGAAATTGGGCACCAGGCCGAAGGTCGTCTTCAGCCCGAACAGGCCGGTGAAGGACGCGGGGATGCGGATCGAGCCGCCGCCGTCGCCGCCGGTGGCGAGCGGACAGACGCCGGTCGCGACCGCCACCGCCGCGCCGCCGCTCGAACCGCCCGGCGTCTTGGCCGGGTTCCAGGGATTGCGGGTGATGCCGGTCAGCGGGCCATGGGTGATGCCCTTCCAGCCATATTCGGGCGTGGTGGTCTTGCCAAAGAAGACCGCGCCGGCCTCGCGCAGGCGGGCGACGCCCGGCGTGTCGAAGCCGCTCGGCGTGTCCGCCATGGTGCGCGAGCCGAAACGCATCGGCCAGCCGGTGACGTGATTGGTGTCCTTGACCGCGACCGGAACGCCGTCGAGCGGGCCCAGCGGCTCGCCGCGCAGCCAGCGCGCCTCGGAGGCCCGGGCCATGCGGCGGCCGGTTGCGTCATCCACGAGGCAGAAGGCGTTGAGGCTCTTGTCGACCGCGTCGAGGCGGGTCAGCGAGGCTTCGATCACCTCGACCGGCGATAGGCTGCGAGCGCGATAGGCGCGCACCAGATCGACAGCGGATAGGGAGCAAAGATCAGAAGCCATGCCGCACCTCGTTCCGTCAGCATGCTGATGGAACGCGTCGGGCGGAACCGGCCCGGATGCAGGGCTGTCCGGCGCAAGGCACCGCACCAACCCTCGCCCACGTCTTCGTGGGAGAGGGTTCAGGCGTAACGCTTGGATCAGGCCGCCGCGGCGCCGCCGCGCGAGGGCAGGACGACGGCCTTGGTGCCGCTCGGCACGCGGCTGTAGAGGTCGATGATGTCCTGGTTCATGAAGCGGATGCAGCCGGACGAAACCTGGGTGCCGATGGTCCAGGGCTCGGTTGTGCCGTGCAGCCGGTAGAAGGTGTCCCGGTTGCCGCGATAGAGATAGAGCGCACGGGGGCCGAGCGGGTTGGACGGGCCGCCCGGCAGGCCGGCGGCGACCGGGCCGTAGCGGTCGGGCTCGCGGCGGATCATGTCCTGGGTCGGGGTCCAGCGCGGCCATTCGGCCTTGCGGCCGATGGTGGCGACACCCGTCAGGTTGAAGCCCTCTTCCTTGCCGACGCCGACGCCGTAACGCAGGGCCCGGCCGCCTTCCATCACCAGATAGGCATGGCGCTCGGTCGGGTCGACGACGATCGTGCCCGGCTGCTCGCGGGTGCGATAGCTGACTTCCTGGCGCAGGAAGCGCGGGTCGACTTCGCTCAGATCGACAGCCGGGATCGGATAAGGCTCGGTGTCGATCGCGGCGTACATCTGCAGGTAGCTCGGATCGATCCGTGGACCGGGGTCCGCCAGCTCCTGGCGCTGCGTCACGCAGCCTGCGAGGACAAATGGCGCGGTGGCCACGAAAAAGCGTCTATCGATCATCATCGGCCTCTAGAACTCCGAACACCTGCGAAATGTTCCTGTCATGCGGAAGTGTCGGGTCGATAACAAACATCCTGGCCGCCGGGTATGACGTTCTCGTTACTTTTCCTGGAGTTCCGGGTCAGTGTGACTTTTGTGCATCGCACGCTGTGACGGCGAAATGACGGCTGTCCCAAGGGAAGCAGCCGGCCCGGCAGAGCAGCAGTCAGAGGCTGGCGTGCAGGTCATATTCGGTCGCGCGGTCGATCTTGACCGTGACCAGTTCACCCACCGCCATCTTGCGCTTGGTGTGAATATAGACGGCGCCGTCGATCTCCGGCGCATCGCCCTTCGACCGCGCCTTGACCACGGTCGGGCCGGCCTCGTCGACGATCACCTGCTGGCGCGTGCCGACCTTCTTCTTCAGACGCCTGGCCGAGATCTCGGCCTGCTTCTTCATGAAGCGGTGCCAGCGCTTGTCCATCACTTCCGGCGGTACATGGTCGGCGAGGGCGTTCGAGGTGGCGCCCGCCACCGGCTCGTATTTGAAGCAGCCGACGCGGTCGAGCTGGACCTCGTCGAGCCAGTCGAGCAGGAACTGGAACTCCTCCTCGGTCTCGCCCGGGAAGCCGGTGATGAAGGTCGAGCGGATGGTCAGGTCCGGACAGATCTCGCGCCAGCGGCGGATCCGCTCGGCGGTCTTTTCCTGGTGCGCCGGGCGCTTCATGCGGCGCAGCACGTCCGGGTGGGCGTGCTGGAAGGGGATGTCGATATAGGGCAGGATCTTGCCTTCGGCCATCAGCGGGATGACCTCGTCGACATGGGGGTAGGGGTAGACATACTGCATGCGCACCCAGACGCCGAGTTCGCCGAGCGCCTGCGACAGGTCGAGGAACTTGGTCCGCCAGGTGCGATCGCGCCACTGGCTCTCAGCATATTTGACGTCGACGCCATAGGCCGAGGTGTCCTGCGAGATGACCAGCAGTTCCTTGACCCCGGCCGCGACCAGCTTCTCGGCTTCGCGCATGACCTCGCCGAGCGGCCGCGACACGAGGTCGCCGCGCAGCTTGGGGATGATGCAGAAGGTGCAGCGGTTGTTGCAGCCCTCGGAAATCTTCAGATAGGCATAGTGCCGGGGCGTCAGCTTGATGCCCTGGGGCGGCACCAGGTCGAGGAACGGGTCGTGGCTCGGCGGCACCGCCTCGTGGACCGCGGCCAGCACGCTCTCATATTGCTGCGGACCGGTGATCGCCAGCACTGACGGGTGGGCCGCGCGGATCTGCTCGGGCTCGGCGCCCATGCAGCCGGTGACGATGACCCGGCCATTGTCCTTCAGCGCGTCGCCGATCGCCGCCAGGCTCTCCGCCTTGGCCGAATCGAGGAAGCCGCAGGTGTTGACCAGGACCAGGTCGGCGCCCTGGTGGGTCCGCGACAGCTCGTAGCCCTCGGCGCGCAGGCGCGTGATGATGCGCTCGGAATCGACGAGCGCCTTGGGACAGCCGAGCGAGACGAAGGAGATTTTGGGAGCAGCGTTCATGGATCTTTTCGGCACCAGCAAAGCGCGCCAATAGGCCAAAGCGCGGGCCCGGACAAGAGAAAGAAGCCGAATCGTCGCCCGGCGCGCCGCGCGGAGTTCTTTCCGCGGCTTCGGTTTTCGCAACCCTGGCCAGCATCATCGCCGCGAATGCCCGCTGGTAGAGGCCGTCCGGACGGTGCATCTCTTCCCCGATGCATCGGTTACGAGGAATTGCCTTCCATGCTGACGATCTACGGCGTCTACCGCTCGCGCGCCTCCCGCAACTTCTGGCTCGCCGACGAACTCGGCATCGCCTATCGGCACGTGCCGGTCATCCAGGCCTATAGGCTCGCCGCGCCCGACAGCCCCGACGCGCCGTTGAACACGCAATCCGCCGCGTTCCGGGCGGTCAACCCGAACGGCCAGATTCCCGTGGTCGACGACGACGGGCAGCATCTGCACCAGTCCCTGGCGATCAATCTGCATCTCGCCAGGAAGCATGGCGGCCCCCTGGCGCCCGCGGATCTCGCCGAGGAAAGCCTGATGACCATGTGGACGCTGTGGGCCGCCACCGATGTCGAGCCGCACGCCATCCAGGTACTCTATCACCGCGTCGGCAAACCGCCGGCCGAGCGCGACCCGGCGATCGCCCAAGCGGCCATCGAGGCCTTGCGCACGCCGTTCGCCGCCCTGAACACGGAACTCGGCAAGCGCGGTTTCATTGTCGCCGACCGCTTCACCGTCGCCGATCTCAATGTCGCGGAAGTGGTGCGCTACGCCATGCCCGCGCCGGAACTGTTCGACGCCGCGCCGCATGTCAGAACCTGGCTCAGCGCCTGCCAAGCCCGGCCGGCCTTCGCCGCCATGATGGCCCGGCGCGAGGCCGAGCCAGCCTGAGATCGGCGGACGCCTCCAACCAGAACGAGGCCGGCGGAGCGAAGCTCGCGGCCCCTTATCCGGCGGCTCCGTCCTGATGGTCGGATCTCGAAAGGGCGTTCAGTTCGGCACGCAGGTGATCGGGGTCCGAGAGCGTCGTTTCGATCGCGGCATGGAGATGCCGCCAGATCGGCACCGCCTCGGCCAGGACGCTCCGGCCAGCGGGCGTCAACAGCAGCAGCCGGGCGCGCTTGTCGGCCTGGTCGATAGCCGTTTCGAGGAGGCCGCGGCGCTCCAACGGCTTGAGGTTCGCCGTCAAAGTCGTCCTGTCCATTGCCAGCAGCGCGGCCACCGCGCTGAGTTTCGCCGGCTGTGGGCGGTTGAGCGACATGAGCAGCGAGAACTGTCCGCTGGTCAGGCCCACGGGCTTCAGGGCGATGTCGAAGCGACGGGCGAGGGCGCGGGCCGCCCTTTGCGCGTGCAGGCACAGGCAGGCGTCGCGCACCAGAAGCGTGGTTTCGAAGGGGAGGTCGGCAGAAGCGCGCATTGCGAGGGTTGACATCCGTGATCTCATTACGTTGATATCAACGTAGCCGCTCGCGCGTCAACCGGCTTCGACGGCTGCCTTTCAATGATCCGACCCAAGATCCGACCCCAAGGAAAAAGGCGACCGTGTCCATGACGCACGGGTCCGGCGCCGCGCCATCCCGGTGCTTCCTCGCCGGCCACGCCGCGAGATCCCGATCAGACAGGAGACGACCATGAAGATCGTGACCAGCCTCAGCTTTCAGGGCCAGTGCCGCGAGGCGTTCGAATTCTACGCCAAGGTCCTGGGCGGAAAGATCACCGCCGCCATGCCCTATGCCGATGCGCCTCCGGACATGCCGATCACCGACGAGAAGTATAAGACCTGGCTGATGCACTGCTGGCTCGAGGTCGGCGACCAGGCCCTGATGGGCGCCGACATGGACGTCGCGTGGGCCCGTAACATCGACAAGCCCAAGAACGGCTTCGACGTCACCTTGCACACCCAGGACAAAGCCCAGGCCGAGCGTTGGTACGCCGCACTGTCCGAGAGCGGCACGCAGGTCATGCCCTTCGCCGGCACCTTCTGGTCGCCGGGCTTCGGCTCCCTGATCGACAAGTTCGGCGTGCCCTGGATGGTCAACACCATTCCCTCCGCCGGTTGACGGCCGCCGCCGCGGGCCCATCCCCTCGGCCCACGAAAAAAAGGACCGAAGACCGCAATCGGGTGTCGGTATCGGCGGAGTTGATACGTCCTTGGGACGTCGACCGCGATCCGACGCCCGAACGGCGGCAGGGGCGGCGCACCGGACGCTCGGAGAACACCATGAACCATTCCTATCGCTGGGTGATCGTCGCGGCAGGTGGCCTGTTGGGCTGTGTCGCGATGGGCGCCATGTTCTCGCTGCCGGTCTTCCTGCGGCCGATGTCGCTGGACACCGGCTGGTCGGTCACCGGCATATCCGCGGCGATGACCATCGGCTTCCTGGCCATGGCCGCCGCCAGCATGGCGTGGGGTGGCCTCTCCGACCGTTTCGGACCGCGCCCGATCGTGCTCACCGGATCGGTGGTGCTGGCCGCGAGCCTGGCGCTCGCCAGCCGGGCGGGCTCGCTCACCGAATTCCAACTGGTGTTCGGCCTTCTGGTCGGCGCAGCGACCGCCGCCGTCTTCGCGCCGATGATGGCTTGCGTGACCGGCTGGTTCGACACGCAGCGCGGCCTCGCCGTCTCGCTCGTCTCCGCCGGCATGGGCATGGCGCCGCTGACCATGGCGCCGCTCGCGGCCTGGCTGGTGACGCGTTATGACTGGCGCGGCGCGATGCTGGTCATAGCCGGCGTCGCGGCCGTCCTGATGATCCCCGCCGCGCTGCTCGTGCGCCGCCCGCCGGCGCTCGACGGCGGCCAGGCCGAAATGACGGCCGACGCGCCGTCGGCCGCGATGACGGTCGGGCAGGCCGTGCGCTCGCCGCAGTTCATCACCTTGATGCTGGCGAACTTCTTCTGCTGCGCGACCCATTCCGGCCCGATCTTCCACACGGTGAGCTACGCAGTGACCTGCGGCATTCCGATGATCGCGGCCGTCTCGATCTACAGCGTCGAGGGCCTGGCGGGCATGTTCGGCCGTATCGGGTTCGGCCTCATGGGCGACCGGTTCGGGGCGCAGCGCGTGCTCGTCCTCGGGCTCATGGCTCAGGCCTTCGGCGTGCTCGCCTATGTGTTCGTCGGCCAGCTCGGCGGCTTCTATGCCGTGGCGGTGGTGGTCGGCTTCCTCTATGCCGGCACCATGCCGCTTTATGCCGTGATCATCCGCGAGAATTTTCCGCTCCGGATGATGGGCACGATCATTGGCGGGACGGCCATGGCCGGCAGTCTCGGCATGTCCACCGGGCCTTTGCTCGGCGGCCTGATCTATGACCATTTCGACAGCTACGCGCTGATGTATGTCGGCTCCTGGGGCATGGGGCTGGCGGCCATGATGATCCTGATGACGTTCCGGCCGTTCCCCGCGAAACAGGCGGAGATGGCGGCGGCCTAGGCTTTCGGACCGCGTTTGCGGTTCGTCCCGCCATGCGGCCTCGAGATCGACCCGGCGATCGGGGTAAGGTCCGGACAAGGGCAGGGGGCGACGAGTGGATTTGGCGATCCGAAGGCTTGTCCCCCAATGTCTTGGCGGCGGAAAACGGCCCGTGCCTGCGGCAAGTTTCCGTGCAGCCGGCTGCCGGCCGCCTTGTCATCTCACGCAACCTGAGGCAGGAAGGCGCCACGGAGAGATGGCCGAGTGGTTTAAGGCAGCGGTCTTGAAAACCGCCGTGGGTGCAAGCCCACCGTGAGTTCGAATCTCACTCTCTCCGCCATCGCCGCCGATCACGGCATCTGCGCCACCGGCATCGAAAACCGCCGGCTCTAAGCTACCGACCGATATATCTGGCCGATCATCGCGGGAATGTCATACGTTGGCGATGATAGGTCAGCGCCATGGCCAGGCACATCGAAAGCTGCTCGGTCGCTAGCGGAACGGATGGATCGAGCAGAATCGCCCTGTTGCCCTGAAAGACGAATACCTCAGGGAATTGCATGCGAAACGTCTCGACCAGAGTTGTACGGCAGTTGAACAGAACCGCGCCCTGGCCCTCCGGCGAATTTGAAAGACCGAGCCGGATCGTGCTGCCGCTGCCGGTCGTTTCGGTAAGATAAGCAGGCTCACCCCACTTCAGCGTCTCAGTCAGCGGGTCGACACCGCCGATTCCAGCGGCCGTCGCGAAGATCAACCGCCGTACTTCCAGGAGTTGCGCGCAGACAGGCGCCGGGAACGCCGCGAAGGCCGCCGCCACCTCCGTCGAGATGACCGGCAATGCCGGAGCATTGCGCATCATGATGCCCGTAGTGGCAGGTGGATGTCGGTGATGAGTTCGTTCGGTGAGACCTGTTGCGGGCTGTTGAGATAGGCTTCGAACACCGGGGCATCGTCCGGCTCGTGGCCGGATTGCGGAAGCCACACGCCGAGCAGCCAGCGATAGGCACCTTTCATATCGGCATAGGGGCCTTGGTAGCGCAGCCGCGCATAGAGCCCGCCGCGTAGAATCGCCTCCTCGATGGGCGGCGCCAGCGCGACACCATCGGCAACCGGCGAACAAGCGCGCGAGCGCAGGTTCTCGACCGGCCCGAGGTCGGGATCGTCATAGAAGATCGCCAGCATCCGCTGATCCCGCGCCATAGCGTTCTGCGCTGCAAGCGCGGTGAACAGCCGCCCCATGGCATGGTCGATTTGCATATAGCTGCCGCCATGCGCGATGCTGGCACATCGGATCGAAGTGAGTGTTTCCACGGCGATTGGAAAACCCGCTCCGTCCGCCGCCGACAGGGCAGCCTTGAACGCCGCATGGCTGCCGGTCTCGCGATAGTTGCCCGGGCTCTTGCCATAGGCTTCCTTGAAGGCCCGTCCGAAGGCATCGGCCGAACTGTAGCCGGCGCGTCCGGCGATCACGTCAAGGGCCAGGTCCGAGTTCGCCAACCGCTCGGCCGCGCGCGACAGCCGAAGCCGCCGGATCGTCGCGGTGATGGTTTCACCGCGCATGGCGGTATAGACCCTATGCCAGTGCCAAGGGGAAAGGCAGGCCACTTCCGCGAGATCATCGAAGCGGATGTCGCCTTCCAGATTTTCGTAGATGTGATCGATAACCCGGTTCAGTCGGGTCTCATATACAGCGAGCGCCTTCGATGTGTTCATGGCCGTCCAACTCCGATGCATGAGAACATTGGCACGGGTCGAACCGACAAATCTTGCGGAGTCTCCTGTCAACCGTTCGAGACGTCCCGGCGCTCCTGCGCCGGTTCCGCTCCATCAATGATTTTGGAGGGCTATTGCGAAAACATGCTGCCCGTCATCATCGTTCGCGGTCCGCCACCCTCGCCAATTGCCGCAGGAGCTTTCACACGGTCCAGGCGAGCGGAGACGGTTTCGCCTTAGACCCACCTTGATGCCCGGCAGGGCAAGGTCACGACCCCGGAGCAATCATCATGACGATCGCGAGCGACGCTCGTTTCTGGGACCGGGCGTCACGGAAATACGCCAGGGGTCCGATTGCCGATCCGGCCGGATATCAGCGCACGCTGGACCGGACCCGCGCGCTGTTGGGTGCAGGCCACAGAGTGCTGGAACTCGGCTGCGGAACGGGCACGACGGCGCTGCTGCTCGCCGGCCATGTCCAGGACTACCTGGCGACCGATATCTCCGCTGAAATGATCGCCATCGCCAACGAGAAGCTGGCCGCCGGCCCCATCCCGGCGCTTGTCTTCCGCACCGCGACCGCGGAAGCGCTCGGCGCCGACACGGCGCCCTTCAACGCGGTTCTGGGGTTCAACTATCTCCATCTGGTCCGAGACCTCCCGGGCACGCTCAACCGCGTCCACGCCCTGCTCGCGGCCGACGGCTTGTTCATTTCCAAGACACCCTGCGTCGGGGAGATGAACCCGCTCATCCGCCTTGCCTTGCCCGCGATGCGCGCGATCCGCATGGCACCCTATGCCGGCGTCTTTCGGGCGGCGGAGCTGAGCCGGCATATAGCGGCCGCGGGCTTCGACATTCTCGCCACTGAAAACCACGCGACCAAGGGCAACGACAACCGTCCTTACATTGTCGCGCGCAAGCGGTGAGGTGAACGGCCGGAGCGGCTCGCCGCATCATGCTCCAGGGTTCGAGAGCCGACGCGGCGACGGCATCACATATTCTCCGCCGAGCAGGTACCCCTCGTCTTCCTCCTCCGCTGGCGGCTGCCCCCAGAAATAATGGCCTTGCGGCATTGCTTCCGGCGGGAAGGGATCGTCGAGTTCGGGTTCTCCGGAATTCGGCCATTCGAAGCGGGCTCGTCCGCCATTGGCCATGATCTTGTACCAGATCGGTTCGGGCGGATTGAGGCGCAGCCACTCTTCCCGCACGCGCCCCTTGTCGACATGCAGCAGTCGGTCACGCTCATACCAACTTTCGAAGCCGAAGTGCCGGTACGAGATCAAGCGTCCCTCCGGGCAGCGCAAGCAACCGCTCACCCAGGTCGCCGGCACCGGCGGCTTCAACCAGGGCAGGGCCATCGCGAGGTTCGCCCGGATCGGTGCTCCGTTCCGTTCGATCAGGCCGTCGAGATCGACAAGGTACAGCACATCGTCCACGACCTCCCAACGGGCCACATAGCCGCGCCAGCAGGCACTCGACTCGGCCAGGAAGACCGGCCGCCGGGCCTTTCTGATCCGCCCGAGATAGGCTCCCAGCGGCAAGACGCAGACGTCGTGATCGCGACCACGCAACGTGAGGACGTCGGGACATTGTGCCGTCATGTACCCTCCTGACTTTTATCCTCTCAATCTAGCCGCGATCGACCGGAAACTCAATAAAATTTCGCATCTGGAAGTCGCAGAGAACGTCATTTATCGAATTGATATTACGTCATAATATCAGCACCAAGTCATTGCCTTCAGGTGCCCCCCGGAACGCATCTATATTGCCCGGGTGGAATATGGAAATATTCCTATTTACGAAGACGAGGTCCCACCTTAAGTTGCATGTCGCACTTTCGCACGGCAGTGGATGAGCCATGTCAAACTCCATTGGAAGCCGCATCAAAGCGCTGTTCTCTTCGGGCAAGCCAGCCGCCGCCGGCGCGCCGCCGGACGATGTTCGGCTGCGGGCCGAGGCCGGCGATGCGGAGGCGCAGAACACGCTCGGCCGATGGTATTGCGACAATATGGCGGACCGGACGGTTGCCCGGGCTTGGTTCACGCGTGCGGCGGAACAGGGGTTCCTGCGCGCCAAGCACAATCTGGGCGTCCTGGCGCTTCAGGCCGGGCAGAGGGACGAGGCGGCGGAATGGTTCCTCGCCGCGGCCGAGGAGGGGTGGACGCCATCGCTCGCCGCCATTGGCGCGGTGTTCGAAGGCGAGGGCAATCTTGCCGGCGCCGTCAAATTCTATGAAT
Source organism: Phreatobacter sp. GW821-FHT04C01 (assembly GCF_059420385.1). Lineage (NCBI taxonomy): Bacteria > Pseudomonadati > Pseudomonadota > Alphaproteobacteria > Hyphomicrobiales > Phreatobacteraceae > Phreatobacter > Phreatobacter sp. GW821-FHT04C01. Next base: position 450,668 of record NZ_JBWKTP010000004.1, on the reverse strand, counting down.
TGGCGGCCGAAGACGGGAATGCCGACGCGCAGGATGCGCTCGGCCGGCTGCTGCTCGCGGACGACGACCCGGAACTCTACGAGGCGGCCCGCTCCTGGTCGCAGAAGGCGGCCGACCAGGGTCTCGCGGCGGCGCAGGCCCGTCTCGGCACCATCTACCATGAGGGGCTAGGAGTGGACCGGGACCCGGAGCGGTCCGTCTTCTGGTTTCTGAGCGCCGCCCGGCAAGGACATGCGGGAGCCCAGGCGATGACCGGCGTGGCTCTTCACCTCGGCATCGGCATCGCGGCGGACCGGGTTGAATCGGCTTTTTGGCTCACGCGGAGCAAGGCACAGGGCAATGAAATTGGCCGGGTCTATCTTCCCGAGGTCGAGCGCGAACTGACGGCGGAGGAAAGGCGTCGGCTCAAGGCGAGATTGCTGCAGGCCTGACAATTCGGTGGAAAGCGCCGCACCCGCTGGCGAACACCGCCGGGCCAATGCGATACTGGTTCGCCTGCCCAGGTCGTCCGCGAGGACATGCCATGAAAAAGCATGAGCTGGAGGCGATTTTCGCTCGCGCCAGGGGCGCGGCTCCCGATATCGGCCCGATCGAACGATATCTGACCGCCTTGGCCGAAGAGCGGCAATTGCCGGCCCTGGCGGTCGCCATGTGCACGGCCAGGGTGGAAGAAGCGGGGCCGGCCTTGTGCGCCGTGCTGGCAAAGGCGGCCGACGGCGAGATCCTGTCCGACGCGGAGGCGAGGCTCGTCTTTCGCGGCCTCCATCTGGTCGGCGGAGCGCGGGACCGCCAGGCTTGGCAGGTCGTCATGCGCCTGCTGCGCCTCCCGGCCATGGACGTCGAAGACCTGCTCGGCGACGCCATCACCGAAACCCTGTCGCAGATCGTCGCCGGGGTTTTCGACGGCGATACCGACGGCCTGTTCCAGGCGATCGCCGATCGCGATATGGATGAATTCCTGCGCGAAGCGCTGTTCGGCGCGGCCACCTTTCTGATCTGGGAAGGGCGGATCGAGCACGACCGGATGGTGGCCTTTCTTGAACGCTTTCACGACGAGCGCCTGGCGCCGGACCATGATCAGGCCTGGGTCGGCTGGCTTGAGGCGATAGCCATGCTCGGCCTGCGCCCCATGATCCCGCGCGTCGACAGCGCCTGGCGTGATGGCCGCATTCCCAAATATGTCATCGCCCGCGGTCATTTCGACGCGGATCTGGCCGAGGCTGAGCGTGCCCCCGCCGATATCGAGCGATTTCACCGCGCCAATCTCGGCTATATCGCCGATATCCTCGTAACCTTGCGATCCCTCGCTTTTCGACGAGCCGTCCGATCCGGATTTTCAGGACCCGTTCGACCTCGCCGACACGGACCCGCTCCATCCCGGCCTTCAGGAACGATACGACCCGTTCAGTTCGGATCTGTTTCGCGCGGAGCCCGTCACCAATCCGATGCGCCATGTCGGGCGCAATGACCCCTGTCCCTGCGGCAGTGGCAAGAAGGCCAAGAAATGCTGCCTTGCCAGTTGACGGCGGCGACGCGACAGGCCAGCAGGCAGCATGACCCAAATTCTCGAGCGCGGCGGCGAGCACATCCTGCTGGTCGACACCGACGGACCAGCCATAGACGATGAGCGGCAGGCGACCGACCTGATCGGCGAGGCCGCCTGGCAAGGCGCGTCCATGCTCGCGATCCCTGCCGCGCGCCTCGGCGCCCATTTCTTTCAGCTCCGCTCGGGCCTCGCCGGTGCGATCGCCCAGAAGGCGGTCAATTATCGGCTGAAGCTCGCCGTCATCGGCGACATCTCGGAGCACCTCGCCGCGAGCAGCGCCTTGCGCGACTGGGTGCGCGAGGCGGAGCGGCGCAACGACCTCTGGTTCGCGCCGAGCCTCGATGACCTTGTCGCGGCGCTCGCCCGGTCCGGACGGGCCTGAGGCGGCCGGAACGGGCCCGGCTGGTTGCGGACACTGGCCGCGCCAGTTTCGAATTGTTCTATTTCTCTTGTAAATCCAATAGCTTGCACATCTCGACATTCGCGCCTATGGCTCTGGCTCGTGCCCCGCCGCGAATGGCTCGCCAGACTGCCCATCGGGCTGGCGAACGCGCTGCCGGCCGCAGGAGATGCCGATCATGCAAGCTGAACCAGGCCTCAAGGACCCGACCGACGCTGCCCGCGCCGAATTCCACCAGACCATCATGGTGGCCTTCTGCAATGCGCTTCGCACCACCCAATTGCCGCCGATCACCGTGCTCGGCCTGGTCGCCATGGCGCTCGGTTCGGTCTATCAGGAGGTCGCGGAGGCCCATCGCGGCGACAATCCCTGTCCCTGCGGCTGGCAGCCCGACGCGAGCGCGGATGTCGAAGCCCTGCAGGCGGCGTTGGCGGCGATGATCCCCTTGCCACAGGTCACCGATCTCCGGCTCATGCAGGCGCTCGGGCGGGCCTGAGTCTCGCAGGATTTCGGCGGCCTCGGCCGCCATACCCCATCGCCGTCCGGACGCCCGACGCGGCGACCGGCGGCCAGCAAAGGCAGACAGCATGGACAACCAGGCGACCAACGCCGTCATGACGCCCGACGGCCCCCAAGGCGGGGCAGGCGAGGCGCTTCTCGCCTTGCTCGAGACGCGCCGGTCGGTCGGCATGACCATGCTGAGCGAACCGGGGCCCAGTGCCGCCGAACTGCAGCGGCTCCTGACCATTGCCGCCCGCGTGCCCGATCACGGTGTCCTCGAACCCTGGCGTTTCATCGTGGTCGAGGGCCAGGCCCGTTCCGACGCCGGCGCCCGCTTCGCCGAACTCTATGCCGCCGAGAACGAGGCGATGGACGCCGAAAAGCGCGCCAAATTCGCCGGCATCATGTCGCGCGTCTTCACCTATGCGCCGGTCATCGTCATCGTCGTCAGCCGCAGCGACGCAGCCGCACGCATTCCCTCCTGGGAACAGGACCTGTCGGCCGGCGCCGCCTGCATGAACCTGCTCACCGCCGCCCATGCGCTCGGCTTCGGCGCGACCTGGCTGACCGGCTGGGCCGCCTATAGCCCCGGCGCCCATGCGCTTCTGGGATTGGTGCCGGGCGAAAGGATCGCCGGCGTCGTCCATATCGGCACCGCCAGGGAGGCGCCCGCCGAACGCAAGCGCCCGGACCTTGCCACGATCACCACCTGGTGGCAGGCGCCGGACGCCGGGCCGGCGGCCTGACGGCACGGCCGAAGCGGCCGCCGATGATCGCCGGGGCGTCGATCGCGCCGCCTCCTGGCTGGGCCGCCCGGGTCTCGACGGCGCTACCTCCACGCATCGTCTTGCCCGGGCCTGTCCCGGGCATCCACGACTTCTCTTGCGGCGGGATGTTTCGCCCCGTGCCGCTGCGGGCATCTTGCCGCGACCGGGTCGCAGCTCCGATGGGATCCGATCTCCACGATCGACCGTGCCGAATTGGTGGATGGCCGGGACCAGCCTGGCCGGGACGAGAATGGCCGGTGAGGGAAGCGCAGGGGATCGACCCAGGCGCCGGGCCAGATCATCCCCCACACTCATCCCGCATCTGCCTGTGCGAAACGGAATGAGGCCGCATTGCGGCAAACGCCTATTTGTGTTTCGTTAAGCGAATCTTCGGTGCTCCCTTCGCAGGGAGTGAAACGGGAATGCGGTGCGTGCTGGTTCAAGCACAAGGCCGCGGCTGCCCCCGCAACTGTAAGCGGATAGCGCTCTTCGACAAACCACTGGCCTTCGGGCCGGGAAGGGGAAGCGGCGCCTGACCCGCGAGCCAGGAGACCGGCCGAGGATCGACTGTAACCCATGCCGGCGGAGGGCCGGAGGAGCCGATCCATGTCCATGTCTTCGCCGCGCGCGGCCGCGCCGGCTATTGCTGTCCTGTTGCTCGCCGGTGCCGCGGCCCCGGCTTTTGCCCAGCAGACCCAGAATACGCCGACCATTCTCGACGAGATCGTGGTGACCTCGACCGGGCGCCCGGAACCGCGCAGCCGCATCACCGGTACCGTTCAGGTCATCGAAGGCGAGCGCATCACCCAGTCGACGGCCCGCTCGGTCACCGAACTGCTCGCCGAGAACGCCGTCGGCTTTTTCTCCGAGTGGACGCCCGGCCAGACCTCGATCAACATCCGCGGCGGCGCCACTGACGGCCAGGGCAAGGATTTCCGCAGCCAGGTCCTGGTGCTGATCAACGGCCGCCGCGCCGGCACCGCCAATATCTCGAAACTGTCGCCGGCCGACGTCGACCGCATCGAGGTCATCCGCGGCCCGGCCTCGGTGATCTATGGCAGCCAGGCGATTGGCGGCGTCATCAACATCATCCTGAAGAACGGCCGCAACACCACCGGCAATTTCGCCGATATCCAGGGCGGCTCCTGGGGCCTCCTGCAGGGCCGCGGCCATGTTGCCGGCCAGAGCAACGGCAACGATTATTATGTCGGCATTTCCGGCGGCCGGCGCGACAGCTACCATTCGGGAGCCGGCGGCGGCCTGATGGCCAATACCCAGTACCAGCGGCTCGGAATCACCGGCGCCTTCGGCCGCCAGATCAACGACAACCACCGCGTCGACGTCACCGTGCGGTCGGACGGCATCTACGATGCCGGTTTCCGCGGCTCGTCCTGGAGCACGTTCAACCGCGACGAACGCACCAATGCCTCGTTCGATTTCGTCTATTCCGGCAAGACCGACACCGATTTCGCCCGCTGGACCGCGCATACCTACCTGGTGTCGGACCGCGACGTGTTCCGCTGGGCGGCGCCCAATTCGGCGACCGTCGCGCAACGCACCCGGCTCGATCTCAACCGCCGCCACCTCGACATCATGGGGCTCCGGTTCCAGCCGATCTTCAACCTCTGGGCCGGCAACGAACTGCTTCTCGGGTTCGACGCCGAGCGCAGCTGGCTCCGCTCGCAGCGCTACCGCGAAAGCGTCAATCCCGCGATCAACCTGGCGCAGGTGTCGCCCCAGGACAACAACCAGACCGACTCGGTCATGGCCTTCTATGCCGAGAACAGCCAGCGCCTGTTCGACGACCGGCTGATCCTGCGTGCCGGTGTCCGCCACACCCGCGGCTCGACCAGTTTCGATACGACGCCGAACCTCGCCAACCAGGCGACCGGAAGCCGCCCTTATGACGCCACCACCTATACGGTCGGCGGCACCTACCGGGCGACCGACTACCTGAGCTTCCGCACCGGCGTGTCCACCGGCTTCCGTTCGCCGACGGCGACCGAACTCGCCGGCAATTACACCGTCCTGGTCGGCACCCAGATCTTCGGCAATCCGAACCTGAAGCCGGAGACCAGCCGCCAGTACGAGGTCGGCGCCACCTTCGCACTGAACGGCTGGAGCCTCGACGCCGCGCTGTTCCAGAACGTCATCTCGAACCGGATCGTCACCAAGCTCCGACCGGGTTCGAGCACCACCTCGGACTATGTCAACAATCCCGGCGACGTGACCGTGCGCGGCATCGAGCTGCAATTCGGCCTCGACGTGCTGCGCGCCTTCTCCGCCCAGGCCAATGGCTGGCACTGGTCGATGACGGCGAATGGCGGCTACAATTTCTTCATGCGCGACGGCGGCGCGGCGGCCACCGCCAACAGCAACCAGGTCGAGCGCATGTATCAGTACCAGGCTGCGATCGGCACGCGTTTCGGCCAGCGCACCGGCGTGGCGATCCCCTGGACGTTTTCCGTCACCGGTATCCTGCGCGGACCGCTCTGGTACAATACCGAGGAGCCCTTGCTGATCCCGGCCGGCGAACCGAATTCCAGCTATATTCACCGGAAGCCGGCCTTCTGGGTGTGGAATGCCCGGCTCGAGGGCGAATTGCGCAAGGGCCTGACCGCCTATGCCGCGGTCAACAATATCTTCAACATCAACCAGCACGCCCTTTTCATCGCGCTCGACCAGCAGCCCTTCATCGGCAATCCGACCAATGCCAATACCAATGGCATCGGCAATATGGGCAATTCCATGCCGGGCCGGGAATTCATCGTCGGCATGCAAGCGAGGTTCTGATCGTGACGGGAAGGGCGGTCCCGGCGGCATGTCTTGGACTGGCGCTCGTGGTCGCGCCGGCCGTCCCCCCGGCTTTGGCGGCGGAGCAGGCCCCCATCGTCGATGCGCTGGGGCGGCGGGTCATGTTCGCGCGGCCGCCGACGCGCCTCGTCACCATCTTCGCCTCGAACACCGAGCTGGTCGCCTCGCTTGGGCTGACCGAACGGATCGTCGGCATCGAGACCTACACCCGTTTTCCGCCTGAGGTGGTCGGCCGCCCCACCGTTGGCGGCCGGCTCGGCTTTTCGGTCGACCGGGTGGTGCGCCAGCGCCCCGACCTCGTGGTCGTCACGCCGGCGCGCCAGGCGGTGAACCAATTGGTCGATCCCATGGAACGGCTCGGCATTCCCATCATCGTGCTGACCCACCGCTCCATTCCCGAGGTCATGGCCAATATCCGGCTGGTTGCCGATGTCACCGGCGTGCCCGACAGGGGCGCGGCGGTGACCGGCGCCTTGCAGGCACGCCTCGACGCGGTGGCCGCCCGCATCGCCGGCAAGCGCCGGCCGCGCATCGTCATGATCACCGGACGGGTTGCCACCGGCATGCTGCTGATCGCCCGCCCCGGCAGCTACACCGCCGATGCGATGGTCGCGGCGGGCGGCGATCTCGCCTTCGACCGGGCCCAGATGCTGTCGCAGGTGTCACCCGAAGCGATCCTGCGCGCCGATCCCGACGTCGTGCTGTTCGCCGGTTCGGCCGCCGACATGCAGGACCTGTTCGGCCGCTCCGGCTGGTCGAGCCTCAGGGCGCTCAAGGAGAAGCGCATCTTCGCGGTATCGCGCGCCGAATTCCTGATTCCCGGGCCGCGCGTGGTCGCCGGCATCGAGAAGCTGGCGCTGGTCCTGCACCCGGAGCAAAGGCCATGACCCGGATCTGGCTGTCGCTCACGGCGCTCCTGCTGGCGGTCATGGCGCTCGGCCTCGCGGCCGGCCACGACTGGGCCTCGCCGGCCATGCTCTGGACGGCGCTCGCTGGCGACCAGTCGCTGGATAGCCGGCTCATCATCGACTGGCGGCTGCCGCGCGTGCTGGCGGCCGCCGCCGTCGGCGCGTTGCTCGGCCTCGGCGGCTGCCTGTTCCAGGGCCTGTTCCGCAACCCGCTGGCCGAACCCTATCTGCTCGGCTCGGCCGGTGGCGCCGCGGTCGGCGCGACCGTCGCGCTGCTGGTGCCGCTCGGCGTGCCCCAGGCGCTGTCCTTGCCGCTGCTGGCCTTTGCCGGGGCCTGGGGCGCCACCGTTCTGGTCCTGGCGGTCTCGCGGGTCGCAGGCGTTGTCGACGCCGCAGGCCTGCTGCTCGCCGGCGTCGCCATCGCCGCCGTGCTCGGCGCCGTCAGATCGTTCATGATGCTCGCCTTGTCGGACGAGACGGTCAATCTGCAGGTGGTGTTGAGCTGGGTGCTCGGTGGCATCCAGACGCCATCCTGGCCGGGCCTCGCGCTGCTCGCCATCCTGCTCGCCGCCGCCATCCTGCTGGCGCTCAGGACGGCCCAGGGGCTCGACCTGCTCGGCCTCGGCGAAGCCATGGCCCATGGCTTCGGCCTCGATGTCCGGCGCTTCGTCGCGCTCTGCGTGCTGGTCGGCGCGATCATCGTGGCCATCGCGGTCGCCTATGGCGGTCTCGTCGCCTTTGTCGGGCTCGCGGCACCGCATATCGCGCGCTGGCTGGTCGGGCCGCGCCACCGGGCGCTCATCCTCGCCTCGTGCCTGACCGGCGCCATCGTGGTCGTCGTCGCCGACGCCATTGCCCGCTCGGCCCTGCCGCCGGCCGAAATCCCGCTCGGCCTGGTCACGGCCATTGCCGGCGGCCCGTTCTTCCTGTTCCTCCTGGCCCGACGGCTGAAGTCATGACCAGTCTGAGCGCGCAGGGGATCCGCCTGATCCGCGGCGGCCGGTCGATCGTCGACGGTATCGATTTCGCCGCCGGCGCCACCGGCACGATCGCGGTCATCGGCCCGAACGGCGCGGGAAAATCGACCTTCCTGAAGATCCTGGCCGGCCTCGAGCCGGACCATGCCGGCACGGTGATGGTCGGCGGGCGGGATCTCGCCTCGCTCACCGGCCGCGAGCGCGCCGCGGCACTCGGCTTTGTCCCGCAGAACTTCATGCCGCATTGGGACGTCACCCCGCGCATGCTGGTCGAGATGGGCGCCGAGCGACTGCCGGGTTTTGGTTCCGAAGCCGTCGAACGCGCGCTGGCCACGGGCGAATTGACCGATCTCGCCGACCGCCGCTGGTCGGGCCTCTCGGGTGGCGAGAGGGCGCGTGGCCTGATGGCGGCGGTCGAGGTCACCGACCCGCCGATCCTGATCGCCGACGAGCCGGGCGCCAGCCTCGACATTCGGCACCGCATCGATCTCGTGCGCGGTTTCGCCGAGCGCGGCCGCACCCGGCTGGTCATCGTCGCCCTGCATGAGATCGATCTCGCCACCACCTGGTTCGACCGGGTGGTGGTGATCGACAAGGGGCGCATCGCCGCCGACATGACGGCCGCCGACCTCGTCGAGACCGACGTTCTGGCGCGGGTGTTCCAGGTCGCCTTCGAGACGGTCGATGTCGACGGCATCAAGGTGGCGCGGCCGGCCTCGGGGCGGCGGGTGTGACAAACCGCGTTGGCGGGCGGACGGCCTCACGCCGAAGCGTTGTGCACGGCGCGACAGTTTAATCGGCGACGATCACACCCTGCCCACGCTGAATCGCGTGAAAGAACGAACCCGAGACATGGCCCCTGACATGGCCGACCGGGCCGAGCGCCGTGCCCTCGGCATCGACCGCCTCGCCCAACACACCATCCGGGCTCGAGGCCAGGATCGTCGCATAATGAAACTCGTGGCCGGTGAGACGGCTGCCGGCCGGGCCGAGCGCGCTTTCACCGCTGGTCGTCACCACGCGATAACCGAGCGACATGCGCCGCTTGGCGAAGCTCGTCACCACCGGCAACAGCCCGACCATGGGGTAGCGGATCCCGTCGGCCGCCTCGATCGCCTCTCCCAGCACCATATAGCCGCCGCACTCGCCATGAACGGGGCGCGTCTCGGCAAAGCGCGCCAGCCCGGCCTTGAACCCCTTGGCCTCGGCAAGGCGGGCGGCGTGCAGCTCCGGATAACCGCCCGGCAGCCAGCAGGCATCGCAATCGTCCGGCGGCGCCTCGTCGGCCAGCGGCGAGAACGCGACGATCGCGGCGCCTTCACCACGCCAGCCGGCCTCGACATGCGGATAGATGAAGGAAAAGGCGGCGTCGCGCGCGACCGCGATGCGCCGGCCGGGGGCGGGCACCGGCGCGCCGGCGAGGCCGGCGCCGGAGATAGTGGTAGCACCGGCCGCGGCCAGCACCGCATCGAGGTCGACCGCGTCCGAAACCGCGGCGGCGAGCGCATCGAGCCGTGCCATCAGGTCGTCGGTTTCACCGGCCTGAACCAGGCCGAGATGGCGTTCGGGCAGGATCAGGCTGGCTTCGCGGGGCAGGGCGCCGAAAACCGTCAGGCCGATCCGCTTCATGCCGTCCTCGACCAGGCGGCGATGGCGCGGGCTCGCCACCTTGTTGAGGATGACGCCGGCGATGGTGATGCGCGGATCATAGGTCATGCAGCCGAGGGCGATCGCCGCCGCCGACTGCGCCTGGCCGGAAACGTCGATGACCAGGATCACCGGCCAGCCGCAGCGCGCCGCGATGTCGGCGCTGGCGCCGGTATGGCCATGGGCGGCGCGGACCCCGTCGAACAGGCCCATCGAACCCTCGGCCAGAATGATGTCGCTCTGGCCTGCGGCCTCGCATGCCAGGCCCGCGACCAGGTCGTCGGACATGGCGAAGCTGTCGAGATTGCAGCTCGGCGCGCCGGTCGCCGCCGCGTGAAAGGCCGGGTCGATATAGTCCGGCCCGCATTTGATGCCGCGCACCGTCAGGCCGCGCCTGGCGAAGGCGCGCTGGAGGCCGAGCGTGATGGTGGTCTTGCCCGATCCCGAACGCGGCGCGGCGATCAACAGCCCGTTCATGACGCGACATCCAGGGCCGGCGCGGCCAGATGCGGCGCGATGGCCGCGCGCAGCGGCGCGATGGTGCCGATGGCGATCACCGCCGGCGAGCGGATCCGGCCGGCCGCGGCCAGGTCCGGCAGTTCGGCGAGCGTCGTCGTCACCGCCTCTTCCGCACCTGTCGTTGCGGCATGAACCGCGATCACGGGCGTCTCGGCGGCAAGCCCGCCGGCCACAAGCGCCGCGCTGATCGGCTCGATATTGGCCACCGCCATATAGAGCACGATCGGCTGGCCGGTTTTGGCGAGCGCCGCCCAGTCCAGGCTCTTGTCCTCGGCGAGGTGGCCGGTCGCCAGGATCACCGCATGGTTGGAATCGCGCGAGGTGGCGGGAATGCCGTGCAGCGCCAGGGTCGCAAGGCCGCTCGACACGCCCGGCACGACACGGAAACGGATGCCGGCCTGCGACAGGGCCAGCGCCTCTTCGTAACCGCGGCCGAAGATGAAGGGGTCGCCGCCCTTCAGGCGCAGCACCCGCCGGCCCGCCCGGGCGTGGGCGACCAGCATGTCGCTGATCTCCGACTGTTTCGGCGAGGGCCGGTGGCCGCGCTTGCCGGCATTGTCCAGGATCGCTTCGGGTCGGGCATAGGTGAGGATGCGCGGATCGATCAGCGCGTCGTGCAGGATCACGTCCGCCTGACCGAGCGCATGCACCGCCGTCAGCGTCAAGAGACCGGGGTCGCCGGGGCCGGCGCCGACCAGCCAGACGGTGCCGGGCTCGAATTCCGGCAGGAATGAAGAAGGCGTCATGGGCAGAAGGCTCGAAGCTTCGGGGCTGGGGATCGATTCATTTCGAAAATGTCCATGCAATCAATATATTGCATCAAGGTCGGTCGTCCTTCGAGGCTCGCGCAAGAGCGCGAGCACCTCAGGATGAGGGGTGTTGAGGATGGCATCGGTGGCGGTGCAAAATGTGGACTGACCACCGCGCCTCATGAACAACATCGATGCCATGCGCCACTCTCACCTCATCCTGAGATGGGAGCGAAGCGACTTTCGAAGGACGGCCGTCCTCAATGCAAGGCACCCGTCTCATGAATCACCACGCGGCCGAAACCGCCGGTCATAGTCGCGGGAATAAAGCGCGCTTTCGCGAAAATCTCGGGCGCCGAGCGCCGGCCCGACCAGGATCAGCGCTGTGCGCTCCAGCCCGGCGGCGGCGACCGCCTCGGTTATGGTGGCGAGCGTCCCCCGCAGCAGGCGCTCGTCCGGCCAGGACGCCCGGAACACCACGGCAACCGGGCAATCGGGCCCGTAGAACGGCGTCAGTTCGGCCACCACCTTGTCGATCACGTGGATCGACAGATGGATCGCCAAAGTCGCGCCGGTCGCGGCGAAGGCCGCCAGATTTTCGGTTGGCGGCATGGACGAGGCGCGGCCGCTGGTGCGGGTCAGCACCACCGACTGCGCCACTTCCGGCAAGGTCAGCTCGCGGCGGAGCAGCGCCGCGGCGGCCGAAAAGGCCGGCACGCCCGGCGTCACCGAATAGGGGATATCCAGCGCATCGAGCCGGCGCATCTGCTCGCCGACCGCGCTCCAGATCGACAGGTCGCCGGAATGCAGCCTGGCGACGTCATGGCCGGCCTCATGGGCCCTGGCGATTTCGGCGATGATCGCGTCGAGGTCGAGCGGCGCGGTATCGACGACGCGGGCGCCAGGGGGACACCAGCCGAGCAAGGCCTGCGGGATCAGCGAGCCGGCATAGAGGCAGACCGGGCATTGCTCGATCAGGGCGCGGCCGCGCACCGTGATGAGATCGGCCGCACCTGGGCCGGCGCCAATGAAGTGGACGGTCATGGTCTGTTTCCCTGGGCGAGGGCGCAGGTGACCCGGCCCATGACGATGCGAGGCAGGATGAGGCTGGCCGAGGCGCCGGCGGCGGCGAGCGCCGCGGCCTCGGCGACCGAACCGACGCCGAACAGCGAAACGATGCGGGTCGAGCGGGTTGCGCAGCCGGCATCCTGGCCGCGCAGCGCCCCGTCGGGAATGCCGATCACCGGCGCGCCGATCGCGGCGGCGAGCGCGATCAGGCCCGGCTCGGCGGCGCGCGCGGCGACCGTCGCGAGACAGCCGACAGCGGAGATATCGAGATCGAGGCGGCCGAGCGCGGCTTCGACGCAGGTCCTGATGTCGGTCAGTTCGGTTCCGGGGCGCAGGCCCAATCCGACGGCGATCATGGCTTGCGCACCCGCCATTGGGTGACCGGCATGGCCGGCCGCCAGCCGTGCATTCCGCCGATCGCATCGAGCCGGGCCACCGCGATGCGCCGCATGGTGCCGCCATGGGCCGCAAACAGCGCGGCCAGCCGCGCCTCGCCTTCGAGGGTCACGACATTGGCGACCAGCACGCCGCCGGATCGCAGCCCGGCCCAGCCGGCCTCGAACACCCCGCCATCACTGATGCCGCCGCCGATGAAAACCGCATCCGGCACCGGCAGGCCCGCAAGGGCGGCCGGCGCCTCGCCGCGGACCAGCGCGATATCGGGCGCGCCAAGCGCAAGCGCATTGGCCTGGATGCGCTCGGCCCGATCCGGCCGCGCCTCCACCGCATAGGCCCGGTTGGCATGATGGCTGAGGCACCATTCGATGGCGATCGAGCCGGAACCGGCGCCGATATCCCAAAGGACCTGGCCGCGGCGCGGGCTCAGCGCCGAGAGTGTGACAGCCCGGATCTCGGCCTTGGTCAATTGGCCGTCGCTGGCAAACCAGTCATCGTCGAGGCCAGGCGTCAGCGGCAAGGTGCGGGCAGCGGAACCAGCCGCCACCACGACGCCGATGGTGTTGAGCGGGTCGACGCCATCGAGCGCGAAATCCCCGGCGATGCCGCGCCGGATGCGCTCGCGGGGGCCGCCGAGCGTTTCGAGGACCACGATCTCGGAAGCCTCGAGGCCGCGTTCGGTCAGCAACGCCGCGACCTTCGCGGGCGTCGCGCCATCCCAGGACAGCGCCAGGATACGCGCGCCCGGCTGCAGATACGGAACGATCCGCTCCAATGGGCGACCATGCAGCGAGACCAGCGCGCAATCCTGCAGCGCCCAGCCGAGCCGGGCAGCGGCGAGACTGAAAGCCGAGGGTTGCGGCAGAACCCGCATCTCCTCAGGCCGCACGAGTGCGCTTAATTGCACGCCGACGCCGTAGTGAAAGGGGTCACCGGAGGCGAGTACGCAAACCCGGCCGCCGCGCCGCGCCAGGATGGCCGGGAAGGCCTGCTGGATCGGGCTCGGCCAGGCCAGGGTCTCCGCGGCGAGCGGCGCGACCAAAGCCAGGTGCCTGATGCCGCCGACCACCAGATCGGCCTGGTCGAGGGCCGCGAGCGCCGCAGCCGACAGGCCAGCGCGGCCGTCCTCGCCCAGACCGATGATCGTCAGCCAGGGGGGCGTCTCGCCGCTCGACAGGGCGGTTTCATTCCGCGACAAGTCAGCCATGACCATCCTGATCCTCGGCGGCACCACGGAAGCAGCCGCGCTCGCCCGCCGCCTGGCCCAATCCTTTCCGGACCTGACCGCCCTGGTGTCGCTTGCCGGGCGCACCCGCACGCCGAAGCCGCTGGCGCTGCCGGTCCGCGCCGGCGGTTTCGGCGGCATCGCCGGGCTGGCCACCTTCCTGGTTGAAAACCGCATCGCGGCGGTGATCGACGCGACCCACCCCTTCGCGGCCATCATGCCGTTCAACGCCGAGGCCGCCTGCCGGATGGCCCAGGTGCCGCTGCTCGCGCTGCGCCGTCCGCCCTGGAAGCCGGTCGCGGGCGATACCTGGATCGAGACCCGGGATATGGCTGCCGCCGCGACCGCGCTCGGCGCCGCGCCGCGCCGGGTCTTCCTGACCATTGGCCGGCAGGAACTCGGCGCCTTCGCCGGGGCGCCGCAGCACCACTATGTCGTGCGCAGCATCGAACCGATCGGCGAGGCGCTGCCGGTGCCCCATGTCACGCGGATCGAAGCGCGCGGGCCGTTCCTGGTCGACGATGAAATCGCCTTGATGCGGCAACACAGGATCGATCTGGTCGTCAGCAAGAATTCCGGGGGTGGACAGACCGAAGCCAAGCTCACCGCCGCGCGGACGCTCGGCCTTGCCGTCGTGATGGTCGCCCGGCCGCCAAAGCCTGGTGTGGCCACCGTCGAAACCGTCGATCAGGCGCTCGCCTGGCTGGCCGCTCATGGCCTCACCCCGACCGAGCGCGGCGTGTAGACGAAAGGCAGCTCACCGCCGCGCGCGATCAGCCGCGTCGCCGAGGCGCCGATCATCACCAAGGTCGACATGTCGGCGGTTTCAGCCGCCTGGATTGCCCGGTCAATCGGAACGATACGAACCGTTTCGTCGCGTCGGCCGACGGCGCGCGCGAAAATCACCGGGGTGCCGGCGGGCCGTTCGGCGGTCGCGAGCTTCAGCGCTTCGCCGAGTTGCCAGGGCCGGGCCTTGGAGATGGGATTGTAGAGCGCGATGACCAGATCGGCCGCGAGCACCGCCTTCAGCCTCGCCACGATGACATCCCAGGGCTTGAGATTGTCCGATAGCGAAATCGCGCAGAAATCGCCGCCGAGCGGCGCGCCGACCCGGGCCGCCACCGCCAGCATGGCGGTGATCCCCGGCTCGACCTTGATCGCCACGGCGGACCAGCGGGCGGCGTCGGCCTCATAGGCCTCGAATAGCGCGGCGGCCATGGCGAAGACGCCGGGATCACCACCCGAGACGACGGCGACCTGGCGGCCATCGGCCGCCAGATCCAGGGCGAAACGGGCACGCTCGACCTCGACGCGATTGTCCGAAGCGTGGCGCGTCTGGCCCGCACGCGGGGGCACCCGGTCGACATAGGCGCCATAGCCGACAATGTCGGTCGCCGCCGCCAGCGCCGCCGCGGCGGCGGGCGTCAGATAGCGCGGATCGCCGGGCCCGAGCCCGATGACGGTGACCGATCCCGCCGTCACAGCCGGCGTCCTTCGCCCGGCACCAGGATCATGGAGAAATAGGGCGCCTCGTCATCGGTCTTGTCGGCGAGCCGCAGGATGAGCTGCTCGGCCATGCTGGCGCGCTCGACATAGATGGCGCGCTCGACGAGACCCGCGGCCTCCAGCGCCCGCCGCACCTTGGGGAAGTTGCGGCCGATCTTCATCACCACGGCGGCGTCGGTGTCGCCGAGCCGGCGGGCGAGCTCCGCCTCCGGCAAGGTGCCCGGCAGCACGGTCAGGATGTCGTCGCCCCAGGTGATCGGCGCGGCGGCCAGCGTCCAGGCTCCGGACATGCCGGTAATGCCGGGAATGACCTCGAAGGGATAAAGCGGCGCCAGCCGGCGCCACAGATGCATCAGCGAGCCGTAGAAGAACGGGTCGCCTTCGCAGAGAATGGCGACCAGACGGCCGTCATCGACCTCGGCCGCCAGCCTTGCGGCGGAGGCGGCGTAGAATTCCGCCATCGGATTGGCATAGGCCGCGTCGTCGACCGGCGCTTCGGTGGTGACCGGATAGACCAGGGCGATCTCGCGGGCCGGATCGGCGCCGATCAGCCGGTCGGCAATGGTGCGGGCATTGCCGCGCTGGCCCTTCTTGCAGAAATGGACGAGCCGGTCGGCCCGATCGAGGATTTCGCGGGCCTTTACCGTGACATAGGAGGGGTCGCCGGGCCCGAGCCCGACGCCATAGAGCGCGATCCTGCCGTCCCCGATCTGGTTGGCGACCATCATGCCGTCACTCCCGTTCGCTCGCCAGCGCGTTGACGGCGGCCGCCGCCATGGCCGAGCCGCCGCGCCGGCCATGCACCACCACGAAGGGCACACGGCCATCGGCGGCCAGCGCGGCCTTGGATTCGGCAGCGCCGACGAAACCGACGGGAATGCCGATCACCGCCGCCGGCAAGGGCGCACCGGCGTCGAACATTTCGAGCAGCCGGAACAGCGAGGTCGGGGCATTGCCGATGACCACGACGCTGCCGGCGAGCTGCTCGCGCCAGAGCTCCATGGCCGCGGCGGAACGGGTCGTGCCGGCCTCGCGCGCCATGTCGACGACACGGGGGTCGTCGAGCGTGCAGATGACCGCGTTATGCGCCGGCAGGCGGCTGCGGGTGACGCCGAAAGCGACCATCTTGGCGTCGCACAGGATCGGCGCGCCGGCGCGCAGCGCGGCTTCGGCCTTTTCGGCGAAATCGGCGGACATTTCGACGTCGCGCGGCAGATCGGTCATGCCGCAGGCATGGATCATGCGCACCACCACGCGCTCGGCCACCGGCGCGAGGCCCGCAAGGTTCGCCTCGGCGCGGATCATCGCGAAGGAGCGCGCATAGATCTCGGCGCCGTCGCGAATATAGGACTGGCGGCTTGCCGCCTCGGCGGTCGTCACGATGACGAAACTCCCTGAAAATGACGCCTGATGTCGCCGTCTGAGGCGAGATCGGCGGCGAGGTCGACGGCGCTGCGCCGGGCGCGGGATGAACCGGCGGCGGTCCCGTCGAGGACGATGTGATAGGCGCCGTCATGCCCGACCAGCGTCACGTCGGCAATCCCCGGCTGGGCACAGCCCTTGGCGCAGCCCGAGACATGCAGCGTCATGCCGCCGGCGAGCCGGCGCGCCGCGGCAACGGCGAATATAGCGGCATCGTCTTGCGCGGGCACCTCGCCACGGCTGCAGGCCGGCGCTCCCGGGCAGGCGCGAACCGCCAGGCGCGGATCCTCGGGCTCGATGATCAGCCCAAGCCCGGCAATGCCTGACAGCACCGGCTCCGGCGTGGTGAGTCCGGTCAGGGCGAGCCCGCGCCAGGGCGAAAGCGTGATATCGGCGGCGCCAGCCGCTTCGGCGATATCGGCGAGCCGGTCGAGTTGCGCTGCCGTGCACCGGCCGAAGGGTGCGCCGAGCAGAATCGCATGGGTGCCGTTCCGCTCCTGAAACAGGCCCGCCAGCGGCGGCGGAGCGCGCCGGGGCGGCGCCGCTGTTTCGTCGAGACCGGCAGTGGCGGCGAGCGCCAGAAGTTCGGTCCGGGGCAGATCCCGCAGGCGCCGGACCAGCGTCGGCTGCCCTTGGTGGCGTTCGGCCAGCCGGCGCAGCAAGGCAGCCACCAGGCCATGCACGATGCCGAGGCGTGCCGGACCGAGCCAGCTGCCATCCGGCAGACCGACCAGGGCCGTGTCCGGCGACACCGCCCGAAGGCACAGGTCGGCCGCCTGTGCGTCGAGTGGCAAGGCGCCGCCACCATCGACGACGATGCCGGTCTTGGCCGGCAAACCCTGGATGGACCGCCTGAGCGCTTCGATCGTCGCCGCGAACGCGGCGGCGTCGATGAAATCGGTCGGGTCGCGGCCGGCCAGAGGCGAAACGACGGTCAGGCGATAGGGCCCGACATCTTCGTCGGGATCGACCAGGCCGCCATCGATCAGGCCCGCCACCAGGTCGGAATGGCTTGTCGCGTTGACACCGCGGATCTGCAGATTGCCCCGGCCGGTCAGGTCGACGAGGCCGTTGCCGGTGTCGCGGCCAAGCCGCGCGAGCAGCCGCAAGTCCCTGGCGCTCAGCCGGCCGCCTGATGGATGCACCCTGACCAGCAGGCCGTCGCCGGTCGCCATGGGGCGGAGCGCGCCCGGGCACCAGCCGCGGCGCAGCGCGGAGCGCACGGCCTCGCTCATCGCACGGCCTCGCGGGTGGCGAGA
Source organism: Phreatobacter sp. GW821-FHT04C01 (assembly GCF_059420385.1). Classification (NCBI taxonomy): domain Bacteria; kingdom Pseudomonadati; phylum Pseudomonadota; class Alphaproteobacteria; order Hyphomicrobiales; family Phreatobacteraceae; genus Phreatobacter; species Phreatobacter sp. GW821-FHT04C01. The sequence continues at coordinate 432,964 of NZ_JBWKTP010000004.1, read as the reverse complement.
TCGAGCAGGGCCGCGGCCGAGTTCAGCCGGGTCGTCCAGAGCCCGCGCCGCCGCGCATCGGCGAAGCGCTCGGCGATCGCCTGGTGAGCGCCGGCATTGGCCTGTTTCAACCGCGCCGCCACCGCCTCGTCGCCGAGATAGGCCTGGAACACCGCGTCGAACATGGCGTCCGGCACGGCCCGGGTGGTCGCGGCATAAACGAACAGGCTGTCGACGGCCTCGGCCAGTTCGGCCGCGCCCCGCCAGCCATGGGCGAGCTGCCCGTCGATCCAGCGCGGATGGATGAGCCGGCCATGGACGATGCGCGACAGGTCTTCGGCGAGCGTCCGAACCCTGGGATTGTCTGATATCGAGGTGTCGAGACTATAGGCGCGGGCCTTGCCGCCGAGGCTCTCGGCCGCGGCGGCAAAGCCGCCAATGCCGTCGGCGGCACTGGACGCCTCCAGGATATCGCGGCCGGCGACATCGCTGACATGAATGAAGGCTTCCGCACCGGCCACCCGGCCGGCGAAACTTGCGTCCGCGACGCCCTCGGCCTCGGGACCGCCAAAGGCATGGCTGGTCGCGGCAAGATAGGCCCGGCCGAGTTCAGCCAGATCCTTCCAGTCGCCGTCGAGCGCCAGGGCGCCGGCGCCGGCGCCGAAGCGGCCGGGCGGCGCGCCGAACACCCGCGCCCGGCTTTCGCCGCGCCGCCTTGCCGCCGCCGGCTCGTTCCAGGCGTCGTCCTCGTCGAGCTCGGCGACGGCGCGCGCGGCGGCATCCAGCAGCGTGATCTGTTCGGGAAATGTGTCGCGAAACGCCCCGGATATGCGCAAGGTGACGTCGACCCTGACATGGTCGAGCCGGGCGAGCGGCAGGATCGAGAAGCCGGTGACGCGGGTGGAGGTGGGATGCCAGACCGGCTCGACCCCCATCAATGCCAGGGCATGGGCAATATCCTCGCCGCCCGAGCGCAAGGTCGGCGAGGCCCAGAGATCCATCACCACCCGCCGCGGCCAGTCGCCTTCGTCCTGCAGGTGCCGGTCGAGCACGGCGCGCGCCGCGCGGGCGCCGAGCTGGGTCGCCGCGCGGGTCGGAATGGAGCGGGGATCAAGGGTGGCGAGATTGCGGCCGGTCGGCAGGACATCCGGCCGGCCGCGATGCGGCGAGCCGGCCGGCCCCGGCGTCACGAAACGGCCGTCGAGCGCCCGGATCAGGTTTCGCCGCTCATTCGCCGACGAAGCCGGGTCATGCGCCGCTTGCCCGAAGACATGCAGGCCGTCGCGGAAACTGGTCTCGGCGAGATCGCAGAGATGGGCATCGAGCGCGGTCAGAGCCGTGCTCATGTCCTGCTCCGACGTGACGCCGCAGGCGCTGGCGAGGCCCGAGCTTTCGGCGCGCTGGCGGATTTCGGTGGCGACCAGATCGGCGCGGCGCGGGTCCATCACCTGGGCCGCGCTATATTCCTCGACGAGATCGCGCAGCAGCGCGGTCTCGCCATGCAGGTCGCTCGCCGCGAGCTCGGGCGGCAGATGGCCGAGCGTGACGGCCCCGAGCCGGCGCTTGGCCGGCGCGGCCTCGCCGGGATCATCGACCACATAGGGATAGATGACCGGCAGGGCGCCCATGGCGATCTTCGGCCAGCAGGCGCCCGACAGCGCCACCGCCTTGCCCGGCAGCCATTCGGTGGTGCCGTGCGTGCCGAGATGGATCAGCGCGTCGATGCGCTCACCAAGCCGCAAGCCACAATAGAAGGCGAGATAACCGTGGCCGGGAGGCCGGTCGGGGTCGTGATAGGCAAGCTTGCGGTCGGGTCCGGCGTCGCGCGCCGGCTGCAGGGCAAGATGCAAATGGCCCAGCACGCGGGCCCGGAACCGAAAAGCGCCATCCTGGAAGCTCGGATCGTCCTGCGGTGCGCCATGCGCCGCGAACAGCGCCTCGCGGGCCACCTCGGGCAGGGCTGCGACGAAAGCCTCGTAGGTGTCGAGCGGCACGCCGAACCCGGCCTCGCCATCGACCAGCAAAGGCATCAAGGCCGCTGGCGCCGGACAATCGCCGACGGTGTAGCCGGCATCCGCCAGCAGGCCGTGAATGACCGCGACACTCTCAGGCGTATCGAGGCCGACGGCGAAGCCCGCCCGGCCGCCGCGCGCCGGATAGTCGGAGAGCACCAGGGCGAGCCGCCGCTCGGCGGCCGGCTTCTGGCCGAGCGTCACCCAGGCCCGCGCCAGATCGGCCAGCGCCGCGACGCCGTCCTCGTCCGGAACCAGCCGGCGGCTGACGAGGCCGGTGGCGGCATCCGTGAACTCCTGCTTGAAGCCGACCGCGGCACCGGCGAGCCGGCCGTCGAATTCCGGCAAGGCGACCTGCATGGCGAGGTCAACGGCCGAAAGCCCGCGCGGCGAGGCAAGCCAGGCCTCGCGCGGATTGCCGACCGGCATGGCTTGCAAGACCGGGCAATCCGCGCCGTCGAGCACGAAACCGTCGCCGTCACGGGCGGAAAAGGCGGTCGTGGCGACGATGACCGCCGGCTTGCGGGCCGCGATCAGCATTTCGAGCGCGGCGGTCGCCGGAGCATCCTTCAGGCTGGTCAGCGCGATCACCAGGGCCGCCAGGCCACGCGCGTTCAAGGCGTCGCGGAGCGCCGCCGCGATGTCGGTATCACCCGACGTCACGCTGGAGCGATAGACCAGCACCAGGGCGAAAGGCCGGTCAGCCGGGCAGGCGGCAAGCGCCGCGGACCAGGCCTCCGGCCCCTTGGCGGCCGACCAGGCGAACAAGGCGGGCAGGGGCACGGCCGGTTCGGCGGCGACCCGCGGATCGAGACAGGAGGCGATCCGGCCGAGCAGCCGGCGCATGTTGTCGGCGCCGCCGCCAGCCTGGAAATAACGGATGAGGTCGCCGGCGGCCGTGGCATCGACGGTGTTGTAGGCGGCCAGGCGTTCGTCGCCGCGATCGTCGCCCGGCAGCACCGCCAGCGGAATGCCCGCCGCCCGGCAGGCGGCATGCAACTGGTCGAGCCCGTATCGCCAGTAGTCGAGCCCGCCGAGCAGGCGCACCAGGACGAAGCGCGAGCCGATGACGGTCTTCTCGACATAGAGATCGACCGACAGCGGATGCCTCAGCTGGCGCAGGCTCGCGAGCCTGACGGCCAGATCGGGCATCGCGCCTGCCGCCGCCGACAGCGCCGTCAGGTCGCTGTCGGCGAAGCTGAGCACCACCAGGTCACCGGGCGGCTGGCCGAGGTCGACAGCGCGGTCGGCCTCGTCAAGCGTCACGGTGGTGGCGGGCAGGATGTGCATGGCCGGTCCGCGTACGGGTTCAGCCGTTGAGCGCGGCTTCGACCGCGGCGCGGTCGAAGCCCTTCAGCCCGATCGCCACGATCCGGCCCTGGCGGCTTTCGCCCGCCGTCCAGGCCCGGTCGTAGTGATGGGCGATGCGGCGGCCGACACCCTGGACAACCAGCCGCATCGGCTTGTCACCGACCGAGGCGAAGCCCTTCAGGCGCAGGACGCCGGCGGCTTCCGCCGCCTTGGTGACCCGGGCGGCGAGGATCTCGGGCGCCCCGACGGCTTCGATCGCGAAGGAATGGCTCTCGAAATCGTCGTGGTCGTGGTCCTCCTCGGTCTCGTGATGCGAGGGCCGGCCGGCAAGGTCGGTTTCGGCGGCGGCGCCGAGCCCGACCACCAGGGCCGGCTCGACCTTGCCATGGGCGGTCTCGACGATCTTGATCGCCTTCGGCAGATGCGCCTGGATCTCGGCCTTGACCCGGTCGCGGGTCGCCTGGTCGATGGCGTCGCTCTTGTTGAGCAGGATCAGGTCGGCGCAGAGGATCTGGTCCTCGAACACCTCTTCCAGCGGATTGTCGTGATCGACCGCGCCATCTTGCGTGCGCTGGGCGGCCAGCGCCTCCGAGTCGTCGGCAAAGGTGCCGTCGGCAACGGCTGGACCATCGACCACGGCGATCACGCCGTCGACCGTGACGCGGTTGCGGATCGCCGGCCAATTGAAGGCATTGACCAGCGGCTTCGGCAAAGCGAGGCCGGAGGTCTCGATCAGGATATGGTCGGGCGGCGAGGCCCGGTTCAGCAGTTTTTCCAGCGCCGGAATGAAATCGTCGGCGACCGTGCAGCAGATGCAGCCGTTCGGCAGCTCGACAATGTCTTCCGCCGTGCAGCCGCTGATGCCGCAGCCCTCGATGAACGAGCCGTCGAAGCCGATATCGCCGAATTCGTTGACCAGGACGGCGAGCCGGCGGCCGCCATTGTTTTCCAGGAGATGGCGCACCAGCGTGGTCTTTCCGGCGCCGAGAAAGCCGGTGACGATGGTGCAGGGGATTTTGGCCAGGGAGGTCGGGTTCGGCTGGGTCATGATGGGTCCGTGATCAGGCAGGCTTTAAGGAATAAGCGGGCGCGCAAACGATCCCGCGGTTCGGCATCCGGCGGTCGCGCGGTTCAGGCGCCCGGTGGCCGGAGCGGCAACGGGGGACGAGCGGCAAGGGGTTTTCGGGATCTGGTCACGGCATACTCCGTCTGGCAGCCGGCTCACGCCGGAAACGCTCCCAAGGACGAAGCCGGGCGCGGAACGCCCGGACCGGTTGCCATCGAAACACCCCGCTCGATGGGCCCATGAGAAGCACTGGTGACGGCAGGTCTCCTGGCTCACGGGTCCAAACTTTCGGCCGCCTTCCCGGGATCTTGCGCCCAGTGGCTTGTGGCTTCGGTTCGCCGTTTACAGTTGCGGGGGCAGCCGTGGCGTCGCACCACGTTCCCTTTTCACCTCGTCTGAGAGGCACCGTCGGGATTTAGCACTACCGGCGCGCCCGCCGATTTGCAATGGATGCGGCCCCCGACTCCCCAGGCGAGCCCATAGGTCCTTATGCCGAGCCCGACCCGATCCGTGACCCTGGTGCTGGGCGGCGCGCGTTCCGGCAAGAGCCGCTACGCCGAAGGCCTGATCGAGGCGCAGCCGGCGCCCTGGCGCTATGTCGCGACGGCGCAAGCCTATGACGACGAGATGCGCGCGCGCATCGCCGAGCATCGCGCCCGCCGCGGCGACGGCTGGCAGACCGTCGACGCGCCCCTCGATCTCGTCGGCGCCATCGCCGGGGCGCCCGCCGGCATGCCCATCCTGGTCGATTGCCTGACGCTCTGGCTGACCAATCTCATGCTGGCCGAAGCCGATATCGCCGCCGCGCGTGCCGCCCTCGCCGAAGCCTGCCGGCAGGCAAAGGGCCCGCTGGTGCTGGTGTCCAACGAGGTCGGGCTCGGCATCGTGCCCGACAATACGCTGGCCCGCCGGTTTCGCGACGAGGCCGGGCGGCTGCACCAGGAACTTGCCGATGACGCGAGCCATGTGGTCTTCATGGTGGCGGGATTGCCGATGATCGTGAAATGAGGCCGAGCATGTCTGATGAAACCGCGGAGGCCGAGCGCCATCGCGCCAAAATGGCCAAGCGCAAGGCGGTGCAGGATGCCGAGGTTGCCTCCAAGACCCTCGAAAAGGGCCTGCTGATCGTCAATACTGGCCCCGGCAAGGGCAAGTCGACGGCCGCCTTCGGGCTGATCCTGCGCGCGCTCGGCCATGGCTGGCGGGTCGGCGTCGTGCAGTTCATCAAGGGTGCCTGGTCGACCGGCGAACGGGAAGCGCTTTCCGTGTTCGGCGACCGGATCGCCTGGCACAGCATGGGCGAAGGCTTCACCTGGGAAACCCAGGACAAGGCCCGCGACATCGCCGCCGCCGAACGCGCCTTCGCCAAGGCCCGCGAGTTGATGGCCGACGAGACCATTGGGCTGGTGGTGCTGGACGAGCTCAATATCGCCTTGCGCTACAACTATCTGCCGCTCGCCGACGTGGTCGAGACGCTGACCGGCCGTCGGCCCGGCCTGCATGTCGTGGTCACCGGCCGCAACGCCAAGCCGGAGCTGATCGAAGCCGCCGACCTGGTCACCGAAATGACCCTGGTGAAGCATCATTTCGCCCAAGGCGTGAAGGCCCAGGCGGGAATCGAGTTCTAGCGTTCCGTGGCGGTGATTATGATGGCTTGATTGCCGCAAGCAGATGAATGGGTGGATGCCCGGGTCACGCCCGGGCCAGACGAAGCGGTGCGAACATAGGAAAGCGATGCCAAGTCGTCATCGTCGCGCTCTCTCCGTCTTGGCCGGGCTTGTCCCGGCCATCCACGAATTCGGCCCTTCACGATCGCAAATCCTGAGAAAAATGTCGCCTGATCCATCCGGTCAAAGAGTCATGATCGCTGCGACGAAACATTAGCCGCCATGACATCGAACGCCCCCTGTCGTCGCGCTTCAACTGAATGAGGTTGGCCGCCCCCATGGCCCGTGCTTCCCCTGAGAGCCCCGCACCCACCCGCATCGAAGGCAGCTCGCCGTCACGCGCGGAATTGGCGGCATTTGTTTCGGCCGGCCGGCCGGTGATCCTGGCCCATTGCGATCTCGAAGGCGTCGACCTGTCCGATCTCGACATGACGGAGTGGCGCTTCGAGGCGAGCGTTCTCAAGCGGACCAACCTGACCGGCGCGACGCTCGAAACCGCGGCCTTCGTCGGGTGCAAGGGGGCCTTCGCCAATTTCACCGGCGCCAGACTCACCGAGGCGGTGTTCCAGTCGAGCGATTTCAACAATGCGATCTTCGCCGGCGCATCGCTCTCGCAGGCGGCCTTCACCGGCTGCAAGCTGACCGGCGCCGATTTCAGCCATGTGAAATCGACGGGAACCAGCATCGGTGAAACAACCCTGTCGGCGGCACGGCTGTCGGGTTTTTCGTTCCGCAAGGCCTGGCTTTCCAAGGTCGATCTCAGCCTTGCCGACCTCACCAAATGCGATTTCCGCGACGCCGTCTTCGCCGAATCCAGCCTGCGCGAGGCCAATCTCGCCGATGCCCGGTTCGAGGGCGCGGACCTGCGCGGCGCCGACCTCGGCGGCCTGCGCCTCGACGACGCGCGCAAGTTCAAGGGCGCGACCATCTCGCGCGGCCAGGCCGGCGATCTCCTGGCCGAAATGGGACTGAAGGTCCGATGACAGCCCGCACGCAAGATCCGGCAGGCCTGCCATGACCCGCGCCTTGATGATCCAGGGCACCGGCTCGAATGTCGGCAAATCGCTCGTCGTCGCCGGGCTGGCGCGGCTGTTCGCCCGGCGCGGCCTGAAGGTGCGCCCGTTCAAGCCGCAGAACATGTCGAACAATGCGGCGGTCACCTCCGATGGCGGCGAGATCGGTCGCGCCCAGGCTCTGCAGGCGCGCGCCGCCCTCGTTGCGCCGAGCGTTCACATGAACCCGGTCCTGCTGAAGCCGCAAAGCGAGGTCGGCTCGCAGATCATCGTTCAGGGCAGGCGGGTCGGCACCGCCAAGGCGCGCGCGTTCCAGACCTGGAAACCGCGCCTGATGGAGGCGGTGCTCGGCTCCTTCAAGCATCTCTCCGACGAAGCGGACCTGGTGCTGGTCGAGGGTGCCGGCTCGGCTTCCGAGGTCAATCTGCGCCCGGGCGACATCGCCAATATGGGCTTTGCCCGCGCCACCAACACGCCGGTCGTGCTGGTCGGCGATATCGACCGGGGCGGCGTGATCGCGAGCCTTGTTGGCACGCGGGTCGTGATCGCGCCCGAGGATGCCGCGATGATCCGCGGCTTCGTGGTCAACCGCTTTCGTGGTGACCCGAGCCTGTTCGCCGACGGCATGGCCATCATTGCCGAGCGCACCGGCTGGCCGGCGCTCGGCCTCGTGCCGCATTTCGCCGAAGCCGGGCTGCTTCCGGCCGAGGACATCCTGGGGCTGCGGCGTCAGGCCGACGACGCGGGGAGAGGCCGGACGATGATCGCCGTGCCGGTCATGCCACGCATTGCCAATTTCGACGATCTCGATCCCCTGCGCACAGAGCCGGGCGTCGAGGTTCACCTGGTCGAACCGGGCATGCCGATCCCGGCCGAGGCCGCGCTGGTGCTCTTGCCTGGCTCCAAGACCACCATTGACGACCTGCTGTTCCTGCGCGCGCAGGGCTGGGACATCGACCTCGCCGCCCACGTCCGGCGTGGCGGTCGCGTGCTCGGCATTTGCGGCGGCTATCAGATGCTCGGCCGCGCCATCGCCGACCCCGACGGCATCGAGGGTCCGGCGCGCCAGGTCGCCGGTCTCGGCCTGCTCGACGTCGAGACCGTGCTGACCCCGGACAAGAACCTGAGCCCGGTGACCGGCACCAGCCTGACGCCCGAGGCGCCACTGAGCGGCTACGAAATGCACCTCGGGGTGACCGAGGGCCCCGACAGGCAGCGCGCCTTCGCCCGTCTCACCGATGGCCGCCTGGACGGCGCGGTGTCGGCCGACGGCAGGGTGGTCGGCACCTATATCCACGGACTTTTCGCCGACGACGCCCAGCGTCGCGCCTGGCTCAACCAGCTCGGCGCCCCCACCAGCAATCTCGCCTATGAAGCCCTGGTCGACGACATCCTCGACCGCTTCGCCGCCCATCTGGAAGCCCATCTCGACATCGAGCGGCTCTGGGCGATCGCGGGGGAGGCGGGGAGGTGAGACTGGTGGGTGGTGATGAAGGGGGTTCCTACAAGTCGCACGACGTGATCGCCGAGAGCCGAAGCGGGCCATCCGGCATCGTCATTCTCTACGTCACCCCCTTCCCCTGGGCTTCGCCTCGGCCGGGGGTGACGTACAGTGCAGGCGGAATGCGTAGTGCGAGCCTGTCGGCCTAACTCTCACAGGCTGACGACGATCAGCCCGCCCATCACGGCCAGTCCCCACAGCAAGCCGCAAGCCCGCCTGTACAGCCGCAGCGCGGCGCGGATATCGGCCGCCGTTGCCTCCGCCCGGCCATTGCCCATCCAGCGGTCCTCGACCTTGACCGTTCCATAGATGCGTGGCCCCGCGAGCCTCAGGCCGAGGGCTCCGGCCATGGCCGCCTCCGGCCAGCCGGCATTGGGCGAGCGATGGTGGCCGGCGTCGCGCCGGACCGCGGCGAAAGCCCTGGCGGCGGCGGCGCGATCGTCGAGGGCCGCCGCGACGATGATGAGCAGCGCGGTCAGCCGGGAGGCGGGGAGATTGACCAGGTCGTCGAGCCGCGCCGCGGCCCAGCCGAAGGCCTCATGGCGCGGCGTGCGATGGCCGATCATCGAATCGGCGGTGTTGATCGCCTTGTAGAGGACGGCTCCCGGCAGGCCGGCGAGCCCCAGCCAGAAGGCCGGCGCGGTGACGCCGTCGGAAAAATTCTCGGCCAGGCTCTCGATCGCGGCGCGCGACACCCCCGCTTCATCGAGACTTTCGGGATTGCGCCCGACGATCATCGAGACGGCGGTCCGCCCGGCGCCGAGCCCGCCTTTCTCCAGCGCCGCCGCCACGCGCTCGACATGCTCGAAAAGACTGCGCTGGGCGATCAGGCTGGAGGCGCAAAGCGCCAGGGGAATCACGCCCCAGAGGCCAAGCAGGCGGCAGGCGAAGGTGATGGCCGCGGCGGCCGCAAGCGTCGCGGCGAGCAACAGGAGCAGCGCCAGGACGCCGGCGCGGCGGCGCTGTTCGAAGGTCTCACCGTCCCTGTTCAGCCGCTGATCGAGCGCGCCGATCAGACGACCGATCCAGGTGACGGGATGGCCGATCGCCGTATAGACCGGGGCGGGATAGCCGAGCGCGGCCTCGATCACGAGGGCGAGGCACAGCAGGATCAAGGGCGAGAAGGCGAGCATGACTGCGGTTTCGGCGATCTGGCACGGCGGCGACCTGGACGCGGCGAGGCGGCTTTTCCCCGATGCTCCGGAGCCCTGGATCGATCTCTCGACCGGGATCAATCCCATCCCATACCCATTGCCCGTTCTTCCCGCCAGCGCCTGGCAACGGCTGCCTGACCGGGGGAACGAGGCGGCGCTGCTGGCCGCCGCGCGTACGGCCTATGGCGTACCGGACGAGGCCGGCATCGTCGCGGCGCCGGGAACACAGATCCTGATCGAATTGTTGCCTGCGCTCGCCGGCATGGACGATCGCGTGGCGGTGGTCGGCCCGACCTATGGCGAGCACGCCCGCACCTGGCGGAAGGCCGGGCACCCGGTCGCGGAAGCTGCGGGCCTGGCCGAGACCGGCGACGCCCGGGTGGTCGTGCTGGTCAATCCGAACAATCCCGACGGGCGAATCGTCGAGCCGGCGCGCCTGCGGGATTTCGCCGGTCGGCTGGCGGCGCGCGGCGGCCTGCTTGTCGTCGACGAGGCCTTCGCCGATTTCGAGGCCGGCACAAGCCTCATTCCGGCCCTGCCGCCATCGACGCTGGTGCTGCGCTCCTTCGGCAAGACCTATGGCCTGGCCGGGCTGAGGCTAGGCTTCGCGGTGGGCCGAGGCGATCTCACGGCCCGACTGGCGGAACGGCTCGGTCCCTGGGCGGTGCCGGGACCGGCGCTGCATGTCGGCGCCCGGGCGCTGGGCGATCGCGGCTGGCTGGAGGCGGCCGGCCGGGACAGGGCTGCCGATACCATCAGGCTCGACCGGCTGCTGGCGCGGGTCGGCACGGTCGTCGGCGGCACCAGCCTGTTTCGCCTCGTCGAAACCGGCGAGGCCGCCGCCCTGTTCGATCGGCTCGGCCGCAACGGCATCTATGCCAGGCGCTTCCAGGACCAACCGAACCGGCTGCGTTTCGGCCTGCCGGCGGACGAGGCCGGGTGGTCCCGGCTCGAAGCCGCGCTGTCGGCTAGTACCGTTGCTCGGTGACTATGGCCTTTCGACCGCATAAGGCCAGCAAAGCTTCTGCCACACCTGGGCTGAAGTCGTGGATGCCCGGGACAAGCCCGGGCAAGACGATGTGTTGATCTTGTGGTGCGCTGGGCCACGTGTTGATCTTGTGGTGCGCTGGGCCACGATGCGAATTCTGCGCCCGGTCGATCCAGCGCCCATCGCTCCAAAGACAATTCTCGTCCTGGCCGGGCTTGTCCCGGCCATCCACGAATTTCGCTGAAATCGCTCAGTCACAATCGCTGTGCCTCGGGACTAATCGGCGAGACTAGCCTCGGTGAGACCCTGCTGGGCCTTATGTGCGGCCGTGTCGCGCCGCAAAGCCGGCAGCACCTCGGCCGCGAACAATTCCATGCCGGCCAATGCAGTGTCGTTGTCCAGCACGCCATTGCCGTTGAAGACGCAGCGCAATTGACCGATCCCGGTCGTCGCGCCGAGCCTGACGATCGCGGCATGGCAGGTTTCCGGGTCGCCGTAGATGACCTGGTCGCGCAGCACCTGATCGCGATCGAGCGGCGGCACCTGGTCGGGCGGCACGCCGCGCGCGGCGGCAAAACCCAGCCGGCGCCGATAAAGCCGCGGCAGCAGTTCGTCGACCCGGGCCATGGCGGCGGCCTCTGTCGCACCGATACAGACGTAGCGGGACAGCGACGAGCCGGCCAGGGCGCTGGGCCGGCCGGTGCGGGCCAGGATGTCCCGGTAGATGCCGAGCTGGCGCGCCTCCGGCGGCTCCAGGCTGAGCAAGAGCGGCAGGGTCTGCTCGGCCGCGAAGGCCAGCGTCTCGGGGGTCGACCCCGCGACGTAAAAGGGCGGGTGCGGCCGCTGCACCGTATCGGGACCGACCGCCACATCGGTGAAACGCCAGGGCCCGGCGGCGGCACTCGTGCTCCGATCGGCCAGTGCCCGGCGCAGAATGGCGAAGCCTTGCTCGAAACGCTCGCGCGCGCTGTCGCGATCAATGCCAAGCGCCGTGAAGGTCTCGGGATCGGTGCCCCGGCCGATGCCGACATCGAGCCGGCCGCCGCTCTGGAAATCGAGCTGGGCGATCTGTTCGGCCAGCATCAGCGGGTGGTGTAGCGGCAGGACCAGGATCGACGAACCGACGCGCAGCCGTTCGGTCCGGGCGAAGATCGCCGCGGCCAGCAGCAGGGTCGACGGATAGGGCAGGCCGGCGCGGAAATGGAACTCGGCGAACCAGACGCCGTCGAAACCGAGCCGGTCGGCGCGCTCGAACAGCGACAGGAAGGCCCTGTGATCGCCGAGCGTCGCCTCGCGGGTCCAGCCTGCCAGATCAATGCGCATTCCTGTCCTGTCGGTCGCGGGCAATGAAGGTGCATCCCATAGCACGATGTCTGGAGCATCCGACTCCCCGGAACGGCCGAGACCATGCGCGCAAGCCAGGATATCTCGTCTCTCGAACGGCCCCACGCGACAGGATCCATCCGGCGAATGCCTGTGTGGGCTTGGGCCGGAAACTCTGACGTCGCCCCGGCCGGGCGAAGCGAGGGGAAGGGGGTCCAGGAGTTGCAGGACGCCGCCGTCGACGCTTCGTAGTGCTTTGAATATGCTACGGAAAGCCCCGGCCTGTCGGCCTCTGGATCCCGTTCCCCTCGCCGCCGCGGGAGCAAGGGCTTCTGCTCTGGCTCGGCCGGGGATGACGCATAGCTTCCTTCCGCTGCCGATCAGCCCATCCAGAAGCGCTATGCCCGTAGCACGGCTCGTGCGCCGCGCGCGGTTTGACTATGGTGACAGGTGTGGCCAATGCGAGATCCCGCGGGCGGCCTCAAGAGATTGATCGAATGAAAAAGAAGATCCTGGTCATCGGCATCGGCGCCGGCAATCCCGAACATGTCACCGTTCAGGCGATCAAGGCGCTCAACCAGGCCAAGGTGTTCTTCGTGCTCGACAAGGGCGAGGCGGCCGACGACCTGGTCCGGCTGCGCGAGGAGATCTGCGCGCGCTATATCACCAACAGCGATTACCGGGTGGTCAAGGCGGTCAATCCGCCGCGCGACCGCGCCGACCGGGATTATCTCTCGGCGGTCGACCGCTGGCATCACGACCGCGCCGGGCTCTACGAAAAGCTGATCGGCGACGAATTGCAGGACGGCGAATGTGGTGCCTTCCTGGTCTGGGGCGACCCCTCGCTTTATGACAGCACGCTCCGGATCCTCGCCCAGGTGCTGGCCAATGGCGTGGTCGAATTCGACTGCGAGGTGATCCCGGGCATCAGCAGCCCGCAGGCGCTGGCCGCCGCCCACAAGATGCCGCTCAACCGCATCGGCGAGCCGATCCATTTCACCACCGGACGGCGCATATCGGGCGAATTGCCCGAGGCGTCGGGCAGTTCGGTGGTCTTCCTCGACGACGGCTCGGCGCTGAAGGCGATCGCCGACCAGGACCTGGAGGTCTATTGGGGCGCCTATCTCGGCACCCCCGAGGAGATCCTGGTCTCCGGCCGCCTGGCCGACGTCGCCGGCGACATTGCCGAAAAACGCCAGGCGGCGCGCCGCGAGCGGGGCTGGATCATGGACCTGTATCTGCTGCGCAGGAGCCGGGCCGGATAGCCGGACCGGCGACCATCCTTCCCCCCAATCCCGGAACCATGGCCTCCCGGAACGCCCGCGCATGAATGCCACCCCCATGACGATCGCCATTGTCGGCGCCGGCGTCGCCGGCCTCGCGGCGGCGACCCTGCTCGACCGCGCCGGCCATCGCGTGACCGTGTTCGAGCGCTTCGACGCCTCGCGACCGGTCGGCTCCGGCCTGATGCTGCAGCCGACCGGTCTGGCCGCCCTCGAACGGCTCGGTCTTCGGACCGAAATCGAGCGGCGCGGCGCCCGAATCGAGCGGCTGCACGGCCTGACCGACCGGGGCGCGATCATCTTCGACCTGGCCTATGCCGATCTCGATCCTGCGCTGCATGCCGTCGCGGTTCACCGCGGCGCGCTCCATGCGGTGCTTTGGGACGCCTTCGCCGCTTCCGGCGCCGGCCTCGAAACCGGCTTCGCGGTCACGAGCGTCGACGACCACGCGGCGGGGCGGATGTCGCTTGCCGATGCAGCGGGGCGAAAGGCCGGGCCCTTCGACCTGGTGATCGATGCCTCCGGCGCGCAGTCGCGGCTGCGCGGCCGGCTCGGCGACGCGCGGCCGAAGCCTTATCCCTACGGCGCGGTATGGGCGACCGTGCCGGATGTCGGCATCGCGCCGGCCCGGCTGGCGCAGCGCTACGTCGCGGCCCGAATCATGCTCGGCTACCTGCCGATCGGCACGCTGGACGGCGAAGGCCCGCCGCTCACCGCGCTGTTCTGGAGCCTGAAGCCGGCGGAACATGCCAGCTGGCATGCCGGCTTCGCCGCATGGCGGCAACAGGCGACGCGGCTCTGGCCAGAACTCGCCCCGGTCATGGAGGCACTGTCCGGCCCGGATCAGTTCACGCTGGCAAGTTACCTGCACTTCACCGCCAGGCGATTCCATCACGGCCGGCTGGTGCTGATCGGCGATGCCGCGCATTCGACTTCGCCACAATTGGGGCAGGGCGCCAACCACGGCCTCCTGGACGCTGTGGCGCTCGCCGACTCGCTCGCCGAGACCCGCGATGTGACGGCCGCGCTCGCCCTTTACGAGCGGACCAGGCGCCGCCAGATCCGCTTCTATCAGGCGGCGAGCGCCTTGATGACACCGTTCTTCCAGTCCGATTCCAGGGTCTTCGCCTGGACCCGCGACATGACCTTCAACCGTATGAAATATTTGCCTTATCTGCGGCGCGAAATGGTCCGCACGCTGGCCGGCCTGAAGACCGGCCTGTTTACCGCCGCGCCGCCCCACGCGATCGCCGATCCCCTGGGAAAGGGCCTGGCCAACAGGCTGAATATTCCCTTGCGGCACGCCACGAAACCGGCGGCCGGCGATTAACTTTTCATCAACCATCAGGGCCCCGCATTCGCGGCGACGCCACGCTTTGGTCGCAATTCACCCGAAGATGGTAAGGTCTATTAACGTCGGCTATGACATCCGGCGAAACGGGCCGTCAGTGCCCGGATGCGGGCGCGGAGCTATCGGCTTGATTTTCATGTCCACGACCGGCGTGTCGCGCGCCATCCCTTGCGATCGCAAGATGGCGCTTCGTTACGCAACCCTCGCGGGTTTCAGCCTGTTCATCGCGGGCTGTGCATCCCAGGACCGGCTCGCCCAGCAGCAGGGCCGCGGCAATACCTTCGATTCCCGCTACGGCGTCAGTTCCAGCCCGCGCGTCGTCCAGGAGGGCCAGCCCGTCCCGCGTGGCGGCGGCGTCTATCGCGTCGGCCGGCCCTATATGGTCGGTGGCCGGCGCTATACTCCTTACGAAAAGCGCGAAGGCCATTCGGAAGTCGGCATGGCCTCCTGGTACGGCCGCCAGTTCCATGGCCGCCTGACCGCCAATGGCGAAGTCTATGACATGACCAGCCTGTCGGCCGCGCATCGCACCATGCCGATGCCGAGCTATGCCCGCGTCACCAATCTGCGCAACGGCAATTCGATCATCGTGCGCGTCAACGACCGCGGCCCGTTCCACGCCAACCGGGTCGTCGACCTGTCGAGCCGGGCCTCGCATCTGCTCGACTTCCGCGGCCACGGCGTCGCCCGCGTCAAGGTCGAATATGTCGGCCGCGCGCCGCTCGAAGGTTCCGACGACCGCATGCTGCTGGCAACCCTGCGCACCGATGGTACGGCAGCGCCCGCGCCGGCCAGCCTCGGCGCCGGCGTGATGGTCGCCTCCGCCGCGCCGGTCTTCGTGCCGCAGCCAGCGGCCCAGCCGGCCGTCCTGGAAAACCGCGGCATCTCCAGCGCCCTTTCGGAAGGCATGCCCTTGCCGCCGGAACGGCCGTTCGATCTCGGAATGTCGGCCGGCGGAAATACCACCCTGGTTGCCTCCGCCGCGCCCCAGCAGGCCGCTCCGGTCGCGATTTCGGCCGCTTCGGCTGCCCCGGCCGTTTCCGCGGCTCCGGTCGCCGCCCCCGTGCCCATGGCCAATCCCCAGCCGCCGGCGCTTGCCGCGGCCGCTAGCCGGCCGGCCAGCCTGTCGACCGGCCCGACCGCGTCGACCACCGCCTTCGCCGCTCCGCCGCCGCCGCCGGCTCCCGCCATCGCGGCCATGCCGGGGACCCCGGCGCGCGCCTCGTTCGGCATTGGCGGACTTTACTGAGATCATCCACCGGCCAGCTTGATTTCGCGCGTCGCCCGTCCCATGCATGGGGAATGCAAGGGACGGCGCGGGCAGAGCAGGGCGGACTGAAACGGCGGCCGGTATGGCGCCGAATGGCCGTGGCGCTGGCCGTCCTGGCCCTGGGCATGGCCGCGGCACGCGCCCAGGATGCCTTCCAGACCACCGTTCGCAACGCGATTCTCGTCGATGTCGGCACCGAGTCGGTGCTGTTCGAGAAGGCGGCCGACGAGTTGCAGGCCCCGGCCAGCCTCGCCAAGCTGATGACCATGGCGATCGTCTTCGAGGAGATGCGTCAGGGGCGCCTGCCGCTCGACCAGGAGGTGGTCATCAGCACCGATGCGTGGCGGCGTGGCGGCGCGCCGTCGCGCACCTCGTCGATGTATGTCGCGGTCAATTCACGGGTGAAGGTCCAGGACCTGATCCGCGGCGCGATTATTCAGTCCGGCAACGACGCCTCGATCGCGCTGGCCGAGGCGATCTCCGGCACCGAGGCCAATTTCGTCACACTGATGAACAAGCGCGCCCGCGATCTCGGCCTCCCCCGCTCGGTGTTCCGCAATGCCACCGGCTTGCCTGACGCCGAGCAGCGCATGACCGCGCGCGAGATCGCCAGGCTCGCCGAGCACATCATCAAGACCTACCCCGAGCAATATGCCATCTATTCCGAGCGCGAATTCACCTGGAACAACATTCGCCAGCAGAATCGCAACCCGCTGCTCGGCACCTATTCCGGCGCCGACGGCCTGAAGACCGGCTACATCGAGGAGGCCGGGTTCAACCTGGCCGGCTCGGCGGTGCAGAACAACCAGCGTCTGATCGTCGTCGTGATGGGCGCCCGCTCGCTCCAGGAGCGCACCAACGAGGCCCGCAAACTGCTCGACTGGGGCTTTCGCTCGTTCGAACTGCGCGACCTGTTCGCCGAGAGCGAGACCATTGGCGAGGTCAGCGTCTTCGGCGGAGCCGCCGCTACCGTCCCGGTCACCGCGGGCAAGCTGGTGCGGCTGCTGCTGCCGCGCGGCCAGTCCGACCGCGTGACGGCACAGATCGTCTATCAGGGGCCGGTCAAGGCGCCGGTCCGCCAGGGCACGGAAATCGGCAAGCTCAGGGTCCTGCGCGGCAGCCAGCTGGCGCTCGAAGTGCCGGTCTATGCCGCCGCCGACGTCGGGACGGGATCACTGACCCAGCGCGCCATGCAAGGCGCCTGGGAAGCGGCGTCCGGCTGGCTGCGCTCGGGGATCGCCCGGCCGTGACCGACAAGCACCCGACCAAGGAGCCGGCGCGCCGCGGCCGTTTCATCACGTTCGAAGGCGGCGAGGGCGCCGGCAAGTCGACCCAGGCGCGCCGGCTGGCCGAATTCCTGGAGAGCCGCGGCATCCATTCCGTGCTGACGCGCGAGCCCGGCGGCTCGCCGGGCGCCGAGATCATCCGCCACGTCCTGCTGAGCGGCGCGGCCGAACCCTTCGGGCCCGAAGCCGAGACGATCCTGTTCGGCGCGGCACGGCGCGACCACCTGACCTCGACCATCCTGCCGGCGCTGACGCGGGGCGACTGGGTGATCTGCGACCGTTTCGCCGATTCGACCCGGGTCTATCAGGGCCTGGCCGGCAAGGTCGATCCGGCCTTCATTCTGGCGCTCGAGCACCTGACCGTCGGCACCGACCGGCCGGACCTGACCCTGGTGCTCGATCTGCCCCCCAAGGTCGGGCTCGCCCGGGTCGCCAGCCGCCAGCAAGGCGCGCTCGACCGCTTCGAGCGCGAGGGCGTCGCCTTCCACACCAAATTGCGTCAGGGCTTCAAGGCGCTGGTTCAGGCCGAACCCGAGCGCTGCCGCCTGGTCGACGCGACCCGGGATCCCGACACGGTCGCCGCCGAGATCCGCGACCTGGTCCTGGCCCGCTTCGACCTGCCGGCCCGGCTGGTGGCGTCATGATCGAGGAAAATGCCGCCGATCGCCTGGATGGCGCGCCGCATCCGCGCGAACGCAGCCTGCTGATCGGTCACCGTCAGGCCGAGCTCGGCCTGCTGGATGCCTATCGCGGCAAGCGCATGCACCACGCCTGGCTGATCGGCGGGCCGCAGGGCATCGGCAAGGCGACGCTCGCCTATCGTTTCGCCCGCTTCATCCTGGCCAATCCGGACCCGCGCATGCTGGGGCCGGCGGTCGACGATCTCGCGGTCTCGCCCGACCATCCCGTGGCGCGCCGGATCGTTTCCGGCGCCCATCCGGATCTGCTGGCGCTCCGCCGCATCGCCGAGGCCGGCAAGGACAAGATCCCGCAGGACATCTCGATCAATGCCATGCGCGACATCATCCGCTTCTTCGGCTCGACGGCGGGCGAGGGCGGCTGGCGCATCTGCCTGGTCGACGCCGCCGACGAATTGAACCGGTCGAGCGCCAACGCCCTGCTGAAGCTGCTGGAGGAGCCGCCGGCCCGGTCGCTGTTCCTGATTCTCGCCCATATGCCCGGGCGCCTCCTGCCGACCATCCGCTCGCGCTGCCGCACCTTGACGCTGGCGCCGCTCAGCGAGGACGAGATCGTCCAGGGGCTCGGCAGCTTCGACGAGGTCAAGATCCCGGCCGACGAGACCCGCGAGGTCGCCCGCCGCGCCGAGGGCAGCCTCCGGCGCGCGCTCGAGATCGCGGAGGGCGGCCAGGCCTCGTTCGCCGCCGCCGTCGACGCCGAACTGCTGCGGCTGCCGGCGACCGATCCGCAGGCCCTGCACGGCCTCGGCGACAAGCTGGCGCGACGCGACGACGCCATGTTCGACCTCTTCCTGCGCGCGGTGACGGATCATATCCACGCGACCGTCAAGGCCGAGGCCGGCGGGGGGGCCCGCCGCCTTGCACCGCTTTCCGAGGTATGGGAGAAGATCGACATTGCCGCGGCGCAGGTGCGTACGTTCAATCTCGAACGTAAGCCCTTCGTTTTCCAGGTTTTCGGCTGGCTCGCCGAGGCTGGCCGGCGCCGGACCTGACCCCAAAGCATCGATCGATCATCATGGCGAAGCCGCGCTTCTACGTCACGACAGCTATCTCCTATCCCAACGGCGTGCCCCATATCGGCCATGCCTACGAGGTCATTGCGACGGACGCGATCGCCCGCTTCATGCGCCATGACGGCCATGACGTGTTCTTCCTGACCGGCACCGACGAGCACGGCCTGAAGATGGTGCAGACCGCGGCGCGCGAGGGCATGGCGGTGCGCGACCTCGCCGACCGCAACGCCGAGGCGTTCCGCGCCATGGCCAAGGCGCTGGCGATCTCCAACGACGATTTCATCCGCACCACCGAGCCGCGCCACTACCGCGCCAGCCAGGCGATCTGGGAGGCCATGGTCGCCTCGGGCGACATCTATCTCGGCGGCTACGAGGGCTGGTACTCGGTTCGAGACGAGGCCTATTACGGCGAGGACGAAACCTCGGTCGGGCCTGACGGCGTGCGCGTCGGGGGGCAGGGCACCCCCGTGGAATGGACCAAGGAAGAGACCTATTTCTTCCGCCTGTCCAAATACCAGGACAAGCTCCTGGAGCATTACCAGGCCCATCCCGATTTCGTCGGCCCGGACACCCGCTTCAACGAGGTGATCAGCTTCGTCAAAGGCGGCCTGAGCGACCTCTCGGTCTCGCGCACCACCTTCGACTGGGGCGTGCCCGTGCCCGGCTCCGACGGCCATGTGATGTATGTCTGGGTCGACGCCCTGACCAATTACATCACCGCAGTCGGCTATCCCGACACGGCCAGTCCGGAATGGGCGCGCTGGCCCGCCGACCTGCATGTCATCGGCAAGGACATCGTGCGCTTCCACGCGGTCTATTGGCCGGCTTTCCTGATGTCGGCGGGCATTGCCCTGCCGAAACGCGTCTATGGCCACGGCTTCCTGTTCAACCGCGGCGAGAAGATGTCGAAATCCCTGGGCAATGTCGTCGATCCCTTCGCCATGGCGGAAGCCTATGGCGTCGACGCCATGCGCTATTTCCTGCTGCGTGAAGTCGCCTTCGGCAATGACGGCTCCTATTCGCACGAGGCCATCGTCGCGCGCACCAATGCCGATCTCGCCAATGATCTCGGCAACCTGGCGCAGCGCTCGCTGTCGATGATCGCCAAGAACTGCGACGGCGTGCTGCCGAAGCCCGGCGCCCTGAGCGACGAGGACAAGGCGATCCTGGCGCTCGCCGACGGCATGCTCGCGCCATCGCGCGAGGCCATGGCGAGCCAGCAGATCCACCGCTATCTCGAAACCGTCTGGGCGGTCGTCTCCGAGGCCAACCGCTATTTCGCGGCGCAGGCTCCCTGGGCGCTGCGCAAGACCGATTTCGCGCGCATGGAGACGGTGCTCTACGTCACCGCCGAGATCATTCGCAAGGTGGCGATCCTGGCCCAGCCGGCGGTGCCGCTGGCGGCGCCGAAGCTGCTCGACCTGCTGGCGGTGCCGGCCGATGCGCGCGACTTCGCCGATCTCGGCCGGGCGCTCGTGCCCGGCACCAGCCTGCCGGCGCCGGAGGGCGTGTTCCCGCGTTACGTCGAAAAGCCCGAGGCGACGGCCTGATGTGGGTCGACAGCCACTGCCATCTCGACTTTCCCGAACTTGCCGTCGATCACGGCGCGCTGTTGCAGCGCGCCGTGGCGGCCGGCGTCGGCGCGGTCGTGACCATCAACACCCGGGTGCGCCGTTTCGAGGCGATCCGCGCCATCGCCGAGGCCCATGACGGCGTCTGGTGCTCGGTCGGCACCCATCCGCACAATGCCCACGAGGAGCTCGATGTCACCGCCGCCGAACTGGTGGCGCTGGCGGCCCATCCCAAGGTCGTCGCCATCGGCGAGGCCGGCCTCGACTATCACTACGACATGTCGCCGCGCGCGGCCCAGGAACAGGGTTTCCTGACCCATATCGCCGCGGCGCGCGAGACCGGCCTGCCGCTGGTCATCCATGCCCGCGAGGCCGACGACCGGGTCGCCGCAATCCTGACCGAGGAAATGGGGAAGGGAGCCTTCAAGGCCGTCCTGCACTGCTTCACCGGCTCGGAACAGCTGGCGCTGACCGGTGTCGCGCTCGGCCTCTACGTCTCGTTTTCCGGCATCGTCACCTATAAGAGCGCGCCGGAGCTGCGCCGGATCGCGGCGCTGTTGCCGGCCGACCGCATCCTGGTCGAGACCGACGCGCCCTATCTCGCCCCCGGCAAATACCGCGGCAAGACCAATGAGCCGTCCTTCGTCGTCGAGACCGGCAAGGTCGTCGCCGAAGCCCGCGGCGTCGCGCCGGACGACTGGGCGCGCCAGACGACCGACAATTTCTACCGGCTGTTCGCCAAGGCCGACCGCGGTCAGCGCCTCAAGGCCGGCTAGGAACGTTTCATGACGCTGACCCTGACCATTCTCGGCTGCGGCTCCTCGGGTGGCGTGCCGCGCGTCGGGCAGGGGTGGGGCGCCTGCGATCCGGCCGATCCGCGCAATCGCCGCCGCCGCTGCGCCCTGCTGGTCGAGACGGCCGGCCCCGGCGGTGTCACCACGGTGCTGATCGATACCGGCCCCGACATCCGCGAACAATTGCTCGCGGCCGGGGTGACCCGGCTCGACGGCGTCATCTACACCCACGACCATGCCGACCACACCCACGGCATCGACGACCTTCGGCCGCTCGCGCTCGCCATGCGCCGCCGCGTCGAGGCCTATGCCGACGCGGCGACACGGACGACGCTGGAGGCCCGGTTCGGCTATTGCTTCGCGTCCCCCGCCGGCAGCGACTATCCGCCGATCATCAACCTCAATCCGCTGGCCGAACATCAGCCTCTGACGATCGAGGGGCCGGGCGGCGCCATCACGGCCCGGCCTTTCCCGGTCATGCACGGCGCGCCCTACAAAGCTCTCGGCTTTCGCTTAAACAAGACCGTGTACTGTCCTGATATCAATATATTATTGGATGAATCTTCAAGTTATTTCGAGGATTGCGATCTGCTCATCCTTGACGCACTTCGGTTCACCCGCCACCCGACCCATCTGACCGTCGACGAGGCGCTCGGACTGGTCGCGCGGTTCAAGCCCGCCCGCACGATCCTGACCAATCTTCATTCGGATCTCGACTACCAGGCACTCGCCGCCCGCCTGCCTGAGGGAGTGGTTCCGGCCTATGACGGCATGATCGTCACGGTGGAATAGGGCCGGGGGCAGTTGCTTGCGCGACGTCTGCCCGTCGTTCGGCGTCTTACTCCAGAACCATGGCCCACACCTCTCCCCGGCGGGGAGAGGTCGACCGCGAGCGTAGCGAGTGGTCGGGAGAGGGGGCGAGGCGCTCGCCGACGAAGCTCCATGCGAAGCGCCCAAAGCGTTGTTCTGAAGCTACACCCCCCCCTCTCCCGGCGCTGCGCACCGAGCTCTCCCCGCCGGAGAGAGGTGAGGAGTAGTGGTTCCGGTGCGAGCTCTCCAAGCGCGACCAGCCCAGGCCCATTGCAGAGATGCGTCCCTTCGCTCTCCGCCGGGGACAGGTCGGGATAGCGGCTGCCTTGTCAGGCCGGAAGCACGCCCTACGCCGCCGCGAGACCCGGAAGCCCCCGGCTCGCCATCTCAGTCCTAAGCCTGCAGCCGCCGGAACACGTCGATCAGCTCGGCCACCTTGCGCCGCTGCTCGTCCTTGTCGCCGGACGCGATGGCATGCTCGACGCAATGGCCGACATGATCCTTCAGCACCTCTTCCTCGACCCGCTTCAGCGCGGCGCGCACCGCCGAGATCTGGGTGATGATATCGATGCAGTAGCGGTCCTCGTCGACCATGCGGGCAATGCCGCGCACCTGGCCTTCGATCCGGTTGAGCCGCTGCTGGCAGGAAGTCTTGGTGTCGCTCTGCATGGTTGCCATATACCCCATACGGGTATATAGGACAAGTCGACATATACCCCCCAAGGGTAGCATATGGAAAGGGCGGCGGCATGGCGGCGCATGACCATCACGGCCATCAGGACAAAGGCAGCTGCTGCGGCGGCAAGCCGGATGACCAGGCTCATGCAGCCCATGGTCACGCGCATAACGACCACGCCGCCCAAGACGATGCACATCAAGACCATGCGCATCATGACCATGCACACCACGGCCAGAAGGCCGCTCCGAACACCGCCCATCTGGTGAAGGACCCGGTTTGCGGCATGGATGTCGATCCCGCGACCTCCAAGCACCGCGCCGACCATGCCGGCGCGACCCATCACTTCTGTTCGGCCGGCTGCCGCACCAAATTCGTGGCCGATCCCCAGCGCTATCTCGCCGCCGGCAAGGCCGTCGCGGCGGAACCGGTGCCGGAAGGCACCGTCTTTACCTGCCCGATGCATCCGGAGATCCGCCAGATCGGCCCGGGATCCTGCCCGATCTGCGGCATGGCCCTGGAGCCCGCCGTCGTCACCGCCGATAGCGGCCCCAATCCCGAACTCGCCGACATGACCAGGCGCTTCTGGATCGGCCTGGCGCTGGCCTTGCCGGTCTTCGTCCTGGAAATGGGCAGTCATCTGGTGCCGGCGCTGCACCACCTCGTGCCGCCGACCACCTCGGTCTGGATCCAGCTCGTGCTGGCGACGCCGGTCGTGCTCTGGGCCGGCTGGCCGTTCTTCGTGCGTGGCTGGCAGTCGCTGGTCACCCGCAATCTCAACATGTTCACGCTGATCGCCATGGGCACCGGCGTCGCCTGGCTCTACAGCATGGTCGCGGCGCTGGCGCCCGGCCTGTTTCCGGCGGCCTTCCGCGCCGCCGACGGCACCGTGGCGGTCTATTTCGAGGCCGCGGCGGTGATCACGGTCCTGGTCCTGCTCGGCCAGGTGCTGGAGCTGCGGGCCCGCGACCAGACATCGGGGGCGATCAAGGCGCTGCTCAATCTCGCCCCCAGGACCGCGCGCCGCATTGGCGCCGACGGTGGCGAGGAGGAAATCTCGCTCGACCTGGTGGCCGTCGGCGACCGCTTGCGTGTCCGTCCGGGCGAGAAGGTGCCGGTCGACGGCCGGGTCACCGAAGGCCGTTCGGCCATCGACGAATCCATGGTGACGGGCGAATCCATGCCGGTCACCAAGGGCGAAGGCGCGACCGTCATCGGCGGCACGCTCAACCAGTCCGGTGGCCTCGTCATCACGGCCGAAAAGATCGGCCGCGACACCATGCTGGCGCGCATCGTCCAGATGGTGGCCGAGGCCCAGCGCTCGCGCGCGCCGATCCAGCGGCTCGCCGACACCGTCGCCGGCTGGTTCGTGCCGCTGGTGATCGCGATCGCCGTCATGGCCTTCGCCGCCTGGGCCCTGGTCGGTCCGGAACCGCGCCTGGCTTATGGCCTGGTGGCAGCCGTTGCCGTGCTGATCATCGCCTGTCCCTGTGCGCTCGGCCTCGCCACGCCCATGTCGATCATGGTCGGCGTCGGCCGCGGCGCAGGCCTCGGCATCCTGATCAAGAACGCCGAGGCGCTGGAGCGGCTCGAGAAGGTCGACACCCTGGTCGTCGACAAGACCGGCACGCTCACCGAGGGCAAGCCGGCGGTGACCGCCATCGTGCCGGCCGAGGGCTTCAGCGAGGCCGATGTCCTACGCTTCGCGGCGGCCGTCGAACGCGCCTCCGAACACCCGCTGGCGCTCGCCATCGTCAAGGCGGCCGAGGGCAGGGGCCTTGCCCTGCCCCCGGTTAGCGACTTCGATTCCCCGACCGGCAAAGGCGCCAAGGGCATCGTCGAGGGACGCGCCGTTGTGATCGGCAATGCCGCCTTCCTGGCCGCCGAAGGCGTCGATCTCGGGCCGGCTTCGGCCGCCGCCGACAGCCTGCGCGGCGATGGCGCCACCGCCATCTTCATCGGCGTCGGCGGCCGGATCGCCGGCACCATCGCCATTGCCGATCCGGTCAAGCCGACGACGCCGGAGGCCTTGAAAGGCCTAGGGGATGCCGGCCTGCGCATCGTCATGCTGACCGGCGACAACCGGGTCACGGCCGAGGCCGTGGCGCGCCGGCTCGGCATTGCCGAGGTCGAAGCCGATGTCCTGCCGGACCAGAAGAGCGCCGTGGTCGAGCGGCTGAAGCGCGAAGGCCGCGTGGTCGCCATGGCCGGCGACGGCGTCAACGACGCGCCGGCGCTGGCCGCCGCCGATGTCGGCATCGCCATGGGCCACGGCACCGATGTCGCCATCGAGAGCGCCGGCGTGACGCTGCTCAAGGGCGACCTCAACGGCATCGTCAAGGCGCGCCAGCTGTCGCGCGCCACCATGGCCAATATCCGCCAGAACCTGGTCTTCGCCTTCATCTACAACGCCGCCGGCGTGCCGGTCGCCGCCGGCGTGCTTTATCCGGTCTTCGGCATCCTGCTGTCGCCGATCATCGCGGCGGCGGCCATGGCGCTGTCCTCGGTCAGCGTTATCGGCAATGCGCTCAGGCTGCGTGTCGAGAAGCTCTGACGACGAACAATGATCAATGATCCGAGCGGCTTAGAAGCAGCCGCTCAGCTGCGCGCCAAGACCGGGCGGCAAGCCGGAGACAGCGCCGGGAGCCCAGTAGCGGCCCAGGGCAGCCATTTTCGAGGACATGTTTTGGTTCCATAATATGTCTTATGCGAATCACGGATAGCGGAACGGGCATCGCGTCTCGGCCCCTGTCCCATCGCCAGGCCAACCGTCCCCAAGGCCGGCATGATCACGATGGCTCGCCCTGGTCGTCGCCAGCGAGCCGCGCCAGTGACGCCGCGATATTGGCGCGCGCCTGCCGCTCGTAGCCGTCGTGAAAGATGGCGCTGCGGAAAATCCGGTCGCGGTCCAGAAAGCCGCGCAGCACGCGCGACCGGCCGCGCGCCCAGGCGGCTTCGTCCACCCAGCCATATTCCATGCGGGTCGCCCGTTCATAGGCGTCGAACGCCGCGGGCGGCGCGCCGAGGATCGCCAGGTCCATGTCCAGGAACAGCACGGCGTCGCTGCGCGCACCGGAAGTGTCGAGATCGGGCGGAACATGGGTCGCCGTCGCCTCGATCATCCCGGTGATGCGTTCGAGGCGGACGGGTTCGCAAAGGCTATGGAGGTGCTCGCGCGCCAGCGCCGCGCTCAGCAATTCATTGTCCGAACGGCGGCTGTCATAGATCGCGTCATGGAACCAGATTGCGGCGTCCACCGCCTCGCGGTCGGCGAGCGCCGCCACGTGCGCGGCGGCAAGGCCGAGCAGCGCCTCCACATGGGCCATGCCGTGATAGAACCGGTCGGGCGCACTGTAGCGGCCGACGAGCTTTTTCCGCGTCGCGGCATCGATCAGCGTCACGGCCCATCCTCCCCAACCGTGTCGCAGCACCCTACCCGATCCCGGCGCTGCCATTGTCGACCATGAGCGCGATTGGTCGCGCCCGATGCGTAAGCGCGCCGCCTTCAGCCGGGCGTCTTCGCCGCCGGGCGGCCCGCCGCGTCGGCCATGGCATCGCTCGCCGCGCCGCGCAGGCCGTAAGAGATGAACTTTCGATAGGTCTCCACCGCGTCCTGCAGCGCCGAGGCCCTGTCGGGGCTGCGCGCGACATGTTGCGAATAGACGTAGTCGCGCGCCGAAATCAGCAAATAGGCCAGCGTGTCCAGCTCCTGCTCGCCATAACCGGGCAGCTCGCCGAGGTCCCAGCTTCGCTTCAGCGAGCGCCGGAACCGCACCATGATATTGTCGATATGCTGACGGTAACCGGCCGGCGCCGCCACTTCCGCCTCGTGCAAGAGCCGGAAGAACCACGGATGGGTCTGGGCGAATTCCAGGAAGCCGAGAAAGCCCTTGGTTTCCATCTCGACGAAATTCGCCGCGCCCTTGACCCGGTCATGCAGGAAATCGAGCACCTCGGTGCCCTTCATCGGCAGCAGCTGGTCGAACAGCTCGGCCCGGCTGTCGAAATAGGCATAAAACGTGCCGTGGCCGAGGCCCGCCCGCTCCATGATCCGGGCGATCGAGGCCTCGGCATAGCCGAATTCGCCAATGATTTCCGCGGCCGCGTCACAGATCGCCTGGCGCGTGCGTTGCGACTTTTCGACCCGCGTCAGCTTGCGCTTCGGCGCCCGTATGGCCGGCATGGCCGTCGCCGTTTCGCCGTTGTCGCGCTGCGGATCGTCCTTCGTCGCCATAGGCTTGCATTCCCTGCCCCGAGGCCGCGCCCTCGCCGGCCCGGCCGAGGCGTTCTAGCATGCCGGCCGGCTTTTTGACCCGACCGGCATGCGCCGATTTTACCGGGCCGGCAGAGCGCAGGCCTGCTCGCTCTCCGGCCGGAACGCCCGCTCGGGCGGCACTTCCGACAGGATCGTGTAGTAGTCCCAGGGCTCGCGCGACTGGGCCGGCGTCTTCATCTGGGCGAGATAGGCGGGCCGCATCAGGCGGCCATCGGCACGCAGCCGCGCGTCGCGCGTGTAGAAGTCGTTCACCGGCATCTCGTGCATCCGCGCCATGACCAGGTCATGCCGGTTGGTGCCCGCGGCGCTGACCGCCTTCAGGTAATGGCTGACCGCGCTATAGGTGCCGGCATGGGCCTCCGCCGGCATGAACCTGTTGCGCGCGAAGAAGCGCTGCGACCAGGCCCGTGCTTCCGGGTTCAGGTTCCAGTACCAGACCGTCGAGAACACGATGCCCTGCGCCATCTGCGGCCCGAGGCCATGGGCATCCGACAGCAGGAAAGCCGGCGCCACCAATTGCTGCGAGGATCCGGCCAGGCCGAATTCGCTCGCCTGCTTGATCATGTTGGAGAGATCCTGGCCGGCGCTCAGGAAGGCCACGACATCGGCCCCCGACGCCTGCGCCCGCAGCAGCATCGACGAATAATCGAGCGTGCCAGGCGGATGACGGACGCTGTCGAGCACCTGCCCGCCGCCATCGGTCACCACCTTGGTGACGTCGCGTTGCAGCGCGTGGCCGAAGGCCCAGTCCTGGACGATCAGGAACCATTTCTTCTTGCCCTGGCGCATCAGCTCGGCCGGCAAGGCATTGGCGAACAGATAGGTGTCGTGGCTCCATTGCGCGGTATTGGGCGAGCAGGCCTTGCCGGTCAGGTCGGCGCTCGACGCACCGACATAGAGCGCGATGCGGTTCTTGCTCTGCACCAGCTCGCGCACGGCCAGCGCCACCGCCGAATTGCCGATATCGACGATGACGTCGACGCCGTCCTCGTCGAACCAGCGCCGCGTGATGCCGGAGCCGATATCGGGCTTGTTCTGGTGATCGCCGACCACCAGCTCGATCGGCCGGCCGAACATCTGGCCGCCGAAATCCTCGATCGCCATGCGGGCGCCATCGACCGAGCCCGGCCCCAGCGCCGACGACAGAATGCCGGTCATATCGGTGAGAACGCCGATCTTCAGCGGCCGCTGCGGCGTCTGAGCATGGCTCGCCGTCACGAAAAGCCCGGCAGCCAGAATGGCCGCGAATTTCCAGAAGCGCATGGCCTGTCCTCCCCTTCACGCAATCGGTCAGTGCGATCGCTTGACCCCGGCATAGAATTTTCCGCTGGACACGTCAACAAAACTGACTATCGAATCGAAAATCGAAATTGATATCGGAAGCGTCGTACCGTCGCCGGCCATAACGGCCGGCGCCCCCCTCGGGGTGGCGGAAAACGACCGCCGAACGGAGGAAACAGGCCATGGGAGCCTTCGCCCTGCCCGACGCGCTGGTCGGTCGGTCGATCATCGATCTGGTCGAGGCTCAGGCGTCGCGACGCCCGGATGCCCTCGCCCTGACGGCCCGCTCGATCGACGGTTCCGAGCAGCGCCTGAGCTATGGGCAACTGGTCGCAAGGGCACACCGGCTCGCCGCGGGACTGCGGCATGCCGGCGTCGCGGCCGGCGATCATGTCGGCCTGATGATGAACAACGAGGCTGGCGTCGAAGCCGCCGTCACCATGCTCGCCCTGCATCGCCTCGGTGCCGTCGTGGTGCCGGTCAACACCCGCTTCGCCGCAGACGAAATCGTCTATGTCGTCAACAAGGCCCGCTGCGTTGGCCTGATCGCCATGCGCGACTTCTGGCCGCTGCTGCAAGGCCTCGCACCGCGCCTCGCGGGCATCAGGCTGTCCGTCACGGTCGGCGGCGAGCCGGAATCGGCGCCGGCCGACTGGCATCGAATCCTGGCTACGGCCCCTGCCCCACATGGGCCTTGGCCGCCGGTATCGCCCGACGCCGTCTCGGAAATCCTGTTCACGTCGGGCACCACCGCCCATCCGAAGGGCGCGGTGATGACCCATGCGCGCAGCGTCGCCTCGGCTTATGGTTTCGCCGAGGCCATGAGCCTCGGCGAAAACGACGTCTATCAGAGCTTCTTCCCGTTCTTCACCACCGCCAGCCTGCATTGCCTGCTGCTGCCGGCCTGGTGGGCCGGCGCCCAGGCGGTGCTCGACCCGCATTTCGACCTCACCGACATCATCGCCCGGATGGAGCGCGAACGGACGACCAAATATATCGGCGCGCCGGCCTTCTACATCTTCCTGCTCGACAGCTATGACCGCGCCCGCCACGACCTGTCGCACCTGACCCTGTTCGACTATGGCGGCGCATCCATGGCCGTCGAGGTGATCCGGCGCCTGGCCGAAACCTTCCCGCATGTCGAGCTGCGCCAGACCTATGGCATGACCGAGAGCGGGCCGGCCGGCACGGTGATGCAGGGCGACCATGGCGAGGCCAGGCGCGCTTCCGTCGGCCGCCCCTGGCCGCTGACCGAGGTTCGTATCGTCGACGACGACGGTGTCGCCATGGCCGTCGGCGCGACCGGCGAAATCGCCATCCGCAGCCCGAGCGTCATGCGCGAATATTACGACGAGCCGGTGCTAACCGAAAAAGCGCTGCGCGATGGCTGGCTGATGACCGGCGATATCGGCTATCTCGATACCGACGGCTTTCTTTTTCATGTCGACCGCAAGAAGGACATGATCATCCGCGGCGGCCACAATATCGGCTCGCTCGAAGTCGAAGAGGCGCTGTTCCGCCATCCCGCCGTCCAGGAAGCCGCGGTCATCGCGGTTCCCCACCCAAAGCTCGGCGAGGACATCCACGCTTTCGTCGTCGCCCGGCCGGGCCAGGCCGTCGACGGCGCGGCGTTGCAGGCGTTCTGCCGCGACAAGCTGGCCGACTACAAGATTCCCCGCCGCATCACCTTCACCGAGACATTGCCGCGCGGCCCGATGGGCAAGGTCCTGAAATCGGACTTGCGCCGGCTCGCGGCGGGACAGACCCCTGGGAGAACCGACCAATGAAGCAGGCCGACTACCGCACCATCAGGATCGAGCGCCGTGGCCGTGTCCTCCACCTGACGCTCGATCGCGCCGCCGCGCTGAATGCCGTCGACGCGGTGATGCACGAGGAGCTGGCGCGGGTCTTCGCCGATGCCGGCAATGACCCGGCATCGGACGTGGTGGTGCTGACCGGCGCCGGCCGGGCCTTTTGCGCCGGCGGCGACATCGACTGGATGCAGGATGCCATCGACCACCCCGAAAACTTCGAGACGACGGTCGCCGAGGCGAAACGCATCGTCTTCTCCCTGCTCGATTGCGAGAAGCCGACCATTGCCAAGATCAACGGTCCGGCCGTTGGCCTTGGCGCCACGCTGGCGCTGTTCTGCGACATCGGTTTCGCCGCCGAGACCGCCTATCTCGCCGACCCCCATGTCTCGGTCGGCATGGTCGCCGGCGACGGCGGCGCCGTGATCTGGCCGCAGCTCGTCGGCTTCGCCCGCGCCAAGGAGTTCCTGTTCACCGGCGACCGGGTCGCCGCGCCGCGCGCCGCCGAGATCGGCCTGATCAACCACGCGGTCGCCGCGGCCGACCTCGACGCCACGGTCGACGCCTTCGCCGAGCGGCTGGTCAATGGCTCGGTCAAGGCGATCCGCTGGACCAAGGTGACGGTCAATATCGCCCTGAAGCAGCTCGCCCACAGCATGATGGACACCGGGCTCGCCTATGAGGCCCTGACCAATGCGAGTGCCGACCACCGCGAGCGCGTCCGGGCGTTTCGCGAGCGTTCGGAACGCGCCACCACCCGCAAGGTGGCCTCATGAGCGCGACGCCGCGTGACTTCGAGGGACGGACGGCGCTGGTGACCGGGGCTGCCGGCGGCATCGGCCTGGCGATCGCGCAGCGTCTGGCGGCGGGCGGCGCCAGGGTTGTCCTGTGTGATCGCGACGAGGCGCGCCTGGAAGCTGCAGCGCACGACGTTCCGGGCGGCGCCGTGGCGCTTGCCGGCGATATCGGATCGGAGCAGGCGGTGGAAGACCTCGTTGTCCGCGCCGTCGCGGCGGCCGGCCGGATCGACGTGCTGATCAACAATGCCGGCATCGCCCAGCCGCTGGTCAGGACGACCGATCAAGACATCGACGCCTGGCAGGACGTCATCGACGTCAATCTGCGCGGGACCTTCCTGGTCAGCCGCGCGGTCGGCCGGCATATCCTGTCGCGCAGGGCCGAAGGCGCCATCGTCAGCATCGCCTCCATTGCCGGCCTCGTCGGCCTGCCCGGCTCCAACGCCTATGGCGTGTCGAAGGCGGCGATCGTCCATCTGACCCGAACGCTGGCCTGTGAATGGGCCGGCCGCGGCATCCGCGTGAATTGCGTGGCGCCCGGCTATATCGAAGCACCGATGGCTTTCGAGATGTTCGCCGACAGCCGGATCGATCGGCGCGCCATCGAGACCCGGACCCCGATGCGGCGGCTCGGCCAGCCCGACGAGATCGCCCAGGCCGTGGCTTTCCTCGCGTCGGCCGCGGCCTCCTTCGTCACCGGCGTGACCTTGCCGGTCGACGGCGGCTGGTGCGCCTATGGCGGTCCATGACGGCGAGACCAGGTCGCGCCCGGCTTACGCCCGACGGCGCAATTCGAGCAGGCGCGAGCCGATCCGCCGCGCGGCGCCGTTGAGTTCCGCGACGCAGCGCCGGCGTTGCGCCTCGTCGAGCCAGTTGGCCACGAAAGCCGTGCTGATCGCGGCCACGGGATAGGCCGTGGCATCGCGCACCGCGACGCCGATGCCGCCGATGCCGCGGCTGAACAGGCTGTCGTGGCTGGCGAAGCCCGCGACCCGCGCTTCGTCGAGGGCACGGCGAAACGCCGCTTCGTCGAAGCCCTCGGTTTCCAGCGCATAGCGCGCGCGATTGGCCGCGATCACCACCTCGGCCTCCGCTTCGGGCAGGGCCGCCAGAATCGCCATGCTGCCGGCCCCGCGGCCGAGCGGAACCTGGCTGCCGACCTTCAGCACCAGCGTCTGGATCCGCGCCGTGCTCTCCTGGCGCGCCGCGCAGACGATATCCAGCCCGGCACGGACGCTGAGATAGACGGTCTGCCCGATATCCTGGGCAAGCAGCGCCAGCTCGGTCGCGGCGAGCCGTTCGATCGGGTGGCGGGCCGCCGCGACCAGGCCGAGCGCGACCATTTCCTGGCCCAGGAAGAACCGCCGCGTCGGCAGGTCGCGCTCGACCCAGCCGGTCTCGATCAGCATGTCGAGAACGCGATGAACCGTCGGCCGCGGCAATCCGGTCCAGGTGACGAGATCCGCAAGGGCCGCGCCGGCCTCCCCGCCCCGTGCGATGGCCCGGACCAGGATGACCGAGCGGTGCAGGCTGCCCGAGGCTTCAGCCATGTGCGCCACCGGGCCGCCGGCGGGTCCGGCGCCATCCTGAATGTCCGATAATTGGATATCGCCAATTCCAGCCATCACCCGCCGAGCTCCTGCGGCGACATGTCCGATCATAGCAATCAAGACCGGAAAGTGGATTTAATTGACAGACGAACGTCAAGATTTAGCATGCCCTGCGATTCACGTATCCGGTATTCGGACACAAGAACCAGCGAGTCAAGATACGCCGGGACCGCCGAACCCTGCCGGCGCCAGAAAGAGAAGGCCATGGCCGCCTCCCCGACCACCTGCGCCGGCGCCGTCGTCGCAACGCTGCA
Source organism: Phreatobacter sp. GW821-FHT04C01 (assembly GCF_059420385.1). Taxonomy (NCBI): domain Bacteria; kingdom Pseudomonadati; phylum Pseudomonadota; class Alphaproteobacteria; order Hyphomicrobiales; family Phreatobacteraceae; genus Phreatobacter; species Phreatobacter sp. GW821-FHT04C01. Next base: position 400,169 of record NZ_JBWKTP010000004.1, on the reverse strand, counting down.
GGCCCACGGCCTCGATCGCGTCTATTGCGTGCCCGGCATCCAGAACGACTGGTTCTTCAACGCCGTCCACGACACCGGCGGCGCGGTCAGCGCCGTGCATACGCGCCACGAACAGGGCGCGGCCTATATGGCGCTCGGCGCGGCGCTTGCGACCGGCAAGCCCCAGGTCTTTTCGGTGGTGCCCGGTCCGGGCGTCCTGAACACCGCCGCGGCGCTGGCCACCGCCTATTCGACCAATGCGCCGGTGCTGTGCCTGACCGGCCAGATCGCCAGCCGGGCGATCGGCCGCGGCATTGGCCTGCTGCACGAAATTCCCGACCAGCTCGGCATCCTCGAGCGCCTGACCAAACAGGCGACCCGCACGATGGATCCGGCGCGCGCGGCAGGCGACGTGGCGGATGCCATCGCCGCCCTGACGCAAGACCGCCCTCGCCCCGTCGCCCTGGAAATCCCGCCCGACGTGCTGGCGGCGCAAGGCGCTTTCGCGCCAGTCCCGCCGGCGCCGCGCAATGCGCCGGCTGACATCGACGACGGGCTGGTGGATGCGGCCGTCGCCCTGCTCTCGGCCGCCGAACGGCCGCTGATCGTGGTCGGCGGCGGCGCGCAAGGATCGAGCGAATGGGTCCGGCTGATGGCCGAGCGCCTGCAGGCACCGGTTCTCGCCTATCGCATGGGACGCGGCGTGCTGGACGACCGGCATCCGCTCAGCGTCACGCTGCCGGCCGGTCACCGGCTCTGGCAGAGCTGCGACGCCGTGCTCGTCATCGGTTCGCGGGCGCAGATGCAACTCGGCAACTGGGGCACCGACGCCACGATGAAGATCGTCCGGATCGAGGTCGATCCGACGGCGCTCGACACCATCGCCAGGCCCGACGTGGCGCTGCTCGGCCGGGTCGAGGCCATCTTGCCGAGACTGGTCGAGGCTTTCGACCGAAAGGCCCCGAAGCGCGCCGCGCGCACCGACGAGGTCGCCGCGCTGAAGGCCGCGCTGGCGCACGAGATGGAGAGCCTCGATCCGCAGGTGCCGTTTCTGCGCGCGATCCGCCAGGCGATCGGCGACGACGGCATCCTGGTCGATGAGCTGACCCAGTGCGGTTATGTCGCGCGCGTCGCCTATCCGGTTCACAAGCCACGAACCTTCATCTCCTCGGGTTATCAGGGCACGCTCGGTTGGGGTTATGCCACCGCGCTCGGCGTCCAGGACGTCAGGCGCGACGTCGCCGTGGTCTCGATCAGCGGCGATGGTGGCTTCATGTTCAACGTCCAGGAACTGGCGACCGCGATGCACCACGACATCCCGCTCGTCGCGGTGGTCTTCAACGACGGCGCCTTCGGCAATGTCCGGCGCATGCAGAAGGAGCTGCATGGCAACCGGGTCATCGCCACTGATCTGACCAATCCCGATTTCGTCGCCATGGCCCGCAGCTTCGGCGTCGAGGCGATACGGGTTCACACACCGGACGCCTTGCGCATGGCGGTCGCCGCCGCGGCCGAGCGGCGCAAGCCGGCCTTGATCGAAGTGCCGGTCGGCGAAATGCCCAGCCCGTGGCGCTTTCTCGACATGCCCAGGATCAGGGGCCTCGCCTGAACACACTCCCCCGATCGCCCCCACGGACACAGGTTTCACGACGTTTCAAGAGCCGGCGCAGACCGGCCGCGCCAAGGCCCAGCCAGGAGGCCGAGGCGCATCCAGGGAGGAATGCCCGATGACCCCTCTTGCCGCCAGCGCCGCCCGCTTCGCCCTCGTCCTGCTGGCTTGGGCCTCGTTTTCGATCGCCGCAGCGGCCCAGACCGCCTATCCGCAGCGGCCGATCAGCTTCATCGTGCCCTACCCCGCCGGCGGCACCACCGACATTCTCGCGCGCTTCCTGGCCGAGCACCTGAAAGACCGGCTCGGGCAGCCCGTGGTCATCGACAACCGGCCAGGGGCCGGCTCGACCATTGGCGCCGGCCTCGCGGCGCGCGCCGAACCCGACGGCCATACCTTGCTGATGGCGACCAGCACGACGCTCGCCATCAATGCCAGCCTGTTCCAGCGCCTGCCCTACGATCCCGTCGGCGATTTCGCGCCGGTATCGCTGGTCGCCGGCGTGCCGCTGATCCTGATCGTCAACCCGGCGCTCGGCATCAAGACCCTGGCCGATCTCGTCGCATTGGCCAAGGCGAAGCCCGGCGAACTGGTCTATGGCTCGGCCGGCAACGGCACGCCGCACCACCTCGCCGCCGAACTCTTGAAGACCGCGGCCGGCATCGAGGTGCGCCATGTCGCCTATCGCGGCAGCGTGGTCGCCATGAACGACGTGATCGGCGGCCATATTCCCTTCATGTTCATGGACATGGCCCCGGCCTTGCCGCTGATCGCCGCCGGCAAGCTGCAGGCGCTGGCCGTCTCGGCGCCCCGGCGTGTGGCTGCGGCCCCCGACATTCCGACCGTCGCGGAAGCCGGCTATCCCGGCTACGAGGCCGTCGCCTGGCAGGCGGTGGTGGTGCCGGCCAGGACCCCGAGCGACGTCGTCGCGCGGCTGCATGCCGAAATCGCAAGTTTCCTGGCGACGCCGGCCAATCGCGACAAGCTGATCCAGATCGGCCTGGAACCGCTCGGCGGCTCGTCCGAGCAACTGGTCGCCTATATCAAGTCGGAGATCGCCCGCTGGGGCGTGGTGGTCCGCAGTTCCGGCGCCAAGGTCGAATGAGGCACCGGGCATCGATGATGGCCGCACACTGCAGGGAAGATCAGCAATGACCGAGACCATCGAGACGGGTGTGCTGGTGGTCGGTGCCGGCCCGGTCGGCCTGACCTTGGCGATCGATCTCGCCAGCCGCGGCGTCGACGTGACGGTTGTCGAGCAGCGGCCGCGCGGCGCCCGCCCCGAACCGAAATGCAACCACGTCTCGGCCCGCTCGATGGAGATCTTCCGGCGGCTCGGCGTCGCCGCGGCGCTGCGCGAGGCCGGCCTGCCCGCCGACTATGCCAACGACGTGAGCTACCGCACCGCCTTTACCGGGAAGGAAATCACCCGCATCCCCATTCCCTGCCGCCGCGACCGCTATGTCAGCAAGGACGGGCCCGACGGCTGGTGGCCGACACCGGAGCCGCCGCACCGGATCAACCAGATCTTCCTGGAGCCGATCCTGTTCGCCCATGCCGCGGCCATGCCACGCATCACGATCATCAACCGGGCCGCCGTCTGGGGCGTCGGCCAGGACGACGAGGGTGTCACCGCCACCGCCGAGGATCTCGACACCGGCGGGACCATCCGGATCACCGCTGCCTATCTTGCCGGCTGCGACGGCGGCCGGTCGCTGGTGCGCAAGGCGATCGGCGCATCCTTTGCCGGCGATGCCGTGATCCAGCGCGTGCAATCGACCTTCATCCGCGCGCCCGATCTGATCCGTCTGCAACAACATGACAGCGCCTGGGCGACGTTTGCGCTCAACCCGCGCCGAACGGGCAATGTCTACGCCATTGACGGGCGCGAGACCTGGCTCGTGCACAACTACCTGAAACCCGACGAGACCGATTTCGAGGCGGTCGATCGCGACTGGGCGATCCGCACCATTCTCGGCGTCGGTGCCGATTTCGGCTACGAGATCATCTCGCGGGAAGACTGGATCGGCCGCCGGCTGGTCGCCGACCGGTTCCGCGACCGGCGCCTGTTCATCGCCGGCGATGCCGCCCATATCTGGGTGCCCTATGCCGGCTATGGCATGAATGCCGGCATCGCCGACGCCGCGAGCCTCGCCTGGCTCCTGGCGGCGCATCTGGCCGGCTGGGCGCCGGCCGATATCCTCGGCGCCTATGAACGCGAGCGGCTGCCGATCACCACCCAGGTGTCGCGTTTCGCCATGGACCATGCCCAGAAGGAAATCCGCAACCGCAGCGGCGTGCCCGACAATATCGAGATGGACGACGCGGCGGGCGCCGCCGCCCGCGCGACGCTCGGCCAGGCGACCTATGACCTCAACGTCCAGCAATATTGCTGCGCCGGCCTGAATTTCGGCTCCTATTACGACCAGTCGCCGATCATCGCCTATGACGGCACGCCCCAGCCCGGCTATGCCATGGGCAGCTTCACGCCCTCCACCGTGCCCGGCTGCCGCACACCGCATCTCTGGCTCGGCGACGGCCGCTCGCTCTATGACGCGATGGGACCGGACTACACCTTGCTCCGCCTCAATCCGGCGCTCGAGGTGGACGGACTGATGCGCGCCGCAGCCGCCCGCGCCCTGCCCTTGCGGCTGATCGATCTCGATCCGCGGGGCATGCCCGAGGCCGACGGGCGAAAGCTCATCCTGTCGCGCCCGGACCAGCATGTCGCCTGGCGCGGATATGGCTTGCCGAGCGATCCGCTGGGGCTGATCGATCAGCTTCGGGGGCACAGCTCGCTCCCTAAACCCTGCGCTCCTTGATCGTGTTCATCACGAAGCTCGTCTCGATCGAAGCGACGCATTTCAGCCGGGCGATCTTCTCCTTGATGAAGCGCTCATACTGGTCGAGGCCACCGGTCATCACCTTCAGCACATAGTCGCGCGAGCCGGTGACGAGGTGGCATTCCAGCACCTCGTCCCAGCCGCGCACCGCCGCCTCGAACATCACGATCTCGTCCTCGTTCTGGCGGCTGAGCCGGATCGTGGCGATCGCCGCCATGGACCAGCCATGGGCGGCCGGATCGACCCGCGCGGTATAACCACGGATCACGCCCGTCTCTTCGAGCCGGCGCAGGCGCCTGGGGCAGGGCGACGGCGACAGGCCGACGCGCTCGGCCAGTTCGTTATTGGTGATGCGGGCATTGGCCTGCAATTCGCGCAGGATGCGGCGGTCGATCTCGTCGGCAATTTTCTGCTGCATAATCCTTTGTCTTTGGCAATGAGTTGCGCCCGGGGAGCTCCGCAGGCTTGAAAGTCGCAAGGATCGGTCGCCATGATTTGATAGGATTGCGCCGGACCAATCAACCGCGAGGATCGCCGTGACCGCACCGAGACCGTCCAAGACCCATGTCGGCAATCATCGCCTCCATCCCGAAACCCTCATGCTCAGCTACGGTTTCGATCCGCAGCTGTCGGAAGGCGCGGTCAAGCCGCCGGTCTTCCTGACCTCGACCTTCGTGTTCAAATCCGCCGAGGAGGGCCGCGACTTCTTCGATTTCGTCTCGGGCCGCCGCGAGCCGCCCAAGGGCACCGGCGCCGGCCTCGTCTATTCCCGCTTCAACCATCCCAACAGCGAGATCGTCGAGGACCGCCTGGCGGTCTATGAGGGCGCCGAGGCCTGCATCCTGTTCTCCTCGGGCATGTCGGCCATCGCCACGACGCTGCTCGCCTTCGCCAAGCCCGGCGACGTGATCCTGCATTCCCAGCCGCTCTATGGCGGCACCGAGACCCTGCTGTCGCGCACCTTCGCCAATCTCGGCATTGCCTCGGTCGGTTTCTCCGACGGCGTCGACGAGGCGCTGGTGCGCGCGGCGGCGGATGAGGCGCTCGCCAAGGGCCGCGTCTCGGTCATCCTGATCGAGACGCCGTCCAACCCGATCAACAGCGTCATCGACATCGCGCTGATGGGCCGCATTGCCGACGAGATCGCTGCGCGCCAGGGCCACAGGCCGGTGATCGCCTGCGACAACACTTTGCTCGGCCCGGTGTTCCAGCGTCCGCTCGACCACGGCGCCGACGTGTCGCTCTATTCGCTGACCAAATATGTCGGCGGCCATTCCGACCTGATCGCCGGAGCCGCGCTCGGCAGCCACGCGATGACCAAGCCGATCAAGGCGCTGCGCGGCGCCATCGGCACGCAGCTCGACGCTCATTCCTGCTGGATGCTCGGCCGCTCGCTGGAAACCCTCAGCCTGCGCATGGAGCGGGCCAATGCCAATGCCCGCGTGGTCGCGGAATTCCTGCGCGACCACCCCAAGGTCGACAAGGTGCTCTACCTGCCCTTCCTCGGTCCCGACACGCCGGAGCGGCGGGTGTTCGACGCCCAGAGCCTGGGCGCCGGCTCGACCTTCTCCTTCGACATCAAGGGCGGCGAACGGGCGGCCTTCGCTTTCCTCAACGCGCTCGAGATCTTCAAGCTGGCGGTGAGCCTCGGCGGCACCGAGTCGCTGGCGAGCCATCCGGCCGCCATGACCCATTCGGGCGTGCCCCTCGCGGTGCGCCAGCGCATCGGCATCCTCGACACCACCATCCGCCTGTCGATCGGCGTCGAGCACCCCGACGACCTCGTCGCGGATGTTGCCCAGGCGCTGGCCCGGGCGGATGGGTGAGAGGTTTGCGCTGGGGCAAGCCCTCGTTCGATGAGCGCTGTGCTCCCGGATGAGGCGAGTTCGAAGCGAGCATGCAGGTGACACCAGGCAGGACAACTGCCGAAAGAAGCTCTACGTCATCCCCGGCCGAGCGAAGCGAGGGGAAGGGAATCCAGGGGTTGCAGGGCAACAACCTGGGCGCTACGAAGCAGCTACCCGGATAGCGGGTTGCATGCGTTTTAAGCGCGGCCTAGCGACCCCTGGACCCCCTTCCCTCGCTTCGCTCGCCGGGGGTGACGTAGAGAGATTCCGGCAGCCGTCCTGCTTTGCATCGCCCGCTCAGCGCACCGGCTTGGCCGCCCGGCCGCCACCCGCCTTCGCCTTGCGCGCCGGCGGCTTCGGCTTGGCCGCCTTCTTCTGCCCGGCGCCATCGGCCTTGGCGGCGGCTCGTTTCACCGCGGCCTTCCTGGCCGGTGCCGCCTTGGCCGGCGGCAGCACCGCGAGCTGCACCTGCCGGTCCTGGTAGGCGCAGCTGACCCGGTCGCCCTCCTTGATCTCGCCCTTCAGCATCGCCTTGGCGAGCTTGGTCTCGATCAGCTGGCGGATCTGCCGCTTCAGCTCGCGGGCGCCGAATTCCGGCTGGTAGCCGACCTCGGCGAGGTGATCGACCAGGCTTTCCGCGAAGACCAGCTCGACATCCTGGCCGCGGGCGGCCTGATGGACCTGGTCGAGCTGCAGGCGGACGATGGTCTTGATCTGCTCCTTGTTCAGCGCGTCGAAAATGATGATCTCGTCGATGCGATTGATGAATTCGGGCCGGAAATGCCGGCGCAGCACCTGCATGATGTCTTCGCGCACGGTGTTGTTCTGGGTGAAGCCGATGGTCGAGCGGGTGCCGCCGGTGATGATCTCGGAGCCGAGATTGCTGGTCGCGATGATCAGCGTATTGGTGAAGTCGACGACCCGGCCCTTGCCATCGGTCAGGCGGCCGTCATCGAACACCTGCAGCAGCACGTTATAGACCTCCGGATGCGCCTTCTCGATCTCGTCGAGCAGGATGACGCTGTAGGGCCTGCGCCGGATCCGTTCGGTCAATTGACCGCCCTCGTCATAACCGACATAGCCCGGAGGCGCGCCGATCAGGCGGGCGACCGCGTGGCGCTCCATATATTCGCTCATGTCGATGCGGGCGATGGCGTTCTCGTCGCCGAACACCACCTGGGCCAGGGCCTTGGCGAGCTCGGTCTTGCCCACCCCGGTCGGACCGAGGAACAGGAAGGTGGCGATCGGCCGGCCGCCGCGGGTGAGACCCGCACGCGCCAGCCGGATCGCGTCGCTGACCGCGCCGATCGCGACATTCTGGCCGATGACGCGCTCATGCAGGCGCTCCTCCAGCCGAAGCAGCTTGTCCTTTTCCTGCGCCGTCAGTTCGGTGACCGGAATGCCCGAGAGTTTCGACACGATCTCGGCGACGTCGTCGACCGTCACCTCGGCCGTGCTCGAGCCGAGCTTCTTCTTCCAGGCGCCGTTCGCCTCGGCCAGCAGCTTGGTCTTGGCGGCCGCCTCCTGCTCCAGGTCCTTGGCCCGGTCGAACCGCTTGCGCGTCGTGGCATAATCCTGCTCGCGCCGGATCTGGGCGATCTCGGCCTCCAGCTCCTGGATCTCCACCGGCCTGGACGTCGTCGACAGGTGCACGCGCGCTGCCGCCTGATCGATCAGGTCGATCGCCTTGTCGGGCAGGAAACGTCCGGAAATATAACGGTGCGACAGCTCGGCCGCTGCCAGGATCGCCGCATCCTGAATGGTCACCTTGTGGTGGACTTCCAGCTTGTCCCTCAGCCCGCGCAGGATGTTGACGGTCTGCTCGACGGTGGGTTCCGACACCAGCACCGGCTGGAAGCGCCGCTCCAGCGCCGCGTCCTTCTCGATATGCTTCTGATATTCGCTGAGCGTGGTGGCGCCGATCAGGTTCATCTCGCCGCGCGCCATGGCCGGCTTGAACACATTGGCGATGTCGAGGCCGCCCTCGCCGCCGCCCTGGCCGGCGCCGACGATCATATGGACCTCGTCGATGAACAGGACGAGCTCGTCCTGGTGCGCCGCGACCTCCTCCATCACCTGCTTGACGCGTTCCTCGAACTCGCCGCGATATTTCGCGCCGGCGACCAGCGAATTGACGTTGAGCTCGACCAGGCGCTTGTCGCGCAGCACCTCCGGCACGTCGCCATGGACGATGCGCTGCGCCAGCCCCTCGACAATGGCCGTCTTGCCGACGCCCGGCTCGCCGATCAGCACCGGATTGTTCTTCTTGCGCCGCGCCAGCACCTCGATGGTGGTCTCGACCTCCTTGGAGCGCCCGATCACCGGATCGAGGCGGCCTTCCTGGGCCAGCATGGTCAGGTCGCGGCTGACCTTGTCGAGCTGCGGCGTATTGGTGGGGATTTCGACCCGGCCTTCCTCAGCGCCCTTGCCCACCACCCGGTCGGTCATCTGACGGAGCGCCTGGGCGGTCAGCCCGTATTTTTCCAGGAGATCGCCGGCGAAGCTGTCGGGAACCTCGGCCAGGCCGAGCAGCAGGTGCTCCGGGCCGATATAGGAATGGCCGAAGGCGCGTGAGGCGATGAAGGCGCGCTCCAGCACCCGCTTGACCCGCGGCGACACGCCGACCTCCTTCTGCTTCAGCGGCGGTCTCGCCGCCGTCGCGGCCGCATGCCGCTCGATCTGCTGGCCGATCTCGGCCGGTGAAATCTTGAACTGCTTGAGAATGGCCAGCACCACATTGCTGTCGAGCAGGGCCAGGAGCAGATGTTCGGTATCGACCTCGCCCCGGCCCGACTGCACCGCGTTCTCGGCGGCGCGCTGCAGCAGCTCCTTGGCCTTGTCGCTGAACCGGCGCTCCAGGTTGCGCGCATCCCGCTCGGCGCCGCCGAACCCGCGCCGCGGCGTCGGCGCGGGCGGTTGCGGCTCCTCCTGCGGCTGCGACGACAAGCCGAACACGCCGTCACCGAACAGCGCCTCGAGCGGCGAGACATAGCGCTGGTGCCGGGTCAGCTGGGCGTAGTGATAATCGCAGACATCCAAGGCCCGTCTCTCGCCGTCCTGGACGACGGTAATGCGCACGGTTGCCGGCCGCTCGCCGCAGATGTCGCAAAGGGAATGGGACAAAGGCATATCATCCATCCTCGCCGCAGGTCACGAAGACGACGAATTAGATGAGCAAACCGTGGGAATGACAAGCACTATCCGGGCAACCCAGAAGTAATCGCCGACGCGAAAAGATCCGGATTTTATACAAATATTGGCGCCCACCGCCCGCCATTGCCGGCGCCTCGGCCGCTCAGGCGAAGAAGCGCGCGGGACGGAAGCTCTCGAGCTCGGGACGTTCCCTGCCCTTGACGATCTCGTCCGCGGCCATCGCCGCAAGGGCCGGCGCGAGCGTCGCGCCGCTATGGGTGACCATGACGTAATAGCCGGTGAGATACGGCACCGGACCGATGGCGGACAGGCCGTCCTTCGGAATCGGCCGCTGAGTGACGCGGGTCACCTCCGGCTTCAGCGGCGCGATGCCGGGCAGGATCCGGGTCAGGCGCTCGACGATCTCGGCGGCCTGCGCCATTCCCGGCTGCTCGGTGATCCCGGGCGTCACCATCGCGTCGGCCGGGCCCCAATGCACCATCAGCCGGCCGGCGCCGTCGGGGCGGAAATCGCAGAGCGGTGTCGCCACCACACGCTGGATCGCAGCCGGGACCGGCGGCGTGAACACCAGGAAGCCGACGGTCGGCGCCAGCGGCAGGTTGGGCGCGGTCCCGCCGATCGTGTCGTTCGACCAGCGCCCGGTGCAATTGACCACGACATCCGCCCCGAGCGTCTCGCCCGCCTCGGTGCGCAGGCCCCGGACCTTGCCGCCTTCCACGATGAGGCCTGCCACCTTCGTCTGCGTCCTCAGCCGCGCGCCCAGGCGGCGGGCGGCGCTCATCATCGCATGGGCATAGACCACCGGATCGAGCCAGCCATCGTCCGGGTACCAGGCGATCGGCGCATCGCCCACCGCCGCCGGATCGATATCGGGTTCGAGTTCGAGCAATTGCCTGGCGTCGATCCATTCCGCCGCATAGCCCCATTCCCTGAGACGGCGCAGCTTGGCGCGCTGGTCGTCCTGGCCGGCCGCCGCCCGCCATTCGACGCGGCCGCCGCCGTGCCACCAGGGCGTCGCCCCGAACTCGTCCTTCAAGGCCGCATGGGCCTTCATGCCTGACACGTTGAGATCGTGATAGGCGCGCGGCGCCTTGTTGGAGGAATTGGTCCAGGCGAAACTGATGCCGGAGGTTCCGCCGCCGACCCGTGTGGCCTCCACCACCGTGACCTTGGCTCCCGCCAGGGCGAGACGATAGGCGACCGAGGTGCCGAGAACGCCGGCGCCGATGACGATGATGTCGGCCATGATGTTTCCGTTCGAAGGGAATGACCGGGTCTGGAGACGGCGCCGGATCGGAGCAGGTTAGGATCGCGGCCGCGCTAGCGGCAATGCACGAGATCGCAATGGCGCTTCGCTTTGTCTGGCCGATCCCCCCACCCGAACGAGCGAAGCAGGTCGCGCGCCCCAGTCGGCGGAACGCGCAAGCCCTTTCGGCGGAGCCTTCGAAGCCCCCTCATCCGGCCTGGCGAGCCATCCTTCGGAGCGTCCGGACGATCGCGCCGTCACGCAGCTTTGGTCAGTTCCCCGCCGAGCCAGCCAAGCAGGCGATCGGCGATGTCACCGGCGCAGACCTCGGGATCATAGACGCCGACCAGGTCGGTCCCGTCGGCGGCAACCGAAGGAAACGGCCGCGCCAGCCGGCCCTGGCGAAAGCCGGCATCGTCGAGCCAAGTCGGGCCGACGATCACGCCCTGGCCCGCAACCGCCGCTTCCAGCGCCAGATAGAAATGGGCGAAGACCCGGGGCTCGCCGGCGAGGCCGAGGCCCGCCGCGGCAAGCCAGGCCTGCAGCTCGCCATGCCGCGTATCTGAGACCAGGAAGGTCTCGCCGGCCAGCGCCTCCAGCCCGCCGGCCGCGAGCCTTGCGGCCCGTTCGGGCGCGGCCAACAGCGTCAGCCGCTCACGCCCGAGCGCGCGCCTTTGCCAGCCCTGCGGAATGCGGTCGTGGCGAAGAATGGCGATATCGAAGGGGGCCTGCCGCCAGTCATCCGTGCTGTGCACGGGATGGACCCGGATCGGCCGTCCGCCGACCGCCTCCTGGGCCGCCACCAGCCGCGGCACCAGCCAGTGCATCGACAAGGTCGCATGGGCGACCACCGTCAGGATGCCCGTCGACTTCGGATCCGACGCCTCGTCGCAGGCCCGCCGCAAATGGCTGATGGCCAGGCCGACGGCGCGGGCCAGGTCCTGGGCGCCGGCGGTCGGCCGCAGCCGGTGCCCCGGCTCGAACAGCGCGACGCCCAGCTCATCCGCCAATTGGCCCAGATGTTTGCTGATCGCGCCCGGCGTGACGCCGATCTCCTCGGCCGCCCGCATCACATTGCCGTTGCGCACCACGGCCTCGAGCGCCCGCAGCGCCCGGAACGACGGAAGATGTTGCATCGCTCATCTTGCCAAAAGCTCACATACGACAGATTTAATGTCGCTTTTCGTCAATAACAAGATCGAATATCATAGTATTTGAGCGTCAATACTCAAACAAAACCAAAGATGATAGTTGCCGCACATGTCATCCATATGACATCGGCAGCCGGCGAAGGAGCATGGACCCCATGAGCGTGGCCCAAGGCGAGGCGAGAGTCGAGGTCAATGGTCGCTCCTACCGGGCGCCGCGCCGCCCGGTCGTGGTGATCTGTTATGACGGCTGCGATCCCGCCTATCTCGCCGATGCCGCGATCCGCGGCCTGACGCCGGCTTTGTCGGGCATGCTGGCCGATGGCTTTTATGCCAGCGCGCTGTCGGCCATGCCGAGCTTCACCAACCCGAACAATGTCTCGATCGTCTGCGGCGCGCCGCCGCGCGTCCATGGCGTCTCCGGCAATTACTGGTTCGACCGCGACACCGGACTGGAGGTCATGATGACCGATGCCGGACCGCTCAGGGCCGAGACCATCCTGGCGCGTCTCGCCGGCGCCGGCGTCAAGGTCGCCGCGGTCACCGCCAAGGACAAGCTGCGCAAGGTCCTGGCGGCGGGACTTGCCGGCCCGGGCCTGCCGGGTATCGCCTTCTCGGCCGAGAAGGCCGATACCTGCACCGTCGAAGACCATGGCCTGACCGCGGCCGAAGCGCTCGGCTCCTCCCCGGTACCCGACCAGTATTCGCCCGAGCTGTCGCTGTTCGTGCTCGATGCCGGCCTGCGCCTGCTCGCGCAGCGCGGCACCGAGCTCCTCTATCTCTCGCTGTCGGATTTCGTCCAGCACGCCCACGCGCCCGGCGCGCCGGCTTCGGACGACTTCATCCAGGCCGTCGATGCGCGCGTCGCCCGGTTCATCGCGGCGGGCGCCGTCGTCGGCATCGTCGCCGATCATGGCATGACCGACCTGTCGCTCGCCGACGGCAGTCCGAACATCGTCTATCTCGGCGACCTCCTCGACCGGCGTTTCGGCGCCGGGCGTTTCAAGGTGATCTGCCCGATCACCGATCCCTTCGTGCGCCATCACGGCGCGCTCGGCGGCTTCGTCCGCGTCCATGTGCTCGACGACAGCGATCCCCTGCCCTTGCGCGATTTCATCGCCGGCCTACCCGGCATTCACCTGGCGCTGACCCGCGACGAAGCCTGCGCCCGCTTCGACCTGCCGCCCGAGCGCGAAGGCGATGTCACGGTCGTCGCCGAAAAGGGCGTGGCGCTCGGCACGCGCCGGGGCGAACACCGCCTCGACGAGCTCGCCGGCGCCCGCTTGCGCTCCCATGGCAGCCTCGCCGAACGCCCGGTTCCCTTCGTGCTGTCGCAACCGCTCGACCCGGACTACCGCGCCCGGGCGCGGACCAGCCCGCTCTACAATTACGACATTTTCGACTTCGCCCTGAACGGAACGGAGCCCTCATGAGCCCGCAATCCAGCGATCCTTCCACGCGACCGCACCGCCGGGTCATCGCCGTCATGCTCGACGGCCTGAGGCGCGACTTCATCTCGCCGGACGCAACGCCGGCGCTTGCGACGCTGCGCGCCCGCGCCACCTGGTTCGACGCGCATCGCACGGTGTTTCCGAGCGTCACCCGGGTCGTATCCTCGTCCTTCGCCACCGGCTGCCTGCCGGCGCAACATGGCCTTGCCGGCAATACCGTCGCCCTGATCGAGGATGGCCAGCTGGGCCTGCACGACGTCGGCAAGCCGGAATTCGTCGAGACCAAGCGCCGGCTGACCGGGACGGTCCTGGCGCGGCCGACCTTGGCCGAGCGGCTCGCCGAGCACGGCGGCGGCGTCATCTTCAACAATGTCTCGCCGGGGGCGGCCTATATGCATGACCCCGACGGCCATGGCCATGTCTTCCATCGGGCCGGCTCCTTCGGCCCGGGGCGCCGCCCGATCCAGGGCGACGCGGCCCTGCGCGCGACGCCCGATGCTGCCGGTGATCGCATCGCCACCGAGCGCTTCATCGCCGAGGTGGTGCATGGCCGCCGCCCCGCCTTCGGCCTGCTCTGGCTGTGCGAACCCGATACCTCGCAGCACGCCGTGCCGCTCGGCTCGGCCGCCCATCGCGCGGCATTGGCGGCCGCCGACAGCCATGCCGCCATGGTCATCGCGGCGGTCGACGCCGCCCGCGCCGAAGGCGAGGACATTCTCTTGTCGGTCGGTTCGGACCACGGCCACCAGACGGTTCGCGCGGTGATCGACATCGACGCCGAACTGATCGCCGCCGGCCTCAAGGCGGCGCCCGGTTCGACCGATGTGGTGGTCGCGCCCAATGGCACCGCCGCCCTCGTCTATGTCGACGCGGCGGCCGAAAACCGGCGCCCGGCCATCGAAACCTTCCTGGCCGGCCAGCCTTGGGTCGGCCGCCTGTTCACCCGCGCGACGCTGGCCGAAGCCGGGCTGCCCGCCGGCGGCGGACTTGCCTTCGCCATCGCACTGGCCGCCAGCGACGAGCTCAATGACGAGGGCGTTCCGGGCCTGAGCTATGCGGCGAAACCCGCTGATGGCAAGGCCGACCGGCTCGGCTGCGGCCAGCATGGCGGGCTCGGCACCTTCGAGCAATTGCCGACATTGATGCTCGACGGAGGCGGTTTCGCCGCCGGCCGGGTGGTCTCGGCCGGCACCTCGGTCGTCGATATAGCCCCGACCTTTCTCCGATTTCTCGGACTGCCCGCCGGCGGCGTCGATGGGCGCCCGCTGCAAGAGCTCTGACCCGACAAGGATTTTCAGATGTCCGCCTCCTCGTCCCTCACCCGCCGCCGGCTGCTGGCCGGCTCCGCCAGCCTCGGCTTCGGCCTCGCGGTTGCGCCCGGCGCCCTCTTCGCCCAAGGCGGCGGCCAGGCCGGCGTGCTGAAATATGCCACGCTCGGCCTCGACACCTCCGATCCGCATCGCCACACCGGCAGCATCGCCGTGCAGCAATGTTATGTCGAAGCCCTGACCTCGATCGCCGCCAATGGCGGGGTCGAGCCGTTCCTGGCCGAGAGCTTCGAGGTCTCGCCCGACGGGCTCACCTATCGTTTCAAGCTCCGCTCCGGCGTCAAATTCCACAATGGCGACCCGCTCACGGCGGCCGATGTCGTCGCCAATATCGAACGGGTCAAGACCAAGGTGCGCGGCGGCTGGCTGGTCTCGGCCATGAAGCTGGTCGACAAGGTCGAGGCGGACGGCCCGGACAGCGTCACCCTGCGTTTGACCGAGCCTTATGCGCCTCTGCTCAATCTCCTGTCGGAACTCTGGATCCTGTCGCCGAAATCGGATGGCTGGGACGAGACCATCAAGACGCCGGTCGGCACGGGCCCTTTCACCTTCGGCAGCTGGCAACCCAAGGTGAAGTTCACCGCTCCCGCCTTTCCCGGCTATTGGCGCGCCGGCCAGCCGGTCGTCAAAGCGGTCGAATTCGATCTGC
Source organism: Phreatobacter sp. GW821-FHT04C01 (assembly GCF_059420385.1). NCBI lineage: Bacteria > Pseudomonadati > Pseudomonadota > Alphaproteobacteria > Hyphomicrobiales > Phreatobacteraceae > Phreatobacter > Phreatobacter sp. GW821-FHT04C01. The sequence continues at coordinate 384,916 of NZ_JBWKTP010000004.1, read as the reverse complement.
GCGACAGCGCCGACAAGAGCCTGGCGCTGCGCGCCGGCGACCTGCACATCGCCTCCGTCGAGCGTGACGCCGCCGAGGTCCTGAAGAAGTCGGGGGTCGCCGAGATCCGCACGCTGAAGGACACCGCCTGGTTCTTCCTCGGCTTCAACAATCGCCGGCCGCGCGCGCCCTTCGACGACCCGCGCGTGCGCCGGGCGCTCGCCCATGTCGTCGACAAGGCCGCGCTGATGAACTTCATCGGCGGCGCCGAAGGCGTGGTCACCAACCAGCTGGTGGCGCCCGGCAATCTCTATTTCGACCAGGCCCTGCACGAGGCCGATCCGTTCCGCCGGCCCGACCTCGCCAAGGCCAAGGCCCTGCTGGCCGAAGCCGGCGTGAAGCCCGAGGACCACACCATCGAATTCGTCTCCTGGCAGGCGACCTATACCCAGATCGTCGTGCAGATGGTGCGCAAGCTCGGCTTCAAGGTGAACCACCAGGCGCTCGACGACATCGGCGCGCAGAAGCGGCTGGGGCAATGGGACTGGGACATGAACGTCATGTCATCAGGCCCGCGCGCCGATATCTTCCTGCGTTACGTACGGCTGATGAGCGACGGTCCGAACCCGGTGCTGTGGGGCGGCATCCAGGATCCGGCCCTCGACCAGTTGATCACCGCCGCCGTCAAGCAGCCGGATACGGCCAAGCGCAAGGCCGCCTATCTGGAGGCGACCAAGCGGATCGCCGACAAGTCCTATTTCGTCGTTCTCGGCCATGCGCCGGACCTGATCGCCGTGCGCAAGGAGGTCGGCCATTACGAACCCGGCTTCACCTGGGCCTGCCATTGGGCCAGCGGCGGGGTCGCCCAGGCGACCCTCGCCGGTTGATCAGGGACGAATGGACGCGGCGATGGCGACGGCGACCACACCGAAGCGGCAGGCAAGGCGACGGCCCGGAACGGCGCTGGTCCTCGCTTGCCTGGTCATAGCCGTCGTCGTGGCGGCGGCGCTGGCTGCGCCGCTGCTGGCGATCCAGTCGCCGCTCGACCAGGACCTGCTTGCGATCAACCGCGGACCGGACGCCGAGCATCTGCTCGGCACCGACAATCTCGGCCGCGACGTCTATGCGCGCCTGCTTTTCGGTGCCCGCACCACCCTGGTCATCGGCGCCCTCGGCACGCTGTTCGCCTTCGCGCTCGGCGCCGGCCTCGGCCTGCTGTCCATGGCCTTCGGCCGCGTCACGGAAACCTTGCTGTTCTCGTTCATCGATCTCATTCGGGCCCTGCCCGGCACGCTCCTGGCATTGCTCCTGGTGGTGGCGCTCGGCAGCGGGCCGCTGCCGGTGATCGTGGCGCTCGGTTTGTCCTTTGCGCCGCTGGTCGCCTATGTCGCGCGCGCCGCCTATCGCCGCGAGGCGGCCCGCGACTATGTCAGGGCGGCCCGCAGCTTCGGCGGCGGCCGGCTGCATCTCCTGAGCCACCACATCCTGCCCAATCTCGCCGGCACGCTGGTCACCCAGGTCGCGATCATCCTGCCGCGCTCGATCGTCACGGAATCGGTGCTCAGCTTCCTCGGCCTCGGCTCGTCGCCGGATGCGCCGACCTGGGGCCGCATGATCGCCGATGCCAGCCGCTTCATCGAACAGGCGCCGCACGCGATCCTGGCGCCCATGGCGGCCCTGCTGCTCATCACCCTCAGCCTGTCGGTGGCGGGCGATGCCGTGCGCCGCCGGCTCGATCCGACTCGCGCCGAGACCGGCCGGGTCGCGCCCGCCGAACCCGTGCCGGCCGACGGCCTGGCGCTCGGCGCCGGAGCAAGACCGTCATGAACCGCCTCCTGCCCGTCGGCCTCGCCGTCCTGCGCGGACTGGCGCAAGCCTGCGCCATCGTCGCCCTGACCTTTTTCCTGTGCCGTGTGATGCCCGGCGATGTCGTCGACGTGCTTGGCCTCGAGGGCGGCCTGACCGAAGCCCAGCAGATCGAGATGCGTCAGGCGCTCGGCCTCGACCGGTCGCTGCCGCGCCAGTTCGTCGACTGGTCGGCCAAGGCGCTGTCGGGCGATTTCGGCGAGTCGCTCCGCTTCGGACGGCCGGTGGCCGACATGCTCGCCCATGCGCTGCCGGTCACCTTCCGGCTGGCCTCCGGCAGTTTCCTCATCGGCATCGGGCTGGCGCTCGCCATTGCCGTCTTCGCCACCGCGGTTCGCTCCCGCCTCGCCGAGGCTGCCGTCGACGCACTCAATCTCTGGTCGATCGCGGTGCCCACCTTCTGCGCCGGCGTCGCCGGCATCATGCTGTTCTCGCTCTGGCTCGGCTGGCTGCCGGTGATCGGCAGCCTGGTCCTGCCGGTCATCATCATCGGCCTCGACAATGCCGGGCAGATCGTCAAGCCGCTGCGCGAGGAGCTGAAGGAGGCGGTGGCGCTGCCCCATGTCCGCACCGCCCGCGCCAAGGGGCTCTCGCCCTGGCGCATCGCCACGGCCCATGTGCTGCCGGCCGCCGCTCCCGTCCTGCTCGCCCTGACCGGACTGGTGCTGGCCGGCCTCGTCTCCGGCACCCTCACCATGGAAGTGCTGTTCGGCCTGCCCGGCGTCGGCAGCCTGATGCTCAACGCCGTCTATGGCCGCGACTATCCGGTCATCCTCGCGGCGGTGACGACCGTCGCCGTCGCCCTGGTCGCCATCAACACCGTGGTCGACGTGATGCACCGCCTGATCGATCCGAGGGTCCAATGAGCACCGAGGTCCTCGCCGTCCACGACCTCGTCATCCGCTCCGCCGAGCGGGTCATCGTCGACCGGCTGAGCTTCGTGGTCCAGGCCGGCCAGACGCTGGCGCTGATCGGCGAGTCCGGGTCGGGCAAATCCTCCACCGCCGCCGCGGTCATGGGCCTTTTGCCGGAGGGCCTCACGGTCGCGCCGACGAGCCGTATCGTGCTCGACGGGGTGGTGCTGCCGTTCGGCGACGAAAAGGCCATGCGGCCGCTGCGCGGCCGCGCCATGGCCATGGTCTTCCAGGACCCGATGAGCTGCCTCAATCCAACCATGACCGTCGGCGGCCAGATCGATGAAGCCGTGCGCCGCACCGAACCGGCCGGCACCGCCGCGCGCCGGGCCCGCGCCACGGCCCTGCTCGACGCCGTCGAGCTCGCCGACCCGGCCAGGATCCTGCGGCGCTACCCACACGAGCTCTCCGGCGGCCAGCAGCAGCGCGTCATGCTGGCCATGGCGCTGGCGGCCGAACCGAAGCTGCTGATCGCCGACGAGCCGACCAGCGCGCTCGACGCCAGCGTCCAGGCCGAGATCCTGGCGCTGCTGCAGCGGCTCCAGGCGAAATTCGGCATGGCCATGCTGTTCATCACCCATGATCTCGCCGCCGCCGCCCGGCTCGCCCACGGCGTCGTCGTGCTGCAGGCCGGCCGCGCCGTCGAACAGGGACCGGCCAGCCGGGTGCTCGCCTGTCCCGAGCATCCCTATACGCAGAGCCTGGTCTCGGTCCGCCAGATGCTTTCGCGCCCGCCGGCCCCCGATACCGCTGAGGGCTCGATCGTCATGGCGATCGCCGATCTCGGCTACGACTATCCGGCCCGCCGGCTGTTCGGCAGCCGCTTTCGGGCGATCGAGGGCGTATCGCTGGCGCTCGCCGCCGGGAAAACGCTGGGCATCCTGGGCGAATCCGGTTCGGGCAAGAGCACCCTTGCCGGCATCGTCGCAGGGCTGATCCAGGGCGCCTCCGGCGACGTCACGCTGTTCGGCACCTCGCTCGCCGCCCACCGGTTCCACATGCCCCCGCAGCTCCGGCCGCGCTGCCAGATCGTTTTCCAGAACCCCTTTGGCGCGCTCAACCCACGCCGCACCGTCGCGGCGGCCATGCGCGAACCGCTCCAGCTTCTGAACATCGGTTCGCCCGCCGCGCACGCCGGCAGCATTGCCGGGATGCTCGAGGCCGTCGGGCTCGGCGCCGAACACCTCGCATGCTATCCGCATCAGCTCTCGGGCGGCCAGCGGCAACGCGTCTGCATCGCCCGGGCGCTGCTGAGCAAACCCGACCTGCTGATCTGCGACGAGATCGTCTCGGCCCTCGATGCGACCATTCAGGCCCAGGTGCTGGCCACCCTGAAGCGCCTGCAGCGGCAGCTCGGCTTCGCCATGCTGTTCATCGGCCACGATATCGAGGTCGTCCGGTGGATCTCCGACGACATCGCGGTGATGCATCGTGGCCAGGTCGTCGATCATGGGCCGGCGGCCCGTGTCGTCGACCACCCGCAAGGCGCCTATGCACGCCGGTTGATGGCCAGTGTCGCCGGCGCCGGGACGACGGCCGGGCCGGACACCACGCCCGCCGCCGCCTGAGCTGCGCCGGGCCGTGGCCGCGCCGCCTCAATGCGCGCGGTCGCGCCCGGGATAATCGGCGTCCGGCAGGAACGGATAGGGCCCGGCGGCCTTCTCGACATAGGCGGTATGGCTCACCAGCCCGGCAGCCTCGCTCCAGTAATGCAGGTGGAAGGCGGCCGGTTCGAAATTGAAGGCCGGCCGGGCGCCCTCGCGCATGTCGAGCACGACCTGATGGGCGACGCTCGGCGCGATCATCGCCAGAGTGCCGGCGAACAGGGCCTGGATCGGCCGGTGATGATGGCCGCAGAGAATGCGGATGACCTGGCTGTTGGCCCGGATGATCGCACCGAATTCCTCGGCACCCTCGACCAGCATGATATTGTCCATGAGCTGCAGCCCGCAGGCAAACGGCGGGTGGTGCATGACCACGATGGTCGGTTTCGCCTGGTCCTCGGCCAGCCGCGCGGCGAGCCATTCCAGCCGCCGCGGACAGAGCCGCCCGGCCCCCGACCCCGGGATGACCGTATCCAGGCCGATAACGCGGAGCGGACCGAGATCGGTGCTCCACTGGGCGTATTTGTCGTGCTGCGCGAGACCTGGAAAATCGGCCAGCACGGTCTTCAGGTTCTCGCGCCGGTCGTGATTGCCCGGGATCAACCAGACCGGCATGGGCAGTCGGGACAGCAGGTGCCGGAGGTTTTCATATTCGGCGACCAGCCCGTTATCGGTCAGGTCGCCGGAGATCACCACCACGTCGGGACGCGGATCGAGCGCCAGCACGGCCTCGATCGCCCTCTCGGTGAGCATGTTGGTCTCGGCCGTGCGATAGGCCGGCAGGCCGACGGGGCGAACGTGGAGATCGGTCAGATGGGCAATCAGCATGATCGGCTCTCGCAAATGATGCCGCCGGCCTAGTCCCAGGTCGTGACAGAACGACGACGGGGGTGAACGGCGAGTGGCGAGTGGCGAGTGGCGAGTGGCGAGTGGCGAGTGGCGAGTGGCGAGTGGCGAGTGGCGAGTGGCGAGTGTGCCGCAACCACGTCGCGCGTAAACCCTCGCCCGCTTGCGGGAGAGGGTGGCGCCGCATCACGAGACGCGAACGCGTCTCGCGTTCGCTCGGCGCCATGCAGGCGCCGGATGAGGGCCTGAAGAGGGCCGACCCATCATTTCCAGGGGAAACGCGCCGATAGCACCGACGTAACCACCCCGCGCGGGTCCTCCGGCCCCCCCTTTCGCACGGAGACGTGGGCGAGGGTCGGTGCGCCGCCGGCGCCGCCCCATTCGCCATTCGCTCCTCGCCAATACGCACTTGACCTCCCTGGTAATGGGAGACCGCGCGCCGCCGCCTCATAGTTCGTGCCTTCAGCCTCGAGGACACGCGCATGACAACCACCGCCGAATTCGCCGATCGCTATATCGCCATGTGGAACGAGGCCGATGCCGTCGCGCGGCGACGGCTGGTCGCCGAGATCTGGCTGCCGGATGCCCATTTCATCGGCCCGGTCGCCGAAGGCCGTGGACATGATCGGATCGATGCGGCGCTCGCCGCGGTCCAGCAGCGCTTTGCCGGCCATGTCTTGCGGTCGACCGGCCCGGCCGATCTCGTCGGCGCCTATCTTCGCCTGCCCTGGGCCCTGACGCAGGCCGACGGCACGGTGGTGGCGCGAGGAACCGATATCGGCACACTGTCGCCGGACGGCAGGCTGGAGGCCGCCGTCAGCTTCTTCGACATCCTGCCGCACACGCCCGACGCCGCCAAACCGGCCTGGTCGGCCGCAAGCTGGGCGGCGTTCTGGGCCAATCCGGACCCCGAGGTGGCGCGCCGCCGCGTCCCGACCGTCGTCCGGCCCGATGTGACGGCCCATTGGCCGCACCGCAGCGCGCCGGTGCGCGGCGTCAACGACTATCGCGACTATATCCTGCACCTATTGGCGCTGGTGCCGGATCTCCGGCTGACCATGGAGGAGCACGCCACTGCCGGCGACAGCACCTTCATTCGCTGGAGCGGCACGGGAACCGGCGCCGAGGGCCCTTTCCATTGCACCGGCGTCGATCGGATCCTGGTCTCGGAAGGCCGGGTCGTCGAGAACCGGATCTATTCCGACCATCCGATCTTCCGCACCCTGGCGGCGAGGGTCGACGGCGCCTGGGCGAGCCGCGCGGCCTGACGCGCTTCGGCGGGTCCGGGCAACCTCGGACGCATCGGACCCGCGGCACGCATTGACATTGACTGACCACCAGTCATTATCGTGAACGGAAACCAGCCTGCATCGGCGGACCAACAATGAGGAGAGGGGAATGAGCGTCGCAATCCATTCGACAGGTGTCGTCGAGCAGCCGTCACGAACCCGCGCGATCGTCGCCGGATCGGTCGGCAATGTCCTGGAATGGTATGACTTCGCGGTCTATGCCTTCCTGGTCCCGGTCATTTCCTCCCTGTTCTTTCCGGCCAAGACCGAGGTTCTCTCGATCCTGTTCGCCTTTGCCGCCTTCGGCGCCGGCTTCGTCACGCGCCCGCTCGGCGCTGTCCTGTTCGGCATCTATGGCGATCGCGCGGGACGCCGGGCGAGCCTCGCCGCGATCTCCATCCTCATGGGTCTGTCGACCCTGGCGATCGGGCTGCTGCCAACCTACGAGACGCTCGGCGTGTGGGCGACCGTCGGCCTGGTCTGCGCCCGGCTGCTGCAAGGCCTTTCCGCCGGCGGCGAATATGGCGGCGCCATTCCCTTCCTGGTCGAGTTCGCCTCGAAGGGAAAACGCGGCGTCATCGGCAGCTGGCAGCAGATCGGCAATGGCCTTGGCCTGCTGCTCGGTGCGCTCTTCGCTTATGCGCTCACCGCCAGCATGTCCGCCGAGGCCTTGAAGGACTGGGGATGGCGCATTCCCTTCATTCTCGGCGCCCTGCCCGCGGTCGTCGGCATCTACCTGCGCCTGCGCCTGCCCGACACGCCGGTCTTCGAGAAGCTCGAATTGCATGCGGCCAAGGCGGTGACCCCGCTGCGGGCGGTCGCCACCACCTATCGCCGCAACACGCTTCTGGTCTTCGCCATGGTCCTGCAGCTCGCTGTCGGCTTCTACATCGTGCTGACCTTCATGCCGACCTATCTCGGCCTGGTCAGCCGGCTGAGCCGCGCCGATGCCCTGCTCATCACCAGCGCGGGCCTGGTGTCCTACATGGTCTTCTGCTTCCTCGCCGGCGCTTTGTCCGATCGCTGGGGCCGGCGGCCGCTGCTGCTGATCTCGAGCATCGGCTATGTGCTTCTCACCTACCCGCTGTTCCTGATGGTCGGCTCGGGCCAGTTCGCCCTGGCCCTGCTGGCCGAAATCGTCATGGCCGCCCTGCTCGGCTTCGCCGGCGGGCCGATCTCGGCCGCCTGCGCCGAGGCTGCCCCGGCCAAGGTCCGCTCGACCGTGGTGGCGATCGGCGTGGCCTTTTCGATCACCATTTTCGGCGGCTTCGCGCCGTTCCTGGGCACCTATCTGATCGCAACGTTCAACACGCCGCTCGCGCCAGCCTTCTATGCCATGGCGGCGGCCGCGATCACCGCCGTGGTCGTGTTCAGGATGCGCGAGACGGCCTTCGACGACATGACCTGACCTCCCCACCGCGGGCCACAATGACAAGCAGCTCACGCTCCGGATTTGACTGACGATCAGTCATGAGATGAATACCCCGGCGGCCGGCGAGGCCGCCGCGGTGGGACGCAACAAGGACAACCCGCCATGACCATCGAAACCGCGGCCGCATCGCGCAACATTCTCGACCTGTTCGCCGCAGCCTTCGCCGAGATCCGCGCGATACGGAATTCCGAGACGGTCGCGATGACCGACGAGATTCGCCGGAACGCGAAGGCAAGCACGGTCAGCCTGTCGCGCGGCGCCATTCACTACGAACTGATCGGCCCGGACGATGGACCGGTCGTCGTCCTGCTGTCGGGCGCGACATTGCCCATGTGGGTCTGGGATCCCGTCATGGCGCCGCTCGCGGCCGCGGGGTTCCGGGTTCTGCGCTTCAACTATTACGGCCGGGGCTGTTCCGATTGTCCGTTCGATCCGCAGGACCCCGCCTTTTTCAACGCCCAGATCACCGAGCTCACCGAGGCGCTGGCGATCCGGGCGCCCTTCCACGTCGTCTCGATCGCATTCGGCGCTCTCGTCGGCCTGCTCTACGCCGAACAGGCCCCCGCCAAGGTCGCCTCCCTCACGCTCCTTTGCCCTGACGGCATGGGCACCAATGTCTCGCCGGGCCTCGGCCTGACGCTCACGCCCGGGCTCGGCGACTATCTGTTCGACCTCGTCGGCAACGACCTGCTGCTGCAGCGCATGCCGACCTATTCCGACGACCCGGCCGTGGTCGCCGATCTCACCCGGCGCATCGGCGAGTCCTTCGCGGTCAAGGGTTACAAGCGTTCGGTGCTCTCCTCGATCCGCGAGATGCCGATCCACACGGCCGAGGCCTCCTACCGGGCCGTCGCCGCGAACCGGACCAGGACCCTCGTCCTGTGGGGACGTCGCGACGGCACCACGCCGGTCGCCATCATGGACCGCATCAGGCCGGTGATGCCCCATGCCGAATACCGCGTGCTCGAGGCCGCCCACCTGCCGCCCTACGAGGATCCGGACCTCTTCCTCGGCACCCTGCTGCCGTTTCTGCGGTCGGCTGCCGGCTGAGGGCACCGCCCCCCGCCTCGTCACCCGACATTCCAGAACAGCCTTCCCGAGGACACCATGCTTGGACTCATGCAGGAGCAGCCGCTCCTCATCTCATCACTGATCGAACATGCAGCCGAGACGCATGCCGATCGACAGGTCGTGTCGCGCGACGCCGAGGGCCGTATCCGGTCCTTCGGCTACGGCGCGCTGGCGACGCGCGCACGGGCGCTGGCCGAGGCCCTGATCGCGCTCGGCGTCAGGCCTGGCGACCGGGTCGCGACGCTCGCCTGGAACGACCACCGCCACATGGAGCTCTATTACGCGGTCTCCGGCATCGGCGCGGTGATCCATACCGTCAACCCGCGCCTGTTCCCGCAGCAGATCGGCTTCATTCTGAACCATGCGGAGAGCGTCTGCCTGTTCTTCGATCCGGGTTTCGCGGCCTTGGTCGCCGAACTCGCCCCCGGCCTGCCGGGCATCCGCCATTTCGTCGAGATGGCGGACGATGCCGCCGAACCGACGGCCGGCGACGCCTTCGTCCGGCAGACCTATGAGCATTTGCTGGCGGGCCGAACCGGAGACTTTGCCTGGCCGCTCCTCGACGACCGCACCGCGTCCGGGCTCTGCTACACCTCCGGGACGACGGGCGCCCCCAAGGGCGTCCTCTATGCGCATCGCTCGACGGTACTGCATGCGCTGAGCGCCGGCGGACCCGGCGGCTTCGACGTCGGCCGGGACGACGTCGTGCTCGCGGTGGTCCCGCTGTTCCACGTCAACGCCTGGGGCCTGCCTTATGTCTGTGCCCTGAACGGGGCGACGCTCGTGCTCCCGGGCCCCAGGCTCGATGGCGCCAGCATCTACGACCTGATGCGCAGCCAGTCCTGCACCATGGCCTTCGGCGTGCCGACGGTTTGGATGGGTCTCATCGACCATGTCAAAAACAATCCGCAGCTCCGGCCGCGCGACGAGCTCAAGCTGCGGCGTGTCATCATCGGCGGCGCCGCGGCTCCCGCCGCGCTCATCGACGGCCTTCAGGACCTCCTCGGCTGCGACGTCATTCTCGCCTGGGGCATGACCGAGCTCAGTCCGCTCGGCAGCATCGGCCGCGTGCCGCGCAAGGGCGAGCTGGCCGACGAAAACGAACGGCGCCGGCGTCTCGCCAAGCAAGGGCGAGCCGTGTTCGGCGTCACCATGAAGATCGTCGACGCCGATGGGCAGGCGCTCCCCCGCGACGGCCGTGCCGCCGGCCGGCTGCTGGTCCGCGGCCCCTGGGTCACCTCGGGCTATTTCCGCCACGACGCGCCGCTGCTCGATGCCGACGGCTTCTTCGAGACCGGCGACATCGCGACGATCGATCCCGCCGGTGATCTCGAAATCACCGACCGCATGAAGGACGTCATCAAGTCCGGCGGCGAATGGATTTCCTCGATCGAGCTCGAAGGCGTGGCGTCGAGCCATCCGGCGGTCGCGGAGGCCGCCGTCATCGCCATGCCCCATCCGAAATGGCAGGAGCGGCCCTTGCTGATCGCCCGTCTGCACGAGGGGCGATCCGCGTCGGCGGACGACATCCTGGCCCACATGGCACCACATATCGCCAAGTGGTGGATGCCCGACGACGTCGTCTTCGTCGACGACATTCCCCACACCGCCACCGGCAAGATCCAGAAGACCAGGCTGCGCGAGCGGTTTGCCGGGCATCAGGCGCTTCAGCCCGAGCCGAGCTGACCCTCCGGACCACAGACCAATAAACGAAAGAGGAAATCACCCATGACCCCATCGTCATCAGGCGCCTTCGACAGCGTCGCCGATATCATCGCGGCGATCCGGGCAGGCCGGACGTCGGCGCGTGACGTCGTCGACGCCGCCATTCGGCGGGCCCGCGCGGCGCGCTCGCTCAATGCCTTCATCTCGATCGCCGATGCGATCCCCGACGCGGAGATCGCGGCGGCCGCGGACGGACCGCTCGCCGGCCTTCCGATCGCGGTGAAGGACAATACCGACGCCGTCGGCTTTCCCTGCACCGGCGGAACCCCGGCGCTGCGCGACTGGCGGCCGGCGACCGACGCAACCGCCGTGGCGCGCCTGAAGGCGGCGGGCGCCATCGTCATCGGCAAGGCCAACCTGCATGAACTCGCCGCCGGCATGACCTCCAACAACCCGACCTTCGGCCCCGTGCTCAACCCCTATGACATCAGCCTGATCGCCGGCGGCAGCAGCGGCGGCAGCGCCGCGGCGGTCGCCGCCGGCATCGTGCCGGCGAGCCTCGGTTCGGATACCGCGGGCTCGAACCGTGTGCCCGCCTCGCTCTGCGGCTGCGTCGGGTTTCGTCCCACCGTCGGGCGCTATCCGACCGATGGCGTGATCCCGCTGTCGCTGACCCGCGACACGATCGGGATATTCGCCCACACGGTCGCCGACACCCAGCGCATCGACGGCATCGTCGCCGGCCGTCCGGCGGTGGCGAAAAAGTCCGGCCTGAAGGGCCGCCGGCTCGGCGTGCCGCGCCCTTACTTCTACGAGGCGCTGGACCGGGAGACACAGGCCGTCATCGAGGCCGCGCTCGGACGGCTCGGCGACGCCGGCGCGATCCTGGTGGAAACCGAAGTCAGGGATATCGGCGCGCTGGTCGGCCCGATCACGCTCGGGCTGATCTTCTACGAGACCCTGCGCGATATCTCGGTCTATCTCGCCCGCGGCCGCTGTCCGGTGCAGGCCTGGGAGATCGTCGACCAGATGGCGAGCACGGTCGAGCGCGGCTGGCTCGAGGCCGAGATCTGGGGCGAGAGCCTGCCGACAAGTGCCTATAACGACATTCTCGCGCGCGGCCGCCCGGCGGTCCAGCAGGCCTATCGCGACTGCTTCGCCAGGGACGATCTCGACGCGCTGGTCCTGCCGACCACCGCCATCCCCGCCCGGCCGGCCGGCCAGGACGAGACCGTGAAGCTCAACGGCCAGGACGTGCCGACGCTTGCCACCTACATGCGCAACACCGATCCGACATCGGTCGCCGGCATGCCCAGCATTTCCGTGCCGGCCGGACTGACCGCCTCCGGCCTGCCGGTCGGCCTGATGTTCGATGGTCTCGCCGGCAGCGACGGTGACCTGCTCGACATCGCCGCCGGCTTCCAGGCTCTCGCACCACGCCTGCCACGCCCCACGTCGCGTCATTGACTGTCCACTAGTCATATCGAGGCATCCATTCCGCGCGGTCGGCCGCGCGGCCATCCCATCCCGTCGCGATGTCCACGCGACGGACCAACCCCGAGGAAACCGACCCATGTCTGTCTTTGAACTGGCGAAAATGACCGCACCGGAGGTGCGCAAGGCAATCGACGAAGGCCATGACACCGTCGTCTGTCCGTTCGGCTCGCTCGAACAGCATTCCGCCCACCTGCCCATCGGCACCGACGCCATGCTGGGCGACGCCTTCGGCCGGCGCTTGGCCGATCAGCTCGACGCCTTTCTCGTGCCGACCGTCAGCGTCGGCTGCGCCGAGCATCACATGCCTTTCGCCGGCACCATGACGGTGAGCCACGAAACCATCCAGCGCATGGCCGGCGAATATGCCCGATGCCTGGCGCGCCACGGCTTCAAGCAGATCATCCTGCTCGGCACCCATGGCGGCAACTTCAAGCCGCTCGACGATGCCGCCAGGGACTGCGCCGATATCGAAGGCGCCACCGTCATTGCGCCCATGAAGGATTTCGACCTCGACGTCCTGGATCCCTGTCACGCCGTTTCGGCCAAATTCGGCATCGGCAAGGGAGAAAGCGGCGGCCATGCCGGCGAATGGGAGACCTCCATCATGCTGGTGCTCACGCCGGAGCTCGTCCACATGGACCGGACGGTAGAGGGCTTCGTCGGCAATATGTCGGATGCCGTGAAGCGCTTGCTGCAGGACCGCCAGGGCATCGATGTCGTGACCCATGGCACCGGCATTCTCGGCGATCCGCGCCGGGCCGATGCCGAGCGCGGCAAGCTGCATCTCGATGCGCTCGCCGGCGCGATGATGCGCGGCATTCGTCGGGAATGGCCGGCTGGCCGGCCCCAGCCGAAATAGGCGACGCGATCGGTCGCGACGCCCTGCCGGCCGGGACGGTCTCCCGGCCGGCTCGGGGCGTCGCGCCCGGAAAGATCCGGCCACCGGCCCGGCACCGCCGAACGAATATGCGACAAGCCGCCGACTTTCGGTTAGTCAGTCGAATGTCCTCGCGGCGACCTGTCCGCGGCGGTGCGGGATCGGAGAAGGCCGGTGGTCGACAAGCAGATGGCCCTGAAGCGCAAGCGCGTGGCGAAACCGCAGGAGGAGCGGCTCGACGACCTGCTCGCCGCCGCCGCCGCGATCTTCGGCGAACAGGGCGTCAGCGGCGCCAAGGTCGAGGACATCACGGAAAAGGCCGGCGTTTCCAAGGGAACCTTCTACCTCTATTTCACCTCCAAGGAGCATGCCGCCGACATGCTCTGGCAACGCTATATCGACCGCTACCTGAGGATCGGCGAGGACATCCTGGCGCGCGACCACGGCTCGCATCTGGACCGGCTGGTCGCGGTCTTCGAAGCGCTGACCGAATATGTCCTGGCCAATGCCGGCCTGCACCGCACCGTGTTCTACGCCACGCACAGCGACGAGCGCCGGGCGATGACGCAGAAGTTCATCTCCGCCATCGCGGCCGCGGTTCGGCGGGGCATCGCCGCCGGCGAGCTTCACGCCGACGAACCCGAGTTGATGGTCGAGATTCTCTACCACGGCATCGGCACCTCGCTGCACGATGCCATCGCCAGCGGCAAGCCTTTGCGCGCCGAGGCGCGCACGCGCGCCGCCGGCGAACTGGCGCGCCTGACATTCTCGCGCGCGCCATCGCTCCCCGCCACCGCGACCGCGCCGAAGAGCACGACCGCGGCGACGGCCGGGAAGGCCAGGCGGAGCAGCTGACCAGATCGCTTGGCGCCCCGCTGCCTTGCCCGGCGCAGTCCACCGACCGGTTCCGCAGCCGCCCGGCGAAGGCTCACGTCCACGCCGACACCTTGAGGCAACCGCTTCCGCCCGCAATTCATCAATTGACTGACTGACGGTCACTCATTAATAGTGCCGGTCGAGGATGAAGCGGCCGGCGACCTGAAGTCCCGCCGCACGCTCTTGCCCATCGCCAACCCCAACAGAACCTTCCGGGAGGACTGTCCATGTCGGATCTCGAAATGCTGAAGCAGCAGGCCTGTGACCAGGTCGATGCCGTCGCCGACCGCCTGATCGCCGTGAGCCGCGCGATTCACGCCCAGCCTGAACTGGCTTTCCAGGAACACAGGGCCTGCGCCATGCTCGCCGGCATCGCCGAAGAGGCCGGCATGGCGGTGGAGCGCCGGGCCTATGGCCTCGACACCGCTTTTGCCGCCGAGTTCGGCAATGCCGGCGGGCCGGCGATCGCCGTTCTCTCCGAATATGACGCCTTGCCGGGGATCGGCCATGGCTGCGGCCACAACATCATCGCGGCCATCGGCCTGGGCGCGGCGCTGGCCTTGAAGGCCATGCCGGCCGCCCTGCCCGGTCGTGTGCGCTATATCGGCACCCCGGCCGAGGAACGCGGCTGCGGCAAGGAGATCATGGCGCGCAACGGCGCCTTTGACGGCCTGGACGCCGCCATGATGGTGCATCCGGCCTGGGTCAACGCCAAGGCGTTCCGCACCCTGTGCCTCGGCGAGGTCCATGTCGAATATGTCGGCCAGTCCGGCCACGCCGCTCTGGCGCCCGAACAGGCCCGCAACGCCCTCGACGCGGTGGTCATGTCCTATCAGGCGATCGCCAACCTGCGTCAGCATCTGAAGCGTGGCGAGCATGTTCACGGCGTGATCACCGATGGCGGCGACGTGCCCAATGTCTTCACCGTGTCGACAAAGGCGCATTACTTTGCCCGCGCCGCGACGATCGAGGATCTGGCTGCGCTCAAGCGGCGCGTCGAGGCCTGCCTGCAGGCCGGCGCCACGGCGACCGGCTGCGAAGCACGGATCGCCTGGTCGGACGCCGACTATCAGCCGATGAAGGTCAACCTGCCGCTCGCCGATGCCTTCGAAACCAATGCCGGCCGGCTCGGGCGGGACTTCACCGACTATCTCCAGCTGCCGGTCGGCGGCGCCGACATGGGCAATGTCAGCCAGCGCGTGCCGGTGCTTCATGCGCTGATCGCGGCGGCGCCGGCCGAGGTGATCATCCATACGCCCGAGTTCACCCGCTGGGCCGGCTCCGAACGGGGCGACCAGGCCGTCATCGACGGCGCCAAGGCGCTCGCCATGACCGCGATCGACATGCTGGCCGACGGCGCCTTCCGGACGCGGGTGGCAGCGGCGCAGGCGACGCTCTGAACGTCAGGGGCGAGTAGCGAGTAGCGAGTAGCGAGGAAACGACACGCTTGGTGCGCGTCAACCCTCGCCCGCCTGCGGGACAGGGGGCGCCGCCCTCGCCGCCCCAATCGCTATTCGCCATTCGCCCCTCCCCCCGTCATCCAACTGTCGCCCGTGCCGCGTAACCGGAACCCGATCCTCGGAGTTCCACAGCCATGGCCGGTATCATTCTCGACCGGATCGAGAAGTCGTTCGGCGCGACCCGCGTGCTCGGCGGGGTCAGTCTGTCCTTCGCATCGGGCGAGTTCGTCTCGCTGGTCGGCCCCTCCGGCTGCGGCAAGACCACGCTTCTGCGCATCATTGCCGGGCTCGAGACCGCCGATCGGGGCCAGGTCTCGATCGGCGGAGCCGATGTCAGCGGACGGCGCGCCGCCGACCGCGACGTCGCCATGGTGTTCCAGAACTACGCGCTCTATCCGCATATGACGGTGGAGCAGAACATCGCGCTGCCGCTGGTCATGCGCCGGCTCGGCCCGTTCGAGCGGGCGCCGCTCGTCGGCCGCCTGGTGCCCGGCACCGATCGGCGCCGCCAAGCGATCCTGGCCGAGGTGCGCGAGGCGGCGCGGCTCCTGTCGATCGGCCACCTGATGCAGCGCCGCCCCGGCCAATTGTCCGGCGGCCAGCGCCAGCGCGTCGCGCTCGGCCGGGCCATCGTGCGCCATCCCAAGGCCTTCCTGATGGACGAGCCCCTGTCGAACCTCGACGCGGCACTGCGCCACGACATGCGCAAGGAACTGGTCGATCTGCACCGCCGCGTCGGCGTCACCACCGTCTATGTCACCCACGACCAGGCCGAGGCCATGACCATGTCCGACCGGGTCGCGGTCATGCTCGGCGGCACGGTGCTGCAATTCGGCACGCCGCGCGAGGTCTATGAGCAGCCGGCAACCATCGAGGTCGCGAGCTTCATCGGCTCGCCGCGCATCAACGTGCTACCCGCCGAGGCCGACGGCCGCGGCGCGCTGAGTTTCGCCGGCCGGCGCGCCGGCGTGGTGGTCGCCAGTGGCAAGGGCAAAGTCAGCATCGGCATCCGCCCCGAGCACGTCGCGCTGCAGGCCGACGGCATCGCCTGCGACATCCGCCATGTCGAATTCCTCGGCGCCGAGGTGCTGGTCTATCTCCGCGAACCGCAGACCGGCACCGAGCTGATCGCCCGGCTGTCGCCGGAAACCTGGGCCGCGCAGGATCGTGGCCGGACGGCCGGCCTCGCCCTGCCCGCCGCCCGGCTGCTCGCCTTCGGCGATGACGGCCGCCGGCTGTCGCTCGGCGCGGAACATCAGGCGGTGCAGGCCCTTGTCTGATCTCGCTTTGCCCCAGGCCTCCGCCCTGCCCGCGCCGCGCGCCGAACGTGCCGGCGCCGGCGAAAGCCTCGCCGCCTGGCTCCTGTCGCTGCCGGCCATCGTTGCCTTCGTGCTGATGCTGCTGATCCCGACCGGCGCGGTCGTCGCCATCGCCTTCACCGATTACGAACTCGGCGCCCGCACGCTTCGCTTCGTCGGGCTGGCCAATTTCGCCGAACTGCTCGACGACCGCGGTTTCGTCACCTCGTTCCGCAACACCGCCTTCTTCGTTGCCGTCACCACGCCGGTCTCACTGTTCGGCGGCCTCGGCCTCGCCATGCTGATCGAGGGCGGCACGCGCGGTCGGGCCTTGTTCCGGGCGGTGTTCTTCCTGCCGGTCGTTTCGCTGATGGTCGCCATGGCGACCGCCTTTCAATACATGTTCCACCCGACCATCGGCCCGGTGAATGCGGTCCTGCGCCTGATCGGCGTCGCCGGTCCCAACTGGCTCGGCTCCTCCGACAGCGTGATGTGGACGCTGTCCATCATCGGCGTCTGGGAACAGGTCGGCTTCAACATGGTGCTGTTCCTGGCCGGCCTCACCGCCATCCCGCGCGACCTCTATGCGGCGGCCGAGATCGACGGCGTCCGCTCCGCCTGGTCGCGTTTCGTCACCGTGACCTGGCCCCTGCTCGGCCCGACCACCCTGTTCGTGCTGACCATCACCATGATCCGCTCGCTGCGCGTCTTCGACATTGTCGCGACGCTGACCCAGGGCGGACCGAACAAGGCCTCCGAAGTGCTGCTCTACACCATGTACAGCGAGGGCTTCACCTTCTTCCGCATGGGCTATTCGTCGGCGATCACCGTGGTCTTCCTGGCCGCCGTGATGGTGCTGATGCTGCTGCAGACCCGCCTCATCGACCGCCGCGTCCATTACGGGTGATCCGGCCATGAAACCCCGCACGGTCCATGACAGGAGCCTGATCGCCGACCTGCCGAGGCTCGCCCTCCTGAGCATCCTCGGCCTTCTTTTCCTGATGCCCTATCTCTGGATGATCTCGGTTTCGCTGAAACCGATGGACGAGGTCTGGCGCGCCTCGATGTCGCTGATCCCCGAGAATTTCGCCATCGCCAAGAACTATGGCCGGGTGTTTCGCGAGGTGCCGATCGGCCGCTATCTCCTCAACGGCGTCATCGTCTGCTTCGGCATCCTGGTGTTCCAGCTCGCCTTCGCCATTCCCGCCGGCTACGCGCTCGCCAAGCTGCGCTTCCGCGGCCGCGACACGCTGTTCGCCTTCGTCATGCTCGGCCTCTTGATCCCGGCCCATGTGCCGGCGATCCCGCTCTATATCGGCTTTGCCCAGGCCGGCCTGCTCAACAGCTATGCCGCGCTGATCGCGCCCTCGACCATCTCGGTCTTCGCCATCTTCATGTTCCGCCAGTTCTTCCGCGCCATGCCGGACGAACTGATCCAGGCCGCCCGCATGGACGGCCTCGGCGAATGGTCGATCGTCTGGCGCATCGTGCTGCCCAATGCCTGGCCGGCCGCCACCGCCTTCGCGATCTTCTCGGTGGTCGCCCATTGGAACGACCTGTTCTGGCCGCTGATCGCTGTCTCCGGCAAGGGCGAGCTCGCGACGCCTGCGCTCGGTGTCATCTATTTCCGCACCGAGGAGGCCGGCGACGATTTCGGCGCGCTGATGGCGGCGGCAACCCTGACCACCATCCCGCTGGTCGCGGCCTTCCTTGTCGCCCAGCGACGCTTCGTCGAGGGCATCACCATGACCGGCCTCAAGGGCTGAGGCCCTGCCGCCCACACCGACAAGAGCCGGATGACCGGCCTGCCACCGTCCCCATCAGGAGCTTCCAGGACATGTCCGAGACCCTCACCCGCCGCTCGACGCTCGGCCTGATCGCCGGCGCCGCCAGCATCGCCATGCCCCATGTGGTACGCGCCCAGACCCTCGAAATCGTCGCGCATTATTCCATGCCGCCGATCTTCAAGGAGGCCCAGGAGACCATTGCCGAGGCCTTCAACAAGAAGAGCGACAAGGTGAAGGTCACCTATGTCAACCCGACCCCGACCTATGAGGACGGCGCCCAGCTGATCCTGCGCCAGGCCACCACCGGCGGCCTGCCCGACGTCTCCTTCCAGGGCCTCAACCGGCTTCGCCTGTTCTCCGAGCGCGGCATAGCCGCCAATCTGAAACCCTTCCTCGAACGCGAAGGCGATGCCGGCAAGCTCGGCTATTCCGCGCCGCTGCTCGGCCTCGGTTTCCATGGCGGCGTGCAATGCGGGCTCGCCTTCGCCACCTCCAACCCGATCAGCTATCTCAATGCCGATCTGTTGAAGCGGGTCGGCGCCGATGCCGCCGCGTTCCCGACCAACTGGGACGAGGTGATCGCGCTGTCGGCCAGGATCCACGCGCTCGGCGACGGCAACGAGGGCATGTTCTTCCGCTGGCCGGGCGACGACTGGATGTTCTCCGCCCTGCTCTACGGCCATGGCGGCCGCATGCTGACGGCGGACGAGACCAAGGTCGCCTTCGACGGGCCGGAGGGCCTCGCCGCGCTCAAGCTGCTCGACCGCATGGTGAAGGACGGCAAGATGCCGAATTTCGGCGCCTCCGCCACCGCGACCGCCGATCTCCAGGCCTTCGGCGCCGGCAAGCTGGGCACCATGTTCCGCACCACCGCCCAGGTTCGCCAGGTTTCCGGCATGGTCGGCAGGAATTTCGAGCTCAGGACCACGACCTTGCCGGTGATCGACCCGGTCAAAGGCCGCCTGCCGACCGGCGGCGCCGGCATGATGATGACCGCCAAGGATCCGGCGCGCCAGGCGGCGGCCTGGGAATTCATGAAATTCGCCTCCTCCGCCGAGGGCACCGCGATCATGGCCCGCAACACCGGCTATGTGCCGTGCAACCAGCTGGCGATCGACGATCCCGGCTATCTCGGCGAGTTCTACCGCGCCAATCCGCTGTTCCAGGCCGCCACCCGGCAGGTTCACCTGATGATCCCGTGGTACGCCTTTCCCGGCCAGAACTCGGTGCGCGTCACCCAGATCATGGTCGACAATCTCGCCCGCATCGCCGAGCAGAAGGCGAGCCCCGAAGAGGTGCTGCGCGACATGGCGCGCGAGGTCGGCCGGCTGATTCCGCGGGTGTGATCAACTGCTCTCCAGGCACCGACAGGCAACCGGCCGGAGCCCACCAGGCTCCGGCCATGTCATTTCAAACAGGCTTTTGGACGTCAGGCCATGGTCAAGGTGTCAACACCTTGCTCTGTCGCAGGCGATGGAGCGAGCTCGGTCCAGGGCGTGCTGAACGACGGCGCGCCATAGGCCGGTCGACCCAGTACACATCTCCAAAGGACCATGGTCGTCTTGGCCGGGCTTGTCCCGGCCTTCGACGAATTGCCCTGGTCGGGAGCAAGACGTGGATGCCCGGGACAAGCCCGGGCAAGACGAAGTGCCAAGCCCGGCCACGACGATCTGCATCGACCCGGAATGCGCCCACAGCGTCGACGCGCCCCTCATGCGGCGGCCGCCGCTGGGTGAGGGTCTGACAAGGGCCGGCCCTTCATTTGCGCCGGCGAGACACGTGACCCATTGACGCAACCACCCGGACCTCGCCGCCCTCTTCATCGGGCCGTGCTTGCCCTCTTCGCTATTCCCCACTCCCCATTCGTCGCTCGCCGTCAGCCATTTGCGGGTTTTGTCACGATCGTCACACACCTGTCATCGAGTGTCGCCAGACGTGTGCGAGCAGATCGCTCAATCTTTCGACACTTGAGGTATTCACCATGTTCAAGCGGATTTCAGCGGCGGCGGCTTTGGTCGCGGCCACACTCCTCGCCCAGCCGGCAGCCGCTCAGGGCGTCGAATTCACCGGCGCTGGCGCCACCTTCCCGGCCCCGGTCTATGCCGCCTGGGCCGCCGCCTACAAGCAGGCGACCAACAACACCCTCAACTACCAGGCCATCGGCTCCGGCGGCGGCATCAACCAGATTCAGAACCGCACGGTCGATTTCGGCGCCTCCGACGCGCCGGTGCCCAGCGACCGCCTGACCCAGCAGAAGCTGGTGCAGTTCCCGGCCGTGATCGGCGCGGTGGTGTTCATCGTCAATCTCGACGGCATCAACAAGAACCAGCTCAAGCTGACCGGCGAGATCGTCGCCGACATCTATCTCGGCACCATCAAGACCTGGAACGATCCGCGCATCGTGGCGGCCAATCCCGGCGTCTCCCTGCCGAACCTGGCGATCCAGCCGATCTATCGCTCGGACGCTTCGGGCACCACCTTCGTCACCACCAGCTACCTGTCGGAAGCCAGCGCCAAGTGGAAGGCGGAAGTCAGCGCCGCCACCTCGGTGCAGTGGCGCACCGGTGCCGGCGCGCGCGGCAATGACGGCGTCGCCGGCGCCGTGCGCAACACCAAGGGTGCGATCGGCTATGTCGAATATGCCTTCGCCGCCGAAAACAGCCTGACCACCACCCAGCTGCAGAACGCCGCCGGCCAGTTCGTCGAGCCGACCACCCCGAACTTCCAGGCCGCGGCCGCTGCCGCCGACTGGGAAAACGCCCGCGACCTCGCCGCCTCGATGATCAACAAGCCGGGTGCGCTCAGCTGGCCGATCGTCAGCCCGACCTACATCCTGTTCCCGCGCGACCCGCGTGACGCCGCCCGCGCCAAGGCCGCGCTCGACTTCTTCTCCTGGTCGTTCGCAGCCGATGGCGGCCAGATCGCCGAGCGCCTGCACTACATCCCGCTGCCGGCCGCCGTCGTCACCCGCGTCAAGGCCGCCTGGGCCAACGTGCTGAACGCCCAGGGCCAGCCGGTCTGGGCCGCTTCGAGCCAGTAACACCCATTGCCGTGGGGGGGGGGGGGGGGGGGGGGGGGGG
>NZ_JBWKTP010000004.1:189703-363365 GCF_059420385.1 Phreatobacter sp. GW821-FHT04C01 | reverse complement strand
CCCCCCCCCCCCCCCCCCCCCCCCCCCCCCCCCCCCCCCCCCCCCCCCCCCCCGGTCCTGCCCCTGCTCCTGCCGTCCAATCCAGATCGAGCTTGTGAGATCCATCCGTGACAACTGTCGCCGAGCCTTCGCTAGCAAGTGACCGAAGTTCCAACCTGGCGCGCACCATTCGCCGCGGCCAGATGGCCGACGCGGTTTTCCACGCCCTGCTCTGGGCATCCGGCGCGCTGGTCCTGCTCATCCTCGGCGCCATGATCGCCATGCTGGCCTATGACGGCTGGCCGGCGCTGCGCCACTTCGGCGTCGCCTTCTACACCACTGCCGTCTGGAACCCGGTGACCGAGCGCTTCGGCGCCGCCTCCATGCTGTTCGGCACCCTGGTCACCGCGGTCATCGCCGTGGTCGTGGCGGTGCCGGTCTCCTTCGGCATCGCCTTCTTCCTCACCGAGGTCTGCCCGCAGGCACTGCGCAAGCCGATCGGCGTGACCATCCAGCTGCTGGCGGCCGTGCCCTCGATCATTTTCGGCATGTGGGGCGCGCTGGTCGTCGCCCCCCTGATCGCCGCCTATATCCAGGCGCCGCTGATCGCGCTTCTGTCCTGGCTGCCCATTGTCGGCGAGGTCTTCGCCGGGCCGCCGCAGCAGTTCAGCGTGTTCACCGCCGGCATCATCCTGGCCTTGATGATCCTGCCCTTCATCACCGCCATGTTCGTCGAAACGCTCGAGTCGGTGCCGGCCATGCTGGCCGAATCCGCCTACGGCATCGGCGCGACCACCTGGGAAGTGTTCCGCAACGTGCGGGTGCCCTATGGCCGCACCGCCATGGTCGGCGCCGGCATGCTGGGGCTCGGCCGGGCGCTCGGCGAAACCATGGCCGTGACCTTCGTCATCGGCAATGCCAACCGCATCAGCACATCGATCTTCGCGCCGGGATCCTCCATCGCCTCGGTCATCGCCAATGAGTTCGGCGAAGCCCAGGCCGGCAGCCTGAAGCTCTACTCGCTCCTGCAACTCGGCTTCGCGCTCTTCGTCATCTCCTTCATCGTGCTGGCGATTTCGCGCTGGCTCGTGCGCAGCCGCCTGGATTGAGGATCATCATGGCCACGCTCTCCACGGCGCGCATGAACCGCCGCCTCGCCACCGACAAGGTCGTCAAGACGGTCTCGACCGCCTTCGCGGTCCTCGCCCTCGTCCTGCTGTTCTGGATCATCTGGACGCTGCTCTATAACGGCATCTCGGCCATGGGCATGTCGACCTTCACCAACGACGCCTTCGGCCGGCCGCAGGGCCTGATGAACGCCATCGTCGGATCCCTGCTGCAGGTCGGCATCGCCACCGTCATCGCAACCCCGATCGGCGTGCTGGCCGGCACGTATCTCGCCGAACAGGGCAAGGGCGCCTGGATCGCCGAGGCCATCCGCTTCGTCAACGACGTGCTGCTGTCGGCGCCTTCGATCCTGATCGGCCTGTTCGTCTACACGTTGATCGTCATTCCCATGGGCCGGTTCTCCGGCTGGGCCGGCACCATCGCGCTGGCGATCATCATCCTGCCGGTCGTGCTGCGCGCGACCGAGGACATGCTGCGGCTGGTGCCGGCGCAATTGCGCGAAGCCGCCTTCGCGCTCGGCGCCTCGCATTGGACCGTCGTCTCGTCGGTCCAGTGGAAGGCCGCGCGCGCCGGCATTCTCACCGGCCTGCTGCTCGCCATCGCGCGGGCGGCCGGCGAAACGGCGCCCCTGCTGTTCACCGCCTTCGGCAATCCGCAATTCACCGCCAATCTCAACTCGCCCATGGCGACCTTGCCGGTGCAGATCTTCAATCTGACGCTGAGCGCCGATCCGGCATCGATCGCGCTGGCCTGGGCCGGCGCGCTCATCATTACGCTCGGCGTGCTCGTGCTCAACATCACCTCGCGTCTCATCATCGCCCTCGGACAGAGGAAGTAAGCCATGACCGTCGCCGTCTCGGAAACGCTGATCAACAAGGCCCGCACCGTCTCCTCGCTGGAAGGCGTGCCCGCCCGCGTCAGTGTCAAGAACCTCAACTTCTTCTATGGCCAGTCCCAGGCCCTGAAGAACATCAATTTCGACATGCTCGACCGGCGGGTCACCGCCATGATCGGCCCGTCGGGCTGCGGCAAGTCGACCTTGCTGCGTGTCATCAACCGGATGTTCGAGCTTTATCCGGGCCAGCGCGCCGAAGGCGCGATCATGGTCGACGGCGAGAACATCATCGACCAGAAGACCCCGGCCGCCCTGACCCGTGCCAAGATCGGCATGGTGTTCCAGAAGCCGACGCCGTTCCCGATGACCATCTGGGACAATATCGTGTTCGGCATCAACCTGCACGAGCGGCTGTCGCGCGAGGATCTCGACGAGCGCGTCGAATGGGCGCTGCGCAAGGCGGCGATCTGGGACGAGGTGAAGGACCGCCTCAAGTCCTCGGCGCTCGGCCTGTCCGGTGGCCAGCAGCAGCGCCTGTGCATCGCCCGCACCATCGCGGTGAAGCCCGACGTCATCCTGCTCGACGAACCGACCTCGGCGCTCGATCCGATCTCGACCTCGCGCATCGAGGAACTGATCGACGAATTGAAGCGCGAATTCACCATCGTGATCGTCACGCACAACATGCAGCAGGCCGCGCGCTGCTCGGATGTCACCGCCTTCTTCCTGCTCGGCGAACTGATCGAGCAGGGACCGACCAACGACATCTTCGTCAATCCGAAGAAGCGCGAGACCCTCGACTACGTGACCGGACGGTTCGGCTGACCCAGCCGAACCTCATCGCGCCTGCGAGCCCGCAGGCAAGCCCCTGTTTCAGCGAGCCCGGAACCGAGCGACGCCCATGAAGGACCATATCGTCACCGCGTTCGACACCGAACTGAAGAGCCTCGCCCGCAGCATCGAGGAGATGGGCACGCTCGCCCGGCAGAGCGTCATGATCGCGGTCGGCGCGCTCGGCCAGCGCTCGCCCGATCTCGCCGGCCAGGTCGTCACCATCGACGAGCAGATCGACGCCCTGCAGCGCGAGATCGAGGAATCCGGCATCCTGGTCATCGCGCGCCGCCAGCCGGTGGCCTTCGACCTGCGTGAAGTGGTCTGCGCCTTGCGCATCTCCAACGATATCGAGCGCATCGGCGACCTCGCCAACAATATCGCCAAGCGTGTCGTCGCGCTGGGCAAGGCGCCAGCTCCGCATCCCCTGGTGTCCGGCCTCGAAGGCCTTTCCGCCCTGGTCATCGAGCGGCTCGACGTGGTTCTCGAGGCTTTTGCCGCGCGCGATCCCGACAAGGCCGTGGGCATCTGGTCGTCGGACGCCGACGTCGACGATCTCTACACCTCGGTGTTTCGCGGCATCCTGACCTATATGATGGAAGATCCGCGCAACATCACCCCCTGCACCCAGTTGGTCTTCGTCGCGAAGAACCTGGAGCGGATCGGCGACCACGTCTCCAACATCGCCGAAGCCGTGCATTATGCCGCGACCGGCGCACTGCTGGAGGAATCCCGCCCCGGCCAGACCGACGCCGTCGGCGAGCCCGAGGTCGCTGCCGGCTGATAGGGCCGGCGGCCGGCTCAGCGCTCCTGGAACACTGCTTCCAGCCGGTAGCCGTCCGGATCGGTCACGAAGGCCGCATAATAGGTCGGTCCATAATGCGGCCTCGGGCCGGGCGCCCCCCGGTCCTCGCCGCCATG
The DNA here is from genome assembly GCF_059420385.1 of Phreatobacter sp. GW821-FHT04C01. NCBI lineage: Bacteria > Pseudomonadati > Pseudomonadota > Alphaproteobacteria > Hyphomicrobiales > Phreatobacteraceae > Phreatobacter > Phreatobacter sp. GW821-FHT04C01. The sequence goes on along the minus strand of NZ_JBWKTP010000004.1, from coordinate 359,671 downwards.
GGCCAGGGCGGCGGCGTGGAAAAGATGCACGGCCTCGCGCGTCAGCGCCGTGAAGGCCAGGTGAAAGCCCGGTCCCGGCAGGACGATGGGGCCCGGCTTCAGGAACAGCGTCAGCTTCTCCTCCCGGGCGTTCGGCCCGTAGCCTACGCCTTTCTCCGCTGTCCAGACCCGGGCATGGCCGAGCGTCGCCATGGTCGCGTCGTAAAAGGCGGTCGTGCGCGCGAGATCGGCCACACCGAGGGACAGATGGGACAGCATGGGGATCTCCGAATCCGAACCGTCCGGAGCCTAGCAAGGCGGGAAATTTGGAACAATACGAGAACGGCCATGGCGCGCCGGCCTGATGATGCTATTGCCGCGGCAAGCCCGGGCAGTTCGCGGTATCGGGAACCGATCGGCCCGATCCTGTGGACCGCCGGCCGGTGCGGCTTGCATGCCGCCGGCAATTCCCGCCCTTCTTGATCGACCCCGCAACGAGTGCCGCCGATGACCGCCCCCTTCGAATCGCCCGATCAGGTTCAGCCGTCAGACGATATCGACCGGCTGATCGAAATCATGGCCTGGCTCCGGACCCCCGAAAAAGGCTGCCCCTGGGACCTCGTGCAGAACTTCGCGACCATTGCCCCCTATACGATCGAGGAGGCCTATGAGGTCGCGGACGCGATCCAGCGCGGCGATTTCGCCGACCTCAAGGACGAATTGGGCGACCTGCTGCTGCAGGTGGTGTTTCATGCCCGCATGGCCGAGGAACAGGGTCTGTTCGCCTTCCCCGACGTGGTGCGGGCCATTACCGAGAAGCTGGTCCGCCGGCATCCGCATGTCTTCGGTGGAGCGCGTGACCTGTCGCCCGAGGCGGTCAAGGGCCTGTGGCACGAGATCAAGCAGGAAGAAAAGCGCCTGAGGGCGGAAGCTCATGCCAAGGCCGGCTTGCCGCCGCGCGGCGGCGACGGCGCGCTCTCGGGCATTCCCGCCATTCTCCCGGCCCTGACACGAGCCCTCAAGATGCAAGAGAAGGCATCGAAAGTCGGCTTTGATTGGAATAACTTGGACAGCGTTCTTGAGAAAATTGTCGAGGAAGCGCAGGAGATCGTCGCGGCGCGCCGCAATGGCGAGGGCCAGGATGCCATAGCAGGCGAGGTTGGTGATTTGCTGTTCGCCGTGGTCAATCTCGCCCGCCACCTGGAGATCGATCCGGAAGCGGCGCTGCGCGAGACCAACGCCAAGTTCGAGCGCCGGTTCGGCCAGATCGAAAAGAGTCTGGCCGCCCAAGGACGCAAACCCGAACAGGCCTCGCTCGCCGAGATGGATGCGTTGTGGGATGAGGCCAAACGGCGTGAGCGTGGCGAATGAGGCAAAAACGCGCCGCGCGCGCAAATCCTCGCCCGGCGTCGCCACGCGGGATCGCGCTGCCCTTCCCTCACCCCAGCCCGCGCCGCATGATGGCGAGGCGCTTGGGGCCATAGCCGCGTTCGACGACGGCCCAGCCGCGCGCTTCATAATAGGCGACCATGGCCTTTGCGGCATTCAGGTAGATCGCCGCATGGCCGTGGCGGCGCGCATAGGCCTCGACGGCGCGGACGAGCTCGGCCCCTGTGCCGCGCCCCCTCTCGGTCGGCAGCACGTAGAGCGCGCCGAGATAAGGCCAATAGGCCGGCCGGTCCGGCGCTTCGGTCTCGTGCAGGCAGACCGACCCGATCGCTTCCGTCCCGGAGGTCGCGACAAAGGTCGTCGGAACGGCGGCCTCGTCGAGGTGGATTTCCAGCCAGGCCTGGATATCCGCGACCGACGTCCTCGAGCCGGACCACCACTGGTCATGGATCCAGGCCGCGACGGTGGGAAGATGTCGCGCCTCATCGCGCAGATCGACGATCCGGCAGGTCATGGGAGCACTCGTTCCGGGCAGGCGCGATCGCCTGGGATTGTCCCGGAACCAATGAGGTGGCCCGTCCGGCACCGCAAGCGCCAAGATGCCGGCGGGGTCGCGCGGCCCCGGCCGCTTCATCGTGTCGGTGCAACGCGAATTCCGCCGTCACGGCCCGCGACGGGATTCCGGCGCCTGGTCGAAACGCTCGGGAAAGGTGATGTCGAACCAGCCGCCCTCGCTGAGCGAGCGGGTATCGTCGAGATGCGCCCGGCTTGCCACCAGCGCCAGCGTGTCCGCATCCGGCACGCCGGAATAGGCGCCCTCCCGCGTCGACACGACGGCGAAACGCGGCCTGCCATCAGGCGCGTGCTCGGGAAGGATCTTGTCGAGCTGGAGCCTCGGCGTGCCGTTCTTGCTGCCGTGATGGCTGATCTTCAGGAAATGCACCGGCCGGAGCCTATTGCTCCGGTCCATCATCTCCCAGCTCTTCTCCTCGGCATCGCCCGGGAAGAACAGCCGCCAGCCGTTCCACTCGATCTCCAGCGCCACGCTCGAATTGTTGGCGGCCTTGTCGATCGTCTTGAGACTGGCCGCCATGCCGCTCGAGCGGAACGCCACGAGGTCGAAGAAATGACCCGCGGCGACGCCGGCCGGCGGAGTAATGGCCTTCGCGTCGAGCGATACTGGGGCCGCGCCATCGAGCACGGCGCCCAGGGTGCGCGGCGGCAAGGCGCCGTAGTAGATCGAGGTGTCCTCCTCCGGCGCCAGCAGCCGAACTTTCGTGCGCCGGAACGGGTGATGCCCGGCCACGTCGGCGGTGCGGTGCACGTAGCGCGGCTCGACCCCGCCGAGGCCGCGCTCGCTGATGTGCTTGACGCAATCCTTGCTGGATTGCGGGTTGTTGATCGCAAGTAGCGCCGTGATGCCGGCCGGCACCGGCGCCGCGCTCTTCGCCAGGAACGCCGCGACGCCTTCATAGGCTGCCAGCGCGGCGAGGCGCTTCGTCCGGGCCTTGGGGAAACGATTGTAATAGGCCGGCCCGGCCGAGGATGCCGTCATCCAGAGGTGCCTCGCCTTGAACTCGATGCCGAGCTTCCTGGAGCCGTGCAGCAACCCCTGGATATGATCCATGTGCTCATGCGTCATGATGTAGAGGTCGAGTGGCGCGTGATCGAGCTCGTCCCTGATGTTCTCCAGCACAGCCTTGAACACCTCGTCGCGGCCGCCCTCCCCGGCAAGCGCATTGCCGACATCGAACAGCACGTTGACCTTGACCTCGTTGCCGGCCTCGTCGATCTCCGGGATGGTCAGCAGGATCGCGTCGCCGAACAGGACATTGTAAATTCGCACCCTGAGCTTGCTCGCCATCTCAATGCCCCATCATGTGCAGCATCTGCCCCATCGCCCGCACGCGTAGCGTACCGTTCTGGATCTGGACGTCGGGCGAACCGAATTCCAACAGACCCTCGGCGATGCTGGTGGCCAGGAAAGTCTCCCGCATCGCATTGTTGCGCGCGGTCGCGGCGTCGCCTTGGGTCGGATGATCCGGGCTGGTCGACAGCAAGGTGCACACCTTGCGCGTCTCCCAGTCGACCGCCAGCATCGTGCCGCGGGTGACCGCCACCTCGCTGAAGAAATCGCCGGACTGAAACACCTGCGCGGCCTGCCAGGCGACCTTGAACAGGAGCGCCCGCGTCATCGCCTGAACGCCGTCCTTGCGCCAGGTCTTGCGCCTGACATCGAGCCGCGGCCGCACCTCGAACGGCACCCGCTCCGGGATCAGCAGCTGCTTGCGCCAGGCCTCGGCGAATTGGTAGGCGGCCCAGTCGCTGCGCACCAGTTGCTCGAGATCGAGGTCGGCCGGCAGGTCGAAACCGGGCTCGACCGGATCGAGCTTGTCCGCCTCCTCCACCATGCCGCGCCGCAAGAACTCCGCCTTGATGAACTCCCGCGGCTCCGGATCGTCCGGGTTCGAATAGACGTCGGCGGCGACCATGGCGCGGCCGTAATCGGCGAAGGCGATCTCCCCCGGCGGCAGATAGTCGAGCGCGCGAAAGGCGATCCGCTTGAATTTCTCGCTGGCCTTGAACAGCGCGAAACCGGAGACGGAGAAGCGAAGCTTGTCCTTTTCCGCCTTCGACGGCGCCGCCGCTCCCTCCTGCTTGCGCTTTGACTTCTCCTTCTCGAGCTTGGCTTCGTAGTCTTCCCGTCGGATCGTCTCGTATTCGTTGAGGAGCAGCGCATAGAGAGCGCCGGTGAGCACGGTGCTGAGATCATGGGGCTCGTTGAGGTCGAGCGCTCCGGGTTTCGACATCGACGCCGTATTGACGAGGTCGCGCAATGGCCGGCCTGGGCCGTAAAGCGCCGCGCCGAACTGCTGGGCGATCCGGCTGAAGGCCTTGGCCTTCCTCAGATCGCCGCGGGTCTCCTGCATCACCTGGCGCAGCAGCCGGTCGGTGCGCACCGCGAGCATGACCGCGCCGAGATCGGCGATCGCCTCGTGCATGGCCAGCGACTGCGGCGAAGTCGCGTTGTAGAGATCGGGCGCGATGCCGTCGAGGATCGCGTGGGTCGTCTCGTGCGCGACGATATCCGGCGACAGGCAGGTATGGACCAGCTTGCCCGGCTTGCCCGGGTCGTCGACGAAGAAGAACTGCAGGCTGCGTGAATCGCGGTGGTAGAAGGCATTGGCCATCTTGCCGGCGCGGGGCACGACCAGCAGCTGTTCGCCGTCGAAGGCCCAGCGCAGCTTGCGGCCGAGCACGTCAGGCGTCTCGAAGATGGACATCATCTTCATGACCGCGGTGAACACGCTCACCTGCTTGAAATCGGCGGCGTCGCCATCCAGTTCGCTCTTGACCACGTAGCGCCCTGGCGTCCGGCCTTTCGGCGCGATGAAACGCGCGCCCGGCATCACCGCGCCGGTGTCGGGGTCGAGATCGATCACCGCGACGCGACGCGACACCGGTCCATCCAGCATCGGCTCGGTGGGCGCATATTCCCAACCTTGCATCAGCGTCGTTGCGTCCGCCGCGGCATGGCCGGGTTCGGTATCCATGTATTTCAGCTTGACGACGTTGGTGTCGGGCACCGGCGGCTTCTTCGCGGCCATGGGCATCGCTCCCTACCTGTCGGTCACCGCGAACTGGACCGGCTTTTGCCCGGATGGCTTGCCGACAAAGCGCAGCCGGTAGAAGCCCGGCGTGCCGATGGCCGGCAGACGCAGCTTCAGGACCGGGATCGGCGGCCCGCCATAACTGACCTTCATCGGCTCGCCGAAGGCCGCGAAAGGTTTGCCGGGCGCGTCCGTGCGCTCCAGCACCACCTTGCCCTTGACGGCGCCGACCGCGGCCGAGGGCAGGATCACCAGCTCGATCTCGTCGGTCTTGCGAATGGTCAGCGACTGTACCGAAAGCGTCGCGGTTTCCGTTCCCGCGGCGCCGACCGGCGGGGTCGGGAAATTCTTGCCGAAGAGCCGGAAGAAGACGGCTTTGAACGTCGTCTCGGCAAAGAAGCCGGCATGTTCGCCGACGACGAGCTGCTTCTGGCCCGATTTCGGCAGCGCACTCCACATCGGCACCGTGCCGTCGCCCGCATCTTCGGAACGGGTCACCTGCTTCGCGCTGCTGGCGATATTGACGCGGGTCGCCGTCTTGTGACCGGTGCCGGCGAAGTAGAAGTAGCGGATATGGGCCGGCGCCTTGGCCTTGGCGAGCGTGGCATGAACCCAGGCCGCGCGGGCCACCAGGACGGGATCGAGCCCGAGGCTGGCGGCGACCGCCGCATCGTAGATATTGAGTTCACCGAGCGTACCGCCGGCCTTGATGTCCCAGCACGCGGCCTCCCCGGGTGCCGGCAGGAGCTGGTACCCGGAGGGATAACGCCTGTCGGCGGCGATCTCCCGAAAGTCGGCAGCACTGATCCCCATGGCGCTGTCGAGACCGAGGATGCGCGCCAAGGCCAGCGGCGCGCCGAGATGCGGCGTCGCCAGCGTCATGAAGCCATTGACCTTCTTGAACCAGGGCCTGGTATCGAACTTGCCGGTCTCCAGCATCAGGCGGCCGATGAGGCCGCCCATGCTGTGGGCGACCAGGGTGATCGACGTCGCGTCGGCGGGCACGGCGTCGAGCCGGGCGGCCAGTTGCGTGGCGAGTCCCTCGAGATCGCGCCGCCAGTCATAGGCAAAGAGGTGCAGGCGGTCGCCCGGCCCGCTCTCCTTGAAGCCCATCGCCCCAAAAGTGTCGAGCAGCGGCTTGTAGACGTCGAAACAGGACACCTCGCGCACGATGTCGCCGACGACGAGATCGTTCCGCAGCAGCTTGTCCTTGCGCTTATAGCCAAGCGCGACCTCCAGCGGCGTCGGCGGCCAGACCTCCTCGCCATCGGGTGTCGAGAGGATGGAACCCATCGTTCCCGGAACGAACACCACGCATTTCATGTTTGCCCTCCCCCTTGAACAGTCATTGCGTCGGGTCGAGCGTGCAGCCGCACGCGCAACTATGCGCAGGGCCGCTGCCGCCAGCCCAATTCAGCCTGATGTGGCCAAGGCCCGCGCCGCCGGCGCCGCCCGGCCGGTCTTCGGTGCGGCGCTCGTCCAGACCGGCTGTGGGATGGCCAATGCCCCATCCCGACGCGGTCAGCCCTGTCAGCGCGCTCTTCAGCGGGTGCCCGTAGCCATTGGTGTGACCGTAGGAGAGTGCCGCGCGTGGGATGCCGCCGCCCGACTTTGCCGGAGGCCTGCCCGGAGAGTGTCCGCCGTGATGGGCAACGGCTAAGGCCTCGACCGCCTTTCCGGCACCCTCCATCATCTGTCCAGCGGCGAGTGTCGGGACATCGATGTAACCTGCGTCTCCCGGCAGCAGGATCGGATCCCTGCCCACCGGCCCCCGCACCCACACGGAGATGCCGGTCCTGTTCTGATTGCCCACCGGGCCGGTGCAACGTTCGAGAACGATCTGGCCCGCGGAAAGGATCCCGCTGCCATTCCAGACCATCAGCGTGCCTCCGGCACCGGTGATGGAGCTGGCCATTGCCGATTGCGGCCCCGGGCCGAGCCTCTGGAACGGCGCTATCCACGTCAGCTGTTGCGCGGCCGGATAGATGTTGGCGGCCTCGAAATGATCGTAGTGCCAGTGGGTGAGGATCACCTTGGGCCGGTGACAGAGACAGATGCCGCGCATCGACTTCGGCCAGGTCCCGGCATCCCGAAGCACGCCGGCGCCGAGATCGACATAGCCAACCACCTCGCCTGCGGAGGTGACCAGGGCGTTGGCAGCCCCCTGCCCCACGTCGAGCACGAACACCTGGTCAATCGCGGATGTGGGCAGCGCCTGCTCGATATCTGCTTCCGATCTGATATCCGGGGCTAGGTCCGTGGCGTCCTCCAGCGCCTTCGCGAGCCTCTCGGACAGCGGCTGGACCGAAATCCTGGCGCGCATCGGTGGCCCGGCGATATTGTCGTAGACCTCGGCTTCGCCTTTCGGGTCGGCAACCAGATCGATCTGCGACCAGTCCGGCAAGATGTCCCGCGGGTAGCGCTTGTGCCAGGCAATCGCGTCCGGCCTGCCGTCCAAGGCGTTGATCTCGACCGCATAGACCGGCGCGCGGTCGACGTGGCTGCGCCAGTTGCCAGGCGCGGGGTCATGATTGACCGGATAGACAGAGTCGAAAAATCGCGCGTCGACCGCGTCGAACAGGACAAATTCGCCGTCCTCACCGTCGACTATCAGAGCATACATTCGCGATGGGATCTCGAAGGGACGACCATCGCGCCGCCGGAAGAAATTGTGCATGTCCCCCTCCAAGCACCCCTTCTATTCACCCATGTCGGGCACGCCACGCCAGTATCACCATAAATTCTTAGCTACTATTTTCAATGAAAAGATCGATACTCAGCTCTATTTCAGAGAATACATTTATATCTATGCCGACCGCCGAACGATTGGATCTTCGAGACGTCGAAATTGATCAATCCGCATGGGTCACTGGACGCCCGTCCCCTCATCGTCCGCCAACCCGCGAAACAGGCCCCCATCTCGTCAAAATCGCCCCCAGCCGGTTCGCGGCTGCCGTGGCGATCTACAGGACATTATCAACCCCAGCGTGAGTTCAGCGTGAATTCGCGCGGGCCCTGCTGCCGCGGCGCGTGGGCTTCGCCCGACCAATGTCGGCGGCGTCATCCTCGCCCACGATCAGGCCGGTGCGGCCGCCGGCATCGGCTTCACCGCTCTGGTTGCTTCAGCACGAAAATGAGCTCGTCGCGGGGTGAGGGAAGCAGGGATTGGCAGCAGCGGTGGGTCGGATCAGGCCGGCTCGCGGCGAAACTGGCTGGTTGCAGGATCGCTTCAGTCTGAGAGAATCTAGGCCGCCTCACCGGGCCGGCCGAGCCGCCGCTCGAGCTGCGAGCGCTTGGCCGGAGCGATCCTCAGCGTCACCAGGGTCTCGCCGTTCTCCAGGGCCTGCCGGCTTTCCACCTCGGCATTCTCGTGGATCCAGTTGAGCGTGCGCCCGTCGGCCGCCGGCACCGTCACGGTCAGCCGGTCGTGCCCGGCCACCACCCGTTCCTCGATCGCCGCCAGGAGCTCCGGCAAGCCTTCGCCCGAGAGCGCCGAGACGAGATAGGGGCGCTTCTCCTGATCGTTGCGGGTCGCGCGGTTCAAGGCCTCGGTGCGGGCCTCGCCGTCGAGCAGGTCGACCTTGTTCCAGACCTCGACCAGCGCACGGGTCTCGGCGATGCCGAGTTCGGCGAGGATGGTCGCGACATCGGCCGCCTGCGCCTCGGTGTCGCCATGGCTGACATCGCGCACATGCAGGATGACATCCGCCTCGATCACCTCTTCCAGCGTCGCGCGGAACGCCGCGACCAGCATGGTCGGCAGATCCGAGATGAAGCCGACCGTATCGGACAGGATCGCCTTGGCGCCATGCGGCAGGCGCAACTGCCGGAGCGTCGGATCGAGCGTTGCGAACAGCATGTCCTGCGCCAGCACGCCGCCGGTGGTCAGCGCGTTGAACAAAGTCGACTTGCCGGCATTGGTGTAACCGACCAGGGCGACGATCGGATAGGGCACGCGCTTGCGGCTTTCCCGATGCAGCCGGCGCGTCCGCGTCACCTGGGCGAGCTCGCGCTCGATCCGGGTGATCCGCTCCTGGATCATCCGCCGGTCGGCCTCGATCTGGGTTTCGCCGGGACCGCCGAGGAAGCCGAAGCCGCCGCGCTGGCGTTCGAGGTGGGTCCAGGACCGCACCAGCCGGCTCTTCTGATAGCTGAGATGGGCGAGCTCGACCTGCAGCGCGCCTTCCTTGGTGCGCGCGCGCCGGCCGAAGATCTCGAGGATCAGGCCGGTGCGGTCGACCACCTTGGCCTTCCAGGCCTTTTCCAGATTGCGCTGCTGCACCGGCGACAGCGCCGCGTCGACAAAGACCAGGCCGGTCTCGTGCGCCGTGACGAGGCCCGCGATCTCCTCGACCTTGCCCTTGCCGAGCAAGGTCGCCGGGCGCGGCAAAGCCAGCGTGACGATCAGCGACAGCGCCACCTCGAGATCGATGGCGGCGGCAAGGCCCACCGCCTCGTCCCGCTTGGCCTCGGCCGAGCGCATGGTTTCGGGCGCCTCGCCCGCACGGCCGCGCAGCGGCCGCACGGGAACCACGACCAGCACGCGGGTCGGCTCACCTCGCGGCTCTTCCGGCGCACCGGACTGCGAAAGCGAGATGATGTCGGGACGCCTTATGTCCAAGCCAAGCCTCGAATGTGGTCTTTAACCCTTGTCGCCCTCTCCGTCCGTCGGTTCGAACAGCTGGACCGGCGCGCCGGGCATGATCGTGGATATGGCGTGCTTATAGACCAATTGCGAGTGGCCATCACGACGCAGAAGCACGCAGAAATTATCGAACCAGGTGACGACGCCCTGAAGCTTGACGCCGTTGACGAGGAAGATGGTCAGAGGGACTTTGTTCTTGCGGACGTGATTGAGAAAGGTGTCCTGGAGGTTCTGGGCTCGATCCGCCATTGTGTTTTTCCGTTGTTGCCGCGGCAGAAAGTGCGCCGCGAAGGTTGATGAACCGGCTTTTGACCGGTTCCGAGCTTCTTCTTGACTGCCTATTAGAGGCTGATCGGTCCCCGCAGCGCAAGCCGCGCGGCCCTCACGGCCTCGTGTGGTCCTTCACCGCGCCTCTTACGCGATCTCCGCAACCTCATGAAATTTCGAGCGAAGATCGGTCGCGATCGACCCCGGCGCGCCGTTGCCGACCGGCCGGCCGTCGATCGCCACGATGGGCATGACGATGGTGGTTGCCGAGGTCAGGAAGCATTCACGCGCCTCCTGGGCTTCGGCCACGCTGAACTGGCGCTCCTCGATCCGGATGCCCTCGCGGGCGCAGAGATCGAACAGGGTGGTGCGGGTAATGCCCTTCAGGATGCCGTTGTCGGCGTAGCGGGTGACCAGCACGCCGTCCTTGGTGACGATCCAGGCATTGGTCGACGAGCCCTCGGTGACGAAGCCGTCCTTGTCGACCAGCCAGGCCTCATAGGCCCCGGCTTCGCGCGCGGCCTGCTTGGCCAGGCAATTGGGCAGGAGGCCGACCGACTTGATGTCGACCCGCTCCCAGCGATTGTCGGGCAGCGTGATGACCTTGACGCCCTTGGCGGCATTGGCCTCGCCCTTGGTCATGTCGACCGATTTCGCGGTGATCACCAAAGCCGGCGGCGTGCCGGGCTTCGGGAAGGCATGATCGCGGCGGGCCACGCCACGGGTCACCTGCATATAGACCAGGCCTTCGCGCACCCGGTTGCGGCGCACGGTCTCGCGCAGCACCACGCCGAGCGCGCCGCGCGACATGGGCGATGCGATCTTCAATTCGGTGAGCGAACGCTCGAGCCGGTCGAGGTGGCGCGTCTCATCGACCAGCCAGCCGCCCTTGACCTCGCAGACCTCGTAGACCCCGTCGGCGAACTGATATCCGCGATCCTCGATGTGAACGGCCGCCGAGCCGTGAGGCAGGTAGCTGCCGTTGACATAAGCGATGCGGGACATGGGCCGGGCTCCTGTTCGGGCTTGCCGATCGTCAGTTGGGACACCGCCTTCGCGCGAGCCGCCTGACGCATTGCTGAAAGCAGCAGGGTTGCACCGCACTGCAACACCAATCTGACACGGTTCAGCCGGCCCGCGAAGACCGGACATGCCCGGCTCGCGCAAAGCCGCCCTGACGAATTTGCGGGGACAGCACCCACAAACCTGCCATGGTGCGCGGCCTGCCCGGCACCGCGGCGGCGAATCAGCCGACGCTGAGCGCCTTCAGCTTGCGATGCAGCGCCGAGCGTTCCATGCCGATGAACTCGGCGGTGCGGGAGATATTGCCGCCGAAGCGGTTGATCTGGGCCGCCAGATATTCCCGCTCGAAGGCCTCGCGCGCCTCGCGCAGGGGCAAGGCCATCAGGTGCTCGCCGCCCTGCCCTTGCGGCATGGAGGGCACCGCCGAGCCGACATCCGGCGGCAGCATCGAGACGTCGACCACGGCATCGGGATCGCCGCCGGCCAGGATCAGCACGCGTTCGATATTGTTGCGCAGCTGGCGCAGGTTGCCCGGCCAGTCATGCGACTGCAGCACGGCCATGGCGTCATTGCCGATCTTGCGCTTGGTCAGTCCGGTGCTCGCCGAGATCTGGTCGAGGAAATGCTCGACCAGATCGGGAATGTCCTCGCGCCGCTCGGCCAGCGTCGGCACCCGGATCGGCACCACCGCCAGCCGGTGGAACAGGTCCTCGCGGAAGCGGCCCTCGGAGATTTCGCTCTGGATATCGCGCGCCGTCGAGGAAATGATCCGGACGTCGACCTGCACCCGGGTGGTGCCGCCGACACGCTGGAAGCTCTGGTCGACCAGCACGCGCAAGATGCGATTCTGCGTCTCGCGCGGCATGTCGGCGATCTCGTCGATGAACAGGCTGCCGCCATGGGCCTCCTCGAGCGCGCCCACCTTGCGGCCCTGGCCGTTCTCGCCTTCCGATCCGAACAGCTCGATCTCCATGCGCTCCGGCGTGATCGCCGCGGCATTGATCACGATGAACGGGCCGTTGGCCCGCACCGAAGTCGTATGCACGGTACGGGCGGTCAGCTCCTTGCCGGCTCCCGACGCGCCGAAGATCATGATCCGGCTGTTGGTCGGCGCCACCCGCTCGATCGTCTGGCGCAACTGGTTCATCGCCGAGGAACGGCCGACCAGTCCGGTCGACTGGCCGGAGATCTGCCTGAGCGCCTTGACCTCGCGCCTGAGGCTGGAGGTCTCGATGGCCCGTTCGGCCACCAGCACCAGCCGATCCGACTTGAACGGCTTCTCGATATAGTCATAGGCGCCGCGCTTGATCGCCGAGACCGCGGTTTCGATATTGCCGTGGCCGGAGATCATCACGACGGGCACGTCGGGATGACGTTCCTTGACCACGTCGAGCAGTTGCAGGCCGTCGAGCCGGCTGCCCTGCATCCAGATGTCGAGGAAGATGAGGTTGGGCCGGCGCGCCTCGATGGCCGCCAGCGCCTCGTCGGAATTGCGGGCCGTGCGGGTACGATAGCCTTCGTCGTCCAGAATACCCGCGACGATGTCGCGAATATCGGCCTCGTCATCGACCACCAGAATATCGCCTGCCATTCGTCCAACCTGTTCCGATATCACTCGGCCGCCGTGGCGGGAGCCACAGCGACTTTCTGGTCCTTGAAACTCAAGCGGATGCACGCCCCGCGGACCCGCCCCTCGGCATCGGGCGGCGCGTCGAACAGGCCGAGGCTGCCGCCATGCTCTTCGAGGATCTTGCCGACGATCGCGAGCCCCAGCCCCGTACCCTTGGTGCGGGTGGTGACATAGGGCTCGAGCAGCCGGTGACGGTTCTCCTTGGGTAACCCCATTCCGTTGTCGATCACGTCTATCGCAAAGAAAGGCGGATTTGCGACGAGACGCACCATGATGCGTCCCTTGCCGCGTTCATCCTCAGGAACCGCCGCGATCGCCTCGGTGGCGTTCTTGATGATGTTGGTCAGCGCCTGGCTGATCAGCCGGCGATCGAAGGAAGCCGGCCAGACCCCGTCCGCGACATCCGTCTCGATCTCGATGTCGGGATAGCCGATGCGCATCATGAACACCGCCTGGCGGACGGTGTCGGCGACATCCTCGCGCTCGAAGACCGGCTTCGGCATGCGCGCGAAGGATGAGAATTCATCGACCATCCGGCCGATATCGCCAACCTGGCGGATGATCGTATCGGTGCACTGGTCGAAAACCTCGCGGTCCTCGGTGATCACCCGGCCGTAACGCCGCTTCAGGCGCTCGGCGGACAGCTGGATCGGAGTCAGCGGGTTCTTGATCTCATGGGCGATCCGGCGCGCGATGTCGGCCCAGGCCGAGGTGCGCTGGGCCACCACCAGGTCGGTCACGTCGTCGATGGTGACGACCGCGCCATGGGCGCCCTCCTCGTCCGCTTCGAGGGCGACCCGCACCACCAGCGTCCGTTCCCGGCCGCCCCGCACCAGCATGACCTGGCCCTGCACGAGGTTGGCGCCCCCCTGCCCGGCCCGGCCGATCAGTTCGGCCAGTTCCGGAACTTTTTCGGCGAGCGTCACGCCCGAGAGTTCGGTGGCCGGCACACCGAGAATATCCGAGGCCGAGCGGTTCATCAGCGTCACGTGGCCGGCTTCGTCCAGGCCGAGAACGCCGGCGGTGACCCCCGACAGCACGGCTTCGGTGAAACGCCTGCGGCTGTCGATCTGGTCGCGGGCGCTGATCAGGTCCTCGCGCTGCTGGCGCAACTGCGCGGTCATCTTGTTGAAAGTGTCGCCGAGATTGGCGAGATCGCCTTCCGATTTGCGGATATGGACCTCGACGCCGAGATCGCCGGCCGCGACCTGGCCGGCCGCACCGATCAGCCGCCGGATCGGCTGGACCAGGCGATTGGCGAAGCTCAGCCCCAGGAACACCGCCGACAGCGTCACCAGGAGCGCGATCAGCGCGAACATCAAGGCAAAGGCGATCTGCAGGCCGAGCCGCCGGTCCTGCAGCTGCTGATATTCGAACAGCCCGAACTGGGTCGCCCGGAGATGCTCGCCGATCCGCGGATTGATCGGGCGAACGATATAGAGGAACTCGTCGACGCCGCGCTTGAGCCGGAGGATCGCTTCGATGAAGTCGCGCTCGCCGCGCGACGAGACGTTGACGATGATGTCGTCGGTCTTGCCGACCTCGTCGAGGATCGTCGCGGGAATGCTGAAATCGACCTGCACCGGCAGGTCGGCCGCCTCCACCACGCTGCCGTCGGGGCGGACCAGCCGGACCACGACAAAACCGCGCACCAGCGCCTGGGCGGTCAGGAAGCGCTTGAAATCGACCTGGCGGCTGTCGAGCGCCCGGATGCGCTCGATATCCTGCGTCAGGGCGCCGGCTTCCGCCCGCACCAGTTCGATCTGTTCGCCGATATAGGCGTTGGCGACCTGCGCGGAGGCCTCGACCGCCCGCTTCACGCCGCCCGAGAAAATGCTTTCCAGGCCGCGATCGAGCGTGACCGACGCCGCGACCGCCAGCACCGCCACCGGGATCGAGGCGACGAAGGCGAACAGGCGCACGACCCGCTCGTGCAGGCGCGAGGCCGCCTGGCCGCTGCGCCGGGCGCGCCGAAGCGCCAGGATCTCCCGGACGATCATCAGCGTCAGCGCCAGCACCAGCGCGGCATCGACCGCCAGCACGCTGAGCACGACCTCGTGTGTCGGCGCGATCGGCGCGAGGCCGGTGACCAGCAGGAAGGTGACGAGGCCTGCCAGCAGCGCGACCGCGACCATGACCGGCCCGGCCCGGCCGGATCGAAGCCGCGGCATGGTCGCCGCGTCGCCGACGGTGTGGGTCACGGGATCGGGCGTTGCTTGAGCCGTCATGCAGTGAATGCTCTCCGGACGGCGTGCCGGGCCACCCGCATTGGCAGCCAAACAACCCGATCGCAAAGGAATCCTGCGGCCCTCTTACAACAACTGTGACCGAAAAGTCACGTAATTGGCCTTCACGTCACCGCGAGGTGAGGTCAACGCGTAAACCCTCTCCCGCGACGACGCGGGCGAGCGTTGACGCGCCAGCCCTCACCGCGAGGTGCGGATCACCTGGATATCCAGATCGCGCACCTTCTTGCGCAGGGTATTGCGATTGACCCCGAGCAGGTCCGCCGCCTTGATCTGGTTGCCGCGGGTGGCGGCGAGCGCCGCCGAGATCAAGGGGATCTCCACTTCGCGCAGCACCCGGTGATAGAGGCCGGGCGGCGGCACGTCGTCGCCGAACGATTTGAAATAGGTGCCCATGTGGCGCTCGACCGAGGCCATCAGCGTTTCGTCCTCGCGCGCGGCCTCGCGCGCCGACATCGGCTCGGGCGTCGACAATTCGTTGTCGATGATCGGCCCGGTGATGATCTCCTGCGGGTAGAGCGCGGTCAGCCGCCGGATCATGTTCTCCAGCTCGCGGACATTGCCCGGCCAGCGATAGCGCTTCAGCTTCTCCATCGCGCCGGCGTCGATCTGCTTGGCCGGCAGGCCTTCGCGTTCGGCCTGGGCGAAGAAATGGCGGACCAGGTCCGGCACGTCGTCGCTGCGCTCGCGCAGCGGCGGCAGCCGCAGCGGCACCACGTTCAGGCGGAAGAACAGGTCTTCGCGGAACATGCCCTGCTGGATCTGCTGGCGCAGGTCCTTGTTGGTCGCGGCGACGATACGGACATCGGCCTTGATCGGCGTGCGGCCGCCGACCGTGGTATATTCACCCTGCTGCAGCACGCGCAGCAGGCGGGTCTGGGCCTCCATCGGCATGTCGCCGATCTCGTCGAGAAACAGCGTGCCGCCCTCGGCCTGCTCGAACCGGCCGGGATTGCGCGCCTGGGCGCCGGTGAAGGCGCCTTTCTCATGGCCGAACAATTCGCTTTCGATCAGGTCACGCGGGATCGCCGCCATGTTGATGGCGACGAAGGGCCCGGCGCGGCGCTTGCCGTAATCATGCAGCGCGCGCGCCACCAGTTCCTTGCCGGTGCCGCTTTCGCCGACGATCATCACGGTCAGATCGGTCTGCATCAGGCGGGCCAGGACCCGGTAGATGTCCTGCATGGCCGGCGACCGGCCGACCAGCGGAATGGTGTCGGCATCGGCCAGCGGCGCCTTGCCGCCGAGCTTGCCTTTCGGTTCGGCCAGCGCCCGCCCGACGATCGACACCAGTTCCTTCAGGTCGAACGGTTTCGGCAGGTAGTCATAGGCGCCCCGCTCGGAGGCCTTGATCGCGGTCATGAACGTGTTCTGCGCGCTCATCACCACGACCGGCAGCTCGGGCCGGAGCTTCTTGATGCGCGGCAGCAGGTCGAAGGCGTTTTCGTCGGGCATCACCACGTCGGTGATGACGATGTCGCCGTCACCCTGGGCCACCCAGCGCCACAGCGTCGTCGCATTGCCGGTCAGCCGGACGTCGTAGCCGGCCCGCGACAGCGCCTGGTTCAGCACCGTCCGGATCGCGGCGTCGTCATCGGCGACCAGGATCGTTCCCGTCGGCATAGGTGAACCTCGTCAAAGAGCTTTGCGGCCGTTGATGTCGTTATGCGACACGCGCGCCATGGGCAGGAGAATCCGGAACACCGTCTTCCGGGGCTGACTGTCGCATTCGACGATGCCGCCATGATCGCCGACGATCTTGGCGACCAGGGCGAGCCCGAGGCCGGAGCCGGAGCTCTTGGTGGTGACGAACGGATCGAAAAGATGCGGCAGCAGGTCGTCCGGCACGCCTGGACCATTGTCGCGGACGCAGACCTCGAGCGGCAGCGCCACCCGGCTCGCGGTGCCCGGCATGGTCAGGCGCACGCCCGGCCGGAACGCGGTCGAGAGCATGATCTCGCCCTCGCCGGTATGATCGCCGATCGCTTCCGCCGCGTTCTTCACCAGGTTGAGGAAGACCTGGATCAACTGGTCGCGATTGCCGAAGACCGGCGGCAGCGACGGGTCATATTCCTCGGCGAAGCGGATATGCCGGGCGAAACCCGACTGCGACAGCTTCTTCACATGTTCCAGGACGACATGGATATTGACCGGCTCGCGCTCGACCGGCCGCTCGTCGGAGAACACCTCCATGCGGTCGACCAACTTCACGATGCGGTCGGCCTCGTCGCAGATCAGCCGGGTCAAGGTCCGATCCTGATCGTCGACCGAGGTTTCCAGCAGCTGCGCGGCGCCGCGGATGCCCGACAGCGGATTCTTGATCTCATGCGCCAGCATGGCGGCAAGGGCCGTCACCGAACGGGCCGCGCCGCGATGGGTCAGCTGCCGGTCCATCTTGTCGGCGATAGTGCGTTCCTGAAGCATCACGACGACGGCGCCCGGGCGCTCCGGCATCGGCGCGACATAGATATCGACCACCCGTTCGGCGCCGTTGCGCGGCGTGCCGAGGTCGACCTTGTATTCATTGACCGGCGCGCCACGATCGCGCACCTGCTCGATCAAGGCGAGCAAGGGGCTGCCGAAGGGGACCAGCTCGCGCAGGGCATGGCGCCTGAGAACCGGGATCGACGCCTGGAAAAAGGCTTCGGCCGCCGCGTTTCCGTCGAGAATCGTCCCGTCGGACGACACGCTCACCACCGGATGCGGCAGGGCGTTGAGGATCGAATCATGGCTGTCTGCGGCCATCGCGGCGGGTTTGGCTGCGAGTGTCATGCCGCCGCCCTCCAGGCCAGCGTGTCGTAGGCTTCGCCGAGCGCCGCGATCACCTGTTGCGGCTGGTCGAGGGTCAGCACCCGCTGGCGCACCGTGGCAAGCGTCGCGGCGCTGGCTCCGGCATGATCGGCCGCCGCGTCCAGCGCCCAGCCGAGATGCTTGCGGGCATGGCGCACGCCGACGGCGATGCCGTAGTGCCCGAGCTGGGCCTCATAGAGCTCGACGACCACGGCCCGCTGGGTGGCGAGATCCGGATCGGCCGGCACCGGCGCACCGACCAGATGGGCGCCGACTTGGGCCAGGAACCAGGGCTTGCCCTGCGCGCCGCGGCCGATCATCACCGCATCGGCCCGGGCCTTCTCCAGGCAATCCGACGCGTGCTCGGCCGTCGTGACGTCGCCATTGGCCACCAGCGGCACGCCGATCGCGGCGCGCACTCTGGCGATCAGCGACCAGTTGGCCTGCCCCTTGTAGAATTGCTGGCGCGTCCGTCCGTGAACGGTGATCAGCTGAATGCCCGCCGCCTCGGCGCGCCGCGCCAGCTCGGGAGCGTTGATCGAGGCCTCGTCCCAGCCGAGTCGCATCTTCAGCGTCACCGGCACGTCCACTGCCGCGACCGTCGCCTTGATTAAATTTTCAGCATGATCGAGATCGCGCATCAGGGCCGAGCCGGCATAGCCGCCGGTGACGCGCTTCGCCGGGCAGCCCATGTTGATGTCGATGACCTTGGCGCCGGCGCCGGCCGCCACCTTGGCGCCCTCCGCCATCCAATGCGCTTCGCAGCCGGCGATCTGGACGACGTGCAAATCCAGCCCGTCGCCCTCGGCGCGCAGCCGCGCCTCCTCTTCGCCAAGCGCCAGATCGTCGCTCGGCACCATCTCCGACACCACCCAGCCGGCACCGAACCGCGCCACCATGCGGCGGAACGGGGCGTCGGTGATACCGGACATGGGCGCAAGCGCCACTGGGCTGGCGATCCGATGCTGGCCAATCGAAAGAGCCACGGCCGAAGGCGTCGTGGTCGAAATCTGCGCCATTCGAATGCCTATTTCCTGTGCGCCCAATCGAATGCCTACAGTTTAGACATCTTTGCCGCACCGCACAAGAGGAATGCTGATCGGATCGACAGGCGCCGTCGGTGCGGCATCCTCTCGACCGGATCGGTCGCGGTCCGGGATCCGCCATGCCCCAGCGGTTCCCGGACGCGCCGCCTTGGGGGCGGGAGCGCCGCCGGCGCCGGCCCGCCCGACATCCATGGGGTCAGACCGGCAGGCGCAGGTCACCTGGTTTTTCGGGAAGGAACTCCCCGGCCCGCGACCGCTTGTGAAGATCCGCGATCGTGACTCCCGCCGCGCGGGCGGCGATCATTTTCGGCGGATCGATCGCGACGCCAATCGGATTTTCGGCGAAATCCGGCGAGGTGCGCATCCACGCGCTGGATTGCGACCAGTCGCCGAAATTGTCGCTCTGGAGCTCGACGCTGTTTCCGTCGGGGTCGAGATAATAGAACGACGTGGTCAGGCCGTGATCCAGGCAGGCATGGGGCAGAATGTCGCCGAGGGCCAGCCGCGAATAGTTCTGCAGCAGCGCATCCAGGCTCGAAAATTCGAAAGCCATGTGATGCATACCGGTATGAACGAGCTTGTCGGGATCATCGCTGAGCGCCGGCGTCTGCAGCAAGGCGACGCGATGGTTGGCCTCGTCATTGGTGGTCCAGGCGCCGCCCTCGAACTTGAAATTCGGCACGCAACCGACGACCGACTTGTACCATTGCAGCATCTCGTCGAGCCGGACGGTCTTCAGCGTGACATGGTGCAGGACCGGTCGCTCCTGGATGTCCATGGTCTGTTTCATTGGCTTCCTCCTGAAAATCGCGGCCGGATCGAGGGCACGGCCTCGGTGCTGAGGGTCGACGGTGCGGCTGCTTGCGAGCCGTCGTCCCGACACCCTCGCGGCAAATATAGATCAGGGGCCCGAAACTGCATTTCCGACTTTCGCCACGGCCCGCCGGCCAGGTGGCGGGCGTTTCTCGAGCCGAGCCCCGGCGCGCCAGCAAGCGATATCGTCCATGGAGGCCGGCGGCCAACGTCCGTCGGCGGCGACCTTGCTGCCTACCCCGCCGCCGGAATCCGGGCTAGTATCGTTGCACTGTGATTTTGACCGGTTGATTCTGGTGCAACAATTCGTGGATGCCCGGGACAAGCCCGGGCAAGACGATGTGTTGACCGCGCTGTGTGCAGGGCCACGGCGCGGGTTCTGTTCCCAGCCGATCCAGCACCTGTCGCTCCAAGGACAATTCTCGTCTTGCCCGGGCTTGTCCCGGGCATTCACGAATTTATCCACTCGCGGGAATCAAGCCATCACATCCCCATGCAGCAACATTAGAGCGTTGCCGCCCGGGGGGAACCATTCTGTTTCGCGGCCGGCCGGTTCATGCTGGACCGGACGGCCCTCGGGTCAGGAGCGAGCGACCAGACGAATGACGAGACCGACCGGACTGATTGCCGCGCTGATCGTCGCTGCCGGACGCGGCAGCCGCGCGGGCGACGGCCCTCCCAAGCAATACCGGCTTGTCGGCGGCAAGCCGCTGCTCACCCATTCCCTGGCGGCCTTCCTGGAGCATCCCCGGATCTCGACCGTCCGGGTGGTGATCGATCCGGCAGACACGGCCCATTACGACGCCGCGATCACTCCGGCCGCCTCGCTCGGCCCGGCGCTCCGCGGCGGCGCGACGCGCCAGGCCTCCGTCCTGGCGGGGCTCGAGGCGCTGGCGCAGCTCTCCCCCGACATCGTGCTGATTCACGATGCGGCCCGCCCCTTCGTCTCCGCCGGCCTGATCGACCGCGCCTTGGCCGCCATCCGCGAAACCGGCATTGTCGCCGCCGTGCCCGGCACCCCGGTCGTCGACACGATCAAGACCGTCGACCACGCCGAAGCGGTCACCGGCACGCCCGACCGGCCTCGCCTGCGCGCCATCCAGACACCGCAGATCTTCGACTTCGCCGCCCTGCTCGCCGCCCACCGCCGCGCGGCCGCCGCATCGGATATCGCGGCCACCGACGATGCCGCGGTGATGGAATGGGCCGGCCATCCCGTGCGGGTCTTTGCCGGCGACCCGGCCAATATGAAGCTGACCTATCCACCGGATTTCGAAGCCGCGGAGCGCCTGATGACCCGGACCGTCGCCATGAACGACCTGCGGATCGGCCAGGGTTATGACGTCCATGCCTTCGGCCCGGGCGACCATGTCTGGCTCGGCGGCGTCAGGATCGCGCATGATCGCGGCGTGGTGGCCCATTCGGACGGCGACGTGGTGCTGCACGCGGTGACCGACGCGCTGCTCGGCGCCATTGCCGATGGCGATATCGGCAGCCATTTCCCGCCGAGCGACCCGCAATGGCGCGGCGCCTCGTCCGACCGGTTCCTGAGCCATGCCGGCCAGCGCATCGCGGCGCGCGGCGGCCGGATCGGCAATATCGACATCACCATCGTCTGCGAGGCGCCGAAGGTCGGGCCGCATCGCGACGCCATGCGCGGCCGCATCGCGGAGATCCTCGGATTGCCGGCGGAGCGCGTCGCCATCAAGGCGACGACCAGCGAGCAAATGGGGTTCATCGGCCGGCGCGAGGGCCTTGCCGCCCTGGCGGTGGCGACCGTCAGGCTTCCGGGAGAGTAACATGGACGAGGCGACGATCCGCGCGGCGGCGACCGAAGTGCTGGCGCTCTGCCGCGCCAGGGGATGGATGGTGGCGACGGCGGAAAGCTGCACCGGCGGCCTGGTCGCCGGCGCGCTGACCGCGATCGCCGGCTCATCCGACGTGGTCGACCGCGGCTTCGTCACCTATACCAACGAGGCCAAACACGAGATGCTCGGCGTGCCCGAGGCGGTGCTGGCGAGCGTCGGCGCCGTCTCCCGCGAGACGGCGGAGGCCATGGCGCGCGGCGCGCTCGGACGGTCGAGGGCCCATCTCGCCGTATCGATCACCGGCATTGCCGGCCCGGGCGGCGGCAGCGCGACCAAGCCCGTCGGGCTCGTCCATTTCGCCGCGGCGTCCAGCAACGGCCGGATCGTCGCCGAAGAACACCGCTTCGGCGCGATCGGCCGGGACGCCGTGCGGGCGGCAAGTGTTGCCGTCGCGCTCGGGCTGTTGAAGCGGCTGGCGGCCGGCTGAGCGGTCAAACGAACGGCTTGCGATGCGTGCGCGGTAGACAGGCCGACCTGCCGTCAGCGCGCCTCCGCCGCCGGTTTGTTCCCATAAACCACGTCGGCGCGCGCCTCGAAGGCCTCGGCGAAACGCCGGAACGCCGCGTCGAACACCGCTCCCATCACCAGGGCGAGCGCCCGGCTGCGAAATTCGTAATCGATGGAAAAACCGACGACGGTCGAATCCGCGCCGTCGGCGGCGAAATGCCAGTGGTTCTCCAGGCGCGAGAACGGACCGTCGAGATATTCGGCCAGGATGTGCAGGCGCGGCCGGTCGAGCGTCACCCGGCTGGTGAAGGTCTCGCGCAGCATCTTGTAGGCCACCGTCATGTCGGTCACCAGGATCTCGATGCCGCCATCGCCGGCATTGACCCGCCGGCGCACCCGCAATTGCTGGCAGAGCGGCACGAATTCCGGATATTTCTCGACATCCGCCACCAGGTCGAACATCTGCGCCGGCAAGTGCCCGACCCGCCGTTCCGTCTTGAAAACCGGCATGGCCTCAGGCTCTTGCGCTGGCGGGAACGGCGGCCAGGACGTCGGCCGCCTGGCTCCGTGTCGTGAAGCCGACGAGCCGCTGATCGGCACGCAATCCGGCGAAATAGGCAAGCAGTTTCGGCCGCTGCAGCCGCCGGTAGGTCCAGACATAGCGCAGGAACGCCAGATCGATCCGCTCGGGGCAGCCCGGCGCCATTTCGGGCCGGACCCGGCCATGGCTGGCGGCGATCCGCCTGGCGACGCCGGTGAGGCAGGTCAGGCGCGGCAGGTCGAACCAGAAGACCGCATCGGCGCGCGACCGGCGCAATTCGCCGGCGCCATGCCTGGTATAGTTGCCGTCCATCACCCAGGCCGGCCCGGCGGCCGCCGCGGTCACCCTGGCCGAGAATTCGGCCGGCTCCGATTCGCGCCAGCCGGGCTTCCAGAACAGCGCATCGAGCGACACGAAAGGCGCGCCGAGCTTGTCGGCGAGCGCCCGCGCGAAGGTCGTCTTGCCCGAGCCCGAACAGCCCATCACCAGCACCCGCTGCATCGCCGTCGAACCGCTCAGCGGCCGAGCTTGGCGAAACGGGCCGCCTTCAACCGCGCGAAATCCTCGCCGGCATGGTGCGACGAGCGGGTCAGCGGGCTCGACGACACCAAAAGGAAGCCCTTGGCGCTGGCGATCGTCTCGAAGCCCTTGAACTCGTCAGGGGTCAGGAAGCGGATCACTTCATGGTGCTTGCGGGTCGGCTGCAGATATTGGCCGATGGTCAGGAAATCGACCTCCGCCGAACGCAGATCGTCCATCAGCTGGAGCACTTCGTTGCGCTCCTCGCCGAGGCCAACCATGATGCCGGACTTGGTGAAAATGGTCGGATCGAGCTCCTTGACCCGCTGCAGCAGCCGGATCGAGTGGAAATAGCGCGCGCCCGGGCGCACCTTCAGATATTTCGACGGCACCGTTTCGAGGTTGTGGTTGAACACGTCGGGACGGGCCGCCACCACCACTTCCAGCGCGCCGTCCTTGCGCAGGAAGTCGGGCGTGAGGATCTCGATCGTCGTCTTCGGCGAGCGCGCGCGGATGGCGCGGATCACCTGGGCGAAATGCTCGGCGCCGCCATCGGCGAGATCGTCGCGGTCGACCGAGGTGATGACGACATGTTCCAGGCCGAGCTTTTCCACCGCGATCGCGGTGTGCTCGGGCTCATGCGGGTCGAGGGCGCCGGGCATGCCGGTCTTGACGTTGCAGAACGAGCAGGCGCGTGTGCAGGTGTCGCCCATGATCATGAAGGTGGCGTGCTTCTTTTCCCAGCACTCGCCGATATTCGGGCAGCCGGCCTCCTCGCAGACGGTGACGAGGCCGTTTTCCTTCACGATGCGGTTGGTCTCGGCCCATTTGGGCGAGCCCGGCGCCTTGACGCGGATCCAGTCCGGCTTGCGCTGGATCGGCTGGTCCGGGCGGTGCGCCTTTTCAGGGTGCCTGGGGCGGGCGTCCCGCTTCAGGGTATCGATCAGCGTGGCCATGGCTCATCCCGACGCGACTATCGTGTCTCATTAGGCGGCTTGGGGGCGATTTCGCAAGACCCGCCGGCCGGTTCGGCGATCAGGGCTGCGCTGCCCGCGGCGGAAAGCCGGTCCGGCGACCGAAAATTGCCGATAGACCGGCCCCGCCGGATCATATCGGTCGCGCCCGGACAGCGCCCCGAATGGTGGGCATGCCGGCTCCTCCCCGGCGCTTTCGGCGGCGAAGATTGCCCGCCGGCTCCAGCCGTTCAATTCACGCCGCGGAACGTCACTGACGGCGCGCCGGGTCGAACGTCTCGATGAAACGGATCAGCGCGGCGACCGCCAGGCCCATGTCGCGGACGCTCGCGAATTCCGCCGGGTTATGGCTGATGCCGCCCTTGCAGCGCACGAACAGCATGGCGAAATCGGTGAGCTTGCTCATCGACTGGCCGTCGTGACCGGCACCCGAGACCAGCCGCGGCGCCGGCAGGCCAAGGGTTTCGAGGCTTCGCGCCAACCCGTCCTGCAGCCAGGGCGCGCAGGCCGCCGTGGCGCAGTCGTGATAGGTTTCGAGCGTGACGGTGCAGCCGCGCGCGGCGGCGATCTTTTCGACCCGATGGGTGAATTCGGCCAGCGCCTTGAACCGCGGCTGATCCGAGGAAGCCCTGAGGTCGAGCACGAACTCGACCATGTCGGGCACTACATTGGCGGCTCCGGGCATCACCTTCATGGTGCCGACGGTGGCGACCATCGCCGCTTCGGGATGCGCCTTGGCAATGGCTTCGGCTGATATCACCATCTCGGAGGCGGCGACCAGCGCGTCCTGGCGCATCGCCATCGGCACGGTACCGGCGTGGCCTGCCATGCCGCGCACGGTGACGCGGGTGCGGAACTGTCCGGCGATGGAGGTCACCACGCCGAGCGGCGCGTCCTGGTGTTCCAGCACCGGTCCCTGCTCGATATGGACCTCGACATAGGCGAGAGCCTCCTCGCGCGGCAGGGCGGCCGATGCGACGGCCTGCGGGTCGAGGCCATAGTCGCGCATCGCGCGCTCCAGGGCGATGCCGTCGCCGTCGACACCGGGCAGCCAGCGCTCCTCGAACTGGCCGGCGACCGCGGCCGATGACGACAGCACGGTGGGAAAGCGGCTGCCCTCCTCGTCGCCGAAGGCCAGCACGTCGACAGCGAAGGCAAGGCGCCGGTCCTGGTCGCGAAAGTGTTCGATCGCCAGGATGCCCGCGACAACGCCGAGCATGCCGTCATATTTGCCGGCATTGATCACCGTATCGATATGCGAGCCGATCAGCAGCCGCGGCACGGC
Source organism: Phreatobacter sp. GW821-FHT04C01 (assembly GCF_059420385.1). NCBI lineage: Bacteria > Pseudomonadati > Pseudomonadota > Alphaproteobacteria > Hyphomicrobiales > Phreatobacteraceae > Phreatobacter > Phreatobacter sp. GW821-FHT04C01. The sequence continues at coordinate 334,598 of NZ_JBWKTP010000004.1, read as the reverse complement.
ATTGCTTCCCGCCGTCTCGCCAGCCCTGGCATAGTGGCCGCGCATGGTGCCGAGCCCATCCTCGGCGACGCTCATGCCGGCTTCGGCCATCCACTGCCCCACCAGGTGCGCCGCCCGCTTGTGCTCCGGCGTCAGGAAGCGCCGGGTCAGCCGGTCCGGCTCTTCGGAAATCGCCGCCAGCTCTTCCAGCATGGCCTCGGCGCGCGCGCCGAGCCGTTCGATATCGGGCATGGCCATCAGGATGTCCGCCGGCATCACTTGGTGCTCGCCAGAAAGGCGCCGAGCTCGGCGCGTTCGGTGTCGGTCATGCCGGTTTCGTTGCCGAGCGGCATGGCCTTGGATTGCACGGATTGCTGCACGATGGCTCCCGAGAAACGTCTGAGGTCGGCTGTGGTCTCCAGCGTGACGCCTTTGGGCGCCTCGGTGAAGCCCGCATGTTTGGGCTGGCGCGCATGACAGGCGCCGCAGTGCCGGGCGGCGAGCTCCAGCGCGCGCGCCTCGCTGACCTGGCCGGCGCCGGCGAGGTCGAGCCGCGGCCGCTGCGCGGTGACGAAGATCATGCAGACGAGCGCGACGGCCGCCACCGGCACCGCCCAGCCATAGTTCTGCCAGGGGTCACCCGCCTCGTGACGGTTGATCGTGTGCTGCACCAGCGCGCCGCAGACGACGATGAAGGCGACCACCAGCCACTGCGCCGGATGGCCGTAGAGCATGGGATAATGGTTCGACACCATCATCAGCAGCACCGGCAGCGTCAGGTAATTGTTGTGGGTCGAGCGGGTCTTGCCGATCTTGCCGTATTTCGGGTCCGGCTTGCGCCCGGCAATGAGGTCGCCGACCACGATCTTCTGGTTCGGAATGATCACCAGGAAGACATTGGCCGCCATGATCGTGCCGATGAACACCCCGACATGAATGAAGGCGCCACGTCCGGAAAAGACGTTCGAGAAGGCCCAGGACGCGGCGACGATCAGGGCAAAGACGATGACCGACAGCAGCGTCGGGTGGTTGGCCACCGGTGAGCGGCAGAGCGCGTCATAGACCAGCCAGCCGGCGACGATGGAGCCGAGCGACAGGCCGATCGCCTGCCAGGGCACAAGCGCCGCCACGGAGGGATCGATCAGGAAGCCGCGGGCGTTCCAGTAATATTGCACCGCGAGCAGCACGAAACCGGAGACCCAGGTGAGATAGGCCGCGAAGCGGTGCCAGATCAGGTCCGGCGGCAGGTTGGCCGGCGCCACCAGATATTTGTCGACATGATAGAAACCGCCGCCATGGACCTCCCAGGCCGTGCCGTCGGGCCCCGGCGACCCGGCCGCCTTGGCCTTCAGCTGGTAGTCGAGCGACATGAAATAGAAGCTCGTGCCGATCCAGGTGATGCCCACGGTCATGTGGAACCAGCGCGACAGCAGGTTGAGCCAATCGGCGGCGAGGGCGAAATCCATGATGGGTCCGGGAACGGCTGGCGGGACGAGAAGACTCAGGCGCGGCGGCCTGCGTGAACTTTGGCATGGGCGGGCGCGGCGCGCGCCTCGCGCAGCATGAGGCATTCGGCCGCGATTGCGGCGGCGATCACCGCCGGCTCCTTGCCCGTTATCCCCGCGAGGCCAACCGGGCAGCGCAACGCGTGGATCCGCGCCGCCGGCACGCCCATCTCGGCCAACCGCCGGACGAAACGCGCCTTCTTGGTGGCCGAGCCGATCAGGCCGACGCCGGCGACGCCGGGATGGACGAGCGCGGCCGCGACGATGTCGAGATCGAGCTGATGGCTATGGGTCATCACCAGCACCTGGGCGCCCGCCCCCGCTTCGGCCAGCACCGCCTGCGCCGGCCCGGCGGTCGGCGCGACATGGCCCGGGATCGATCCCGGAAAGGCGCCTGGCCGCTCGTCGCACCAGACCACATGAAAAGGCAGCGGCGCCAGGGCCAGCACCAGGGCGCGGCCGACATGGCCCGCCCCGAACAGCAGGATCGTCGCCAGCCGTTCACCGAAATGCTCGATCTGCTGGCCGGCGATCACCGGACCGGGACCGGCCTGGGGATCGACGATGCGGCGGATCATGCGTCCACCGGCATGGCGCCGGGTGACAACGGCAAAAGGCCCGGCGCGCTCGGCCGCCGCGAGCATGGCGATGTCGTCGAGGTCGTCGGCGTCGAAGGCCTCGATCGCCAGCCGCACATGGCCACCGCAGCATTGACCGAGATCGGGACCCAGCGCCTGGTCGATGATCACCACGGAGCGCTCGCCACGCGCCAGCACGGCCTGCGCCTTGGCGAGCGCCTGCCATTCCAGGGCGCCGCCGCCGATCGTGCCGTGAAAGGCGCCGTCCGGCCGGACGATCATGCGCACGCCGGCCTCGCGCGGGGTCGAGCCGCGGGCCGCGACAAGGCTGACCAGGGCGCATGCGCCATGCGCCTCGACCATCGCCTTGATCCGCGGCCAGACCTCCATGACCTCAGGCTCCCTGTGCCGCACGCTGCGCCTCGCAGGCGAACAGGATGGCCTCGGGCGTGGCGGGGGCGTCAAGCTCGACAGCATGCGCCGGATTCAAGGCATGAATAGCGTCGGCAATGGCCGAAAACACCGCATTGGCCAGCATCAGCGGCGGCTCGCCCACCGCCTTGGAGCGATAGATCGTCGCCTCGCGGTTGGCGCCGTCGAAAAAGGCGACGCGGAAATCGGCCGGCACGTCGCGCGCGGTCGGAATCTTATAGGTCGACGGCGCATGCGTCCTGAGCCGGCCCCTGGCGTCGTAGACCAGTTCTTCCATGGTCAGCCAGCCCATGCCCTGGACGAAACCGCCCTCGATCTGGCCGAGATCGATCGCCGGGTTCAGCGACTTGCCGACATCATGCAGGATGTCGACGCGGTCGAGGGTGAATTCGCCGGTCCAGGTATCGACCGTCACCTCGGCGCAGGCCGCGCCATAAGCGAAATAGAAGAACGGCCGGCCGGTCGCCTTGGCCCGGTCCCAGGTGATCTTCGGCGTGGCGTAGAAGCCGGCGGCGGAAAGATGGGTGCGCGCCAGATAGGCCTTTTTCACCACCTCGGCGAAGGACAGGACATGCTCGCCCGAGCGCACCTGGTCGTCACGGAAGGAGATGCTGCCAACCGGCACCTGCCAGTCGCGGGCGATGAACTCGGCGAGCCGGGCCTTGATCTCGGCGGCCGCATTCCTCGCCGCCATGCCGTTCATGTCGGTGCCCGAGGAGGCCGCGGTCGGCGAGGTGTTCGGCACCTTGCCGGTATGGGTCGCCGATATCTTCACGCCGTCGAGCCCGATGCCGAACTCTTCGGCCACCACCTGCGCCACCTTGATGAACAGGCCCTGCCCCATTTCGGTGCCGCCATGGTTCAGGTGTACCGAGCCGTCCTGGTAGACATGGACCAGCGCGCCGGCCTGGTTGAGGAAGGTGGTGGTGAAGGAGATGCCGAACTTGACCGGCGTCAGCGCCAGCCCCTTCTTCAGCACCGCATTGCCGGCATTGAAGGCGGCGATGTCGGTCCGGCGCCGGCGATAATCCGATGAGGCCTCGAGCTGGCGCATCACGTCGCCGGCGATATTGTCCTCCACCGTCATGCCATAGGGCGTAACGTTGCGCTCCGTCGTGCCATAGAGGTTGCGGTAGCGGACATCGAGCGGATCGAGGTCCAGCGCCCAGGCGATCCGGTCCATCATGCGTTCGGCCAGCAGCATGCCCTGCGGCCCGCCGAAACCGCGGAACGCCGTGTTCGACACGGTATTGGTCTTCATCCGGCGCGAATGGATCGCCACATCGGGATAATAATAGGCATTGTCGGCGTGGAACATGGTCCGGTCGTTGATCGACGACGACAGGTCATGGCTGTAGCCGCAGCGGCTGGCGAACTGCATGTCGACGCCGACGACCCGGCCATCGAGATCATGGGAACAGCGATAGCCGGCGATGAAGTCGTGCCGCTTGCCGGTCATGGCGAAATCGTCGTCGCGGTCGAGCCGGACCTTGCAGGGCCGCCCGGTCGCCCTGGCCGCCAGCGCCGCCATGGCCGCCCAGCCGCTGGCCTGGCTCTCCTTGCCGCCGAAGCCGCCGCCCATGCGCCGGACCTCGACCGTCACGGCGGCATCGGCGATGCCGAGCACGCGCGCCACCACATGCTGCACCTCGCTCGGATGCTGGGTCGAGGAATGAACGGTATAGGAACCGCCCTCCTCCGGCACGGCCAGCGCCGCCTGGCCTTCCAGGTAGAAATGCTCCTGGCCGCCGATCTTTAAACGTCCTTCGAGCCGGCACGGCCCCTCGGCCAGCGCCGCCGCGACGTCGCCGCGCCGGAACGCATAGTCGGCCATGATGTCGGCATTGGCCGCGAGCGCGTCGTCGACCGAGACGAGCGGCGCCTCCTCGTCGATCTCGATCACCGCGCGGGCCGCCGCCCGGCGCGCCGCGTCGCGCGTCCGCGCGACCACGGCGAACATCACCTGGCCGTGGAACTCCACCCGCTCCGCGGCGAAGAGCGGGTCGTCGCCGGCGACCGGACTGACATCGTTGACCGCGGGCACGTCCTTGGCGGTCAGGACCGCCACGACATCGGGCGAGGCCGCGACCGCGGCCAGATCGAGCCTGGTGATCCGCCCGCGCGCGGCCGGCGAACCGCCGGGCGCGACATGCAGCGTGCCCTGCGGCTCCCTGATATCGTCGATATAGGGGGCGGAACCCTGCACATGCCGCTCGGCAGCGTCATGTTTCACCGTGCGATGGACGTGGCGTTCCCCGGCCTGGCTTTCCGGGAACTCGCCGGCGGCGGGTTCAGGCGTCATGGCCGGCCTCCCGAAGATGCACGATCCGCGTCCCGTCGCGCCGGCCCGAAGCGATCTCCATCAGGGCCTTGCGCAGCAGATTGACCGCGACGAGGCGGCGATAGCGGGCCGAGGCCCGGTGATCGTCCATCGGCTGGAAATCATCGGCGAGCCTGGCTGCCGCCGCATCGCAGGCGGCGCGATCGTCGATGTCCAGGCCGGCCAGGGCCGTCTCGACCGCCGCCGCGCGCTTGGGCACCCCGGCCATGCCGCCGAAAGCCACCCGGGCACCCTGGATGCGGCGACCATCGAGGCTGATCTTCACCGCGCCCATGACCGCGGAAATGTCCTGGTCGTTGCGCTTGGCGATCTTGAAGGCACGCAAATGGTCGTCCGGCCCGGGCCGCGGCACGCTGACATGGGTGACGATCTCGTCGGCCGCGCGATCCTGCCGGCCATAGGCCAGGAAGAAGTCCTCCAGCGGCAGCGCCCGTTCGGCCGCGCCGCGTCTGAGATGCAGCGTCGCGCCGAGCGCGATCAGCAAGGGCGGGCTGTCGCCGATCGGCGAGCCATTGGCGATATTGCCGCCGAGCGTGCCGGTGGCGCGGACCTGGGCCGAACCCAGGCGGTCGGCCCAGACGGCCACGTCCGGATCGAAACCGGCAAGCGCCTGCTCCGCCTCGGCATAGGTCGCCGCCGCGCCGATCGAAATCGCCTCGGGCCTCTCGATGATCTGGCGAAGCTCGGCCACCCGTCCGGTGTGAACGAGCTTCGGCAAGGTCCTGAGCTGCTTGGTGATCCACAGGCCGACATCGGTCGCGCCGCCGACCAGCACGGCATCGGGATGGCCGGTCATCAGCCGGCAAAGGCTTTCCAGCGAGGCCGGCGCGGCAAAAAACGAGGTCGCGTCGCCGACGATCAGGTCCTCATTGTCGCGCAGTGCCGCCAGCGCCGCGGCGGTTGCGCCGCGCATGCTGCTGAAACGATCGCCGGGTGGCATCGAACAGGCTTCCAGCGCCGCCTCGACGATTGGCCGATAACCGGTGCAGCGGCAGAGATTGCCGGCGATCCGCGTCAGCACCGCGCCGCGATCCGCCGCGCCGCTCGCACCCTCCTGGTAGAGCGTGAACAGGCTCATGACGAAACCCGGCGTGCAGAAGCCGCATTGCGAGCCGTGATGGCGCACCATAGCGTCCTGAACCGGGTGCAGTTGATCGCCTTCGGCCAGATCTTCGACCGTCACGACCTCGCAGCCGTCGACCTGGCCGAGCAGCAGAATGCAAGCATTGACCGGCTCATAGACGAGCCGGCCGCCCTTCAGGCGGCCGAGCGCCACGGTGCAGGCGCCGCAATCGCCTTCGCCGCAGCCCTCCTTGGTGCCGGTCAGCCGCCGTTCGATGCGCAGCCAGTCCAGCAAGGTGGTCATGGGCTCGAACCGGTCGATCGCGACGGTCTGGCCCCGGTGCAGGAAGCGGAGCGGGCGGGCTATGCGCGTCATGATCCCCGATAGGTCGAATAGCCGTAGGGCGAAAGCAGCAACGGCACATGATAATGCTGGTCGAGCGCGGAAATGCCGAAACGCAGCTCGACCACGTCGAGGAAGGGCGGATCGAGCAGCGTCAGCCCGATCGAGCGGTGGTAATCCGCGACATCATATTGCAGGGCATAGGCGCCGGGGGCGATCGTCCCGGGCGTCAGGAGCGGCTGATCGGCGCGCCCGTCGCCATTGGTCCTGCCCTCCGCCACCAGGTCGCGGTCCTGACCGTCCAGCCGGTACAGCCGATAGGCAATGCCGGCCCCCGGCCTGCCGGTGGCGGTGTCGAGCACGTGGGTCGTCAGATGTCCCGGCATGTCATTCCCCTCGCCACAAAATGTGCCGGAGTTCAGGGGCCGCGCAAAGCGGAATCTCCGGCGACCAAAGACCGCGCCCGGCCGCGCTCTCCCCGGCCCCCGGTCACGCGCCATCCTCCGGGATGACCCGGAAGCGGCGCCCCGGCGCCGGCGGCTAGGCTCGCCGGTAGCCCCGATCGATTCGCGCCATGACCCCAGTTCAGCCGGTCCAGCCATCCTTTGCCGACCTGTTCACGCCGAAACTCGTGACCGTGCTGCGCGAGGGCTACGGCCTCAAGGATCTGCGCACCGACGCGATCGCCGGCCTGACCGTGGCGATCGTCGCCCTGCCCCTGTCCATGGCGATCGCCATCGCCTCGGGAGCAACTCCGGACAAGGGCCTGATCACCGCCATCATCGGCGGCCTGATCATCTCGGCGCTCGGCGGCTCGCGTTTCCAGATCGGCGGCCCCGCCGGGGCCTTCATTCCGCTGGTGGCCAGCACGATCGCCATTCACGGTTATGACGGCCTGGTCATCGCCACCTTCATGGCCGGGCTCATGCTGATCGCCGTCGGCCTGCTCCGGCTCGGCACCTACATCAAATATATCCCTTATCCCGTCACCGTCGGCTTCACCTCCGGCATCGCCGTGATCATCTTCGTCGCCCAGCTCCGCGATCTGCTCGGGCTCCGCCTCGCCGGTCCGGAACCGCCTGACGTGCTGCGCAAGCTGCCGGTGCTCTGGGCCGCCCTGCCGACCGTCAACGGCTTCGCCATCGCCGTCACGCTCGTCTCGCTCGGCCTCATTCTCGGCATCCGGCGGCTCCGGCCCGCCTGGCCCGGCCTGCTGATCGCGGTGGCCGTCGGAGCCCTCGCCGCCGCCCTCTTCCACCTGCCGGTAGAGACCATCGGCTCGCGCTTCGGCGCCCTGCCGTCAGGCATCGCCTTTCACGGCCTGCCCGGCCTGTCGCTCGGCCGCATCCGCGAATTGCTGGTGCCGGCCATCGCCATCGCCATGCTCGGCGGCATCGAATCGCTGCTCTCCGCCGTCGTCGCCGACGGCATGACCGGCCGGCGTCACCGCTCGAACTGCGAGCTGGTGGCCCAGGGCATCGGCAACATGGCCTCCGCCTTGTTCGGCGGCCTGCCGGTGACCGGCACCATCGCGCGCACCGCCACCAATGTCCGCGCCGGCGCCCGCGGCCCGGTCGCCGGCATGCTGCACGCGCTCTTCCTGTTCGTCTTCCTCGCTTTCGCCGGCGCCTTGATGGCCTATGTGCCGCTGGCGACGCTGGCCGCCGTGCTCGCGGTCGTCGCCTGGAACATGGCCGAGAAGCGCGATTTCTGGTCGCTTGTGAACGCCTCGCGGGGCGACGCCCTCGTGCTGCTCGCGGCATTCCTGCTCACCGTCTTCGTCGATCTGACCGCCGGCATCGGGGTCGGCATCGTGCTCGGCGCGCTCCTGTTCATGCATCGCATGGCCGAGGCCATCCAGGTCGAGACCGAACTGCCCATGGTCGACGAGGACGTCGCCGACAGCAGCCAGGCCGCCCCGGCCTATGACGCGTCGATCGCCAGCGACAAGGATGTCGCCATCTACCGGCTGAACGGCGCCTTTTTCTTTGGCGCCGCCGGCACGGTCGGGGCGGTGTTCGACCGCCTCGGCCGCATGCCCCGGGTGTTCATCCTCGATGTGACCGGCGTGCCGTTCCTCGATACGACCGGCGCCTATACGCTGGAAACCTTCGTGCACAAGCTGGAACGTGCCGGCACGGCGGTGATCATCGCCGGCGCCAGGCCTTCCATCGCCAAGGCGCTCGGCCATTTCGACCTGCGCGAACCCAGGGTGCTGATGACCGAAACGCTGGAGGCGGCGATGACCGCCGCCGACGCCCGCCTGGCGCTCGGCGGGGGCGAGACGTGATCGTGTCAGATCGACGATTGCATCAAGATCAGCCGTCCTTCGAGGCTCGCCTCGCTCGCACCCCAGGATGAGGAGCGCGGGATATTGCATCAATGTTGCTTATGAAACCTTGAACGCACCGCGCATTCGCACCGCCATTATTGCAAAACTCCACACTCCTCATCCTGAGGTGCGAGCCCTTGCGAGCCTCGAAGGACGACTGACCTTGATGCCATTCGCTTCAATTCGGGATGATCAAGCTCTAAGCTAGGGGCCGGGCACGGCCAAACAGCAATCCGACCGTGAGGAAATAGGCACTCGTCAGGGCCAGCACGGCCTTGATCCAGAGGCTGGGCGCGAGATCCGCCAGCAGTGTCAGCGCCGAGGCCAGTACCCACAGAGCCAGGACCGCGAGGGTGACAACGCGATAGCGGGCCACCCTGAACGGATGGATCATCACGACCGGCGCGAAGGTCGCCGCCACCAGCACGGCGATCACCAGACCGGTTGCCCAGGGGCCGGGATGAAACACGAAGATGAGGAAGACCGCGGCGTTCCAGACCGCCGGAAAGCCGCGAAACCCGCCTTCCGCGGTCTTCATGTCGGCATCGGCGAAATAGAAGGCCGAGGAGACCAGGATCATCGCGGCGAACCCGAGCTCATAGCCAGGCGGCAGCAGGCCGCCGGCGACCAGGGCATAGGTCGGCACCACGACATAGGTCAGGAAGTCCACGACGAGATCGAGAATGTCGCCGGAAAAGCGCGGCAGCACCTGCTTGACCCGCGCGGCGCGCGCCAGCGTTCCATCGACACCATCGATCAGCAAGGCGACCGCCAGCCAGGCGAACATCACGGCCCAGCGGCGTTCGGAGGCCGCCTGCAGGGCCAGAAGGCCGACGACCGCGCCCGAGGCCGTGAACACGTGAACGGCGAAGGCCGCCAGCCATCGGCCGCCGGAGCCGCCTGGATCGCTCACCCCTGACACCCCTCGGGCAACGCATTGTCGGTCATCGGGCGCCGGGCTCCTCGCGTCATGCGAGTTAGATCGTGGCACGGGCCAACCGTCAACGCGACGATCGACCGCTTTGACGCGATGCCGGCCGGTGCTAGGTCTCGGGCAGCTGGAAACGCATGATGAGCCCGACCGCCAAATCGCCCAAGCCGACCCAAGAGATCGCCGCGCCCGGCGATCGGTCCGATGTCGTGATCGTCGGTGCCGGGCCGGCCGGCCTGTTCGCGGCGCTCGCGCTGCACGCGGCCGGCCTCGGCGCCGTCATCGCCGCCGGCCCGCGACCCACCGGCCTCGACCAGCGGACCAGCGCCCTGCTCGACGGCTCGGTCAAGGCGCTCGAGACGCTCGGTGTCTGGCAGGCCCTCGTGTCCAAGGCGGCGCCGCTGCGCGTCATGCGGCTCGTCGACGACACCGGCCGCCTGATCCGCGCGCCGCTGTTCGAGGGCCGCTCCGACGAGATCGGGCTCGACGCCTTCGGCTACAACATCGCCAATGCCGATCTCAATGCCGGCCTCCGGGCGGCGGTCGACAAGGCCGGCATCGCGGTGATCGAGGAAGCCGCGACCGCGGTCGAAATCGGCCCCGGCGGCGTCACGGTGACGCTCGATTCCGGCCGGATCATCACGGCCGCCCTGGTCGCCGGCGCCGACGGCCGGCACTCCCTGGTGCGCAAGGCCGCCGCCATCGAGACGGTCGAGACGCGCTATCCGCAAACCGCCGTCACCGCGAATTTCGGCCATTCCCGGCCACATTTCGACGTTTCGACCGAATTCCACACCAAGACCGGGCCCTTTACCCTGGTGCCGCTGCCCGGCGACCGCTCCAGCCTGGTCTGCGTCGTCACCCCCGAGGAGGCCGCGCAGATGCTGGCGCTCGACGATGCCGCCTTTTCGCGCGAGATCGAACGGCGCGCTCAGGCCATCCTCGGCAAGGTCACGGTCGAACCCGGTCGCGGCCGCTTCGATCTGTCGGTGGTGACCCCCAGGCACTTCGGCGTGTTCAGGGCCGCCCTGATCGGCGAAGCCGCCCATGTCGTGCCGCCGATCGGCGCCCAGGGCCTCAATCTCGGATTGCGCGATGGCGCGGCACTGGCCGACTGCCTCGCCGACGCCCGGATGCGCGGCGAAGACATTGGCGGCGAGACTGCCATGGCGGCTTACGATCGCGCCCGGCGCGCCGACATCGTTAGCCGCTCCTTCGCCATCCATGCCCTCAACCGCTCGCTGCTGTCGGGTTTCATGCCGGTGCATGGCCTGCGCGGCTTCGGCCTCTGGCTGATGGACCAGATCGGCCCGCTGCGGCGCGCCTTCATGCGCGAAGGCCTGCAGCCCGGCCATGCCCAGCCGCGCCTGATGCGCGGCGAGCGGCCGGACCAGGCCGCCTAGGCGGGAAACAGGTTGATCGGCAGCATCTCGTGCTTCACCAGGTAGAGCACGCTGGTCAGCGTCACCACCGAGATGACCGTGCCGAGCAGGACCGCGTTCGAGGCCTCTTCGACCCAGGTGTCATATTGCCGGGCGATGATGAAGACGTTGAGCGCCGGCGGCAGGCAGGCCATCAGCGCCGCGGTGAAGATCCAATAGGGCTCGAAATGGCCGAGCAGCGATAACAGCAGGATCACCAGGACCGGGTGGATGATCAGCTTCAGGATCAGGATCGGCGAAATCGACGCGGCGACCCGGCCGAGCGCGGCGAAGCTCTCCATGCGCAGCGCCACCGTCACGCCGAGCGTGAACAGGGCCACGGGCGCCGCGGCCGACTGCAGGAACACCAGGAGCCGGTCGAGCATCTCGGGCGGCTGAAACTTCACCACCGCCGAGATGACCCCGATGACGGTCGCCAGGATGAAGGGATGGGTGACGATCTTGACCACCGTCTCGCGCAGCACCGCGGCGATCGAGCGCCGGCGCCCGCCCGAAAGCGCCATCAGGAGCGGCGCCAGCGAGAACAGCAGGATATTGTCGAAGCAGAAGATCAGCGCGACCGGCACCGCCGCATCCGGCCCGATGGTCGACAGTGCCAGGCCCGGCCCCATATAGCCGATATTGCCATAGGCCGCCGACAGGCCGGCAATGGTCGCGAACCGCATATTGCCGTCCGACCGCCACATGACATAGGCGAAACCGAGCACGAAGACCGTCAGCGTCGCCAGCGTCGTGCCGGCGACGAAGGGCACGTTATTGAGCTTTTCCAGCGGCGTCTGGGCCAGGATCCGGTAGAACAGCGCCGGCAAGGCCACATAGATCAGGAAGAAGTTCATCCAGGCGAGCCCGGCTTCGGGGATCGGCGTGCCGCGCCAGGCCTTGAACCGGGCCGTGAAGAAGCCGAGCGCGATCAGCCCGAAAAACGGCATCGCGAGATTGAGAACCTGAATCATGCGGTGAAACCGCCCGCGCCTCGAAGTGAGCCCGCCTGAGCGCTAGCGGTACGATGCCCGGGGGTCAACGCGGCCCGGCGCACAGGTTCGATGCAGGCCTGGGCTCAATGCAGGCGGAGAGTGCCTTGCAGCAGGGTCAGTCGCCCCTGGGGCTCGCGCGTGAAGCTCCACCTCTGACCTCGCCCCGGCGGGGAAGAGGTGAAGATGGTGCTTCCACTGCGAAATCTCGAAAGGCGGCCGCTTCCGGCTGGATGCAGGGAACGGCCCCCCGGGGGCTCAATGCAGGCCGGAACGGCGGGCGTGATATTCGCCGGTCTCGTCGCGCTCGAACACCTCGTCGACCTGCGGATGGCGCACCGGGTCGCCGCTCATGTCGGCTTCCAGGTTCTGCTCGGAAACATAGGCGACATATTCGGTTTCGGCGTTCTCGGCGAACAGATGATAGAACGGCTGGTCCTTCGAGGGGCGGATCTCGGTCGGGATGGAATCATACCACTCGTCGGTGTTCGAAAAGGTCGGATCGACGTCGAACACCACCCCCCGGAACGGATAGAACCGATGCCGGACGACCTGGCCGATCTTGAACTTGGCGACCCGGGGCTTATCCATCAGGCTCACTCGGCGTCTCGCGAAGGGTTGGGGGTGATTTGAGGCGCGCGACAAGAACGCCAACATGCCGTCGTGTCAACCAAAGCTTCAGGAAAACGTCACAAACGGGACGAAAGATCGCGCGGCGGACGCAGAACAGGCGCCGGTCGCGACCCTTCGCCCCGGCTGGGTTGCATTGAAGATACGTGCGGCGGCCGCGCCCGGTTCAGTATCCGCGCGCGGCATGGCCGGTTTTTGATTGGTGCGACCGGCGGCGACAGATCGCTCAGAACGCGTAGCGGGCCGCGAAATCCGGATCCTTGGCGGCGACGATCTTGGCCAGGTCGACCATCACCTTGGCCTGTTTCCAGGTGGCGTCGTCCTGCATCTTGCCGTCGATCATCACCGCGCCGGTGCCGTCGGGCATGGCCGCGAGGATCTTCGCGGCGAAGGCGACCTCGGCCGGGTCGGGCGAATAGACCCGCTTGGCGATGTCGATCTGGCTCGGATGCAGCGTCCAGGCGCCGGCACAGCCCATCAGGAAGGCGTTGCGGAACTGCGTCTCGCAGGCGACCGGATCGGAGAAGTCGCCGAACGGGCCGTAAAAGGCTTTCAGGCCGTTGGCGGCGCAGGCATCGACCATCTTGGCGATGGTGTAGTGCCAGAGGTCCTGCTGGTAGGAGGCCCTGGCCGCCCCCGCGCCCGCCGCATCCGCGACGACCTTGTATTCGGGATGACCGCCGCCGACACGCGTGGTCTTCATGGCGCGCGAGGCGGCGAGATCCGCCGGCCCGAGGCTCATGCCGTGCATGCGCGGCGAGGCCTGCGCGATGTCGTCGACATTCTTCACGCCCTCGGCGGTCTCCAGGATGGCGTGGATCAGGATCGGCTTGGTGACGGCGTGTTTCGCCTCGAGCTGCGCCAGCAACTGGTCGAGATAGTGAATGTCCCAGGCCCCCTCGACCTTGGGCAGCATGACGACGTCGAGCTTGTTGCCGACCGCCGCCACGATCTCGGTGAGGTCATCGAGGATCCAGGGCGAGTTCAAGGCATTGACGCGGGTCCACACGCCGGTCGTGCCGAAATCGGTGGCCTCGACCATCGCGATGAAGCCGCGGCGCGCCGCCTCCTTGGCATCGAGCGGAATGGCGTCTTCCAGGTTGCCGAGCACGACATCGACCGATCCGGCGAGTTCCGGGACCTTGGCCCGCACCTTCTCGATATGCGGCGGCACGAAATGGATCATCCGCTCGAGCCGGACCGGCAGCTCCCGATAGGGCTCGGGCGCGCCGATGGCGAGCGGCTTGTAGACGTTGCGCGGCAGTTTCATCGGGCCCTCCGGAAGTCCGAACCAAGTGGCGGGCGGCCCGTCGGGGCCTTCGCCTGCCCCAGGAAACACCCGCTATCTCATTGGCATGTCGCGCTTTATTCGCGCGGACGCAGGAAATTCTGTAGCCGAGACCGAGCCGGCCGGCCATCCGTCGAAGGGCCTATGATGCACTGCAAAAATGAAAACGGCGCGGGAAAATCCCGCGCCGTTCGGCAATCTCAAGAGATGGAGCGATCGCGGGATCAGCGCGTCGGCGGCGCCAGCGGCGCGGCACCGGCCGGCGGGGCGCCGAGCGGCGCGCCGGGAGCCGGAGCGCCGGGCAGCGTCGGTGCGCCCGGAGCACCACCCTGCTGCTGCTGTTGCTGCAGGCGGCGCTGGGCCTCCTCGCCGCGGCGCTGCAGCTCTTCGGCGAGCTTGCGCTGGCTCTCTTCGTAAGCCTTCGGGTCGACCGGCTGGCCGTCATAGGAGGCCTGGAAACCGTTCAGCGACATGGCGAGCGAGATCGCCCGGTTGTTCATGTTGACGACCTGGATGTTCAGGTTGTTCGAACGCTTCATCCGGTTCAGGAAATCGGTCTGCAGTTCCATCTGCGCGAAACAGGCATTGGGCAGGCAGACCTCGTAGCGCATGGCCTGCGGCGTCGGAGCGCCCTGGCCACCCTCGAGCACGACGCGGATGCCCGGCTGCAGCGACATGCCGACCGGCACGGCGATGATCAGGCGCGGCTTCTCGCCTTCGAGTTCACGAATCTGCACCGAGGCGAGCATCTGGCCGTTCTCGGCGCGCGTCTCCTGCACGACCATGCAGAGCTTCTTGGTGGTCGGCGGCGTACGCTCGTCGACCGGCACGTTGTCGCAAAGCTTCACCCAGGGCGTCTGGATCGCCTGCAGCTGCGGTTCGGCGGCGGCCGGAGCGGCAGGCGCCGCCGGCTGAGCCGGTGCCGGCTGGGCCGGGCGCTGGGCCGGGCGCGGCTGCTGCGCGAGGGCCAGCGTTGGCAGCAGCAGCAGGGCGGCGCCGAGCCCGAGGCGAGCCGGAACAGAGAGACGGGACATGGAAAGAGTCCTTTCGGTCGTTGTCCCGGCGGCGCACGCGCGAAACGCGGTGGATCGGAACGGCAGGAAACGGAATCGGGACGCGCTCTTTCGCCATTGAACGTGGCGACACTTGGGCGCGACCTCCGGTGGCGGTAGATAGCGGCTCGATTGACGCTTGGAAAGCGGGAATCACCGGCCCAACGTGATAAGCATCGGCGTCGATGATACAACTCCTGAACTCGATGAACTTTCGCAGCCTCGCCGTCGCGATCTGCCTCCTCATCCCGCACCCGGTTGCGCAGGCGCAGCCCGCGACCGGGTGGCCGCGCGCCGAGATTCGCGCCGGCATCGCCATGCATGGCGATCCCGCCACCGTGCCGGACCTGGCCCATCGCCGCTACGTCAACCCGGATGCCCCCAAGGGCGGCCGGCTGGTCACCGGGGTCGCCGGCACCTTCGACACGCTCAATCCCTTCGTGGTCCGCGGCCTCGCCATCGCGGGCGCGCGGACTTATCTGCACGAGACCTTGCTGACGCGCTCCTATGACGAGCCGTTCACGCTCTATCCGCAGATCGCGCGCGGCCTGGAGGTTCCCGACGACCGCTCCTGGGTGATCTTCCACGTCGATCCCCGCGCACGGTTTTCGGACGGCCGGCCGATCACCGCCGACGACGTCCTGTTTTCCTGGGAACTCCTGCGCGATCGCGGCCGGCCCAACCACCGGACCTATTATCGCAAGGTGGTGCGCGCCGATCGCATCGACGACCTGACCGTGCGGTTCGACCTGGCCGGCGCGCAGGACCGCGAGCTGCCGCTGATTCTCGGCCTCATGCCGATCCTGCCGCGCCACGCCATCGATCCCGCGACCTTCGAGGACACCACGCTGACGCCGCTGCTCGGCTCCGGCCCCTATACCGTCGCGGAGGTCCGGCCCGGAGAGAGCGTGACGCTGAAGCGAGACCCGAACTGGTGGGGCCGTGATCTGCCGATCAATCGCGGCCTGTACAATTTCGACGAGGTGCGGTTCGATTTCTACCGGGATTCCAACACCCTGTTCGAAGCCTTCAAGAAGGGGCTGGTCGATTTCCGGTCCGAGACCGATCCCGGCCTGTGGGCCGCGGGATATGATTTCCCGGCCATGCGCGACGGCCGGGTGACGCGCGACACCATTCATCCCGGCACGCCCAAGGGCATCCGGGGCCTGGCGATGAACATCCGCCGGCCGGTGTTCCAGGACGTGCGCGTCCGTGAGGCCCTGGGGCTGCTGTTCGACTTCGAATGGACCGACCGCACGCTCTACGCCGGCGGCTTCGCGCGAACGCTGTCGATCTTCGAGGATTCCGAGCTGTCGGCGCGGCTGCGCCCTGCCCCGCCGGAGGAACGGGCGCTGCTCGCCAAGGTCGGCGCCACGATCCGCCCGGACATCCTGGACGGCCGCTACGACGCCCCGGTTTCCGACGGCTCGGGCAGCGACCGCAACCGGCTGCGCGAGGCGATCGGCCTGTTCCGCGCCGCCGGCTGGGACCTGAAGGACGGCGTGCTGCGCAACCGCGCGACAGGCGCTCCTTTCGGTTTCGAACTGCTGGTGGTCACCAGGGACCAGGAGCGCCTGGCGCTGACCTATCAGCGCTTCCTGCGCCGCGCCGGCATCGCCATGCGCGTCCGCACCGTCGACGCCGTGCAATATGACCGGCGTGTGCGCGACTACGATTTCGACATGATCGACTATCGCTGGTGGAACGTCTCGCTGTCGCCGGGCAATGAACAGGCATTCTATTGGGGCGGCGAGGCGGGCCGGTCGCCCGGCAGCCGCAATGTCGCCGGCATCGCCGATCCCGCCGCGGACCAGTTGATCGCCACCATCATCGAGGCCCGCTCGCGCCAGGACCTGGTCACCGCCGCGCGCGCGCTCGACCGCGTGCTGATCTCAGGTTTCTACTGGGTGCCCCTGTTCCATCAGCCGGCGCAGTGGATCGCCCGTTGGAACCATGTCGGAATTCCTGCCGAATCATCTGTTTCCGGCTATCTCTCGGAAACATGGTGGCGCGAAGAGCCTGGAGGGGCGACGCGGCAGTGATCTTGACCGGTGGGCGAACCAGGACTGCGACGGGCGTACAGACCGGCATGGCGGGCCGGGCTACGCTCGATGGCCTGCTGCGCCGGGCCGCCGAAATCCGTCCCCACGCGACCGCGTTGCGCGACGCCTCGAACCGGCCGCAGCTGATCGGCGGCGGCGTCCGCAGCTTCGACTGGGCAAGGCTCGACGAGACGGTCGATGCGCTTGCCGGGCGCCTGAAGCAACTCGGCTTTCCCACCGACAGCGTGATCGCCACGCAGTTTCCGCTGAGTTCGGACGGCATCGTCGCCTTGCTCGCCATTGCCCGCGCCGGCATGATCGCCGCGCCCCTGCCGCTCGGCTGGGGCCGGCGTGAAGCGGTGGCCCATCTCCAGCGGCTCGGCGCCCGCGCCATCCTCACCGCCGGCCGCGCGGGGCCGGTCGACTGCGCCGACATGATGCGTTTCGCCGCCGCCGAAACCTTCTCGGTCCGCTTCGTCATGTCGATCGGCGCGCCCGTGCTCGACGGCGTCGTGCCGCTCGACGATGTCTTCGACATCGCCGGTCCGGTCGAGCGGGTCGAGACGCCGCGCACCGCCAATGCCGCCGATCACGTCGCGGTGGTCACTGTCGACGCCAGCGCCGAAGGCCATCTCGCCGTGCCGCGCAGCCACAACGAAGTCATTGCCGGCGGTCTCGCCGCCTTCATGGCCGGGGTGCCCGACGAGGCCTCGATCTTCGCCGCCACGCTGGCGCTCGACGCCTTTGCCGGCATTGCGCTGCAGCTGGTGCCCTGGCTGATGTGCGGCGGCACGCTGATCGCGCACCCGCCCTTCGCGCCGCGGGTTTTCGCCGACGACCTCGGCGCCAGCCGGATCAGCCACGCCGTGCTGCCGGTGGCCGCGGCCGGCGGCCTGTGCGAGCTCGGCCCGCAGGACCGTCCGGCGCTGCGCCATCTGACGCTGCTGGCGCGCCGCGGCGCCGACATCGTCCTGGCCCACGACATCCGGCCCGAGGCGGTCGCCGTCGATGTCTTTTTCGGCCCCGGCGAGGCCGGGCTGACCAGAACGACCGTCGCGACCCAGGCCGGTGGCGTGCCGCTCGGCCCCGACACCTTCGCCACCGGCGCCGGCCAGGCCCCGGTTCTGGTCGAGACCCGCGCGAGCCCGGCCGGCACGCTGGCGCTGCGCGGCGCCATGGTGCCGGCCTTCGCCTTTCCGCCCGGCGCGGAACACGGCTTGCCGCCATTCTGGTCGACCGATGCCGAGGGCTTCTTCGATACCGGATTGCCGGTCAGCGCCGACAAGGCCAGCCGCGCGCTGGTCATCGGCGACGGACCTGAAGGCGTCGTCGCGATCGGCGGCCGGCGCTTCGCCGAGATCGACATCCGCGCCGCCTATGTCGAGGCCGGGGGCGAGATCGCGCCGGTGCTGCGCGCCGATGCCGTGCTCGGCCAGCGGGTGGCCGGGATCGTCGGCGACGGCCGCGCCATTGTCGGGCTCGCCGGGCGCCTCGCCGAAACCGGCCTGACCGCGCTCGGCATTCCCGGCGGCCAGCGCCAAGCCGGGCCCCTGCCCTTCGAGGACACCCGGCCGCCGGACCAGCAACCGGCGCGCGATCCGCTGACCGAGACACAAGCGGCACTGGAACAGCTTCTCACCATGGCCCGCGCCGCCACCGCGCGCTGACCGTCAAGACCGGCCCCGGCACAAAAAAAGGGGGCCGGACGAGCCGACCCCCTCAATGCCCAAATTTGCAGAGGTTCAGTTGCAGCCGCAGCCGTGGCCGCCACCCAGAAGACCACCGACGATGCCGGTGACGCCGTTCAGCGCCTTGATGTTCAGGATGCCGCTGAGGACGTTGGTCTTGCTGCCATTCAACACCGGCACGTTGACGGTATTGCCGCTGGCGATGCCGTTCAGGGCGGTGACGTTGATGTTGCCCAGATTCAGCAAGCCGCCGCCCGACGAGCCACCACGGCCGCCAGCGAATGCCGGGGATGCTGCGAGAGTCGCCAGAGTAACGAGAACAAGAGTGCGTTTCATGACATTCCTCCAGGTAATCGCCGGACCAATCCGGTCGATGACTTTTGTTCTAATTTGATACATTGAAGACTACAATCTTCGGATCTTTTTAACCATACTTCGTATTGTTAATGCTGCGGGCATTACTATACGTAAGAAATATCCACTGATCCGAAGCATGGCAGCGGCCGTCAGAGGCCTCCCCGGAAAATTCCGATAACTGATCGTTTACCAAGAATTAGCAATGAATGACTGATCATTGCCCCGGGAATTGGCGGATTCACAGTCCAGAACGGGTGAGTTCATGCGGCATTCCATTGCGATGATCCTGGCCCTGACGGGCTGGGTCCTGGCCGGCATGACTCCGGCCGCGGCCACCGATGCGCCAGCCCAGGAATACTCGGTCGCGACCTTCGGATTGCGCGGCGGATTCGATTCAAATCCGATGAATTACCTTGGTGGACCGAGCAGCGCCTTCATCAATCAGAGCGCGACCTGGGATTATCTGCGGGGCAGCGACAAGGAAGGCTATGCCATCGCGATCGCCACCAACAACACCGTCTACGAGAGCCGCGAGGTCGACCCGGCAACCGCGCTCGGCATCACCTTCCGGCATGCGACGAGCCTGGCCGACAACCTGTTGTTGCGCAGCTCGATCAGCGCGGTCCACGAGCAGACCTGGTCGCGCCGCAACGACCAGCTGCTCTGGCGTGAACGGATCGACTACGACATCGGTCAGTTCCGCCTGTTCACCAGCGTCGATACCAAGGTCACGACGCTCAACGAGCGCAATATCTTCGCGCTCGGCAGCTTTCTTCCCTACCCCGAGAGCTTCGTCACGCTGTCGGTCCTGCCCGGCATTCTCTATCGGCTGTCCTTCGGCGAGGTCGGCGTATCCCTGACCGCCTCGCGCAACCTCTTCCGCTTCGAGACCGACTATCTGGGACTGCGCCGCAACAACGACCGGCTTCAGCCGAACCTGTTCGCCTCGGCGACCTTTCTCGGCATGAAGGTCGAGGGCTCGCTGTCCTATGCGCGGGTGACCTTTCCGGCGCGCGACTTCGACGACCTGCAGCGCCTTCTCTATACGGCAAGGGCGACGATCCCCCTCGACATCTTCAGGCTGCCGATCGAGAAGCTGACGCTCGAGCTGTCGTCGGCCCGCACGCTCGAGGACACCACCTTGCCGTTCTCGGTGATCAATGTCTCGACCCTGAGCGATGCCAAGGTGGTCGCCAAGGTCAACGCCAACAACACCCTCGCCGTCTTCGCCCGGCGCAAGAACGACGAATATGTCGGTCTCGGTGCGCGCGCCGTGACGACCACGCTGGGGGCCGAATATTCCTATGCATTCGACGGCGGGTTGACCGCGATCGTCGCGGGATCGTGGCGTTATACCCAGGAGACCGGCAATGTCCCGGTTTCCAGCTTCAACGTGCAGCTGGGCCTGTCGAAACGGATCGAATTCACCCGGACGGCGGCGACGGCCGCGGCCGCGCAGCCGGCCGCGGCCTCCCCGACGACGACGCGGTGAGCGCCGGGCGATCGCACCCGACCGCCTTGCCGGCGCCCGCGCCAATCCCCAAGTGGACCTGAACGAGCCCGCGTCATAGTCTCGTATCGCTTGCCAGGGAGACCGCCATGCCGGGTCCAACGCTTTCCGTCGACGTCATCTCCGATGTCGTCTGCCCATGGTGCTTCATCGGCAAGCGCAGGCTGGAAAAGGCCCTGGCCCTGGTTCCCGAGATCGCGGTCGAGGTCCGCTGGCGGCCTTATCAGCTGGCGCCGGATCTGCCGCCCGAGGGCGTGCCGCGCGACCAGTATCTCATCGAGAAATTCGGCAGCCTGGATCGCACCAAGGACATGTTCGGCCGGGTCGCCGGCGTCGGCGTCGCCGAAGGCATCGCCTTCGCCTTCGACAAGATCCAGGTTTCGCCGAACACACTGGACGCCCATCGTCTCGTCCTCTGGGCGCGGTCCGGGCCGGCCCAGGACGCGGTCGTCGAAGACCTGTTCCGGGCCTATTTCCTCGAGGGCAAGAATCTGGCGGATCGCCGGACCCTGATCGATATCGGCGTCGCCAACGGCCTGGAAGAGAGCCTGCTGGCCGAGCTGTTCCAGTCGGATGCCGATGTCGAGCGCACCCGTCGAGAGATCGCCTCGGCGCAGCGCATCGGCGTCACCGGCGTGCCCTTCTTCATCATCGCCGAGCGTTACGGCATCGCCGGGGCCGAAGCCGCGGAGACCATCGCCGAGGCGATCCGCCAGGCCGCCAAGGAAGCCGGCCAGGCGGCGGGCGAAAGCAGGTCGGCCGCCGAGTAGGCGAACTCGCCGTTGCGGCGGCGGTCGTGACGAGCTAAGCCCGCTTCATGGCGCAAGGACAGACCCTCACCCATCTCGACGCGAGCGGCCAGGCCAACATGGTCGACGTCTCTGCCAAACCCGTGACCGAACGGATCGCCGTGGCCGAGGGGCGCGTGGTGATGCGCCCGGAGACATTGGCCCTCGTCAAGGCCGGCGAGGCCAAGAAGGGCGATGTGCTCGGCACCGCCCGGCTCGCCGGCATCATGGCCGCCAAGCGCACCCACGACCTGATCCCGCTCTGCCATCCCCTGCTGATCACCAAGGTGGTGGTCGACATCGCGCCCGATGACGCCTTGCCGGGCGTCACGGTGACCGCCACCGTCAAGGTATCCGGCCAGACCGGCGTCGAGATGGAGGCCTTGACCGCAGTCTCGGTGGCTTGCCTGACCGTCTATGACATGGTCAAGGCGGTCGACCGCGGCATGCGCATCGAAGGCCTGCGCGTGGTCGAGAAGACCGGCGGCGCCTCCGGCAGCTATCGGGTCGAATGACATGGCGGGACTGCTGCCGGTTGCCGATGCCCTGGCCCGTGTCCTCGATGGCGCGAAAGCCCTGCCCGAGGAATGGCTGCCGCTGACCGAAGCCGACGGACGGGTGCTGAGCCGCGATCTCGTCGCCACCCGCACCCAGCCGCCGGCTGACGTGTCGGCCATGGACGGCTATGCCGTCCGCGCCGCCGATCTTCCCGGCAGCCTGCCGGTCATCGGCGAGAGCGCGGCCGGGCGGCCGTTCTCCGGCACCCTGCCGCCAGGCGCGGCCCTGCGCATCTTCACCGGCGCCGAACTGCCCGATGGCGCCGACACCATCGTCATCCAGGAAGACACCGAGCGTCAGGGCGACCGCGTCGCCGTGGCGGCTGCCGCCGCCCCTGGCCGGCATATCCGTGCCAAGGGCCTCGATTTCGCCGAAGGCCTTGTCGGCCTGACGGCCGGCACCCGGCTCGACCCGCGCAAGCTGGCGCTCGCCGCCGCCATGAACCATGGGCGCGTGCCGGTACATCGCGTGCCCCGCGTCGCGATCCTGTCCACCGGCGACGAACTGGTCGAAGCGGGAACCGTGCCCGGACCGGGCCAGATCGTCTCTTCCAACGCGCTGGCGGTCGCCGCGCTGGTCCGCCGCGAAGGCGGCATCGCCACCGATCTCGGCATTTGCCCCGACCGGCTGGACGCGACGCTGGCCGCCGTGCGCGGCGCGCGCCGGGCCGGCTACGACATCCTGGTAACC
This sequence comes from Phreatobacter sp. GW821-FHT04C01, assembly GCF_059420385.1. Lineage (NCBI taxonomy): Bacteria > Pseudomonadati > Pseudomonadota > Alphaproteobacteria > Hyphomicrobiales > Phreatobacteraceae > Phreatobacter > Phreatobacter sp. GW821-FHT04C01. The sequence goes on along the minus strand of NZ_JBWKTP010000004.1, from coordinate 312,079 downwards.
TCGGGCGGCGCCTCGGTCGGCGAATACGACCTGATGCGCGACGTGATCGAGCACGAGGGCGCCACCCTCGGCTTCTGGAAGATCGCCATGCGGCCCGGCAAGCCCTTGATGATGGCCGATCTCGGCCCCCTGCGGCTGCTCGGCCTGCCCGGCAACCCGGTCGCATCCTTCGTCTGCTCGACGATTTTCCTGCTGCCGCTGATCCGCCGGCTCGCCGGCCGCGGCGATATCGAGACGGCAACGGAAGAGGCCGTGTTCGGCGTCGATGTCGGGCCGAACGACCTGCGTGCCGACTATTTGCGCGCCAGGCTCGACTGGCGCGACGGCCGGCTGCTGGCGACCCCCTTCCCGGTCCAGGATTCGTCGATGATCCGCGTGCTGGCCGAAGCCGACGCCCTGGTGCTGCGCGCGCCTCATGCCCCGGCGGCACCCGCCGGCAGCCCCTGCCGCATCATCCGACTGTCGCGCGCGGGCCTCCGCCCGGCGGACTGAACCGCCGCGGATCGAGACATTGCATCGGGGACAGCCGGCCTTCGACGCAAGAGTTCGGCGCGAGGCGCCAGCCGCCTACCGGGCGAGCGCCGCGCTGCGATCGAGCCCCGAGCCCAGCCCCTTCAGCGAAATCGTCAGCACGGTCGCCTGACCGCCTTCGGGCAGAACCCTCGCCTTCAGCGCCGTGGCGGATCTGAGCGCCGCGGTCTGGCGCGCATCGAAGCTGACCGGGACGACGCAACCGGCCGGCAGGCAGGTGCGAAACCGCAGCGGCTGGCCCTGCGGCAGTTCGTCGACCTGGAGCACGACGCCCTGGTCCAGAACCAGGCCGAAGGGCAGCAGCAGAACGCCCTCGATGCGATCGCCGACCAGCGTCACTTCCATCGCCAGGACACGCTGTCGCGTCTGCTGATTGGTCTGCTCCTGGGTGAGCCCGCAGCGCTTGGCATTGCCCTGTACCGCGCAGCCCACCACCCAGTCGCCGTGGCTCTCCTGCAAGGAGGTCGCGCCGCCCGGCAGCGTCGGCGCCGGCGCGGCCGGCGCGGCAGCGGCGGTGGCTGCTGCCGGCCGTGGTGCTTCCGCCGGCCGGGGCGCCTGGGCGAAAGCCGGCATGGCGAGCATCGCGCAAGCGGCCGCGGTGGACAGGACGGTGCGAAGGCTGTGGCATGGCATGGAAACTGTCATCACTGTCGTCTTTCATGAACGGGCCGCGGCGTGCAGGGTGCGCGCCGCCGATCCCGCGCTGGTCAGAATTTCAAGGACGCGTTGGCATTGACGCGCCAGCCGTCATTGCCCGGGCCGTCGGCGATCTCGCGCGCGCCTTCGAGCCCCAGGTCGATCGCGCGCGGCGCAAAGGGCAGGTCGCCCGGGATCACGGTCGAGCGCACACCCGCGCCCAGGTTGGTGGCGCCGACCGTGCGGTGCTCGACCGCCGTCGGCCGCAGGTTGACCGCCTGGCCCCGGGAGGCGAAGAGATAGGGCACCACGGCGCCCTGCCCGGCCGGTCCCGGCGGGATCAAGGCCGAATATTGCAGTTCGGCGCGTACCAGCCAGCCGCTGTCCCCGGCGAGCAGACCGGAATCGAGCGCGCTGAGGCTGCGCGGCCCGCCGAGCGTGAAGCGCTCGCTGTTGAGCAGCGGCCCGGTCAGGGCATATTGGGCGCGGCCGCTGAGTTCCAGCGCGAAACTCCATGGCAGCGCCTGGTTCAGCCGGGCGCGGAATTCCAGCTTGCTGAACACGTCGTTGCCGAGCGCCCTGGAAAGCGGCTGGTTGAACGTCGCATCGGCCCGGCCGCGGCTGCCCAGCCAATGGAAACCTTGCGAGAAATCCAGGCTGAAACTGACACTGGTCCCGGTCAACGCGACGACATGGACAAGATCGGCGCCGATACGGATCGGGCGAAGCCGATCGTCATAGAGCGTGAGGTCGAAGAGCGGCGCGCTCTGCCGCTCATCCGTGACTTCGAGGGCACCGCGCAGGGTCAGGTTCGTGCTGCGGCTGCGGATCAGCGGATAGGCCAGCCGGAACGCCAGGCGGCGCAAGGTGCTCGCCGTTTCGAGCATGCCCGGGGCGGTCCGCGGATGGGTGTCGGACAGCGTCCCTTCGGCGTTGAAAGTCAGTCCGTCGGCGCCGATCGGCAGGATGATGCCGGCCGCCACCAGGCGCCGCGGTCCTTCCGAGGCCAGCCAGCCGTTCGACGGCGAGCCGGAGGCGGTGACATAGGCGAGCTCGCCCAGGCCAGCGACCGACTGGAACGCGGCGGAGAGTGTCGCCGAGGTCGTTCCGAGCGATTTCGGCAGGGAATTGTCGATCGAGAGATCGGCCCCGAGCGGCCGGTGCGCGCCGTTGAGGATCAGCCTCACCGCGCCGGGGCTGCCACCGGGCTCGAGCGTCGAGCGTAGCGCAAGGCCGGGCGTATCGCCGGCGAGCAGCAGCTTGCGCTCGAACATGGCGAGCGTCAGCCGGCGGATGCCGACGAGGCTTGCGGTGACGGCGTCGACGCGGCCGCGCACGCGGGGCGACAGCCGCGAGGTATCGATAGCTTCGACGAAACCTTCGACGACCCTGAGGCGCAGCGTGCCGCCATGGCGCGCATCCTGCGGCGGTATGACCACGCGGGTCAGGAAGTAGCCGCGCGCGGCGTAAAGCTGCTCGATGGCCGCCGCCGCGGCATAGATCGCCGCGATCGAAACCGTGCGCCCGCGCAGCGGAGCCGTGATGGCGGCGGTCTCGGCCGCGAGCGCCGGATCGCCGCCCTCGACGGCGACGCCACCGACCCGCAGGGTCACGCCGGCGGCACCGGGCGGCACCTGCCCGGCCGGCGCCTCCGGCAACACCACGCCGGTGGGACTGCGCTGGATATCGGGCGCGAGGCTGCGCGGCGTGACCTGGCTGGGAGACGGCACCTGCGCATAGGCGAACATGGGCACGCCGGCCGCCATCGCGGCGACGAGCAGGACACCGGCTGCACGCGCATGCGGACGCCTTGCCTTGCGGACCGGGGACGCTTGTACGACTGACATTTCAAAGGCCATGGTCATGGTCAAGGACAGGTCAGCCCTCCCGCCGGCTGTGGCCGGCAACTGGCCCCGCCATCGGGGCCGGCCGCCGTCAGCCCGGCCAGCACCGCATCGCCGCCGGCGCCAACAGGCGAAGGCGGCGGCGCGAACAGCGTCGCGAGTTGGCTGATCGCCACCGCCGCCGGGGTCGGCGCGACCGTGAAGCGGCCTTGGCTGAAGCTCAGCTGGTAATTGGCGGACAAGGCGAGCGAGCCGGCGAGGATCGCGTAGGAACCGATGGTCTCGCCGGCGTCGCGGGTCAGGCGGCCGGTCGGCTGGTCGCCATTGACCAGGCCCATGCCGCCGACGACATAACCGAGCGCCGGATCCGGCTGGCCGAAGCTCTTGGTCACGTCCACTGCGGTGATGGTCACCGGCCGCGCCGCCACCGTCAGGGTGGCGCCGGTGAAGCCGGTGATCGTGTAGTTGGCGCCGCCGAGGGTGCCCTGGCCGATGGCGTAGCCGCCGACATTCGAAGAGGTGCCCGCAGCCGTCGCCAGAGCGCCGGACAGGACATCGCCGTTGACCAGGCCGGAACCGCCGACGCTGAAGGTCAGGGCCGGATTGGCATCGCCATAGACACGGCTGAGATCATGCGCCGTGATGGTGATGGCGCGCTGGGTCACCGCCAGGTTCGCGCCGGTATAGCTGATTGCGTAATTGGCATTGGCGAGCGTCCCCTGCGTGATCGCATAGGAGCCGACGCCGGAGGTGGCCGTCGCGCCGGTCGCCAGCGATCCGGTCAGCGTGTCGGAGAACAGCAAGCCCGTCGGGGTATAGGTCAGCGCCGGATCGGCGTCGCCATAGACACGGGCTTTGGCATCCGCCACCACCGTGATGGCGCGTGGCGTCACCGTCAGGTCGGCGCCGGCATAGGTGATCGTGTAATTGGCGTTGGCGAGCGTGCCCAGGGTGATGCCGTAGGTGCCGACGCCCGAGGTGTTGGTCGCAGCCGTCGCGAGCGATCCGCTCAGCGTGTCCGAGAACAGGAGGCCCGGCGCCGCATAGGTCAGCGCCGGATTGGCGTCGCCATAGACACGGCTCCTGGCGTCCGCCGTCACCGTGATGGCGCGCGGCGTCACCGTCAGGTCGGCGCTGGCATAGGTGATCGCGTAGTTGGCATTGGCGAGCGTGCCCTGCCCGATCGCGTAAGTGCCGACATTCGAGGTCGTGGTCGCCGCCGTCGTGAGCGCGCCGGCCAGCACGTCGCCGGTCACCAGATTGCCGCTGGTGATCGCATAGGATAGCGCCGGATTGGCATCGCCATAGACGCGGCTCTTGCCGTCCGCCGCCACCGTGATGGCGCGCTGGGTGATGGTCAGGTTGGCATCCGCATAGGTGATGGCGTAATTGGCATTGCCGAGCGTGCCCTGGCCGATCGCATAGGTGCCGACGCCGGACGTCACGGTCGCACCGGTCGCGAGTGCGCCCGCGAGGCCGTCGCCATTGACGAGGCTGCCCGCGGTCACCTGATAGCTGAGGCCAGGATTGGCATCGCCATAGGCGCGGCTCTTGGCATCCGCCGTCACCGTGATGGCGCGCTGGGTAACCGCCAGGTTCGCGCCGGTATAGCTGATCGCGTAATTGGCATTGGCCAGCGTCCCCTGCGTGATCGCATAGGAACCGACGCCCGAGGTCGCCGACGCGCCGGTCGCCAGCGATCCGGTCAGCGTGTCGGAGAACAGCAAGCCCGTCGGGGTATAGGTCAGCGCCGGATTGGCGTCGCCATAGACACGGGCTTTGGCATCCGCCACCACCGTGATGGCGCGTGGCGTCACCGTCAGGTCGGCGCCGGCATAGGTGATCGTGTAATTGGCGTTGGCGAGCGTGCCCAGGGTGATGCCGTAGGTGCCGACGCCCGAGGTGTTGGTCGCAGCCGTCGCGAGCGATCCGCTCAGCGTGTCCGAGAACAGGAGGCCCGGCGCCGCATAGGTCAGCGCCGGATTGGCGTCGCCATAGACACGGCTCCTGGTGTCCGCCGTCACCGTGATGGCGCGCGGCGTCACCGTCAGGTCGGCGCTGGCATAGGTGATCGCATAATTGGCATTGGCGAGCGTGCCCTGCCCGATCGCGTAAATGCCGACATTCGAGGTCGTGGTCGCGGCCGTCGTGAGCGCGCCGGCCAGCATGTCGCCGGAGACCAGGCTGCCGCTGGTGATCGCATAGGTCAGCGCCGGATTGGCATCGCCATAGATACGGCTCTTGCCGTCCGCCGTCACCGTGATGGCGCGCTGGGTGACCGTCAGCGTGCCCGAGCTGGCAAAGCTGAAGGTGTAGCCGGCGGTCGATACCAGCGTGCCCTGCGCGATCGAGATGGCATAGCCGCCGCCGGCCGCGACCGAGGCCGCGGTGCCCGCCGAGGTGAGCACCGGCGCGCCGGAGAAGACGCTGCCGGGGTCGGTGGCGAGATAGGCGCCGCTGACGCCCTCGAGGCCGCTGACCTGATAGCGGCTGGCGAGCGCGGCGGCGCCGTCGTCACCATAGGCCTTGGTGCTGTCGATCGAGGTGAAGGTCAGGCTCGGCTGATAGGCGAAGATGTAGCGGTTGCCGGACTGGCCGACGCTGCCGGGTGGAAGGCTTGCCGCCGTCTGGTTGAAGATCGCGGTATTGCCGCTGTCGAGCCCGGCGAAGGTACCGGCAGACGGCGCGCTGGAATAGATCAGCCAGCGGCCCGAGGTCGCCGACACGGCGTCCGCGCCACGCAGGTTGATGAAGGCGCCGCTGGCGGCGAGCACCGGCGAAACGCCCGAAACCGTCGCATCCGCCGCGATGGTGATGGCGCCGCCGGCGCTGACCGACACCGTATCGCCGGAGGCGATCCCGGCCGTGACGAAGCCGGCGCTGGCGATCCTGCCGATCGTCAGGTCGCCGCTATTGGCGAAGGTCAGTTTGCCGACATCGGCGGCAAGCGTGCCGACCTGGTTGCCGGCATTGGCCAGGGTGAACGTGCCGGTGCCGCCGAGCTGCAGGCTGCCCGCGCTGACGGCCGCGGTCTGGGTGACGCTGCCGTTCGACGTGAGGGCCAGCGTGCCGGTCAGCGACACGGCCTGGTCGATGATGAAACCAGACGCTGCGCTGTCGATCCGCTGGTTGATGAAGCTCGCCGCCGCGATCGGCGTGCCCGATGTCGCGGCCGTATAGAGGCTGTTGACCGCCGACAACGCACCGATCGACGCGTCGGCGCCGACGATGCGCCAGCCGTTCTGCAGATCGACACCGGCGGTCGTGCCGCTGATGCCCATTTTCACCGTCGCGCTGTTTTGCGCGCCGGTCGCGGCATTCGTCGTCATATAGGCGACGGCATTGCCGGACAACGCACCGGCCGGCAGCAGGATGTAATAATAGCCGTTGGCGCCGGTCGCGGCGCTGCCGCTGACGCCGCCGCCGCTCGCCAGTGAAACGGTGACGAAACCTGTCGCGTCCGAACCGAAGCCGGTCGTTCCGTCGCTCCGATAGGCCGTGCCCGAGATCGCCTGGACGCCGCTGCCGTAGAAGCTCTTGAGATAGGGATAGAGCCCGCCGGCCGCGCCACCCCAGACGGCTGGATCGAAGCCGAGCGCCGCGGGACCACCGGTCTGGAGCTGCGCCGTCGTCCGGCCAGCCGCGGAGACAAATCCGGAATCGATCACGCCGACGGCAACGGTCTGGCCCGTCGTTCCCATGTCGAAGAAAGAAGCCGTAACCATCCCGGCGGACTGCCCGCCGATCAGCCCGCCGACCGCCGCCTGCCCGATCACCGCGCCGGTCGCGAAGGTCTCCGTCACCCCGCCGCCATTGCTGCCGATGAGCCCTCCCACCGCGGTCGATCCGCGAACGCCGCCCGAGGCATAGCTCTCGACGATCGTCCCGGACGAGGAGCCGACGAGGCCGCCGACATTGTCGACGCCCGACACCGAACCCGTGGCGAAAGAGCCGGAGATCTGGCCCAGCGACCGCCCGGCCAGGCCCCCCACTTGGGAGAGCTGCATCGTGCCGCTCGCGGTCACCGTGCCGGTGGCGTAGCTGTTGCTGATGCTTGCTTCGCTATAGCCGACGAGACCGCCGAGCAGCGCATCGCCCGCAACCGAACCACGCGCATAGGCCCCGGCGATCACGCTCGCGCCGGAGGCGCTGCCGACCAGCCCTCCGACAGAGGTGCTCCCCGTGACATTGGCGTAGGAATAGGCGTTCAGCACCGTGCCATTGACCATGTAGCCGATCAGCGAGCCGGTCAGGCGCCCGCCTATCACAGTGCCGTTGACGATGCCGATATCGCGGATCGTGCCGCCGTCGACATAGCCGAACAGCCCGACATTATCGGCGGCCACCGACATGGCGAAATTGCTGATCGTGTGGCCGAGACCGGTGAACTTGCCTGAGAAGGCCGTTCCGGCGTCACGCCCCACCAGTGTCCGGCTATACGTGGTGCCGGCCAGATCCAGATTGTAGGCGAGCGCGAAATTGCCGCCGAGGCCGGTGCCATAGGCCGCGATGGCGGCGCCGCTATGGGCATATTGGCCGTCGATCTCGTCGATCTGGAACTTCGAATAGGCGATGTAATATTTCGCGCCGTTGATCGTGAGATACTGGTGCGTGAGCTGATCGTAAATGGCGCCGAAACCGGGCGGCGGGCTGAACCTTGCGCCACCGGCGTCGTAAAACGACATGCTCGCGGTATTGCCGAAGCTGTAATCGCTGCCGGCGCCGTTCGACATGGACACCGAGCCGGCGCCATAGGTCGTGACATTGGCGTTGATCGCCAGCGCACCGCCGGAATAGAGCGCGAGCGCGCTGGTATTCCTGAGGTCGATGGTCGCCGCGACGGTGAGCGGCGCTCCAGCCTGCGTCTTCACCAGCAATTGCTGGCCGTTCAGGCTCTGCGCAACGTCGATGGTGAAGCTGGCCCCGGTGGCGAGATAACCGCGCCCGGTGGTGCCGGCGAGCGCGGCAAGCGCCGTCGGGCTGGACCCGGCGGCGCCGCTGGCATCGATCGCGCCGACCTGCGAGAACAGCGTCGCCGAGGTCTGCGCGGTCAGGATCGAGCCATAGATGTTGAGACCGGTCATCAGGCCGGCCCCGGTCGCGACGGTGAGTGTCGCCGCGTTTTTGGCGCCCGATGTGTTGGCGCTGAGGTCGAGATTGGTGAAGGTGAGGACACGTGCGCCCGATGCCAGCGTCCCGACCGGCAGCAGCGTCGCATAATAGCCGTTGGCGCCCGTCGTCACGCGGCCATATTCGATGCCCTCGATGACCGTTGCGACATAGCCGTGGTTGTTCGCATAATTGGGTTGCGGGATGCCCGAAACCAGCGGGGTGACGCCGAGATCCTTGTAGGCGATGCCGGAGATCATCTCGGCGCCGTTGGGGTAGAAATTCGTCAGATAGGGCATCAGCCCGCCGGTGCCGCCGCCAAAGCCGGTTCGCGGCCCGCCGTTCAGGAAGTCCGAGAGCGAAAGCCTGATCTCGACAATGGCGGTCCCTGCCCCGACCGCCGCGCCGCGGCCGGTGGTCTCGGTGACGAAGAAGGCGTTGGTGACGGTCGCGCTGGCATTGGAGCCGATCAGGCCGCCGAGCGAGGCTGCGCCGGGTGTGGAGCCGACGGCGCCCGTGGCAAAGGCCATGTTGATCGTGCCGGTGGCGCCGTTCAACCCGACGAGGGCGCCGATGACGTCGCCGCCGATCACCCCGCCCGTCGCATAGACCTGGCTGAGCGTGCCGTCGTTCCGGCCCACGAGGCCGCCGATATTGTTGCGATCCCGCGCGGTGACGCCCGCATTGGAGAACGACTGGCTGATCGTGCCCAGATTGTAGCCGACGAGGCCGCCGGTGTTGAACGTTCCGTCGACCTTGCCGTCGGCCCAGGCCCGCGTGATGGTGCCGCGGTTGACGCCGGCGATGGCGCCAGTGTTGTCCTGCCCGCTGATGGTGACATTGCGCAGGCCGACATTGCTGACGACGCCCGACGTCCCGATAAAGCCGAACAGGCCGACATAATTGGTCGGGATCTGCCGGACGTTCAGATTGTAGATGACGTTGCCGAGCCCCTCGAACGTGCCGTTGAAGCCGTTGCCGCCGTTCTGGATGTTCGAATTGCTGTCCATGCCGAGCGCGACCAGGCCGAGGCCGCCGTTCCAGCTCGCCGTCGGTCCGCCGTCGATCGGGCGCGCCAGCGCGTAGCGGCCGTTCAGGTTGGAATTGATCGCCTGCAACTCGTTGACGTCATAGATGAGCGTGTAGCTCTGCCCGTTGATCGACAGCGACTGGCCGGTATGCGGCGTGCCGATATAGTTCGTGCCGGCGCCGAAGGCGAAGGACAGCGTGCCGCCGGACCCACCCTGGTTGGTGTTGAAGGCCAGGCCGCCTGCGCCGGTGATGAAGAGGTTCGCGTTGACCGCGATCGAATGATAGGCGCTCAGCGTCAGGATCGATCCCGACGACCAGACCAGCGGGGCGGCGATGGTGATGTCGCCGGCCTGCGAGCCCCCCGATCCCGTGGATATCGTGACATTGGAAAGGGCCAACTGGTTCTGCAGCGTCCCGGCATTGATGACGCTGTTGTCGCCGGTGGCGGTGAAGCCGGACTGGTTGGCATCCGGATCGTTCGAGATGGTGACGTTATAGGGATCGAGCAGCAGCGTGCCGAAACGGCCATGCGCGGCGCGCAGATCGGCGAGCCCCGTGAAGGACAAGGTCGCCTTGCCGGACACCTCGGCGAAACCGCCATCACCGCCCTGCCCGCCGCCCTGTGCGGAAATCGTGCCGGCAAAACGCGTCTGCTGGTCCGACCAGATGATCACCCGGCCGCCGTCGCCGCGCGTGGTGGCGTCGGCGCGGATCACCGTCGCCGCATCCACCGAGACGGTCTCGGCGCGCTGCAGCGGCCCGCTGCCCTGATAGTCGCCGCCAATGCGGACCTGGCCGCCGCCGGTCGCGCCGGAGGCATCGAGCCGCGCCCCGGAAAGATCGATCGCCCGGCCGGTGATGGTGATCGCCCCGCCCACCTGCGTCGGGCTGGAGACATTGACCTTGCCCGTGACCGACACCCGGCCGCCGGCGCCGCCATCGACCACCACCGTGCCCGCCGGCCGCGTCACCGCGGGCCTTTGACCGGAGCGCCTGTCCATGCCGTTGGACGCCCGCGCCGGTCGCCCGGAACCGCCGACCGCGCCATGCGATGCCGCGTGGCCGGTCCTGCCCGGCGCCGGCGCGGCGGCCTGATCGCCGAACCGGACCCCCGAACTGGTCTGCGCCACGCCGCCGGCCTCGATCGTGCCGCCGAGCTGGATCGCCGCGCGGGCAACGTCCGCACTGGTCGCCGCACGCGCTTCGACCCGGCCGCCGGCCGCATTGATCCGGCCGGTCTGGCGGATCAGCGCGCGCGTCCGGTCGGTATCGGCTGTCGGCACCGCGACCGTCAGGAAGCCGTCGCCCTCGACATCGACCGAGATCCGTTCGCCCGAGCCGAGGCCAACCCGGCCGCCATTGGCACTGATCGTGCCCTCATTGGTGACGCGCCCGCCGATCAGCACCGCGTCGCCGCCGCCCCGGACACGAATCCGGCCCTGGTTGGTGACATCGGCGGAGCGGCCATTGCCGACATAGCGACCGCGGCCGGCCATGAAGTCGTCATTGCCCGTATCGAGCGACGAGGCGGTGAAGCCGGCCGTGTCGACCGAGCCGCTCGGCGTGATCAGGATGCCGTTCGGATTGACCAGGTAGACCTGTCCGTTCGCCTGCACCTGGCCGGCGATCGTCGAGGAGGTCGCGCCGGTGACCCGGTTCAATGTCGCCGATGTGCTGTTCGGCTGCTGGAACGACACCGTTCCACCCTGGCCGACCGAGAACGAATTCCAGTTGATGACGGCGCGCTGCGAGGTCTGGTTGATGGTCAGGGTGCCGCTGCCGGCCGGCGCTATCGTGGCCGAACCGGTGGCGACGCTGCCACCGGTCGGCAAGGTCTGGCCGCGTCCCGCGCCGCCCGCAAGCGGCACCATGGCGGCACAGAGCGCCGCGACGGAGACCGAATGGCGCAGCCACGCACGACCGCCCGAAGCCGGCCGCACCATCCTGGACGCAGAGATCCCCGCCGGAAACGCGGCATCGAGCCCGGTCCCATTCCGCCGCGCATTCATTCCCGACTGCCCCACCTCGTCCTTGCGGGTTTTGCACCCCGATTGAGCCGAGACATGACATGGTTGGCGGGACACTGTCTTCTCATCCAGCGCAGAGCTTCGGGAAAATCGCTCGCGACTTCATCGGGTTGCGCGAAACGCTCTGAATCGTTCATCTGGAAGCGGCCTGCCCGGCGCACATTGCCGCCCATGCAACCGGACGCGACCGGCCGGGCATCGCCAGCCGTCGCGCGCCGATCCCGAATACTTCACGAAATATCAACGCTTGCGGAACACATAAAGAACAGATAGGGACTGTTCATGATCTGTTCGAGCGAGTCGGGCCGATCACATCCAGGGGACGAGCACCCGATGCTGACACGCAAGCAACACGAACTTCTCCGCTTCATCCAGGAACGGCTGAAGGAAAGTGGCGTGCCGCCCTCGTTCGACGAGATGAAGGAAGCGCTGGACCTGAAGTCCAAATCCGGCATTCACCGGCTGATCACGGCGCTGGAAGAACGCGGCTTCATCCGCCGCCTGCCGAACCGCGCCCGCGCGCTCGAGGTCATCAAGCAGCCCGAGCAATCGGCCGGCCCGGCCCGGCAGCGCTTCGCCCCCAGCGTCATCGAAGGTTCGCTCGGCCGCGCACGGCCCCCCGCCACCGAAGACGACGCGGTCATGCCGGTCTCGGTGCCGGTCATGGGCCGGATCGCCGCGGGCGTGCCGCGCGAAGCGATCGAGAACCGCATCAACACCATTTCGGTGCCGCCGGAAATGCTCACGCGCGGCGAACATTACGCACTCGAGGTGCGCGGCGATTCGATGATCGAGGCCGGCATCCTCGAAGGCGACCTGGCGCTGGTCCGCAAGACCGATTCCGCCGAGACCGGCGATATCGTCGTTGCCCTGATCGACGACGAGGAGGCGACCTTGAAGCGCCTGCGCAAGCGCGGCACGTCGATCGCGCTGGAGGCCGCCAATCCAGCCTATGAAACCCGCGTTCTCGGCCCTGACCGGGTGCGGATCCAAGGCAAGCTCGTCGGCCTGATCCGACGCTACTGAGCCGATGTCACCGGTCCGGATCCGGCTCGTCCGGAGCCTCGGTCTCGGACGCCGGCTGAACCGGCCTGGCCACGGCGGCAGCCCCGGCCGGCCTGATCAGGGCAATCGCCTGCCCGGCTGGGCGCGGACGAAACCATGGCCTCCGGCTCGCCGGATCGCGGCCGGTCTCGACCCGATAACCTTCGCCGGCTACAAACAAGGCGACGGCGCCGGTCCATGGCAGGCCGCGCAGGTCGAGGACCGTTGCCCGGCAATCCGCCGGCACGCTGAAACGGGTCACCACGATGCGCGCTTCGCGGCAATCATCGGCGAGCGCCTCCGGGTCGCGCGCATAGGCGATCCGCCCGCCCTGCGGCAGCGCCATGGCGCATCCCACCGCGTCGCAGAGCACGCCGGCGATGAGCGTCTGGTCGGAGGCCAGCCGCGGGTCGGCATCGGCCGCCAGCCAGCGCTGCAGGGTGAAACGGTTGGCACGCGGCGACAGCGCGCGATAGCGCCCGTCGCCGGCGCGCACGGCAACCGTCAGACCTTCGGCATCCACGGCGATCAGCGGCCGCTCCCTGAGCGGCGCGATGGCAAGCCCGAGGGCCGCGAGGGGAATGCCGATCAGCCTCAGCGGCGTCGACAGCATGGCGAGACAGATCAGCCCCATCGACAGGAGCCCGAGCGGCAGCGGGCCGAAGGTCGGCACTTCGAGCTTGCCGCCCGGCCAGGATGCGACCCATTCGGCCACCCTGACGAACAGGTCGACGCTCCAGCCGACCAGCACCCAGACCGGCCGGTCGAGGCCGAGCGGCCAGAGCAGCAGGGCCAGGATCTCCAGCGGCATGGTGACGAATTCGACGATCGGCGCGCCCAGCAGATTGCCGGGCACGCCGTAGAGCTGGATCTGGTTGAAGTGGTAGGCCGCGTAGGGCGTGGTGGCGAGCGAGGCGACGAAGGAGCTCATGGCGAGGCCGGCGACGCCGTTGCTGAGCGCCAGCAGGCCTCGGCCGAGGCCGCGCCGGTCGCCGGCATGGTGTTCGGCCCAGGGCCGGAGCATGGCATAACCGGAGACCAGCGCGAGGGTCGCCGCGAACGACATCTGGAAACTCGGGCCGAGCAGGCTTTCCGGCGCGAGCGTCAGCACCAGCAGCGCGGCCAGCGCCAGGGTTCGCAGCGTCAGCGCGCCGCGCCCGAGCATGACGCCGATCAGCACCACCGCGATCATGATCCAGGAGCGCTGGGTGGCGACCTCGCCGCCGGAGATGACCAGATAGGCGGTCGAAACGACAAGTGCGATGAAGGCCGCCCAGGCCTTCACCGGGCGGTTCAGGGCGAGCGACGGGACCAGGGCCAGGGAGCCGCGCACCGCGACGAAGACCAGCGCCGCGACCAGCGCCATGTGGAAGCCCGAGATCGACAGGATGTGATAGGTGCCGGCCGCTCGCATGGCATCGTTCAGCCCCTCGGGAATGCCGTCGCGCTTGCCGGTGACCAGGGCGTCGGCGACCGCGCCGGCATGGCCGGGAATGGCGGCGCGGATGCGCTCGCTGATGGTCGTGCGGACCCGGTCGAGCTGGGTTCGGAGCCGGACGCCGAGCGGCGCTTCGCCGAGCTCGACCCGCCGGACCTGCCCGATGACGAAACCGCTGGCGCCGATGCCGTTGAAGAAGGCGTCGCGGCCGAAATCGTAGAGACCGGGCCCGGGCGGATCGGCCGGCGGCCGAAGCCGGACCATGAGGCTCAGGGCGGCCCCCGTCTGCGCGCCCGTGGCGCGCCGGCTGGTGACGCGTACCCGCTCCGGCGGCTGGGCCAGCGCCGGCTCGGCCTTGACGACACGCAGGGTCAGCCGGTCGCCATTCTCGCGCCGCTCGAAAACTTCGACCCAGCCCGTAATGGTCACCGCGCCGGTCTCGGCGGCGAGCACGGGATGACCGGCGATGGCGGTGCGCAAGGTCGCGGCGGCAAAACCCGCGGCGACCGCCGCCAGCGCGACGGCCGCGAGAAAGGCGAGCCGGCGGTCCCGGATCCGGTAGGCCAGAACGCCCAGAAGCCCGGCCACGACAAAGGGCGCCCACAGGCTCGGCTCGTCGGCGGTGGAGAAATAGAGCAGGATCCCGGCGCCATAGGCGACCGGCAGGAACAGGAAGGCGCGGCCGCGTTCCTGCTCGAGCGCGAACCACTCGGCCGCCCGTTCCAGGCAGTCGTCGAACAGGCCGCGCAGGCCGCCCGACATGGCCGGCCGGGCCCCCTGCCCGATGGCTGCGGCAATGGCTTGCGCGCGCGCCCTCACGTTCGCCCCCCAACAGGTCCTTCGCCGCCTTCGCTCCGCCACAAAGGGCAGGCAATCGCGGTTCCCCAAACCGTGCCGGGCGTGCTACAGGCACGCCCCTCGCGATAGTAAGACTATCGCGCTCCCGCGCACTCTGTCGTCTTCGGATGAATCATGACGGTCGTCACCCGCTTCGCTCCCTCCCCGACCGGCTTCCTGCACATTGGCGGCGCCCGCACCGCGCTGTTCAATTGGCTTTATGCCAAGAAGACCGGCGGCAAGATGCTGCTGCGCATCGAGGATACCGACCGCCAGCGGTCGACCCAGGAGGCCATCGGCGCGATCCTGGACGGCCTCGCCTGGCTCGGCCTGGAAGGGGACGGCCAGACGATCTATCAGTTCGCCCGCGCCGATCGCCACGCCGCGGTCGCGCGTGAACTGCTGGCCGCCGGCAAGGCCTATTATTGCTACGCGACGCCGGAAGAGCTCGACGCCATGCGCGAGCTCGCCATGAAGGAGGGCCGGCCGCCGCGTTATGACGGCCGCTGGCGCGATCGCGATCCCGCCGAGGCCCCGGCCGGCGTCAAGCCGGTGATCCGGCTCCGGGCCCGCCAGGACGGCGAGACCGTCGTCAATGACCTGGTCCAGGGCCGCGTGGTGATCCCCAACAAGGATCTCGACGATCTCGTGCTGCTGCGCTCCGACGGCACGCCGACCTATATGCATGCGGTGGTCGTCGACGACCATGACATGGACATCACCCATATCATCCGTGGCGTCGACCACCTGACCAATGCGGCCCGCCAGACCCAGATCTACGAGGCGCTCGGCTGGACCGTGCCGGCCATGGCCCATATCCCGCTGATCCACGGGCCGGACGGCGCCAAGCTGTCGAAGCGCCACGGCGCGCTCGGCGTCGACGCCTATCGCGCCCTCGGCTATCTGCCCGAAGCCCTGCGCAACTACCTGGTGCGGCTCGGCTGGAGCCATGGCGACCAGGAGATCTTTTCGACCGAAGAGATGATCGAGGCTTTCGACCTCGGCTCGGTCGGCCGCTCGGCGGCGCGCTTCGATTTTGCCAAGCTCGAGGCGACCAACGGCCACTATATCCGCAATGCCGACGACAGCAGGCTGATCCAGGCGATCGACGACATCCTGCCGCACATTCCGCAAGGGGCCGCGATCGCCGCGAGCCTGACGCCGGCCGTGCGCGCCCAGTTGCTGAAGGCCATGCCCGGCCTGAAGGAGCGCGCCAAGACCGTGCTCGAACTGATCGACGGCGCCGCCTTCATCACCGTCAAGCGACCGCTGCCGATCGAAGCCAAGGCCGCAACCCTGCTGACCGGCGAGGCGCGCGCCCATCTGGCCGCCATCCACCAGCGGCTTTCGGCCCTGCCGGAATGGTCGGCCGAGGCCGCCGATGCGGCGGTGCGCGCCGAGGTCGAAGCCAAGGGCATCAAGCTCGGTGCATTGGCCCAGCCCCTGCGGGTGGCGCTGACCGGACGCACCACGTCACCGGGCATTTTCGACGTGCTCGCCGTGCTCGGCCGCGACGAAAGCCTGGCCCGCATCGCCGATCAGGCAACCGGCTGATCGGCGCCGCGCCGGGCTCTCCAAGTGTTGATCTCATACCTGTGTCGTAGGTAGTTGCCACGCGCGGGCCCGGCGCTTGCCCGGCCCCCAAAAACGGGCTATCCGAACGGTCATGGCCCGTCGGCTGGCCGGACTTGGTCATTTCGCACGTGCACACGATATTCATTGTGGAAATTCAAGAGGTTGCCAATGTCCGCCAACTCTAAGTCGGCCACTTTGACCTACGGCGACAAGACGGTGCAGTTCCCGGTTTCGGACGGGACGATCGGCCCTTCGACGGTCGATATCGCCAAGCTTTACGCCCAGACCGGCATGTTCACCTATGATCCGGGCTTCACCTCGACCGCGAGCTGCGAGAGCCAGATCACCTATATCGACGGCGACGAGGGCGTCCTGCTCTATCGCGGCTACCCGATCGAACAGCTGGCCGAGCACGGCGACTTCCTGGAATCCTGCTACCTCTTGCTGTACGGGGAGCTGCCGACGGCTGCCCAGAAGGCCGATTTCGATTATCGCGTCACGCGCCACACCATGGTGCACGACCAGATGTCGCGCTTCTTCCAGGGCTTCCGGCGCGACGCCCATCCGATGGCCGTCATGGTCGCCGCCGTCGGCGCGCTGTCTGCCTTCTATCACGACTCCCTCGACATCGCCGATCCGCACCAGCGCATGGTGTCGTCGATCCGCCTGATCGCCAAGCTGCCGACGCTCTCGGCCATGGCCTATAAATACACGATCGGCCAGCCCTTCGTGTATCCGCAGAACAATCTCGACTACTCCTCGAACTTCCTGAACATGTGCTTCGCCGTGCCGGCGGAGGAATATAAGCCGAACCCGGTGCTGGCCCGCGCCATGGACCGGATCTTCATCCTGCACGCCGATCACGAGCAGAACGCCTCGACCTCGACCGTGCGTCTCGCCGGTTCGTCGGGCGCCAATCCCTTTGCCTGCATCGCCGCCGGCATTGCCTGCCTCTGGGGCCCGGCGCATGGCGGCGCCAACGAAGCCGCGCTGAAAATGCTCGGCGAGATCGGCCATGTCGACAACATTCCGAAATTCATCGCCAAGGCCAAGGACAAGAACGATCCGTTCCGCCTGATGGGCTTCGGTCACCGGGTCTACAAGAACTACGACCCGCGCGCCAAGATCATGCAGAAGACCTGCCACGAAGTGCTCGGCGAGCTTGGCATCAAGGACGACCCGCTCTTGGACGTCGCCATCGAGCTCGAGCGCATCGCGCTGCACGACGACTATTTCATCGAGAAGAAGCTCTATCCGAACATCGACTTCTATTCGGGCATCACGCTGAAGGCGATGGGCTTCCCGACCACCATGTTCACCGTGCTGTTCGCGCTGGCGCGCACCGCCGGCTGGATCGCCCAGTGGAAGGAAATGATCGAGGATCCCGAGCAGAAGATCGGCCGTCCGCGCCAGCTCTATACCGGCGCCCCGCGCCGCGACTTCGTGCCGATCTCCCGGCGCAAGTAAGCCCGACCGATCAGGACTTGAATGAAACGGGGCGCCTCGAGCGCCCCGTTTTTTGTTTGGGGAACAGGCGTCTTGGATTGGGCTGGTAAAGCGCGAACGCGGGCTGGCACCGCCAGGCGCGGGATGCGTGCCGTGGCCAGGCAAAGCGTGCGCTCAACGCATCGTCTTGCCCGGGCTTGTCCCGGGCATCCACGACTTCTGCTGTGTGCGATGGTTTCGCCCAATCTCGTCGCGAGCGCCTTGCCACGGCCGGGGGCGCAAGTCCGATGAGGTCTGCCTTGGGACCAACAGGGCTGAATTCGTGGATGGTCGGGACAAGCCCGGCCAAGACGAGAAATGCCGCAGAGGGAAGACTACCGGATAAAGCCGCCGCTCCGCTTGTCCCATGGTCTGAAGCGCGAGCAGTGCAGATCCGCGCTGAGGACCGCAGCCCCTTCAGGCCGCCACGCGCCCTGCCCGCCTCGCCTCGATCGTCTCGAGCACGACCTTGGCGGCCCTGAGGCTCGGATCTTCGCCGTCGAAGGCCATGATGGTGTCGAGCTTCGCGAAGGCTTCGAGCTGGGCCCGGCGCTGCGCCGTATCGGTGATCACGGCGGCCAGTGCCGGCGCAATGGTCTCGACCGATCCATATTCCTGCAGGAACTCGGGAACGACGGTGTCTCGGAGCACCAGGTTGGCGAGCACCGCCGTTTCCGCGGTGATCAGCCGGCGCGCGATCTGCGCCTCCAGCCAGCCCGTGCGATAGGCCACCACCTGCGGGATGCCGGCGACCGCCAGCTCCAGGGTGACCGTGCCCGAACAGGCGAGCGCCGCGCGCGCCGTGCGGAACGCCTCGAATTTCTCGGTCTCCGTATCGATCACCCGCGGCTTCAGCGGCCAGCCGGCGATGGCCTGCTCGATCTGGCCACGCAGGTGCGGCACCGCCGGCAGCACCAGGTCCATCGGGCCGACCATGTCCCGCACCTTGGCGAGCGTCGCGCCGAACAGCGGCGCCAGCCGTGCGATTTCGAGCCGGCGGCTGCCAGGCAGCACCAGGACGCGCGGCGGCGCGCCGTCGCGGCGCTCCTGTTCGACGGCATCCGGCCTGATATCGGCGATCCGCTCGGAAATCGGGTGACCGACATAGGTCGTCGGCGGGCCGCCGAGCCGGGCGTGGATTGCCGGCTCGAACGGCAGCAACGCCAGGAGGTGGTCGACATAGGGCCGCATCTCGGCCGCCCGCCGCGGCCGCCAGGCCCAGACCGTCGGCGACACATAGAAGACGGTGGGGATGTCCGCCCTGATCTTGCGGATGGCACGGCCGACCCGCCGGTTGAAGCCGGGACAGTCGATCAGCACCAGCACGTCGGGCGGACTGGCCTTCAGCGCCGCGACCGTCTCGCGCACCCGGCGCAGGATGGTCGGGATATGGGCGATGATCGAGGTGATGCCGAACAGGGCGATGTCCGACATCGGGAAGCGTGACGCCAGGCCGCGCTCGGCCATGCGCGGGCCGCCGACGCCGCGAAACCGGGCGCCCGCCGGCGCCAGCGCCGACAAGGCGTCCATCAGGTGGGCGCCGAGCTGATCGCCCGACTCCTCGCCGGCAATGATGAAAACGTCGAGCGGGCGGCCAGTCTCAGTCATGAAAACATTCAGCCATCGCTACGCTCGATCCCGGCATCGACACCGACGACGAACAGATCATGTTTGTCGGCCAGGCGGACGATCTCCTGGGGCTCGACCATCAGCGTCGAACCCGCGACCACCGCGATGCCGCGCAAGCCCGCTGCGGCCGCCTTCTCCACTGTCGCGGGGCCGATCGCCGGCATGTCGATGCGGTGGTCCTGGCCGGGTTTCGGCGCCTTGACCAGGATGCCGCTGGCACCGCTCCATTTCAGCCGGCCCGAGACGCGCATCGCGGCGCAGCGCTCGAGCATGCCGTCGGTGCCTTCCGCGCCTTCGACCGCAACCACGCGCTTGGCGCCGATCACCATGCCCTGACCGACATCGTAGGGACCGAGCGCATGGATCGCCGCCAGCGCCTGGGTAATGTCCAAGAGGTCCTGATGGTTCGGCTGGCAGCGCGACAGCGACCCCAACGGCATGAGCAGTTCGGGCGCGACGTCCTGGGCCGCCAGCAGCCGGAAGCCTTGCCGCTCGAACAGGCCGGCAATGCCGCGCAGGAGATGGTCGTCGCCGCCCCGATAGAGCTTCAGCATCTCCGGCAGGATGCGCAAAGCGCCGACATCCGGCACGGTCGTCCAGAGATTGGGCCTGACCAGCGCGCCGATGAACACCAGGTCGCGGCAGCCGGCGCGCCGCGCGGCGCGCAGCATGGCGCCGAACCGGCCAATGCCGACCCAGGCATGCGGATAGGCCTGCAGCTCCGGGCCGGCAATGCCTTTCAGCAGAATGCCGAAAACCGGCCGCCCCTGGGCCGTCGCGGCCTTGGCCAGGGCCAGCGGAAACCGTCCGGCGCCGGCGATGATGCCGAGCGGCGCCGGTCCACCGGCGGAACCGGCGGTCTCGAACGGGGATTTGCTTGTCTCGGTTTGCGCCATGGCCTTCACGCGAACCGTGTCATCGGATGCCGGACAATGCCGTCGCGTCAGTCATCGGCTCCGACCACGCGCGTCTTTTTCGGCGCTGCCATCATCACCGAGCGCTTGCCGCCCGCCTCGATGAAAGCGATCAGGCGACCGGCGGCCGGATGGTCGCGATAGGCAGCCGTGGCCTGCGCCAGCCGATCGGCGAAGGTACCCGGCCCGTAGAACAGCATTTCGTAGCAGGCCCGCACGGTCTTGACGTCGTCGCGGGCATAGCCACGCCGCTTCATTCCGACGACATTCAGCCCGATCAGCTCGCCGGACACGCCATTGGCGCCAAATGCCATGCCGAACGGAATGACATCGTCCTTGACGCCGGTCAGGCCGCCGACCATGGCGAAATCGCCGACCCGGGTGAACTGGTGCACCGCGCACAGGCCGCCGAGAAAGACGAAGTCGCCGACGCTGACATGGCCGCCGAGCGTGGCCGCATTGGCGAAGACGACATTGTCGCCGACCCGGCAATCATGCGCGACATGGGCATAGGCCATCATGAAGCAGCGGTCGCCGATGCTGGTCAGGCCAGTCTTGGGCGTGCCGCGATTGACCGTCACGCTCTCGCGGATGACGCAATCCACGCCGATCGTCAGCCGTGTCGGCTCGCCCTTGTAGGACAGGTCCTGCGGCGGCCCGCCAAGCGCTGCGAAAGGATGGACCTGGCTGCGCGCGCCGATGCTGGTATGGCCGGACAGATTGACATGCCCGTGCAGCGTGACGTCGTCGCCGAGCTCCACATCCGGCCCGACGATACAGAACGGCCCGATGGTGACGCCGGCGCCGATCCTGGCGGACGGCGCGACATGCGCCAAGGGGTCGATCGTAACGGGTCTGTCGGCCATCGATATCCTCAAGCGTCGGCCAGCATGGCGGACAATTCGGCTTCCGCCACCAGCTTGCCGTCGACAAAGGCCTCGCCGCGGTAAAACCAGATGTTCCGCTTCTTGGCGAATTTGGTCATGTGATACTCGACGACATCGCCAGGGATCACCGGTTTACGGAATTTGACCTTGTCGATGGTCATGAAGAACACCAGCTTGCCGGCCCCGCCGCCCTGAGCGAGCAGCGCCAGGACGCCACCGGTCTGCGCCATGCCCTCGATCATCAGCACGCCCGGCATGATCGGATTGCCCGGGAAATGCCCCATGAACTGCGGTTCGTTGACGGTCACGTTCTTGATGCCGACGCCGAACTCGTCTCCACGGATCTTGATGACCTTGTCGATCAAGAGAAACGGATAGCGGTGCGGCAGCACGCTCATCAGCTTCTGGATACCGGCGGAATCGATGCTGGTCGTGTCGTTCATCGTCAGAAACCTCGGCCCTTCACGCCCGTCAGTCCGTTTGCTTGGCCCGCGCGAGCCGCTCCAGGGTCGCGATCTCGCGGAACCAGTCCTTGACCGGTTTTGCCGGCCGGCCGCCCCAGCGCGCCCCCGCCGGCACGTCATCCTTGACCACCGAGGTCGCGGCGATCTGCGCGCCCGACCCGATTACGGCATGATTGTTGACGCCCACCTGGCCGCCCAGCATGACGAAATCACCCAGCGTCGCCGACCCGGATATGCCGACCTGGCTGACGATGATGCAATGCCGCCCGATCACCACGTTGTGCGCGATCTGCACGAGATTGTCGATCTTCGTGCCTTCGCCGATGACGGTGTCGCGGATATGGCCGCGGTCGATCGTCGAATTGGCGCCGATCTCGGCATCATCCTGGACGATGACCCGGCCGATCTGCGGGATCTTGGCGTGACCGCCCGGCCCCGGCTGAAAGCCGAAACCATCCTGGCCGATCCTGACACCGGCATGCAGGATGACCCGGTTACCGATCAGGGCATGGGCAACCGAAGCCCCAGCGCCGATGGCACCGTCGCGGCCGATCCGGACGCCCGGACCGATCACCGCGCCGGCGGCGATCAGCGTGCCGGACCCGATTTCGGCGCCGGGGCCGATCACGGCGCTCGGATCGACGATCACCCCCGCCTCGAGCCGCGCCGAGGGATGCACGACCGCGCCCGGCGAGACGCCGACCGAGCCGAACATCGATTGCGGCTTGAGCGCGAGCGGGAACATCTTGCGCGTGATCGACACGAAAGCCGTATGCGGATGGGTGACCACGATGGCGATCGTCCCGGCCGGCACGTCGCCGCGATGCCGCGCCGTTACCAGGCAAGCGGCGGCCCGCGTGGTCGCCAGTTGCCCGGCATATTTGGGATTGTCGAGGAAGGTCAGGTCGGCCGGACCGGCGTCAGCCAGCGCCGCGACGCCCTTGAGCGGCCGGTCGCCGCCGGCCAGTGCCAGCTCGACCTTCAGAAAAGCGGCGACCGAGGCGACAGTCATCGCCTCGGCCGGAGTGAAGAAAACGGGATCGGTCATGATCAGCCTGCTTGCGATCTCCGCGCTCCGTTCGCACGGAGCGCTGTCGATCAGAAGCGCGTGCCGCCCGAGAAGCGGAAGAACTGCGTGCGATCCCACGCCGCCTTCGTCAGCACGAAGGAATAGTCGAAGCGGATCGGGCCGAAGGGCGAGTTCCACAACAGGCCGACACCGACCGACGAACGGACGACGTGATCGGCGGAATTGCGTCCCGACGGGTCGTTCAGGTTGACCGGCAGCGTGCCGCCGCCCGTCGCCAGGCCGGTGACGCTGTTATAGCCCCAGACCGCACCGGCGTCGGCGTAGAGCGCGCCGCGCATGCCGAAATCCTTCGGCAGGAAGGTGATCGGGAAGGTGACCTCCGCCGAAGCACCCCAGTAGGACGTGCCGCCGACGGCGTCAGCCAGACGTCCCGTCGTGCCGCCAGCGCTGGCGAAATCGCGCGGACCGATACCTGCTGTCTGGAAGCCGCGAACCAGTTCGGGTCCCATGAAGAACTGGTCGATCGAGTCGAGCTTGCCGCCGTTCGGCTTGGTCGAACCCCAACCGAAGATGTTACCGGCCTGACCGCGCAACATCAGGATCCAGTCATTGGTCAGGTCATGGTAGTAGCGCAGTTCGCCGGTGGTCCGAATAAACTTCGCGTCGCCGCCGACACCGGCCACATCCTGGCGGAGCTCGGCGAAGAGCCCCTGGCTCGGATTGATCGCGCGATCCAGATTTGAATAGATCAGCGAATAACCAAGCATCGAAATGAAGCGGTTCTTGCCGTCGATCGCCCGCAGAGCGGCCGAAGCTTCACCGTCGTCCAAGCAGCCGAAGGCCGGACTGCCAACCGGGGCACTTGTCGACAGGACCGGAACACCGCCCACATTGGAAAGCGCACCGTTGTCCGTATAGCTAAATTGCCGGTTCGGATCATTGTTCAGCGCCGTGGCTTGCGCCGTCGTCATATTGAGAACGGTGCCATCAGATCGCGTGTACTGATGCAGCGTGTCGCTGTAGCTGCCGTAGCAGTTCGTCAGATCCTGACGCAGCGTGATCTGCTGCATCATGCCGGTATAACGGCCCTGAATGGCAAAGTTCTCGGTGATCGGAACGCCGAGCCGGAGCGTGCCGCCATAGGAGGTCGACGAATAGGCCTGGTAGTTCGACACGTTGCTGTGGCGCCAGAACAGGTCGAAACCGCCCGACAGCCGGTAGTCCAGCAGGTACGGCTCGGTGAACGAGAAGTTCAGGCCCTGGGTGCGCTGGCCGAAAGTACCGCCGAGGCGGACGAACTGGCCGCGGCCGAGGAAGTTGCGCTCTTCCACCGAAGCTTCGGCGATGAAGCCGTCGGAGGTCGAGAAACCACCCGAGATCGAGAACTGGCCGGTCGGCTGATCCTCGACATCGACATTGACGATGACGCGATCGGCCGCCGAGCCGGGCTCGGTGGTGATCTTGACGTTCTTGAAGAAGCCGAGGTTCTTCAGGCGCCGCTCGGCGCGATCGACCAGAACGCGATTATAGGCGTCGCCTTCGGCCATATCGAATTCGCGCCGGACCACCCGGTCCTGGGTGCGGGTATTGCCGCGGATGTTGATCCGCTCGACATAGACCCGCGGGCCCTCTTCCACGACATAGACGAGGTTGACGGTGAGCGTCGACGGATCGCGCTCGCCACGCGGACGGACGGTCGCGAAGGCGTAACCGCGACGGGCCACTTCGAGGGTCACGTCCTCGAGCGACTTGTCGACCAGTTCGACATTGTAGACGCCGCCCGTCGAGGTGCGGACCGCGCGGCGCAGCGTGGCGCCATCGACGTCACGGATGTTCGACTGAACGTCGACCGTGCCGATGCGATATTGCGGACCTTCCTCGATCTCGATCGTGATGGTGAAGGCATTGGCGGCGCGATCGAAGTCGGACCGCGCGGAAACCACGCGCATGTCGACGTAACCATTGCGCAGATAGAGCCGGCGCAGCGCTTCCTGGTCGGCATTGATCCGGTCGGCGTCATAGACGTCGTTGGAGCGCAGCCAGGAGAACAGGCCGGTCTCGCCGGTCGTCATCACATCGAGCAGCCGCTGGCGGCCGAAATTGTTGTTGCCGACGAAATTGATCGAGCGGACCGAGGCCTTCTTGCCCTCGTTGACCTCGAACACCAGGTCCATGCGGCCGTTCGGCTGCTGGATGGTTTTCGGCACGATCTCGACGTCGTAGCGGCCGGTACGGCGATAGACGTCATAGAGGCGCTGGACGTCGGACTGGACGGTGGAGCGCGAGAAGGTGCCGCGCGGCCGCGACTCGATCTCGTTCATCAGCTGTTCGGTCTTGAGACGCCGGTTGCCTTCGAACACGACGCGGTTGATCACGTCGTTCTCAACGACGGTCACCACCAGGCGGCCGCCTTGCCGGCTGACCCGGACGTCGCGGAACAGGCCCGTGGCGTACATCGCCTTGATGCCTTCGTCGACGCGCGCCGCCGAAAGCGGCTCGCCCGGACCGGTGGAGAAGTAGGACCTGACGGTATCGGCCTCGATGCGCCGATTACCCTGGACGACAATCGAGCTCGCCGACTGCGCATTGACCCCTGTCGAGAGCGCGGTGCTGGCCAGGGTGGCTGCTGCCACGCCTGAAGTCGCTACCGTCCCTGCGATCACGACCGTTCGGACCGTCCGAGCGAAAAAAGTCATGAATCACGCGCCTGTCTGTTCAATTTGTCGTTTTCCGCGCGAACGCGGACCACTCACGGAATCCCCGGGAGCGGGTTGCTTGTAGCCGGTTTCACGGACAGTGCAAACCGCACCGGAAACCGTCCGACTGTTTTTTAATGCCCGTTGCCGCAACGCCACGCACCCCATCATCCAACCAACCTTCCGAAGATCATTCCGAGTGGTCCCCGGAGGTCGTTCCAAGTCGCAAAAATCATCAACGTCATGACCACGATGAAGCCGATACGGAAGGCCGCTTCCTGAGCCCTCTCGCTCATCGGCCGGCCGCGGATCGCCTCGACCGCGTAGAACACCAGATGACCGCCGTCGAGCAGCGGGATCGGGAACAGATTGAGCAGTCCGATCGACACCGAGATCAGCGCGGCAAAGCCCATCAGCGTGCTGAAGCCGATCTGCGCCGCCTCTCCCGCCACCTGCGCGATCCGGATCGGACCACCGAGCTGGTCGGCGCTCTGCGTGCCCATGATGATGCCGCCGAGATAGCTCAGCGTGCTCGATATGACGAACCAGGTCTCGTTCACGCCCATCCAGGCGGAGGTGAGCGGATCGTAGCGCCGGATCTCGACATCGCCCGGCTGGGTCGACTTGGAAATGCCGAGGCGGCCGATTCGATGCGTGCCGCCGAAGCGATCCTTGAACTCGAACACCGCCGGCGTCGCCGCCAGGTCGCTGCGCTGGCCGTCGCGATCGACGGTGATGGCGAGCGACCGGCCGGCACTGCCTGCGACAATGCGCTGCATGTCGGCGAAATTGTCGATGGCCCGGCCGTCTATGGCCACGACCAGGTCGCCGGGCTTGAAGCCGGCCGTCTCGGCCGCGCTGCCGGCCACGATCGTATCGACACGCGGCGCCGTGATCGGCTTGCCGAACAGCGTGAAGACGAAAGTGAAGATGACGATGGCCAGAACGAAATTGGCGATCGGGCCGGCCGCGACGATGGCCGCTCGCTGCCCCAGGGTCTTGTGGAAGAAGCTTCCGGACCGCTCCGCTTCGGTCATCGCGCCGGCGGTCTCGAAATCCGGCCGGCTCGCCGCGTCGGCGTCGCCGAAGAACTTGACATAGCCGCCCAGCGGAATGGCGCAGAGCTTCCACCGCGTGCCGTGGCGGTCATTGAAGCCGGCCAGTTCCCGCCCGAAGCCGATCGAAAAGGCCTCGACCCGCACGCCACAGCGGCGCGCGACCCAGAAATGGCCCAGTTCGTGGAAAAACACCACGATCGTCAGCACGAACAGGAACGAAATGACGGTCAGGACAATGCCCCAACCCCCACCGCCCAACGCGGAGATGAAATTCATATTCGTGTCCCTGGGTATGCGCCGGCTCTTCTGTTCCGGACCCACACCCTCCCAAGGTCAGGATGCCGGAGCTGGCGTCAGATACAAGAGGACCGCGCCCGATCTCTCGCAGCATGGTCAATGAATCTTAAGTCATCCAATGTGGCCGCAGCGGGGCCGGAGCCCAGCGCCGCCAGCACATCCTCGACAATGCCCGGAATAGCACCGAAACGAATGCGGCCGGCCAGAAAGGCCTCGACCGCGATCTCGTTGGCCGCATTGAGCACGCAAGGCGCGCGGCCACCGCTCGCCATGGCCTCCATCGCCAGGCGCAGCGCCGGAAACCGCACGACGTCCGGCTCCTCGAAGGTCAGGCTGCCGAGGGCGGCGAGATCCAGCCGCTTCGCCGGCCCGTCGATCCTTTCGGGGAATCCGAGGCAGACCGCGATCGGCACGCGCATGTCGGCCGTGCCGAGCTGGGCGACGACTGAGCCGTCACGGTAGCCAACCATGCCATGGACGATCGATTGCGGGTGGACCAGCACCGCAAGCTGCTTCGGCGAAAAGCCAAAAAGATAATGGGCCTCAATGAGTTCGAGGCCTTTGTTCATAAGGCTCGCGGAATCGATCGTGATCTTCGCGCCCATCGACCAGTTCGGATGTTTCAGCGCATCCTCGGGCGTCGCGCGCGCAATCGCGGCAGCATCCCAGGTCCGGAACGGGCCGCCGGAGGCCGTCAGCCAGACCGTCTCGACATCTTCCATGCGCGATCCGGCCAGCGCCTGGAACACCGCATTATGTTCGGAATCCATCGGCAGCAAGGTCACGCCGCGCCGGCGCGCCTCGCCCATCACCAGGTCGCCGGCCGCGACCAGGCTCTCCTTGTTGGCCAGCGCCACGGTGGTGCCCTGCCCGATCGCCGCCAGTACCGGCGCCACGCCGGCGGCCCCCGAGACGGCCGCGACCACCATGTCGGCCGGCCGGGCCGCCGCCTCGACGATCGCTTCGGGACCGGCGGCCGCCTCGATGCCGGAGCCGGCGAGCGCCGCCTTCAGCGCGCCATAGGCATCCCGGTCGGCAACCGCGGCGAACCGCGCGCCATGGGCAAGCGCAATGGCGGCCAGATCCTCGGCATGGCCGTTGGCGGTGACCGCTTCGACCCGGAAGCGGTCGCTATGCCGCGAGACCAGGTCGAGCGTGCTGGTGCCGACGGAGCCGGTGGCTCCGAGAATGGTAAGCGCGCGCATGCCCTCTCCTACCAGATCAGGATGCCGGCCGCAGGATTGGCAAATCCGCCGCGCGCAAGTCCGATGAGAGCCGCGACGATCGCCGCGACCAGAAAGCCGTCGAGCCGGTCCATGACACCGCCATGGCCGGGGATCAGGCCGCCCGCGTCCTTCGCCTCGAACCGCCGCTTGACCGCGGATTCGAAGAGGTCGCCGGCCTGGCTGAGCGCCGCGACCGCCAGGCTGGCCAGGATCAGCCCCAGACCGACCGGCAGCCCCGCCGCCTTGACGATCACGCAACCGAGCGCGCTGCCGATCAGCGTGCCGCCAACGAACCCGGCCCAGGTCTTCTTCGGCGACAGGCGCGGCCAGAGCTTCGGGCCGCCAATGGCCCGGCCGGCGAAATAGGCGCCGACATCGGTGCCCCAGACCACCGCGAAAAGCCAGAGAATGGCAATGAAGCCATAGGTCGCGTCGTCGCGCAGGATCACCGGACCGGCAACCACCGCCGCGGCATAGACGAGGCCCGCGATGGCCCAGCGCGAGACCCCGGCCGGACTGAAGGCGAGCGCGAAGCCCGTGCCGATGCCGAGCGCGACCAGGCCGAAGCCCGGATTGAGGAAATAGCGGATCAGCACGACCGCCGCGACCAGGGCGGCGATTTCACCGGCGATCAGTGCCGGCGGCGCATCGGTGTGCACCAGCCGGTTCCATTCCCACAGCACGGCGATGGCGGCTGCGAGCCAGAACAGCGCGAAAGGCCAGCCGCCGAACCACGCAACCGCGATCGCGACCGGCACCAGAACCAGGGCGGAGGCGATCCGCCGCAGCAGATCCGGATCGGAGAAGGCGCCGGCGGGCCGCTGGTCCGGGTTCATCGCCTCACGCGCCCGCGGCCGTCGCGAGGCCGCCGAACCGGCGCTCGCGCCGGCCATATTCGGCCAGCGCCTCGAGCAGCGCCTCGCGGCCATAGTCCGGCCAGAGGATCGGCTGGAACACCAGTTCCGAATAGGCGGCTTGCCACAGCATGAAATTGGACAGCCGCTCCTCGCCCGAGGTGCGGATGATCAGGTCCGGGTCGGCAATGCCCGCCGTCGACAGATGCGCCTCGATCGCCTCCGGCGTGATCGAAGCCGGATCACGCCGGCCCGCGGCCACCTCGACGGCGAGCGCCCGGGCGGCGGCGGCGATCTCCTGCCGGCTGCCATAGTTGAAGGCGACCACCAGGGTCTGGCGCCGGTTACCGGCGGTCAGCGCCTCGGCCTCGACCAGCAGGCGCGCGATGTCGGGCGCCAGGTGCTGGCGATCCCCGGCGATCCGGACCCTGACGCCGGCCTCGTGCAGCTCGGCCAGGTCGTTGCGGATGAAGCGTTTCAGCAGGCCCATCAGGGCCGAAACCTCGGCCGGCGGCCGCGACCAGTTCTCCGAGGAGAAGGAATAGACGGTGACGATCTCGATGCCGATCTCGCGCGCCGCGCGCAAGGTACGGCGCAGCGCCTCGACGCCGCGGCGATGGCCTTCGACCCGCGGCAGGCCGCGGGCGGTCGCCCAGCGGCCATTGCCGTCCATGATGATGGCGACATGACGCGGCAGGCCCGGAGATCGCTCTCCCGCCGGGTCCGACGTCTGGCCAGCCTCCAGGCCCTGCCGGTCAATCATGGTCATCGCCTGGGCAATCCCCGTCAAACGGTCATGATCTCTTTTTCTTTGTGAACCAGGAGCTGATCGATCTCGGCAATGTGCTTGTCGGTCTCTTTCTGGACCTGGTCGGCATTGCGAGCGTGATCGTCCTCGCTCATCGTATGGTCTTTTTCCTTGGTCTTGAGGATGTCGAGACCGTCACGGCGCACATGGCGCACGGCGACGCGGGCACCCTCGGCATATTTATGGGCGACCTTGACCATGTCCTTGCGGCGGTCCTGTGTCAGTTCCGGAATGCGCAGGCGGATGACCTGGCCTTCGGTCTGCGGATTGAGCCCGAGGCTCGAATCGCGGATCGCCTTTTCCACCGCCTGCACCATGGAGCGGTCCCAGACCTGCACCGACAGCAGCCGCGGCTCGGGCACGCTGACTGTCGCGACCTGGTTGACATGCATCGTCTGGCCATAGGCCTCGACGATGATCGGGTCGAGCAGGTTCGGCGACGCGCGGCCGGTACGCAGGGTGCCAAGCTCGTGCTTGAAACTGCCGATGGCGCCTTGCATGCGGCGCGTGATCTCGGCGATGTCGAAAGTCGGGGACGCGGCCATGGGATACGCCTCTTGATCGTTGCGCAGGCCGGTCAGCCCGCGGGAAAATTGC
Source organism: Phreatobacter sp. GW821-FHT04C01 (assembly GCF_059420385.1). Lineage (NCBI taxonomy): Bacteria > Pseudomonadati > Pseudomonadota > Alphaproteobacteria > Hyphomicrobiales > Phreatobacteraceae > Phreatobacter > Phreatobacter sp. GW821-FHT04C01. Next base: position 282,061 of record NZ_JBWKTP010000004.1, on the reverse strand, counting down.
TGGTCAGCCCGTGACCACCGTACAGCGCCCCGTGCCGGTCAGCACGGAGGTGACGGCGTTTGGAGCATCGAGAGAGAACACGATTATCGGAAGACTGTTCTCCCGGGCAAGAGCGAAGGCGGCCGTATCCATCACCTTGAGGTCGCGCGCGATGGCTTCGTCGGCGGTCAGCGTGTCGAAGCGGACCGCTTGCGGATCCTTTTTGGGGTCGGCCGAATAGATGCCGTCGACATTGGTGCCCTTCAGCACCACGTCGCATCTCAGTTCGACCGCGCGCATCGTGGCGGTCGTATCGGTGGTCAGCAGCGGCACGCCGATGCCGCCGCCGAGCACCACGATGCGACCCTGCGCCAGATGCTCCAGGGCGTGGCGCACCGTATAGGTGTCGAGCGCCTCCGGCACGGGTTCGGCCGACAGGGCGACCGCGGGATGACCGAGCGCCTGGATCTGGCCGGCCAGCGCCAGCGCGTTCATCACGGTGGCCAGCCGGCCGATGGCATCGGCATCGACACGTGACAGCCCGATGCCGGCAATCTGCTTGCCGCGGAAGATATTGCCGCCGCCGACGACCACGGCGATATCGATGCCGGCCTTGGCGGCGGCGATCAGATCCTCGGCGATGGCGCGAACGACCGCCGGATCGAAGCCGAAATCAGCCTTGCCGGCCAGCGCCTCGCCGGAGACTTTCACCAGCGCGCGCTTGTAGCGAGGTCCGGTCATCGTCGCCTCCCGATTCGAAAACAATACACTGTTCGACTGGCCCCGGGTTTAGCGAAACGAGGCGCCAGCGCAACCGCTGCACTGGCTCCCGGAGAGCAACACCCCCAGGAAAAGCCCGACCGAGGCGAATGGCGAGTGGCGAATGGCGAATAGGGCACGATGCGGAAGGTGCCGGGAACAACCCTCTCCCGCGTCTTTGCGGGGGTGGGTATGCGCGCTGTGTTTCGCATCATGCCCTATTCGCCATTCGCTACTCGCCATTCGCCCCTTCAGCGCAAGAAAAAGGGGCGGTCGCCCGCCCCTCCTCGTATTCGCACTGTCAGGCCGGTCAGGCCTTGATGCCGGCCTGGGCGGCGACTTCCGCCGCGAAATCGCTCTCGGCCTTCTCGATGCCCTCACCCAGCGCATAACGCACGAAGCCGGTGACCTTGATCGGCGCGCCGACCTTGCCTTCGGCATCCTTGACCGCCTGGCCGACCGACTTGCCGGTGTCGTGGATATAGACCTGATCGAGGAAGCAGACTTCCTTGTAATAGGTCTTCAGGCCGGACTCGACGATCTTGGCCAGCACGTTCTCCGGCTTGCCGGCATTCTTCTCGGCCAGGATCGCCTTTTCGCGGGCGACCACGCTCGGATCGAGGCCGGCCGATTCCAGCGCCAGCGGATTGGCGGCGGCGACATGCATGGCGAGCATGCGGCCGAGCGCCGAAAGCTCTTCCTTCGAACCGGTCGATTCGAGCGCGACCAGCACGCCGATCTTGCCGAGGCCCGGCTCGACCTGGTTGTGCAGGTAGTTGGCGACCACGCCGTCGGTGACCGACAGCACGGCCGCGCGGCGCAGCGACATATGCTCGCCAATGGTCGAAACGGCCGTCGTCAGCGCGTCGGCAACGGTGGTGCCGGCGGAAGCCGGAGCCGCCAGGATCGCCGCGACATCGCCGCCGGTCTTGTAGGCGACATGGGCGACCATCTTCACCAGGCCCTGGAACTGGTCGTTGCGGGCAACGAAGTCGGTTTCCGAGTTGACTTCGACGACCGCCGCCTTGGCGCCCTCGACCCAGACGCCGACAAGGCCTTCGGCTGCGACGCGGCCGGCCTTCTTGGCGGCCTTCGACAGGCCCTTCTTGCGCAGCAGATCGACCGCCGCTTCCATGTCGCCGTTGGTCTCGGTCAGCGCGGCCTTGCAGTCCATCATGCCTGCGCCGGTCATCTCGCGCAGTTCCTTGACCATCTGGGCGGTGATGTTCGCCATGGGGGTCGTTCCTTGAAATCGATTGGAAGATTTGGATGGGAAACGGCCGGCCCGAGGGTTCGGACCGGCCGGAATCACGTCAACCGGGTCTTCCGCTCACCATGCTGCCATGTCGAGCGGATGACGTCAGGCGAATGCCTTACGCGGCTTCGGCTTCGACCAGCGCCTTGGACTGGGCAACCCAGCCGTCGACACGGCCGGGAAGGCCGACGCTGTCGCCAACCTCGGCGGCATCCTTCGGGGTGAACGAGGCGATCTGCCAGTAGTGGAAGATGCCGAGGTCGTTGAGCTGCTTCTCGATCGCCGCCGACACGCCGGTGAGCTTGGTCAGCTCGTCGGCCGGGCCGCGCGGACCGGCGAGACGCTCGAAGCCGGCCGGGGCCGCCTCGGGGATCTCTTCGACCATCGGCTTCTCGGACGCGCCGAGATCGATGCCGGACGAGCCCTGCGAACGGGCCAGGCCGTCAATGGCGGCGCGCGCGATCAGGTCGCAATAGAGCGTCAGCGCGCGGCCGGCGTCGTCATTGCCCGGGATCGGATAGGTGATGCCGTCGGGATCGCAATTGGTGTCGACGATGGCCGCCACCGGAATGCCCAGGCGACGCGCCTCGAGAATGGCGATCGCTTCCTTGTTGGTGTCGATCACGAACATCAGGTCCGGCGTGCCGCCCATGTCCTTGATACCGCCGAGAGCCCGCTCGAGCTTGTCGCGCTCGCGGGTGAGCGTCAGGGCTTCCTTCTTGGTGTAGCCGGCGCCGCCGTGGCTGAGCGACTCGTCCAGCTTGCGCAGGCGCGAAATCGACTGCGACACCGTCTTCCAGTTGGTCATCGTGCCGCCGAGCCAACGCGAGTTGACGTAATACTGCGCCGACTTCTTGGCGCCCTCGGCGATCGATTCCTGCGCCTGGCGCTTGGTGCCGACGAACAGCACGCGGCCACCCTTGGCGACCGTGTCCGACACCGCCACCAGCGCGCGATGCAGCATCGGCACGGTCTGGGCGAGGTCGAGGATGTGGATGTTGTTGCGGACGCCGAAGATGTACTGATTCATCTTCGGGTTCCAGCGATGGGCCTGATGGCCAAAGTGGCAGCCAGCTTCCAAAAGCTGACGCATGCTGAAATCGGGCAGCGCCATGGTCTTCTCCGGTTAAGCCTCCGCGGACATGGGCCGGTTCCGGGATGGAACCTCGACACCACCGGAGCGGCAAAAGACAAACGTCTTCCGCCGCAGGTCCGCGTGTGGAATGCGCCGGGCGATATAGCAAAGCGCCTGAAGATGCAAGGTCCGAGCGAGCGGCAGCCTGACGGAAGCCCGCCAGGCCCCCGGCTGGCGCGGCGCCGGCGTCAGCGCCAGTCGGCCGCGATCCGTCCGACGAGGCCGGCGAGCTCGGTCGGATCGGCGCACAGATGCGTCGCGCCGGTTTCGCTGAGCTCCCGGGCTCCGCCATAACCCCAGGTGACGCCGATCGACGTGACGCCGTGGCGCCGGGCGGCCAGGATATCGTGCTTGCGGTCGCCGACCATGATCGCGCGCGCCGGATCGACGCTCTGCTCGGCGATGATCTTGGCCATCAGGTCGCCCTTGTCGTCGAGGCTGCCATCGAGCGTCGTGCCGTAGACCCGGTCGAACAGCCGCGCATAACCGAAATGGTCGATGATCGGCTGGGCGAAGGGTTCCGGCTTGGCGGTGCAGACGAACAGGCGTCCCGCCTCGGCGCGGATCGTCTCCACCGCCTCCATCATGCCGGGATAGAGCGTCAGGTCGTAGAGGCCGCCGCCGCCATAATGCAGGCGATAGCGGGCGAGCGCGGCTTCGACGTCGGCGCCCTCGGGCATGAATGTCGGAAAGGACGAGCGCAGCGACGGACCGATGATCCATTTCAGCTCGTCGAATGGCGGCGCCGGGTGGCCGAGATCGATCAGGGCCTGGCGGAAGCAGCCGATAATGCCGGGCGCCGGATCGGTGAGCGTGCCGTCGAGGTCGAAGAGAACGGTGAAGGTCATGGCCCGCATCTAGCCCCGGCGACGGCCAAAGGTCCATGCCGCGACGGCATCGGTCATCCGCATCCCCAGGCAGTGACTTTGTCCGGCAAATCGCGCAAACAGTTCGCTTCCGCCGGACCGGAACCGGAGCCCCCGATGAGCGCGCATGTTCTGGCGGTCAGCCGCAGCGGCCACCACGGCTTCAGCAAGACGCCCTGCCGCGGCATCACCCTGCTGGCCGGCCTCGGCGTCGAGGGCGACGCCCATGCCGGCGAGACGGTCAAGCATCGCTCGCGCGTCGCCGTCGACCCCACCCAGCCCAACCTGCGTCAGGTCCACCTGGTCCACGCCGAACTGTTCGACGAGCTGAAGGCCAAGGGCTTCGACATTGCACCGGGCGATATCGGCGAGAACATCACCACCCTGCGGATCGATCTGCTCGGCTTGCCGACCGGCGCGGTGATCGGCATCGGCACCGCCCGCATCGAGGTCACCGGCCTGCGCAATCCCTGCATCCAGCTCGACCAGTTCCGGCCGGGCCTGACCGCCGCGGTGCTCGGCCGCGATGCCGAAGGCCGGCTCGTCCGCAAGGCCGGCGTCATGGGCATCGTCAGGGCCGGCGGCCTGGTCAGGCCGGGCGACGCGGTCCAGATCACCTTGCCGGCGGAACCACACCGGCCGCTGGAAAAGGTGTGAGTGAGAACCACTGCGCGTAAACCCTCGCCCACGTCTTCGTGGGAGAGGGTCTACGTGCACCTCACGCAAACTCCCGTGTCGCGGCCGCGAGCCATTCCTCGAGATAATCGGCATAGGAACTCGCGACATAGATCTCGAAGCGTTCGTCCTCACGCACCAGGATGGTCGCGGCCAGCCTGCCGAAGGCCGTGACGACGGCCGTGCCCGCGCCAAGCCGGGAGGGCCGCAGATCCACCGTGCAGCCCTTGGCGAGAACCGCCCGGGCGCCCGGCCCCTCGAGTGCGAAGACGACCCGGCCATGGCCGAGGTCGACCACCGCGGCTTGCGCACCGAGCGCGGCCTCGAGCCGCGTCGACAAGGTACCGGCGGCCTCGCCGTCGGCGGACACCATCCAGCGCCCTGCCCCGACACTCGCCAGGAGATGATCGTCGGTTTCGGTCCAGCGGTTCGCCGCAGGCTCCGCGCACCCGAGCGCCCCGGCCAGGGCGCCGCCGGCATCGCCGCCGCCAAAACTGCTGACCAGGACCAGCGCCGCCGGCGCGATCCGTTCGACCGTCAGGCCGTCGCCCGACAGAATGCGATGGGCTTGTCCCGGCTCAGCCATGCATCCGCCCTCCCTCGGCATCGAAAAACACGGGATCGCAGACTTTCACCGCCACCGCGAGATTGAGCACCGGCGCCGCGGCGAACAGGGATTGCCCCTCCTGCACGGCGCTGGGTTTGAGCAGGGCCAGCGCGATCGGCCGGCCGAGCGTCGGACTATAGGTGGCCGACGTGACATGGCCGAGGATCGGCATGGGCGTTGCCGCCTCCGGATCGCGCACGAGATTGGCGCCGGCGGGAATAGCCGTCGTGCCGTCGACCGGCTCCAGGCCGACCAGCTTCAGCCGGTCCGGATCACGCAGGCCCTCGCGACCGAGCAGAACCTTGCCGACAAAGGCCTTCTTCGCCGACACCATGCGCCCGAGGCCGAGATCGGCCGGCGTGGTGCGGCCGTCGAGCTCCGGACCGGCGACATGCCCCTTCTCGATGCGCATGGCGCCCATGGCCTCCAGGCCGTAGGGCACGATGCCCTCGACGGACCCGGCGGTCATCAGCCGGTTCCAGACCTCGGCGGTGGCGCGCCAGGGCACGGACACCTCATAAGCCCGCTCGCCGGAATAGCTGACGCGGAACAGCCGGCAGGCATGGCCGGCGAGATTCACCTGCAGCGTACCGAGATGCGGCAGCACGTCGTCGCCGAGACCGGTGCCGGAGGCTGCCTCGAGCACGGCGCGCGCGCGTGGGCCCGCCACCGCGATCTGGCCGTACTGGTCGGAGATCGAAGCGACCTGCACCTTCAATCCGGTCCAGGCCGTCGCCAGCAGGAACTCCATATGGCTCAGCACCTTGCCGGCATTGGCCGTGGTCGTGGTGACGTAGAACCTGGTGTCGCCGATACGCGTCACCGTGCCGTCGTCGAACACCAGGCCGTCGTCGCGCAGCATCAGCCCGTAGCGCGCCTTGCCGACGGCGAGCGAGCCCATCGGGTTGCAATAGAGCCGATCGAGAAAGACCTGGGCATCCGGTCCCTGCACGTCGATCTTGCCGAGCGTCGAGACGTCGCAAAGGCCGACGCCCGACCGCACCGCCAGCGTCTCGCGGATCCAGGCGTCGCGATAGCTTTCGCCGGGCCGGACATAGGTCTTCGGCCGTTCCCACAGGCCCGCCGCGGTCATCACCCCGCCATGGGTCCGGTGCCAGGCATCGAGCGGCGTGCGCCGGGTCGGGGCATGGTGCTTGCCGGTCTCGGGGCCGACCAGCGCCCCCAAGGTCACCGGCGTATAGGGCGGCCGGAACGTCGTGGTGCCGACCGCCGGGATCGCGACGTCGCGCTGGCCGGCGACGATCGCCAGCCCGTTGAGATTCGAGGTCTTGCCCTGGTCGGTGCCCATGCCGAGCGTGGTGTAGCGCTTGACATGTTCGATCGAGCGGTAGTTCTCCCGGACCGCCAGGCCGAGATCGTCGGCGGTCACGTCGTTCTGGAAATCGACGAAACGCTTGGCCTTCAAGCCCGCGGGCAAGGCCACGGCCCACAGCGCCTCGGCCGGTGCGGTCATCTCGTCCTCGACCGTCCAGGTGGGCAGCGCATGGCGCGCGAAACCGCAGGCTTCGGCCGCATCGGCGCCCGCGCCGGCGGCTTCCGCCAGGATCGCGGCGAGCCCGAACGTGCCCTTGCCCGCGCCGACCGCGACCGCCGCCTGGCCGATCTGGCCGGGCACGAAGCCGCCGATCTCCTCGTGCCAGGTGAGTTTGCCGCCGGCCTGCGAATGCAGATGCACCGATGGCGTGAAGCCGCCGGAGACGGCGATGGCGTCGCAGCTGACGATCCAGCCCTTGCCGCCGCCTGCCGGCGCGATGGCGCAGCCCTGCACCTCGCCGCGGCCGATCGCCTGGGTCGGCACATAACCGGTGACCACCCGGATATCGGCGGCGCGGGCGCGTTCGGCGATCGGGCCGGGCGTTGCGCGCGAATCGGCGATCAGGGCGATGCGCACGTCCTTTGCCGCGAGATCGAGGGCGGTGCGGTAGCCGTCGTCATTGCTGGTCGCGATCAGCACCTGCTTGCCGGCGGCGGCGGCGAACTCGTTGGCGTAACGCCGGACGGCGGAGGCCTGCATCACGCCGGGCAGGTCGTTGTCGGCAAACACCAGCGGCCGCTCGATCGCCCCTTGCGCCAGCACGATGCGGCGCGCCTTGACCTGCCAGCGGCGCTGGCGCGGCAGGATCGCCGGCGCCACCGCGCCGAGGTGATCGGTGACCCGCTCGGCCAGCGCCACGGTGCCGTGGTCATAGAAACCGAAGGCAGTCGTGCGGGTCAGGATCGTGACATTGGGCCGGCCGGCGAGATCGGCGGCGATCCGCTGGGCGAAGGCCGGGGCCGGGAGGCCGTCGATGTCATAGGTCTCGAAGCGCAGCTGGCCGCCCAGCGCCGGGCGTTCGTCGGCGATGATGACATCGGCGCCGGCCTCGGCCGCGGCGTGAGCCGCGGCAAGGCCGGCTGGCCCGCCACCGACCACCAGCACGTCGCAATGGACGGTGCGGTGCTCGTAGCTATCCGGATCGGCATGCCGCACCGGCTTGCCCATGCCGGCGGCGGCCCGGATGAACCGCTCATAGATCATCCAGGCGCGGTTCTGGCCGGCGAATTGCGGGCCCATGAAGGTCTTGTAGTAGAAGCCCGAAGGCAGAAAGCGGCCGATCAGCGCATTGGCCGCGCCCAGGTCGAAACCGAGCGAGGGAAACCGGTTCTGGCTCTCCGCCACGAGGCCCTGGTGCAATTCCACCATGGTGGCGCGGCTGTTCGGCTCGGCCCGGTTGCCGGTGCCGATGCGCAGGATCGCATTGGGCTCCTCCGGCCCGGCCGACAGAGTGCCGCGCGGCCGATGATATTTGAACGAGCGGGCGACCCGGCGCACGCCATTGGCCATCAGGGCGGAGGCCACCGTGTCGCCGGCGAACCCCGAAAGCGAACGGCCGTCGAAGGTGAAGGACAGGCGCCGCTCGCGGTCGAGGCCGCTGCCGCCGGAAAGCCGGAACGGCTGGTCGGCCGGGCCGGCCATGGTGTCGCCGGCGGTCTGGCCGCTGCGGATATGGCTCACGATGCGGCCTCCGGCAGCGACGGGATATCGGTGATGGCGTGGCTGACCAGGTCGCGTTCGATCACCACGAAGCCGCGGCAGCCGAGATTGTGCTGCCAGATCTCCCGCAGGGGACCGCGTCGGTTGTCGCGCAGGAAGACATGGTCGAACCAGACCGCCTGCGGCGCGTCATCGGCCGGCCGCACCTTGGACGCGTCGCCCATGAAGGTGAATTCGGTATGGGTGCGCTCGCCGCAATAGGGGCAACGGATCGTCAGCATCAGGCAGCCTCAATGCGCATTCGGGGTCGGTCCGGCGCCCTTTTCGTCGATCGCGTAGCCGCGCTCGAAACGATCGAGGGTGAAGGCGGCGTTCAACGGATGCGGCTCGTCGCGGGCAATCATATGGGCGAAAACGAATCCCGAGCCGGGTGTCGCCTTGAACCCGCCGTAACACCAGCCGCCGTTCAGGTAGAGCCCGCCGACCGGCGTCTTGGAGATGATCGGCGACCCGTCCATCGACATGTCCATGACGCCGCCCCAGTGGCGCAGCATGCGCAGCCGCGATAGCGAGGGGAACATCTGCAGCCCGCAGGACATGGCCTCCTCGATGATCGGCAGGTTTCCGCGCTGGGCGTAGGAGGGATAGAAGTCGAGATCGCCGCCCATCACCAGTTCGCCCTTGTCGGACTGGCTGACATAGAAATGGCCGGCGCCGAAGGTGACGACCGTGTCGATGAAGGGCTTGAGCGGCTCGCTGACGAAGGCCTGCAGCAGGTGGGTCTCGATCGGCATTCGCAGGCCGGCCATGGCCGCGACATGGCTGGTGTGGCCGGCGACCGCGATGCCGATCTTGGCCGCCCGGATGGTGCCGCGCGTGGTCTCGACGCCCTGGATCCGGCCGTTTTCGATCAGAAACCCGGTCGCCTCGCAGTTCTGGATGATGTCGACGCCGCGCTGCGAGGCGGCGCGCGCATAACCCCAGGCCACCGCGTCATGGCGCGCCGTGCCGCCGCGACGCTGCATGAGGCCGCCAACCACCGGGAAGCGCGCTTCGTCGGAGCAATCGAGCAGCGGCACCATGGCCGCGACCTGTTCGCGCGTCAGCCATTCCGAATCGATGCCGTTCAGCCGCATGGCATTGCCGCGGCGCATATGGGCGTCGCGCTGGCTGTCGGAATGGGCGAGATTGATGACGCCGCGCTGCGAGAACATGACGTTGTAGTTGAGGTCGGCGGACAGTCCCTCCCACAGCTTCAGCGACAGTTCGTAGAACTGGGCATTGGCCTCCAGCAGGTAGTTGGACCGGATGATGGTGGTGTTCCGGCCGGTATTGCCGCCGCCGATATAGCCCTTCTCGATCACCGCGACGCGGCCGATACCGTGCTCCTTGGCGAGATAATAGGCGGTGGCGAGGCCGTGGCCGCCGCCACCGACGATGACCACGTCGTAGGAGGCCTGCGGCTCGGCGTCACGCCAGGCCGGTTCCCAGCCGGAGTGATTGCGCAGACCTTCGCGGAAAAGCCTGAGCGCGGAATAATTCATCGTGTTGCCGTCACTGACCGTTCGAAACGAGGCGCCCGCGCTGCAGCGCGGCACAGGGCGAACTCATCAGGTTCTTGGCTCCGAGGGAAGAGGCTGTTTGCGATTGTCCCATGCCGCGCTGCGGCAAGCGACCGCAAATTGAGATCGCCTACGGCATCGCACCATGGCAAAAGGCCGGCCGGACGCCTCACGTCGACCTCCCGGAACCCTTTCGATGACCGCCACGACCAGCCGCCCTGCCTCCGCGCCCGCTTTTGTCCTGACCCTGGTCTGCCGCGACCGCGTCGGCATCGTCGCCGCCGTCTCGCGTGCCATCGCCGACAAGGGCTGCAACATCACCGAGAGCGCGCAGTTCGGCGATCCCGCGACCGGCATGCATTTCATGCGCGTCGCCTTCACCGCGCCGGCCGGCGTCACGGCGGGAGCCTTCACCGAGGCCTTCGCGCCGGTCGCCGAGAGCTTCGCCATGACCTGGCGCGTCTGGGACGCCCATGCGCGTCCGCGGGTCGTCATCCTCGTGTCCAAGCACGACCATTGCCTGGTCGACCTGCTCTATCGCTGGCGTATCGGCACCTTGCCCATGGATATCGTGTCGATCGTCTCCAACCACGAGGACGCCCGCGGCCTCGCCGCGCAGCACGGCATCACCTTCCACCATTTGCCGGTGACCCGGCAGACCAAGCTCGAGCAGGAGACCGAGATCGTCAGGCTGATCGGCCAGGAGGCCGCCGATCTCGTCATCCTGGCGCGCTACATGCAGATCCTGTCGGACGGGCTGTCGGCCAAGCTCGCCGGCAAATGCATCAACATCCACCACTCGTTCCTGCCGAGCTTCAAGGGCGCCGCGCCCTATAGCCAGGCCCATGCCCGCGGCGTCAAGCTGATCGGCGCCACCGCCCATTACGTCACCAGCGATCTCGACGAAGGCCCGATCATCGAGCAGGAGACCGAGCGGGTGAACCACGCCATGAGCGTCGACGAATTCGTCGCCATCGGCCGCGAGATCGAGGCCCGGGTGCTCGCCCGGGCCGTGCGCATGCATGTCGAGCACCGGGTGTTCCAGAACGGCGGCAAGACGGTGGTGTTTCGCTGAGTGGGCGAATGGTGAGTGGCCACTCGCTATTCGCCACTCGCCTTAATCCGAATAGGGAACCCGCAATTCGAACAGCTGGTGCACCGTCCGGTCGAGATCGCGGGCGAAGAACGGCTTCTTCAGGTAGGCGGCGGCGCCGAGCTCGCGTGCCCGTTCGGCGATGTCCGGACTGGCCGACATCAGCACCACCCGCACATGCGGATTGACCGCCCGCAGCAGCCGCAGCGTGTCGGCGCCGTCGATCCAGGGCATGTTCATGTCGAGGAAGACGATATCCGGCGCGCGCTTGGCGTAGTTTTCCAGCGCGCTCACCCCATCGGCCGCCTGGGTGACCTCCAGGTTGAAGATCGAATGCGTCAGGATCCGCGTGACGATCGTCCGCGCCGTGCCGGAATCGTCGACGATCAGGATGCGCGTGCGCTGGCTCACCCGTTCGAAGGTCTGCAGCACCGGCGTGATCGCCTCCGGGCCGAACGGCTTGACCAGGTAGTCATAGGCCGCGAGCTTGCGCATCCGGGTGATCGCCTCGGCATCCGAGGTCACCGAAATCACGACGAAAAACGGCATCTTGCCGTGATGCTTGACCCGCTCGACCACTTCGGCGCCATCGATCTCCGGCATGGCCAGGTCGACAAAGGCGATATCCACGGGGCGCTCCGACAGCACGTCGAGCGCCTCCCGGCCGTTTTTGGCTTCAAGAACGATCGAAGTCCGGTCGAAAGCCTCGATCCCGCTGCGAACAAGTCCGCGCCAGAGCGGTGAATCCTCGGCGATCAGGACGGTCCACGGCGCGACTTCCACGAAGTCGATGTCGCAGTCCTCATCCCTGCTGGCGGCAACCTTCATTCACTTCACTCTCCGCAGCCGAATCCGGCCTCTCCTTACCATCCGGAAGACAATGGTACCATTGTGCCGATGCGGGCATTTCTGCCATGCTGCAACCCAATGGAATGACGGAGCCACAAAACCGCCCCAAAGGCCGGCCGCCGCCCTCAGCGGATCAAGCGGAGCCTGGTGATGCGGCTCGGATTGCCTTCCGCCATCAGGATATCGCCTTCCGGCGTGCCGAACAGGCCATGCGCGCCGTTCAGGACCGGGCGGGCGCGGCCCAGTCTGACGCCATCGGCGCCGATCAGGTGCAGGCTCGGCACCTGGTCGGTGATATAGGAGCGGCCTTGCGCGTCGCCCCAGATCGCCATCGGCCGGTAGAAGCCCTCCCAGACGTCGAGCACATTGCCGTCGCGGTCGAACACCTGCACCCGGTCGCGGGTGCGGTCGAGCACCACGACCCGGCCGTCGGCGAAGGTCCAGATGCCGTGCGGCTCGCCGAATTCGCCGGCCTCGAAACCGAGCTGGCCCCAGCTGGCGATCAGCTGGCCGTCCGCCGAGAAGCGATGGACATGGCTCGCGGCATAGCCGTCCGAGACATAGATGTCGCCCCAGGGCGACACCGAGACATCGGTCGGGTGGTTGAACGGCGACAGCGGCAGGCCGCGCCCGCCGAGATGGCCGAGCCTTTCGCCGGTCGCCGAGAACCAGATGATCTCGTGCATGTCCCGGTCGACGACGATGACCCGGCCATCGGCATCGGTGGTCAGCGTGTGGGCATCGGCGATGGCGTCGCCGCCCCAGCCGCCGAGATAGGCGCCGTCGGGCCCGAGCTCGATCACCCTGGGGTCGTCGGCCTGGGTCTGGCTGTCGTGGCGCAGCAGCACGAAGGCATGGCCGCGGCCGTCCACCGCCACGTCGCTGACGAAACCGGCATTGGCCGGCCAGCTGCCGAAAGGACGCTCGACGCGATAGCGGGCGTCCCCCAGGGCGACGATCAGTTCATGTGCGCTCACGGCGATTATCCTGCAAACGGATGAGTCTTGGCCCAATGCTGCGCGATATCCAGCCGCCGTGTCACCCAGACTCTGTCGTGGCCCTTCACATAATCGAGGAAACGGGCAAGCCCCGCGGCCCGCGCGGGATGGCCGATCAGCCGCATATGCAGGCCGACCGACATCATTTTCGGGCTGGTCGCGCCCTCGGCATAGAGCATGTCGAAGGCATCCTTGTGCCATTCGAAATAGTCGGCCGACGTGGCGAACTGACCATTGCCGAATTTGCCGTCATTGTTGACCAGCGAATAGGGCACCACCAGCTGGGGCTTGCCGCCGACCAGCTTCCAATAGGGCAGCTCGTCGTCATAAGCGTCTGAATCATAGAGGAAACCACCCTCCTCCATGACCAGCCGGCGGGTGTTGACGCTCGGCCCGTAACGGCAATACCAGCCGAGCGGCCGCTCGCCGACGGTCTCCTTCAACGAAGCGACCGCCTTGGCGATATGCTCGCGCTCCTCCGCCTCGCTCAGCAGGTAATGCTTCACCCAGCGCCAGCCGTGGCAGCAGACGTCGAAGCCGGAGGCCCTGATGGCGGCGGCGGCTTCAGGGTTGCGCTCGATGGCGAGCGCGCAGCCGAACACGGTGAGCGGCAGGCCACGCTCCTGGAACAACCGCATCAGGCGCCAGAAGCCGACGCGGCTGCCATAGGCGAACATGCCCTCGCCGGCCAGGTCCCGGCCCTTCACGCCGGTATCGATGCCGTTGACCTCGGTCAGGCCGATCTCGGTGAAACCCTCGCCGTCCTGGACCGAAGGCTCCGAGCCCTCCTCGTAATTCATCACGAAATTGATGGCGATACGGGCGCCATCAGGCCATTTCGGATCCGGCGGATGGGCGCCATAGCCGATCAGGTCTCGGTCATAGGGGAGCGTCATCGGGTCATCTCCGGGTCGGGTTTCGGCTCAGCCGCTGATCCGCCGGGTCAGGCCGGTCAGCCGGTCCATGGCGATCATCAGCACGAGGGTGGCGGCGATCAGCACGCCGGCCACCGCGGCGATCCTCACATCGAGGGTCGATTCCATCATCCCCCACAGACGGATGGGCAGCATGTCGGTGCGCGCATTCGACAGGAACAGCGAGACCGGAACATTGTCCATGGAGGAGATGAAGGCGAGGAAGGCGCCGGCGGCAATGCCGGGCGCGATCAAGGGCAAGGTGATCCGCCGGAACGCGTAGAACCGGCTGGCGCCCAGGCTCGACGAACATTCGAGCAGCACCGGATCGAGTTGGGTCAGGCTCGCCAGCGTGGTGCGGAACACGAAGGGCGCGATGACCACGAGGTGGCCGGCGATCAGCAGGTTGAGCGACGGCCTGAGCCCCAGGAACGAAAAGAACATCAAGGTCGCCAGGCCATAGGCGAGTGTCGGCAGCACCAGCGGCGACAGGAAGCTCGCCTCCAGCGCCCGCGCCGAGGGCCGGTTGATCCGGGCGATCGACAGCGCGGCCAGCACCGAAAGGATGGCGCCGAGGACGGTGGCAAGCCCCGCCACCCACAGGCTGTTGCCGGCGGCGCGATGGATCTGCGCCGACCGCGCGGTGTCGAACAGATCCCGATACCAGCGCAGCGACAGGTCCGGCGGCGGAAATTTCAGCGTCGCCGAGGTCGTGAACGAGGTGGCGAGCACGATCAGCACCGGCCCGACCAGGATCAGGATCCCCAGGGCGGCGATCAGCCCGATCGTCCAGGTGTAGCTGATGTCGGCCGCGGTCGAGCGTTGCGTCATGCTTGCCTCAGGAGGTCCGCGCGAAGCGGCCGAGCCAGCCGAGCGCCATGATGCCGGAGAGAACGGTGAACAGCAGGGTCACCGAGGCGACCGCCGCGAAGGGCCAGTTATAGACCACCATGGCCTGCTGCCAGATCAGCGACGGCAGGTAGACGAGCCTCGCCCCGCCGATCACCGATTGCGAAATGAAGGCGGTGGTCGCGGACGCAAAGACCAGTGTCGCGCCGGCGATCCAGCCCGGCAGCGTCAGCGGCAGCACGACGCGGAAGAAGGTGCGCCAGCGCGACCCGCCAAGGGCCCGGGAGGCATCGATCAGGTTCTGGTCCATCTGGCGCATGATGGTGATCAGCGGCAGCAGCATCAGCGGCATTTCGATCTGGGTCAGCGCGATCACCAGGCCGAGCTCGGTCTGCAGCAGGTTCAGAGGCGTCGACGTCAGGCCCATGCCGATCAGCGTCTGGTTGACCACGCCTTCGCGCGCCAGGATGACGATCCAGGCGAAGGTGCGGATCACCACCGAGGTCAGCAGCGGCATCAGGATGACGAAGATCAGCACCTGCTGCACCCGCGGCCGCGAGGCGCGGAACACCAGGGCCAAGGGATAGGCGAGCACCGTCGTCGCCGCGACCGCCAGGACGCCGAGCTTCAGCGTGTCGGCAATGACCTTCAGGTAGAAGGCGTCGCCGTAGAACTTGATCCAGCTGTCGAGACCGAGCCGGGTCAGCTCGCTGTCGGCGAACAGACTGATGCCGAGAAGCAGGATGAGCGGCGCCGCGAAAAAGGCGAGATAGGTCAGGCCGAGCGGCGCCGCGAGGCGCCAGTCGACCTTGTCCCGCGGGCCGCTTGCGGCCCCGATGGCGGCTGAATGGGCCATGACGACAGGCCTATTTGGTGATCTCCTTGTTGAACCGCTCGATCCAGGCGGCCCGCTGCGGATTGATCCTGGTCCAGTCATGGGTGACCATTCTGGTCAGTTCGTCGACCGACTTGATGTCGAGCGTATCGACCAGCGTCACGTCCTTGTTGATCGGGATCATGTTGTAGGGTTGGCGCTGCAGCGCCGACTGCACCTCGGCCGAAATGGCGGTGTCCATGTATTTGTAGGCATTGGCGATATTGTCGGCGCCCTTGACGATGTGCAGGGTCGTCTGGAAGGTGATCGCGCCGCTCGCCGGCTGGACGAAGTCGATGTCGACGCCGCGGCCCTTGAGGATCGCGACCGTATTGGTGTTGGTATACATCACGTCGATCTGGCCCTGCTGGTAGAGGCCGGGCATGGCGGCGGGCGCGGCGACGGCGGCGGCCTTCGACACCGCGGTTTTCAGCGCGGCGAAGATCGGATCCATATTGGCTTCCGAACCGCCGAAGGCTTTCGCCATTTCGATCAGCGACACCGTGCCGAATGTCGTCTGGAAGCCGGTCAGGCCGAGCCGCTCGACAAAGGGCGAGGCGAACAGGTCGGTCCAGCTCTTCGGGGCCGTGGCGAATTTCTTCGGATTATAGGCGATGCCGACCACCTGGGCATTGCAGGTCACGCCGTGCGAGGTGATCAGCCCGGCCGGCACCTTGCCGGCATTGCTCAGTTTCGAGGCGTCGATCGGCTCGAACAGGCCGGCGGCCTGGGCTGCCGCCGCCGGGCCGGGATCGAGCACGAAACAGTCGAACGGCGGCACGCCGCGGGCGGCGCGCACCTTGGCCACCTGGTCGACGGCGAACAGCGAGTCGAAGGCAACCTCGATATCGGCGCTCTTCTTCAGTGCCGGTGCGACCACGCCGCGATAAGCCTCCTCCCAGGTGCCGGGATAGATCGCGGCGGTCAGGCTGCCGGCTGCGCGGGCGGGCCGCGGACCGGCGCCGGCGAGGCCGAGAAGGCCGGCTCCGACAACGAGGTCACGGCGGTTGAGCTTGAGCATGGCGGATCTCCTCGGGGTCAGGACTGGGATCGGGCAAACAGAGCCGGCCGGGCATGCCGGCTCAGCGCGCAATGGAACCGGCCGGTCTGGCCGAAGGCGGCGCCCGGCCGGCGCGGCGCCGTAACCTTCAAGGCCTCGCCCTGCGGGCCGGTGACGTCGTGGATCAGGTCGCCGCCGATCGGCAGGCTGAGCTTCAGGTCGACCGGGATCCGGTCGGCCGCCGCCTCGTCGGCGAGCTCCATCTGTTCCGGACGGACCGAGACGGTCACCAACTGGCCGGCGGCGAAGCCGCGCCGCGCCGCGAGCATCCAGACCGCGCCGCTGGCGAGCCTCACCCGGCATTCGCCGGCTTCGACCGCCTCGACCGTGCCGTCGAGGAGATTGCTCGATCCGATGAAATTGTTGACGAACAGGGTTTCCGGCGCGTCGTAGATCGCCACCGGAGAACCGAGCTGTTCGATCCGCCCCTGGTTCATCACCGCGATGCGGTCGGCGATCGACATGGCCTCGTCCTGGTCATGGGTGACCATGATCGCGGTCAGCGCGAATTGCCGCTGCAGCCGCTTGATCTCGATCTGCATGTCGAGCCTGAGGTTCTTGTCGAGCGCCGCGAAGGGCTCGTCGAGCAGCAGGATGCGCGGCCTGACCGCCAGCGCGCGCGCCAGCGCCACCCTTTGCTGCTGGCCGCCGGAGAGCTGTTTCGGCTTGCGGTCGCCGAAGTCGCTCATCTGCACCAGCCCGAGCATCTCGCCGACCCGTTCGCGCTGCAGCGCCCGGCTCTCGCCCCGCGCCGCCAGGCCGTAGGCGATGTTGTCGGCCACCGTCATATGCGGGAACAGCGCATAGTTCTGGAACACGATGCCGATGTCGCGCTTGTTCGGCGGCTTGTCGTCGATCGGCCGGTCGCCGATGATCACCTTGCCGTTGGTCTGCGCGATGAAGCCCGCGACGATCCGGAGCAGCGTGGTCTTGCCGCAGCCGGAGGGCCCGAGCAGCGCGACCAGCTCGCCACCCTTGACCTCCAGCGTCACGTTGTCGACGGCGAGCCCCGCGCCGTAGCTGTGGGTGATGCCGTCGAGCGTCAGCGGCTGGGCGGCGACGGGTGCGGGATCGGCGATGGCGAGCATGGGAATGCGAGAGGCCCTGGTGGCGGCGCCTGCGTCCGGCGCCCTGGTCCAGGTAGCAACGGCCATGCCAAACGCATGCGGCGGTCGCCCGCCACGCGTTCGACGCACGAACAGGCCAGCCTGCGCGTCCTTGCCCCTTGCCTGCATCGGCGGCCCATGGGCACCCTGGGACGCCGCGATCGATGGAGCCCGTGCATGCCCCTATCCGAACCGCCGTTCCCCGATCTGTCGCCGCTCGACGCGCCCTGGCCCTCGATCATGGCGCTCGCCGAAGCCGTCCGCTCCGGGCGCTCGACGGCACGCGCCGAGACCGAACGCGCGATCGAACGCATCGTCAGGCTCAATCCCGGGCTCAATGCCATCATCAATTTCGATCCAGCCGATGCCCTGGCCCGCGCCGACGCGGTCGACCGGCGGGTCCAGGCCGGCGAGGAATTGCCGCTGGCCGGCGTTCCCGTGACCATCAAGGACAATATCTGGGTGAAGGGCCGGCGGATCAGCCAGGGCTCCAGGCTGTTCAAGGACTTCGTCGCGCCCGAGGACGCCGTCGCGGTCGAACGGCTCGAGGCAGCCGGCGCCGTCGTCCTCGGCATTTCCAATACGCCGGAATTCGCCGCCAAGGGGCAGACCACCAATCTGCTCTACGGCGCGACCCGGCACCCGATGAACCCGAGCCTGACGCCCGGCGGCTCGTCGGGCGGCGCGGTCGCTTCCGTGGCCGGCGGACTGGTGCCGCTGGCGCTCGGCACCGATGCCGGCGGCTCCAGCCGGCGCCCGCCCGCCCATACCGGGCTCGTCGGTTTCAAGCCGTCCTTCGGCGCCATTCCCTATGGCCCGGGCTTCGAAGAGCCGTTTTTCGGCGTGTCCTGCCCCTGCCCGATCACCCGCACCGTCGCCGAGGCGGCGCTCGCTTTCGAGGTCATGGCCGGCCCCGATGCCCGCGATCCCCATTCGGCTTTCGTCGAGGCGGGCGAGCCCGTCGACATCACCAGCCTGACCATTGCATACACGCCCAAATGGGGCCTCGACGTGCCGGTCGAGCCCGAGGTCATCGAGAATTTCGAAACCGCCGTGGACACCCTTCGCCGGGCCGGATTGAACCTGGTCGCCCGTGATCCGGTCTGGCCGGCGGGCGTCGCCGAAGCCGGGCTCAACCCGATCCAGCATTCAGGGCTGGCGGCCCTTCATGGCGAGGCCTGGCGACAGACACCCGACCTCATCGACCCGGATCTCGGGGCGCAGATCGCCGGCGGTTTCGACTATGCCGGCCACGATGTCGGGCGCGCCCTGTTGCTGTCCGAACAGGTCGCGCTGTCGGCGGCCCGATTCTTCCGCGACAACGGTTTCGATGCCGCCATCGGCCCGACAACCCCATGCGCAGCCTGGCCGATCGGCCAACTCGGTCCCGACACCATTGCCGGCGTCAAGGTCGGCCCGCGCGGCCATGCGGTGTTCACGCCGCTGTTCAACCATGCCCGCCAGCCGGCGATCTCGGTGCCCTCGGGCATCGACGCCAGCGGCTTGCCGCTCGGCCTGCAGATCGTCGCGCCGCGCCTGAAGGACCGCAAGCTGCTGGCCATCGCCGCGGCCGTGGAGGCCTTGCTTTAGGACTGCTGCGCAGCTGATTTTGACCGGGTGATTTCGGTGCAAGTCGTGGATGCCCGGGACAAGCCCGGGCAAGAGGAGGCGTCATCCCTGGAAGCGGTGCGGCCCCCGCGCCCATTGCCCAGCACACCGTGAGCTCAACACATCGTCTTGCCCGGGCTTGTCCCGGGCATCCACGAATTGTTTGCACCGAAATCAACAAGTCATGACCACTGTCCAGCCCTGCTAAGCCCGCCCGTTTTGCAGCATGAACTGTCCGATGGCTGCGCACTTTTAGTGCGCCTTCCACCAACCAATCTGCACAAATTTGCGCCACGCCCGCAAAATCATCGCTGACACTCCTGGCAGCGATCTCCGGCACGCCTCTTGCTGACCTCAATGGCTGAAATGGCGCTGGCCGCCGGCAACCAGACGAGAGAGATCCCCCATGACCGAAGCCACAGGGAAAGCCGGCCTCGACCGCCGGCAGGTCATAACCGGTTTCGGCGCCGGCACGCTCATGACGCTGGCCGCCCCGAAGCTTGTCCGCGCGCAGCCGCGCGAACTGGTGGTCGGCGGCGCCGCCAGCCACAAGCCCTGGGTCGAGCAGTTCGTCACCCCGCTGTTCGAGAAGAAATACAATGCCAAGCTGACCTTCGAGGGCACCCGCTCGCTGGTGAACCTGGAAAAGATGCAGAAGAACAAGGACCGGCCCTATCTTTCGGTGGTCCAAATGGACGATCCGGTGATGATCCTGGCGGTGCGCGAAAACCTCCTGGAGCCGCTGACGCCGGCCAAGGCCGCCAATCTCGCCAAGCTGAAGCCGGGCACCGTTCATATGGACGGCCGATGGGCCAATTACCTGCAGCCCTGGCAGGGCGTCGCCTACAATACCGACGTGATCAAGACGCCGCCGGCCTCCTGGGCCGACGCCTTCGATCCGAAGTTCAAGGGCCGCATCATCATCCCCTCGCTGCAGAACACCGAGGGTCTCGCCAATCTGTTCATGGCCTCGCACCTGGCCACCGGCAAGCCGATGGCGGAAGCGCTGCGCGACACCGAGGCCGGCTTCAGGAAACTGATCTCGCTCAAGCCCAACCTGCTCACCGTCTACAACCAGATGCCCCAGGCCTTCAGCCTGCTGGAACAGGGCGAGGCGCACATGATCGTCGGCGCGCTGTCCTCCTTCGCCCTGCAGCGCAAGCTCGACGGCGCGCCGCTCGGCCTCGCCGCGCCGAAGGAAGGCATTTTCGCGGTGCCGTCGGGCATTGCCGTGGTCAAGGGCGCGCCGCACCAGGACCTCGCCTTCGCTTATGTCAACGAGCTCCTGGGCGCCGAACTGCAGGCCCAGATCGCGCCGCCGACCTTCGCGCTGCCGACCAATGTCGACGTCGCTCCGCCGCCGGGCATGCCGACCGATGTCACGGTTCACCCGATCGACTGGGCCTTCGTCGCCGAAAACCGCAATGCCTGGGTTCAGCGCTGGGACCGCGAGATGTCGATGTGAGGCGACAGGCGGCCGGATGCGCGGCACAACCGCCTGCCCGTCCGTCGAGGGCTGACACCAGAAGCACTCCGCCTCACCTCTCCCCGGCGGGGAGAGGTCGACCTTGAGCGCAGCGAAAGGTCGGGAGAGGGGGCGAGGTGCGTGACGGAAAATCACCATGCGAAGCGCGCAAGGCCTTGTTCTCCAACCTCAAATCCCCCTCTCCCGGCCGCATGGCATCGCGCGAACGCGAGATGCGTTCGCACTCGCTATGCGGCTGACCTCTCCCTGCTGGGGAGAGGTTTAGGCGAAGCCCTCGTACGACAACTGCCGCGTAGCCCCATGACCGATTCAGCCTTTCTCGACATTCGCCGCGCCGCCAAGAGCTTCGGCAGCGCCATGGTGCTCGACGGCGTCGACCTTGCCGTCACGCCAGGCGAGTTCGTCTCGCTGCTCGGCCCGTCCGGCTGCGGCAAGACCACGCTGTTGCGCATCGTCGCCGGCCTGATGGCGGCCGATACCGGCCGGATCGTGCTCGACGGCGAGGACATTTCGGCGCGTCCGCCGCATCGCCGTGACGTCGGCGTGGTGTTCCAGAACTACGCCCTGTTTCCCCATCTCAGCGTTGGCGAGAACGTCGCCTTCGGCCTGAAGGCGCGCGGTACGCGCAAGGACCAGATCGCCCCGACGGTGAGGCGCTTTCTCGACCTCGCCCAGATGGCCGCTTTCGCCGACCGTTCGGTGAAGGCCCTGTCGGGCGGCCAGCAGCAGCGCGTCGCGGTCGCCCGCGCATTGGCGGTGCAGCCGAAGCTCCTCTTGCTTGACGAGCCCTTCTCGGCGCTCGACCGCAAGCTGCGCGAGACCATGCAGATCGACCTGAAGCGGCTGCTGCGCGAACTCGGCACGACAGCGATCTTCGTCACCCACGACCAGGACGAAGCCTTGATGATGTCGGACCGCGTCGCGGTGATGAACCGCGGCCAGATCGAGCAGCTCGACACCCCCGATGCCATCTACAAGCGGCCCGCCACCCCCTTCGCGCTGGAATTCGTCGGGCTGTCGACCCGCATCGCCGGCACCGCGCTGGAGGCCAGCGGTCCGGGCGAAGTGGCGGTCGCGACCGATTTCGGCCGGATCCGCGGCCGGGGCCGGTTCACGCCGGGCAGCCCGGTGCTCATCGGCGTGCGTCCGGAACGGATGGCCTTCGGGGCGCAGCCGGGAGAGAACACCATCAAGGCGAGGCTCACCGATATCGTCTTCCAGGGCTCCCGCGTGCAGGCCCATTTCGCCGCGCCGCCGGGCGAACCGATCCAGATCGAGAGCATGGGCGCCCTGCCCGCGGGCCTCACCGCCGGCACCGAGACGCCGATCTCCTGGCCGGTCGCCGAAACGCTGGTCTATCCCAGGCTCAAATCATGAGCGTCACAGCCCCGCAATCCCGCATCGGCTGGCTGGCGGCGCCCGCGGTCGCCTGGCTCGGGCTGGTCTATGCCGTGCCGCTGGCCTTCCTGCTGGCGCGCAGCGTCACCGGTCCCGACGGCTTCACGCTCAAGCTGTTCGCGGCCTTCTTCGCCGATCCCTATTCCTGGCGCGTCATCGGCAACACGCTGCGCATCGCCGTCATGGTCACCCTGGTCTCGCTCATCATCGGCTATCCCGTGGCCATCGCCATGGCGCGCGCCAGGGGCATCGCCCAGGTCATCCTGCTGGTCGCCATCATCCTGCCCTTGTCCATCGGCGTGGTGGTCAAGGCCTTCGCCTGGCAGATCGTGCTGCGCCGCGACGGCGTGATCTCGAAACTGCTGGTCGCCACCGGCATCTGGGACGAGCCGCAGCGCCTCTTGTTCACCGAGGGCGGCCTGGTGCTGGGCGCGGCCAATGTCTTCCTGCCCTTCATGATCCTGCCGATCTATTCGGTGGTGAAACTGGTCGACCCGCGCCTGACCGAAGCCGGCGCCACGCTCGGCGCCAGCCCGTTCTATCGTTTCCGCCGCATCCTGCTGCCCTTGACGCTGCCCGGCATCGTCAGCGGCATCGCCTTCGTCTTCTCCATGGCGGTCTCGATGTTCGTCGTGCCGAGCCTGTTGATCGGCGACCGCTTCCAGATGCTGGCGACGCTCACCGGCCGCGCCTTCCTCCTGATGCGCGACGAGGCGCTCGGCTCCACCACCGCCGTGGCGCTGCTCATCATCGCCGTGTCGATCGTGCTCGCCTCGACCTGGCTCGCCCGGCGGATCGGCAGGCCGGCATGACCGCGATCGAACGGATCACCTGGGCGCTCGTCTGGATCGTCACCGGCTTCGCCGTGGTCTTCCTGATGACGCCGCTCGTCGTTACCATCGCGGTGTCCTTCGGCTCCTCGGCCGTCTTCACCTTGCCGCCGCCGTCCTGGTCGACGCGCTGGTACCAGCAGCTCGGCGGAACCCGCGGGCTCTGGCCCTCGCTCGTCACCTCGGTGCAGATCGCCGGCCTGTCGACGGGCATTTCGCTGGTCCTCGGCACGCTCTGCGCCATTGCCCTGGTGCGCGGCCGGTTTCGCGGCAGCGAGGCGATCGCCACCTTCCTGGTCTCGCCGCTGATGCTGCCGGGTCTCGTCGTCGGTATCGCCATGCTGCAGGGTTTCAAGGCGGTCGGCCTGCGCGAGGCCTGGCCGAGCCTGCTGATCGCCCATGTGGTGATCACCATGCCCTATGTGGTGCGCACCGTGCTGGCGGCGCTCAGCCTGTTCGACTTCACCCTGATCGACGCGGCGCGCACGCTCGGCTGTTCCTATGCCCGGGCGCTCGCCAAGGTCCTGGTGCCGGCGCTGGCACCCGCTTTCCTCACCGCCGCCATGTTCGCCTTTCTCGCCTCCATGGACAACTATCCGATCTCGATCTTCTTTACCGACGCCTGGACCAAGACCTTGCCGATCCAGATGCTGCAATATGTCGAGGAACGGCCGGATCCGATCATCGCGGCGATCTCGACCGGACTGATCGGGCTGGCCGTCGTTTCGCTGGTGATTGGCGACAGGCTGGTCGGGCTGCGGCGGATGGCGGATTTTTAGAAGGGGTACGGTCTTGTGGCATCCGCTACCTGGCTCGGTCGTGCTTCGAGGTTCGCGCCGGAACCACCACCTTCACCTCTCCCCGGCGGGGAGAGGTCGACCTTTGAGCGCCGCGAAAAGGTCGGGAGAGGGGGCGAGACGCTCACCGGAAATGCACCATGCGAAGCCCCCACTCCTTGTCCTGATCGATCGACACCCCCTCCCCCGGCCTTCGGCCGACCTCTCCCCGCCGGGGAGAGGTCGGCCCCTGGTTCCGGCGCGAACCTCCAAGGGCGACCTCCCTCGCGATGACTGAACCCACCTTCCCCCCGCCTCCGGCCGACCGCGACTTCCACGGTTACGGCGCCCATCCGCCCGCGATCCGCTGGCCGAACGACGCCCGGCTCGCGGTCTCCATCGTGGTCAATGTCGAGGAAGGCGCCGAACTGTCGCTGGGTTCGGGCGACGAAGCCAACGAGTTCATCTATGAGGCGGTCGAACGGGTTGAAGGCGCCCGCGACCTCTGCATGGAAAGCCATTACGACTACGGCCCCCGGCGCGGCTGGCCGCGCATCCGCAAACTCCTGTCCGACTATCAGGTGCCGGCGACCCTCAATGCCTGCGGCCGGGCCATTGCCTGGTCGCCCTGGCTCGCCCGGGAGGCGGTGGCCGACGGCCACGAGGTCTCGGCCCATGGCTGGCGCTGGGAGCGCCAGGTGCATATGGCGGAAGCCGCCGAGCGCCAGGTCATTGCGCGCGCGGTTGCGGCCATCGGTTCCGCTGCCGGGACGCCGCCGGTCGGCTGGCACACCCGTTCGGCGACCTCGGTCAACACCCGCCGGCTGCTCACCGAGCATGGTGGTTTCCTCTATGATTCCAATGCCTATAACGACGACATGCCGCAGCTGCACCGGGCCGGCGGCCGCGATCTGGTCATCCTGCCCTATGCCTTCGACACCAATGACATGCGCTTCCAGCCCGGCGGCGGCTTCGTCCAGGGCGACGACTTCGCCCGCTACTGCATCTCGGCTTTCGAGCGGCTCTATGCCGAGGGCGCGTCCGAGCCGCGCATGCTGTCGATCGGCCTGCACCTGAGGATCATCGGCCGGGCGGGGCGTATTGGCGGGCTCGAAGCGCTGCTTGCCCATATCGCCGAGAAACCCGGGGTCTGGCTGGCCCGCCGCGACGCCATCGCCACCGCCTGGCGCGCCGGCCTCGGCCTCGATCCCTGGGCGCCCCGCCCGTCGCTCTCGCCCTTCGAGGTCTGACCATGCCGGAGCCCTCCTCCCGCGATCTCCTCGGCTATGGCGGCCGCTGGCCCGATTTCCGCTGGCCGAACGGCGCCAGGCTCGCCGTCTCCGTGGTGGTCAATTTCGAGGAAGGCGCCGAGTGGCAGGTCGGCGACGGCGACCCGCAGAGCGAACGGATGGGCGAGGTCCTGAGCGTGGTCGAGGCCGGCCGGCGCGACATGGGCCAGGAGCAGATCTTCGCCTATGGCATGCGCGCCGGCCTCTGGCGCATGCTCGACGCGCTCGACCGCTGCCGCCTGCCCTCGACCTTCTTCTTGTGCGGGCGCGCGGTGGAACGGGTGCCGGAGCTCGCCCGGGCGGTCACCGAACGTGGCCATGAGGCCGCCATTCACGGCTGGCGCTGGCGGCCCCATGCCGATTACGAGACCCGCGCGGCCGAGGCCGCCGATCTCGACCGCTGCCTTGATGTCATCGGCCAAGCCTGCGCCGTCAGGCCCTCGGGCTTTTTCTGCCGCGGCGCCGAGAGCCCTTGGACCCGCGACCTGCTGGTCGAACGCGGCTTCCGCTATGCGTCGAACGGCTTCGACGACGACCTGCCCTATTGGGATCGCCGAGGTGCGCGGCCTCTGCTGGTGCTGCCCTATGCGCTCGATACCAATGACATGAAGTTCTTCCACCCCAACGGTTTCGTCCGCGCGAGCGAGATGGTCGGCTATGTCGAGGACGCGCTGACGACCCTGCTGGCCGAGGCCGGGCGCGGTCATCCGCGCCTGCTCAATATCGGCTTTCACCTGAGGATCTGCGGCCGGCCCGCCCGCTTCCCGGCTTTCACCGGGATACTCGACCGGCTGGCCGCCCTCGGCGATCGCGTCTATGTGGCCCGCCGCGACGCCATTGCCGAGGCCTTCGCCACCGCCGTGCCGGCGTCCTGACCATGCGCCTGCTGCTGGTCAATCCGAACACCAATCCCGTCACGACCGAGGCCATGGTCGCGATCGCCCGCGACGCCGTGCCGGGCATCACGATCGAAGGCCTGACCGCGCCCTTCGGCGTGCCCCTGATCACCGACGCCGCCGCGCTTGCGACGGCGGCCGAAGCGGTCGTCGCGGCGCTCACGGGACCACTGTCCGGGGTCGACGGCGTCATCATCTCGGCCTTCGGCGATCCCGCGTTGCCGCGCCTGAAGGATATCCTGGCGGTCCCGGTCACCGGCATCGCCGAGGCCGGCATGGCGGAGGCTGCCGCCGGCGGCCGCCGTTTCGCCGTGGTCACCACCACGCCGGATCTCACCGCCTCGATCGCCGGCCTCGCCGGGCGTTATGGCCATGGCGCGGCATTCCTTGGCACCGTCCTGACCGAAGGCGACACGCAAACCGTCATGGCCGATCCCGACCGGCTCGCCGAGGCCTTGCTGGACGCGTGCCGGCGGGCTGTGCGCGATCTCAGCGCCGAGGCGATCGTCATCGGCGGCGGCCCGCTCGCGGTGGCGGCCCGGCGGATCGGTCCTGACGTGTCGGCGCCGCTGGTCGAGCCGGTTCCGGCGGCGGTGCGGCTCGCCGTGGGGCGGGCGGCGACGATGTGAGGGGAGCATGGCATTCGGTTCGGCCATCCTTCCAGTCCTCGCACGAGAACCACCACGCTCACCTCGCCCAGCGGGGAGAGGTCGACCGTGAGCGGAGCGAGCGGTCGGGAGAGGGGGAAATGCGCTCGACGGAAATGCACCATGCGAAGCGGGCAAAGCCTTGTTTTGAGGCCACAATTCCCCCTCTCCCGGCGCTAAAGCGCCGACCTCTCCCCGCCGGGGAGAGGTGGGGACAGTGGTTCCGGCGCGCCCCTCGAAGGACGGCAAACCTCAATGCGGCGCCGGCAACCAACCTTGATGCAGCACCAGAAGCCAATCGACCTGCTCGGCACCCCCCTTCAATCCCGCTTGCTCAACCTTTCCCGGTAATCCCGCTCCATCCGCGCCGCCCCCGCCCGCACCTCGGCCAGAAATGCCTGGGCGAGCCTCGACAGCGGCCGGCTCTTCGACCAGGCCACCGAGGCGACCGCCCGGGTCACCGGCTCATAAGGCAGCACCACCAGGTCGTCGCCGGCGCCGTAGCGCGGCGAGAACGGGTCGACCACGGCCACCCCGACACCGCTTTCGGCGAGCACGCAGGCGGTGTTGCAATAGCGCACCTCGACCGCGTGCTTGAACGGCTGGCCGGCCTTGCGGAAGCTCTCGCGCACCGCCTCGCCGAGCCGGGTGCCGCGTTCGAGCGCGATGAAGGGGTAACCGTCGAGATCGGCCGGCGTGATCACCGGCCTGGCCGCCAGCGGATGGCCCGGCTTGACCACGCAGACCATGTCGCCGGTGAACACCGCCTCGCAATGCAGGCCGGGCCGATCCTCCAGGCCGATGGCGAAGCCCAGTTCGACCAGGTTGTTTTCGACGCTGTCGATCACCCCTTCGTAGCGGCGGACGTCGAAAAACACCTGCACCTGCGGCCGCTGGGCCAGGAACTGGCGCAGCGCCGAGGGAATGACGCCGTAGCCGATCGGCGGCGTCGCGACGATGCGCAAATGGCCGGCCTTGCTCTCCTTCAGGTCGCGAAGCTTGTTTTCCAGGATGGTGTGCATGGTGAAGATCGATTCCGCCTCGTCATGCAGCATTTGCGCCTCGCGGGTGGGGAACAGCCGGTTGTTGATCCGCTCGAACAGCGGAAAGCCGGTTTGCGCCTCCATGGCCTTGATCGCGTTGCTGATCGCCGGCTGCGACAAGCCGAGCTGGCTCGCTGCCGCCACCGTCGTGCGATAGCGGATGATGGCGCGCAGGATCTCCAGCTGGCGCAGCGTCATGGCGATATC
Organism: Phreatobacter sp. GW821-FHT04C01; assembly: GCF_059420385.1. Taxonomy (NCBI): domain Bacteria; kingdom Pseudomonadati; phylum Pseudomonadota; class Alphaproteobacteria; order Hyphomicrobiales; family Phreatobacteraceae; genus Phreatobacter; species Phreatobacter sp. GW821-FHT04C01. Next base: position 254,305 of record NZ_JBWKTP010000004.1, on the reverse strand, counting down.
CTCACTATCATTCCAGCAAATAGACGAGGCCGAAATATCATAGTCCGGCCTATTGTTGCACCGCCATCCCAATGTCACAGTTTCGTCGTCCGGCGGGTTCGCGTTCGATCGGATCGAGCTTCGAACCGCCCGCTTCATGAGCTGAGAGAAGGCAAGACGATGTCGCGCAGTCTTCGCGTCGCTGGTGCGCAAATGGGTCCCACCCAGCGGGATGACAGCCGGGCCGAGACGCTCGCCCGTCTGATCGCACTGCTCGAGCAGGCGGCCGCCAAGGGCGCCGGGCTGGTGGTGTTTCCGGAGCTTGCCTTCACCACCTTCTTCCCGCGCTGGCTCATGGAGGCCAATGAGCTCGCCACCTATTTCGAGCCCGCCATGCCGAACCCCGCGGTTCAGCCGCTGTTCGACCGGGCGCGCGAGCTGAATATCGGCTTTTATGTCGGCTATGCCGAGCTGACCGAGGACGGTCACCATTTCAACAGCTCCATCCTGGTCGGGCCGGACGGCCGCATCATCTCGAAATACCGAAAGATCCACCTGCCCGGCTCGGTCGAGCCGCGCGCCGGCGAAAAATACCAGCAGCTGGAAAAGCGCTATTTCGAATATGGCGACCTCGGTTTCCCGGCAGTGCGCGCGCCCGAAGCCTGGGCCGGCGCCATTACCGGCATGCTGATCTGCAACGACCGGCGCTGGCCGGAAGCCTGGCGCGTGCTCGGCCTGCAGGGCGCGGAACTGGTCTGCGTCGGCTATAATTCGGCGGCCTATGACCCCAATGGCGGCGACCGCGAGGACGCGGCGCTGCGCACCTTCCACGCCAAGCTGGCGGTGCAGTCCAACGCCTATATGAACGCCACCTGGGCGGTCGCGGTGGCCAAGGCCGGCAATGAGGACGGCGCCGGCCTGATCGGCGGCTCCTGCATCGTCGATCCCAACGGCGTCATCGTCGCCGAGGCGGCAACCCTCGCCGACGAGATCATCATCGCCGATTGCGACTTCGATCTCTGCCGCCAGGGCAAGTCCAAGATGTTCAATTTCGAGGCCCATCGGCGGCCGCAATGGTACGGCCCGATCACCGGCCAGGTCGGCGTGATCGAGCCGGACCGGGAGACGGCCGCCTAGCCTCAAAGCTTCAAAAGGCGCCGCTTGCCGGCCGCCGCATCTGGAGGGGAGTACAGATGATCAGGCATGTTGTTGCAGGTTTCGCCGCGGCGGGCCTGATGATCGCGGCGGGCGGACTTCAGGCCGGCGAACTGCCGGCCCAGGTCAGGCAATCCGGCATCATTCGCATATCCGTCAACGCCATCTATCCGCCAATGGAATATCGCGACCCCGCCACCAATAAGCTGGTCGGGCTCGACATCGATCTCGGCGAGGCGCTGGCGGCCAAACTCGGCGTGCGCATCGAATGGTCGGAGAGCGCCTTCGAGCAGCTCATTCCCGGCCTGCAGACCGGCCGCGCCGATCTCATCCTGTCCGGCCTCAGCGACCTGCCGGCACGCCGCGAGACCATGGACTTCATCGACTACCTGAAGTCGGGCGCGCAGTTCTACACGCTCGCCGCCGCGCCCTTCGCGACGCCTGAGGACCTCTGCGGCAAGCGGGTCGGCACCAGCCGCTCGACCTCGTTTCCCGACCAGATCCGTCGCTGGAGCGCGGAGAACTGCGAAGCCAGGGGCAAGCCGGCGATCGTGGTCGTGCCGGCCGAAAGCACGGCGGATGCGCGCGCCCAGCTGAAGCAGAGCCGCATCGACGCCGCGGTCCAGGGCAGCGAGACCGTGCCCTATACGATGTCGCTCGACCCCGGCGCCTTCAAGACGGTGGGCGGTTCGTTCACCGTCAACTACCAGGGCATCGCCTTCAAGAAGGCCGACACGGCCTTTCGCGACGCCGTCGCCGAGGCCCTTGTCGCGCTCATCAGGGATGGCACCTATCAGCAGATCCTGGCCAAATGGAACCTGCCCGGCAATGCGGTTCCCGGCCTGATCATCAATGGGGAAGCCCGATGACGCTCGCATCGACCCAAAGCCTCGGCACATCCGCCGCCGGCGACCCGTTTCCCGATATTGCCGGGCTGAAGATCGTCAGGCGCACCCATTGGGGCCGCTGGCTGGCGGCCACGGCCATCGTCGCCGTGCTCGCCTGGATCGGCCTTGCCTTCGCCCGCGGCCAGATCGAATGGGCCTATGTCGGCCGTTTCCTGACCGTGCCGTCCATTCTCTCGGGCGTGGTCAACACCATCACCATGTCGATCCTCGCCATGGGGCTCGGCATCGTGCTCGGCGTGCTCGTCGCCATCATGCGCATGTCGCCCAATCCGGTGCTGCGCTCGGTGGCGCTGGGTTACGCCTGGTTCTTCCGCGGCACGCCGGTGATCCTGCAATTGCTGCTCTGGTTCAACCTGGCGCTGATCTTTCCGACCATGGGCATTCCCGGCCTGTTCAGCGCCCGTACCGTCGACATCATGACACCCTTCGTCGCGGCCCTGCTCGGGCTCGGCATCAACCAGGGCGCCTATACCTCGGAAGTGGTGCGCGCCGGCCTGATCTCGGTCGACCACGGCCAATACGAGGCGGCCCAGTCGATCGGCATGACCCGGCTCCTGTCGCTGAAGCGGATCATCCTGCCGCAGGCCATGAGAGTGGTCATTCCGCCGCTCGGCAACGAGTTCATCGGCATGATCAAGCTGACCTCGCTCGCCAGCGTCATTCAATATTCCGAGGTGCTGCACAACGCCCAGAACATCTATTATGCCAATTCGCGCGTCATCGAGCTCCTGATCGTCGCCGCCATCTGGTACCTGGTGATCGTCTCGGTGCTGACGCCGCTGCAGATGCTGCTCGAGAAATATTTCGCGCGCGGCGCGGCGAAAGGGCGCTGACCATGACCGCGCCGCTCGTCTCCATTCGCTCCGTCGCCAAGCATTTCGGCACGTTCCAGGCGCTCAACAACGTCTCGCTCGACGTCACCCAGGGCGAGGTGCTGTGCATCATCGGCGCCTCCGGCTCGGGCAAGACCACGCTTCTGCGCTGCATCAACCAGCTGGTCGAGATCGATGCCGGCGCCATCTGGGTCGACGGCGACCTGGTCGGCTACCGCCGGGTCGACGACAAGCTCTATCCGCTGACTGAGGTCGAGATCGCCCGCCAGCGGCTGAAGACCGGCATGGTGTTCCAGCGCTTCAACCTGTTTCCGCACATGACCGCGCTCGAGAACATCATCGAAGGTCCGGTGCAGGTGCTGAAGCGCGACAAGGCCGAGGCGACCCGCGAGGCACGGGTGCTGCTCGACCGCGTCGGCCTGGCGTCCAAGGAAGGTTCCTTCCCCGCCAATCTCTCCGGCGGCCAGCAGCAGCGCGTTGCGATCGCCCGCGCGCTCGCCATGCAACCGAAGCTGATGCTGTTCGACGAGCCGACCTCGGCGCTCGACCCCGAACTGGTCGGCGAGGTTCTCACGGTCATGCAGGAATTGGCGCGGAGCGGCATGACCATGATCGTCGTCACCCATGAGCTGGGCTTTGCCCGCGAGGTCGCCGACCGTGTGGTGTACATGGACCACGGCGCCATCGTCGAACAGGGGCCCGCCAAAGAGGTCCTGGGCTCTCCCCGGGAAGAGCGGACCCGGGCCTTCCTGTCGGCGGTTCTTGCGTAGAAGCTGCAACAACAAAGAGGGGTTCCGACATGAAGAAATGGGCTTTCGCGGCCTGCCTGCTCGGCCTGATGGGCTCGGCCCAGGCCGCCGAGCTGCCGGCCGCCATCAAGGCGCGCGGCACGATCATCGCCGCCATCGTGCCGAACTATCCGCCGCTCGATCTGAAGGATCCGGCGACCAGCGAACTGACCGGCTTCGACGTCGAGCTGGGCGCGGCCATCGCCGCCAAGCTCGGCGTGCGCATGCAGTGGCAGGAAACGAGCTTCGAGCAGATGATCCCGGCCATCGCCACCGGCCGGGTCGACATCGTCCTCTCCGGCATGAGCGACCTGCCGAGCCGGCGCGACACCGCGAGCTTCGTCAATTACCTGCGCTCGGGCCCGCAATTCTTCGTCCGCGCGGCGCGTGCCGCCGAATTCCCCGACATGCTGTCGCTCTGCGGCAAGACGGTCGGCGCCAGCCGGCGGACCTCCTATCCGCGCGAGATCTCCCGCTGGAGCGAGACCCAGTGCGCGGCCGCCGGCAAGCCGGCGATCACCTTCGTCGGCACCGAAGGCTCGGCCGATGCGCGCACGCAGTTGCGCCAGGGCCGCATCGACGCCGCCATGCAGGGCAACGAGACCCTGCCCTATATCATGGGGCTTGAACCCAATACCTACCATCCCGTCGGCGAACCGATCGCCACCCAGCTGATGGGTATCGCCACGGCCAAGGACGCGACCGAATTGCAGCAGGCCCTGGCCGGGGCGCTGACCGAGCTGGTCGCGGACGGAACCTATCGGAGGCTTCTCGACAAATGGAAGCTCTCCGCCAATGCCATCGAAAGGGTGACGATCAATGCCGGGCAATGAAAAATGGGACGTGATCCCGACCAGGCCAGCGAATATGGCGCCGCCGGCGCCTGAATTTCCCTGGCCGAACGGCCATCGCGCGGCGATGTTCCTGTCCTTCGACGTCGATGCCGAGAGCGCCTGGACCTCCAAGGATCCGGCCCATGCCGAGCGGCTCGTCACCATGTCCTTCGGCGGCTTCGAGGCGCGCGTCGGCACGCCCAAGCTGTTGGAACTGCTCGACCAGCTCGGCCTGAAGGCGACCTTCTTCATCACCGGCTGGGCGGTCGACGCCCATCCCGCCATGGCCGAAGCCATCCTGAAGGCCGGCCACGAGATCGGCCATCACGGCTATCACCACCTGCTGCCGGATCCCGGCGATCCCTATATCCAGGATGAGCTCGACCGCGGTTTCGAAACCCTCAAGCGCCGGCTCGGCGTGGTGCCGGTCGGCTATCGCGCGCCCTTCGGCGAGAGCTGCGACGAGCTGCGCGTCAGCCTGAAGCAGCGCGGCATCCTCTATTCGTCGTCCTGGCGCGACGATGTCCGGCCCTACCGGCAGGTCCTGCCCGATGGGTCGCCCGGCGTGATCGAATTGCCGCCGACGTCCAGCTATGACGACTGGATGCATGGCCTGAGCGCCCGCTTCTCGCCGCGCTCGGTGTTCCCCAAGGAACATGTCCTGTCCATGTGGAAGGACGAACTCGACGAGGTCAGAGACTGGGGCGCCATGGTCACCACCGTGCTGCACCCCCAGGTCAGCGGCCGGCCGATGCGGCTGCGCCTCCTGCGCGACTTCCTGACCTATGCGCTCGATCACAAGGACGTCTGGATCACCACCGGCGAACAGATCGCCGCGCATTATGCGAAATGCGAGGCGGCGGCGAAGGGTTGACGCGCAAGCCCTCTCCCGCGCCTTCGCGGGAGAGGGTTGATACGGTCCGTCAAGCCGCCTTCAGCTGCGCTTCGGCGAATTCGTAATTGGCCAGCCGGTCGAGGAAATTCGTCACGTAATCCGGCCGGCGGTTGCGGAAGTCGATGTAATAGCTGTGTTCCCAGACATCGAGGCCCAGCAGCGCCTTGCCTTCGCCTGATGCCAGCGGATTGGAGCCGTTGGCCGTCTTGGTGACCTTCAGCCGGCCGTCCTTGGCCAGCACCAGCCAGGCCCAGCCGGAACCGAACTGGCCGGTCGCCTGCGTCTTGAACGCCTCCTTGAAAGCCGCGACGCTGCCGAAATCCGCGGTGAGCTTGGCTTCGAGCGCCGGCGGCAGCCGGCCGCCCTTCGGCGACAAGGCCTGCCAGAACAGGATATGGTTCCAGTGCTGGCCGGCATTGTTGAACACCGGCGCCAGATCGGCCTTGCCGTTGGACAGCAGCACGATCTCGTCGAGCGATTTGCCCTTCAGCGCATCGTTCTTGTCGACGAAACCGTTGAGCGCCGTGACATAGGCCTGATGGTGCTTGCCGTGGTGAAACTCCAGCGTCTCGGCGCTCATGCCGAGATCGGCCAGTGCATCGGTCGCATAGGGCAGTGAAGGCAGTTCAAAAGCCATGATGGCCTCCTGTGTTAAGCTTGCCCGCACCGCCCGTGGCGGCGCTGGGCGTCCCGGCTTGCGCTCGCGATGGGCGCGGCCTATTTTCCAAGCTAGTACTTTTTAAATGGGCCGCAAGTGATATGTCGAGGAACGCTTTGTTGAACACCTCCGATCACGCCCTCCGCTCGCCGGGGCAGCGGATCATGATGGTGCTGAAGATGCACGGCGCCCAGACCGCGGCGGCACTCGGCAAGCGCCTGTCGATCACCGGCGAAGCCGCGCGCCAGCAACTCGTGCGCCTGGCGGAGGACGGCTTGGTGGCAGCACGATCCGAGGTGCGCGGCGTCGGCCGGCCGGCCCAGTTCTGGGAGCTTACGCCAACGGGAAACAGCCAGTTCCCCGACACCCACGCCGAGCTGACCGTTCAGTTGCTGCAGACCATGCGTGCCGCGCTCGGCGAGCAGGCCATCGAGACGATCATCGCCGCCCGGGAACAGGACACCCGCAGGACCTATCAGGCTGCGATGAGCGGCGTCGCGACTTTGCGCGATCGCGTCGAGCGTCTCGCGCAGATCCGCTCGGCCGAGGGCTATATGGCCGACTGGCAGGAAACGCCCGAGGGAACGCTGCTGCTGATCGAAAACCATTGCCCGATCTGCGCCGCGGCCGCGGCCTGCCAGGGCTTCTGCCGCGCCGAGATCGACCTGTTCAGGAATGTCCTGGGACCGGGCGTGCGGATCGAGCGGCTGGAGCACATCCTGGCCGGCTCGCGCCGATGCGCCTATTCGATCGTCCCGGAAGCGGCAGCCGCGCGCTGACGGCGAGCACGACCGGTTCCGGGCCCGACACTAGATCTGCATGAGCACCGTCGCCGCGATCGAAGCGATGAGCAGGCCGATATGTGTCAGTTGCAGCGCCTCCTGCCGTATCCAAGAGGCAAACCACATGCCGCCGAGCAGGAAGCCGAAGCACAGGGCGGAAAGAGCGCTCAGAGCCAGCGTCGCCGATCCCTTGGCAAGGGTCACCTGGCCGAACAGAAACTGGGCACCGCTCAGCCAGAACAGGATCGCGGTCGTCATTTGCCAGAACGCGATGAGCACCAGCGCGATCCTGGCCAGGGCGGGATTCGGCAGGGCCCGGCGGCGCAAGGGCGTCGGCATCGCTGGCTGCTGATCGAGGAGCTGCATGCTCATGGTCACGCCAACCGCGTGAGCCGCTCCTTTGAAGTCGCTGACATTGTTGACGAAAGCGAGTGTCGACCAGAGGGCGAAGCCGAAAGCCGCGATGGCCTGGGCGAGAACGAGTGTCATATCTGCTGCCTGATCTTTTTAACAAGAATAAACTTGCTAAATAGACCTGGCCGTCCCGGGACGCAATCCGCCGGGAGGGGCCTCGCCCTCAGACGGCTCCCGGGTTCAGCGCCCGCAATGTCTCCTGCAGTTTCGGCAGCATGCGCTCGACCAGCGCGTCGGGGCTCCAGCTCGCGGTGGCCGCGGCGATATGGATCGCCCCCACCGGCGCGCCGCCGGCGTCGACCAGCGCCGCGCCGATGGTGATTTCACCGGCGACCGCCTCCTCGACCGCCACCGAATAGCCGTCGCGGCGGGCCTGATCGACTTTCGCCATGATCGTCGCCACGTCGGTGATCGTGTGCCTGGTGCGCGGCTCGCGCGAACTGCCCTCGACAATGGCCAGGGCCTCGTCGCGCGGCAGCTGCGCCAGCATGGCCCGGCCGCCCGCCGTGCAGAACACCGGCATCCTGCGGCCGACGACGGTTGTGTAATATTTGGCCCGCCGGCTCTGCAGCCGGATGACATAGACAAGCGTCGCACCGTCGAACAGGCTCATGTCGACGCGCTCGTCGCAGGCCCGCCGGAGTTCGATCAGGTGCGGGGTCGCGACCTCGACCAGCGGGTGCGTGCGAATGAACTGGAACGAGAAATCCAGCATCGCGCTGCCCAGGCCATAGCGGCGCGTGTCCGGGCATTTTTCGAGATAACCGAGTTGGTGCAGCGTGTGCACCATGCGCTGCGCCGTGCTCTTGTCCAGCCCGGCCCGGTTGGCGATCTCCAGCAGGCTCAGGAACCGGCCCGGGCCGGTGAACGCGCGCAGCACCGTCATGCATTTCGCGACGGAATTCACGAACAACGGATTGGCACGCACCGCTCCAGCCGCCTGCGACATTGACGTTTCCCTCCTCGGCCCCTAGCGTATTTTTCTGCACTATTTCGTATTGCAATGCAATACCTCGGACATCCCAGGGGGCACATCATGACGGCCGGTTCTCTCGCTTCGGGCGAGGACAGCAAACTCAACGGCAAGGCGCGGAAGGCCATATGGGCGGCGTCCATCGGCAATCTGCTCGAGTGGTACGACTTCGGCGTCTACGCCTATCTGGCGACCATGATCGCCGCGAAATTCTTCCCCGGCACGGATCCGACCGCCTCGCTGCTGGCGGCCTTCGCGGCCTATGGCGTGGGTTTCCTGGCGCGCCCCCTGGGCGGCATCGTGATCGGACGCCTGGGCGACACGAAGGGGCGCAAGACGGCCCTGGTGCTGACCATTTTCATGATGGCGCTCGGCACGATCGGCATCGGCCTCCTGCCCTCCTACGAAACCATCGGCATCTGGGCGCCGATCCTGCTGGTCGCCCTGCGCATCGTCCAGGGCATTGCCGCGGGTGGCGAATGGGGCACCTCGACCGCCTTCATCATCGAATGGTCGCCGCCGAAACGGCGTGGCTTCTTCGGCAGCTTCCAGCAGGTCAGCACGGCCGGCGGCTCGCTGCTGGGTTCGGCGACCGCCGCCATCCTCACCTCGTCGCTGAGCGCGGCCGCGATGCTCGACTGGGGCTGGCGCCTGCCCTTCCTGTTCGGCGCCATCCTGCTCGTGGTCGGCGTCTACATGCGCCGGAATGTCGAGGAAACGCCGTCCTTCGAGGCCAGCCGTGACGCCGCCGCCGGAGAGCCGGTCGTTTCCGGCGCGCCGCTGGGCGCGCTGGCCTTCGGCTTCACCATTTTCTGGACGATCGCCTATTACACGCTGCTGGCCTGGATGCCGAGCTTCACCCAGCGGTTTGCCGGCCTCACCCCGTCCGAGGCGCTGTGGTCGAATACGATCGGCCTCATCGCCATGGTCATCGCCGTGCCGGTCTGGGGCGCGGTCTCCGACCGGATCGGCCGCCGTCCGCTGCTGATCGCCAGTGCCTTGAGCATCGGCGTCCTGGCCTGGCCGCTGTTCTCGCTGATGGCCAAGGGCGGCGGACTTTCCGTGGTCCTGCCGATCCAGATCCTGTTCGGCGTCCTGCTGGCCCTCTATTCGGGCCCCGGTCCGGCGGCCATTTCGGAGATCTTCCCGACCCATCTCAGGTCCACCTGGATGTCGGCGGGATATACGCTGGCCGTCGCCGTGTTCGGTGGTTTCGCGCCGTTCGTCGCAACCTGGCTGATCGCCACGACCGGCTCGCCCGTCTCCCCGACCTACTTCTACCTGGCCCCCGCGGCGCTGATCTCGCTGTTCGTGGTGATCCGGCTCAAGGAAACCGCCGGCGCGGCCCTGCGATAGGGCCGCGTCGCAGTGATCATGACGATTTGACTGGATAGGAACCGCGACGTTTTCCGGGGTTCTTTGTGCAATTGGGCTGAATTCGTGGATGGCCGGGACAAGCCCGGCCAGGACGGAGAAAGCAGGGCAAGGGCGACCTGGCACCACGTCCTCTTGCTCGCCCCACTTCGTCTTGCCCGGGCTTGTCCCGGGCATCCACGACTTGTTCGTACCAAGATCAATCGGTCAAAAATCACTGTGCCGCGGCGCGAGATCCGCAACACTCCCCTCGCCTGGTCACCCGGACGTCGTGACCAGCGAAAACCACCGGGCCGCGCTGCGCGGCTCGGCGCTAAGCCAACGGGGCCGACCCGGCAAGCCGGGTCGAGGCGACGCCCGCCAGACACGAAGGATCGATCCATGACCAGCCAGCCCATCGTCTTCTGGGGCGCGGGAGCCATTGGCGGAACGATCGCCGCCCATCTTGCCGCCAAGGGGCGAGCTGTCCGGGTGGTCGATGCCAACGGCGCCCATATCGACGCCATCAACCGGCACGGCCTGACCATCACCGGCCGCGAAGGCGATTTCACGGTGCGCATCGAAGCGCTCCGCCCGGACGAGGTGCAAGGCCCGCTCGGCCTAGTCTTCCTGGCGGTGAAGGCGCATCACACCGAGCCTGCCACGCGGCAGATCGAGCCGCTTCTCGCCGCCGACGGCGCCGTGGTCTCCCTGCAGAACGGGCTTTGCGAAAGGATGATCGCCAAGATCGTCGGCGCCGGGCGAACCGTCGGCTCCTTCATCAATTTCGGCGCCGATGTCCTGGAGCCGGGCAAGCTGCGCTTCGGCACGCGCGCCGCGGTCGTCGTCGGCGAGATCGATGGCAGCGTGCGGGCGCGGACGCGGGAGATCCACGCGATCCTCGCGATGTTCGAGCCCAAGGCCGTGCTCACCGGCAATATCTGGGGCTATCTCTGGGGCAAGACCGCCTATTCGGCCCTGCTGAAGGCCGAGGCGCTGAGCGATCAGACGATCGCCGATTTCATCCGGGATCCGCGGCTTCGCGGGCTCAACCTGCAGCTGGTGCGCGAGCTTCTGGCCGTCGCCCGGGCGGAAGGCGTGACGCCGCTCGGCTTCGACGGCTTCGACCCGGAGGCCTTCCTGGTTGCCGATGATGCGCCGGCCCACGCGTGCCTGGAACGGATCGCGGCGTTCTGGGGCGCCTCCGACAAGCCCTATAGCAGTCCCTGGCGCGACATCGCCGTGCTCAAGCTGAAGACCGACGCGGGCGCGCAGCTCGCCCCGGTCCTCGATATCGCGGCCAGGCATGGCCTGGCCGTCCCGATCAGCCGCAAGCTGGTCGCGCTGATCGACCGGCTCGAGCAGGGCATGGCGGCGCAGGGACCGGCGCTGGTCGACGAACTCCTCGCGTCGGCGAGGCCGTCATGACGCTCGAAGGACGCACGATCCTCATCAGCGGGGCGGCCTCGGGCATCGGCCGGGCGATCGCCCTGCGCTTCGCCGCGGCCGGTGCCAGGCTGGCGCTGCTGGATGTCAATGGCGACGCGCTGGCGGAACTCGCACGGGCCATTCCCGGCGCGGTCGCCCTGCGCTGCGATGTCGCCGATCATGACGCGGTCGCGCGGACGATCGGGCAGGCGATCGAGACGCTCGGCGGGCTCGACGGCGTCGTCAACGCCGCCGGCGTCGACCTCATCCGGGACTTCGCCGCCATGACGCCGGCCGAATGGCACCGGGTCATCGCGATCAACCTGACCGGCACGATGTCGGTCTGCCATGCGGCCGTCGATGCGCTGGCGCGCAGCCCCGGGGCCACCATCGTCAATCTCGCCTCGGGTGCCGGCCTGCAACCGCTGACCCAGCGGACGGCCTATTGCGCGTCCAAGGCCGGCCTCATCATGTTCTCCAAGGCTCTCGCCCTGGAACTCGCGCCCCGCAACATCCGGGTCAATGTCGTTTGCCCCGGAGCCATCGACACCCCCATGCTGCGGGCCGGCTTCGAGGCTGCCGGCGATCCCTCGGGCATGCAGGAGATGGTTCGCACGCGGGCAGCACTCCAGCGTATCGGCCAGCCCGACGACATCGCCAGCGCGGCGCTGTTCCTGACCAGCACGGCCTCAGCATTCGCCACAGGCTCGACGCTGGTCGTCGACGGCGGACGGGTTTTTCATTGACCGTCGTCCGATGCGCGTAAACCCTCGCCCGCGAAGACGCAGGCGAGGGTTCGCGCGGTCCTTTTTGAGCAGGCGGCATTTCCCTATTCGCTATTCGCTATTCGCCACTCGCCATTCGCCGCCTCACTGACTGCCCAGCCGCTGCAGCATCACCCGCATCTGGGCGATCTCGGCTTCCTGGGCCCTGATCACCTCTTCGGCGAGCTTGCGGACCTCGGGGTCGCGGCCATATTGCAGCACGACCTTGGCCATATCGATGGCGCCCTGGTGGTGCGGGATCATGCCGGCGACGAAGTCGCGATCGGCATTGCCGCTGTAGCGGACCGCCATGCCCTGGTGCATGCGCTCATTGACCGCCTCGAAAGCCCTGGTCGAGGGCGAGGCCGGCGCCGTCCCGGTCGGCTGGCCGTGCCCCTGGTGGCCGCCCATGGAACCGTGGCCCATCGGACCACCACCCATGGAGCCGCCCTGCTGGGCGAAACCGGCGCCGGCGGCACCGATGACGAAAGCCAGCGCCAGCGCGCCGATGATCTTCGATCGGGTCATGCCGTTTTTCCTAGCGGACCTGGGCCTGGATCATCCGCCGGCCCGGCGGGGTGAGCTGGACGGCGCCGCGCGGCCGCTGCGGCAGCGCGACGCTGGAGGTGCCGGTCAGCCGGTTGGCGGAAACCGGCGCCAGCGTCACGCGTACCGACTTGCCGTCGACCACCAGGATCGCGACGCCCTGGAAACCGGCGGCGGCGACCACCTTGTCGTCATGGTCGGTCAGATAGAGGTCGAGCGTCGTGCCCTTGGCGACCAGCTCGACATGATAGGTATCGGCCATCTCGTAGACCGTGCCGCCGTTCGGTCCGGCATGGGGCTCGTGGGCGAGAACGGGCGTGGCGCTCAGCGCCGCGGCGAGCGCGAGGAACAGCAGTCGCTTCATCGGATGGTCTCCTTCGGGGGTCGGATGGATGCGGGGCGGCCGGAACGGCGGCAGGTCGGAAGATCTCGGTGGGTCAGAACGTCTCGGCCTTGGCACCGGCGGGCTCCGCGGTTTCGTCGGATGAGGAATGGAGCGACATCAGCCGCTCCAGGGGTTTGCGCCCGAACAGCAGGAACAGCACCGGCGTGACGATGGTGTCGAGCAAGGTCGCCGTCACCAGGCCGCCGAAGATGGTCACGGCCACCGGGTGCAGGATCTCCTTGCCCGGCGCCAGCGGATCGACCATCAGCGGCACCAGCGCGACGCCGGCCGACAGCGCTGTCATCAGCACCGGCGTCAGCCGTTCCAGGCTGCCGCGCACCACCAGGTCGCGGCCGAAGCTCATGCCTTCGTGCAGCGCCAGGTTGACCGTGTGGCTGATCTTCAGGATACCGTTGCGGGTGGCGATGCCGGTCAGCGTGATGAAGCCGACCATGGAGGCGACCGACATCGGCTGGCCGGCGATCCACAAGGCCGCCACCGAACCGATCAGCGCCAGCGGGATCGAGCCCATGATGATCAGCGCCAGCACGGTCGAGCGGTAGCGCGAATAGAGGATGGCGAAGATCAGGCCGAGCGACAGGAGCGACAGCAGGCCAATGGTCCGGCTCGCCTCCTCCTGGGCCTGGAACGCGCCCTCCAGGCTGACGAAGAAGCCCGGCGGCAGGCTGGTCGCGGCGATTTCCTTGCGGATATCGGCGATCAGCCGCGCCATGTCGGCGACGCCGTCGGAATTGGCCAGCACCACGACGCGCCGCTTGCCGTTCTCGCGCAGGATCTGGTTCGGGCCGTCGGTCTCGGTGACGGTGGCGATCTGGCGCACCGGCACCCAGCCGACCGGCGTCTCGATCAAGAGGTCGCCGAGCCCCTGGGTGGTGCGCACCTGGTCGGCCAGCCGCACCACCACGTCGAAGCGCCTGATGCCGTCGACGATGCGCGAGACGACCCGGCCGTTGGACAGGCGCTCGAGCTGTTCGGTGACCGCCGAGGGCTGCACGCCGTAAAGGGCCGCGCGCTGATGGTCGACGACGATCTCGAGCTGCGGGATGCGCACCTGCTTCTCGACCTGCAGATCGACCAGGCCTTCGATGCGGGCGAGCTTGGCGCGGAACTCCTCGCCGACGGCGCGCAGCGTATCGAGATCCTCGCCGAAGATCTTCAGCGCGATCTGGGCGCGCACGCCCGACAGCATGTGGTCCAGCCGGTGCGAGATCGGCTGGCCGACATTGGTGGTCACCGGCAGCACGGCGAGCCGCTGCCGGATGTCGGCGACGATCTCCGGCTTCGGCCGGCCGCCCGGCTTCAGCGCCACCTCGAGGTCGGAGACATGAACACCCTCGGCATGTTCGTCGAGTTCGGCCCGGCCGGTGCGGCGTCCGACGGTCTTGACCTCCGGCACGTCGATCAGCAGGCGCTCCGCGACCAGCCCGATCCGGCTGCTTTCGGCCAGCGAAATGCCCGGATTGAACTGCATCGTGATGGTGAAGGTGCCCTCGTTGAACGGCGGCAGGAAGGCGCGCGGCAATTGCGTCGCGGCGAAGCCGGCGAGGAGCACCGCCAGCACCACGGTCGCCAGGAGCCGGCGCGGCCGGTCGAAGAACCACAGGAGCGCGCGGCGATTGACGCCCTTCAGCACGCGGATCAGCCCGCTCTCCTTATGATCGAGCCGCTTCATGCCGGGCAGCAGCCAATAGGCCATGACCGGGGTCAGCGTGATCGACACGACGAGGCTCGCCAGGATCGAGACGATATAGGCGACGCCCAGCGGTGCAAACAGCCGCCCCTCGATACCGGACAGGGCGAATAGCGGCACGAAGACCAGGACGATGATGGCTGTGGCATAGACGATGCCGGAGCGGACCTCGTTGGAGGCCGCCACCACCACCTGGAACACCGAGCGCGGATTGCCCTTTTCGCGGTTCTCGCGCAGCCGCCGGAAGATGTTCTCGACATCGACCACCGCGTCGTCGACCAGTTCGCCAATGGCGATGGCGAGCCCGCCCAATGTCATCGTGTTGATCGACAATCCCGCGAAATGGAAGATGATCGCGGTTGCCAGCAGCGACACCGGAATGGCGGTCAGCGAGATCAGCGTGGTGCGGACGTTCAGCAGGAAGGCAAACAGGATGATCGCCACCACGATGATCGCCTCGCCCAGCACCTTCTTGAGATTGGCGATCGAGGTCTCGATGAAATCGGCCTGGCGGAACAGGATATGGTCGGCCTTCACGTCGCGCGGCAGGTTGGCGCCGATCTCCTTCAGCGCCAGCTCGATCTCGCGGGTCAGCTTGATCGTGTCCGCGCCCGGTTGCTTCTCGATCGACAGGCTGACCGCCGGCCGGCCCATGAAGCCGACATCGCCGCGCTTCTGACGCGCGCCGAACGACACCTCCGCCACCTGGTGCACATAGACCGGCTGGCCGGCGACGGTGGCGATGACCACCTGGCGCAGGTCGTCGAGGCTGGCGGTGCGGCCGATGTTCCGGATCAGGAATTCCCGGGCATATTGGTCGGTGAAGCCGCCGCCGCTGTTGACGCCGAACTGGGCGAGCGCGGTTTCGAGCTGGGCCTGGGTCACGCCCGTGGCGCGCATGGCGGCCGGGTTCGGCGCGACGCGGAACTGGCGCACCTCGCCGCCCATCGGGATCACCTGGGCGACGCCCGGGATGGTCAGGAGCCTCGGGCGCATCACCCAGTCGGCGATCTCGCGCAATTCCATCGGCGAGGTCGTCTCCGCCGTCAGCCCGACCAGCAGCACCTGGCCCATGATCGAATTGATCGGGCCCATCTGGGGCCGCGCGGTGGGCGGCAGCTGGTCACGCACCAGCGTCAGCCGTTCGTTGACCAGTTGCCGGTTGCGGAAGATCTCGGTGTTCCAGTCGAATTCGACATAGATGATCGACAGGCCGACGCCGGAGACCGAGCGCACCCGGGTGACCCCGGGCAGGCCGTTCATCTGGGTCTCGATCGGGAACGAGACGAGCTGTTCGACCTCGGGCGGGGCCAGCCCCTCGGCCTCGGTCATGATGGTGACGGTCGGCCGGTTGAGGTCGGGAAATACGTCGACCGGCAGGCGCGTGACGTTCAGCGCGCCGAACAGGATGATCACCGCCGCGAAGGCGAGCACGAAGAGCCGGTTCTTCAGCGACTGGGTAACGAGGAATGTGAACATCGCCGGCTTACCGGACCTGGTTCAGGAGTTCGGCGCCGCGGGTCACCACCCGCTGCTCGGGCGCCAGGCCGGCGACCACGACGACGCGCTCGCCGTCCAGCGGCTCGACCCGCACCTCGCGCGGCTCGAACCGCTCGCCGGTGGTCTTCACATAGAGGATGGTCTGGCCGTTCTGGCCGCGCAGCACGGCCGCGCGCGGCACGGCGAGCCCGTTGCGCCGGTCGCCGCTCTCCGCCGCCACCGTGACGAACTGGCCGAGCCGGAGTCCCCGGGTCTCGCCGTCGATCGCGAAATGCACCGGGATCGCCTGGTTGCGATCGGCAAATCCCGAACCCCGATAGGCCAGTGTCTCGCTGCGGCCTTCGGCCGTGCGCATCGTGGCGCCACGCACGCCGAGCGAGGTGTCGAAGGACAAGGCCTCGACCCACAATTGGGTGGGGTCGACGATCAGGAAGATCAGGGTCGCGGGATCGGCGATCTGGCCGGCCACCGCATTGGCCGAGGCGACGACGCCGCTGACCGGCGCCACCAGCGTTTCCGGCTCGCGCCGGAACCGGTCGAGCCGCGCCCGGCGTTCCTTCAGGCCCTGGATCTCGATGCGCAATTCGTCGGCCTGCACCCGGGGCGCCGCCGATCCCATCTGGATCGAGCGCGCCAGCCGCGTTTCGGCGAGCGTGATCTGCTGGTCGAGCTCGGCGGCGCGCTGGCGCTGGTCCGAGGCCTCCGCCGAGGTCAGAGGCGGCGTCACGAAACCCAGGATATCGCCAGCCTGGACCCGGGTGCCGAGGCGGGGAAAGCCGCCCGGCGGCGGCGTCAGCCGGCCGGCGACGGCGGCCTGGACATTGCCGGCCGAATTCGGGTCCGGGATCACCCGCCCGGGCAGCTCGACGGAGCGGCCATGATCCGCCGGCTCGACCAGCAAGGTCCTGACGCCGAGGATGCGCTGGGTCGTTTTCGGCACGAAGACGGCGCCGTCGGGCAAGCGGATCGCCACGTCGCGCTCGACCGCCGCGACCGCTGCGTGAGCGTGCCCGGCGCCATCGGCCCGTGCCGGATCGCTCGCTGGCGCCAGCGCCAGGCCGATACCGAGGAGCACGACAGCAGCGGCGGATCGCCGCCGCCACACCAGCAGGGCGACCAGGAAACCGGCGGCGAAGCTGGCGCCGACAATGGCGTAGAGGGACACGTCGCGGCTCTGGATCCGGTCGCGCAGGCCGTCGGCGAAGGCGGACGGAACCAGCCAGGAGCTCCGCTCCGCCGGCGCCGCGTCACCGCCGGCTTCGGGAATCACCAGCGTCGCCGTCATGATCTCGGTCTCGCCGCGCGCGCTGACGGTGAACAACAGCTCATGCGAGCCCGGCTGGCGCGCCCAAGGCGCCGGCACCAGCCAGGATTCGGATTGCGCTCCCCTGCCCTTCACCGCATTGACCGAGCCACCCGGCCCTTCGAGGACGATCTCCGCCTCGGTGATCGGCTCGTTGGTGCGGAAATCGTCGAGCGTCAGTTCGAGCGCCTCGCCGCGCCGGACGATCACCAGCTCGAAGGCGGCCGACACCGCATCCACCCGCGGCGCCAGGGCGCCGGGCGGCGGCGGCGCTGCCTCGTCATGGCCCGGATGGGCCGCGGCGGGCGCGACCATCAAGGCGAAAGACAACAGCAGGCTGGCTATGGACAGGCGCATCAGGGGCATCGTCAGACCGGTTCGCGGACACTATCCGCCCCGTTTGCGTGGCCCCTGTTACGCGCCGATTTCGCCTTTGTTACGGATTGTTGCAGCAGCGCGCGGCAAGATGACGCTGACGCGCAGGCCTCCGCCGTCGCGATTGGCCATGGTCACGTCGCCGCCATGGCCGCGCAGGATGGTACGGGCAACCGTCAATCCCAGCCCGACGCCGCCGGTTTCGGCATTGCGCGACGCCTCGAGCCGGACGAAGGGACGAAACATGTCCTCGACGGATGCCGGGGGAATGCCCGGCCCGTCGTCATCGATCGTCACGATGGCGGATTGTTCGGACATGGTCATGCCGACACGCGCGGTGCCGCCATATTTCACCGCGTTGTCGATCAGGTTGGACAAGGCCCGCTTCAGCGCGAGCCGGCGTCCCTTGACCACCACCGATCGCGGTCCGTCGTAGCTGACCGTCGCCCCCTGGTCGGCCAGGTCGTCGACGATCGTCTCGATCAGGCTGGCGAGATCGATCGAGCGGACCGCCTCGTCGGACCGGTCTCCCTTCAGGAAGGCCAGCGTACCGTCCAGCATGCGCTCCATCTCGGTCAGGTCGGCGGCGATCAGCGTCCGGCTCTTCGCCGGCAGGTCCTCGATCCGGAAGCGCAGCCGGGTGATCGGCGTCTTCAGGTCGTGCGACACCGCGGCGAGCGTCTGCGTCCGGTCGTCGATCAGCTTGGCGATGCGGTCCTGCATCTCGTTGAAGGCATGGGCGAGGTCGCGCACCTCGCGCGGGCCGGTCTCGGCCAGCCGCTTGGGTTCGGCGGTGGTGTAGAGATCGCGCGAGGCCGCGGCCACCAGCGCCAGCGGCCGGGCGAACCAGCGCACCAGCAGAATGCCGACGATGACGATGCCGACCGCCATCAGCGTGGTCGACAGCACGGTGCCATGGGCCGATGCCGCATGTTCATGCGGCCTGAACTGGACCAGGTTGATATTGACCCAGCTCTGGTCCGGCAGGCGGATCGAGACGAGCGCCAGATGTGGATCGTCGTCGGTCACCGTATGGACGCCGGTGACCACCCCGTCGGCGCCGATATCGGGCGCCGCCTCCAGGATGCGGCTTCGCAAGCCGACGAGGAACGGCGACGTTCCCGCGATCGGCATGACCTGGCGGCTGGGGCTCCAATGGGCGTTCAGCGGCCCGCCCGACAGGGCATGGGCGGTGTCGTCACGGTCGGCCGGGGCGGCCCGCGCCACCGCCCGCGCCACCGCCACCAGCCGGTCGGCGACCAGCGTCTCATTGGTGATCGAGACCTCCTGCTCGATCGACGACTGATAGGCCCAGAGGCTCGCCAGGTGCAGCATGCCCATGGCTACCAGCAGCACCACGATGGTGCGTCCGGCGATGGTGTCGCCCAGCCATGTCATGCCCGCTCGACCTTCGGGACAAACATGTAGCCGGCTCCACGCACGGTCTTGATCATCGGCGGCGCGTCTTCGGTCGGCTCGATCTTGCGGCGCAGCCGGCTGATCTGCACGTCGATCGAGCGATCGAAACCCGAAGCGACGCGATTATGGGCGCGATCGAGCAACTGATCGCGCGACAGCACGCGTTGCGGCCCCTCGATGAACGATAGCAGGAGGTCATATTCGCCGGTCGACAGGTCGACCACCACGCCCGCCGGATCGGTCAGCTCGCGCCGCGCCGGATCCAGCGTCCAGCCTTCGAAACGGAACAGCTTGCCGGGCGTGCCGTTCACCACCGGCGCGATATTGACTCGCCTGAGCACTGCCTTGATCCGCGCCAGCAATTCGCGCGGGCTGAACGGCTTGGCGATATAGTCGTCGGCGCCGATCTCCAGCCCGACCACCCGGTCGGTCTCGTCGCCCTTGGCGGTCAGCATGACGATCGGCAGCGACGAGGTGCGCCTGAGATCGCGGGCGAGATCCAGCCCGTTGGTGCCCGGCAGCATGATGTCGAGCACCACCAGGTTGATGGCGGCGGCCGCGAGCACGTCGCGCATTTCGCGCCCGTCGCGCGCGGTCGAGACGCGAAAACCGTTATCGCGCAGGAATTTGGCGACCAGCGTGCGGATCTCGCCATCGTCGTCGACGACAAGCACATGCGGCTCGACCTCGGAGGCCGCGGCCGCTGGGAATGGCAGGTGCTCGTCTGGCATGGTGCGGCGGTCCCGAATGGCGAATGGCGAATGGCGAATGGCGAATGGCGAATGGAAGATGAGTCGCGCGCCCCTCGCGCGCAACCCTCTCCGGCGCCTTCGTGGGAGAGGGTCGGTCCGGAGGACCGGGGTCAGGGTCGCCGCGTCGATGCGTGACGTGCATTCCGCGCCGAAGGAACCGGCCGAGTCTCATCTCATGCATCGATCGGAAATGCACCGAGAGCACCGACGCGACCACCCTCGCCCGGCGGCCCCGTGACACGTTCCTGTCACAACACTTGAGCATTGAGCCGGGCCTGTCATTCTCGTCAGATCCGCTCGCGCCGCGAAGTGCCCCATGAATGCCCTGACCGCCTTCAATCTCGCCGAATTCCTCAACACGCTGGTCAGTCTGGTCACCGCCTTTGTGCTCGGCACGGCGATCGGCGCCGAGCGTCAGTACCGCCAGCGCACCGCCGGCTTGCGGACCGCCGTGCTGGTGGCGGTGGGCGCCGCCGCTTTCGTCGATCTCGGCATGCGGCTCGAGGGCACCCGCGGCGCCATTCAGGTCACGGCCTATGTCGTCTCCGGCATCGGCTTTCTCGGTGCCGGCGTGATCATGAAGGAGGGCATGAACGTCCGCGGCCTGAACACCGCAGCGACGCTCTGGTGCTCGGCCGCCGTCGGCGCCTTCGCCGGCGCCGACCTGCCGGCCGAAGCCGTGCTCCTGGCGCTGGTGGTGCTCGCCGGCAATACGTTGCTGCGGCCGCTGGTCAATGCCATCAACCGCTCGCCGATCGACGAGAGCCAGACCGAGGCGACCTACGAGATCCGCGTCACCGTGCCGGCCGAGCGCCAGGACCAGGCGCGTGAACTGATCGTCGACTTGCTCGACAAGGCCCATTACCCGGCACGCGAGGTCGACGCCGTCGAACGCGCCGACGACCTGATCGAGGTCGTCGCTACCTTGATGTCGACGGCCGTCGATTCGGCCGAGCTCGACACGGTCGCCCGCATGCTCGAGGCCCAGCCCTTCGTCCAGCATGCCACCTGGACCATCCGGACCAGCGACTGACCGCCAGTTCCTGGTCAGGACGGGTCGGCCAGGGCGGCCTGAACCGAGATCCTGACCTTGCCGATATTGCGGCCGTCGGTTTCGACGATCTCGAAGGCCAGGCCCTGCTCGACCACGCGCTCGCCCGCAACCGGCAGGTGGCCGAGATGGGACAGGAGATAGCCGGCGAGCGTCGCATAGCGGTTGTGGCGGTCGACCAGATTGACCTCGACCAGGCTGCTCAGGCGGCGAATGTCGACCGCGCCGTCGACCATCCAGGAACCGTCCTCGGCGCGCGCGACCGCCGCCGCCTGCTCGCCCTCGTCGGGGAACTCGCCGGCGATGGCTTCGAGAATGTCGGCCGGCGTCGCCACTCCCTCGAAGGCGCCGTGCTCGTCGACGACCACGGCCATCTGCACCGGCGCCTGGCGCAGCTGCTCCATGGCGCGCAGCACCTTGATGCTCTCGTGAACGACCAGCGGCTGCCGCTGCACGCTCGACCAATCGATCCGGCCGTCATGGGCGAGCGCATTCAAGAGATCCTTGACCAGCGCGACGCCGACGAAATCGTCGACCCGGCCATGGGCGAGAACCACCCGCGAATGGGTGAGCCGGCGGATGTCCCGGCGCAACGTCTCCTCGGGATCATCGAGATCGAGCCACTCGACCCGGTTGCGCGGCGACATGATGGAGCGGATCGGCCGCTCCGCGAGGTCGAGGACGCCGCGGATCATTTCCTTCTCTTCGGGCTTGAACACCGCGGCCGCCGCGGTCCGCTCGGCAATGCCGTCGACGGTCTCCGACAAAGGCGACGTCTCGCGCTCGCCGCCGAGCAGGCGCAGAACCGCCGAGGCCGTGCGGTCGCGCAGGTCCCGGGAGCTCGCCACGCGCACGCGATTGGCCCGGCCGACCTGATTGGCCGCCTCGATCAGCACCGAGAAACCGATCGCCGCATAGAGATAGCCCTTCGGAATGTGGAAGCCGAAACCTTCGACGATCAGGCTGAAGCCGATCATCATCAGGAAGCCGAGGCAAAGGATGACCACGGTCGGATGGCGGCTGACGAACAGCATCAGGGGCCGCGACGCCGCCATCATGACGACCACGGCGATGACCACGGCGATCATCATGACGGCGGGTTCGCTGACCATGCCGACGGCGGTGATGACGCTGTCGAGCGAGAACACCGCGTCGAGCACGACGATCTGGGCGATGACCTGCCAGAACACCGCGTGGACGACCTGGCCAGGCTTCTGCTCCTGCGGGCCCTCGAGCCGATGATGCAGCTCCATCGTGCCCTTCGCCAGCAGGAAGGCACCGCCCAGGATCAGGATCAGGTCGCGTCCCGAAAACGGCCACCCGCCGAGCGAGAACAGCGGCGTCCGGAGCGTGACGATCCAGGCGATCGAGGCCAAAAGGCCGAGCCGCATGACGAGCGCCAGCGACAGGCCGATGATCCGCGCCCGGTTGCGCTGATGCGGCGGAAGCTTGTCGGCGAGGATCGCGATGAACACGAGATTGTCGATGCCGAGCACGATCTCCAGCACGACGAGCGTGCCGAGACCGATCCAGGCGTTGGGGTCGGCAATCCATTCCATGATCGAAGCGGTCCTGTTGTCGGGAAAATGGCAGCAAGCGACCGCCGCTCCGCGCGGCGGTCGCGCGGAACGTCAGAGAACATCCCTGGGATGCTGATGGTGCGAAGGATTTTTACGCTGACATCGGCTCTGCGATGCCAGCCGACTTCGTGGTCGGGGGCTGGAGGAATCGTCGCTGTTCTCGCCCGGCATTTGCCTCGGCCAACCCTGTCTCGTCGGTAGAAATCGTGCGCCATCATGCCAAAACCGGGCTCGATGCTCAAGCCGGCCGCCGCTTTCGGGCCTGCTGCCGGTGTCGCAGCCGCCGGCGGAGCGAGATCATCATCGGCCTGGTGGGCGACAGCCTCGTCTTCCACGGCATCGCGCGGGCGACGGTGATCAAATGGGGTCTGCAGAACTGAGCTTGTGTTCGATCGCTCAAGGCCTTTGGATGGATCCAAAGACCGCCAGGACAAAGAATCTCCGAGAGAAACGCCTCATGACCCGCAAATCGCCTTCCGACCTGCGCAGCGCCCGCTGGTTCGCCGCCGACGACCTGCGCAGCTTCGGCCACCGCTCGCGCTGGATGCAGATGGGCTATGACGCCGCCGACTGGGCCGGCAAGCCGATGATCGCCATTCTCAACACCTGGTCCGACGCCCAGCCCTGCCATGCCCATTTCAAGACGCGGGTCGAGGATGTGAAGCGCGGCATCTTCCAGGCCGGCGGCTTTCCGATCGAATTGCCGGCGATCTCGCTGTCCGAGAGCAATGTCAAACCGACCACCATGCTCTATCGCAACCTCCTGGCGATGGATGCCGAGGAGCTGATCCGCTCGCATTCGGTCGATGGCGTGGTGCTGATGGGCGGCTGCGACAAGACCACGCCGGCCCTGCTGATGGGCGCCACCAGCGCCGGCCTGCCGATGATCTATGTGCCGGCCGGCCCCATGCTGCGCGGCAACTGGAAGGGCCATGTGCTCGGCTCCGGCTCGGACGCCTGGAAATACTGGGACGAGCGGCGCGCCGGCAAGATCAGCGACGCCGACTGGACCGAGGTCGAGGCCGGCATCGCCCGTTCCTACGGCGTCTGCATGACCATGGGCACCGCTTCCACCATGACCGCCATCGCGGAAGCGATCGGCATGACCTTGCCCGGCGCCTCGGCCATCCCCGCCCCCGATGCCAACCATATCCGCATGTGCACCCAGGCCGGCCGGCGCATCGTCGACATGGTCTGGGAGGACCTGACGCCGGCCAAGATCCAGACCCGCGCGGCTTACGAGAACGGCATCACGGTCGCCATGGCCATGGGCTGCTCGACCAATGCGATCATCCATGTGATCGCCATGGCGCGCCGCGCCGGCGTCGACATCACGCTGGATGATTTCGACAAGGCGAGCCGAAAGGTGCCGGTCATCGCCAATGTGCGGCCGAGCGGCGACACCTATCTGATGGAGGACTTCTTTTATGCCGGCGGCCTGCCCGGCCTGATGAGCCGGCTGACCGGCCACCTCCATCTCGACGCGCTGACCGTC
Organism: Phreatobacter sp. GW821-FHT04C01; assembly: GCF_059420385.1. Taxonomy (NCBI): domain Bacteria; kingdom Pseudomonadati; phylum Pseudomonadota; class Alphaproteobacteria; order Hyphomicrobiales; family Phreatobacteraceae; genus Phreatobacter; species Phreatobacter sp. GW821-FHT04C01. The sequence goes on along the minus strand of NZ_JBWKTP010000004.1, from coordinate 230,425 downwards.
ACCGGCCGGCCGCTGTCGGAAACGCTCGAAGGCGCCGGCGTCTACAATGACGACGTCATCCGCACCGTCGACAATCCCATCTATGCCGAGGGCGCGCTCGCCGTGCTGCGCGGCAATCTCGCGCCCGACGGCTGCGTGATCAAGCCGAGCGCCTGCGCGCCACGCTTCCTCAAGCACAGGGGCCCGGCGCTCGTCTTCGACGACTACCCGGCGCTCAAGGCCAATATCGACCGCGACGACCTCGACGTCACCGAGGACCATGTCCTGGTGCTGCGCAATGCCGGGCCCCATGGCGGCCCGGGCATGCCGGAATGGGGCATGCTGCCGATCCCGAAAAAGCTGGTCAAGCAAGGCGTGCGCGACATGGTGCGCCTGTCGGACGCCCGTATGTCCGGCACCAGCTACGGCGCCTGCATCCTGCATGTCTCTCCGGAGGCCTATATTGGCGGGCCCCTGGCGCTGATCCGCACCGGCGACATGGTCTCGCTCGACGTCGCGGCCCGGCGCATCGACGTCGAGGTCAGCGACGCCGAGCTCGCCCGTCGCCGCGCCGAATGGACGCCACCGCCCAAGCGCTACGAGCGCGGCTACGGCTGGATGTTCACCCAGCATATCCGCCAGGCCCATGACGGCTGCGATTTCGACTTCCTTGAAACCCAGTTCGGCGCGCCGGTCGGCGAACCGGCCATTTATTGAGATTGGATCTGACCATGGCAATGACAGCCTCGACCCGCGACAAGCTCAAGGGCGTCTCGACCGCGACGCTCTGCACCGCGCTGTTCAAGCGCGGCCTGCGCAACCAGTTCATCCAGGACGTCCACCCGCTCAACCCCGCGCTCGGCAACATGGTCGGCGAGGCCTTCACGCTGCGCTACATCCCGGCCCGCGAGGACCTGAACCCGCTTTCGGTCTTCCTCGACCGCGGCCACCCGCAGCGCAAGGCGGTGGAGGAATGCCCGCCGGGCGCGGTGATGGTCATCGACAGCCGCAAGAATGCCCGCGCGGCCTCGGCCGGCGGCATCCTGGTGTCGCGGCTGATGAAACGCGGCGTCGCCGGCGTGGTCACCGACGGCGGCTTCCGCGACAGCCCCGAGATCGCCACCCTGTCGATCCCAGCCTATCACCACCGGCCCTCGGCGCCGACCAACCTGACTTTGCACCAGGCGCTCGACATCAACGTGCCGATCGGCTGCGGCGACGTCGCGGTCTGGCCCGGCGACGTGGTGGTCGGTGACGGCGAAGGTGTGGTGATCATTCCCGCCGACATCGCCGATGCGATCGCCGACGAGGCCGTGGAAATGACCGCCTTTGAGGATTTCGTCACCGAAAAGGTGCTGGAAGGCCGCTCGATCCTCGGGCTCTACCCACCGACCGACGAGCAGTCGAAGGTCGATTTCGCCGAATGGCGCAAGGCCAAGGGGCGGTGAACGGCGCGAACGGCGAATAGGGGCGAAAAGCAAAAGCGCAGCTGAATCAACCCTCTCCCATCGGGAGAGGGTTGATTCGGTCAGCCCTGCCCCAACACTTCCGCCAGATCGCCCTTGCCCTTGATCTCCACCCGCTCCAGCCCGAGCCACGCCGCCATCAGCGCGAGCTCGGCCTTCAGCGGCTCGACGATCTCGGCCCCCACCACACCCGGCTCGGCATGCGCCGCCTGGACCACCAAAGTCGAGCGCGCCCGGTCGGCCTTCAGGTCGGTGCGCCCGACGATTCGGTCGCCGAGCAGGAAGGGCAGCACGTAATAGCCGTGGGTGCGCTTGTGCTCCGGCACATAGATCTCCAGCCGGATGCGCGCCCCGAACAAGGCCTCGGTGCGCTCGCGCTGCCAGACCAGCGGATCGAAAGGCGCGAGCAGAGCGCGCGCCTCGATCCGCCGGGGAATGCGCGCCCCGGCCGCGAGATAACCCGGTTTCGACCAGCCCTCGACGGTCACCGGCAAGAGCTCGCCGGTTTCCACCAGGCTGGCGACCGCCGCCCTGGCATCGGCCAGCTCGAGCCGGAAATAGTCCCTGAGGCAGCGCTCGGTCGCGACCCCCATGGCGAAAGCGGCAATGCGCACGAGCGCCCGGTGGGCCTCGGCATCCTCGGGCGTCGGCGTATCAATGACGGCCCGCGGCAACACCCGCTCGGTCAGGTCATAGACCCGCTCGAAGGCGCCGCGGCGGGTTTTGGTGGTGACGATGCCGGCCCAGAACAGCCATTCGATGGCGCGCTTGCCCTCGGACCAGCCCCACCAGCCGCCCTCGCCCCGATGATCATGCGACAGTTCGGAGGCGGCCAGAGGGCCGCGATCGGCGATCTCGCGGCGCACCTCGCCGATCAGCTCCTGCCGCTCGCGGCCGAACTTGGCGAGGCCGGTATAGGTCCCCTCGCCGCGCGCGGCGCGTGCCATGCGCCAGCGCATCATCGGCTGCAGGTCGACCGGCAGGTAGGAGGCTTCGTGCCCCCAATATTCGAACAGGCTGCGCTTGCGGCCGCCATAGGCGAGCACATCGAGATCGGCGGTGTCGTAGCGGCCGAGCCGGGAAAAGCCCGGCAAGGTATGGGCCCGGGCAATCACATTGACCGAGTCGATCTGGACCACGCCGAGCCGCTCGATCATCGCCTTGAGGTCGCGCCGGCGTGCCGGCTCCTCGGCGCGCGGTTGGCCGAAACCTTGGGCGGCCAACGCGATCCGCCGCGCTTGCTTCAGGGACAGGCTGTCGGAACGGCGCGGAATCGGGGTCATGCTGCCGAGGTTAGAGCAGTCGCGGCGAATGGCGAATGGCGAATGGCGAATGGCGAATGGCGAATGGGGGTGCAACCGATCGCGCCGTGCGCGTCAACCCTCGCCCCGCTTGCGGGAGAGAGTGGCGCCGTCAGGCGCCGGGGGAGGGTTTGAACAGGGCCGGCCCGTCAATTCGGCCCGAAATGCACCGATAGCACCGACGCAACCGCCCTCACCGGCCGCTGCCGTCGGGCAGAAGCAATTGCTTCTGCCGAGGCCATTCTCTCCCACGAAGACGTGGGTGAGGATTCATGCGCCGCACGCGCGGCATCATCCCCATGCGCTACTCGCCATTCGCCACTCGCCGCTTCGTTCCCTATTGCGGCTCGATGCCCGCCGCCTTGACGATGTCGCGGTAGCGCGCCCGTTCCGACGCGCCGAAAGCCGTGAAGACATCGGGCGTATTGGGCGCGGCGACCGCGCCGATCTCCTTCAGCTTGGCGATGACGTCGGGCTGCGAATAGATCCGCTTCACTTCCGCCGAGATCAGCTCGACGATCGGCCGCGGCGTTCCGGCCGGCGCATAGAGCCCGTGCCAGGTCGCGACGTCGAAGCCCGGCAGCGTCTCGGCGATCGCCGGAATGTCGGGCGCGGTCGGGCTGCGCTCCTTGCTGGTGACGGCGATGGCGCGCACCGTGCCGCCCTGGGCCTGCGGCCAGGCCAGCGTCATGTTGTCGAAGGCGAGATCCAGATGGCCGCCGGCGAGCGCATTCATGATCTCGTTCGACGAGCGGAACGGGATATGGGTCATCTTGGCGCCGGTCATGTTCTGGAAGATTTCGGCCGGGATGTGGTTGGAGGCGCCGATGCCCGACGAGCCGTAATTGAGCTTGCCGGAATTGGCCTGCACATAGCTGATCAGTTCGGGCAGCGTCCGCGCCGGAATGCGCGGATTGATCACCAGCAAGTTCGGCAAGGTGGCGAACAGGCTGACGGCCTGAAAATCCTTGTCCGGATCATAAGGCAGCGTCTTGTAGACATAGGGCGCGATGGCGTGGGTGCTGGCGGTGCCGACGAACAGCGTATAGCCGTCATTGGCCTGGCGCGCGGCATAACCGGCGCCCACCGTGCCACCCGCGCCGGCGCGGTTCTCGACGATGAACGGTGTGCCGAATTTCTGCTGCATCGCCTGGGCGAAAATGCGCGCGAACAGGTCGGTCGTGCCGCCGGCGGTGAAGGGCACCACCACGGTGACCTGCCGTTGCGGCCAACTTGCCGGCGCCGTGCCCTGGGCTTCGGCGCGCGTCACCAGGCCGGCAAACGCGCACAGGGCCGCAATCATCAATCTTCTCATGGACTTCCTCCCGATCCTTAAAGCGCGGCTTCCTTGCATGGAAGCTCTCATGCTCAGACGATAGGACGCCCCATGCCGTGACGCAACGGCACAATTCGACGCGCCGATAGGAGAAATTCCTGCCCCTCGATCATGGGCCGCGTTGCTCCATTGGTGCGCTCAAGAAGAACGGCACCTGGCTGGTTTCCGGCCTCCCGCAGACGCCGGCCGAGTGTTGATCGTCGTAAGCGTCGATGCCGGGCGGCCATGAGCACCCATCTGGAATCCCGAGGCTCGCCAGACGGCTTGAAACCTCAGGCCTTACGGCGATCGAGCCGAACCTGGATGCCATCGAGGATGATATCCAGGCCTGCGGCAAAGCCCTCGCTTTGCCGGTGCGCGGACTCGGTTTTCTCGAGCTCACCGAACAAGGCCGCGGAAAGCGGATAATTTCCGGATCGCTTGAGCGATTCAGCATATTCGGCCTGATCGGAATCCCATTGCTCTTCGGCGAGGCCCGACTGTGCGCGAGCGGCAATATCGGCGACTTCGGAAGCGACGAAGCCACGCACATAGGACGCAACCGTGTCGATGATCACCAACCGCTCGGCCAGACTCAGTTTTGTGACCTCGAGTTGGGACAGCGATTGTTCGAGCGCCCGCATCCTGTTCGGCCCGAGGGTCGGCTTGCCCGCGAGCGTCGAACAAAGCCATGGGTGGTCTTTGAATCGCGCCCGCAATGCCTCGGCGACATCGCGCATATCCGCGCGCCAATCACCGGACGGCCGAGATTCACCACCGGCAAGCGCGCCATCGACCATCAGGTTCAGCAGATCGTCTTTGCGCGCGAAATAGCGGTAGAGCGAGCTCGTACCGGTACCGATCTCGGCCGCGATGCGGCGCATCGAGACGGCCGCGACGCCCTCGCGGTCGGCAATGGTGATGGCCGTCCTGGTGATCGCCTCGCGGTCACGCGAGGGCTGTGGGCCTCGGCTGCCGCGTGTTGGGCGCATCCAGATGACCGATGGGACGGCGGTTTCGGCCAATGCATTTCTCCTATTGCGAACAGCGTACCCAGTACCATATATGAGTTACTGCGAACACCGTATCAAGGTTTTCGAATGGCCGAATTTGACGTCGCGATAGCGGGAGGTCGGCCGGTCGGCTTGGCGCTGGCTTTGAAACCGGTTCGGGCCAATGCGCAGGTGATCGAGCTCCCGGCGCGGCCGAACCACAACGAACCGAGGCAGCCGGCGGCGCTGGCGCCACGCTTGGTCAACCGCGCGAGCGGGCTTCTGCTGCACCGCCCGGGCGTGCCCGAGGCGCTCGAGGCGCGGGCGTCATGGTGGTTCGACCCGCAGACGTCGCCGGCCGCGCGGCGCGCCGCTCGACAGCCCGTCCGCCACCACCTGCGTCCAGCGTCGCATCGGCGGCGAACCCGGAGTTCAGCCATGCCCCCATGGTCGATGGATCACGCCACCTCGCGCGACGGCAGCATTATTGGCTATCGGCAGATCGGGGTCGGTCCCGGCCTCGTTCTGCTGCCGGGCGCGATGCAGAGCAGCCTCAATTTCACGCGGCTCGCCGAGCTTTTGGCCGACCGCTTCACGCTCTACTTGCCGGACCGGCGCGGGCGCGGCCTCAGCGGCCCGCCAGGAGCGGACTACGGCATCGATACCGAGGTCGACGATCTCTCGGCGGTGCTGGCGCGAACAGGCGCGCGCGACGTATTCGCGCTGAGCTCGGGCGCCATCGCCACGCTGTGGACGGCGCTGCGCCATCCGCAGGCTTTCGACAGAATTGCGCTCTATGAGCCGCCGGTGCCGGTGGGTTCGCCGTCGCCGCTCGATTTCGCGCCGCGCTACGAGGCCGATCTTGCGGCCGGCGACATCGCCGCCGCCATGGTCTCGGCGATGAAGGGGACCGGCGACCGGCGCGACTGGTTCACCAACCTGCCCCGGCCACTGCTCACGCCGATGATCCGGATGGCCCTGCGCGGCAGCGGCGAGGCGGCGGCCGCCATCCGCGCGCTGGTGCCGACCGTCCACTACGACATACGGCTCGTCGCCGCCACCGCGGGTCAGGCGCAGCGCTTCGGCGCAATCGGCCTGCCGGTGCTGCTGATGGGCGGCGACAATTCCAACCACTATCTGGGCATGGCGCTCGATGCGCTGCAGCGCGAGCTGCCGCGGGCGGAGCGGGTGGAGCTCAAGGCCATCGGTCACATGGCAGCCGACAATGTCGGCAAGCCGAGGCTGGTCGCCAAAGAACTGCGGCGGTTCTTTGCTTCACCCGCCGAGAACCTGGCCAAGGCCGATAATCTGATGAGCCGGTGATGGCGCGAGCGGTGGCGCGCCCGACACGATTCGAACATGTGGCCCCCATCGTCGGAGGCGCGCCGATCAGGCCGGCCGGACGTTCCAGAGCACCGCCGTGCCCTTCATCACGCCGGCAATGCCGAATCGATCCCCGGCACGAAACGCAGCGTCGTGGCGGAGGCCGCGCGGACGAGACCCGGTCCCGCCAACGTGGCGGCGGCCGGGGCCGGAGCGGCCCTGAGACATCTGCGACGGTCCGTGATTGGCGTCGTTGCGGAAGGGTTGGTTGAAACGCCGCGCGCGCCGGCCTGACGCCGGCGGGATCGCAACGGTCAGGGGTATCAAAAGGCCAAGGCGCTCAGGCGCCGAGCCACTGCAATTCGCCGGGCGGACGGGCAATGTCGGGATTGGCTGCCACCATGCGCTCCCAGACGCGCCGGGTGACGATATCCGCTTCGTTCAGCAGCGCCTCTTCGTCGATGGTCAGGACCTTGCGGTCGCGCATCACGAAGACGCCGTCGACCATGACCGAATGGACGATGCCGGGATGGCCGTAATGGACGATGTTGGAGACGAGCCGGATCAGTGGCCGGAGCGCCGGCGTATGGAGATCGATGAAGGTCAGGTCGGCCTTCTTGCCGACCTCGATCGCGCCGATCTCGGCTTCGGCGCCCACCGAACGGGCGCCGGCCCGGGTCACCGCGTCGAGCACCTCCTGCGGCGACGGCGAGACCCCGCCCTCCTCCGCCCGGCCGCGGCCGGTGCGGTGGATGATCGAGCCGAAGGCCATGGCCTGGAACATGTCCTCGCTCATATTGTCGGTGCCGAAGGCGATGCTGACACCGGCGTCGCGGATCTTGCCGATCAGCGCCTTGTGCGCGCCACGCCGGGAAATGCTGGCGGGCGTATGGGCCATCTGGACACCCTGCCCCGCCAGGATGGCGATATCGGCCTCGGTGCAGAAGGTCCAGTGCGCCGCGATCAGGTCGGGGCCGAGAAAGCCTTCGCGGTCGAGATAGGCCGCCGAGGTCAGCCCATGGGCCTGTTTCACCGCGACCACCTCGCCCGGGCTCTGCGACAGGTGAATGGTCCGGGTCACGCCATGGCGCGCCGCCATCTCCCGCACTTTGGCGAGCATGGCCGGCGAGCAATTGTCCGGCGCATGCGCCGCCACCTGGCAGCGCACCCGGTCGCCGTGGCTGCCGTGCATGGTCTCGATCAGCGCCGTCGCCCGATCGAGAAAGGCCTCGCCGAAGGCCTGGTCGACCGCATAGTCGCCGTGGCGGATGCGCCGCGTGTCGATATCGGCGCAGGCCTCCGACAGCCACAGGCGCATACCGGTCGAGGCCATGGCCTTGGCATAGGTGGTGACATGGCGGAACGGGTCGACCAGCGTGGTGGTGCCGCTGCGGATCGCCTCCAGGCAGCCGAGCATGGCGATGACCGAGCGCTCCTCCGGCGTCATCACATAGGAGATCGGCGTCATGTAGCGGTAGATCGCGTCGCCCGACCAATCCTCCACCGTGCCGCGCAGCGCCATCAGCACGGTGTGGGTATGGGCGTTGACCAGGCCCGGCAGCACGGCGAGCCGCCGGCCGTCGAAGCGCTCGAGCGCCGGATAATGCGCCTCCAGCTCCGCGGTCGGTCCGATCGCGGCGATCCGGCCGTCGATGACGGCGATGGCATGATGGTCGAGAACGCGTCGCGTATCGTCGCAGGTGACCGCGACGGTGTCGGTGATCAAGAGGTTCACGCCGGATACTCCGCTAGAGTCTGATCGTCTCGAATTGAAGCGCACGGCACGACGCTCGGCCGTCCTTCGAGGCTCGCAAGAGCTCGCACCTCAGGATGAGGGGGTGGAGGGTTGCATCAGAGGCGGTGCAAGATGTGCTCATTCGTTCAAGGTTCATGAGCAACATCAATGCCATACACCTACATCCCTCATCCTGAGGTGCGAGCTCTTGCGAGCCTCGAAGGACCGCCGACCGCACTGCAACGTTTCGATTTGACGCGGCCTCACATTCGAAGGCCCCACCGGGATCAACGCGTCCTTGCGATATCGGTCAGGACCTCGTCGACCGCGGTCAGGAACAGGTCGGCATTGTCGGACGAGAACACCATCGGGGGCCGGATCTTCAGCACATTGGCGGCGGGGCCCGCCGCGCTGATCAGCACCCGCTTGTCACGCAGGCCATTGACCAGCCTGGCGGCTTCAAGCGTTGCCGGCTGGCGCGTCGCGCGGTCGGTGACCAGTTCCGCGCCGACGAACAGGCCGGCGCCGCGCACGTCGCCGATCAGTTCATGGCGTTTGGCGAGCTGCCGCAGGCCGTCCATCAGGCGCTCGCCCACCACCTTGGCATTGGCGACCAGACCCTGGTCCTCGATGACGTCGAGCACCGCCATGCCGACCGCGCAGGACACCGGATTGCCGCCGAAGGTGTTGAAGTAGCGGGTGCGCTGGCCGAAGGTTTCGAGAATCTCCGGCCGCGCCACCATGCCGGCGACCGGATGGCCATTGCCCATCGGCTTGCCCATGGTGACCATGTCGGGCACCAGGCCGTGGCGTTCGAAACCCCACATCGCCTCGCCGGTGCGGCCGAAGCCCGGCTGCACCTCGTCGGCGATGAACAGGCCGCCGGCCTCGCGGATCGCCGCCACCGCCGGTTTCAGGAAACCCGCCGGGTCGGAAAACACGCCGTCGGAGGAAAAGATCGTGTCGACCAGCAGCGCCGCCGGCTTGATGCCCTTGGCCTGCATGTCGGCGATCGCCGCGCGGACGTGAGCGGCGAAGGTCTCGCCGACGTCGCGACCGCCGGAACGGTAGAGGTCGGGCGCGGGAATAGTCCGGACATTGGGCGCCAGCGTAATGCCCTGGCCGAGCGACGGCGACATTTCCGAGATCGCCACGGTGACGCCGTGATAGGCAAGTTCGGTGACGATGAAGCCGGTGCCGCCGGTGAAGGTGCGCGCGGCGCGATAGGCGAGATCATTGGCCTCGCTGCCGGTGCAGGTGAACATGACATGGCCGAGCTCGGCCGGGAATTTGGCGAGCAGCCGCTCGGCATAATCGAGAATGCCGTCGGTGATGTAGCGGGTATGGGTGTTCAGCACGGCCGACTGGCGGGCGAGCGCGGCCACCACATGCGGGTGGCAATGGCCGACGGAGGCGACGTTGTTATAGACGTCGAGATAGGCCTTGCCGTCGGGATCGTAGAGCCAGACGCCCTCGCCGCGGACGAAATGCACGGGATTGGCGTAGAACAGCCGGTAGGCCGGGCCGAGCAGGCGCTCGCGGCGCGCGATCAGCTGGCGCTCGCGCTCGCCGATGCCGGTGGCGGCGGCCGCGTCATAGGCATTGATCATGGTCATGGCGTCATCCCTTGGCGATTTCGGCGCCGAGCCAGTTGATGGCGTCCTCGCGCGGCAATGCGTCGAGCCGCGCGAGCCCGGCCCAGGCAGCCGCCTGGTTGCGCAGGATATAGTCGGCATTGTCGGGGTGCCGCGCGGCGCGCCACGAACTGATGGCGATGGTCAGCGCCAGGCGGGTGGCGATCAGGTCCGGCAGCACCGCGACTTCTTCCGCCAGGATCGGGCAGATCGCGTGGAAGGCCGTGGCCATCTCGGCGACGCCCTGCAGCGGATGGCCGTCCGGGGTCAGCTGATAGGCGCAGGCGGTGGCGAGATCCTGGATCAGCGGCGAGCGCACCATGTCGCCGAAATCGATCACCCCGGCGATCTGGTCGTCGTCGGTCGGGCCGGCCAGCACGTTGTGCGGATTGAAGTCGTTGTGAACCACCTGGCTGCGCAGGCCGGGCAGAACCGGCAGCACATGGGTGGTGAAACGGTCGAGCGCGCGCTGCGGCAAGGCCCGGCGTTCGGCATCCGGGATCTCCGCCAGCAGGCCCCGGACGCGATCGGCCCGCTTCAGGTCCCAGAGCAGGTCGTGGTTCTCGGCCGGATGTCGGAACCCGGCCAGCGCCAGGTCGAGCCGGGCCAGGAAGGCGCCGAGATTGCGCCGCTGCGCCGCGCTGCGCTCGGTCAGGTGCAGCGGCCGTCCTTCGAGATAGCTCAGGCAGCGCACCCGCCGGTCCGGCTGACCGGCGACCCGCCAGGCAACGTCGCCGAAATGGCTGCCGCGCGGGCGAATGATGCGCGGCGTCGCCAGGCCCGGATCGGCCGTCGCGACATGCAGCAGCGCGCTGCTCTGGAAATCGGTGACCGCGCGATCCTCGGCCGGATGCACGATCTTCAGCACATAGGCCCGGCGCCGGATATCCGTGAGGTGAAAATTCCGGTCGCGCTCGCCGGTCAGCGGCCGGACCGTGACGTCGAGGCCGAAATGATCGCGTGCCAGCGATCTCGCCTGCTCGACCGTGACGGCGGGCGCGGCGACGTCGAGAAGCTCGCCCAGTTGTTCAGCCACCTGCATTGTCAGCACACTCTCCGTCATCCCGCCGAGGGCCTCGGATTCGCGGAAACCGAGGTCGTGGCCGATCACCTTATAGGTGAGATCGCCGGCACTTTTCGACAGGAATGGCCGCCCCGCTGCCATGCGGGCGACATCGTGAACATTCCGCACAGCGCGGGCCCCTGGCAATAACCGGCGCTATGATATTTTGCCGTGATCTATTCGGCCGGCCAATAGATCGGCCATCGCGTCAGCCGATCAGGCCCAGTTCCCGCGCCCGCTGGATGGCGCCGGAGCGGCGGCGCACGCCGATCCGGTCGTAGATCTGCTGCAGATACCATTTGACCGACCCTTCGGTCATGCCGACCCGTTCTGCGATCTCGCTGTTGCGCATGCCGGCGCCCGCCATCTGGAGAATGTCGATCTGGCGCGCGCTCAAGGCGCCGTGTTCGCCGGCGACGATACCGGCATGGCCCGCCGCCTGGCGGTCCGGCTGGTCCGGCCGGGTCGCCAGGAGCCGCGCCAGGAAGCGGTCGGCCGGCGTGTCGCAGATCGGCGAGGCGTCGAGCTGGCCGCGCAGCAGGCCCAGCACGTCGCCGCCCTCGTCGAGAAAGCTGCGCATGAAACCGCCGGGCGCCGCGCGGGCCACCGCCGAGCGCAACGCGCGTTGCGCCTGCCGTTCGTCGTCGCCGGCCAGGAAGGCGCGGGCCAGCAGGATCTCCCAGCGCACGACCGATCGCACGGCCCCGGCCTGCGCGGCGAGCCGCAGCCAGCGTTGCGCAAGCGCCGTCGCCTCCGCCGCCGCGCCGCGGGCGATCGCCAGCCGCATCCAGCCGAAGGCGCGTGCCTCGTCGCGCGAGGTCAGTTCGGCGCGCGGCTTGACGCTGTCGGGCGCCGCCAGAAGCGCCTCCTCCTGGCCGACCTTCAGGGCCTCGTCGCGCCGGCCGAAATGCAGCAGCAGTCTGATCCGTTCGGTGATCAGGTTCTGGCGCAGGCGATCCAGGTTGCGCTGCTCGGCCACCGCCAGGCCCTGGACCAGCAGGGCCTCCGCCGCCCCGACATCGCCGCGCAGGGCGGTCAGGCGCGCGTCGGTCAGATATCCCGCCACATATTGATCGACAAAGCCCCTGGCGCTCGACGGGAAATGCCGGGCGAGCAGGTCGCGGCTGCGTTCCAGGTCGTCGCGCTCGTAAGCGACTTCGGCCAGTAGCGGCCCGGGCAGCTCGGCGAGCCAGCTCTGGTCCTCGAACGCGGTCGCCAGCGTCAAGGCCTGTTCGAGCCGGCGTGCCGCGCCGGCAAGGTCGCCGGTCAGGAAACGGGTCGGCCCGACCACCGAGAGGTGCCAGACCAGGCCATAGGGGCTGTTGCAGCGGTTGAACTCGCGGATGCCGGAGCCTTCGAGATCGCCGGCATCGGCGAGCTTGAACTGCTCGCGCCGGGCATAGAGCAGCGAGCCGAAAATGGTGCCGCGGGTATAGGGGTCGAAGCTGTCGCAATTGCGCATGAGCTCGACACATTTGCGTTCCGCCGCCGGCTGGTCGTCCTCGGCCTGGGCCATCAGCATCCGCTTGTGCAGGACCAGATGGTCGAGCTGGGCGCCGTCCGACGTCTCCTGCGCGCTGGCCGACCGCATATGGTCGGCGACCAGGCTCAGCAGGTCTTCGGCCAGGCCGAATTCACGGCTGACGGAAGCCGCCTGGGCGGCATAGAGCAGGAGTTTCGGATGTTTGCGCAGCACCCGGCGCGGCAGGCGCAACATCAGCGATGCGAAACCGTGGCCGGTGCCGTTGCAATAGGCGGTGAAGCAATGGGCCTGGAGAATGTCGGCGGCGCGATCGAAGGCGCCGGCCTCGATCGCCTGGCCCGCGGCATCGCCGAACCAGCCCTTCAGCTCGAGCCAGTCGGCCGCCCGGATCGCCAGGGCCCGCACCTCGGCCGGTGGCCGCCGGCGCAGCAGGCTGCGCAGGAACTGGCTGAACAGCCGATGGTAGCGATAGCCGCCGCGCTGGTCGTCGACCGCCTCGACGAACAGGCCGGCCTGTTCCAGCTGTTCCAGGATGTCGGCGCTGCCGAAGGCGCCCAGCATCGTGTCGCAAAGATCCGGATCGAGCCGATCGAGCAGTGCCGTGCGGACCAGGAAATCGCGCACGGCCGAAGGCAGCGGGCCGACGATCTCCTCCCGGAAGAAGTCGTGGATGAGCCCGCTTTCGCCTGATATCCGCTGGCCTGCGCCACGCCGGACACCGTTGCGCAGGCCGGCGGCCTCGGCGCGCAAGGCAAAGGGCCAGCCTTCGCTCGCCCGCATCAGATCGGCCAGCACGGTCGCGTCGGGGCTCAGGCCGGCCTCGGCCCGCAGCAGGTCGGCGGCCTCCTCGCGGCTGAAGCGCAGGGCGCGCGCGTCGATATCGAAGACCTGGCCGAGCGCCCGGGCGCGCGCCAGGGCGGTGCGGGGCGCAAGGCGTGAAACGAGCAGGACATGCAGCCCCGAATCGCGCCCGGAAACGATCCGCTCGACCAGTCCGTCGGCGAGATCGGCGGCCAGCAAATGCCAGTCGTCGATGATCAGCACGCTTTCGCCGCGCTGACGCTGGCGCTCCTCGACCACCGGCGCGATCGCCTGATGGCTGTCGAGCCGGATGGTGGCGGGGCGCCTGATGCTGTCGGTGAGCACCGCCCCCTGCCCGCTGACCGCGATCGTCACGACGTGGCGCCGCTCGGCGACCAGGTGATCGCGCCACTGCCGGACCAGCGCCGATTTGCCGTAACCAGCCGGTGCCCGCAGGATGGTCAGGCGACCGCCCCGCATGGCCTGCAGGTCTGCCATCAGGCGCGGCCGGAGCAGCAGCGCCGGCTCCGGCGGCGGCGGCATCCGGCGGTCGGACACCGCTTGCCGGTCCAGGACGCCTGCGCGTCCGAACCCCGGATCGAAAATGTCTTCGGCAATAAGATCGGTCATCTGCGCGGAAATGGTTCGCGATCTGGTCGGTGCGCGGGCATCACCGCGGCCATCGGCTCATCGCCGATCAGGGGGCCATTGTGTCAGCGCCCCGCCAGAATTCAACCGTCGTCCAGGCACGGTTGCATCGGCGCTTCGGCACAGCCGGATGACGTTTCACCGGCGACTATCTTTCGATAGGTGACGGCCCTTGCCGCCCATCCCCACACTCGATCCCAGGTTCAGAGCCGCCGGCGCCCGGCGGCAAGTGGGGAGAATGCCATGGGATCCGTCATCGACCGCACCCGCGAAACCCTCGACGGGTTCGACCGGCAGGAGTTCGAGATCGGCGGCATCAAGACCGTCGTCTATGCCGCCGGCACCGGCCGGCCGCTGGTTTTCCTGCACGGCTCGGGCACCTTCCCGGGTTTCGGCTTCGCCCGGCGCTGGACCGACAGCCATCGGGTGATCATTCCCTACCATCCGGGCTTCGGTGAATCGGGTGACGACGACCGGATCGATTCCATGCAGGACTATGTGCTGCATTATCTCGACCTGTTCGACGCCATGGGGCTGGAGCGTTTCGATCTGGTCGGCTTTTCCTTCGGCGGCTGGATGGCCGCCGAATTCGCCATTGCCCACGCCCACCGGCTCGACAGGCTGGTGCTGGTCGCCCCCGCCGGCCTGGTGGTCAAGGATCCGCCGGCAACCGACCTGTTCACCATCCCGCCCGCCCAATTGCCCGGCTATCTCGCGACCAATCCGGCGGCGCTGGCGCCCTTCCTGCCCGAGGGCCACGACCTCGAATTCCTGACCCTGCGCTACCGCGAGACGACCGCCGTCGCGCGGCTGATCTGGGAGCGCGCATCCGGCAATCCCAAGCTCGGCCAATGGCTGCACCGCGTGCGGGCGCCGACCCTGCTGTTGTGGGGCGAGCAGGATCGCGTCCGCCCGATCGCCCATGCCGCCCACTGGCTCCAGCATTTGCCCGACGCCCGGCTGGAGAGCCTGCCCGGCACCGGCCACCTGGTCTTCGAGGACACGCCTTCGGCGGCGGCCCGCGTCACCGCGTTCCTCGCGCCCCGCTGAGCGCGACGCCACCAAAAAGCCCGGCGCCAGGACGCGGTCATTCAAGAACCGCCCGGCGTCCGAACGAACCGAACATCCAAGTCCGGAGGGGACGATGCCCACGACACGCGAGAGCCTGAAACCCTGGTTCATCGTCTTCATGCTGACGCTGTTCATGATCCTCGCCTTCGCCGACCGGGCGGTGCTGGGATTTGCCGCGGTGCCGCTGATGCGCGACCTGAACCTGACGCCGAGCCAGTTCGGACTGGCGGCCAGCGCCATGTACTGGGTCTATCCGGTGGCCGGCATCGCCGGCGGCTTCCTGGTCAACCGCTGGCCGACCAAATGGGTTCTCGCCGGGCTCGCGACCGTCTGGGCCGCCACGCAATTCCCGATGCTCTGGGCTTCCACGCTGAACGAGGTGGTGGCCGCCCGCGTCCTGCTCGGCCTGGGCGAAGGGCCGGCCTTCGCGGTGGTGCTGCATGCCGTGTTCAAATGGTTCGAGGACGACCGTCGCGCCGTGCCGACCAGCATCGTTTCGGAGGGCGCGGCCTTCGGCATCGTGCTGGCCGCGCCGGTCGTCGCCTATTTCATCGTCGCCCAGGGCTGGCGTTTCGGTTTCGGCCTGCTCGGCACCCTGACCGCCGCCTGGGTGGTGCTCTGGCTGATCTTCGGCAGCGAAGGCAAGGTCAACCGGCCGAGCGCCGAGGCCGGCAACCTGCAGCCGGTCAGCTATCGCCTGCTGCTGCTCGACCGGACCTTCATCGGCAATACGCTGGCCGGCTTCGCGGTCGCCTGCGGCATCACCATCATGCTGGCCTGGCTGCCGCCCTACCTCACCCGCGGCCTCGGCTATTCCACCACCGAGACCGGCTGGCTCACCACCTTGCCCTGGATCGCCAGCATCGTGCTGGTGCTCGGCGGCGGCTACCTGTCCCAGCGCCTGATGCTCGCCGGCGTGCCGAGCCGCCATGCCCGGGCAAGCTTCCTCTGCCTGTGCCTGGTCGCCGGCGGGGCCGCGACCGCGGCGATGACCTTCCTGTCGCCCGGCCCATTGCAGCTGGCGCTGCTGGCCATCGGTTTCGGCCTGCCGACCCTGGTCTGGACGCTCAGCCCCGCCGTCATCGCCGAGGTGACGCCGGTTGCCCAGCGCGGCGCCATGCTCGGCCTGTTCTCGACCATCGCCAACTCGGCGGCCGGCTCGTTCGCGCCCTACCTGATGGGCCTGGTGGTCGAGCGCGGGACGACGCCCGCGGCCGGTTATGCCCTGGGCTTCCTGGTCCTCGGCCTGCTGCAGGCCGTCTGCGCGGTGATCGCCTGGGTCCTGATCCGGCCGGCCGCGACCATTGCCCGGTTCCAGGCCGAGGCCCGCGCGGCCAGCCTGCGCCAGCCCGTCACCGCGCCGGCCATGACGATCCAGGCGGCGCGGACCGCCGCCGCCGGCGATTGAAGCGCGCCTGAGCGCCCCCTGAGACACCCCTTCGGTCAAAACGGAGAGAAATGATGCCGATCCTGCCGGATACCAAGTTCTACGCCTGGCATTTCATGCCCTATACCGACCTGCCCGAGAATATCGACGACTTCGACTCGCTATGGGTCGACTTCCCGAACAAATATTTCGATCCCAAGGCCGGCCACGCCTTCTACCAGCGCTACCTCTCCGAGCTGGTGCTCGCCGACAAGCTCGGTTTCGACGGCGTCTGCGTCAACGAACATCACAACACGCCCTACAGCCTGATGCCGATCGCCTCCGTGATCGCGGCGGCGCTGATCCCGCAGACCACCAAGGCCAAGATCTGCGTCATGGGCACGCCGGCAGGCCTCGACCAGCCGCATCGCCTGGCCGAGTCCTATGCCATGCTCGACGTCATGTCGGGCGGCCGCCTCGAGGTCGCCTTCCCGCTCGGCACGCCAATGGAATACTGGTCGAACTCGGTCAACCCGGTGACCTCGCGCGAGCGCCAGCAGGAAGCCCTCGACGTCATCATCCGCGCCTGGACCGAGGATGGCCCGATCCGCCACGAGGGCCGCTTCTACAATTACCGCTACCTGAACATCTGGCCCAAGCCCTACCAGCAGCCTCACCCAAAAGTCTATCTGGTCGGCTCCGGCAGCCCGGGCACCATCGAACTCGCGGCCCAGCGCGGCTTCGGTTATTCCTCGACCTTCAGCCCGATCGCCACCCAGCTCGCCGCGCAGAAGACGCTGAAGGAACGCGCCGCCCATTACGGCCACACCATCACGCCCGACCAGATCCCGATCGTCTGCATGGTCTATATCGGCGACGACGACGAGAGTGCCCTCGCCGAGATGGAGCCGCATGTCCGCTATTTCTTCACCACCCTGACCAAGGCCGGCCGGTTCATCGACGCGCCGGGTTATCTGAGCCTCGACGAGTTCAAGAAGCGCAACGGCCGCATGCTGCCCTCGAGCCATGGCGGCGCCTTCGACTGGCACCAGATCCGCCAGCAGTTCCGCGTCGTCGCCGGCACCGCCAAGACGGTCGCCGACACCATCGAGCAATGGGCCGAGGAAGCCGGTTCGAGCCGGATCATCTTCCAGATCCATCGGGGCGACATGCCGCACTGGAAGGTCGTGCGGACCCTGACCGGCCTCGCCAACGAGGTGATCCCCATGCTGAAGGCCCGCCAGATCCAGGCCGAGGAGCCGGCCCTCGGCGTCGCGGCCGAATAGGCCGCCCGCCGGGACCTGCCCCGACAATTCGCCATCGCGCGGTCCGGCCGGCCCATCCGCCGCCGGCCCGGCCACGCCATCGACAAGGAGACACCATGACCACAACCATGACCGCCGGCCTGACCCGCAGCCAGGACGGCCTCGACGGAATCGCCTGGAACATTCTCGGCCAGACCTATGTGCCGAAGCAGCATTCGGTGAATTCGCTGTCCTGGCACGCGACCTTTCCGAAGGACACCTTCGTGCCGCCGCATATCCACCCGACCCAGGACGAGTTCGTCTATGTGCTCGACGGAACATTGGATTTCTGGCTGGACGGAAAGGACATGCAGGCGGTCGCCGGCGATCTCGCCCGGCTGCCCACTGGCATCCCCCACGGCATTTTCAACCGGTCCGGCAAGACCACCACCTGCCTGTTCTGGGTGTCGCCGACGCGCCGGCTGTTCGACCTGTTCCACGCCCTGCACAACGTGCCGGATCCGGCCGAGGTGGTGCGGCTCGCCGCCCTGCACGAGGTCGAGTTCCTGCCGCCGCCGAGCGCCTGAGCGCATCGGTCCGCCCGATATCACGGCCTGAACAGGAGCAGCCGATGCTGGCGCGCCATGTCGACAAGACCGGACGAAAGCTGTTGGTCGTCGCGATATCCGGCAGCCCCTCGCCGGCCTCGGCCACGGCCCAACTGGCCGAGCACGCGCTCGGCCAGTTGCCCCCGGCATCCTTCGCCGTCAGGCATATCCGGCTGCGTGATATCGATGCGGCGGCCTTGCTCGGCGCCAGGCCCGACGATGCCGGCCTTGCCGAGGCCATGGCCTGTATCGAGGCGGCCGATGGCATCGTCGTCGCGACGCCAATCTACAAGGCGGCCTATTCGGGTCTGCTGAAGGCCTTTCTCGACCTGCTCCCGCAATTCGGCTTCGCCGGCAAGACCATCCTGCAGCTGGCGACCGGCGGCAGCCTCGCCCATGTCCTGGCGCTCGACTACGCCTTGCGGCCGGTCCTGCAATCCATGGGCGCGCGCCATATCGTCCAGAGCACCTTCGTCGCGGCCGGCCAGGTGCAGCGCGGCGATGCCGGGCTGGTCCTGGAGACCGAAGCGGCGACCTTGCTGAACGAGGCGATCCTGCATTTCCGGCACGCGATCGCGCTCGCGCCACAGGCGACGCTGCTCGGCCATCCGCGCCCGATCCGGCAACACGCGGCGGAGTGACCGGCGCCGGCCTCGGCGCGCGGCCCGAAGCACCGGCGGCGGCCGGCCGCCGTCCAAGATCGCGACCTTCGGTCGGCAGGTCCGGACAGGAAGCGAAAAATCGCCACTGCGGCGACGCCCGAGGCCAGCAGGCTGCGGCGGTCGGTGCGCGCGGTCCGTTTCGGACATCCGGCCGGTTCGGGTCATTGCGCGCTCGCCTGTCCGCGACCGCCGGCGGCATGCCGCCCCATGGATGCGGCCAATCATCAATTGCCCCACCCCGGCGCCGGGATGAGCCCCGAGCACCGCCGGCAGGGTCGCCGCCCGCAAATGCGCGGGTTTTTCGCCCGATGATGCCGCATCATGCGCTGCGCCGGCCCGCCGGCGTCGCCTTACCGCTTCAGGAGCCCGGCCGATGACGCTGCCGCTAGCCGATATCCGCATCCTCGACATGACCAATGTGCTGGCCGGTCCGTTCTGCTGCTATCAGTTGGCCCAGCTCGGCGCCGACGTGATCAAGGTCGAGACACCCGGCACCGGCGACCTGGCACGGCAGCTCGGTGCCGATCCCGAGCTCAACACGCGCCTGATGGGTGCCTCGTTCCTGGCCCAGAATGCCGGCAAGCGCTCGGTGACGATCAACCTGAAGAGCGATGCCGGCAAGGCGGTATTCCTGCGCCTGGTCGCGACCGCCGACGCGGTCATCGAGAATTTCCGGCCGGGCGTGATGGACCGCCTGGGGCTCGGCTACGCGGCGCTGAAGGCTGTCACACCGGACCTCGTCTATTGTGCCATTTCGGGTTTCGGCCAGGACGGACCGCTGAGGGACAATCCGGCCTATGACCAGATCGTCCAGGGCCTGTCCGGCGTCATGAGCGTCACCGGCGACAAGGCCTCGGCGCCGATGCGCGTCGGCTATCCCGTCGCCGACACCTTCGGCGGCATCACCGCGGCCTTCGCGGTCGCCGCCGCGCTGTTCCGGCGCGAGCGCGACGGGGCGGGCGAGAAGATCGACGTCTCCATGCTGGAAGCGACCCTGGTCTCGATGGGTTGGGCGGTGTCCAACTGGCTGATCGCCGGCGTCCAGCCCGAACCGATGGGCAATGACAACATGACCGCCAGTCCTTCCGGCACGTTCCGCACCGGCGATGGCCTGCTCAATATCGCCGCCAACAAGCAGGAGCAATTCGTCACGCTTTGCCGGCTCGTCGGCCGGCCCGACCTGGCCGAGGATCGCCGCTTCGCCGGGCGCGAGGACCGCAAGCTGCACCGCGCGGCGCTGACCGTCGAAATCGAGGCCGCCCTGGCGACGCGGCCCGCCGCGGCATGGGCCGCGCTGATGAACCAGCAAGGCGTGCCGGCCGGCGCGGTGCTGAGCGTGCCCGAGGTGCTCGCGCATCCGCAGGTCGAGGCGCGCGAGCTGATCAGGCATTTCCACGCGGTTCCGGGCGTCGACCGCGGCGTTTCCGTGGTCCGCGCCGGCTTTCGCCTCGCCAGCGGCGATCCCGAGCCGCGCACGCCGCCGCCGGTGCTCGGCGCCGACAGCGAGACCATTCTCGCCGAACTCGGCTATGCGCCCGCCGACATCGCGCGCCTGCGCGCCGGCGGCGCGATCTGACGGGGCCGGCGATCAAGGGGCGGCAGGCGCGTGCCGGTGCCCTTTGACCGTGGATCGGCCGAATGGCGGACGCGCGATCGCCTGTCGCCGCGAGCGCGATGGAGTAGCATCGCCGTCATACGACAGTGCTGATGACCTCGATCGTTCGGAGGCGACCATGAACGCCAGCAAATATCTACCGATCACCCTCTTGAAGGGCCATACCGTGTTCGTCACCGGCGGCGGCAGCGGCATCAATCTCGGCATCGCCAAGAGCTTCGCGTCGGTCGGCGCCAATGTGGCGATCTGCGGCCGCACCGCCGAACGGCTCGAGACCGCCGCCGCCGAACTGCGTCACATGGGTGCTCGGGTCTCGACCGCGGTCGCCGACGTCCGTGATTACGCGGCCGTCGAGGCCGCGCTGGCCAGGAGCCGCGAGGAACTGGGACCGGTTCACACCATGGTCTGCGGCGCCGCCGGCAATTTCGTCGCGCGCGCCGAGGCGATCAGCGCCAAGGGCTTCAGGACCGTGGTCGAGATCGACCTGCTCGGCGCCTTCCATGGTGCGCACGCCGCCTTCGACCAGCTCAAGGAAACCCGCGGCAACCTGATCTTCGTCTCGGCGGGACAGGCCTACCTGCCCTTCGCCTTCCAGGCCCATGTCGGCGCTGCCAAGGCCGGCATCGACAATCTCATGCGCAATCTCGCGCTCGAATGGGGCCGCCACGGCATCCGTTCCAATTCCATCGTGCCCGGTCCGATCGAGGGCACCGAGGGCATGAAGCGGCTCGGCGGCGCGGCCGGCGAAGACACCTGGAAACGCATGGTGCCGCTCGGCCGCTACGGCACGGTCGACGATATCGGTGGCATGGCGGTGGTGCTCGCCTCGCCGCTCGGCGCCTATATCACCGGCGCCCAGATCGTCGTCGACGGCGGCATCGGCCTGCAGGGCTCGGGCCTGTTCAACCAGGCGATGGAACAGGCCATGCCGGGGGCGTCCTGAGCTTGTCGGCAGACACGGTGACCGGTCCGGCCGACGCCCGCGGCACGCGATCCCGCGTGCCGGATGCCGGCCCTTGTGTTGCCTCTTTGTTCTGGATACAAATCTCTACCGGTTCAACCTCCGATGGGCACGTGGATGACCTTGAAAGCCGTGATCGCGGCCCTCGCCATCGGCTTGCTGTCGGCAAGCCCCGGCAATGCCCAGACACAGGGCCAGGCCCCTTGCGCCGAGGTCGGTGGGACCGCGGTATCGCGTTTCACCGGGCGCTTGAGCCACCACATCTTTCCAGGCCCGCCCGGCTACGAGGATGTCCGCAGCGGCGATGCCCCGGAACCCGCCTATATCCTGACCCTTCGCCAGGTCACCTGCGTCAATGCCGAGGGCGACCAGGAGCTGGAGCGCGTCAGGCTCAACCGCATTCACCTCAGGCTCGATGAGAGAAATCCCGCAAGTCGCGCCGCATATCGCGATCTTCGCCGTTTCATCGGCCGGGATGTCGCGATCACCGGAACCGATGGTTTTGGCGCCAACACCGGTCACCATCGCGCGCCGCTCGTGCTGACCGTAACCGGCGTCGCCGCGCGGGCCGCCGCACGCCAATGACAACGGCGGCCGCTGTCGCGGCCCCACCTGTCGCGCCATGGAGGCCGGCCTTGCTGCGCCTGAGCCGTCCCTGATCGGTACTGCCCTTATGGAGCTCTGAAAAAACAACCCCATATGGAATCGCGTCAGGAGGTCCATGCCATGAAAGTGGCGCTGACGACCTTTCTTGTTGCGATGATCGCCCTTGTCCTCGCAGCCCCTGCGGCACCGGTTTCGGCGCAGGAGGCCGGCGGACGCGGGCTTGCCCTGACGATCGACCTCGAAGGCCCGATCGGTCCGGCGACCGCACGCTACCTGAAGGATGCGCTTGCAACCGCCGCCGAGCGGCGCGCCACGGTTGTCATCCTGCGCCTGAACACGCCGGGCGGGCTCGTCACCAGCATGCGCGAAATCATCACCGACGTGGTCGGCTCGCCCGTGCCGGTCATCGGTCATGTCGCGCCGTCAGGCGCGCATGCCGCCAGCGCCGGCACCTATATTCTCTATGCGACCCATGTCGCCGCCATGGCGCCGGGCACCAATCTCGGCGCGGCCACACCGGTGCAGATCGGCGGCCCGTCGCCGAACGCGCCCTCCGGCCCGCCCGCTCCCGGCCGCGACGGCAAGACCGATGGTCCGCCGGCGCCCCTGGCCCAGGATGCGATGACCGCGAAGGCGACCAACGACGCCGTCGCCCTCATCCGCAGCCTCGCCGAACTGCGCCGGCGCAATGCCGACTGGGCCGAGAAGGCGGTCCGCGAGGCGGCCAGCCTGTCCGCGGGCGGCGCCTTGCAGGCCGGCGTCATCGATCTTGTCGCGGCGAGCCCGACCGAACTGCTGGCACAGATCGACGGCCGCATGGTCGAGGTCGCCGGCCGCGGCCAGCAGCGCCTTTCGACCCGAGGCCTGACCGTCGAGACGCTGACGCCGGGCTGGCTGATCCAGCTGCTCCAGGTGATCAGCAATCCCAACATCGCATTCATCCTGACGGTGATCGGCATATACGGGCTGGTCCTGGAATTCTCGTCGCCGGGCGTGGTCGCGCCGGGCGTCGTCGGCACGATTTCACTGCTGCTCGGGCTCTACGGCCTCAACATGCTGCCGATCGATCATGCCGGCCTCGGCCTGATGCTGCTCGGCCTCGTCTTCCTGGTGATCGAAACCTACAATCCGACCGTGGTCCTCGGCCTGGGCGGCGTCACCGCCTTTGTGCTCGGCGCCGCCATGCTGTTCCGGGGCGAGACATCAGGCGCCCACCTGGCCTGGCCGCTGGTCGCCAGCGCCGCGATCCTGCTCGGCGGCCTCGTCATGGTCGTCACCGGGGCACTCTGGCGCGCCCGCAGCAGCCCGGTGCGGACCGGTGCCCAGGCCATGCGCGGGCTGCCCGCCAGGGTTCTCGACTGGTCCGGCGCCGAAGGCCATGTCTTCGCCGGCGGCGAACGCTGGCAGGCCCAGGGCGCCGAGGTCTTCGCCTCCGGCGACACCGTCGAGGTCAGCGATATCAAGGGTTTGACGCTCATGGTCCGGCGCAGGCCGATACCGGGCGCTCACAGGGGAGACGTGCCGTGATGTTCGACTATCTGGCCTATGTGCTGCTCGTGGTCGTCGTCGTCCTGTTCCTCGCGGCGGCGATCCGCATCCTCCGGGAATATGAACGCGGCATCGTTTTCACGCTCGGCCGGTTCAGCGGGGTGAAGGGCCCGGGGCTGTTCATCCTGATCCCCTTCATCCAGCAGATGGTGAAGGTCGATCTGCGCCTGGTGGTGCAGGATGTGCCGCCGCAGGACGTGATCTCGCGCGACAACGTCTCGGTCAAGGTCAGCGCCGTGCTCTATTTCCGCATCATCGATCCGGAGCGGGCGATCGTCAAAGTCGCCGACTATATGGCCGCCACCAGCCAGCTCGCGCAGACCACGCTGCGCTCGGTGCTGGGCAAGCATGAGCTCGACGAAATGCTGGCCGAACGCGACCGGCTCAATGCCGACATCCAGGAGATCCTCGACCAGCAGACCGACGCCTGGGGCATCAAGGTGACCAATGTCGAGATCAAGCATATCGACCTCAATGAATCGATGATCCGCGCCATCGCCAAACAGGCCGAGGCCGAGCGCCTCAGGCGCGCCAAGATCATCAATGCCGAGGGCGAGCAGCAGGCCGCCGAGAAACTGGTCGAGGCCGGCCGGATTCTCGCCGGCGAACCGCAGGCGATGCAACTGCGCTATTTCTCGGCGCTGCACGACATCGCCGGCGAGCGCTCGTCGACCGTGGTCTTCCCGCTGCCGATGGATCTGCTCGACGGATTGATGCCGGGCCGGGCGAAGTAGCCAAGTCCCGGCGCGCGGCGCCGGAATTCCGGCGGCGGCGGCCCGAGGTCAGTCCTCGCTCCTGCGCCGATGCACGGCTGGCGCCCGCGGCGACGTCTCGCGCGATTGCCGCGCGTAATAGAGGCCGACCAGCACCCCGGCGACCGCCGCCACGCCGAGGGCGCCGAGCGGATGGCGGCCGGCATGCTTGAACAGCAGCCGTTGCAGCTTCGTCGCCTGTGTTCCGGCGGCCTGCGCCACCACCTCCGGACCGATACCGAAGCTACGAAGCCGGTCATTGGCGGCCGAAGCCATTCCCTCCGCATTGGTTCTCAGATAGCGCGTCAGATAATCGGCGTCCTGCTGCAGGCGGCCGGCCACCTCGCCGGCGCGCTCGACGGCATCATCGGCCATGCCGCGGGCATTGTGCATCTGATTGC
This sequence comes from Phreatobacter sp. GW821-FHT04C01, assembly GCF_059420385.1. Taxonomy (NCBI): domain Bacteria; kingdom Pseudomonadati; phylum Pseudomonadota; class Alphaproteobacteria; order Hyphomicrobiales; family Phreatobacteraceae; genus Phreatobacter; species Phreatobacter sp. GW821-FHT04C01. The sequence goes on along the minus strand of NZ_JBWKTP010000004.1, from coordinate 205,851 downwards.
GAATGGCGGACGGAATATAGGCCATGGAAACCTCCGGCTTGTGGGATTGCCCTTTGCTCGACAAAGCAACCGGCCGGAAGCCCATTGGTTCCTCACCCCCCGGCCTGCCGGCCAGCCCACCGCGGGCGCGCCGGCCGGTCAGGGCACCGCTTGCGCCCGATCCCGCGGCGGATGGGTCTCGCCGGCGGCCTGCGGCTGCGGCCAGCGGACGAGCGCCTCCCGGCCGGCCTCGGTCAGGCCGTAGAGACCGCGCTCGGGACGGGAAAACCAGCCATAGACATTGCCTTGCAGGATCTTCGGCGCCTCCGGCACCAGCAGCTTGACGTCGCGCGGCCGAAGCGGCCCCTCGCGCAGCGCGGCGGCGCAGCAGAGCGCCTGCTGGCGATAGGCGGTCATGATCGGCTGCCGCGTGCTGCCTCCGGCCGCCGGGTCGCCCTGGCGCTTGCGATGTTCCTCGACGATGCGCGACCGCCGCTTGGCATTCTTGCGCAGGCCCGGCGCCTCCGGATTGGCCAGCACGTGAACGTCGCCGGCCTCCGACACGCCGAGCAGCCCGAAGCCGAGGCGGCGGCAGAGATTGCGGAAGCGCGCGTCGCTCTCCCGGCCCTTGCCGCGGACCGACATGCGCGCGGCGAGCCAGACCTCGTCGCAGACCGCCGCCCGATCGACACCTTGCAGCACCAGTTCGAGATTGAACGACATTTTCAGTTCGCCGATCACCACGACGGGCGGCGCACCATCCTTGACGGCCACCAGGTCGCAACCGGCCACCTCCCCCTTCACGACGAAGCCGAGGGTCTCCAGGAAGCGCTTGACCGGCAGGTAGAGTGACGTTTCCAGGGCTGGAATCTCCGCAGGCGAATGGGGACGTTAGACATGAGTCGCTGTCCGCGATCATGTCGAATTGCGCGCCGGAGCAGGATCGGTCTGCGAGCAACGGAACCCGGCCGGATGGCTGACGTTGTCGGAACAGATGGACGGTCTCGAGGAGGAGCTGCAATGGACCGCAGATTGTTCTTCACCATCCTGGCGGGCGGCGTGGTCGCCGGCATCGGCGCCAAGGCGCAAGCCGCGCCGCTCTCCGCCGAGCCTCGCGAAATGCAATATGGCTGGGGCCCGCGGCCTTATTACGGTTACGGCTGGGGCCGCCCCCGCCCCTGGCGCCGTGGCTATTACGGTTATGGCCCGGGTCCCTGGGGACCACCGGCGCCCTGGCGCCGCCGCTGCTGGATCAATCGCTGGGGCGAGCGGGTCTGCCGGTTCTGAACTGCGTGCCGGACGACCGGGCTTCGGCCGTCCGTTCACGCGGCGCGCGGATGTTCGGTCGTCCCGTCATCGGGCAGTCCGACGATGTCGACGCCGACGAACAGGCCGCCGAGCGCCCCCGCCGGGCCGGTGAAGCTGCCCGATACCGGCGAAGCCTCCCAGGGCACCCGGGCCATGGCGACCCGGATGAGGTGCGGATCGGCGACCAGCGCATTGGTCGGGTCGAACTCGACCCAGCCGTCCTCCGGGATGAAGATCTCCGCCCAGGCATGGGTCAGGCTCACCGGCGCACGCATGGCGTCCTGGTTGGAAAGGTCGCCATGCAGGTAGCCGGTGACGAAGCGCGCGGCATAACCAAGCCGCCGGACAGCCTCGATGAACAGCCAGGCGAGATCCCGGCAGGAGCCCGAACCAAGCGCGAGCGTCAGGGCCGGCGCCTGCACGCCCTCCTCATAACGCACCACATAGGTGAAGCCGGCATGGATCGCATTCAGCAGGTGGGAAATCGGGTCGGTGCCGACCGGATCGCCCGACAGGACCTGATGGATCCAGTCGGCCAGCGCCGATCCGTCATCGCTGGAGGCCGGTGCCAGGAAGGGCTGCAGAACGATACGTTCGCCGTCGGAATAGCGCGGCGCGAACTGGGCGCTGCGCGCCGTCACGTGATTGCGCGGAAAGGTCGAACCGTAGCGCCGGAGCGTGAGCTCGCTGACGATTTCGAGCTGGTCGCCCGGCTCCTGGAACGTCGCGATGGCGACCGGATTGCCATAGACGTCGTGGATCCAGTCGACCTGGGCCATGGGCCGGATATCGAGTCGCGTGTCGAGGATGCGCAGATCGAAACTGTCGCGTGGCCTGAGGATCAGCCGATGCGGGCCGAATTCGACAGGGCAGCCATAGTGATAGGTCGTGACGTGCCTGATCGAAAGATCCATGTCGCCCTGTCCAATCGTCGCGCATCGCCAGGCCCAGCCCGGATTTTGTCCCGCAAAAGGCCGGGCCGTGCAAACACCGGCGGAACCCGGCCTCGGGCGGCCGCCGGCGCGACGCCCGCCGATCGCAACGCGCGGGACGGCCCCGGGTTCATTTTCGCTCGCGGCCCGGGAAACTCGGCTGAAACCGGAACGAACCGGCGACCTGCGCCGTTCATCCCACGAGCAAAGGGAGATGATGATGGCCAATTGGGTCGAACATGCCGACGACAACGACATCCGGCGGGCCGGTGATCCGCAACCGGCCCCGGAACCCTTTCCGGGCCCGATCCCGCCGCCGATCCCGCCGCAGCCGGAACAGCCGGAGCCGCCGACCCAGCCGATCCCGCCGGCCGACCCGACCAATCCGCCGGACCGCATGTGAACGCGGGGGGTGGCGCTGCGGCCGGAGGGGCGGCGCGCCGCCGGCCCGCCATGGCCCGCTCCACCATCACTTGCCGGCCTTGTTGCTGAAACTCGCATTGCCGAGCCCGGTACCGATGGTCACGACACCCCATTTCCCGACATCCTGCATGAACGGGATTTCGGCGAGCCCCTGCACAACCGCATCATTGTGAATCACTACGAAGGTCTCGTGGTCGCCGATGTCGGGGATCGCCTTGGCCAGGGTATTGGCCAGGTTGAAGCTCTCGCTTTCCCAGTTGCCGCCGGGCAGGTTCTGGCCGCCCCGGTCGATCCGGCCATCCGCCTCGATCAATCCGGGACAGCCGATGCCGACGAAAGGCGCCAGCTTCAACTCGGCCTTGCCCGCCTTGCCGATCAGGTCCTTCATCATCCGGATCAGCTTGTCGACCGCGTCGGTCCGCGACGGACTGTCGTCGGCATGGCGCCAGAGCTCCGACTTCCAGACCTCGGCCTCGGACAGGTCCCTGGCCTTTTTCTGGTTCAGGCTGACGACACCGACCCGGATATTGCTGCCGCCGATATCGACCGCCAGGATGGCGTCGTGGCCGGCGAACATCCAGGCGGGCACGAGATGAATGGCGCCGATCAGGCCGGCTTCGTCGGGATGGTGATGGATCGGGCGGACATCGACCTGGCTGCCCCCGGCATTCAGGATGACGCCGGCCCTGGCGATCGCCAGTTCGCCGACCCGGCTCTCCTTGAAGCCGCCGCCGGCGGCAATCCGCTCGACGCCGCCCCATCCCTTGGTGCGCATGAAGCGCCTGATGACCTCCGCCAGTTCCCCGGCAAACTCCTCGATCGCGCCATGGACGATGGCGGCCGCCGTGGCGTCCTTGCCGGTCACGTGCAGGTCGAGCTGCTTCTTGCTGATATCCTCGGTGGCGACGTCGCCCATCGGGTCGGCATCGACCTTCTGCAGGCGCGAACGCAAATCGTCGAGCTTGTCGGCGAAGGCGCGCTTGCTCGCCCGGTCGCCGATGAAGCCGTCCTTGTCGCGCAGTTCCAGGTTGTAGCTGTCGATCGTCACCGAGGACAGTTCCAGGGCGCCGTGGCCAATCGTCAGCTCGGCGGACTTCGCCTTGGTTTCGCTGGGACGGGTTTTCGCGTCGCTTTTGGCCATGATGCGGGCGCCATTCTTGCCGTCGGAGCGGAATGCGGACGGTGCAGGCGATCAACGCGCCATGGCCGATCGCGTTCCGCGTCGCGGCCGAGGGCCACCGCGTCGCTACCCCGGGCTGTCGCGATCCAGGGCGAAATCCGCATGCCAGGCCGCGGTGTCGCCGGCGATCATCGCTCCGATCATGCGAGACGCCATGTAGCTGAAGGTAATGCCGTTTCCGCCATAGCCATAGGCGGCGAAAATGCGGCGCCGGCCGGGCGCCGGGCCGATCAGCGGCAGGCCGTCCTCGGTCTGGCCGAATGCACCCGACCACGCGAAGGCGATGTCGCCCTCGGCCCGCGGCCAGAACGCCTGGAGCATGGCGCGCAAGGCGGCATGCTTGGGCGTGGCCTCGCCGCGACGCCGGTCCTGGTCGCTATAAGGCTCGTCGCCGCCTCCGACGATGATCCGGTCGTCGGCCGTGGTTCGCAAATAATGATAGGCCTCCGACGCCTCCCAGATCAGCACGCGATCACGCCAGAGCCTGGCCGGGTCCTGCGGCCGGGTCGCGATCGCCCAGGTCGAGGTCACCTTGTGCAGGGTGCTGGCGACGACATCCGGCATGACATAGCCGGTAGCCAGCACCATGTGCTTGGCTTCGATCTCCCGACCGTCGGCGAGACCGATATGGACATCACGGTCGGTCTCGTCGAAATCCTGCGCATCGCCGGCGACGAACCGCGTCCCGCGCCGCCCCGCGATCCAGGCGAGGCCGGCCGACAACGCCATCGGATCGGCCTCCGCCGAACCGGGCGACAGGATCGCCGCCGGCCGATCGATGCCGAAAGACCGGTGCACGCGCCCGCTGTCGAGATGGTGGCCTGGAAGCCCGGCCCGGCGGCGCAATTTGAATTCGCCGGCGATGTCGTTCGGCCCTGCCTCGCCCGCGGCAAGATAAAGCGTCGATCGCGGCCGGAGGGCGCAGGTGATGTCCAATCGACCGATGAGGTCGCCGAGCCCGGTAACCGCGGCGAGGCTGAGCCGATAGGCGCGCGTCGCCCGCTCGAATCCGTAGAGGCCGCCGAGTTCGACGAGCGACCGGTCGATTTCCCACTGCAGCATGGCGGTGCTGGCCGCGGTGCTGCCGAGCGAGGCCTGTTCGCGATCGATCAGGACGACATTCAGGCCACGCGCCGAGAGATGCTCGGCCGTCAGCGAGCCGGTGATGCCGGCACCGACAACGGCGACATCGCATTTCAGGCTCTCGCCCGGAGGAGCGAAGCGTGGAACCTCGGGACGGGTCCACGGCGCCCTGCCCTCACGGAGGTCGTCATGCGCCGAACTCTCGCTCTCGGCCTGCCGGCGATCAGGAGCCATGGCCACCGACGGAAACCTCCAGCCGCTGCGCAGGGGCCTCCGAGTGCGATCGGCGGCGGCTTCGAACCCGGCCGGCGAGGCGACGCAACATCTGCTCGACCCGCCGGACGTTGCGACGCGGCTCGGTCGCGCGATAGAGGCGCTTGAGGGTTCCCGCCAGGAAGGCGTCGATCACGATGGCATGGACGTAGCTCTTGCGCGCCACCGCCGGCGTGTTGCCCAGTTGCTCCGATACCGCGCGCATCACCGCCGCCAGCTGGCGCCGTTTGGCCCGATCCTGCGGCGCCGGTTCGACTTTGATCAGGATCTCGGCCGCGAGCGCGCTGCCGGCGAGCATGCGCAGATCCTTGGCGCTGATCGCCACCCCGGCCGTGTCGCGCAGGTAGGAATTGATCTCGGCCGAACCGACCTTGCGGACGGCGCCGTCCTCGCCCCGGTATTGCAGGATCCGCCGGCCGGGCAGTTTGCCCAGAGCCGACAGGCCCTTGGCGATGACCGCATCGTCGAGGTCGCAGGTGATCGCCTTGCCGCCCTTGCCGCGGAAGTTGAGCTGGACGCGGGAGCCGTCGATGCGGACATCCCGCTTGAGCAGGGTCGCCGCGCCACGTCCGCCATCGGCGCGCGCATAGGCATCGCCGCCAACCCGGATATTGGCGCGATCGATCAGCGCGACCGCGAGGGCCAGCGCCTGGCGGCGCCCGCCGGGGTCCAGGGCGAGGTCGCGTTTCACCGCGGCGCGTAGCCGCGGCAGCACCTCCGCGATACGGGCCAGCCGCTTCGCCTTGCGGGCCTCGCGCACCGCCTCCCACTCCGCGTGATAGCGATATTGCAGCCGGCCGGCTTCGTCGCGGCCGACGGCTTGAAGATGCGAATTCGGGTCCGCCGCGATCCGGACGTCGGCATAGGCCGGCGGCACGGCCAACGCGCGAATGCGCGCCAGCACGCTCGCCTTGGTCACCGGCTTGTCCTGGGCATCCCGGTACAGGAAGCCGCGGCCGGAACGGATCCGGCGGATCGTCAGGTCGCGCGCCGCGCCCGTCGTCAACGGCCCGGCCTGGCCGTCATCCGGCGAAACACTGCGGCGTTGCTTCTCGGTCATGACGACACCTCGACGACGGAGTGGAAACGACCAGCCTCAGCCCGGGCCATAGCCGCCGATGATGGGCAGGATCTCGCCGGTGATGTAGCTGGAGCAGGCGGATGCGGCGAGAAACACGAAGGCCGGGGCGATTTCCTCCGGCTGAGCGGGGCGTTTCATCGGCGTCTTCGCGCCGAATTGCGCGACATCGGGCGCCGCCTTGTCGGCCGGATTGAGCGGCGTCCACACCGGTCCGGGCGCCACCGCGTTCACCCGGATGCCGCGCTCCACCAGATGCGCCGACAGCGAGCGCGTGAAGGCGTGGATGCCGCCCTTCGTCATGGAATAGTCGATCAGGTCCCGGCTGCCTTGAAAGCCGGTGACCGAGCCGGTGTTGATGATGGCGCCGCCGGCCGGCAGGTGCGGCGTCGCCGCCTTGGCCATGTAGAAATAACCGTAGAGATTGGTCTTCAGCGTCTTGTCGAAATGGGCGTCGGTCAGGTCCTCGAACCGGTCCACGTGCTCCTGGAAGGCGGCGTTGTTGACGAGAATGTCGAGCTTGCCGAAGCGTTCCAGCGTGGTCTCGACCGCGTGTCGGCAAAAGTCCGGATCGGTCACGTCGCCGGCTATCAACAGGCAGGCGCGGCCCTCCGCCTCCACTGCCTGGCGGGTCTCGGCCGCGTCCTGGTGTTCATTCAGATAGACGATGGCGACATCGGCACCCTCGCGCGCGAACAGCACGGCGGTGGCCCGGCCGATGCCGGAATCGCCGCCGGTGATCAGCGCGGTCTTGTCGAGCAGCTTTTCCGACCCCTTGTAATGAGGCGCCTCATATTGCGGCCGCGGCTCGACCTCCGATTCAAGACCAGGTTTCGACAGATGCTGCGGCGGCAGCGGCGGATAGGGATAGTCGCGTTCGGCCGTCGGCCGCGGCGAAACCCGTTTGGATGTCTCCGGTTTCGGCGCATCGACCGTCCGCTGGATCGTGCGATGCGTCTCGGCGGTCGCTTCGGCGAGACGGCGATAGGCCTTGTCGGTCGAACGGGTCATCGGATGCTCCTTCAGCTCTGAACCGCGAGCCGCGCCGCGGGCCGCTCTTGCGCGACCCGGCGGGCGAACCATCGGGACAGCCGGCCTTTCCGTTGCCGGGGGCAAGATAGCGACGCCGGCGCGCCCTTTCGGTCGCGCCGGCGCAGCCTTGATCGAACGGTGCCGCGAGGGCGCCGGGCTCATTGACGGCGTCAGGCGCCGTCGACGACCTTCTTCACGGCATCCTTGGCCTTGCCGACCGCCTGCTGGGCCTCGCCCTTGCGCTCCTGCATGGCGCCCTTGATCTGCATTTCCTTGTTGCCGATCGCCTTGCCGGCGGCCTGCTTCACATTGCCGGCCGCTTCGTTGGCCAGACCTTTGATCTTGTCGGTGGTGCTGCTCATGATCGGTGATCCCTTTGATCCAAGACGGCCCTGCGCCGCTGCCGATAGAACCGCCATATCCCTGTCTTGGTTCCTCTTTTCGCGCCGAGACCGTCACCGATCTTTTTCGGAGATCAGGGAACAAATGCGACGAGAAACGGTTCAGCCATCCCGCTCGGGCGGGCGCCTCGTCATGAAACGGGCCGCCTCGTCGGCGGCCCGCTCCCGTGCGTGACTGCAGCCGCCCGATCAGAGCGGCGTGGGTGGCGAACGTCCGGTCCAGCCGTCGCTGCGCCACGCCTGGTCGCGGCCGGCGAGGTCATAGGAACCGGTATCGAGGAGCAGCTTGATGCGCCCGCGATCGGCGTCGGGCACGCGTGCGTTGACCAGCGTGCCGCCGCGCCGGACACCCTCGGCGTAACCATGGGCATGGCTTTCATCGACGCCGGACCCGACCAGCGCGCCGACCATGCCGCCGGCGACACCGACGGTTGCCGCGCCGACCAGTGTCGATGCGAGCCAGCCGGCGGCGACCACCGGCCCGACGCCGGGAATGGCGATGATGCCGAGGCCGGCGAGCAGGCCGCCGGCGGCGCCGACCGCCGCGCCGAGGCCGGCCCCGGTCCCCGCGCCCTCGGCCGCTTCATTCGTGCCGGGATAGCGGTAATCGCCGTAGCCGGAGCGGTCAGCGGTGGTGTCGTTGGACACCAGGCTGATGTCTTCGGCCGGGATGCCCGCCGCCTTCACCCGCTCGACCGCCGCCACCGCGTCGCCATAGCTGTCATAGATCGCCGAAACTACCGTGGTCATGATCATCTCCTCGAGATGTGAATGGGTTGGCGAGCAGCTCACTGCACGCTGATATTGCCGCGGAAATCGACCCCGACCGCCACCGCCGCGCCGTTGCGCGTGGCGCGGCCGCGCCAGATGCCCTGATCGTCCTTCTTCAGCTCGCCGATGCCGGCAAGTCCGGCCTGCTCCAGGCGCGCGCGCGCCTGCGCTTCGGTGAAGCTGTTGGCGCCGTTCTCCAGCGGCGCCACATTGATGGCGGGCGGTGCGCTGGGCGGCGGCGAACCGGTGGTGCCGGGCGCCGGAGCCTGGGCGAACGCGCCGCCGATCATGCCGATCGACAACACGAGGGCGGTCAGAATTTTCCGGGACATCGATGGTCTCCTTGGGTCTGGATCGTCGCCAAGGAAACGCCCTACCGGAACGAGCGGTTCCGGCCAGAGCCACAATCGGCCCGCGAGCGGGCCCGGGAACAAAAACGCACCTGTCGCGGAACGGCCGGTCATTCCATCGGTTGGGACTGACAATCAACCACACCAGCGCAATGGGAGGCCGGATGGCTGAAAGTCCTCTTTTTCACCCCCTTGAAGTCCAACCTGAAGACCTCGGCGAGCTCGAGAAGCGCTTCCTTCTCGACGTCTCCACCGGCGTCGTACGGGTGGTCGATGCCGCGATGATCGCGCGAATGAAGAGCTTCGGGTTGATCGAGGTCCGGAGCCGCCACATGCGCCTGACCGAGCGCGGCGAATTGTTCTGCCGCGCCTACGCGGTGAAGCGGCCGGCTTTCGCCGACAGCACCGGCAAGGTCCTGCGGGCGCCGCGCTGAAACGCCTCCGAGGCGGGTCAGCGGCGTTTCGACCGGGTCTTGCCGCCGCGCGCCGGTTCCGCCTGCAGGCTCTTCTTCAACGCATCGAACAGGTTGACGACGTTACCGGGCTGCCGGCGCGCCGTGGCGCCTGCCGGATCGGCGGCTTTCGGCGCCGTGCGCTTTTTCTTCGAACGGATCAGCCGCAGCAGCTCCTTCTGAACCGGATCTTTGACCATGTCCGGATCCCAATCCGTGGTGCGCCTGGCGATCAGCGTCCTGATCATGGTCATCATCTCGCGCGCCGGCTTGCCGGCCTCGATGCCGCCGACATAATCCTCGATGTCGCGCACCTCGTCGCCATAGCGCAGCGTCCACAGCACGATGCCGGCATCGCGCGGCTCCAGCATCACCGCGCGCTCGCGCCGATACAGGACCAGCCGGGAAATGCCGACCATGCCGGTGGCCCGCATGGCGTCGCGGATCACCGAAAAGGCCTCCTCGCCAACCCGCCCGTTGGGCACCAGATAATGCGGCTGATCCTGATAGATCCAGGCGATCGAGCTCCGTTCGACGAAGGTGTCGATGTCGATCGTCCGCGTGCTGTCCAGCGCGACGTCGTCGAGTTCGTCGTCTTCCAGCATGACATAGTCTTCGGCACCGGTCTGGTAACCCTTGACCTCGTCATCGTCGTCGACCGGCTTGCCGGTGACGCTGTCGACGTAGCGGCTCTCGACCCGGTGACCGGTCGCCCGGTCGAGCGTATGGAAGCGCACCTTGTCGCCCTCGGTCGTCGCCGGCACCATCGCCACCGGACAGGTGACCAGGGACAGTTTGAGGTAGCCCTTCCAGAACGATCTTGGTGCCATGGTCGGCTCGCTGTCGACAGGTGCAGGCGCGGCTGCGATCCCCCGTTCAACGCCCGAGGCCCTTCGGCAGTTCCGCGCCGCCGGGCCGCGCCGGGAACATGACGCCGGCGACGGCGTTGAATCTGGCGGGTCCCTTGGAGACAGCCGTCATGGCGTTGCCCAGAGCCAATTGGAAAGGCCATCTGACGCTCGGCGAGCTGAATTGCGCCGTCGCGCTGTTTTCCGGCGCCTCGACGACCGACCGCATCGCCTTCCACATCCTCAACCGCAAGACCGGCAATCGCGTTCGCCGCGAGTTCATCGATCCGGCCAGCGGCAAAGCAGTCGATCGCGACGACCAGGTCAAGGGTTACGAAGTGTCGGCCGGCAGCTATGTCGTGCTCGAACCCGAGGAAATCGCCAGGGTCATGCCCGAGAGCGACAAGACCCTGGCGATCGAGAGCTTCATTCCTTGCGACCAGATCGACACGGTCTATTTCGACAAGCCTTATTATCTCGCGCCGGCCGACGGGCTGTCGCAGGACACTTTCGTGGTCCTGCGCGAAGGCATGGCGAGCGGCAAGGTGGCAGCGCTTGCCCGGGCCATCCTGTTCCGGCGCGTGCGCGCGTTGCTGATCCGCCCGGACGGCCCGGGCCTGATCGCCCATACCCTGAAGTTCGATTATGAGATCCGCCCGGCCGCGGAAGCCTTCGACGAGATCCCCGCCTTGAAGATCAAGGGTGAGATGCTCGATCTCGCCAAGCACATCATCAAGACCAAGCAGGGCCGGTTCGATCCCGCCGGCTTCGACGATCGCTACGAGGCGGCCGTCGCCGAGCTCGTAAAGGCGAAGATGGAAGGACGGCCGGTCAAACGCCGCCCGGCGCCGGCCGCCACCAAGGTCGTCGACCTCATGGACGCGCTTCGCGCCAGCGCCGCGGGTGCATCGCGCGGCGGTCGAAAAGCCCCGAGGGCAAAGGCGAAGGCCGAAGCGACGGCGCCGCGGCCCAAGGTCCGGAAAGCCGGCTAACCGGCGCAGGCCCCGCCCCTCGCCGCGAGAGGCCGCCGCTGCGCCGGTCGGACCGCCAGGGGAACTTCGGATCGCCGGGGACGTTCCCTGTGTCATCCTGGGGGATCGCCGGCGACGCTGCCGCCCCCTGAAAATCCGGAGGCGACGATGTTGACCAGAGTGCTGATGACGACGGCAGCCGTGCTGGCGCTGACAGCGGGCGTTCAGGCCCAGACCCCGGCGCCTGCCCCTGCCCCCGCCCCACAGTCGGCGCCGACCGTGACGCCGGCTCCAGGCATCCCCGCCGCCCGCGCGCCGGCGCAGCCGACCACGCTGAGCCCGGGCGAAACCACGGTCACGAGCATGCTGGGGGCCAAGATTTACGCCCCGAAAGCGGGGACCCCCGCCGCCAACGCGGCGACCCACCGGCCAAGCGCCGCCGGCACGCCGCCGGGTGCGCCGGCGGACCCGCGCGCGCCCGCCCGCAACGTGGTGATCCTGACGCTTTCGGAGGCCGACTGGAACGCGCTCCGCGAGAACCACGACAATATCGGCGACGTGAACAATATCGTCGTCACCAATGACGGGCATGCCCATCAGATCGTGCTTGGGGTCGGCGGCTTCCTCGGCATCGGCGAAAAGGCCGTCGCCGTCGACTGGACCGAGGTCAACTGGATGCGCGACCCCACCGGCAGGATGTTCGGCATTGTCTACCGCACCAAGCTGCAGCTCGAGGCCGCGCCGCGTTTCGTCGATCGAAACTAGCGGTCGCGCCCGCGCCGGCGATGCGGATCGCAACCTTCAACATCAACGGCATCGCCGGACGCCTGGCGCATTTGCTCGCCTGGCTCGAGGCCACCCGCCCCGACATCGTCTGCCTGCAGGAGCTGAAGGCCGCGGCAACACGCTTTCCCGCCGCCGCCCTGGCCAAAGCCGGCTATGGCGCCGTCTGGGTCGGCGAACCCGGGTTCAACGGCGTGGCGATCCTGGCCCGCGGCGCCGAGCCCGTGCTGACCCGCACCGCCCTGCCCGGCGGACGCCACGACGAACAGAGCCGCTATGTCGAGGCGGCGGTTCGCGGCATGGTGATCGCCTCGCTCTATGCGCCGAACGGCAATCCCCAGCCCGGCCCGAAATTCACCTACAAGCTCGCCTGGATGCAGCGCCTGATCAGCCATGCGCGTGCGCTGAAGGCGGCCGGCGTGCCGGTCGTCCTGGCCGGCGACTACAATGTCGTGCCGACCGACATGGATATCTATCCGAGCCGCTCCTGGGCCGACAACGCGCTGCTGCAGCCGGAGAGCCGGAAGGCGTGGCGCCGGCTCGTCGGCCAGGGCTGGACCGACGCGCTGCGGCAGTTGTTTCCCGAGGAAAGGATCTACACGTTCTGGGACTACAAGCGGAACCGCTGGACGCGAGACGCCGGCCTGCGGATCGATCACATGCTGCTCGGCCCGGACATCGCCGAACGGCTTGTCGCGGGCGGCGTCGATCGCGCGGTCCGCGGCCTTCCCCGGGCCAGCGATCATGCGCCCGTCTGGATCGAACTGCGTTGAAATACACGCAATGCCGGTATCCGCCGCGTCGGTTTATTCGCACCTCTCCCGAACCGGCCCGGGCGCCGGGACGTTCCTCCTCAGTCCATGCAAACCAGGCAATGTCGCCTGAAATCCGAGGAGGAGGTTGATATGAAACGCAATTCTCTCGCGAAGATGACCGTGCTGAGTATCGCCCTGATGCCTGGGCTGGCCCTGGCGCAGCCCGCTGAGCGTGCACCGGCTCCCGGTATCCCGCCGGGCGTCGGCACGGGCGCCGCGACCGGTGCGGTCGGCGGCGCGCTGGTCGGCGGTCCGGTCGGCGCGGCCGTTGGCGGCGTCGCCGGCGCGGTCGTCGGCGGAATCGCCGAGGCCTCGCGTCCGCAGTTCCGCACCTATGTGATGGAGCGCCATCACCCGTCCTACCGCTATTCGTCCGATGTCGTGGTCGGCGCCGAATTGCCGGCCACCGGCGTGACCTATTACGAGGTGCCGCGCCAGTATGGCGAGGTGCAGTACCGCTACACCATCGTGAACGACCGGACGGTGCTGGTCGACCCGCGGACGCGGCGGATCGTTCAGGTCATCGAATAGTCCGATCGAACCGGCGGCGCGCAGGCACGGGCCGATCCGTCCCTGCGCGCCGTTTCCACGGGACCGGCTGACCGGAACGGACAAACCGCGGCGTCCCGGAACTGCACGACCAGGCCGACGTTGCTCGGTTGACGGCTCCGACGGAGACGCCCCCTCCCGATCATTCCTCAAACCTGCAGGAGACCGCCATGGGCTGGTTCTCGAAAGATATTCAAACCATGGACGACCTGTTCGTCCACACGCTGCGCGACATCTATTACGCTGAAAACCAGATCGTGAAGGCCCTGCCCTCGATGATCGACAAGGCCACCGACCCGCAGCTGCGCGACGGTTTCGCCACCCATCTCACCGAGACCAGAGGCCATGTCACGCGCCTGGAAGAGGTGTTCCGCATGCATGGGATCGAGGTCAGCGGCGTCGATTGCCCTGCCATCGACGGCATTCTCAAGGAGGCCGACGAGATCGCCGGCGAAGTGGCCGACAAGCAGGTGCTCGACGCCGCCCTGATCGCCGCGGCCCAAGCCGTCGAGCACTACGAGATGACGCGCTACGGCACTCTGGTGGCCTGGGCCAAGCAGCTCGGGCGCGCCGACTGCGCGGCCGTGCTTCAGAAAAATCTCGACGAGGAAAAGGCCGCCGACAAGAAGCTGACCGCGGTCGCCAATGCCGGCGTCAATCTGCGCGCCGCCAGCTGACAATCGCTGGGCTTCGCCCCCGCGCCGCGCCGGCGCGGGGGATTTTTTACGTCCGGCGTTCGGCCCTCCCCCAAGGCCTCGCGGTTGCCGCCACGGCTTTCGGCCCGGTCCCGGTGCTTGGCCGCGGATCGGCTGGCGACCAAGAGCGCAGAGACCGACGGCACGGACCGACGTGGCCTAACGCCCCCAAAAGGCGAGATCGATGACATCCGGCTCGACCGGGACACTGTCATCCCGGCCGCCTTGAAACTCCATCCAGCTGATGCGCGCCGTCACCGTCGCGGCATCCAGACAAAAGACCGGCCCGGCCGGCAGCGGATGGGGCATCGATGGGCTCGAAATCGCGAATTTTCGCGACGGGAAACATACATCCGCCGTTTCGATCCGCGTCCATGGCTTGCCGCTCATCGGCTCGACCGGCGCGTGATCCGGCTCGCGATCGTGAATGGCGATACGGATGTGCTGCTGCAGGCTGCCTTCCGTATAGATCACGATTCCCGTGGCCGGAACGCAGAGGCTGCGTCGTTCCATTTCCGCCGTGATCTCCGTTGGCGCCATGAAATCGGAATCGTCGCAGTCGATGAGATAGAACTGGCCATAATCGGCCTGCCAGGCGAACGTCGCCCAACCGCGCAGCGCCATGATGCGCCCCTCCCTCATGAATAAGCCCGTCGATCGTCGTATCGCCATTCTACGCCACGCCCCGTTTTCGTGTCATGACGCCGCTTCGGCCCGGATGCGGGCCAACGGGGGGCGATGGCGGAGGCCGCCTTGGCCGGCGCGCCGCATCTACCCCTGGAAAGCCGTGGCGATCATGCCGATGACGGCCAGGGCCATGACGACGGTGGTGGCCCAGCCGAGCCCGCGCAGCCAGCCGGTCAGGGTGAAGGCACCCATGATCGCCGGCCGCGCCGCGATCAGCATCATCACCACCAGAACCGGCACCGCCACGACGCCGTTCAGCACCGCGCTCCAATAGAGTGCCTGGATCGGATTGACCGGCGACAGGTTGAGGGCGGCGCCCAGCAGCGTCGCCACGGCGATCACGGCATAGAAGCTCTTGGCATCGCCCGGCTTTCGGTCGAGCCCGATGCGCCACCTGAAGGTCTCGGCGACCGCATAAGCGGCCGACCCGGCCAGCACCGGGATCGACAGCAAGCCGGTGCCGACGATGCCCGCGGCGAAAACCAATTCGGCGGCGGCGCCCGCGATCGGCCGGAGGGCCTCGGCGGCCTGCGCCGAGGTCTCGATAGCGGAGACCCCATGGCCGTGCAGCGTGGCCGCCGCCGTCAGCATGATGGCGAGCGCGATGCCGTTGGAAATCCCCATCCCGATCATCGTGTCCCAGCGGATGCGATGAAGCGCGACGGTGCCTTGGCCGGGCGTGCTCTTGAGCGTCTTCCGTAATGTCATCGCCTTGACGTCGGCGGCCTCCTGGGAAGCCTGCCAGAAGAACAGATAGGGGCTGATGGTGGTGCCGAGCACCGCGACCAGCCCGACGACATAGGATGGCTCGAAACGCCACTCCGGAACGATCAGGCGATAAAGCGCCTCGGCCCAGTCGATATGGACCATCATCAAGGTCGCGACATAGGCGAGCAGCACCAGGGCCAACCATTTGAGAAAGGCCACGTAGCGCTCATAGCGCATGAACACCTGCAGCACCGTCGACATCACGGCGAAGCCCACGAGGTAGACGAGTTGCGGCCCGCCCGCGATCAGCCGGGTCGCATCGGCCATGGCGCCGAGATCCGCGCCGATATTGATGATGTTGGCGACGAGCAGCGGCAGGACCACCGCAATCAGAAGCCAGCGCGGGAAGTGCTCGCGCATGATGCCGGCAATGCCCTTGCCGGTGGTCCGCCCGATGCGGGCGCTGATCATCTGGACCGCCGTCATCAGGGGATAGGTGACGATCAGCGACCAGCCGAGGCCGTAGCCGAACTGGGCGCCGACCTGGCTATAGGTGGCGATGCCGCTCGGATCGTCGTCGGAGGCGCCGGTGATCAGGCCCGGCCCCAGGATGTCGAGCAGCCGTGGCTTGCCCGAGCCATCGGTGGCGCCGGGGGCCTCGGCATCGCGCTGTTCGACCGGCTCGTGGCGCATCGCGAACGGACCTCCGGCGCCAGTGCCCGGCCGTTTGGCCGGCCAGCGCCTCGACGTGAGCGGTCAACGTGGCGCGGCCGGTTCCGTTCCACCGGCCGGCCGCGGGGGGGGGGGGGGGGGGGGGGGGGGGGGGGGGG
>NZ_JBWKTP010000004.1:125471-189696 GCF_059420385.1 Phreatobacter sp. GW821-FHT04C01 | reverse complement strand
TTGTTGTTTCCCCCCCCCCCCCCCCCCCCCCGCCGCGGCGCGGACGCCGCGTCGCCGTGGGAACCGCGATCGCGCCGCCCATGGAACAGTTGAGGGACGGCGCCGTTTCACAAGGACAATCCGGCATCGAAGGAGGCATCCATGCCCCGCGGCGACAAGTCCAAATATACCGACAAGCAGGAGCGCAAGGCCGACCATATCGCCGACAGTTACGAGCAGCGCGGCGTGCCGGAAAAGGAGGCCGAGCGGCGTGCCTGGGCGACCGTCAACAAGGATGACGGCGGCGGCAAGAAGCCGGGCGGCTCCGGGCGCGGCCAGGACACCGGCCACCCCGCCGCGCACAAGGGTGGGCGCAAGGGCGGCGCGTCCGCCGCGTCGCGCCCGGCCGCGGACCGTTCCGCCTCGGCGAAGAAGGCGGCCGCCACCCGCAAGCGCAACGCCGAGCATCGGGCGCACTGAGAAGAGCAGCTCCGCGCGCAGCCCCCGCCCCGCGCAGCCTCCCTTCGCGGGGTGCTTGCGCGGGAATGGCGCGCCACAAGACAGCCGGCTAAGTATTACCACCGAGGCCCGATCCGTCATCGGTCCCAAGCCACCGAGACCGGAACCCAAGCCGCCGGGTCGACGTTTCCTTCAGGCAAAAGGAGGTGCGTCATGGCCCAGCAAACCAGCCACGGAACCGATCGCGGTGTTCTGACCGAGCCCGACAGAGACGGGCACGCGAGCGCCGAGCCCCATCGTGAAGGCGGCAAGCTCGTCGAGCCCGACACCATCCGCCAGCCACCGCTGGAAAGCGCCCCGGGACCTCAGGTCATCACGGCAGACACCGCGCGCCAGGCGCCTTCGGGATTTCCCGTGCTCTACGTGCTGGTGATCAGCGTCGCCGCGGCCGTCCTGGCGCTCGGCCTCTACACGATCTTCTGGACCCGCACGCTCTGAGACGACGGAGCCATCGTCATGAAACGGCACGACCAGCAGGTGTCGGGCGCCGGCGGATCGCCGAATGCCAGCGCCGCGGCGGACATCACCATCGGCATGCACGAGGTCAACGGCCAGCCGATCCGCGTGGCGATCAGCCGGACAGCCAGCCGGCGCCCGCCGCTGCTGATGTTCAACGGCATCGGCGCCAGCGTCGAAATGGCCTCGCCATTGCTGAGGGAATTGCGCGGCACCGACGCCGTGATCTTCGACATCCCCGGCATCGGCGGCTCGCCGGCACCGGCGAAACCCTACCGGATGAGCTGCATCGCAAGGCTCGGCCACGACCTGATGCGCCAGCTCGGCCATGCCCGATTCGACGTCGCCGGCGTCTCCTGGGGCGGCGCGCTGGCCCAGCAATTCGCCCATCAATATCCGCGAGCCTGCCGAAAGCTGATCCTGGCCGCGACCGCCACCGGCGCGCTGATGGTGCCCGGCAATCTCTGGGTCCTGGCCAAGCTGTTCAGCCCGCGCCGCTATTCCGATCAGGGCTATCTGCGATCCGTCGCCGGCAGGCTCTATGGCGGAGCGTTCCGCCGCGATGCCGATCTGATCAATACCTATGCCGCGCAAATGGGCGGCACCGAGGGCGCCGGCTATGCCCTGCAGCTGCGTGCGATCCTGGCATGGACCAGCCTTTTCTGGCTGCGGCAGTTGCGCCAGCCGACGCTGGTCATGGCCGGAACCGACGATCCGCTGGTGCCGGCGGCCAACGCCTGGCTGATGGCCAGGCTGATACCGCGCGCCCGCCTGCAACTGATCGCCGACGGCCACCTGTTCCTGGTCACCGAGCCACGCTGGTCGGCCGCGACCATCGAGAGTTTCCTCGACGAGACCGAGGAGGCAGGCTTGCCGGGCCTGAGCGACGCCGGCCCGAGAACCGGCGAATTGGCATCGGCACCGGCGAACCGGCCGCCGAACCTCTGAAAAAGTGGTGGAATGTCGCGCGCCGGCGGCCCGCTGCCATCGGCCTGTTGTGACGCGGCCTCTTCAGCTCAGGCCGCAAGCGACCGCTCGCGGTAGAGCATACGCCTTGCCTCTGCCCGATAGGCCTCTCGCGCCACTTCCGACAGGTCGGCCCAGGTCACATTGGTCAGGCATTCCCGCAGGAACAGCTTCTTGGCCAATCGTTCAACGTCCGCCAACGCAAACATCTGAAATTCACCTTTCATGCTTCCGGCGGCGATCGCACCATCCGCAATCACCGCCTTCGGCGGGTCAACGCCCGAACGGTCGCGAGGTTCCACCGGCCGACGGTCAATCAGATTCGAATGATCGATTTTTTGCAGGCCGCGCATTTCGCACCGCCTGCCGTGTCCCTCGGTGCCGGTCAGCCCTTGCCGGGCCGCAATGGCCTGGCCTCGGCACGGAAATCGTTCCACGGGTCGGTTTTCAGCAGCGCCGTCAACGCCTCCGATCCCACGGCATAATCGGCCGGGCCGATGCCCGCCTCCACCGCCTGCCAGGATACCGGCATGGCGACGGTCGCGCCCGGGCGGGCCCTGGTGGAATAAGGCGCGACCGCCGTCGCGCCACGGCCGTTGCGCAGGTAGTCGATGAAGATCTTGCCCTTGCGGGCGCTCTTGGCCAGCGTCGCCGTATAGGCCTTCGGTTCGGCCTGGGCGAGGGCCCGGGCGAAATCATGCGCGAAGGTCTTGATTTCCGGCCATTCGGCTTGCGGCTCGAGTGGCACCACCACATGAAAGCCCTTGCCGCCCGAGGTCTTGGCGAAGCTTGCGAAACCGAGCTCGGCGAGCCGGTCGCGCACGGTCAGGGCGGCCTCGCGCACCCGCTCCATGACGACACCGGGGTCGGGGTCCAGGTCGAAAATGACCTGATCCGGCCTTTCCAGCGTCGCGATGGTCGAGCCCCAGACATGGATCTCGACGACCCCGAGCTGGACCAGGGCGGCCAGCCCGTCGAAGTCCCCGATCGAGAGCAGCTCTTCGCCGTCCTGGGGGTCCTTCAGCGTGGCGATGGCGCTGTCCATGCCCGCCGAGCCGTGCTTCTGGAAGAAGGTCGGCTTGCCGACGCCATTGGGCGCGCGCAGCAGGCTGAGCGGCCGGCCGACGACATGCGGCTGCATATGCGGCCAGACCAACTGGTAGTGGGCCAGCAACCCGCTCTTGGTCAGCCCGGTATCCGGCCACAGCACCTTGGCCGGATGGCTCAGCGTGACACGGGTCGCCGGCGACGGGCCGGCCTTCGCCGGCTTGCCTTTGCCGCCGCGCGATGCGGCGCCTGCCTGCGGTTGCGCCTGTTCCATGACCACCTCCCTGGCGGGCTTGTCTTCGCGCAGGCCCTTGAACGAGGCCTGGCGCAACAGCTTGTCGGCCGTCCAGCTCCGGAACTCCACCTCGGCGGTCCGTTCCGGCTTGACCCAGACGATCCCCTTTTCGCGTGCCGCCGCGCCGGCAAAGGCCGACCCAGGCGCCCGCAGCCGATCCAGGCGCGCCCTGAGATCGGCCATCGACCGCCTGTCGAAACCGGTGCCGACCCGGCCGGCGGGTTTCAGCTCTCCCGCCGCGTAATAGCCGACGAGCAGCGAACTCAAGCCCCGCCCCGCGACCTTCGAGGGGACGTAGCCGGCGATGACGAATTCCTGGCTCAGCGTGCATTTCGACTTGACCCAATCGCCGCCGCGACCGCTGCGATAGGCCGCATCGGCGCGCTTGGAGATCACGCCTTCGAGCCCGAGCCGGCAAGCATGTTTCAGCATGATCCGGCCCGGCTCGGCGAAATGCTCGCTGTAGCGCAAGCTGCCGCCGTCCGCATGGGCCAGCAGGTCGTCCAGCCGTTGCTTGCGCGCCAGCAGCGGATCGGGCCGGAGGTCGCGTCCGTCGAGATGCAGGAGATCGAAGGCCAGATAGATGAAACCGTCGTCGCGTCCGGCCGACAGGGCCTGTTGCAGCGCGGCGAAGGACGAAATGCCGGCATCGTTCATGACCACGATCTCGCCGTCGAGCAGCGCGGTGTCGCATGGCAAGGCCGCCAGCGCCCGTGGCAGCGACCGCCCGAACCTGACGGTCCAGTCGAGACCGGTGCGGGTCAGCAGTCTCACCTGGCCATGGTCGATGCGCGCCTCGACGCGATAGCCGTCGAATTTCACCTCGTGCAGCCAGCCGGCGCCCTCGCCCGGCGCCGGCCTCAACATGGCCAGGCAAGGCGCGACGAAATCCGGCAGGGCATGGCCGGGCGCGGGCTTGCCCGCACCGGCCTTGCCGGCCCCGCGCTGACCCGCCCTGCCCTTGCCCTTGCCTGCCGACGCGATCTTGCCGGCCGCGACGGCCTCGACCGTCAGCCCGGATTTCACCGAGGCGGGCTCCGCCTCCAGGATATCGCCGTCATCCCGCGCGGCCGCATCCTGCGCTTTGATCAGCAGCCAGTTGTCGCGCGCCTCACGCCCTCGCGGCTTGAGCCGGACGAGATGCCAGCCGCCTTTCAGCTTGTGTCCCTCCAGGGTGAACGACAGGTGCCCCTTGGCCAAGCCCTTGGCCGGGTCGCCTTCCGGCAGCCAGCGGCCGTCGTCCCAGACGATCACGGCCCCGGCGCCATAGTTCCCCTCGGGGATGGTGCCTTCGAAATCGCGGTAGTCGAGCGGATGGTCCTCGACATGGACGGCGAGCCGCTTTTCGCCCGGGTCGAGGCTCGGGCCGCGGGTGACGGCCCAGCTCCACAGCACCCCGTCATGTTCGAGGCGCAGGTCGTAGTGCAGCCGGCGCGCGGCGTGCTTATGAACGACGAAGGCACCGCCCTGGCCCCTCGCCGCGCCCGGCCGGGCTTTGCCGGCAGGCTCGCGTGTGCGGCTGAAATCGCGCTTGGCGCGATAGAGGTCGAGCCCGTGCATGTGCCTGTCCTCCCCTGGCGCTCGCCAGCCCCGTCCGGTCCTCCGCCGCCGCGCCGTGCCGCGGCACGCGCCTCACCCGGCCAGCACCATGCCGAGCGGCGCCTCGAGCGACCATTCGACACCAGTTGGCTCATAGTGCATCGCGGCCCGCGCCTGCAGCGAGGCCTCGGTCATGCGCACCAGCACGAGATGACCGAAGCCGAGCTCCTCCGGCGCGCGGACCGGCGGCCCTCCGGCCTCGGTCCAGACCAGAACGAAACGATTCGTTTCATCACGAATGCCCCACCGCAGGCGGACGCTTCCATGCCGCGTCGACAAGGCGCCGAACTTCAGCGCATTGGTCGAGAGTTCATGCAATGCCATGCCCAAGGCCTGGGCGCTGGCCGGCGACAGAATCAGCGGCGGACCCTCGATGTCGATCTGCGGCGCGGCCGGGTCATTGGCGTGGCCGAGCTGGCTGCGTGCCAGCGCCGAGATCTCGACGCCACTCCAATTGTTGTCGAACAGCAGATCCTGGCTTGCCGCCATGGACTGCAGGCGGCCCGACAAGGTGCTGGCGAAGGCGTCGACGGACTGGGTCCTGACCGTCTGGCGGACGATCGCCTCGACGATGGCCAGCATGTTCTTGGAGCGATGGGCCACTTCGCGCATCAGCATGTCGCGTATCGCCTCAGCCTTGCGCGCCTGGCTGATGTCCCTGGCGATCTTCGACGCCCCGACGATCACGCCGTCGCGGCCGACGATCGGCGAGATCGTCACCGACACCGGCACCTCGGAGCCATCCTTCCGCATCCGCATGCTGGTGAAGGTGTCGACCCGCCGGCCCGCCCGGATGCTGTCCAGGATGGCCTGTTCTTCGCCCTGCCGATCCGGCGGAATGAGCCGCATGATCGGACCGCCGATCATATCCTCGGCCGAATAGCCGAAAATCCGCTCGGCCGCCCGGTTCCAGGACGTGACGATGCCGTTCAGGTCCTTGCTGACGATGCCGTCATCGGTCGAATCGACAATCGAGGCGAGCAGCGCCTGATAGTCCAGTCCCGCTTGGGTTTGCGCCATGCCTGCCCCACTTCACGTCGATGAACCGGATCCGCAGGCGAATGCGCCGCCGGCACGGTCTGCCCCGGAAGCCGGGACTTACTATGATACTCTCGGAATAGCACCGAAGTTCCAACGGCTTCCTCACGTGATCGCCGGTGTAATGCTATCGCGCCGTGACGACATCGCGAACGGCACCCCGTCGTCCAGGCTCGACGAGCGCGCCGGCGGCAGCGACAATGGTCGTCATGGCCACCGGCCCGACCACGTCTCCATCGCAATCACGCCCCTCCGCGACGCCCGGCGCCGCATTGCCGGCGATCGCC
The DNA here is from genome assembly GCF_059420385.1 of Phreatobacter sp. GW821-FHT04C01. Taxonomy (NCBI): domain Bacteria; kingdom Pseudomonadati; phylum Pseudomonadota; class Alphaproteobacteria; order Hyphomicrobiales; family Phreatobacteraceae; genus Phreatobacter; species Phreatobacter sp. GW821-FHT04C01. Next base: position 183,510 of record NZ_JBWKTP010000004.1, on the reverse strand, counting down.
GCCGGCCGATCCTTCATCATCGAGTATGAAGATGCCGCCGGCCGGTCGCAGCTTCGGCCCGTCACGGTCTGGTCGGTCAGGACCGGCAAGGACGGGGTTCCGATCCTGATCGCCCGGAGCCACGACCGCCAGGCGCTCCGCTCGTTCCGGCTCGACCGGATCAAGGCGGTGGCCGATGTCGACGGCGTGGTCCAGGAGCCGCTGAGCGACTTCTACCGGGAGGTTCTCGGCCTCGCCTGGCCAGTCCCCGACCATGTAGCGGCTGATCGGCCCGACGCCGATCGCCGGGGGCTGATCCGCAAGGTGGCGGGTGAAGGCGGCCTGGTTCTTCTGGCGGCCATGGCGGGCGCCGACAACGACGTTGCCGTCGAGGAGATCGAGGTGATCCTCGATCACGTGCTTCGCTACTGCGCGGCCCAGGGGCTCGTGCCGACCGAGGACGACAGCCGGAGACTGCGCCGGTCGATCGCCCGCATGCGGCCGTCGCCGGAGGCCGTCGACGCGGCCCTCGCCATGCTCGCCGACGCCGATCGCGCCACCATCGAAGCCGTGCTGAGCGCCTGCCTGAAGGTTTGCGACGCCGACGGCTTCCGGCACCACCGCGAAATGACCCTGCTCGACCGATTCACTTTCAGCCTGACCGGCAAACGGTTGCTCGATCCTGCATAGCCGCGCCTTCGCATCCGTTCGCTCCGGTCATCCCGATGTTCGGGCGGCGCGAAAAAAGCACCTCCCCCGTGGAACCTGTCCCGCCCCGTCGCGTTGGGCGGAAAGTCGGCGGCAGCCGTCGGCGCGGTCCTCGAGGGAGGCGTTCATGGGCGTGCTGGATCACCTGTCGGTTGCGATCATGATCGGCCTCGGCTTCCTGACCGGCGTCTTCGTCGCCGCCCAGCGCCTGGTGTTCTAGCGCGCTCAGCGCTGCGCGCCGGCCGCCTCGGCGGAGATCGCGATCACATTGGCCTCGAAGATGACGATCGCTCGAAAGCCGTTGGTCAGCGGCTCTTCGGTCGCGACATAGCCCTGTTCGACCAGCTCGGCGGCGAGATCCGTGAGATCGCGGGCATCCCGCACCAGGATCGTTCCGGAGATCGTCTGGACGGCATAGTTGGACATGGCCTGCTCCTCGCGCGGCGCAAACGCCCGGGCCGGGCGCGTCGCCGCCTTGGTCTCATGCCAACCCGCCACCCGGATCATGGTTCCGATGTCCGGCGGCCACGCTCACGGCTCGCTCGCTTCGATCGGCATCGTATCGAGCGCCGCCCCTTCGTCGGTCTCGCCCGGCCTGCGCACGGGCTTGGCGGCGATGACCTCGGCGATGGCCAGCCTCCGATAGAGATTGCGCGACCGGCGTACCGGCCACCAGTCGTAGAACAGGATCTGCGCCGGCCGCCAATTCGCGACCCAGCCGAACACCGAAATGCCGTCGCGGATGCCCTCGCGCCAGCCATCGCGGATCGGCGCCTCGTCGACAAGGCGCGACAGGGCGGTACAGCACGCCAGGACGACCAGTCCGATGGCCAGCGAGATCAAGCCGGTGCGGATCAGCTTGCGCAAATTCTGCGCTTCGGTCGCGGCGGCGCGCTTGAAGTGGACCCTGAGCACCGTACGCAGCTTGGCGACGGCGCGGCGGTCGGCAGCCTCGCCGCGCAGGCCGAGCGCAATGACGAAGCGGTTGCGGCGGGGAGCATACCATGCCTCGGAGGCGATATATTGGGCGGCCGTCGCATTGAGGCTGAACTCGTGAAAGGGCGACGGATCGAAGGTCGAAAACAGCTGGTCGACGTCATGCACGTCGAGCGCGATACGCGTGACCCCATCGTCCGGTCCTGATTGCATGGCCTGGCACCCGCGGGTTTTCTGGCGACGACGGGACGCCGGCAGCGATCCAAAACGAACAACGATGCGGCCAGCCCCTGGTTCCGCACCGACGGTCCCGGCCGCACGCCGGATGACGGGAACAGATCGGCGCCTGGCAGGTTGAACCTGTTGTGAATGCCGAAGCCCCGGCTGCTCGCGATGATCAAAGATTTCCCGATCGGCAAAGCTGAGCCATAGCTCCGCCGCTTTTTGGGGATGCCGTATCGTCCCTCGAAACGGCACCGCCGGATCCGACCGGCACCTTGACTGTCGAAGCCTTGCTCCCGTCAGGAGGTCATGCCGATGAAGATCGCCCAGATTGCCCCGCTCTGCGAGCGGGTGCCGCCACGCCTCTATGGTGGGACGGAACGTATCGTTTCCTATTTGACGGAGGAGCTGGTTCGCCAGGGTCACGACGTCACCCTGTTCGCCAGCGGCGATTCCCTCACCGCGGCGCATCTGGTCCGCTGCACCGACATGGCCCTGCGGTTGAACCCCTCGGTCAAGGATTACCTGCCCTATCACGTCGTCATGCTGGACGAGGTGGCTCGCCGCGCCGACGAGTTCGACGTGCTGCATTTTCACATCGACATGCTGCAGTTTCCGATGCTGCGCCGCGGCCTGGCCGACCGGGCCGTGACGACTTTGCACGGCCGGCTCGACCTTCCCGACATGATACCGTTCTATGCAGCCTTTCCCGAGGTGCCGCTGGTGTCGATCTCCCAGCACCAGCGGGAGCCGATGCCACAGGGCCTCAACTGGGCCGGCAATGTGCATCACGGCCTGCCGCCCGACCTGCTGACGTTCACGCCCCGCCCGGCCGGCGACTATCTCGCCTTCCTCGGCCGCATCTCACCCGAGAAGCGGCCCGACCGGGCGATCGAGATCGCGCTTGCCGCCGGCGTGCCGCTGAAGATCGCCGCCAAGATCGACAAGGTCGACCAAGTCTACTGGGAGACCGTGATCGAACCGATGGTCAAGGGGCATCCCAGCATCGATTTCATCGGCGAGATCGCCGAGCACGAAAAATCCGAGTTCCTCGGCAATGCGCGTGCCCTGCTGTTCCCGATCGACTGGCCGGAACCGTTCGGGCTGGTGATGATCGAAGCCATGGCCTGCGGCACGCCGACGATCGCCTTCCGTGCCGGCTCGGTGCCGGAGGTGATCGATCATGGCCGCTCCGGCTTCATCGTCGACACCATTGTCGAGGCCACCGAGGCGGTTGGCCGGGCGGGCGCGCTGAGCCGCGCCGGCGTGCGTGCGGTCTTCGAGGAGCGCTTCACCACGACGCGCATGGCCATGGACTATGTGGAGATCTATCGGGCCCTGCCCGGCGTTCGCGCCGAGGCGGCCCGCTTTCGCTACCGCAGCGGCGAGGCCGCGGGCCTGCACCTGGTCGCCTCGGCCTCGCCCGCCTGACGCCGCAACCATCGGCGCGCGGACCACCCGCGCGTTGAAACAGCGTTGCGATCGGCAACACGCATGCCCGTGCAGAAAGGTCGAAGCCGATGCCGACAATAAGCGCCGAAGCCGTCCCGCACGCACCGGCACCGGCGGGCGGAGCGCACCAGCAGCTGGCGCAGTTCTTCATTCCCGCGGCCACGTCCCTGCAGGAGCGCCAGCCCCGCACGCTCAAGCATGGCGATACCTTCGCCGTATTCGACCACAATGGCGACGCGCTGGCCGGCCCCGGCAGTCCCGAAGGGCTCTACCATCGGGACACCCGCTATCTGTCGCACCTCTACCTGACCACCGGCGGCGCCCGGCCGATGCTGCTGTCCTCGACGCTGCGCGACGACAACGCGGCGCTGACCTGCGACCTGACCAATCCGGATCTGTTCGACGCAGCGGGCGGCCTGATCCTCGACCATGATCTCGTGCATATCAGGCGCTCGCGCTTTCTGTGGGAGGCCGCCTGTTTCGAGCGGCTGGCGGTCAGGAATTTCGACACCGTGCCGCGCACCGTCAGGCTGACGCTGGCCTTCGCCGCCGATTTCGCCGATCTGTTCGAGGTCCGTGGCACGAAGCGCGCCAGCCGCGGCGAGCATCATCCGCCGCAGGTCCACGGGGATGGCGTGACGCTCACCTATACCGGGCTCGACGCGCGCCGCCGCAGCACCCGCCTGCGGTTCGAACCGGCGCCGAACCAGATCAGCGCCGAGGTCGCGCTGTTCGATATCACGCTCGCGCCCGGCGAACTCAGGCCGCTGTTCATCGAGATCCGCTGCGACCCGGCCCAGACGCTGCCGCCGACGCGACGCGCCTTCTTCCTGGCCTTGCGCGACTCGCGCCGGGCCCTGCGGGTATCGTCGTCGCGCGCGGCGTCGATCTCCACCTCCAACGAGATCTTCAACGAAGCGGCGCGGCGCAGCGTTTCCGACCTCTACATGCTGGTCACCGACACGCCGCAGGGCCCCTACCCCTACGCCGGCATCCCCTGGTTTTCGACGGCCTTCGGCCGCGACGCGCTGATCACCGCGCTGCAGACGCTCTGGCTCGACCCGGCGATCGCGCATGGCGTGCTCCGCTATCTGGCCGCCAACCAGGCCACCGCCATAGACCCTGCCGCCGATGCCGAGCCGGGCAAGATCCTGCATGAGATGCGCCAGGGCGAAATGGCCGAGCTCGGCGAGGTGCCGTTTCGCCGCTATTACGGCAGTATCGATTCCACCCCGCTCTTCGTTCTGCTGGCCGGCGCCTATCTCCGGCGGACCGGGGACCAGGACACGATCCGCGCCCTGTGGCCGAACCTGGAGGCGGCGCTCGCCTGGATCGACAACCACGGCGATGTCGACGGCGACGGCTTCGTCGAATATGCGCGCCGGACCGCCGACGGCCTGATCAACCAGGGCTGGAAAGACAGCCACGACAGTATTTTCCACGCCGACGGCCAACTCGCCCGCGGGCCGATCGCGCTCGCCGAGGTGCAGGCCTATGTCTTCGGCGCCTGGATCGCCGCCGCCGAAATCGTTTCGACGCTCGGCCATGCCGGGCTGGCGGTCGATTTCGCGGCGAAGGCCGAGCGATTGCGCAGGCATTTCGACGCGGCATTTTTCGATGCGGCGCTCGGCACCTATGTGCTGGCGCTCGACGGCGACAAGCGGCCCTGCCGGGTGCGTGCGTCGAATGCCGGCCATGTCCTGTTCACCGGCCTGGCCCTGCCCGAGCGCGCCGCGGCGGTGGTCGGCACCTTGATGGCCAAGCCCTCGTTCTCCGGATGGGGCGTGCGCACCCTGGCCGCGACCGAGGCCCGCTACAACCCGATGAGCTATCACAACGGTTCGGTCTGGCCCCATGACAACGCGCTGATCGCCGCGGGCTTCGCCCGCTACGGCTTCCGGCGCGAGGCCGCGCGCATCTTCGAAGGCCTCTACGCCGCCTCGATCTATATCGATCTCCACCGCCTGCCGGAGCTGTTCTGCGGCTTCCCGCGCCAGCGCAGCCACGGGCCGACCTTCTATCCGGTCGCCTGCTCGCCGCAGGCCTGGGCGGCGGCGACGCCATTGTCGCTGGTGCAGTCCTGTCTCGGTCTCGGCTTCGACACGCGCGAAGGCCAGGTCACCTTCGACCGGCCGGTCATGCCCGACTTTCTCAACGAAATCACGCTGCGCGGCGTCGCCATCAACGGCGGCTCGATCGATGTCTCGCTGCGCCGCACGGGCACCGAGGTCGTCGCCAATGTGCTGGCGCGACGCGGTCACGTCCGTGTCGTCACCATGAGCTAAGCTGGCTCTGAATGCGGCGAGCGGCGACGGCGTCGCCGCAAGCGGGAACAACTGCCAATGGTCGGCGTTGGCTCTGAGCCTGCCGAGCGGTGCGGTGCAGCGTGAGGGAGAGCCGGGATGATGCGTCACCTGCGCAGCGCCTTGGCCGGAATATCGAGCAACGAGCCGACCGGCCGGGCCATGGCCGGCTGGGGCCTGGCCGGTGTCGTGCTGCTGGTGCTCATGCTGCTGAGCTGGACCTGACGGCCGGCAAGCGTTGATCCGCATGCACGTGCCAAACGCCGGGGCAGGCTTCGCCGGCGAGACGGGAGCGACGATCATGGACGATTCGACCGGCACCATCCTCGAACTCGACAAGCGCATCGCCGCGACACGCGACAATATCCGCCAGCTCGTCGAGCAGGCCGCCGCCGTCACCGGAGCGGCCGCAGAAGAGGCCACCGCCGAGCGGATGGCGGAACAGGAAAGCATTCTCGCCGACCTGATGAAGGCGCGCGACGACCTGGCGGGAGAGCCCCATGAACACGGCAAACCTTCAGCTTGAAGGCCTCTGCATGGCCGTCGCGGCACTGACCCGGCTGCTGGTCCAGAAAGGCGTGGTCACCTCGGACGAGGTCGACCTGGCGCTGCACCGGGCCGAGGCCAGCCTCACCAGCGGCGACCGTCAGTCGGAAGACTTGTCTCCCGCCAATCGCAATGCCGTCGTCTTCCCGCTGCGCCTGCTCAGGCTGGCCAATGGCCAGCTCGATCGACCGGAACCGACCTTTGCCGAACTGGCGGTGCTCGTCGGCGAAACCAAGCGCCCCTACAACGACCAGATGTAGGGATGCGGGGTGAGCGCTCGCCGGTCTCCGGCCGTCACGGCTTGCCGTTGTTCCACGCCGTTCGTGCAGCCTGGCCGCGGACAGCCTGCCAGACGGTTTCGTCCCAAAGGCATATGCCCCCCGTGATGCCGGTATCGTTGGAGGCGAGCCGCACGTGGTGCGGCAAGGAACCGGTGATCCGGGTCGAATTGCCACCGCCGATATACAGCACGTCGTAGTGGAGCAGCGCCTCGACGATCGCGATCGTCCTGCGCACGCGGCGGTTCCATTTCTTCGCGCTGTGAGACCGACGCGCCACGTCGCCGATATAGTCGTTGTAAGTCTTGCCTTTATGGATCGGATGCTGCGCCAGCTCGAGATGCGGCGCCAGCACGCCATCGCGGAACACCGCGCTGCCGACGCCGGTTCCCAGCGTCAGGACCACTTCCAGGCCCCGCCCGCCGACGATCCCCAGCCCCTGCACCTCGGCATCGTTGAGCAGGCGGGCCGGTATGCCGAAACGCTCGGACAGCGCCTGCTCCAGCGGAAAACCGGACCATTCCGCGGCGCCGAAATGGGGTGCCGTGACGACGCAGCCGTCGCGGACCACGCCGGGAAAGCCGATGGAGACCCGGTCGAACGGCGCCAGCGGCGCGGTCAGGCCCGCCAGGGCGCGCAGTAGGATGGCGGGCCGGCAAGGATCGGGCGTCGCGACACGCACCCGCTTCGCCAGCATCCGGCCGGCGTCGTCGAGGACCGACGCCTTCAGGTTGGTGCCGCCGACGTCGATCGCCAGGGTCCGCCGCCCGGCAGCGATGCCTGTTTCAGGATGGTCTCTTCGGCCTGACATCTGTCGATGACCTCCAGGCGTCGCGCCGACCGGCCGTGTCAACCGGCGGCCGGCCGCGCCGAAAAATCCGGCCGCTAGCCGGTCGCGGCCACATCGGCAAAGGCGTGCAGCGTGCCGATCGGACGGAGGCGCGCCGCCGGCAGACTGTCGTCACCGTGGCGAAATCGCTCGAAAATGGCCCGCTTATCCTCTCCCGTGACGAGGAAGGCCGTCCGGCGGCTGCTCTCGAGCGCCGGGTAGGTCAAGGTGATCCGGGTCTCGGCCTCGGCTCCGACGACAGCCGCGACCCATCGCCTGCGCTCGGCCAGCACCGCGGTGCCGGGGAAGAGCGAGGCCGTATGCCCGTCCGGCCCGAGCCCGAGCAAGGTCACGTCGAACAACGGCCGGGCCGGATCCAGATGCTCCGCGCCGTAGAAGGATCGCAGATCGTGATGATAGGCCGCCGCGGCGGCCTCGGGCGCAAGCCCTTCGGTGGCGATGGGGTGGATGTGGCCGGCCGGCACCGGCACATGCGCAAGCAGGGCCTCGCAGGCCGTGCGAAAATTGCTCCGTGGGTCGTCGTGAGCCACGAAGCGCTCATCACCCCAGAACCAATGGGTGCGCGACCAGGGAAAGCGATCCCGCCAGGGCGGCCCGGCAAGATGTGCGTATAGCCGCCGCGGCGTCGCGCCGCCCGAGAGGGCGACGGCGAAAACGCCGTCTTTCGCCGTCGCCAGCGCCAGCAGCCAGTCGGCCGCCCGCCGCGCCAGCGCTTCGGGATCGGCGAGAACCGCCAGCTCGATCCTGGGGAGATCCCTCATCGGCCTGCTCGCTTCCTCACGCCATCGGGCCCGCCCCCGCCGGCCCCCGCCGCATAGATGTCCATGGCCGCGCCCAGCATCCCGAGCGCCTCCGGCTTGCGGCGCTGGAACGCGTTGCGGCCGATGATCGAACCGAAACCGCCACCGGCGCTGATGGCCCGGATCTCGTCGAGCAGCGTGTTGTCGTCCGCCACCGTGGCACCGCCCGAAAAAATGACGATGCGGCGGCCGGCAAAGGCGCAATCGACGACATGGCGGACCCGTTCCGCCGGCGTCGCGATGGCAATGCCCTGTGCCTCATAGATCTTGCGGGCCGCGTCCTGCTCGATATGGGCGGTCGGCAGCTTCACCTTGATGACATGGGCGCCGAGCTGGGCCGCGATCTGCACCGCATAGCCGATCACGTCGATCGCGGTTTCGCCGTCCTTGCTCAAACCCGCGCCGCGCGGATAGGACCAGACGACGACGGCCAGGCCATGGCGTTTGGCCTCCTCGGCACAAGCGCGAAGCTGCTCGTACATGCGCAGCTCATGGGCCGAGCCCGGATAGATGGTGAAGCCGACCGCGCAACAGCCGAGGCGCAACGCGTCATGGACACCCGCGGTCAGGGCCTGGACCGGGTCCTTGTCGGTCCGCAGCGTATCCGCGTCATTGGCCTTGAGGATCAGTGGAATGTCCCCCGCATAGTCCCGCGCGCCGGCCTCCAGGAAGCCGAGCGGCGCCGCATAGGCATTGCAGCCCGCCTCGATCGCCAGCTCGAAGTGATAGCGTGGATCATAAGCCGGAGGGTTGGGAGCGAAGGAGCGCGCCGGCCCATGTTCGAAACCCTGGTCGACCGGCAGGATCACCAGCCTGCCCGTACCGGCCAGCCGGCCGTGGTTCAGGAGCCGGGCCAGGTTGGTCAGGGTCCCCGGGTTGTCGGCGCCGTACCAGCTCAGGATCTCTCTGACGCGCGGTGTCATCGTCGTTCTCCTCGGGAGCCTCGAAAGCTCGCCCCATGCTCCGGCCGCGGTCATGCCGCCGGCGGCAGCACGAAGCGCCGTATCGCCTTGGCGAAACCCTCATTGTCGTTGCCGTCGGTCACCGCGCTCGCCTCGGCCTTCACCGCCTCGCCGGCATTGCCCATGGCGATGGAAAACCCGCTCTTGCGAAACATCAGGACGTCGTTCGGCATGTCGCCGATGGTGGCGATCTTCGCGGGCGGAATACCGGTGAGCCTGGCGAGGGTCGCGACCACCGTGCCCTTGTTCGCCAGCGGATGGGTGACATCGAGATAATAAGGCTGCGAGCGCGCGGCACTGGCCCTTTGACCAAGCCCGTCCTGTGCCGCCTTTTCGCAAGCGGCGACCCGTTCGGGATCGTCGGAAACGCCGGTGATCTTTACGGCACGCGCCAGATGCGCGGCGGTGAACGACGTCACCACCTGCGGGTCGAACTTCACCGTCCAGGCCTCGCGCGCCACATGCGCCGCCGCGCCGTCGCGCACCAGCCAGGCATCCTCGGTATAGACCCAGGCATCGAGCCCCTGGTCGAGGATCAGCGCCAGGGCCTGCCCGGCGGTTGCGGCATCGAGCCTGTGGCTCTCGATGACGTCGAGGCCGGGATTGACGAAGACCCCGCCGTTGAAGCCGGCGATCGCCCCCTCGAGCGCCAGTGGCGCGATCAGCATGCTCATGCCGCGCGGCGGCCGGCCGCTGGTCATGGCCAGCAGGATGCCCGCCCGCCGCAGGTCCCGGGCGACCGCCAGCGTCGCCTCGGTCAGCCGCTTGTCCGGGGTGACCAGCGTGCCGTCCACGTCCGCCAGCAGCAGGCGGATATCGCGCGGCCCGGTCATGGTTTCGGCCCGGCCGCTGGGCTGACCGGCCGCCAGGCCCGCTCGCCGTCGCGTCCGATCAGGTCGTCGGCGGCCGCCGGGCCGTCGCTGCCCGAGCCGTAGCCCGGAACATCCGACGTCGCCGGCGCCCAGGCGTCGAGCACCGGCTGCACCACCCGCCAGGCCTGCTCCACCATGTCCGCACGCATGAACTGGGTGAGGTCGCCGATCATGACGTCATAGAGCAAGGTCTCGTAGCCGACATTCGGTTCGCGCGCGAACCAGTCGCCATATCGGAAGTCCATTCTGACCGCCGCCAGGTCGACGATCGGGCCCGGACGCTTGACCTCGAACTGCAGGGAAATGCCCTCGTCCGGCGCGATGCCCAGCACCAGCCAGTTGGGCCTGAGCGTGTCGACCGGCGTATCCAGGAAGGCCACGTAGGGCGCCTGCTTGAAACAGATGGCGATCTCGGTCATGCGCCGCGACATGTGCTTGCCGGTGCGGATGTAGAACGGCACGCCCGCCCACCGCCAATTGTCGATCTCGAGACGCATCGCGACATAGGTCTCGACGTCTGACGTGGCGGCGACTTCGGGCTCGTGCCGATAACCGCCCACCGCCTTTCCGAGGACCGTTCCGGCACCATATTGGCCGCGCACCGCCTGTGCCGGGGCGAGCGCCGGCATGGCGGCGAAGACCTCCGCCTTCTTCGACCGGATCGCGGCGGCGTCGAAGCCGACCGGCGGCTCCATGGCCACCAGCGACAGCAGCGAGAAGACGTGGTTCGGCACCATGTCGCGCAAGGCGCCGGTGGCCTCGTAGAACGCGCCGCGCTGCTCGACGCCCACCGTCTCGGCGACGGTGATCTGGACATGGTCGATCCGGTCGCGGTTCCAGATCGGCTCGAACAGCCCGTTGGCGAAACGGAACGCCATGATGCTCTCGACCGCGTCCTTTCCCAGAAAGTGGTCGATCCGGAAGATCTGGTCCTCGTGCAACGTGGTTCGGACGCGGGCGTTCAGGGCGCGCGCCGAGGCCAGGTCGTGACCGAACGGCTTCTCGATGACCACACGCCGCCAGCGCCGGCCGTGCGCTTCCGCGCCCTCGATGGTGAGCTTGGCCTGGCCGAGCTGGTCGACCACGGGTCCGAACAGCCTGTCCGCGAGCGCCAGGTAGAAGATGACGTTGCCCTGCGTGCCATGGGTCTTTTCGGCCTCGGCAAGGGCGCCGCGCAGCGTCGCGTAGACTTCGGGGCTGGTGACGTCGCCCTGGACATAGGACATGCGCTCCGCCAACCGGCTCCAGGTCGTCTCGTCGACAGGGCCGATATCGGACTCGGCCGCGGCATTGCCGGCAAAGGCATGCAGCGCGTCGTGCAGATGGTCGCGCCAAGCTTGCGTCGAGCCGGCCGATCGGCCGATGCCGATCAGCGCGAAATTCTCCGGCAGCGTCCCGGAGCGGGCAAGGTTGTAGAGCGCGGGGATCACCAAGCGCCGGGTCAGGTCGCCGGTGGCGCCGAAGATGACCATGGTGCAGGGGTCGGCCGGCCGCGCCGGCCGCCGCGGCGGACAGGCGACGAGTTGCGCGGCCGGCGGGATCCGTTTCGGCGCATCGCCCGCCATCATGCCGCTCCCTGGCGTCCTGCCGGGCCGGCCGGCTCGTGTCCTTCGACATGCCCGCCGAAACCGAACCGCATGGCCGAGAGCATCTTCTCGCCGAACGTATGCTGCTGGCGCGAGCGGAACCGGGCAAAGAGCGCCGCCGACAGCACGGGGGCCGGAACCGCCTCCTCGATCGCCGCCTCGACGGTCCAGCGCCCCTCGCCGGAATCCTCGACGAAGCCGGAGAAGCCCTCGAGTTGCGGATCTCTGGCCAGCGCGGCGGCGCCGAGATCGAGCAGCCAGGACGAGACGACGCTGCCGCGCCGCCAGACCTCGGCGATGTCGGGCATGTTCAGCACGAAGCGCTCATCCTCCGGCAGATCGTCGGAGCCCTTGTTGCGCAGGATATCGAAACCCTCGGCATAGGCCTGCATCAAGCCGTATTCGATGCCGTTATGGACCATCTTGACGAAATGCCCGGCCCCCGACGGCCCGGCATGGATATAGCCGCGCTCGATCCGGCTATCCTCCGTGGCGCGCCCCGGCGTGCGGGCGATATCGCCTTGGCCGGGGGCCAATGCGGCGAAGATCGGGTCGAGGTGGTCGACCGCCTCCTTGGGGCCGCCGATCATCATGCAATAGCCGCGCTCGATCCCCCATATGCCGCCGGACGTGCCGCAATCGACGTAGCGGATCTGCTTCCGCGCCAAGGCCTTGGCGCGGCGGATGTCGTCCTTGTAGAAGGAATTGCCGCCGTCGATGACGATGTCGCCGGGCGCGAGCTGGCCGCCGAGGCTTTCGATCGTCCCCTCGGTGATCCGCCCCGCCGGCAACATCACCCAGACCACCCGCGGCGTCCCGGCCAGCGCCGTCACCAGCGCGGCGAGCGAGCCGGCGGCTTCGGCGCCGTCCCTGGCCAGCGCCTCGCGCGGCCCGGCATTGGCGTCGAACACGACGCAACCATGCCCCGCCTGCATCAGACGCCGCGCGATATTGCCGCCCATGCGGCCGAGCCCGATGATGCCGATCTGCATTTGCTTCACTCCTGACAGAGGTGGCGCCGGCCCGGCCGCCCGACGGGGCTAGGCGAGCGCCGTTTCCAATGCGTGGGCCAGTTCCGCGAGCCCGGCATCGACATCGGCAAGGTGCACACGCAGCGCGCGCCGGCCGCGCTCCGCCAGGACCTCGAAATCGCCGCGCGCCTGCGCCGCCTTGACCAGACCGAAGCTGTAGCCATGGCCGGGCACGTCGATATCGGCGGGGTCGTCGCAGGTGATCTGCAGGAACACCCCTGAATTCGGCCCGCCCTTGTAGGCCTGCCCGGTGGAATGCTGGAACCGTGGCCCGAAGCCGAGGCAGGTGGCGGCGCGCGTGTGATCGCGGATCGCCAGACGCATCGCGGTCAGCGCCCGTGCATGGGTCTCGTCGCGCGCGAGATAGGCCAGCAGCGCGACATAGTCGCCCGACGGACCGCCGGCCCGCACGCGGCCGAAATGGCTCTTCAGATAGCCCGACAACGTGTTGTGCCGGCCAAGTTCGGCGCCATTGCGCGGATCGGCATAGAGGCTCAGCCCATTGTCGCGGAACAGCGGCGTTTCCGCCGGCAGGCTGCGCGAGGTCTCGTAGTCGCGGGTCAGCGCGCTGGTCCGGACCTTGCTCGCCTCGACATCCGGCTGATCGAAGGGGTTGATCCCGATAATGGCGCCGGCCACCGCGGTGGCGACCTCCCAGCGGAAGAATTCCTGGCCGATGTGCCAGATGTCCTTCACCCTGATCCGCGCCACCGGGTGCCCTGCCCGGGCCAGCGCCGCGATCGCCTCCCGCTCCGCCGGATCGCCGTCACCGTCCAGCGCGACATGGACGAAGAACCGGTCCTTGCCATAACGCTCCGGCGGCGCCAGCGGCTCGCCGGCCAGCGGTATCAGGCCGCGCCCCTGCTTGCCCGTGCTCTCCGCCAGCAATTGCTCCAGCCAGGCACCGAGGGCATCGATCCCCGGCGACGTTATGATCGTCACCTTGTCGCAACCGAAGCGCGTTGCCGCGACAGCCATGGCGACCCCGAGCTTGACGCCCGGGTTTTCCATCGGCGGCACCTCGGCGCCGCAGCTCAGCGCCATCGCCTGCGTGGTCGCGAGAAGCCGCGCGACATCGAGGCCGATCGCGGCTGCCGGCACCAGCCCGAATTTCGACAGCACGGAATATCGGCCGCCGATCGCGGCGACACCGTGGAAGACATGGGCGAAATGCATTGCCCCGGCGCGTCGCTCCAGCGACGAGCCCGGATCGGTCACCGCGACGAACTGCTCGCCGGCCTTGTCCTGGCCGCGCAGCGTCGCGACCCGGGCGAAGAAATGATCCAGGAAGATGTTCGGCTCCAGCGTGCCGCCGGATTTGGAGGAGACGATGAACAGCGTCTTGCCGATCTCGATCGCCCGCTCGACCGCCGCGATTTCGGCGGGGTCGGTGCCGTCGAGCCCATGGAAGCGCGGCCAGCCGGCCTGGCGCCCGAAGGTCTCGCCGAGAACCTCCGGCCCGAGGCTCGATCCGCCCATGCCGAGCAGCACCACGTCGGTGAAGCCGCGCTGTTTGACCTCGGCCGCGAAACCGTCGAGGCGATCGATATCGGCCAGTTCTTCGGTCACGGTCGGCAGCCATCCGAGCCATCGGTCCTCGTCGGCGCCGGTCCACAGCGTCTTGTCGCCGGCCCAGAGCCGCCTGATCCGGCCATCCCTGCGCCAGGCGTCCATCTCGACGGCGAAGGCGGCGGTGCGTTCCGGCGTACCCAGCGCGATCTGCAGGCCCGCGTCGTCACCCTCGACAAGCTTGCGGCGACGCTGCGCGATGGAGCCGAGCAGCATGTCGAAGGAGTCCGAGAACAGCTGCACCCCCTCGGTCACCAGCGCGTCGGTCACCGGTTTCATCGCAATGCCTTGCCGCTCCAGCGCCGCGAGCGTCGCTCGCGCCCCCGCCACGTCCTGCTCGATCGCATCAGGCGTCACCACGCCATGGTCGCGGAAGGCGTCCATCGTCGCCGGCGGGAGGGTGTTGACCGTGTCGCGGCCGATCAGCGCCTCGACATAGAGGGTGTCGCGATAGGCCGGGTTCTTGGTGCTGGTGGAGGCCCACAGGAGCCGCTGCGTCCTGGCACCGGCCGCCGCCAGGGCCTGCCAGCGCGGCCCCGCGAACCGGGCCTGGTAGCTGACATAGGCGAGCTTGGCATTGGCGATCGCCGCCTTGCCGCGCAGCGCCTCCGCCGCCGCCTCGTCGGCCAGCCCGTCGAGCTGCTTGTCGATGGCCGCGTCGATACGGCTGACGAAGAAACTGGCGACGCTGGCGACCCGCGCGACGTCGCCGCCGGTGCGCGCCAGGTCCTCGAGCCCGGCGATATAGGCTTCCACCACCTGTTCGTAGACATCGACGGCGAACAGCAAGGTGACGTTGATGTTCAACCCGGCCCCGATCAGCCGGCGGATGGCGGGAATGCCGGCCGGCGTCGCCGGCACCTTGACCATCAGGTTCGGACGGTCGACCGCGGTCCAGAGCCGCAGTGCCTCGACCACCGTCGCTTCGGTGTCGGCGGCGAGATAAGGCGAGCATTCCAGACTGATAAAGCCGTCCCGGCCCTGCGTCTCTTCATGGACCGGATGCAACTGGTCGGCGGCGGCCCGGATGTCGGCGATCGCCAGATGCTCGTAGATCGCCGAGACGGCATGGTCGGCGCGGGCCTGGAATTGCCGCAGCGCCTCGGCATATTCCTCGGTGTCGCCGATCGCCTTCTGGAAGATCGAGGGGTTGGAGGTCACGCCCTTCAACCCGTCGCGGTCGATCAGCCGGCGCAGGTCTCCGGTCTCGATCAGGCTGCGCTTCAGATAGTCCAGCCACAGTGACTGGCCGCACGTTTCGAGCTGCTCGAACGCGTTCATGGTGCCCTCCCCTTGGCTGGCGCAAGCTGCCCTTTGGCGGCGGCGACCACTTTCTCGGGGGTGAATCCGAACTTCGTCTGGAGATCCTGGATCGGTGCCGACGAGCCGAAGGTATGCATGCCGATCTTGGCGCCCGTGGTCCCGACATAGCGGTCCCAGCCGATCACCGAGCCCTCCTCGACCGAGACGCGCGCCGTGACCTCGGGTGGCAGCACGCTGTCGCGATAGGCGTCGTCCTGCTGTTCGAACAGCTCCCAGGAGGGCATGCTGACCACCCGGGCGGCGATGCCGTCACGCGCGAGCTCCTCATGGGCCGCGATACAGAGTGCCACCTCGCTGCCGGTGCCGATCAGGATGACGTCGGGCTTGCCGTGCCCGGCCTCGGCCAGGACATAGGCGCCGCGCGCGACCCCGGCCGCCGGGGCATAGCGGCTGCGGTCGAGGGTCGGCAGGGCCTGGCGGCTCAGCACCAGGCAGGCCGGCTGATGCTTCAGTGCCGCAATGACCCGCCAGGCCGCGACCACCTCGTTGGCATCGGCGGGCCTGAGCGTGATCAGGCCGGGAATGCCGCGCAGCGCCAGCAACTGCTCGACCGGCTGATGGGTCGGGCCGTCCTGGCCGAGGCCAATGGAATCATGGGTGAAGATGCAGATGACCGGCAACTGCATTAGGGCGGCAAGCCGGATCGGCGGTTTCATATAGTCGGAAAAGATCAGGAAGCTTGCGCCATAGGCGCGGATGTCGGACAGGGCGAGCCCGTTCAGGATCGCGCCCATCGCGTGCTCGCGAATGCCGAAATGCAGGTTGCGGCCGCCATAATGGCCGGCCTCGAAATCGCCGGCGGCCTCGAAGGTCAGGCGCGTCTTGGTCGAGGGCGCAAGGTCGGCCGCGCCGCCGATCAGCCAGGGATGCCGCGCGGCAAGCGCATTCAGCACCTTGGCCGATGACTCGCGGGTGGCAAGGCCCTTGGGATCGGCCGGGAATACCGGCAGATCGGCGGTCCAGCCTTCCGGCAGGTCGCGCCGGACCATCCGGTCCAGCTGTTCGGCGAGCTCGGGATGCCTGGCCCGATAGGCATCGAGCCCGGCCGACCACGCGGCGCGCAGCGCCCGGCCGCGCCGGCCGATGCCCGCGTCGAAATGCTCACGCACCCCTTCGGGCACCAGGAAGCTCGCGTCCTCAGGCCAGCCATAGCTGCGCTTGGCCAAGCGGATCTCCTCGGCGCCGAGCGGCTCGCCATGGGCGGCGCTGGTATCCTGCTTGTGGGGCGCGCCATAACCGATATGGCTTTCGACGATGATCAGCACCGGCACGTCACGGCTGCGCCGGAACAGCGCGATCGCCGCGGCGATCCCTGCCCGGTCATTGGCATCGCCGACCCGCGTGACGGCCCAGCCATAGGCCCTGAAGCGCGCCTCGACATCCTCGCTGAAGGCCAGATCGGTATGGCCTTCGATGGTGATGTGGTTGCTGTCATAGAACCAGCACAGATTGCCGAGCCTCAGGTGCCCGGCGAGCGAGGCGGCTTCGCTGGCGACGCCCTCCATCATGTCGCCGTCGCCGCAGAGCACATAGACGTCGTAGTCGAACAGGGTGAGGCCGGGCCGGTTGAAGTGCTCGGCCAGCCAGCGCCCGGCCATCGCCATGCCGACGCTGGTCGCGCAGCCCTGCCCCAGGGGGCCGGTCGTGGTCTCCACCCCCGACGTCACGTGATATTCGGGATGGCCCGGGCACTTGCTGCCGATTTCGCGGAAATGCCTGATATCGTCGAGCGTGACCGCGGCCTGGTCGCGACGCTTGCCCCCGGCATCGACCTGCTTGACGCCGGCCAAGTGCAGCAGCGCGTAGAGCAGCATCGAGGCATGGCCGTTGGACAGCACGAAGCGATCGCGATTGGGCCAGGCCGGGTCGTCGGGATCGAAGCGCAGGAAACCCTGCCACAGCGCATAGGCCACCGGCGCCAGGGCCATCGGCGTGCCGGGATGGCCGGAATCGGCCTGTTCCACGGCATCCATCGACAATGTCCTGATCGTGTTGATGCAGAGATCGTCGATCGGGCTCGATAACGCCAAGCCCGTCTCGGCCACGCCCGTCTCGTTCGCGCCCGTGCTCATCGGTGTGTCCCGTATCGCCGCGATCCCGCGCCGTGGCCGGATCGGCCGGGGCCACGGCTCTGGTGGCTCTCGAAGCCACTGGCTGGTGCAGCCCGATCGCGATCCGCACCACATTGCGAACGGCCCTGCCGGATGTTCGTTCCACCGATGGCCACGGCGCGGCTTCACGCTTCCGTGCGCAGCCTCCGGCAAATTTCCGCCCGAAACTGAACCGCATGGCCGTTCACCGCGTTGATCCATGTCTTGCGGTGACGAGGGCCCGCGGGATCGGGCCGGCAATGCCGGGCCCGGCAGCATCGGGAGGCACGCGCCCATGGCATTCAAGGTCCAGGTCGGCCCCTCGCAGATCGCCATCCATCAGGGCCAGACGGTGCTGGTCACCGAGCCCGACGGTCAGGTGAACTGGCCGAGCCAGCATGGGCTTTATTTCCGCGACACCCGGGTGGTCAGCGCCTGGGCGATCTATGCCAATGGCGAGCCATGGGACCTGCTGAACGGCGGCGCGGTCGCTCATCACGCGGCCCGCATCTTCCTGACCAACCGCGCCTTCGCCAGCGAGGACGGGCCGGTCGCGGCGCGCACGCTCGGCCTGATGGTCGGCCGCCATATCGACGGCGGACTGCACGAGGACATCGACATCACCAATAACAGCCGCACCCCGGTGCGCTTCAACCTGGAGATCGCGATCCGCGCCGATTTCGCCGACATCTTCGAGGTCAAGAGCGGCCGGATCGTCCGCCGCGGTCGCATCACCACCGCCTGGTCGGACAAGCGTCAGGCGCTGCACATCCGCTATCGCAACAAGGATTTCGGACGCGACGTGATCGTGCGCACCGGCGCCGGAGACGGCGATCCGACGGTAAATGCCAATGGCCGGCTGAGCTTCGACATCGCCCTGAGGCCGGGCCAGGCCTGGCATCGCTGCCTGACCTACGATCTGGTCGATGGCGCCAGGCGCATTCCGGGGCCCCGCCAATGCAGCCATTCCAGCGCCAGCTCCGATCACGCCGGCAAGATGAACGAATGGCAGCGCACCGTGCTCAAGATCGACACCAGCAACGAGGAATTCTATCGCTGCTACAGCCAGGCCGTGCAGGACATGGCGGCGCTGCGCCTGCCGCTCAAGGGCACCGATCACATGGTGTTCGTGCCCGCCGCCGGGCTACCCTGGTTCGTCGCCTTGTTCGGCCGCGACTCGCTGATCGTCTCGCTGCAGACGATGATCGTCTATCCGGAATTCGCCAAGGGCGCGCTGGAGGTGCTCGGGCAGTACCAGGCGACCGGGCGCGACGACTATCGCGACGCCGAGCCCGGCAAGATCCTGCACGAGCTGCGCTATGGCGAGCTGGCGCATTTCAGGCTGATCCCGCACACGCCCTATTACGGCACCGCGGATGCGACGCCGCTTTATCTGGTGGCGCTGCATGCGGCCTGGCGGGCGACCGGTGACCGCGCGCTGATCGAGCGGCATCTGGCGACCGCGGAGGCCTGCCTTGCCTGGATCGACCACTATGGCGATCGCGACGGCGACGGGTTCCAGGAATATCAGACGCGCTCGACCGCCGGCTACGAGAACATGTCGTGGAAGGATTCCGGCGACGCCGTCATGTATCCCGACGGCACGCTGGTGCGCGGACCGAAGGCGCTGTGCGAGCTGCAGGGCTATGTCTACGACGCCTGGCTGCGCATGGCCGAGATCTATGACGAACTGAACGACAAGCGGCGCGCCAACCGGCTGCGCAAAAAGGCCGCGGCCCTGTTCAAGCGGTTCAACGAGGTCTTCTGGGACGAGGCGAGCGGCTTCTATGCCTATGCCCTCGATGGCGACAAGAACAAGGTCCTGTCGGTCGTTTCCAATGTCGGCCAGTGCCTGTGGTCCGGCATCATCGCACCCGAACGCGCCGGCGCGGTGGTCAAGCGGCTGATGCGCCCGGACATGTGGAGCGGCTGGGGCATTCGCACGCTGTCGGCGGATCACCCCGCGTTCAACCCCTACGACTACCAGACCGGCGCGGTGTGGCCGCATGACAACTCGCTGATCGCGCTGGGCATGCGACGTTATGGCTTCGCCGCCGAGGCGGCGGCGGTCGCCCGCGATATCAGCGGCGCGGCCAGCCATTTCCTGCTGAACCAGCTGCCCGAACTCTATGCCGGCCTGCAACGCGACCCGACCAGTTTCCCGGTGCAATATCTCGGCGCCAACGTGCCCCAGGCCTGGGCGGCGGGAACGCCGTTCCTGCTGCTTCAGGCGATGCTCGGCCTGCAGCAGGACGCCCCGCGCGGCACGCTTTATGTCGATCCGGCCCTGCCCGAATGGCTGCCGGACGTGACGCTGACCGACCTGAGGCTGGGGCGGCGGCGTTTCGATATCCGTTTCTGGAGGGACGGCGGCAACACCCGATTCGAAGTGCTGAAGGGCAAGCGCGACGCGGTGCAGCGGATGAGCATCGCGCTGTCGGGCAATGTCGCGGCGCCGGCGGCAGCCTTCGGCGCGCGGGCGCGAAAGCCCCGGCGCGCCGATCATGGCGCGGCCCCGGCGGGAGCGCCGGCTTCGCCGCTCGAGGAGACCGTCAACGGTGCCGGTGCGCGCGCCGCAAAGGCCGGTCGCCGGCCACGAGGTTCCCAGATTTCACGCGGGGCGCCCGGACCGGACGGACATGGTCACGCGCGAAAATAGGCCCGCCTCATTGCCGAAGCGGGCCAGGGAGGTCTTTGGCTGCTGCTCCCCTCGCGCGGGCCATCGGCCGGCCGCCGGAACCGCGCGGGAGGAGTGGTCAGTCTAGCCGTGGCGCCTGGTCGCGCCACCCCGCCGAACGGCCGAGCCATCCCCGCGCGGTGGATGTGGCGCAGTGCCGGATATGTCTTTTGACATTGTGCCAGTCGGCAACCCCGATAGGTTCGGCGGGCAAGGCCTGCACGACGGCCAGCCACGGGGCCGCTCCAGCATGCCGACGACTTCAGGATTTGCGATCGGCGACCGTGTCATCGCCAAAGCCGATGGGCGCGAGATGGAGGTGGTGAGCGTGCGGCTCGCCGGCTCCGGCAAGACGGCGATCTATTGCGCCTGGGGCCCCCGGGGCTCGCATCGGGTGATCAGGCGGTTCCTGCCCCATCAGATCGAAAAGATCGCCAGGATTGAACGGCAGGCCGGCGGCACGGCGGTCGACGACGATCCTGCCGGCGGTGGCGGCGAGATCCGATAGGACGATCACCTCTGCCCGGCCGTCGATCCCGCCTGGCCGCTTGCCGCCGCCGGGCGGTCGCGGGCGCTTGGGCAGGATCGCGTCGAAGACAGGTCCTGCTCACGCCGTCGCCCGGCCCGGCAACGGCTCAGGCCCAGCTTCCGGTCACCGACCCGGCGGCGGATGCCGCGCGGTCATCGTCGTCCCCGCCGGACGAAACATCCGCCGGTGTCTCTTCCGCGTCGGCGGGATTGTCGAGATCCGCGACCGCCTCGCCGATTTCCCTGCGCTCGCGCGGATCGGCGGAGGACGGCATTCCCGCCCGCCTGTCGGGCGCACCCGGGCCGGCACCGGCAGCGCCTGGATCGGCCGAAGCGCCGTCCGCCGCGTCTTCGGCCGGTTCCCGTCCCCACATCTTTCCGAGATCGTCAGCCACCGGCGGCGCCGGCTCGGACGGTCGGTCCGGTCCGAAGACCGGCAGGATCATGAAACTGCGCATAGTCGTCCTCCCTGGCTCACCCAGGACCAACCGGCGAGCGCGGCCTGCGTTCCCGCCGCCGACGGCAATCGCGGTCCAAAAAAAAGGCCCGCCGACGGGCGGGCCATGCCTTTGAGCATAAAACCGGCGGCCCGTCCGGGCCGCCGGGGCGCTTCAGCGCCGTTGATCGCTCTTGTGATCGCCCTGGTGGCCGGGCCCCTTGTGGCCGGGTTCCCGCTCGCGATCGTCGGCACCGCTCCGCTGGCCGCCGTGCTGCGGGCTGCCGCCGGTCTGGCTCTGCTGCTTGTCCTTGCCTTCCTGCTTCTGACCGGGCTGATGGGAACCACTGCCGTGTTGCTTGTCCATGATCATGGTCCTTTCGAAATCCCCCTGCCTGTAAGGGAAAGGCCCTGGGCGAGCGAAGGTTCCGGACCGGGTCGATAATCGCGGCACGGGTGCCGTCCCGAAGTCTCCGGCGCGCCCGCTAGCGGGCTTCATCCGCGATCATGTGGCGCAGCCGCGCCGCCAGGACCTCCATCGAAAAGGGCTTGGTGATCATCGTCATGCCAGGCTCGAGAAAACCCTGCGCGATCGCCGCGCTCTCGGCATAGCCGGTCATGAACAGCACTTTCAGGCCGGGCCGCCTGGTCCGCGCCGCATCCGCGACCTGGCGGCCATTGAGGCCGGGAAGGCCGATATCCGTCACCAGGAGATCGATCTTGGCATCCGATTGCAGGATATCGAGACCGGCCGGACCGGTCGCGGCTTCCAGCGCGCGATAGCCGAGCTCATGCAGCACCTCCACCACCAGGGCCCGGACGACGGTCTCGTCCTCGATGACCAGGACCGTCCCGCCGGTCCCGACGCCGTCGGCGGCGGGCGCGCCCGCGGCCGGCTCGTCGAGCGCGTCCTCGCCCTGGCAGCGCGGCAGGAAGATCTTGACCTTCGTGCCCTTGCCGACCTCCGTCGAGATCTTCGAATAGCCCTCGGACTGCCGGGCGAAACCATAGATCATCGACAAGCCGAGACCCGTGCCCTGCCCGATCGGCTTGGTGGTGAAAAACGGATCGAAGGCCCGTTCGGCCACGTCATCGGTCATGCCGGTGCCGGTGTCCGCGACCGAAATGCAGACATATTCACCCGGCCGCACGCCGTGCCCGCGCGCGGCGCGCTCATCCGCCAGGAGGGCATTCTCGGTCCGGATCGTCAGCTTGCCGCCATCCGGCATGGCGTCGCGGGCATTGATCACCAGATTGAGGATGGCGCTTTCGAGCTGGTTGGGATCGCAACGCGTCAGCCACAGGCCGGGCGCCATCGCGAATTCCAGCACGATCTGCTCGCCGAGGGTCCGGCGCAGCATGTCCTCCATGGAGGCGACCAGCGCATTGGCCCGGACCGGCTTCGGGCTCAGCGGCTGGCGCCGGGAAAAGGCGAGCAAGCGATGCGTCAAGGCCGCCGCCCGGGTCGCCGCGGTCATGGCGCCGGTGACGAAGCGGCCGACATCCTGGGTCCGCCCCTGGGCAAGCCGTTTCTCGATGATGTCGAGCGAACCGATGATGCCCTGCAGCAGATTGTTGAAATCATGCGCGATTCCACCGGTCAACTGGCCGACGGCTTCCATCTTCTGGCTCTGGCGCAGCGCCTCGTGGGCTTCGGTCAGCGCAGTCGTGCGTTGCGCGACCCGCTCTTCCAAAGTGGCGGCCAGCCGCGCCAGGCCCTCCACCGCCGTTTTCTGGTCGTCGATATCGGTGTTGGTGCCGACCCAGCGGCGCGGCGAGCCGAGCTCGCCGCCAATGGTCACGGCACGGGCGATGTGCCAGCGATAGGCGCCATCGGCGCGACGCAGGCGAAATTCGACCTGATAGGGCGTGCCTTCCCGCACCGATCGCGTCCAGGCCTCGGCCGCTTTCGGAAAGTCGTCGGGATGGACCATCACGGCCCATTGCACACCGTCGAGCTCACCCGGCTTGAAGCCCGAATAATCGTAGACCTGATCGTTGAACCAATCGAGCCGGCCGTTCTGCGGCGCGGTCCAGACGTGATTGGGCATGGCCTGGGCGAAGGTGCGGAAGCGCTTCTCGCTTTCCGACAGTGCCGCCTCGGCCGCCTTGCGTT
Organism: Phreatobacter sp. GW821-FHT04C01; assembly: GCF_059420385.1. Taxonomy (NCBI): domain Bacteria; kingdom Pseudomonadati; phylum Pseudomonadota; class Alphaproteobacteria; order Hyphomicrobiales; family Phreatobacteraceae; genus Phreatobacter; species Phreatobacter sp. GW821-FHT04C01. The sequence continues at coordinate 160,246 of NZ_JBWKTP010000004.1, read as the reverse complement.
CGGTGATCTCCAGAAACAGCACGGCGAAACGGTCCGGACCGGTGCGGTGGGCACGGGCCTCGAACCAGCGGTCGGCGAGCTCCGCCACGTGAACATCGAGCATCGCCGGTTCGCCGGTATCGACCACCCCGGCATAGGCCTCGATCAAGGCGTCCTTGATATCCGGGACGACCTCGCGGACACGCCGGCCGATGGCGTCGCCGGACGCAATTCCGGTATGCGCCTCGAAGGCCGGGTTGAGCTCGAGAAACCGGAAATCGACCATGCGGCCGGCGGCGTCGCGCACCGCCTCGGCCAGGAAGAAGCCCTCGTGCATCTGCGCGAACAGGTCGCGCAGCCGCGCCTCGCTCGCCTGCCTGGCCTCTTCCGCCCGCCGCCGGTCGGAGACATCCATGGTGACGCCGACGAACCGGCGTCCGGCGGCGTTCGGCGTATCGACGACCTCGCCGCGCCGGGCGATCCAGCGCTCCTCGCCTGTATCGGCGCGGCGGATGCGGTACTCCGCATATTCGAGCGGATTGGAGCGCAGCATCCGGGACGGCCCGGATCGGTCGCGGTCATCGGACCGGATCATCGCCACCAGCACCCGGTCGGTCAGGTCGAGCTCGCGCGGCACGCCCCAGATGCGGCGGAACTCATCCGAGGCATCGAGCTTGCCCGTTTCGGGATACCATTCGAACGTGCCGACGCCGCCGGCCTCCTGGGCAATGCGCAGGCGCTCCTCGGCGCGGATGCGTCCGGTCGTCTCCACCACCACGGCCAGCACCCCGGCTGGCTTGCCGGTTTCGTCGAGCACCGGGCTGTAGTCGAGATTGAGCCAGACGTCCTCGGGCACGCCGTTGCGATGCAGCACGAGGTGCTGGTCGCTATAGGCCAGGGCGCGCCCCTCGCCATACACGACCTTCAGCACATTGGCGTTGAATTCGGACACCTCCGGCCAGCCGTCCAGCACCTTCGAGCCGAGCGCCTCCGGATGCCGGCCGCCGGCAAACACCGAATAGGCATCGTTGTAGATCATGACGCCGTCGGCGCCCCAGAGCAGGACCATCGGCAGTTGCGACTGCAGCACCAGGCTGGTGACGAGCTTCAGGCTCTGCGGCCAGGCCGCGACCGGGCCAAGCGTCGCGGACCAATCGCGGTCGCGAATGAGCGCACCGGTCGCGCCGCCATTGACCAGGAAGGCGGGAGACGAGGGCGAGGAAAGCTCGGGCATAGCGTCTTCCGGAACCTGCACCTTGGCCGGCAGCGGCGGCCGGAAACACATGACGAGAACGGCGACGGGTCCCGGCTACACGACGGGCCGGCTGTCGCGGGTCGACGCCGACAGCAGCCCGGCAAGCTTTTCCGACAGGTCGCGCTGCAGATAGGGCTTGCCCAGGCGCGGCAGGTCGCTGCTCAGTCCCTCGGGAAGTTCGGCATAGCCGGTCGCGAGCAGGATCGGGATGCCCGGCCTGAGCGCCCGCGCCTTCGCGGCGAGCTCGACCCCGGTCATGCCGGGCATGGCGTGGTCGGTAATGATGGCGTCGACCTCCCGGCCGCTCTCCAGGATTGCGAGGGCTTCCTTGCCCGAGCCGGCCTGGATCACGCGATGGCCGAGATCCTCCAGCATATCCACCGTGCTCATCGCGATGAGATAATCGTCATCGACGAACAGGATCGTGCAAGGGGACATGCCACCAGTCTCCATCATGTCTTCTCCGCGCCCATGCGGCCGTCTCGACGGCCGGCCTCGCCCTTGTCGATGCCGTCAGGCAGGCTCAGCTCTTCCAAACTGGCGACGCGCCGAAGTGGTTCCCTGCCGGCGCGGTATTTTTTGCGTGGGGAGCGCGTGGCTCCTCGCATTGCCCGACCTCGCCCGCCGCCGAGAAACATGGCACGAGAGTAAGCCAAGAAACGAAGCGAGCATATGCTCCGGAGATCAGCCGCTTTGAACGACATATCGGATGACGGCGCCCGCGACCGTTCCGCGCAGCGGCCGGAGAGCGAAATCGAGGCACTCCTGCGCGAGCGCGAGGCCGAGCTCGCACGCGTCCAGTTGATCGGCCAGGTCGGCGGCCTCCAGGTCGATCTGCGCGGCGGCGACTTCAAGAACAAGCGCTCCCCCGAATATCTGCGGGTTCACGGCCTGCCGCCCGAGGCCGCCACCGAAACGCACGAAGCCTGGGTGCAGCGTATCCACAAGGACGATCGTCAGCGCACCGAGCAGCATTTTCGCGAGGTGGTCGCCGGCTCCGCCACCGACTACGAGGCCGAATATCGCATCGTCAGGCCGAGCGACGGCCAGGTCCGCTGGATCTTGGCCAAGGCCGAGATCGAACGCGATGCCGAGGGCAAGGCGATTCGGCTGATCGGCGCCCATATCGACATCACCGATCGGCGGCACGCCGAGGAACAGCGCGAGTTGATCGCGCGCGAACTGTCGCATCGCATCAAGAACATCTTCGCCGTGGTCAACAGCCTGGTCCTGCTGTCGGCGCGAGACCGTCCCGAGATGCGCGAATTCGCCCAGGCCGTCGGCGATCGCATCCGGATCCTGGGCCAGACCCACGACTACGTGCGGCCGCAGCGAGACGCCGCGGCCGACGCGCCGGCGCAGACCGTGCTCGGCCTTGTCCGGTTGCTGCTCGCCGCCTACCAGCACGACGATCGCCAGCACATCGTCATCGCCGGGCACGACCGGCCGATCGGGGAGCGAACCGCCACCGCCCTCGCCCTGGTGGTGCATGAACTGGCCACCAACGCCGTCAAATATGGCGCCCTGTCGACGCCCTCGGGCCGTCTGTCGGTTGTTGGCGAAGAACAGCCCGGCCTGCTCGTGCTGACCTGGCAGGAGCGCGACGGCCCCCCGGTGGCCGGGACACCCACGCACCAGGGCTTCGGCACGATCATGTCGCAAAAAGCGGCGACCGCGCAGCTCGGCGCGGTCGCGTCTTACGACTGGAGCCCGGCGGGCCTGACCTTCACATTGGCGGTGCCGGTCGACCGCCTCGGCCGCTGAGATGCGGCCAGCGGCCGGTCATTCGAACAGCGGCACGTCGTCGCGGTAGCTGGCGCCGAGCGCCGCGCCGACGCAGGCGATGAAGGCACCGATGAGCAATGACAGGAAGACCAGGAGCGATCCGAGCGAGGCCGCCTTGCGCGCCTGGTCGGCGGCTTCCTTCGCCTTGACCTTGGCCGCCTCGGCCTTGGCCAGCATGGCATCGATCCGGCGCTGCGCCTCGTCCTGGGCAATGCCCGCCCGCTGCGCGACGATCTGCGCAAGGTAGGTCTTGTCGGCCGCCGGCATCTCGCCATTGGCCGCCGCCGCGATCAGGATGCGCGTCGCTTCGGCGCGCGAATCGCCAGTGCCCGCGGGTGTCGGCGCCGCGCCGCGGAACAGCGTATCGACAACGTAACCCGTGGCATCGGCCGGCGAACCCGTCTGCCCCTCGGCGATGCCGGAGGCGGCGCCCGCGGCAACCGTCGCGGTCGCCTGGACACCGGTCCGCGTCACCGCCGAAATGGTCGACGTCAGGCAGGCCGCGACGATCAAGGTGGCGACGCACCATGTCAGCAGGCCGTTGGCGGTATCACGGAAGAACACCTCGTCGCTGTGCAGATTGGCCCAGCGCGTGCGCAGCCGGCCGGTGACGAAGCCGCCGAAGCCGGAGGAGATCCATTGCACCAGGATCAAGCCGATGCCGCCGGAGACGCCGAAAGCGGTCGCGCTCATGCCTTGCCCCGACCAGGGCGACACGCCGGCAAGGCCAATGGCCGCGCATAAGAAGAAGAGCGACAGACTGGCGGTCGCCGCGACGACGGCACCGGCGAAGACTGCACTCCAGGATACCGCCGACCATGGCGATTCAACTGGAACAGTTGCTTGGGTCATCTTGGCCTCCCCGAATTATCGCGTGAACAGCGCGAGAAGAATGATGACCGGAATTGGAACCCCCAGCAGCCAAAGCAGAATTCCGCGACCCATGAAAACCTCCTGTGTTTGGAAGCACAACGAGAGCGCCGCCGGATTGGTTCCGGCGCATGGGCGGGCTCCAGATGAAATAGTTTCACATCTCGTTCTCGCCTGTGCTCGCGGTCCACCAGTACGCACGAACGCTGGCTTGCGCCGAAAGCGTTCTCATAGCGGCAACGCGGCATGCGCAAGATTGGGCTTCCTGCGGGAATTCGCCCTGTCACACTTCAGTCAGAAACCCTGTCCTGGGAGGCGGGGTCACATGGGGACATCGTCATGGATCGACGCGCACTGCTCGGCGGCCTCTCCGCCGCGACCCTCGGCTCTCGCTTCGCATTCGGCCAGGCCACCAGCGAAATCCGCATCGGCGCGCCGCTGCCTTTGACCGGGCCGCTCGCGCCGGAAGGCCGCAAGCAGAAGCGCGGCTACGACCTGTGGGCGGCCGAGGTCGCCAAGCAGGGCGGGCTCGATGTCGGTGGCCGCAAGCTGCCGGTCAAGATCATCTATTCCGACTACCAGTCGGCCACGCCGCGCGGCGTCCAGGCCTGCGACCTGCTGGTCTCCCAGGAAAAGGTGCATTTCCTGTTCTCGCCCTTCGGATCGGGCGCCGCCAAAGCCGGCAGCGCGATCGCCGAACGCTACAAGATCCCGATGATCGCGCCGACCGCCTCCTCGGTCGAGGTCTATGACCAGGGCTTCAAATATCTGTTCGGCACCTTCACGCCGAACTCGACGCTGACCGAGCCGCTGGCCAGGCTGGTCACCGAAAAAGCGCCCGACGTGAAGAAGGTCGCGATCTTCTCGCGCAACGACCTGCTGCCGCTGTCGCTCGCCGCCGAGATGCGCAAGTCCTGCCAGGCCCGCAATCTGAGCGTGGTCTATGACGAGAAATTCGCCATCGGCACGCTCGACTTCGCCTCCGCCCTGACCCAGATCCGGGCGGCGGCGCCCGACTGGATCTTTGTCGGCGGCTATATCAACGACCTCGTCCAGGTGCGTTCGCAAATGCGCGACCTCGGCCTCAAGCCGAAGGTGCTCACCATGATCGCCGGGCCGGCCTACGAGGAATATATCCAGGCCTTGAAGGGCGCCGCCGAGAACGTCACCAGCGCGTCCTGGTGGCATCCCGCGGTGCGCTACGAAGGCGCCGACCTCTTCGGGTCCACCGCCCGCTACGTCGAGACCTTCCGCGCCGCCTATAACGGCGAGACGCCCGACTATGCCGAAGCCTCCGCGTCTTCGGCCGGCGCCATCCTGCAGCTCGCGATCAAAAAGGCCGGCACCTTGGAAGGCCCGGTCGTGCGCGATGCCTTGGCCGCCCTCAATGTCCAGACCTTCTGGGGTCCGGTCCATTTCGGACCGACCGGCCAGATCGACAGCCTGACCCCGCCGGTGTTCCAGATCCAGGACGGCAAGACCGTCGTGCTGCTGCCGGGCGAGATCAAGCAGGGCGAACTCAAGTTCGGCATCGCCTGAGCCATGACCCCTTCCCTTCTCGCGCAAGTCCTGGCCAACGGCCTGCTGCTCGGCGGCCTCTACGCCGCCGTCGCAGCCGGGTTCTCGCTGGTCTGGGGCGTTCTCAACGTCGTCAACATGCTGCACGGCTCGGCCATCGTGCTCGGCTCCTACGCGGCCTATTTCGGCTGGCTGCGGTTCGGCGTGAACCCCTTCGTTTCGGCGCTGGTGGTCGGGCCGGCGATCGGCGCGCTCGGCTGGGCGATCCAACGCTATCTGGTCGAGCGGGTGATCGCCGCGCCGGTGCTGATCACGCTGGTGCTGACCTTCGCGCTCGACCTGATCCTCAACAACGCCATGATCGCCGCCTTCTCGGCCGACTACCGCAAGATCGCCAGCGTTTCGGGATGGCCGCCCCTCAATATCGGCCCGGTCGGCCTGCCGGTTGACCGGCTGCTGGCGGCACTCGCCGGCATCGCCGCGACACTGGCCATCCACCTCTACCTGACGCGCTCCAGGCTCGGCCGGGCCATCGTCGCGGTGCGCATGGACCGCGAGACGGCCATGCTGATGGGCGTCAAGGTCGAAGCGATCTACGCGGCGACCTTCGGCATCGGCCTGGCGCTTGCCGGCATTGCCGGCTGCCTGATGGCCGCGGTCTTCCCGATCTCGCCCTTGAACAGCCCGGGCTATCTCGGCGTCGCCTTCGTCGCCTGCGTCCTCGGCGGTCTCGGCAGTGTCGTCGGCGCGATCGTCGGCGGCCTCGTGCTCGGCGTGGTCGAGAGCTTCGGCGCCATCTTCGTCGGCCCGGAATACAGCGTCACCGTCGCCTCCGTGCTGCTCATCCTCATGCTGCTCTGGCGTCCGCAAGGCCTGCTCGGCCGGGCCGGTTACGAATGAGTGGCACGATGACATCGTCGACACGCTCCCCCTGGATCCTGCCGGCCGCCGTCCTGGCGATCGGCGCGGTGATCGCCATCGGCGCGCCGGTGCTGCTCAGCGAACACACCTATGTTTCGCGGCTGGCGACCTCCCTGGCGCTGCTGGTGACGCTCTCGATCGCCTGGAACCTGGTCGGTGGCTTCACCGGCTATCCGTCCTTCGCCACCGCCGCGTTTTTCGGCCTCGGCGCCTATGCCGCCGCCGTGGCGCAGCAGGCCGGCTGGCCGGCGCTCGCAGGCTTCGCGATCGCCGCCGTCTGCGGCGCGCTGCTGGCCGCCCCTTTCGGCTTCGCCATTCTGCGGCTGCGCGGCCATTATTTCGCGATCGCCAGCCTCATGCTGGTGACCATCCTGAAAGAGCTGACCACCGGCTGGGCCTCGCTCACCGGCGGCGGCATGGGCATCAACCTGCCCGGCGCCGGCGGCGACCCGGTCGTCATCGCCCGCATCGCCCTGCAGACCATGGTCATGCTGGCGGCGGTGGCACTCGCCCTGTCGATCGTCGTCGCCAAGGGACGGCTCGGCTTCGGGCTCGCCTGCATCCGCATGAACGAGACTGCGGCGCTCGGCGCCGGCATCGACGCCCCGCGCCTGAAGACCATCGCCTTCACGCTCTCGGCGGCCATTTGTGGTCTCGCCGGCGCGGCCTATGCCCGCTGGATCGGTTATATCGACCCCTCCGACGTCTATGACGTCATGTGGTCGGTGCGCCCGATCATCGCGACGCTCATCGGCGGCGTCGGCACCATCTTCGGACCCGTGGTCGGCGCCGTCGTCTACATGGTTTTCGAAGAGCTGATGTGGCGCAACCTCCTGACCTTCGGCACCGGCGCGCTCGGCATTCTCATCGCGCTGCTGGTCCTGGTCATGCCGGGCGGCATCATTCCCACCATCCTGAAGCGGAGAGCCTTGTGATGACCGCTCCCCTGCTTCATCTCGAAGGCCTGACCCGGCGCTTCGGCGGCCTGACCGCGGTCAACAATGTCACGGTGTCGTTCGGCGCCGGCGAGATCGTCGGCCTGATCGGCTCCAACGGCGCCGGCAAGACCACGCTGGTCAACCTGGTCACCGGCCATCTCAAGCCGAGCGCCGGCCGCGTCACCTTCGCCGGCCGCGACATCACGGGCTCGCCGCCCTACCGCCTGGCGCGCCTCGGCCTGTTGCGCACCTTCCAGGTCGTGCAGCCCTTCGCGCAACTGCCGGCACGCGACAATGTCGCCGCGGCCGCGCTGTTCTCGGGCGCCGCGCCCGACATGGCGGCGGCACGCGACGCGGCGCAGGTCGCCTTGCTGCGGCTCGGGATCGCCCATGTCGCCGACAAGCTGCCGCCGCACCTGACGCTCGCCGAACGCAAGCGCCTGGAGCTCGCCAAGTCGCTCGCGGCGAGGCCCAAAATGCTGTTCCTCGACGAGGTCAATGCCGGCCTCAACTCGGCCGAGATCGACGGCGTGCTCGACATGATCCGCGCGATCGCCGCCGAGGGTGTCACCATCGTGGTGATCGAGCACCTGATGAAGGTCGTGCGCGGCCTGTGCACGCGGCTCGTCGTGCTGCACCAGGGCGCGCTGCTCGCCGACGGACCGACCGACGCGGTCGCCCGCGACCCGGCCGTCATCGACGCTTATCTCGGCGCCCGCGGCGCCGCCATGCTGGAGGCCGCGCGATGACCCGATTGACGGTCGAGACCATGACCGCCGGCTATGGCGACGTGACGGTGCTGACCGGCGTCTCCTTCGCCGTCGGCGCCCCCGGCATCACCGCGGTGATCGGCTCGAACGGCGCCGGCAAGACCACCTTGCTACGCGCCATGTCGGGCCTGATCCGTCCGTCCGCGGGCAGTGTGACGCTCGACGGACAGAACCTCGCCGGACTGGCGCCCGACGGTTTCGTCAGCGCCGGCATCGCCCATGTGCCCGAGGGCCGGCGGCTGTTCGCCGGCATGACGGTGGAGGACAACCTGCTGATGGGCGCCTTCTCGCGCCGCGTGCCGGCCGCCGCGCTGCAGCGCGACCTCGACGCCATCTATGCGGTGTTTCCCCGGCTCGGCGAGCGACGCAAGCAGGACGCGGTCTCCATGTCCGGCGGCGAGCAGCAGATGTGCGCCATTGGCCGCGGCCTGATGGCCAAGCCGAAGGTCATGCTGATCGACGAATTGTCGCTGGGGCTCGCCCCGGTCGCCGTCGACGTGCTGGTCGCCGCCCTGAAGACCGTGGCCGCCGACGGGCTCGGCCTGCTGGTGGTCGAACAGGACGTGGCGGTCGCCTTCGATCTCGCCAGCTCCATCGTGGTGCTCGACCGTGGCCGGGTCACCCGCACCGGCACCAGCGCCGAGATCGCCGCCGATCCCGCCGTGCGCGCCGCCTATCTCGGCGAAGCCTGATTCCTTATCCAATTCCGGACAACCGACATGACGCAACTCCCATTCGAGGTCATCCGCTCGCCGTTCGACGGCTCAGCCGTCGGTGAGATGCCGGTCGCCGACGAGGCCGCGGTCGAGGCCGCGACGGTGGCCGCCGGCCGCACCTTTGAGACCATGCGCCGCCTGCCCCGCTTCACCCGTGCCGACATTCTCGACCGCGCCGCCGAGATCCTGCGCCGCCGCCGGGACGAGGCGGTCCGGACCATCGCGGCGGAGGCCGGCAAGCCGCTCTACGACGCGCGCGGCGAGGTCGCCCGCTCGCTGTTCAACCTGACCAATGCCGCCGCCGAGACGCGCCGTTTCGGCGGTCACGAAGTGCCGCTCGACATGGATGCCGGCGTATTTGAATACCAGACGACCACGGCGAGCGGCGGCAAGCTCGACCTGTCCCAGGCGCCGGTCGACGACCTCGCGGCGCTGCGCCGGCGCGTCGGTATCGCCAGGCGTTTTCCGATCGGCCCGATCCTCGCCATCGCGCCGTTCAATTTTCCGCTCAACCTCGTCCTGCACAAGGTCGCGCCGGCCATTGCCGTCGGCAATTCCGTGGTGCTGAAGCCGGCGCCGCAGACGCCGCTGACCTCGCTGCTGCTCGCCGATATCTTCCGCGAAGCCGGCCTGCCCGAGGGTGCGCTCTCGGTGGTCCACTGCCCGGTGCCGCTCGCCGAGCGGCTCGTCCGCGACGAGCGGTTCGCCATGGTCACCTTTACCGGCTCGGCCAAGGTCGGCTGGCACATCAAGGCGATCGCCGGGCGCAAGAAGGTGGCGCTCGAGCTCGGCGGCAATGGCGCGGTGATCGTCTGCGCCGATGCCGATCTCGATCTCGCCGCCGCCCGCTGCGTCCGCGGCGGCATGGTCTATGGCGGCCAATATTGCATCGGCGTCCAGCGCATCATGGTCGAGCGCCCGGTCCATGCCGCCTTCGTCGAGAAGCTCCTGGCCTCGGTGCGCGCCCTGAAGGTCGGCAATCCCATGAACGAGGGCATCGATGTCGGCCCGGTCATCGACGAGGGCTCGGCGAAGCGCATCGAGAGCTGGATCGGCGAGGCCAAGGCGGGCGGTGCCCGCGCCTTGATCGGCGGCGAGCGCGACCGCGCGGTCATCCAACCCTGCGTGCTGACCGACACCCGGCCGGGCATGAAGGTCGAGGACGAGGAGATCTTCGGTCCCGTCCTGACCGTCAACCCGTTCGACCGGTTCGAGGACGCGGTGGCACAGGCCAATTCCGGCAAATACGGGCTGCAGGGCGGCCTCTTCACCGGCGATCTCAAGCGCGCCTTCCGCGCCATCGAGGACTGGGATGTCGGCGGCCTGATGGTCAATGACGTGCCGATCTACCGGCTCGACAACATGCCCTTCGGCGGCTGGAAGGAATCCGGGCTCGGCCGCGAAGGCACGCTCTACGCCATGGAAGAGATGAGCGACATCAAGCACTTGGTGGTCAACTACGCCTGAAGCGCGCGCAGCCGCTCCGTTTTTCCCTCAATCATCCAAGAGAGAGTTCCCATGACCGAGGTCATCGATTTCGCCCCCGGCGGCTACAAGTTCATCAAGGGCGTGTCGCAATATTCGGCCGGCGTCGCCGCGCTTCCCGGCTTCCGGCTCGAGCGGGTTCGCTTCGCTCAGCCCGTGCCGCTCGCCGAAGGCTTCCGCCGCATTGCCGAGATCATCAAGGCCGCTGGCCGCCCGCTGACCGCTTTCGCCTCCTGCGAACTGCGCTCGCCGGCGCCGTTCACCGAGCAGGGCTTCATCGCCTTCAACGCCGTCTACATCACCACGCTGAAGGAATGGGGCCTGTTCCAGGACGGTCTCAACCCGATCGCTCGCAGCAATGTCTGTCCCGACATCGATCCGCCCTCGGAGCCGAGCTTCTACGCCTTCTCCTTCACGACGGTCGCCGCCGATGCCCCGCCCTCCTTCGTCGTCGCCGGCAGCGGCGAGGCGCCCGAGGGCCATGCCACCTATGCCGACCATATCGTCAGCCGTGGCGACGTCAGCCCGGCCGGCCTGCGCGCCAAGGCGCGTTTCGTGCTGGCCGAAATGGAGCGGCGCATGGCGGCCCTGGGCTTCACCTGGGACCAGGCAACCGCCGCCCAGCTCTATACCGTGCACGACATTCACCCTTTCCTTGCCGACGAGATCGTCCGCCGCGGCGCCATGCGCGCCGGGCTCACCTGGCACTTCAACCGGCCGCCGGTGCAGGAGCTGGAATATGAGATGGATTGCCGCGGCGTCGCGATCGAGCGCGTCGCCTGAGCCGGCCGCGGGCCGGCAAGACGCCGGACCGGACTGAAGAATGCGGCAGGGGCCCGTCCGGTGGACGGGCCCTTCGCTTCTGCCGCCTCGCCGCGGCGATTATCGGGCCGGCGACCTGTTCAGCGCCACGGCGGCACGGATCAGCGCCTTGAACGCATCCTCGTCGAGGACGTCGCCCTCATGCACATCGATGGCGCGCCTGGTATTGCCGTCCAGGCTCGCGTTGAAGAGCCCCGAGGGGTCGTCGAGCCTGGCGCCCTTGGCGAAGGTCAGTTTCACCACGCTCTTATAGGTCTCGCCGGTGCAGATGATGCCGCCCAGGGACCAGACCGGCACGCCGCGCCACTTCCATTCCTCGATCACCTCGGGTTCGGCCTGTTTGATGAGGCCACGGAGGCGGGACAGCATCATGCCCCGCCAGTCGTCCAGCTCCCTGATCCGCGCGTCGATCAGCAGAGACGGGGATTCATCCGTGTTGGTTGCGCTCTTCTTCATGATGTCCGCACCTCGTTCGCCGGCTTTTCCATCTTGAAGCGACCTCCCCTCGTCATCCGCGAGACGCCCGGGCCGCGATCACGGCACCCAGCCCGGCAAGGCGGCGGCCTGCTTGACCCAGGCCGCCATCTGCGCCTCGTCGAGCACATCGGTCTCGCGAATGTCGATCCAGCGCGCCTGCTTGCTGCGCACCGTGCCGCCGGACGGGACCGGTTGCAGCGACATGCCCTCGAAGAAGGTCACCTTGACGTAGTGGGTGAGGACATGGAACGTCAGGAACCAGCCCTGCCCCTCGATGCCGTAGAATGGCGAGTTCCACTTCACCGCCTTGCGCACCTCGGGCACGCTCTGCACGATGAGCGCGTCGAGGCGCTTGCCGAGATCGCTCTTCCAGCCCGGCATCGCCGCGATATAGGCCTGGACCGGCGCGTCGCCATCCGCCTTGGCGATCTGAGGGTTGCCGCCCGACAGAAGGATCAGCTTCACGGCGCCCTGATTGGCCGCCTCCTTTGCAACCGTCGTTGACGTGATCGACGTCTTCTTGGCCATTGCATTCACCCATGCATGCTTCAGCGATACAACGCGCGCCCGCTCCTCAGCCTGAACCCGTGGCGGCGGAGGTCAATCGATCCGCGCCAAAACCTGCTCCAGATTGCCGAAGAACTGCTGCCACCCGCCCTTGGCGCCGCCATAGGCCTGCTGCTGGTCCGGCCGGAAGCCCGACTGCTCCATGCGCAGGTGGGTGCCCGTGCCCGTCGGGGTGAGAGTCCAGGTCACCACGCTCTCCAGACCATAAGCCGCCCAGGTGTAGGACAGTGTCTTGTTCGGCTCGACAGCCAGGACCTGGCAATCGACAGAACCCCAATCCGCGCGAAGATTGAAACGGTGGTCGACGACCGGGCTGAAGTCGTTCTTCATCAGCCACTCCGCGATCAGATGCGGTTGGGTGAGCGCGCGCCACAGCTTTTCCGGCGGGAAAGGCATCTCGCGCTCGACAATGACGGAGCGTGTTTCGGTCGAATTTCCGTTCATTGGTCCATCCTCTTCAACAGATCTTCCAGGTCGTCGAACCGGCTTTGCCAGAACCCCGCCATCCGGCTCGTCCAGTCGATCAGCGGGGAAAGCGCGCCGAGCTGCGCGCTGTAATGGGTCTGGCGCCCCTCGTGGCGGTCGCGCACCAGGCCGGCCTGTTTCAGCACGCCGAGATGTTTCGAAACCGCCGGCTGCGAGACCCCGGCGCGCGCCGTCAGCGCCCCGACCGTCTGCTCGCCGTCGCGGCACAGCCGTTCGAACAGGGCCCGCCGGGTCGGGTCGGCGAGCGTCCTGAACAGCGCGTCGTGGGCGTTTGGCATGGAGCATCCATAACCTGCGGGTGATGGATTTTCGTATAACCGCAGGGATATGCGTCGGTCAAGCGGCAACGCGGTGCAACGCTAATCAGCGACGACCGTGATGACGCGCTGCTGAGTTTGTCATGCTTGGCCGGTTATGCGTCACGCGCAATCGCTCGCAAAACCGCAGGCGGCGGGTCACACCGTTATCGTTGCTCCGAGGTTATGAGTTGCCACCTGGAGGAGCGCGATGCCGACGGAGAGAACGGGGTGACGGCGCCCCGGTGTCGCGTTCTATTGCTCGCACCACTTCGTCTTGGCCGGGCTTGTGCCGGCCAAGACGAGAATTGTTCTTGGAGCGACCGGCGCTGGATCGACCGCGCGCCGGGCACGCGCCGTAGCCCAGCACTCCGCGCGGCCGACACATCGTCCGACCCGGGCTTGTCCCGGATACCCGGCTCCGCGCTGATATCCACGCATGCATCCGCTCGCGGCGATCAACCCGCCACAACCACCGGGCCGCCGCGCTAGAAGAACCCACTCAGAAACGCCGCCGCCTCGTCGGAGAGGCCGACGATCTTGTTGGTGGCCTGGCGGTAGAATTTGAAATTGAGCTCGGTCTCGGCCCGGCCGTCATTCCAGTTGGTGAAATGTCTGAGCTCGCTCCGCCCCAGCGGCCGCTTCGCCAGCCCGATGCGTTCAATCGTGAGACTGACGCGTGGCGTCTGCCTGACAAGGCCGGGCTGCCTGGCGATCGCTTCGGCGGAACCGGCAATGCCACGGGCGATGAGGCCTTGCCCGCCCTCATTCTCGCTGGCGAACACGAAAACCGTGTCGCCTTCGGCGATGAACTTGCCGCCATACATCGTCTTTTGCGCGGCGAACGCGAATCTCCTCGCCCGCGGATCGCTCACCTCGGCCTTGATCGCGAAAGCCATGCTTCTCCATTCCGGCCCGCATGAGCGCCACTGTCATCCTCAACGGCGCGTCGCCGCAAGTGCTCTGAGCGTCCTCAGGAAGGCTTCGACCGCCAGCGGCAGGCGGCGCTCGCCGAGCACCAGCACGTCGATCGAGGCGGCGAGAACCGGATCGCTCAGCCGGATCGAGGCGAGTTCCCCCGCGAGCGCGTCGCTCTGGCACGACAAGGCGGTGATCAGGGATATGCCCAGGCCGGCCCTGGCGAAGCTCCTGAGGGCATCGATGCTGTTGGTCACCAGCGCCGGCGTCGCGCGCAGCCGCTGCACCCGGCAGCATTCGTCGACCAGCGCGCGAATGCCGAAACTGGTGACCGGCATGGCGACGGGATAGCCGAACACGTCGCGCAGCGCGACATCGGCCTGGCGCGTCAGCGGGTGATCGACACGGCAGATGGCGCGGACCTCGTCGTCCAGCCGGAACAGGAACTCGACCTGCGGATCCGGCTTGGCGTTGAAGGCGATACCGATATCGGCGTCGCCCTTGCGAACGCCGGCGACGACATCGGCCGTGCCGGTCACCATCAACTCGAAGCTGATGTCGGGATGATCGGCCCTGAAGAGGCCGATCGCCTTCATCAGATAGCTCGACACCAGCCCTTCGACCACGACCAGGCGCACGGCGCCCCGCTCCAGGCCGCGCAGCGCGGCGAGTTCCGAGCGGGCCCGTTCGGCGTCCATCATCACCAGCTTGGCGTGAAGCGCGTAGATTTCGCCCGCTTCCGTGAGCCGCATGCCGCGGGTGTGGCGCTCGAACAGGGGCATGCCGACCTGGTGCTCGAGCTGCTGGATCTGCCGGCTGAGCGCCGAGGGCGCGACGTTGAGCTTGTCCGAAGCCTTGCGGATCGTGCCCGCCTGGGCGACCTCGTGAAAATAGCGCAACTGGGTGAAATCCATCCGGACGCCTCGCCTCTGGCCGCCTCCGAGCCGGCAGCACGCGGGTCGGGCGACCAGCGTCATGACATCTGAAGGTCGCGCAAGCTATCGCGGGCGGCCCATGCCGGGAAGCCGGCCGCGCAGCGGCACGGGCGCGCGGGCCTGCCGCCGGAAGCCGGGAACGGTCAGGCCGTCCTAGCGCCGGTCCGCCGCCTTGTCGGCGCTGGCGCGCCGGGGCCGCGCCGACCGGCCCGCCGGCCGCGCCTCCCCGTCCCGTCCCTGCCCGGCCGCCGCGCTGATGCGCTCGGCAATGGCGATGATCTCGGCCCGCAGAGTCGCCTCGCCGAGTGCGGCGCAGCGCTTTTCCGGCACCGCGAAGACGATGCTGCCGAGAATCCGCCGCTCGCCGTCGAAGACCGGCGCGCCAATGCCGATGAGCCGGCGAACCACTTCCCCCCGGGTCACGCAGCTGCCCTCCTTGCGGATGCGCGCCATGGCCGAGCGGAACTCCTCCCAGTTGTCGCCGAGCCCGGCGGCGCGAATCTCGTCGGCGTGCCAGAGCATCATGTTGCGCAACTGATAGGGCGTCAGATGGGCCAGGATCAGCTTGGCCATGGCGCCGCGGAACATCGGCATCTTGCGTCCGCGTTCATAGGCCTGGGGTGCGCTAAGGTCGGGCCAGACCACCTCCGCGCACATCACCTTGTCGCCGTAATAGCTGCAGAGCAGCATGTTGAGCCCGAGCCGCGCGCTCGCCTCCTGCATGATCGGCAGCGCGCCGGTCGACAACGGATCGGTCCGCCGGACCAGCCGGTCGAGCTCGATCACGCGTGAGCCGAGCACATAGGTGCCGCCGGTCGCGGGCGCGATCAGTCCGGCAGCCGACAAGGCCTGCAAGTAGCGATAGGCGGTGGCCCGCGAGGCACCGGTCGCCGCGACCGCGTCATCCAGCTGGAAACCGACCCGCTCGTCATCGAACAGGTCGAGGATCCCAAGCATTTTTTCCAGACTGTTCATCGCGCCGTTCCAGCTGCTCGCCGCGTCGGGCTTCCTGTCTCGCAGAAAGCGTCGCAGGAGTCATTTGATCGAAAATATCATAATTTGATATTTTCAATGTTTCTTACTAGCGTCTTGCCGACAACCGATATTCGAGCACGGCGAGGAACGGGCCATGGGACTTCTCGAAGGCTGCAAGGCGATCGTCACCGGCGGCGGCCATCCGGCCGGCATCGGCCAGGCCACCGCGCGCCTGTTCGTCGAGAACGGCGCGAACGTCGTCGTGCTCGACCGGGAGTTTCCCACGGGCGCCCTGCCCGGCGGCCAGACGGCCATGACCCTGGATGTCAGCGATCCCGACATGTGCCAGCACGTGGTGGAGACGGTTGCCGACCGGCTCGGCGGCATCGACATCGTGGTCAACAATGCCGGCATCGTCGCGCCCACCCGTATCCCCGAGCTGACCGCCGCCGAGTTCAGCCGGATGCTGGAGGTCAACCTGATCGGCACGTTCAACATCACCCAGGCGGCTCTCCCTTTTCTCAAGCAAAGTCAAAAGGATGCGGCGATCGTCAACATCGGCTCGATCGCCGCGCAGCGTGGTGGCGGCCTGCTCGGCGGCTCGCATTATGCGGCGGCCAAGGGCGGCGTGATCAGCTTCACCAAGGCGACCGCCCGGGAATGCGGCGGTTCCGGCATTCGTGCCAACGCGGTTGCGCCCGGCATCATCCAGACCGGCATGACCGACGGCAAATATGACGCCGACCGGACCCGCGCGATCTGCGAAACCATCCCGCTCGGCCGGTTCGGCACCGCCGCCGACGTGGCGCGGGTCGTGCTGTTCCTGGCAAGCCCGCTGGCGGGCTATCTCACCGGCACCGTCATCGACGTCAACGGCGGCTATCACATCCACTGAACAGCCACCGCGCGGGCCGCGCGGCAAGGCTGCCCTGCGCCCAGGCCAGCCCGGTTGACTTGACTGAATGAACATTCAATCATCTCGCATCATGCGCCACTTCGAGCAGGACGGGCCATGACCGCCGCCATGGCCCAAGTCACCATGGCTCACATCACCATGGCTCACATCACCATGGCTCACATCACCATGGCTCACGTCACCATGACCCGACCCACCATGACCCAACCCAGCATGTCGACGCCTCCCTATGACCTCACGGCCAAGCGCATCCTGCTCACCGGGGCGTCAGGCGGCATTGGCCGGGCGACCGCCAGGCTCCTGGCCCGGCTTGGCGCGGAGCTGATCCTGACCGACCGCATCGCGGCGCCGGAACTCCTGGACGAGCTGCGCGCCGATGGCCGCGACCATCGTTTCGCGGCGTGCGACATCACCTCGCGCCCCGCCATCGAGACGCTCTGCGCCGACATCGGCGCCGTCGATGCGGCGGTGCTCAATGCCGGCATCTTCACCATCAGCCAGTGGGACGACGACAGCTGGGACGACGATTTCGACCGGACCATGGACGTCAACGTCAAGGCTCCCGCGCATTTCGCCCGTGCCCTGCTGCCCGGCATGAAAAGCCGCGGCAATGGCCGGATCGTGCTGCTCGGTTCGGTCGCCGCCTCGACCGGCGGCACCTATGCCCATTCGCCGCTGCACTATGCCTGCTCGAAGGGCGCGCTTCACACCATGGTGCGCTGGCTGGCGCGCCGGGCGGCGCCGGAGGTGCTGGTCAATGGCATTGCGCCGGGCTCGACCGACACCGCCATGGTCGCGGCCGCCGACCCGAGCGCCCTCAAGTCGATCCCCCTGCCGCGTTTCGGCCGGCCGGAAGAGATCGCCTGGCCGATCGCCTTCCTGTGCTCGCCGGGAGCGAGCTTCATTTGCGGCAGCATCATCGACGTCAATGGCGGCGCCTATATGCGCTGAGCGCCGCCGCCATCATCATCACCACGAAAGGCCCGGGGAAACCATGGCACGTCTGGCAAACAAGGTTGCCCTCATCACCGGCGCGGGCACCGGCATCGGCCGCTCCGCCGCCGCGCTCTTCGCCCGCGAAGGCGCCCGCGTGGTCATCGCCGAATTCGACGCGGCGACCGGCCGCGCGGCGGCCGAGGCGATCACGGCCGCCGGCGGCCAGGCCCTGTTCGTCCAGACCGACGTGACCGACGAGGCGAGCGTCGTCAACGCCATCCAGGCCGCGGTTGCCCGCTTCGGCGCCCTGCATATCCTTTACAACAATGCCGGCGGCTCGACGATGCAGGACGGCCCGGTGACGGAAGCGCCGGTCGAGGAGTTCTGGCGCGCCATCAAGCTCGACCTGCTCGGCACCTGGCTGGTTTGCCGGCACGGCATTCCCGAACTGATCAAGGCCGGCGGCGGCTCGGTGGTCAACGCCTCCTCGGTGGTGGCGCTGATGGGCTGGCCCGGCAAGGATGCCTATACCGCCTCGAAAGGCGCGATCTCGGCCCTGACCCGCTCGATGGCGACCGAATATGCCGCGCACAAGGTGAGGGTCAACGCCATCGCGCCCTGCGTCACCCGCACGCCGCGCGTGCTCGCCCAGCTCGCCGCCAGCGAAACCACCCAGAAGATCGCCGCCCGCCATCTCGTCGGCCTCGCCGAACCCGAGGATGTCGCGCAGGCCGCCCTGTTCCTGGCCTCGGACGAATCCGCCCGCACCACAGGCCACATCCTGGCGGTCGACAGCGGCCTGACGATCTCCTGATCCGCCCCACCCGGAGACCCATGATGGACAAGACGAGAAGCCACGCGGACACCTTCACGCTATCGGGCAAGGTCGCGCTCATCACCGGCTCGGCGCGCGGCATCGGCTGGGGCATCGCCCGCGGCATGGCGGAGGCCGGCGCCCATGTGGTGCTGAACGATCTCGATCCGGCAAGCCTCGAGCCGAAGCTCGCCGAGCTCCGCGCCGCCGGCCTTCGCGGTTCGGCAGAGGCCTTCGACGTCACCAATGAGGCCGCCGTCACCAAGGGCATCGACGCCATCGTCGCCACCCACGGCCGGGTCGACATCCTGGTCAACAATGCCGGCATCCAGAAGCGCAAGCGCTTCGTCGATTTCAGCTATGACGAATGGCGCGCGGTCATCGAGACCCATGTTCATGGCGCCTTCCTGTGCACCCGCGCGGTCATCCCAGCCATGACCGCCCATGGCTTCGGCCGCATCATCATGATCGGCTCGGTGGCGGTGCAGCAGCCGAAAGCCGAAATCCCGGCCTATGCCGCGGCCAAGGGCGGCGTGACCTCGCTGGTGCGGGCGCTGGCGATCGAGCTCGGGCCGCTCGGCATCACCTGCAACGCCATCGCGCCCGGTTACATCGCCACCGAATTCACCCAGGTGCTGCATTCCAATCCGGAGTTCACCGCCAGGCTGATGCAGCGCGTGCCGGCCGGGCGCTGGGGCCGCCCCGACGATCTCGCGCCGGCCGCGGTCTATCTCGCTTCCGAGGGCGGCGGTTTCGTCAACGGCTCGGTGCTGACCGTCGACGGCGGCTTCCTCGCCTTCGGCTGAGTTGCAACGGACAAGGGTTAAGGCCATGACCATACCGCGGACGCCGAGTTTCAGCCTGGACGGCAAGCGCGCCCTCGTCACCGGCGCCGGCCGCGGCATCGGGCTCGGTCTCGCCGCGGCGCTGGCCGAGGCCGGCGCGGCGGTGACGCTGTGCGCCCGCACCCGAAGCGAGATCGAGGCGGGCGCCGAAGCGATCCGGGCCGCGGGCGGCAAGGCCGATACGCTGGTGCTCGACGTCACCGACACCGCCGCGGTGCGCGCGGGCATCGGCGCCCTGCCCGCTCCGGATATCTTCGTCAACAATGCCGGCACCAACCGGCCTCGCCCCTTCGTCGATGTGACGGAGGAGGATTTCGACGTCCTGATGCAGCTCAACGTGCGCGCCGCCTTCTTCACCGCCCAGGCGGTGGCCAGGCGCATGATCGCCGCCGGCACGCGCGGCGCGATCATCAACATCTCCTCGCAGGCCGGCCACATCGCCTCGCCCGCCCGCTCGGTCTACACCACCACCAAATTCGCGATCGAAGGCCTGACAAAGGCGATGGCGGTCGACCTCGCGCCGAGCGGCATCCGGGTCAACAGCATCTGCCCGACCTTCATCGAGACCGAGATGACCCGTCCGGCGCTCGCCGACCCGGCGTTCCGGGGTTTCGTCCTGTCGAAGATCAGGCTCGGCCGCATCGGCGCGATCGAGGACCTGATGGGCGCCGTGGTGTTCCTGGCGTCCGATGCCGCGTCATTGATGACCGGCTCGTCGCTCTTGATCGACGGCGGCTGGACCGCCGGCTGACCGCCGCTGCCGCCGTTTCCTGTTTCACGCCGCCATCGAAGAGCGGCGGTTTCGACCCGAGGATCGCCCCATGTTCTACCACATCGTCCTGATGAGCTTCAGGCCCGAGACCGACCGGGCCTTCTTCGCCAAGGCCCAGCATTATGTCGAACGGGTCTTGAGCGAATGCGACGGCGTCGTGACCTATTTCATGGCCGAGAACGCCGCGAGCCGCAGCGACGGGCTGACCCACGGCATTGTCGGAACCTTCACCTCGTCGGCCGCCCATGACGTCTACCAGGCTTCATCGGTGCACCAGGAAATGAAGGCCTTCATGGCGACGCGCATGGATCGCATCGTCGTCCTCGACACCGACCAGGGAGCCTGAGCCATGACATCGGCCCCTTGCCAGCTCCAGCGCTTCATGACGCGGCACGGTTTCGCCAGCTACGAGGCGCTGATCGAACGAGCCGACCGCGATCCCGAATGGTTCTGGCCGGCGGTCATGGACTTCCATCGCCTGGTCTTCTTCAAGCCGTTCGACCGCGTGCTCGATGTCTCCGAGGGCGTGCAATGGCCGGAATGGTGCGTCGGCGGCACCACCAACCTCGCCTATAACTGCATGGAGCGGACGCTGGCCGCCGGCCATGGCGACAAGACCGCCATTTTCTGGGAGGGCGAGGACGGCGAGCGCCGCAGCTGGACCTACGGGCAACTGGCCGCCTCGGCCGAACGCGCGGCGGCCGGCCTGAAGCGGCTCGGCCTCGGCAAGGGCGATGTGGTCGGCATCTACATGCCGTTCCTGCCCGAGACCATCGCCGCCTTCCTGGCCATTGCCCGTATCGGCGGCATCGCGCTGCCGATGTTCTCCGGCTTCGGGCCGCAGGCGGTCATCGAGCGGCTCGCCGATGCCGAGGCCAAGGCGGTGGTCACCGTCGACGTCACCTATCGGCGCGGCAACGCCATCGCCATGGCCGAGATCATCGAGACGGTCCGGCCGCAGCTTCCCGCGCTGGCTCATGTCGTGGTGGTCGCCCGCCACCCCGATCGCTTCCAGGGCGATCGCACCTGGTGGCACGATCTCGTTGCGGTCGAGGCCTCCTGCCCGGCCGAACCGGTCGATGCCGATGCGCCGGTCATGATCGTCTATACCTCGGGCACGACCGGCAAGCCGAAGGGCACCGTGCACAGCCATTGCGGCTTCATGACCAAGGTGGCGCTCGATTTCGGCATCATTCTCGACCTGACGCCGGAGGACCGGCTGTTGTGGATGAGCGACATGGGCTGGCTCACCGGCCCGATCCTGGCGGTGGCCGTGCCGCTGGTCGGCGCCGCCATGGTGCTGGCCGAGGGCACGCCCGATTATCCCGAGCAAGGCCGGCTCTGGCGTCTCGCCCAGGATTACCAGGTCAGTTTCCTCGGTGTCGCGCCGACCATGGTGCGCAATTTCATCCAGCAGCCGCCGGAGGTGGTCGCGGCTTACGACTTCTCGTCGCTGCGCGTCACCGCCTCGACCGGCGAACCCTGGACGCCGGAGGCCTGGAACTGGTTCCTCGCCCATGTCTGCAAAGGCAATGCGCCGATCCTGAACTATTCCGGCGGCACCGAGATCGGCGGCGGCATCGTCGCCGGCACCATGCTGCATCGCGACCTGCCGCCCGGCGCCTTTGCCGGGCCGATCCCGGGCATGGGGGCGGCCGTGGTCGACGACAACGGCCGGCCCTTGCCGCTCGGCCAGGTCGGCGAGCTCGCATTGACCGTGCCGTCGATTGGCCTGACGCGGGGCCTCTGGCGCGCGCCGGAGCGGTTCATCGAAGCCTATTGGGCGAAAGTCCCCGACATGTGGATCCACGGCGATTTCGCTTCCGTCGATCTCGCCGGCAACTGGTTCGTCCACGGCCGCTCCGACGACACCATCAAGATCGCCGGCAAGCGCACCGGCCCCTCCGAAATCGAAGCCCTGCTGCTGGCCACCGGCAAGGTCGGCGAGGCCGCCGTGATCGGCATCCCCGACCCGATCAAGGGCTCGGCCGTGGTCTGCGCCTGCGTGCCGGCGCGCGGCGTCACCGCCACGCCGGAGCTTGCCGACGAGTTGCGGCAGGCCGTGGTCGCCGGCCTCGGCGCCTCGTTCCGGCCGAAGGCGGTGACCTTCGTGGCAAGCCTGCCGAAGACCCGCAGCATGAAGATCATGCGCCGCGTCGTCCGCTCGGTCTGGCTGGGAGAGCCGGTCGGCGATCTCTCGGGGTTGGTCAATCCCGAGGCCGTCGACGATCTCAGGGCCGCGACGGCGGCGATGCAGAAGGGCTGACGCCACGGCACGTCAACGCCCGCCCACGCCTTCGTGGAGAGGGTTTACGCGCGAGCCCAGCCCCTCCGGCGCGCGCCCTCATCCAACCCGGGCGCCTCGCGCTGCCGCGCCGGATCGCGCAAGGGTTGCGCGACCGGCACCGGCAGAGCCGGCATGGCATGGCCGCGCGCCGTGACCTCGCGGTCGAACAGGCCGCGTGCAACGAAAACTGGATCGCTCACCGCGTCTTCGAGGCGGGCGACCACCGAGACGCAGGCATCGACCCCGGCGAACACCGCCCGCCACTCCGCCGCGCTGCGCGTGGCGATCCGTGCCGCGACCTTGGCCTTGACCGCCTCGGCATCGCTGATGTCGTCACGGTCGGCGGCGGCAAGCCCGATCCGGTCGCAGAAGATCTGCCAGAACCGCTCCTCCAGCGGTGCCGCGGCGAGATATTCGCCATCGGCGGCACGGTAGATCTGGTAGCGCGGCGAGCCGCCGGTGATCAGTTCCTGGCCCGGGCGCGGCCACTGGGCGGCATGGCCCGCCGAAAGGCCCCAATAGGCGAAGGTGAAGAGATTGTCGGTCATGGCGATGTCGAGATGGCAGCCGCGGCCGCTCGCGGCGCGGCTCTGCAGCGCCAGCAGGATATTGGTCACCGCCGGATAGGCGCCCCCACCGATATCGGCGGCCAGAACCGGTGGCAGCACCGGCGCGCCGTCCCGGCCGCGCGTCAGGCCGAGCAGACCAGTCTCGGCGAGATAGTTGAGATCATGCCCGGCCTTCAGAGCGCGTTCGCCGGTCTGTCCGTAACCGGTGATCGAGCAATAGATCAGGCGCGGATTGTCCCGGGCGAGATCCGCGTAGCCGAGGCCGTGCCTGGCCATCACGCCCGGCCGGAACTGCTCGATGAGAATATCGGCCACGCGCGCCAGCGCCTGGACATGGGCCCGGTCGCCGGCCTCCTTCAGGTCGGCGCAAAGGCTGGTCTTGCCGCGGTTGAGCAAGGCGAAATTGCCGCTGGTGTCGCCGAATTCGGGCGCGTAGCCGCGCATCTCGTCGCCGCCGCCCGGCCGCTCGACCTTGATCACCTCGGCACCCGCCTCGGCGAGCATCAGGCTGGCCAAGGGACCCGGCAGCAAGGTCGAGAAATCGATCACCCTGAGGCCGGCGAGCGGCAAGGCAGCTGGCGCTGTCATGGAGGATCTCCCGTTCCGGTCAGGCGGCGTCTCGCTTCTGCATTTCGCGCAGGATGACGAGATGCTGGATGTCGTTGGTGCCTTCGTAGATCCGGCAGACCCGGGCGTCGCGATAGAAGCGCTCGACCGGGAAATCGGTCAGGTAGCCATAGCCGCCGAGCGTCTGGATCGCCTCCGAACAGACCCATTCGGCGGCCTCCGAGGCGACCAGCTTGGCCATGCAGGCCTCCATCAGGCAGGGCTGGCCGGCGTCCGACAGGGCTGCCGCATGCAGCACCATCTGGCGCGCGGTCTCGACGCGCGTCGCCATCGCCGCCAGCCGGAAGCCAACCACCTGATGCTCGATGATCGGCTTGCCGAACACGACGCGCTCGCGGGCATAGGCGAGCGCCGTCTCGTAAGCCGCCCGGCCAATGCCGACCGCCTGGGCGGCGATGCCGATACGGCCGCCCTGCAGGTTCGACAGCGCGATGCGATAGCCCTGCCCTTCCTCGCCGAGGCGCTGGCCTGCCGGCACGCGAACATCATTGAGGGCGATCTGGCAGGTGTCGGAGGCGCGCTGGCCGAGCTTCGATTCGACCCGCACCACCTGATAGCCGGGCGTCGCCGTCGGCACGATGAAGGCGGAGATGCCCTTGGTGCCGTCCTGCGGGCCGGTGCGCGCGAAAATCAGCGCCACGTCGGCATTCTTGCCCGAGGTGATGAACTGCTTGGTGCCGTTGAGCACATAGCTGTCGCCGTCGCGCACCGCCCGTGTCGTCAGCGCGCCGGCATCCGAACCGCCATGGGCCTCCGTCAGCACGAAGGCCGAGAGCATGCGGCCTTCCGCCATGGGCCGCAGGAAGCGCTCCTTCTGGTCGTCCGTGCCGAAATGGGCGATCGGCATGCAACCGACCGAATTGTGGCCGCTCATGACCGTCGACGTCGCGGCATCGCCAAAGGCGACTTCCTCGAGCGCCAGGGCCGTCGAGACCGCGTCGGCGCCGGCACCGCCCCATTCCACCGGCACGGCCATGCCCATCAGGCCGAGCCGTCCCATCTCCCGGATCACCTCCATCGGAAAATGCGCCTCGCGGTCCCAGCGCGCGGCGTTCGGGGTCAGCCTTTCGCGCGCGAACTGCCGGGCCATGTCGCGGATCATCGTCTGCTGCTCGTTGAGGATCATGGCGTCCAGGTCCCGCTGCTCTCAGGTGTTGAATTCGTCGAGAAGCCGGGTGGCGATGATCAGTTTCTGAACTTCGCTCGCGCCCTCGTAGATGCGCAGCGCCCGGATTTCACGATAGAGCGTCTCGGCGATGTGGCCGTGGGTCACGCCGAGGCCGCCGAAGATCTGCACCGCGGCGTCGATCACCTTCTGCGCCTCTTCGGTGGCGAACAGCTTGGCCATGCTGGCCTCGCGGCTGATCCGCGCGCCGGTGGCGTCCTTGGTCCAGGCCGCGCGATAGATGAGGAGGGCCGAGGCATCGACCGCCAGCGCCATGTCCGCGAGCTTGGCGCGGGTCAGCTGCAGGTCGGCCAGGGGCTGGCCGAACAGCTTGCGGCCGACCGCGTGGCGTGTCGCCTCGTCGAGGGCGCGCCGGGCAAAGCCCAGCGCCGCCGCGCCGACCGTCGGACGGAACACGTCGAGCGTCGCCATGGCGATGCGGAAGCCCTCGCCCGGCGCGCCCAGCATGTGGCCGGCAGGGATCCTGGCACCATCGAAGGCCAGCGTGCCGATCGGATGCGGCGCGATCAGGTCGATGGTCCGCGCGACCGTGAAACCGGGCGTTCCCGCTTCGACGACGAAGGCCGACAGCCCCTTCGCGCCGGTCTCGCCGCTGGTGCGGGCGAAGACGACATGGAGGTCGGCAATGCCGGCATTGGAGATCCAGGTCTTGGCACCGTCGAGACGCCAATGATCGCCGTCCCGGGTGGCGCGCATGGCCAGCGCCGACACGTCGGAACCGGCTTCCGCCTCCGACAGGGCGAAGGCCGAGAGCAGCCGGCCGCGGGCCACTTCGGGCAGCCAGCGATCCTTCTGCTCCGGCGAACCGAACAGGCTGATCGGGCCGGACCCCAGCCCCTGCATGGCGAAGCCGAAATCGGCAAGGCCGGCATGGCGCGCCAGCACCTCCCGGCAGATGCAGAGGCTGCGGGCATCGAGCCGGCCGTGCGGCGCGCCGTCGCCGCCACCGACGGCGGTCGCCAGAAAGCCGGCTTCCCCCATGGCCGCGACGAGCCGGCCGACGGTCGCCGCCGCCGCCGCGCTCGTCCCGGCCTGATCGCCCGAGGCCGCGACATGCCCGATCGCCCAGGCATCGACGCGATCATGGAGATCGCGATGCCGGGGCTCCAGGAACGGCCAGGCGAGGAAGCTGCGGTCGCTCATCAGTCGCCCAGGAAGACCGGTTTCTGCTTGGCGACGAAGGCCTGGTAGGCACGGCCGTAGTCCTTGGTCTGCATGCAGATGGCCTGGGCCTGGGCCTCGGCCTCGATCGCCGAATCGATATCCATCGACCATTCCTGATGCAGGCAGGTCTTGGTCACGCCATGGGCGAAGGTCGGACCGTCGGCCAGTTCCCGGGCGAGCGCCTGGGCCTCGGCGAGCACCTGTTCGGGCGCGACCAGCCGGTTGAAGAAGCCCCATTTGTCGCCTTCCTCGGCGGACATCGAGCGTCCCGTATAAAGGAGCTCGGAGGCGCGGCCCTGGCCGATGATGCGCGGCAGGATGGCGCAGGCGCCCATATCGGCGCCGGCAAGTCCCACCCGCACGAACAGGAAGGCGGTCTTGGCGCGCGGCGTGCCGATGCGCATGTCGGAGGCCATGGCGACGATCGCGCCGGCGCCGGCGCAAATGCCGTCGACCGCCGCGATGATCGGCTGCGGGCAATGCCGCATCGCCTTGACCAGGTCGCCGGTCATCCGGGTGAAACGCAGGAGGCCCGGCATGTCGTCGGCCTCCTGCATGCGCACCAGCGGGCCGATAATCTCGTGGACGTCGCCGCCCGAGCAGAAATTGCCGCCGGCGCCGGTGACGACCACGGTCTTCACGTCGCTCGCATAGGCCAGCTGGCGAAACAGGTCGCGCAGCTCGGCATAGGATTCGAAGGTCAGCGGGTTCTTCCGCTCCGGCCGGTTGAGGGTGATGGTCGCGACCTTGCCTTCACAGTCCCACTTGAAATGGGTCGCCTTGTAATCGGCTGCTCTGAACGTCTGCACGCTGGCTTTTCCTTATGAGTTGGGAATGGCGTCGTCAGGCCATCGTCAATCCGCCGGAGACGCTCAGCGTCTGGCCGGTGATGTAGTCGGATTTCTCGCTGGCCAGGAACACGATGGCGTCGGCGACCTCCGACGGCTTGCCGAAGCGGCGCATCGGGATGGCCCGCTTGAAGGCCTCCCGGTGGTTCTCCGGCACGGCCATCAGCATGGGCGTTTCGGTCGGACCGGGACAGACGCAGTTGACCGTGATGGAATAGCGCGCCATCTCGCGCGCCAGGCCCTTGCTGAAGCTGATCAGCCCGCCCTTGGCGCCGGAATAGACCGTCTCGCCCGAACTGCCGACCCGGCCGGCATCGCTCGCCACATTGACGATCTTGCCGGATCTCCGTTCGATCATCGGTCCGAGCAGCGCCCGAGTCAGCTTGACCGGCCCCAGGAAATTGACGTCGACCACGGTGTCCCAGAACGCCGCGTCGTTCTCGACGAAGGGCTGTGCCCGGCCGAAGCCGGCGCCGTTGACCAGCACATGCACCTCGCCCTGGTCCAGCACATGGCGGACGAAGGCCTCTATCGAGGCGTCGGAACCGACATCGACCTGCGCGAAGCGTGCATCGATGCCCTCGCGGCGCAGCCGCGCCGCTTCGCGCTCGCCCTTCTCGGCCGACAGGTCGGCCAGCACGACCCGCGCGCCGGCCGTTCCCATGGCCTCGGCGGTCGCCAGGCCGATGCCGGAGGCGGCACCCGTGACGACGACGGTTTTTCCTTGCAGCGTCATGTTGGTGTCCTCACCGGTCCAGAAAGGCCGCGACCCTCTTGCGGGTGTCGGCGCTGTTGAGCAGCTTGTGGGTTTCGAGAAGCTCGATGAGCATGCCGGAGCCGAGCGCGGCATCGGCGGCGCCGAAGCAGCGCTTGCAGGCGGCGACCGCCCTGGGCGACAGCGCCGCGACCCGATCGGCGAGGCCATCGGCGAAGGCGGCGAGTTCGCCCCGCGGCACCGCCCATTGCACGAGCCCGAGATCGCGCGCCTCGGCGCCGCTGACCACCTCGGCGGTCAGGATCATCCGCCGCGCGATGCCCGGGCCGGCAAGCCGCGACAGTCGCTGCGTGCCGCCGGCCCCCGGCAGCAGCCCGAGCCGCGTCTCGGGAAGGCCGAGCGGCGCATCCGCCGCCGCCACGCGCAGGTCGCAGGCCAGCGCCAGCTCGAAGCCGCCGCCATGCGCCGCCCCGCCGATCTCGGCGATGACCACCTGCGGCAAGGCCTCGATACGGTCATAGAGGCGCTGCATCCGCCTGACCGTCTCGACCATGTCGTCGGGACCGGCCTCGGTCGCGAAACACGCGCGCATCAGCTTGAGATCGGCGCCGGCCGAGAAGGTTCGCTCGGCCGAGCGGATCAGCAGCACCGCCACGTCCGGCCGATCGGCCAAGCCATCGAGGATCGTGCCGAACTGATCGATCCAGGCGCGATTGATGGCATTCACCGGAGCGCGCGCCATCGTCAGCACGAGAACCGCACCCCTGGTTTCCAAACTGAACATCTGCTCACCGAATGAATGATCATTCATTTCATTTGGGATAAGGGAAGGCGCTGCGGCCGTCAAGCGACTCCGGGGCTGCCTGGGTTGCGCCTATTGGAGGATGGGGGTGATGCGGAGGCGGCTGTCGGAGATGTCGGCCCAAGCCAAGGTCGCTTCGGATTGGGTCGGTCGAGCGCCCGCCTCGATCCGGAGTGCCCCACGCCACCGGCGGTTGCGCC
Organism: Phreatobacter sp. GW821-FHT04C01; assembly: GCF_059420385.1. Classification (NCBI taxonomy): domain Bacteria; kingdom Pseudomonadati; phylum Pseudomonadota; class Alphaproteobacteria; order Hyphomicrobiales; family Phreatobacteraceae; genus Phreatobacter; species Phreatobacter sp. GW821-FHT04C01. The sequence continues at coordinate 131,852 of NZ_JBWKTP010000004.1, read as the reverse complement.
GGGACATCACCGCCGCAGCCGCCAGGGTATCGCCCGGCCGGGCTCGGTTTTGCTGAACGGTGACCATGACAGGCTGATTTTGGTGCAGCCAATTCGTGGATGCCCGGGACAAGCCTGGGCAAGACGATGTGCAGAGCTCGCCGTCCGGAGGCGACGGCGCGTGGTTCTGCGCCCGGTCGATCCAGCCCCCGTCGTTCCAAGGATAATTCTCGTCTTGGCCGGGCTTGTCCCGGCCATCCACGAATTCAGCCGGTTACCGTCGAAAAGCCTGAAAAGGTCGCCCAATCCATCCGGTCAAAGAGGACAGATCATTCGGCCGAACACTAGGCCTTTGTGGCTTTCGCCTTCTTCACCGGCTTCTCGGCCTTCCGGCGCCGATCTCCCAGGAAACGCCCGTATTGCACGAGCCCGGCCGGGGTCGCCATGGCGTGGACGAAGAAATCGAAGCCCTGCTCGATATAACCTTCGATTGTCGTGATCTGACTGAGCCGCCAGTGCTTCAGCGCCCAGGTATGGGCATAAAGCACCAGTTGATAGGTGATCAGATCGACATTGATCTCGCGAAACAGCCCGGCGGCGATGCCGTCGCGCAAGCGCTGGGCAATGAACTCGTTGGTTTCGACCTCGAGCCGCATGATGATTTCGCGCTGCTCGCGCGGCAGCGACTTGGTCGAGCGGTAAGCCAGGACAGCGGCGTTCCGGCGCCGATCGATGACACGGCAATAGGTGGCCAGCGACGACCAGAGCGCCTCGAGCGGATCGTCGCTTTCATTCACCGAGAGCGGGATCTCGGTCTTGTAGGATTCGAGCACGCTCATCAGCGACAGCAGCAGAACATCCTCTTTGGTCTGCGCGTATTGGTAGATGAGGCCAATGCTGACACCCGCCTTGCGGGCGATGTCCTGAATGGTCGTTCGGTAGTAGCCCTGATCGGAGAACAGCTCCACCGCGGCCGCCACGATCTGTTCGCGACGGCGGAAAATCAGCTTTTCATCCGTAACTTGGCTCTTAACAAGCGTCTGATCGAAGGCCTGGCTGGGTGGCGTCGGAGACTTCGTCATCGTGTGTTCGTCCAATCCTGCGCGGCCGCGGCACTGGCCACCGACGGCGCGCTAACCGCCTGGATAACCCGTATGGAGTCGTTTCCAAAGCCCACTGGCAGTTAAAATCAACCTTTCGCCACAACGCAACGACCCCTGGATGAAGACGATCGAACGCGTCACCCGGGTTACCTGCGCCTCGCCCTCGATCAGGTCGCCCGGCACCGCGCCGGCGATCAGGTCGAAGTTCAGGCTGACCGTCGCCGCCGGGGCGCCGTCGATCGCCTGCTGCACGGTCAGTCCAAGTATCTGATCCGTCAGCGTCATCAGCATGCCGCCATGGATGGCGCCGCGCGCATTCCTGTGTCGCTCCTCGAGCCGGAAGGCGTAGCCGCCGCCATCGCGACGCCGGTAGAGCGGTCCGAGGCCGGCGCTGAATTCGCCATCGATCATCGGGCAGAGCGTGTAGCCCTCGGGGATCGGCGGCGGTGAATGCTGGTTCATCGGACGGTCCGTTTCGTCAGGTTGGCCAAGCCGGCCGCATGGGCGGATCCCCGGCGAATCCGGGGTCTGCGCTGCGACCATGTTCGGTGACCAGGACGATCTTGCCCAGGGCTTTGCGTGTGACGATCAGATCCATCGCGGCGGCGACCTCCGCCATGGGCAGCACGGCGCAAAGCGGCGGATCGATCCGCCCCTGAGCGGCGAGCTGGAACATCGCGTCTTGCGCCTGCCTGACGACCTCAGGCGTCCGCTCGAGATAGTCGCTCCAGTGCACGCCGGTGACCGTGATGTGCTTGACCAGGATGTAGTTGGCCTTGACCGAGGGGATCTCGCCCGAGGTGAAGCCGACGACCACCAGGCGACCGGACCAGGCGAGCGCCCTCAGGCACGCCTCGAAGACGGCCCCGCCGACATTCTCGATGACCACGTCGGCCCCCTGCCCGCCCGTCGCCGCGTAAACCTGCCGGCGCACGTCCTCGCGCAGATCGCCGCCGCTCATGTCGATCACCGCGTCAGCCCCCTGGGCCAGGACGAAATCGCGCTTGTCCATGCTGCCGATGCCGGCGAGCACCCGGCAGCCATGCGCCTTGGCGATCTGCATGGCGGCGACGCCGACGCCGCCGCCCGCGCCGGTGACCAGCACGGTCTCGCCGGCCACCAGCCGCGCCCGGTCGAGAAGGGCGAACCAGGAGGTCTGATAGGTCAGGCCCATGGCCGCCGCCTTCACCATGGGCAGCCCGTCGGGCAGCTTGAAGCAATGGTCGGCCGCCACCACCACGGTCTCGGCGAAGGCGCCATTCTCGAGCTGAGCCATCACCCGGTCGCCGACCGCGAGGCTGGTCACATCAGCCCCTGCCGCCGCCACGACCCCGGCCAGTTCCTTGCCCGGCACGAAAGGCAGAGGCGGCAAGGTCTGGTATTTTCCGGCGGCCACCAGCACGTCCGGGAAATTCAGTCCCATCGCATGGACGTTGACGACGACCTCGCCCGGCCCCGCCACGGGTATCGGCCAGTCCCGCACAGCGAGGTCGCGGGGCGATCCGAAACGCTCGACCACGATAGCTTTCATGACATTCTCCCGCCCTGCTCCAGGTTCCGCGGCCGCCGCTCAGCGCGTCGCCTTCAGCGACTTGGCCATTTCCCGCAGCCGGAATTTCTGGATCTTGCCACTGGCGGTGCGCGGCAACTCCTCCAGCACCTCCAGATGTTCGGGCAGGTAGTTCTTCGAAATGTCCTGCGCCGACAGGAACTGGACGACATCGCCGAGCGTCAGGCTCACGCCCGGCTTGGTGGTGACGAAGGCGCAGGCCCGTTCGCCCAGCCGGTCGTCCGGCATGCCGACGATCGCCACGTCGTTGACGTCGGGATGCTTGTAGACGAGGCCCTCGATCTCGACGACCGGGATGTTCTCGCCGCCGCGAATGATGATGTCCTTGGCGCGGCCGGTAATGCGGACATAGCCCTCGCTGTCGATGCGGGCGAGATCACCGGTATCGAACCAGCCGGCGGCGTCGGTGCTATTCAGCTCGGGGCGTTTCAGATAGCCGACGAAATTGCTGCAGCCACGCACCTGCAAGCGGCCCTCTTCGCCCGGCGGCAGGAGCTTGTCGCCGCCGTCGACCACCCGCGTCTCCATGCCGGGCAGCGGGCAGCCATCGGTCTCGAAGGCCTTTTCCGGCGGGTCTTCCGGCCTGGTCACGGTCACCGCGCCGTTCTCGGTCATGCCCCAGCCGGAGGCGATGGTGGCGCCGAGATGCTCGGTGGCGCGGCGCACCAGCACGCGCGGGATCGGCGCGCCGGCCGACAGGAAGACGCGCAGCGAGGTGAACGCCTCGGGCCTTGCCTCGGCTTCCTCGGTCAGGTCGGCGAGGAACGGCGTCGACGCCATGGTGAAGGTCGGCTTTTCCGCGGCGAACAGATCGGCCGCGGCCTTGCGGTTCCAGATGTCCTGCAGCACGACCCGGCAGCCGAGCACGATCGGCATCATCAGGCCGTAGAGGAAACCGGTCTGGTGAGCGAGTGGCGAGGCCATGAACACGATGTCGTCGCCCGAGAGGTGCAGGCGCGCGATATAGGGGCCGAGATTGCTGATCAGCGTGTTGGACGTATGGGTCACGCCCTTCGGCTCGCCGGTCGTGCCCGAGGTGTAGAGCACCTGGATGATGTCGTCCGGCGCCGGCCGGCGTTCGGCGAACAGGGCCTTGGCCGCGGCCTTGTCGACCGGCTTGTCGTGCAGCCGCTCGAAGGCAGCCTCGCCGTCGCCGCCGACCACCAGCGCATGTTTCAGATGCGGCACCGCCGCGCGCATGCCCGCGATCATCCCGGCATAATCGAAATCGCGGAACCGGCTCGGCGTCACGATGACTTTCGATTGCGCGTGATTGAGCATGAATTCCAGCTCGCGCCGGCGCAGGATCGGCATGATCGGATTGGTCACCGCGCCGATCCTGAGACAGGCCAGGTGAAGCGCGCCGAACTGCCACCAATTGGGCAGCTGGAACGACACGACATCGCCCTTGGCGACGCCCAGCGCCGCCAGATTGACCGCGATGCGCTCGACCATTTCGCCGAGCTCGCCATAGCTCAGCCGGACCTGGCCGCCGGTCGTGACGTCATGCGCGACGATCGCCGCCGACTGCGGCGCGCGCTCCAGAAGCGCGTCGAAATCATCGAGCAGCAACCGGTCCTTCCAGAAGCCGGCGGCGACCATGGCCTCGCGTCTCGCGACGAATCCATCCGACTGCATGCTGTTCTCCCTGGAGGCGGCCGAGCCGCGCCGGGCATGCCTTTGCCGGCATGCCCCCCTTGTTCGTTGCCCGAAGCCGCGCTCGCCGCGGCCGCCGCTCAGAGCGGCGAGTCCGGGGCAAAATCCGGCTTGCGCTTCTCGACGTGGGACGCGAGGCCTTCCTTCACGTCCGGGCTGGTGAACCCCATGAACTCCAGCGCCAGCGAGGCATCGAAGGTCGGGCCCATCTGGCGCAACCAGTTGTTCAACGCATATTTGGTCCAGCGGATGGCGTTGGGTGCGCCCTCGGCAAGCCGGGACGCCAGTTCGACCGCCTTGGCGTCGAGCGCGTCGTCCTCGACCGCCAGCGACACCAGGCCGATGCGTTCGGCCTCGGCGCCCGACACCGGATCGCACAGCAGCAGGTAATATTTGGCCTTGGCCATGCCGCAGAGCAGCGGCCAGATGATCGCGGCATGGTCGCCGGCCGCGACACCGAGCCGGGTATGCCCGTCGATGATGCGGGCGTCCTTGGTGGCGATCGAGATATCAGCGAGCAGGCCGCAAACGAGGCCCGCGCCCACCGCCGGCCCGCGCATGGCGCTGACGATCGGCTTGGAGCAATTGATGACGTTGTAGACGATGTCGCGCGCCTCTTTCCAATTGCGCGCGCGAGTGGGAAAGTCGTTGATGATCTTGTCGATCATCTTGAAGTCGCCGCCGGCCGAAAAGGCCTTGCCGTGGCCGGTGAGGATCGCCGCAGACACGGTCGGGTCCTTGTCGACATCCTGCCAGATGGTGGCAAGTTCGGCATGCATGATCTCGTCGGCCGAGTTCAGCCGCTCGGGATTGTACATGGTGATGCGCAACACGCGCGGATGAGGCCGGTCGAAGCGCAGCCGCTGATACTTCGCATAGACGTCCGACATGGCTGTTTTCCCTTGAAAATCCGGCGCCGACGCGCCGGGCGGTTCACACCGCGACGTGCCGTTTCAGGCTTTCCTTGGACAGCCCTTCGAGGCGCCCCTCCTCCACCACCGCCCCCTTGGAGAGCACGTAGTAGCGTTCGGCCACCCGGTGAACGAGGCTGAAGTTCTGTTCGATCAGGAGGATGCTGGTCTCGCCGGCGGCGAGCTTGACCAGCGTCTCGCCGAGTTCGTCGACAATGACCGGCGCCAGGCCTTCGCTCGGTTCGTCCAGCACCAGCAGCTCCGGATTGGCCATCAGCGCCCGCCCGATGGCGAGCATCTGCTGCTGGCCGCCGCTCATCGCCGTGCCCAGCGTATCGGCCCGCTCGCGCAGGATCGGGAACAGCGCGCAGACCGTGTCGAACGACCAGGGCCCGGACCGGCCTACCGCTGCGCCCAGTTGCAGGTTCTCGCGCACCGTCAGGCCCGGCACGATGCGCCGCCCCTGCGGCACCACCGCGATGCCGGAGCGCGCCGCGGTGAAATGCCGGATGGTGGGCACCGGCTTGCCGCCGAAGGCGATCGTGCCCTTGCGCACCCGGGCGATCCCCGTGCAGGCATTGACCAGCGTCGTCTTGCCGACGCCGTTGCGCCCGAGAATGGCGACGCGCTCGCCGCGGCCGACCTCGACCGTGACGTCGTGGAGCACCTTGGCCTCGCCGTAATAGGCGTCGACGCCCTCGAGCCGGAGCAGTGTCATGCGATACTTGTCCCGAGATAGGCGCGCACGACCTCTTGGTTGGCGCGGATTTCGTCGCCCGGACCGTCGGCCAGCACCTTGCCGAGATGCAGCACGGTGATGCGGTCGGAAATGGAGAAGATCACGTCCATGTCGTGCTCGACGATCAGCACCGTCACCTGCCAGCTGGCCACCAGGTCCTTCAGGAGGCGAGCCAGCACGATGGATTCGCTGATCGACAATCCGGCCGCCGGCTCGTCCAGCAGCAGCACCGAGGGGCGCCCGACCAGCGCCAAGGCGAGGTCCAGCCGCCGCTGGTCGCCATAGGAAATGTCGGCGGCGCGACGCTCGGCATAGGCCGACAGGCCCAGCGCCTTCATCACCTCGTCGGTATTGTCGGTCTCGGCGGCGCGCCCCCCCAGGCCGATCTGCTCGCGCACCTTCAGGGCGGGAAAGATGTTGGTC
>NZ_JBWKTP010000004.1:0-125464 GCF_059420385.1 Phreatobacter sp. GW821-FHT04C01 | reverse complement strand
GGCGACCACCGAGATCTACACCGGATTATATTCGTCGGCAGCGTCGGATGGCGAGCCCCCCCCCGCTCGCGCACCTTCAGGGCGGGAAAGATGTTGGTCTTCTGGAACGATCGGGCAAGGCCGGCCCGCCGCCTGGCGCGGGCCGAGAGCGCGCTGATGTCGCGTCCCTGGCAGATCACGGTGCCGGCGGTCGGGCCGCCGCGGCCGCAGAACGCATCCATCAGCGTCGACTTGCCCGCGCCGTTCGGACCGATCAGGCCGCGGATCTCGCCCGGCCGGAGCGCGATGGAGACATTGTCGAGCGCGGTGAAGCCGCCATAACGACGGGTCAGGCCCAGGCCTTCGAGCGCAAAGCCGGTCATCGCATCTTCGCCTTCAGCCAGGAAAACATATCCAGCAGCAGGCCGCTGACGCCGTGCGGCAGCAGCACCGTGACGACGATCAGGGTGATGCCGATGATGGCGGGCCAATGCTCGGTCAGGTCGCCGGCGGCATCCTTGAACAGGAAGAAGATGACCGAGCCGAGCGCCGGGCCCCAGACCGCGTGGGTGCCGCCGATGACCGCCATGACCAGGGCCTCCCCCGACAGCGACCAGTGCAACGCGCCCGGCGTGACGAACGCGTTGTAGAGAACGAACAGCACGCCGGCGAGCGCGCCGATGGCCGCCGAGAGAGCATAGACCAGCGCCCGCGGCAGGACCGTTTCGTAACCGATATAGCGGGCGCGTTCCTCGTTCTCGCGGATCGCGACCGTCAGCAGGCCGAAGGACGAGCGCGAGACGAGCCACAGGCCGCCGACCACCAGCACCAGCACGACCCAGCAGACCACGAACATGGTCGAGGGCTGCTGGAACACCGCGATGTCGAGGCCGAACAGGCGCGACGGCAGCCTGACCGCCATGCCGTCGTCGCCATTGGCAAGCTCGCGCCAGCGCAGGAAGATTTCATGGAAGGACTGCGCCACGGCAAGCGTCAGCATGGAAAAGGCCAGGCCCGGCAGGCGCACGATGACGAGGCCGGCGACGAAGGCGAGCGCCGCCGGCAGCGCGATGGCGAGCCCGATCGCCCATTCGGCCGGCATCAGGTCGAATTTGCCGTTCAGGCCGACGGCATAGGCGGCCAGGCCGAAGAAGGCCGCGTGACCGAAGCTGGTCAGGCCGTTCTGGCGCACCATGAAGCCGATACCGGTGGCCAGCACCGCGCTGATCACCGCCTGGGTCATCAAGGTCAGCGCCAGCTGCGAGGAGACGAAGGCCGGCACCAGCAGGCCGAGCCCCGCCGCGACCGGCAGAAGCAGCGGCACATAGAACAGGCTGGACCGCGCCGTGGTGGCGGGCCCGGCGATCAGGGTCGGTTCAACGGACGGCATCGTCATTTCCCGGCACCGGCGAGCCCCTGCGGACGCAAGGTCAGCACCAGGGCCATGATGAGGAGCGGAATCATCGAGGCCAGTTCCGGCACGAAGACGATCCCGAGATTGTGGACCTGGCCGATCACCATCGCCGCGACGAAGGCGCCGGTGAAACTGGTGAGGCCCCCGGTCACCACCACGACGAAGCAATCGATGATGATGTAGCCGCCCATGGTCGGCGACAGCGCCAGCAGCGGCCCGGCAATGGTGCCCGAAAGGCCGGCGAGCCCGGTGCCGATGGCCACCACCAGGGCACTCAGCCGGTCGGTGTCGACCCCCTGCATGCCGGTTGTGACCGGGTCGACGCTGGAGGCGCGGACATAGAGCCCGACGCGGCTCGACCTGAGCCAGAAGGCCAGCCCCGCGGCGACCACCAGCGCGACGGCGATGACGAACAGCCGGTAGACCGGGAAAGTGGCGCCGAACATCGGCACCACTCCCGCCAGCAGCGGCGGCGGCGCGACCGTCAGGAAATCCTTGCCCCAGACGGTGCGGACGAAATCCTCGATCACGAAGAGCAGGCCGAAGGTCACCAGCAGCGTGACGATCGCGTCCTGCTGGGCGAGCGGCCGGAAGACGAAGCGGTCGAGCAGCACGCCGAGGGCGGCGAGCACCGCCACCGACACGACCAGGCCGACCCAGAAGCCCAGATAGGCCGCCGCGGCGTAGGAAATATAAGCGCCGAGCATGAACAGCCCGCCATGGGCGAAGTTGGTCACCCGGCGCAGGCCGAAAATGAGCACCAGCCCGACCGACAGCAAATAGAGGAAGCTGCCATAGACCAGGCCGTTGATGATCTGGATCATGATGCCTGCGCCCCGATCGGCCGCGCCGGCATGGGCGCCACCCGCCTCCAGGCGCCGGACGCTCTGTCCGGACCATGGTTCCGCACCATGAGGACCTCCCTGCTGACCGCTATCGTCTTTGTTTTTTGTTGACTGAATGAATATTCATTCAAATCAGCCCTGTCAACGACGGGAGCCGGTCCGGTCGCGATTTTCTCGCCACCACCCGTCCACGCGCGACGAGGATCGGCCCGTCCCTGGCCAGGACGGCCTGCCGGCACGGCCGCGGCGGCCGCGCCGGCGAGCCCGATCAGAGCCTGCAGGTGCCATCCGGCTTCGGCGTCGCGATATCGGCGGGAACCGTCATGTTGATCACCGGCCGCAAGGCGCCGTCGGCCATTGCCACCGCTCCGAAATAATTGGGCCCGACCAGCTGATGGTCCTCCTTGCGCATCAGTTGCGAGCCGAGGATCGTCTCGAAGCTCGTCCCCTCCATCGCCTTGGCGACATCGGCCGGCTTGACGCTGCCGGCCCGCTTCACCGCCTGCAGGATGACCTGCATGCCGATATAGGTTTCGCCTTCGAAATTGGTCGGCAGAGTGCCCGGATACTTCTTGGCCCAGTCGGCGACGAACTTCTTGTTGGGCGGGGTGTCGAGGGTGGCGCTGTAGTTGATGATGGCGTGAATGCCCTTCACGCTCTCGCCCAGCACCTTGACGGTTCCGTCCGTGGTGAAGCTGGTGCCGCCGGTGACGACCTTGTCGAACAGACCGAACTGCTTGGCCTGCAAGGCGAAATTGATCGCGTCTCGGCCGGCGAGCGCGACCCACAGCGCCTGCGCGCCGGAATCCGCGACCTTCTGGATATGGGCCGCGTAATCATTGCTGCCGAAGGCCGGGTAGTTCTCCGACACGATGGTCTTGCCGGTGGCGTCCGCCGCCTTGCGGAAGCTCGCGCCGGAATTGCGCCCCCAGGCGATGTCGGCGGCGACGATCGCCCATTTGGTTTCCGAACGCGTGGCGAGCCAGGGTTGAACCACGGCGGCATCGGAATAGTCGGGCCGGTTGACCCGGAACATGCGGCCCTGGCACTGCTTGCCGGTGATGTCGTCGGCCTTGTTGATGGTCGCGACATAGAGCGCGTTCCAGCGCGCCAGCATCGGCCCCATGGCCAGCGCCTCGCCCGAGGCGATCGCCCCGGTCAGGATGTTGTAGCCGGCCAGCGCCAGCTTCTCGCCCTGCTGGCGCGCCAGCTCGGGTTTCGCCTCGGTATCGAGGAAACGGACCTGGACTTCTCGGCCGTCGACGCCGCCGCTGGCATTGGCCTCGGCCACCGCGAAATCGATCGCCCGCTTGGCCTCGTCGCCGAGCTGCGCATAGGTGCCGGTGAGCGCGGTGGGCACCCCGATCTTCAACGGCTCCTTGGTTTGCGCCAGGGCCCCGGTCGCGCCGGCAATGGCCGCGCTCGACGCCCCGATCAGCAGAGTTCTCCTGGTCGCATGCATGGTCTGTTTCCTCGGTTCGTTTCTTAAGAATGAATGTTCATTCAATCTTAGCGGCGTCGCCATTGTCAAGCCGCAGCGTCATCGAACGCCGAGGCCCGCGCGGCGGTGCGGGCCGGCCACACGCCATGCGGGAAAGTCCCCTGCCCGACCTCGGCCGCCGCCCCGGTCCGGCATGATCTCGAAAGCATTTGCCCAAGCCGCGGCGAACCGGCTCGCCTCCCGCCGCGCGGCTGGCGCCGAGCGCCGGCGCTCAGCCCGCCGGACCGTCGCCACCACTCCGGTGGCGCATGGCCGGCGCCACCGGCGGCAATGGCAGGAAGTGATAGTCCGAGCGGAAACGGTCCGGCGCCGAGGGACTTTCGGGCAGCATGAAGCGGTCGCCGAACAGCGGGTGGCGTTTCGGATCGAAGATCTGTTTCAGCCAGTCGATGGTTCGCCGGACGCGGGCGATGTCGCCGATCGCCTGCCGGTAGGACAGATAGAGGTCGATGGGGTAGTCCGGGCCAATGTCGAGCGCGACGAGCGCGGGATTGCTGCTGCCGATATAGGTCGGCAGGCAGCCGATGCCGTAGCCGGCGCAGACCATGAAATAATGCGCGGTGCTGGTATTGGTCCGGACCGCGTTGATGTCGCTGAACTCGCGGGCGCCCAGCACGCTCAGGAACATGCTCTCGTCCAGCTGGTTGGCGGCCTGGATGACATAGCGGTGCTGCCGGAGCTCATCGATCGAGCGCGGCGTGCCATAGGTCTTGAGATAGGCAGTCGAGGCATAGGGCCAGATATGCAGCCGGGCGATCCGCGCGAATGCGATGTCCGGGCCGGTCGGCCGGGTGAACTGCAGCGCCAGATCGGCGCTCGAACGCAGCACCTCCGGCACGTCCATGCTGCATTTCAGGTAGATCTTGATGCGCGGCGCGATCTGATGGAATTCGATCAGCTTCGGCGCGATCCAGAACGCGCCGAGGCCATCGGTGACGGCGATGCTGACCACGCCCTCGTCGTGGCGCTGCTTCCAGGCCACCTTGCGCTCGATCGTCAGGAAGCGGTCTTTCAGCTCGCGGGCGTCGTCCAGGATCGACAGGCCCTCGGCGGTCAGGCGGATGCCGCCCTGGGCGCGCTCGAACAGTTTGACCCGCAAGCGGTGCTCGAGCAGGTCGATGCGGCGCGTCACGCTCGACGCCTGCAGGCCGAGATCGCTGGCGGCGCTGCGAAAGCTGCCCGCCTCGGCGACCGCCAGGAACAGCTTCAGGTCGTCCCAGTCCAAGCGCAATTGCGGCGCATCGCCGGCGCCCGAGGGAATTTGCGCAACATCCTGTTGCTCGCTTCGCTGCATCGTCCATCCCTCTCGGCCTCGTAGCCTTTCTCCTGTCGGCGTCTTCGGTGCGCCGTTTCTTGAGCAAGGTCCGCCATGATTGACGCTCAGTCCCGCCATGTGAAGAGCTTCGACGCGATCTCGACGACGCGCAGCAGCATTTCGATCGTTCTGTCGAGCCTCGACCCGGTCCAGATCCCCCAGATCGCCGAGCTGGCGCGCGACAATATCGGCCCCGACATCGCGTCGCGGGAGGTGTTCGAACGCGTCCTCAGACACAATCAGGAGTGCTGCTGGGTCGTCTATCGGCGCGCCGAGGATGATCTGTTTTCCCATCGCCTGACCGGGTTCACGGCCTTCCTGCTGTTGAACGAGCTCGGCCACGCCGCCGTCGAGCGCGACCTGTTCGCCGGCAAGAACCCCGACCTGTCCATGCTCTGCCGGCGGCGCGAGCCGCCGGCGGCGCTCTACTGGTGGGCGAGCGTGGCCCAGCGCAGCACGGCGCTGACCTTGCCGGGCGTGGTCGAGGCCCTGCAGCATCCGCGCTACCGCGATCTCGACATCTTCACCCGCCCCGGCACCCCGCACGGCGCCCGGATCATCGGCAATCTCGGCTTCGCGCCGGTGCTGAGCGGCCGAACCGGCACGATCGGCGACCTGATGGTCTACCGCCGCGGCAGGCATTGAACCGGTGATTCCGATGGAAAAAAAGATGCAGTCCCGGACCAATTCCGACATCACCCTGCGCCTGGCGCGCAGTTTCGACGACATGGCCCGCGTCCTGGCCGTGCGCTCGGCGGTCTATATCGGCGACGAGGCCTGTCCGTTCGAGGAGGAGTTCGACGGCAACGACTTCTGCGCCGCGCATTTGCTGGCCTTCTGCGACGGCGAGCCGGCCGGTGTCCTGCGCATCCGCTTCTTCGGCGACTGGGCCAAGTTCGAGCGGCTGGCGGTGCGCCGGGAATTTCGCGGGCGCGGACTTGGCCGCCAGCTGGCCGCGGAGGCCAAGCGCTATTGCGCGCGCAAGGGCTTCCGCCGCGTGCTCGCCCATTCGCGCCACGAGCGGATCGGCTTCTGGGCCGAATTCGGCTTCGCGGCCGGGCCCGACGCCCGCAGCTTCATCTTCTCCGATTATTCCTACCAGGAGGTCTGGTGCGACCTCGAGCCCGACCGGAGCGGCCTGCCCCTCGGCGCGGATCCCTATGTCACCATCCGGCCGGAAAACGACTGGGAGCGCCCCGGCTGCCTCGAGCGATCGCTCATCCGCACCACGCGCTCGCAACCTCTCTTCGCAGGAGATCGCCGTGCGACAGCATAAGGCCGTGATCGACCTGAACCGCTACCGGGGTCATGACGTCGAACCGCTGCTGCTGCTCGTCGACCTTCAGCAGGAATTCGTCGCCGAGGGCCGGCGGTTGCAGATCCAGTCGGTCGCGCCCGCGCTGGAAAATTGCCGGCGCCTGCTCGACCATGCCCGCGCCGGCAAATGGCCGATCGCCCACGCCCGCTGGCTGCAGCGCGGACCCTACTTCAACGAAGCCATGCCGTTCTCGGGCTGGATCGACGGCTTCGAGCCGCATGGCTGCGAGATGGTCTTCAACAAGTCCGGGCCGTCCTGCTACTCCGCGCCGAACTTCGCCGAGATGATGGCGACCGGCATCAGCGACAACACGATCGTCGCCGGCCTGACCGGCGCGGTGTCCTGTCTCGCCACCGTCATCGAGGGTGCCTCGAACAACCATCGCTACACATTCGTCACCGATGCCTCGGCGAGCCATGCCTGCGAAGCGACCGACGAGTTCAGCGCCCATGACCAGGCCTGTTTCATCGCATCGCATCACGTCCGCACCACCACCACCTCGGAGATCGTCGGCGGCCCCCTGCCCGCCGTTCAGAACCTGTCGGATCAAAGGCCTCGACCATGAATCACGCACGCGACCCGGAAGCGATCAGGCAAACCCTGTGGGGCCTGTTCGAGCGCGCCCGCGAGGCGTCGAGCCAGGGCGGTTTTCGCCTGGAGGCCTATCTGGCGGAAATGGCCCTGCTGTCGCTGAGCCCGACCGCCGTGACCGACCCGGTCCGGCTCGAGCCGGACGACGAACGCCCCGGCCGGCGGCGCGGCAAGGCCGGCACCTGACGATCGCCTTGCCGGCCAAACGCCGGCCTAACCCCGCACCGCCCGACCGACACCGATCAGGAGGCAGGCGCCGATGAAGCCGGCGACCAGGTAACCGAGCGTGCCGGCGAACGAGACGCCGAGCAGCCCCAGCAGGGCGCTGGCGATCGCCGCGCCGACCACGCCGAGGATCACATTGCCGATAATGCCGGTATTGGCGCGCATGAACATCTGCGCGAACCAGCCGGCGAAGCCGCCGACGATGATGGCCGCGATCCAGCCGATCTGTGTCTCATTCATCTCTGCCCCTCCCATGCGGAAGCACCGGGACAACGCCGCCGCCTGACAATGGTTCCGTGACGCATGGCGCGGCTGGCGTCCCCTCCCGCGTCCATCGCCGGTTCCACCGAGACGAAAGAGCCAGGCAAGGCACGCCATTTGGCGGAAGACGAATGCCTGCGCTGGGTGGCAGCCGGCAAGACCGACCCGGAAATCGGCACGATCCTGTCGATCTCGGCCACGACCGTGAAATTCCATATCGACACCGCGCGCGGCAAACTGAATGCGCGAACCCGGGCCCAGGGCGTCGCCCGGCTGGTGCTGCGCGGCCTGTCGTGACGGCGCGGGCTCAGAGCCTCCGCGATGGGGCAAAGCGACCGCCGGACCCGATCGCGGGCGGCCCGGCGTACCGGCGATACGCCGCGGCGTGACGATCAGGCGGGAACAGCGGGATCGCGAAGGGAGAGCGTCGATCGTATCGGAGTACCCCGAACGCCCCGGAGCACCCTTGGAGGGCCGCGATCGGCCCGAGGCGCCAGCTTTGCCCGCCGCTGGTCGGCCCGGATACTGGCCGAAGGGCCAGCGCTTCGCGGCGACAACCAGCGGGGATCGCCTCGAAAAACCGGCATCCGCCGTGCGCGGCGCCCCCGCCGCGAATGGAGATCGAGGCATGAATTCGGGGTACTCCCCATGCCGGTCTTCACGCCGGCCGGGAACGTCCCCACCCTAGCCTGCTGATCCAATCGTTGCCTCCGGGAGGCGAATGATGGTCCCGGCGACAATCGAGGGATGCGCGGGCTGGTTTCATCCCGCGGCTGGCCGCACAATCAGTCGGCGTGGCGTCGTGCTGGTGCCCGCGCTCGGCTTCGAGGAACTGTGCTCGCGCCGCACCTTGCGCATCCTGGCCGACAGGTTGGCCGATGCGGGCATCGCCACCTTGCGTTTCGATTTTCACGGCACGTCGGATTCGCTCGGCCGCGAGAAGGATCCCGGCCGGCTCGCGCGCTGGACAGCCGATGTTCACCGCGCCATCGACTGGCTTCGCTCGCAGGCCGCCGTCGACCAGGTCGCGCTGATCGGCCTGCGGTTCGGCGCCCTCGTCGCGGCCGACGTCGCGGCCGTCCGACCGGACGTCGCGATGCTCGCTTTGCTGGCGCCGCCAAGTTCCGGCAAGGCCCATATGCGCGAGCAGGCCGCGCTGTCGCGCATCATCACCATCGCGACCGACGCGGAGCCGAGCGGCATCACGGTCGCGGGCTTTCATTTCACCGAGGAGACGGTGGCGGCGATCAAGGGCCTCGACTGGCCGAACGCGGCCTCGGTCGCCGACATGCTGATCGTCGCGCCCAAGGACGCGGCCAAGGCCGTCCATGCGCGCTTCCCGGCGGCCAGGACGATGCTCTTCACCGGCTATGAGCGGATGATCTGCGACCCCACCGCGTCGGAGGCCCCCTTCGCGGCGATCGACGGGCTCGTCGCCTGGGCACGCCGGGGCCTGCCCGCCGCCGCCGTGGCCATCGCGCCGCGGCCATCGCAGCCGCTTGCCACCGGCTGCTTCAGCGAACAGGGAATCACGTTCGGGCCCGACGGCCGGCTGGCCGGGATCCTTTGCCTCCCGCGCGTCCGCACCGGCCAGTCCGTCATCCTCGTCAACGGCGGCGGCTTGCCGCATGGCGGCTGGGTACGCATGAGCGTGACCATGGCGCGCGCTTTCGCGGACCGGGGCATCGCCTCGCTGCGCATGGATTTTTCCGGCATCGGCGACAGCCGCGCCGCATGCGAGAAGCTCACGCCGTTCTATTACGACGCGGCCAACCGCGGCGAGATCGTCGCCGCCGTCGATTGCCTGCGGCACCGCGGCTTCACCGCCTTCGCGGTCTCGGGCATTTGCAGTGGCGCCCATCACGCCTTCCATGCGGCCCTCGCGGACCATCGCATCTCCGCGCTGGTGCTGGTCAACCTGCAATGCTTCGTCTGGGGGCCGCGCCACAGGCTGCTTGCGGACGCCTGGATGAAAACCCAGCCGGCCCGTATCGCTTCGAAGATGCGCGAGGCCGACGCGGAGCTGAGGCCGGCGCAACGGTGGCTGGCGCTCTGGAAGCAGCGTTTGCTCTCGCTCGCCCGCGGCCTTGCCAAGCCTGCCTTCCTGGCGTTTCAAAGGCGCGCGGGGCGATGGGCGCCCGGCGGCGCGCCGCTCGGCGGCAACACCGTCGCCGCGGGCTTTCGCGCGCTGTCGAAACGCGGCACCCGCGTCCTGCTCGTCTATAGCGAAGGTGATCCCGCCCTCGACGAGCTCTCGCTCTACATGGGCCCGGACGGACGGGAGGCGACCGCGCTCGCCGGTGTCGAGAAGCGGCTCATCCGGGATGCCGACCATGCCATGAGGCAGCACGCGGCCCGGGCCGAGCTTTTGGCCCTGCAACAGGACTTTCTCGCCCGCCTTGCCGCCGAGCGACGCGAAGCGGGCCTGGCCAGAGGCGAAGCCGGCGCGCCGGCAAGGCCATTCCCGATCCCGGGCCGACCCGAATACAGCGCCGCCCCGCTTCGGTCCCGCTGACGGCCTCCGCCGGCCGATTTTCGGGCGATGTCATTCGAATGAACGAGGACGGCGACCTGGCCGCTTCATAACCTGCCTCTCACCTCTTGCCGGCCGAGAAGCCAGGAACGAAGCGCGCGCGCCGGGCGCGTGCCGCATTCAGCCGTGCGCCTGGCCGATGATGGGACGTTGCGATGCCGACCGACCTCACAGACCAGACCGATCGGCGCACGCGCGCCGGCCATGCCGGGGCGGCGGCTTCGTCGCGGGACGGATATGTGCAACCCGGCGAAAGCGCCGCTTCGAGACCGGCCCGCGCCAGCCGTGACCTGGCCCAGCGCCTCGCCAGCGCCAGCATCTGGGCCCTGTTTGCCTATGTCGGCGGCGCGGCGCTGACATTTCTGTCGCAACTGGTGATCGCCCGGCTGATGGGCGCGGCAAGCTTCGGCATATACTCCTACGTCCTGGCCTGGATCAGCGTGCTGGCCTATGGCGCGACGCTGGGCTTCCACGTCACCATGCTGCGTTTCGTGCCGGCCTATGGCGCCAAGGGGCAGTGGTCGCTGGCGCGCGGCCATATCCGGTTTGCCCTGGCCTGGTCGCTTGCCGCCGCAGTCGCCTCCGCCCTTGCCGGCGCCCTGATCGTCATGGCCTCATCCGCGCAGATGCCCGCGGAACTCGCGCAGAGCCTGGTGATCGGCATGGCGGCCGTCCCGCTGATCACCATGTATCTCCTCGGCGGCGCCATCCTGCGCATCCTTGGCGGGGTCGTCTCGGCCCTCGTGCCCGAGCGCATCGTCCGCGACGGCCTGCTGCTCGCCCTCGTTGCCCTGATCGCCTTGACGGTGTCGCGCCATCCGGACGCACGGCTGGTGATCGCCGCGCTGGTGCTGAGCTGCGCGGCGACGGTCGCGCTGGTGTGCCTGATCGCCCGCCGGCTCTGGCTGCCCGAGCTGCGCGGCGTGAGCCCGAGCTATGCCGTGCGCGACTGGTGGCCCTCGGTGCTTCCGCTCATGGTCATCACCGGCCTCGACATGCTGATGACCCGTACCGGCGTGATGCTGCTCGGCTGGACCGGCAACATCAGGGATGCCGGCATTTTCGCGGTGGGCTTCAATGTGGCCATGCTGATCGTGCTGCCGCGGGTGGCCGTGGGGACCATGTTCGCCCCGACGATCTCGGAGCTTCACGCGCTCGGCGACAGGCAGGCGCTGCAGAAGGTCTTCGCCAATGCCTGCACCTTATCGCTCGCCGGCGCCGCCATTCTGGCCTTGCCGCTTCTGGCGGTCATGGCGCCGCTGCTGCGCTGGTTCGGCCAGGATTTCGACGCGAGCGCGCCGATCGCCTACGTCCTGGTGATCGGACAGGTCTTCGCCGCGGCGGTCGGACCGCAGCAGAACCTGCTGATCATGACCGGCCACGAGCGGGCTGCCGCGGCAATGATGATCGCCAGCGCCGGCCTGAACATCGTCGCCTGCGCCCTGTGGATCCCGCGCTATGGCCCGATCGGAGCGGCAATGGCCACCACCATGACCATTGTCGCGTGGAACGTCGCCATGGCCATCTACATCCACAGGCACCTGAACCTCCTGCCAGGGCTCGCCTCCGCGCTCGGCTGGGGACGGCGGCCGCCTGATCCGGGGGGGTGAAGCCGAAGTCGAAGCCTTCGCGGCGCACGCGGATCGGCGGCGCATCGTTCGGGAGGATCGCAGCGCGCGGGACCGGAGCCATCATGTTCTTCTACGCATCCAAGATCGTCTGGTGGCTGGTCACGCCGTCGAATGTGCTTGTCGGGCTGGTCGCCTTCGGCGCGCTGCTCCAGGCCACGCGCCTGGCCCGCTGGGGCCGCGGCTGCGTCATTCTCGGCGCCATCGGCGTGGTGCTCGCCGGCCTCTCGCCGCTTGGCATCCTGCTGGCGCGACCGCTGGAAAACCGCTTTCCCCTCCAGTCCCAGGACATGCCGGCGCCGACGGGCATCGTCGTGCTCAGTGGCTCGATCGAGCAGATGACCACCGCGGCGCGCGGCGGCCAGGTGCAGGTCGTCGCGGCGGCCAGCCGGATCACCGAGGCGGTGGTGCTGGCGCGCCGCTACCCGCAGGCCCGGCTGGTGTTCACCGGCGGCTCAGACGCGGTATTTTCCGGCGATGAGCGCGACGAAGCCCAGGCGGCCAGGACATTGTTCATCGAGCTCGGCATCGCACCCGAGCGGATCACCATCGAGCGGGCAAGCCGCAACACCTGGGAGAACGCGGTCTTCACCAGGCGGATGATCGAGCCCAAGCCGGGCGAGCGCTGGCTCCTGATCACCTCGGCCTGGCACATGCCGCGCGCCATCGGCCTGTTCCGCGCGGCCGGCTTCGACGTCGTGCCCTATCCGGTGGATTTCGAGACGCGCGGCACCGATCAGGAATTGCGGCAGCCGATCACGCCGGCGAGCCGCGGCCTGGACCTGGTCGACCGCATGACCCACGAATGGCTCGGACTTCTGGCCTATCGGCTCACCGGGCGATCGGCGGCGCTGTTTCCCGCGCCTTAGGCGCGCCCTGCCTCACGCGGCGCGCCCTGATATCCGTCCACGCCTGTCGGGATCGCCCTCGCCGGACGGCGCGCGATCACGGATTGACGGCATCGGCTTGCCGGCTTGTGGCCGGGGAAAGCCCCGCCTCGGCGACGATCACGTTGAAGCGATGGTCGTTGCGAAACCTGGCGAGCGCCGGCTCCATCCGGATGCCCGCCAGCTCCTGTTCCTTGCGCTGGACCGAGCGGGCGAGATAGTCGAAGGCCAATCCGTCGTCACCGGTCATGGCCGCCGTCAAGGCCAGCTTGAACGCAGGCTGCCGGCCGGCATCATGCAGGCGCTGCTGCTCCGCCAGCATCGCCGAAAGCATGGCCTGCCGGCCGCCATCGCCAAGGCCGGCCTCGGCCGCGTCGGCTATGGCGCGATCTTCGGCGCTGCGCGACAGCATGGCGGCGCGGCGGAATTCCCGCAGGAAATCCCGGTCTCGCCCGGTCGCGAGGTAGATGGTGGCGAGATAGGCGGCCGGAGACAGCATCGACGGCTCGGTCTCGGCGAGAGGGCGCAGGATCGCCAAGGCCTCGTCGATCCGGCCGGCATGGAACAGGATCAGCCCCTTGTTGGCCAAGATGGACGGCGCCTTGGGGTCGAGCCTTTGCGCCGTCGCGATCTCGCGCAACGCGACGTCGAAGCGCCGGTCCTGCATGGCCACCAGCGCATACCAGTGGCGGGCGCGGGCATTGGCGGGATCGAGCGCGATGGCCCGCTCGAACAGCCTCATCGCGCCAGGAAAATTGCGTTCCCAGTAATAGGCGTTGAAGGCGAGCGCAGCGTAGCCGCCCGATGCCTCGGGCGCAAGGGCGATGGCGCGTTCGGCCGCGGCCTTGGCCTTCGGATAGGCCTCTCCCGGCGGCACGGTCGTGTACTGGCTCACCAGATTATAGGCGTCCGCCAGCCCGATATGGGCAAGTGCATAATTGGGGTCTTGCGTCAGCGCCTGCGTAAACAGGCCGATCGCGCGGATGAGACCGTCGGCGGTGCGGGTCTCCAGATTGTAGAGCCCGTCGAGATAGAACTGTTCCGCGCCGGCCGCGGCCTTGTCGCCGGACACACGCTGTGCCGCAAGATCGAGCCGCCAGCCGGCCACGGCGCCGGCAGCCAGCAGAAAGCCGGCCAAAGCGGCGGCCCAGCCGGCCGACCGCCATGAGCGGGCCAGCACGGGGGGCGCTGAAACGGGCTGCGGCGGGGGCGCTGGCGCAACCGGCCCCGGCTCCCCCAGCGCCTCACGCCCGCTCCGGCTTCTCAGCCACAGATTGAGCTCGCTGGAATAGGCATAGATGGCGGCACGCCGACGGCCCGGTACGCGGTGAACCGGCAGTTCCGTGGCCTCGGCCCAGCGACGGACGGTGCGTTCGTCCCGGCCGAAAAAGGCGGCGATTTCCTTCCAGCCCTTCAGCAGACGATTCGCGCCGCCTTCGGCCTTTTCCGTCTCTCCCATCCAAAACGTCCTCAATTGTCCGCTTGTGTCCGTTCCCACCTTGTAGCGCCGAGACCACCGTTTCCTACCCTACGTCTGGAGGGGCGCCTGTCGAAAAGGACAAGGCCCTCGCTTGTCGTCGAACATGAATCTTGGGGGCGGATCGGACATGGGGAACCAGACGGACAGGTCGATCTTCAAACCTGGCGCGATGGCGGGCATGCCGGCTCCCCGGCCCCTCGGTACCCAGCTCATGCCGTTCCTGCTGGCGACGAGCGCCCTTGTCGCCCTCGCCGCCGCGCTGCCATCGGCGGCCTGGGCGCAGACGACCACATGGACCGGCGCGGGTTCTTCCAACTGGTTCGACGCCACCAGCTGGAATTCCGGCGTGCCGGGTCCCTGGACCGCCGGCGGGCTCTATCCCTACAATGCCATCATCAACAACGGAGCCGTCAGCCCCGCCGTGATCGGCAGCGCGGGCGCCGAGGCCGGAACGCTCATCGTCGGCGGGACGGCCACGGGCAGGCTCGACCTTACCGCCGGCGGCACGCTGGTCGTCAATGGCTATGCCGGTTCCGGTGTCTTCTCATTGCTCATCGGCGACCAGGCCAGCGGCAACGGCACCATCGCGGTGTCGGGCGCCGGCGCCGGTCTTTCGGCGGCCGGTATTGCCGTCGGCCGCGCCGGCACCGGACGACTGGACGTGCTGAACGGCGCCTTGGTCAGCAGTTCGCTCGGCTATGTCGGCACCGACGCGGGCAGTCACGGCACGGCCGTCGTGGATGCCGCCACCTGGAACATCGGTCAGCTCTTCGTCGGTTCCTACGGCACCGGCGACCTCACCCTCCGCAACGGCGGCAAGGTCACTGTGACCAGCACCCTTGGCGCCACCGCAGGCATGTATGCCAATTCCACCGGCACCATCACGGTCGATGGCGCCGGCTCGGTGCTGGACGATCAGGGGTGGCTGGCGTCGATGACGCTCGGCTATAACGGCACGGGCCACCTGGTCGTGTCCAACGGAGGCACGGTGACCAGCCTGGGCGCCTGCATCGGCTGCGGGACCGGCGGCGTCGGCACGGCGCTGGTCACCGGCGCCGGCTCGAAATGGCAACTCACCGATTCCGCCTATGAATATTCCGTGGGCGGCTCCGGCACCGGCACGCTGACGGTTGCCGATAACGGCCTGTTCCAGGCCGATAACAGCAATCTGATCATCACCTTCGGCTCGGTCGGCACGGGACGGGGCACGCTCCACCTGACGACCGGCGGCAGGGCGCAGTTCGATGTTCTGAACCTTGGCGGCTGGGCCGCCGGATCGGCGGGCAGCGTCGGCCAGGCCATTGTCGAATCCGGCGGGCAACTGTCCAGCAAGAGCGGCAATATCGGCGGCGCGGCCGGCGCGCTCGGCCAGGTCACGGTGACCGGGGCAGCCTCGCGCTGGGACCACACGGGCCAATTGACGCTCGGTTATGAGGGACGCGGCGAAATGACCGTGTCGGCGGGCGCGCAAGTGGCCAGCGCAAGCGGCACCATCGCCAGCAATCCCGGCTCCAGCGGCACGGCGACGGTGACGGGCGCGGGCTCGAAATGGAGCAACACCCTGTTTCTCTCCGTCGGCAATCGCGGCGTCGCCAGCCTGTTCGTGCAGAACGGCGGCGAGGTCGCGACCGGCTCGCTCTCGGTTGGCCCGGGCGGCCAGGGCACGGTGGAGATCAGCGGCGGCGGCAGGCTCACGAGCAGCACAGTCATGCTCGGTACCAACGCAACAGCCGGCAATGCCATGTCGCCGACGACAGGTGATGTACTTGTCACCGGCGCAGGGTCATCGCTTGTCGCATCGACCTACATCTGGGCGGGCAGTCAGGGCGCTCGTGGATCGCTGACGATCGCGGACGGCGGTACGGTTTCCATCAACAACGGCATATTCAATCCGGCGACTTATGCGGGGCTGCTCTATCTCGGGGATGATAGCGTCGCCGGCTCGGTTGGAACCCTCACGATCGGCGGCGCCACGGTCGCCGCGGCGCCCGGAACGCTGACGGCGGCCGGTGTCGCCTTCAACACGCCTTCGGACACGCTGAACTTCAATCACACGTCGACCAATTATGCCTTCGCACCGAGTCTTCTTGGCAACGGCACGGTCAACGTCCGGGCCGGCACCACGCATCTGACCGGCGACAGCAGCCAGCTGGGCGGCTTTATCGGGCAGGTCAACGTGCTCGGCGGCAGGCTCTATGTCGACAACAGGCTCGGCGGCGGCACGGACGGCGCCGGGCCCGTCCTGGTGTCCTCCGGCGCGCTGCTGGGAGGCACCGGCACCATTGCCGGTGCCGTGACGGTCGCCGACGGCGGCATTCTGGAAGGCCGGGCCGGCCAGGTGCTGAAACTGGGTTCGCTGGTGCTCAACGCGAACAGCAACGTCAATGTCGCGCTGGGTGCGCCGAGCAATGCCGCTCTGTTCGACATCGCGGGCAGCTTGACGCTCGACGGCAAGCTCAACGTGACCGACGCGGGCGGTCTCTCCACCGGCACATACCGGCTGGCCAATTACGCCGGCGCTTTCACCAATAACGGGCTGGTCGTCACCAGCGTCCCGGCCGGCTTCAATCCCGGCGATTGGTCCATCGACGCGGCGACGGCTGGGCGGGTCAACCTGATCATCCCCGCCATCGGCGCGAACGCGCAATATTGGGACGGCCCCAACATGACGCCGGGCAACGTCGCCGATGGTCGCAGCGGCACCGGCACCTGGAACAGCTCCAACACCAACTGGACCAACCAGGCCGGCTCGATCAATGCGCCATGGGCGTCCCAGACGGCGGTCTTCGCGCCGCGGTCCGGATCGGCCGCCACCATCACCGTGGAGGGCGCGCAGGCCATCACCGGCCTGACCTTCCTCCCGCCGGCGACGGACCCCGGCTTTTATTATACCGCCTATCGCTTCAATGCCGGCGCCGGCGGCAAGCTCACCATCGCCAATGCCGCGACACCTTTCGATGTCGGCTGGACGGCGGGCGCCGCCCGCGCCGACAACGTCATCGCCGCGCCGATCGAGGGTGCGGGCGGCATCCGCAAGCGCGGCGACGGCATCCTGACGCTGCGGGGCGCCAATTCCTATGCCGGCGGCACGACGGTGGATGCCGGCATCCTGGTGGCGGACTACGAGGCGACCGCGCTCGGCTCAGGACCTGTCACCATCGGCGCCAACGGCACGCTGCTGTTCGGTGCCGGCCCAAGCGGGCATCTCGCCATCACCAATGCCGGAGAGCTCTTCTTCGACACCACCCATTCCGCGAGCACGGGATATGCCGGGGATGCGACGATCACCAACCAGGCAACCGGCAGGCTGGTGATCAGCGCCCTGACCAACGCCAGGGACCTGACCATCATCAACAATGGCGGCCTGGTGGAGGGCGGCCTCTATGTGACATCGGGCAATCGTTTCGTCGAAGCGACCGGCAGACGCGGCTTCATACCGCCTGTCGGCTCGATCTCCGGCAGCGGCACGCTGCGCGGCAGCTTCGATGTGGGTTACCTGAACGGCAACGACGTCTTCTCCGGCGTGATGGAAGACATCCCCTATGGCACGGAAGCGGATGGGATAACGCCGAGCACGCGGAGCCGTCTGGTCAAGAGCGGCACCGGCACGCTGACGCTGACCGGCGCCAACACCTACACGGGCGGGACCGACGTGCGCGGCGGACGGCTGCTGGTCAATGGCTCGATCCTGGGCGACGTCCGGGCCGAAGCCAACGGCACGCTGGGCGGCAAGGGCAGCATCGCCGGCCAGGTGGTGGTGGACAATAACGGCGCGCTCGAAGGCCGCGCCGGCCAGACCTTGACGATGGGGTCGCTGGATTTGAGCCCGAACAGCAAGGTCAACGTGTCGCTCGGCACGCCGGGCGGGGCTGGTCTGTTCATGGTCAACGGCAACCTGAAACTCGACGGCACGCTGAACGTGACGGATATCGGCGGTTTCGGCGCCGGCGTCTATCGCATCTTCGACTATGGCGGCACGCTGACCAACAATGTCCTCGATGTCGGCAGCATGCCGGCCGGTACCAGCGGCACGATCCAGACCGCTGTGGCCAATCAAGTGAACCTCCTCGTCGATGGGGGCTCCGGTCCGGTCCCGGCGACGCAGTTCTGGAACGGCACGACGACGGTGGCGGACGGCACGATCCACGGCGGCAACGGCACATGGGTCGCCGGCCCGACCAACTGGACCGACCTGAACGGCTCGGTCGCCGCGGCCTGGGGCGGCAAGTTCGCCGTGTTCCAGAACAATCCCGGGACCGTGACCGTCGACAATTCCGCCGGCGCGATCACGACCACCGGCATGCAGTTCATCGGCGCGGGCTGGACCGTCGCCGGCGCTGCCGTCACGCTCAACGGCGCGGGTGGCGAGACCTCCATCCGCGTCGGCGACGGCACGCCCGCCGGCGCGGCTCACAGCGCCACCATCGCCGCGGAACTGAGCGGCAACAGCCGGCTAGTGAAGAACGACCTCGGCACGCTGATCCTCACTGGTGCGAACAGCTATGCCGGCGGCACGACGATCGCGGCCGGGACGCTGCGGATCGGCAATGGCGGCACGACCGGCTCGATTGCGGGCGACGTGCTGAACAACGCCACGCTGGCCTTCAACCGCTCCGACGCCACCACATTCGGCGGCACGATCTCCGGCTCCGGCGCGGTGCGGCTCATCAGCGGCGACCTCAGTCTCACCGCCAACAACAGCTATGCCGGCGGCACGGACATCGTGGCCGGTTCGACGCTGCGCCTCGGAAATGGCGGTACCACCGGCGCGATCGACGGCAATATCGCCAATGACGGCACGCTCGTCTTCAATCGTTCCAACGGCCTGACCTTCGCCGGCAGCCTCGGCGGTTCCGGCACCATTCGCCAGGTCGGCTCGGGCAGAACCGAGCTGACCGGCAATTCCGGCGGTTTCGGCGGCGCGACAACCGTCGAGAACGGCATCCTGGCGGTCAATGGCACGCTGGGCGGCGCGCTGGACATCCAAGCGGCGGCCCGTCTCGAAGGCATCGGAACGGTGGGCGGCACCGTCGTTTCCGGCACGATCGCGCCGGGCAATGGCGGCATGGGCACGTTGAACGTCACCGGCAACATCACCTTCAATCCGGCCTCGGTCTACGAGGTGCAGGTGAATGCGGCCGGTCAGTCGGACAGGATCGTCGCGACCGGTCTGGCGACAATCGACGGCGGCACGGTGCGGGTGCTGGCGGGCGCGGGCATCTATGCGCCGGCGACCATCTATACGATCCTCACCGCCAATGGCGGCTTCGACGTCAATCGCAATCGTTTCGGTGGCGTGACCTCGAATCTCGCCTTCCTCGATCCCTCGCTCAGCTACGACGCCACCAACGTCTATCTGACCATGACCCGCAACGGGACCGCTTTCCAAAATGTCGGTATCACGCCGAACCAGATCGCGGCCGGCAGCGGCGTCGAGAGCCTCGGCCTCGGCACCCCCATCTACAACGCGGTGCTCAACCTGTCGGCCAACCAGGCACGCTATGCCTTCGATCAGCTCTCCGGCGAGATCCATGTCTCGGCTCGCACCGCGCTGATCGAGGACAGCCGCTTCATCCGCAACGCCGTCAACGACCGCGTCCGCGCCGCCTTCCATGGCGTCGGCGCCTCGCGCACGGTCACGACCTATGGTGACGGCAAACCGGTGACGGTCGCGGCGGACACCGATCGCCTGGCGGTCTGGGGCCAGGGTTTCGGCTCCTGGGGCCGCACCGACGGCGACGGCAATGCGGCGCGTCTCAACCGGGCGACCGGCGGCTTCTTCATCGGCGCGGATGCTCCGGTGTTCGACACCTGGCGCGTGGGCGCGGTCGCCGGCTACAGCCGCACCACCTTCGACGTCAGGGAGCGTCACTCTTCGGGTTCAAGCGACAATTACCATGTCGGCCTTTATGCCGGCACGACCTGGGGCGATCTCGCCTTCCGGTCGGGGGCCGCCTATGCTTGGCACGACGTCTCGACATCGCGGAGCGTCGTGTTCCCGGGCTTCGGCGACAACCTCAAGGCCACCTACGACGCCGGCACGGCGCAGGTCTTCGGTGAACTCGGCTACGGCATGCGTGCCGGTGCCTTCGGCTTCGAGCCCTTCGCCAATCTCGCCCATGTGCGCCTGCATACGAACCGCTTCGCCGAGCGGGGCGGAACTGCGGCGCTGACCAGCCCGGGGACGACCACCGATGCGACCTTCACCACGCTTGGCCTGCGTGTCTCGACCACCTTCGAGGTCAACGGCGCGGGCCTCACCGCCAAGGCCTTGTTCGGCTGGCGTCATGCCTTCGGCGATGTGACGCCGCTCGCGGCGATGCGCTTTGCCGGTGGCGGCGCCGCCTTTACCATTGGCGGCGTTCCGATCACCCGCGACGCGGCGGTGGTCGAAGCCGGGCTCGACTATGCGGTCACGCCGAACGCCGCGCTCGGTGTCTCCTACAACGCCCAGTACGGCTCCGGTCTTTCAGACCAATCGGTCAGGGCGAACTTCAACATCAGGTTCTGATCGGCGGTCGAACGTCCGACGCGTCGCGGCCAGCCTTTCGATCGCGGAGATGGCCGAGTGGATGGCGTGGCACGACCTCATCCAGCCGCGCCACGTCCGGCCTGTGCTCGAAACTCAAGGCCGGGAAACCGGCATGGACGAAGTGCCGGCGAGCGGACGTCGCTTCCGCTCGTCCTCGACCAGAGCCCGTCATCCCGAGCAGCCGCGAGATTGTCGGCGCCAAACAGGCCCGGGATCACATCGGGAGGTTTCGATCGCAGACTGTATTCATACGATTCAATTGACATCATGATGTCTATATAGATATATGAGGCCATCATTCTCGCACGGACGGACGGAGGCCCGCATGTCCATTTTCAAGCCACTGGACGAGAGATTCTCGATCGAGCGCCAGCTCGACATTGATGCGGCACCGGTGCTGCTCATAAACCTGATCATGGTGGATGGCCCCGAGGAGCAAGCCTTTCTCGCGGCATGGACCGACGACGCCCGGTTCATGAAACGCCAGCCGGGTTTCATCTCGACCCAGCTCCACCGCGCGATCGGCGAGAGCCCGACCTATCTGAACTATGCGGTGTGGGAATCGATGGAGACCTACCGCGCCGCTTTCGCTCATCCTGACTTCAGGGCGAGGGTTTCAGCATATCCTGCATCCGTCAGTGCCAGCCCGCACCTATTCCAAACGGTCGCGGTGCCCGGAATCTGTGTGGCCTGACTTGCGGTCGAGGGCCGGCCAGCGGCCGGCGGAATTGGCGGCGCACTGATCGACGCTCTGCAAAGACGGGGTGGGCGCAAGGCAGCCAGCGGCTTTGCGCGACCGTCAACCGCGCGACACCGGATGGCCTGACCAGCTTGCCATGATACGATAAAGGGCCGGTGCTCGGCCCGCCGCTGCCGGCGATTTTGGCCGACCGATCCCAACGCGCGGAATGCCTTGCCGCGCCGGCGATCGCGACACCCCATCCCGGCATCGCATTAGTCGTTCGCGGGTACTTCAGCTTCGAGTGCTTCGAGCCTGGCCCGCAGCGCCGTCATCACCCGGCCGGCCGTCTCGATCTCCGTTGCCGAGAACCCCTCCGCAACCATGTTGGCGCGTGGCGTATATCGCTCAACGGCCGCCCCGTACACGTGGTGGCCCCTTTCCGTCATCGCCACGAGTTGCGCACGCTTGTGGTGGGGATTGGGTTGAAATGCAACGAGCCCCTCCTTTTCCAGGTCATTGATGATCCGCTGCACGTTCTGGCGGTTTGCCCCGAGATCGCGCGCCAACCACGCGACCGGCTGGGCTCTCTCGGCCTCGATGATCGCCCCCAGGATTTGCCACCGGGCGCTGGTGAGTCCCAACGGCGCCACGATCCTGTCGCCCCACGTGACGGCCAAGTTGGCCGCTCGAAACGTGGCGAGAATGAGCCGGGTCAATGCGTCGGCTGTCGGGCTTAAGGCGTTATCGTCCATACGTCACTGTCCAGCCATATTGACATCATAATTTCAATAATGCAGCCTGTTGACTATACTGATCATGGCCCGGCGAGACAAGCCGGAGGAGCGCGGCGCCGGCCCATTGGCCAGCGTCATGGCGTCGGCGCGCCCCGCAAAGTGCGGCCGGAGGCGACTGAGCAAAGAGACGACCCATGGGACTATCGGAGACCCCCGACATGAGCACCTCACCCACCCTGTTCGTCGCCGGTGCCGGCGGCAAGCTTGGCCGCCGCGTCGTCGAGCTGCTGCTGGAGCGCGGCTGCTGCGGCAAGATCATCGCCGGCTCGCGCCGGCCGGAAAAGCTGAACTTCCCCGGCGTCGAGACGCGTAGGGCCGACTACGGCGACGTGCCCGGCTTCATCAAGGCACTGGACGGCGTCGACCGGCTGCTGCTGATCTCGATCGACGTGCTCGGCCCGAGCCGCGCTGCGCTGCAGGCCAGCGCGGTCGCTGCGGCCAAGGCAGCCGGGGTCAGGCACATCGTCTACACCTCGATGCCGGCCCCCGAGCCGGCTTCGCCGATCCCCTTCGCTCCCGAACATTTCGGCACCGAGGAGGCGATCAAGGCCTGCGGCATCGCCTACACGATCCTGCGGATGAACTGGTACGCCGAGAACCTGCTGAACGCCCTGCCCTCGGCCCTGCAATCCGGCAAATGGTACACCTCGGCCGGCGCCGGCACCCTCGCCTACCTCCCGCGTGAGGATGCGGCCCGGGCGGCTGCCGGCGCGCTGATCGCCGGCGAAACCAGCCGCACGCTGACGGTCACCGGTCCCGTCGCACTGACCTCGCGTGAAATCGCGGCGATGGCCAGCGAAGTCACCGGCAAGCCGGTCGAAGTGGTCGACGTCACCGACGCCGAGCTCGCCGCCGGCGCCATTGCCGCGGGCGTGCCCGAGCCGGTGATCCATGGCTTGATCGTGCCGTTCGACGCCAACACCCGCCTCGGCCGCGTGGCGCTCACCACC
The DNA here is from genome assembly GCF_059420385.1 of Phreatobacter sp. GW821-FHT04C01. Classification (NCBI taxonomy): domain Bacteria; kingdom Pseudomonadati; phylum Pseudomonadota; class Alphaproteobacteria; order Hyphomicrobiales; family Phreatobacteraceae; genus Phreatobacter; species Phreatobacter sp. GW821-FHT04C01. The sequence continues at coordinate 102,529 of NZ_JBWKTP010000004.1, read as the reverse complement.
AATGCGGTCGAGATGCTATGGGGCACCAAGCCGCAGGTGCTGAAGGCCTTCCTCGAAGCGAACAAGGCGGCGCTGGGGCACGGGGCGGCCGGAGCAACGCGTTAGGGATCTTCGCGACGCAGTGTGATCTTCGGCAGATCCGCTGGCACGGAACGTCACCGCGTTCCCACGGCCTTCGAAAACATGGCCGCGTGGATGGCGCTCGGGATCCCGATCGAGGATCTTGGAGAGATTGGCGCTCCCTAGGGGATTCGAACCTTGAAACTGATATGTCATTGACTTAGCTATATTTTTTCGAAGCCGCGATCACCTTTCCTACCGTCTTTCATATCGCAGTTCCCGCTGGCGCCTGGCAGCTCCGATCGTGGTGCCGGGACCTCGCCAACCCAACTAGCCGTCCCATTCGTCTGTTTCGTTGCCGTTATCGCCGACCACCCGTGAACGCGACGATCTGGCTTGAACTCTGTTGCGTACCAGAGGGCCGTCGTCGCGTTGAAGGATTATCGTTCGAGACTAAATCTCCCGACTTCGGCAAAGCACGATCGCGCCAATCTGCTCAAGGAAAACAGAGCTTTTTGGATAGAGTTTTCTTGGAGCAGATTACTGGTATCGATACTCCATCATATGCTCCGAAATCCGCAGCGCCGAACCACGTATGCAGCTGATCTGATGGGCAGCGACAAGAGCCGCGGCGCGCCCTCACGTCGCGTCTCGCCACGCCTCACCTGGAGCAGCCGTCGGCAGGCGGATTGCCGCATGTCCGTGCGCGCGCCTCCCATTCCACCCGAGCTGGCCCAACTTGATGGAGTACATCAGATGTTGCATTTGGGCGTCGTCAGACGCTATGCCGTTTTCGACTTCGTCAGATAGGATTAACGCCCTCCATGGTAACCGGATCCGCGGCACTCTATTCAAGCCGGAAGGCGACTACGAAAGCGCCGTCGCTATCGGTAATCATTCCGATCTACAACGAATCTGCGAATATCGGCCCCTTGTTCGAGCGGTTGTTCAGCGTTCTCGATGGGATCGACCAATCGGTCGAAGTCGTTGCCGTTGACGACGGAAGCAAGGATGATTCGTTCTCCAAGCTGCAGCGTGTGGCAGAACAACGCCCAGAGCTGAAGGTCGTCCGCCTGCGCCGGAATTTCGGCCAGACGGCCGCGATGATGGCTGCGATCGATCATTCATCCGGTGACATCATCGTTTCCATTGATTCCGATCTTCAGAACGATCCGGAGGACATTCCCGCTTTGCTTGCAAAGTTGGATGATGGCTTCGATGTGGTATCAGGTTGGCGTAACGATAGAAAGGACGCGGCGATCAGTCGAAATTTTGTCAGCCGCATGGCCAACAAGCTGATCTCCAAGATCTCAGGTGTTCCACTGCATGACTACGGCTGTACGCTGAAGGCATATCGTCGGGAGGTCGTCGAAGGCGTACGCCTTTATGGCGAAATGCACCGCTTCATCCCGATCTATGCGAGCTGGATGGGAGCCAAGATCACCGAACTTCCAGTGAGGCATTACCCGCGCCGCTTTGGAGTCTCCAATTACGGCCTCGAGCGCATCGTCAAGGTCGTGCTCGATCTGATCGTCGTTATGTTCTTGGATCGGTTTTTCGTCAAACCGATCTACATTTTTGGTGGATTTGGCGCGCTTTCGCTCGCGCTATCTCTGCTCAGCGGACTCTGGATGTTGTCGCTGAAGATCTTTGAGGGAATCTCAATGATTCAGACGCCGCTCCTGCTCTTATCAGCGATGTCATTTCTCGTCGGAATATTGAGTATATTGCTTGGACTCCTGGCCGAAATATTGATTCGCGTTTATTTTGAGTCGCAGGAGCGAACCGCCTATGTTGTCCGGCAGGTAGTGAACTTTCCCGAGAAGATTTGATGTGTGGCATCGCTGGCTTCGCCGGGCGCGGTGATCGCAGAGATCTGACGGCGATGACCGCCGCGCTTGCCCATCGGGGGCCAGATGGCGAAGGCGCCTTTGCCGATGAGCAAGCCGGCGTTTATCTCGGTCATCGTCGGCTATCGATCATCGACATCGCCGGCGGTCACCAACCGATGTGGAACGAGGACGGAAAGATCGGCATCGTTTTCAACGGTGAGATCTACAATCATAGGGAATTGAGAGCCGAACTGCAGGCGCACGGCCATGTCTTCGCGTCGGATCATTCGGATACCGAGGTTCTCGTGCACGGTTACGAGGAATGGGGTTCCGAGCTCCCGATCCGCCTCAACGGCATGTTCGCATTCGCCATTCTCGACCGGCGCCGGCAGCGCATCTTCCTGGCGCGCGATCGCTTCGGAGAAAAGCCTCTTTTCTACTCGGACAAGCCCGGCTTGTTCGCCTTCGCGAGCGAGCTCACCGCTCTTGCGTCCCATCGCGAGGTCGCGCGATCGATCGATCCGCGATCCGTCCAAAAGCTTCTCGCATACGGCTATCTCCCCGGAGCCAATTCGCTCTACTTGGGATGCAGGAAGCTTCCCGAAGGGCATTTCCTCACACATGACGTCGCGACCGGAAATACCGTTGTCACCCCCTACTACCAGTTCCGGATCGAGCCGGACGAAAGCCTCTCCGATGCCGACGAACCGGCGCTCGTGGAGGAGCTGCGAAGCCTCCTGGCGACTGCGGTCTCGCGCCGGCTACTCAGCGATGTCCCCTTGGGCATTTTCCTGTCAGGCGGGCTGGATTCCTCCATGTGCGTCGCGATGGCTGCCAGGAGCGTCGATGCTTCGGCCCTGCAGACCTTCACGATCGGTTTTCAGGAAGCGAGCTTTGACGAGTCCACGTACGCCCAGGAGGTCGCTTCGGCTTTTGAGACGCAGCACCGCACTCGCCATCTCACCCTCGATCACGTTGGCGACCTCATCGAGCGGGTGCTGTCCCGAATGGATGAGCCGCTTGGCGACCCCTCCTTGCTGCCTGCCTATGTGCTCTCCGGCTTTGCCCGCGAGCACGTCACGGTAGCGCTCAGCGGCGATGGCGGCGATGAACTCTTCGCCGGCTATGATCCGTTCAAGGCGCTGACGCCCGCCAGCATCTACGGCCGCCTGATGCCGTCGGGGCTGCACAAGAGCTTGAGGAGCCTTGCCGAGCTCATGCCCTTCTCGACCCGCAATATGAGCCTCGATTTCAAGATTCGCCGCGCGTTGAGCGGGCTCTCCTACCCTTCGTCGGTGTGGAACCCGGTCTGGATGTCCGCCCTGGAGCCGCGTGATATCGCCGAACTGATGCAGGAGCCCATCTCTCTCGAAGACCTCTACCAGGAGGCGATCGAAGTCTGGGATGGCAACGAAAACCGTGACCTCGTCGACCGCACCTTGGAATTCTTCACACGCATCTATCTACCGGGCGATATCCTCGTCAAATCAGATCGGGCCGCGATGATGAACTCGCTCGAGACCAGGGCCGTGTTCCTCGACAACGACCTCGTCAACTTCTGCAGCAGATTGCCAAATCGCTTCAAATTCCGAAACGGACAACGAAAATACCTCCTCCGAAAGGCAATGGAGGGGCTCCTCCCACGCGGGATATTGGAGCGGCCGAAAAAGGGTTTCGGCATTCCCCTCATGAAGTGGCTGAAGGACATCGGTCCGTCGATCCCCATGGTACCCGTAACAGGAACCTATCCGGCAGTCGCCGAGCGCTTTCGTACCGAACATCTGTCGGGTCATCGCGAGCGCCGATTGTTCCTGTGGACCTGGCTCGGGTTGCAGAGGACGCTTGCTTCGCACGTCCCCTCGCCCCAGCCCGTAGCGGCCTGACGAGCATCGCGATGGATTTGGCAACTTATGAAGTCGAAGCCGCGGTCCAGGAGATCCACTGGTGGTTCGTCGGCCGCCGGCACCTCTTCGGCCGCGAGATCGAAGCCCTGTTCCCCGATCGGGCGACGCCCATTCTGGATGTGGGCACGAGCACCGGCACCAATCTCGGCATGCTGCGCGACCTTCGCTACAGCGATGTCCAAGGCCTCGATCTGAGCGCTGCCGCAATCGCGTTCTGCGAGAGCAAGGGATTGGGCCCCGTTCGCCTCGGCGACGCTTGCCAGATGCCTTTCGAAGACCAATCCGTGAATCTGGTTCTCGCGACCGACGTGATCGAACACCTGGACGATGACCTGGCCGGGCTTCGCGAGATCGCACGTGTGCTCAGGCCCGGGGGCAAGGTGCTCATCAGCGTTCCGGCCTTCCCGTCCCTGTGGGGCCTGCAGGATCGGGTCGCGCACCATAAGCGACGGTACCGGATGGAGCTCCTGCGGCAGCAGGTCATGAAAGCCTCATTGACCCCGATCCGGGCCTATCACTTCAACTTCATGCTGTTCGCGCCGATCTGGATCGCTCGCCGGGCGATCGACCTTTTCGGCATCAAGCTGGCCTCCGAATCACAGATCAACAGTGCGTTCCTGAACAGAATCCTCAGTGTCATATTTCACGCCGACATCAGAATGGCTCCCCATCTCCGGGTTCCTTTTGGAGTTTCCATACTCATGATCGCGGGACGTGATGTTGACCACTCCTGACGACGCTGGCGTCGGACCACATTTTTTGGGTTCTTCGGGCGCAAAGCGGCAGGTGTGCCAAGTCCGATGTCGCCAAAATTGTCGACAAGACCAGATCATAAGGGGACGCGACGAGTGGGAGCGCTCTCTTCGCGATGCTGATGCAACCGACGTTCTCCGGGCGCAGGCATAGTCGGCGACCGCCATCGGCACCCGACCAAGCTTGGTCCCTCAAATAGGCATACACTATGATGACAATTGCCGATCGGGACACACCGGCTCGTCTAGACTGGCTCATACCGATGCTTCGCTGTCCGTTGTCCGGAGAACGATTGTCATTGGAGCACGGGTCCCTGATCTCCAGACCCAGCGGCCGCTCCTATCAAGTCAGCCGGACCGGTATTCCCCTTTTCGGCGAAACTGCTTCAAATGATGGCTTGATCCAGCAAGCACACTACGATGCGGTTGCCGACGCCTATGTCACCAATCTCAGCTATCCGCATACTCAGGAATACATGGCCTATCTTGATAGAGCCTTGCTGGAGGTCATTCCGGAAGGCCCCCTCGATAATGTCGCGGAGATCTGCTGCGGAAGAGGCGAAGCGTTTCATCTCCTGCGAGACAGGGTCAAGCGCGGCATCGGCGTCGACATTTCGCTCGCCATGCTCGAGGCGGCGCAAGCGACCAACCCGTCATCGACCCTTTCGTTCGTGCAGGGTGACGCCACCGCGCTGCCGCTCGCCGATGACAGCATCGACAACCTTTTCATGTTGGGCGGCATCCATCATGTGAACGACCGCGCCGGACTTTTCAGCGAGGTCGCACGCGTCCTCCGGCCCGGCGGACGGTTCTATTTTCGAGAGCCGGTAAGCGACATGTGGCTGTGGCGGTTTCTGCGCGCGATCATCTATCGCCTATCACCGGCCCTCGATCACGATACCGAGCGGCCGCTGGAGTTCGGTGAGACGGCGCCGTTCCTTCACGACGCGGGCCTGACCCTCCAACGCTGGTCGACGCACGGCTTTCTCGGCTTCTGCCTGTTCATGAACAGCGACGTGCTCGTCTTCAATCGGGCGTTCCGGTTCATCCCCGGCATTCGTGCGCTGACCCGCGGGTTCACCCGCCTCGACGAAATGACGCTGTCATTGCCCGGGTTGTCCAGGGCCGGCCTCCAAGTGGTCGGGGTCGCCGAAAAACCTGGCCCTGCACGCGCATGAGGATCGCCATTAGCCTGGTTCTGATGATCAGTTGCACGGTCGGCGCCAACCTCCTGATGAAAATCGGCGCTACAGAAGCTGCTGCAGGGCGGGCCCTGGCCTTTGGCATTCACTGGAAGAGCGCCCTCGGACTGGCTGCATTCGGTCTCGCCGGCCTCATCTATGCATGGCTCTTGCGCTATCTGCCCTTGAACATCGCGCAGAGCTTTGCAGCAGCACAGTTCATTGCGGTCATCCTCGCATCGACCGTGGCTTTGGGCGAAGGCGTTCCGCCGATACGATGGATCGGAATTTCCCTGATTGCAGCGGGCATCATCGTCGTCGGCTTCAGCGCCCGCGACTAGGATCCACGAAGCCGACGCCCGCAACAAAAAAGTCCTGCGCGCTTGGGCTTTACCGTCCATCGCACAGCAGACAAGGTACCGCCGCCGCGGCTGCAGGAAATGGTAGTTGGTATCACCGCTACGGTGTACGACATGGTTCCAGTCTTGTCGGAACCAGGGCATTCGCGATTGTCAAGGTCACGCTGGGAGCAGGCAGAAGGCAGGTACGCAGGAGTTTGACCGAATCGATCCTCATGATGGATTGACCAGGCGCGCCGAGGTTGTTCGCGATCATCAAAATAAAGTCGGAACCGGGGCTCTCAATATCCAGCGTGTACGGCCCGGCGTGATTTCCATCCACGACGACAGTGCCGATCCATCGGCTGCGATCAGAAGTCAGGGCGCCAAATACCATGCTGCCTTGAATGGCTGTGGCGTTCAGAATGAACCGTCCCATCCGGAAGCGATCCGCTGCCACTTTGGCGCTCAATTGGTAAGCCGTTGGATTGTCCGAGCTCAGCAGGACAATTGAGCCATCGTCGCGGGAGTCGATGGTTCCACCACCTTCAGCCAAGGTCCATTGAAGCGCTATGGCTTCCTGCTCGATCTGGCCAGACAAGGCAGCGCCTGATGCCGCCTGCCGCGCTTTCGACATCAATGCCGGCGCGTAAACCAGCACAGCCCAGCCCAACACACAAAGAATAGTTCCTGACTCGACGAGCCGAAGTCGGCCACCCCAACCCGGGAAATGCCGCCTCGTGAGATGGCCCGCAACTTGGCTAGTTGCTTGGACGACGACGGCACCACCAAGCAAATAAGACAACAATCCATAGCGGACGTAACGTTCCTCCGAATATACAAATCCGAGACTTAGAATCGCATAGACGATTGGCGCACTGACAAGAAGTGCTGCTCGATAATTTTTCTGGATGGTAAGAATGACAAGCGCGGCCGCCAGGAACAAAGGACCATACAAGCCAAGCGGCCGCTTCCAATTCATCGGATCTCCGAAGTGCTCCGAACTGAAAGTGATCGCTGCGACACGCTTCGCGATTGTTGTCAGAACATATCCGGGATGATCCTGCCAGGCCGCGAGATATCTCGCACGCCAGTATAGCTCCGACCCAGGCGTCGCCCATTGCAGGCCCGCCGCATGGAGGTCCGCTGCCGCTCTCGTATCATCCCGGAAATAGCCGAGACTATTGGGAAATGACCCCAAGCCAGACCAGAGCGCGTACCATCCGGAGTTGGTTGTTATGGCGAACTGACCGCGGACGATTAGATTGAACAGCCCCCAGAGGAGCGGAAAAGCGGCGAATGCCGCCACCACACAGGCCGCCGCCTTCAGCTTCTCGCCAGCGGGAGCCGCGATCAGGGCCCAGACCAACAGTGGACCAGCAAGCAGGATCAAGTCCGGGCGGAACATGGGCAAGATCGACGAGAAGAGCCCAAGAACGATCCATCGACGCTTCGAGGGGCGGTCCGCACACCAGACCAACAAGGCCAGGACACAGATCACGAACGCAGTGATCAACGCCTCCGCCATGATAAAGCCGCTGCCTCGCGCGCCCCAGGGGGCTATCGCATAGACCAGTACGGCAAGGAGTGTCACGGCACCCGAAATCCCGCATTTGCGCAACACATAGGTCAGCGGCAGGATCGCAGCCGAGTCCAACACAATCTGAACCAGGCGCATGTCGTGAATGTCGTTGCCTCCCAGGACAACCAGGGCCGCCAGGAAGATTGGATAGCCGGGTGGATAGGGACTTGCGGCTCCCGATGTCCAGAAATTGCCCGTTTCCAGGATATTCCGAGGAACTCCGAAGTTCATCGATGGGACCCCGGTTATTTCAAACGAATTGGGACCGAACAACACATCGAGAAGTGATTGCGCCATTCCAATGTAGAAGTCCGATATTCCACCGAAATAGTTTTTGTTCGCCCATTGCACATAGTCCGGCGCGAGGCCGCCATTCTCGATGATGAACAACCATCGGACATAGAGCGCGACACCAAAACCAAGAAGCAATCCGAACGCGACAGCGCGGCGTGCCAGCGACGAGCGGAACTGCATCGGGTTCAAATAGCGAGTCATGGCAATCATTCAAAAGCTCGTCCGGTATGCAGCCAAATCCTCGATCACGGACAGGTCGCGCGCCCCTCAATGTCGTTGCTTAGGTGCTCCACTATCGGGGCGTCCAACAATATTTTGAATATTGCACAATATCGGCGGAACGATCGGCGTCGACCGCCCGCACGCCGACAGGCTATGCCACTCACCTCGCCGCAATACGCGGTAGGCTGTTACCCTCGCCGTTGTGACCGACCTTTCCGTTGCTCTATCAGCGCGGCTGCGCCAATCTCCAAAGGTGATTCTGACCTCAACCAGATGACCAAAGGCTCTTAGCAGTACTGCTCGAGCGTGACATCCCGCCTGCCTTGGCCGGCGACGGGAAACAGGCAAGGTCAACTCCATGCGCGTTGCGATGGTCGGGGCGGGATATGTAGGCCTCGTTTCGGGGGCCTGTTTCGCCGACTTCGGCCACAAGGTCTGCTGCGTCGACAAGGAACCGGCCAGGATCGAGGCGTTGGAGCGCGGCGAGATCCCGATCTACGAACCGGGCCTCGAGGACCTCGTGGCGACCAACATGCGTCAAGGTCGCCTGTCGTTCACGACCAACCTTGCCCGTGCGGTGCGCGACGCCGAAGCCGTGTTCATCGCCGTCGGCACGCCGTCCCGGCGTGGCGATGGTCATGCCGACCTCTCCTACGTATTTCAGGCGGCGCGCGAGATCGCCGCCGTCATCGAAGGCTACACAGTGGTGGTGACCAAATCGACGGTGCCGGTAGGCACTGGCGACGCGGTGGAGCGGATCATCCGTGAAACGCGGCCCGAAGCCGACTTCGCCGTGGTGTCCAACCCCGAGTTCCTGCGCGAGGGCGCGGCCATTGCCGACTTCAAGCGGCCGGACCGGATCGTGATCGGCACCGACGACGAGCGCGCGAAGGCCGTGATGGGCGGGCTCTACCGGCCGCTCTATCTGAACGAGGCGCCGATCCTGGTCACCTCGCGCCGCACGGCGGAACTGACCAAGTATGCCGCCAACGCCTTTCTCGCCACCAAGATCTCGTTCATCAACGAGATGGCCGATCTTTGCGAGGCCGTGGGCGCCAATGTGCAAGAGGTGGCGCGCGGGATCGGGCTCGACAACCGCATCGGCGCGAAATTCCTCCATGCCGGCCCCGGCTATGGCGGCTCGTGCTTTCCCAAGGACACGGTGGCCCTGATCAAGACGGCGCAGGACGCCGGTACCCCGACCCGTATCATCGAGACGGTGGTGGCGGTGAACGATCAGCGCAAGCGCGCCATGGGACGTAAGGTGATTGCTGCCTGCGGCGGCCAGGTGCGTGGCAAAACCATCGCGGTGCTCGGCCTCACCTTCAAGCCAAACACCGACGACATGCGCGAGGCGCCCTCGATCGGCATCATCACCGCGCTGCAGGACGCCGGCGCCCGCGTGCGCGCCTATGATCCCGAAGGCATGACCCCGGCGCGTCGCGTCCTCGACGATGTCGATTATGCCGACGACCCCTATTCCTGCGCCGAGGGCGCCGACGCCCTGGTCATCGTGACGGAGTGGGATGCCTTCCGCGCGCTGGAGCTGGAGCGGCTCGGCCGGCTCATGAAGCATCCTGTCCTGATCGACCTGCGCAACATATACCACCCGGAGGAGGCGACCCGCCACGGCTTCACCTATGCCGGCGTCGGCCGTCCCAACTTGAAACCGCGTTGACGACGCGCTGGAGCACGCGACAATGATGACCGAACCGAGCGCCCCCTCGGCGCCTGAGTCCCCCAATCTTTCAGGGCGGCGCATTCTGGTCACTGGCGCGGCCGGCTTCATTGGCTTTCATGTCGCGCAGCGCCTGCTCGGGTGTGGAGCGGAACTTTTCGGGCTGGACAATCTCAACGACTATTACGATCCGGCATTGAAAGAGGCGAGGCTTGCCATTCTCGCGGCCGCGGACCGCTTCGCTTTTCGACGGATAGACATTGCCGATGGGTCGGAGGTCATGCGCGCGCTCGCGGAATTTCGTCCCTCGGTCGTCGTCCATCTCGCCGCGCAGGCGGGCGTACGCTATTCCCTCGACAATCCCTCCGTCTACGTCTCCTCGAACATGGCGGGCTTCCTGAACATTCTGGAGGCCTGCCGCCGCCATCCCGTCCAGCACCTGATCTATGCCTCTTCGAGCTCCGTCTACGGAACGAACGCCAAGGTGCCTTTTTCCGAACACGATGCGGCAGATCACCCGGTTTCACTCTATGCCGCAACGAAGCGCGCCAATGAACTCATGGCGCATTCCTATGCCCACCTCTTTGGCCTACCTTCGACCGGCCTGCGCTTCTTCACGGTCTATGGCCCCTGGGGCCGCCCCGACATGGCCTATTTCAAGTTCACCGAGGCCATTGCCCGCGGCCAACCAATCGACCTCTACAACGAAGGCCGGATGGAGCGCGATTTCACCTATGTCGACGACGTGACAGAGGCGATCGCCGCACTCATCAACCGACCGCCGACGCCCGCCCCCCTGTTCGATTCGGCTCACCCCGACCCTGCCACGGCAGCGTCGCCACACCGCATCTACAATATCGGCAACAGCGCGCCTGTGACGCTGGAGCACTTCATTTCCGCCATCGAGGCCGCTCTGGGCACGAGGGCCAGGCGCCGCCTTCTGCCCATGCAGCCCGGCGACGTACCGCGCACCTTTGCCGACAGCTCTGATCTTTCAGCTGCCGTGGGCTTCGCGCCGCGGACCTCGATCGAGGTCGGGATCGCTCGCTTCGTGACCTGGTACCGAGCCTACACGGGGCCAGCAAATGACGGGAAGGTATCCGTGCCGACTTGAGGAGCCCGCCTGGCAGCACGCTCGGCGCATGAAGGCGTACGGCCGCGACGCGGACACTCTCTTTGGCAGCATGTCGGACAGCGCTGGGCCCAACTCCCGGAGATCGCCGCGAATGGTTCTGCGCATCGTGCAGCTATCACGCTCGCAACCGCGAACCCTTTCGAGAAGGCGGCGGCTTTGAAGACGGACGTGATTTACCGATGGGAGAGCGAGTGCTAACCGCACGCATCGCGATGCTCAACCGAGAGGCAGTGCCTGTGCAAATCGATCACAGGAATAACTTTGATCTGATCCGACTTTTCGCGGCCTTTCAGGTCCTCGTCATGCATTGCATGGAGCACCTGAAGCTGCCAGCGCTTCCCTATTGGCCGACGGTTTTCCTGTCCGCATTCCCGGGCGTGCCTATACTCTTCGTGATTTCGGGACTTCTCGTCACCTTTTCTTACCTCAGGTCCCGTGACGCCGTTGATTTCGCGACCCGCCGCGCGCTGCGCCTATACCCCGGACTCTGGGGCCACTACATCGTCATATTCGCACTTTTGATTGCGGCGGAGGCTCTGCCGCTCCGAAACATACTCACATTGGACTTCGCAGGCTGGACCATTGCGGCATTTCTGCTCGGTTCGGATTTCTATGGCTTCCGCCTGGCAGGCTCGCCCTTCCAGTTTGAGGGAAGCCTCTATTCAGGCTTTCCCTCCGGGATCCTCTGGACGATCTCGGCCGGGTTAGGCTTCTATGTCCTGGCGCCCGTCGTTCTGTTCGCAGCGCGGCGCTCCCGACTGTTCACCAATGGCCTCATCCTCACCTGGTCGATAGGCTCATTGACGATCGCCCATGTCGCGTCAGACGCAGCCAGGGTCTTACCCGCGGGGACCAAGGGATTGCTTCTTGCATTACCCGTCCAGCACTTATGGATCTTTCTCATTGGAGCCTTCATCTCTGTCAACTGGGATCGCTTTCAGTTCATCCTTGCGGGAAAAGCCTGGATCTGGGTTCCACTTTACATGGCATCGGCGGCTTTTGATGCTGAATTGCGTAGCGCCTGGCCCCTCGACACGCAAACTCCCGACGCGATTGTCGTGGTCCGAATGATCCTTCTTGGGCTCGCCACGACATCCGCGGCGTTCACACTTCGGGGTTGCGCGAAGATCTTGCGCGGACGCGATCTATCCTTTGGAATATATCTCTATCACATGCCGATCGTGTTCACATTTGTCGGCTTTGGCCTGATCGGATCAGCTTGGCTTTACGTCTTCGTCGCCCTTTTGGCCGGTGCGGCAGCATTGATCTCGTGGACCTACGTCGAACAACCAGCAATCCAACGGAAACGTGAGGCCACAGCTTGGATGCGCTCTGCGCTCGACTGGTTGCCCTGGTTGCCGAGGCTATCGAGGTCATTCCCGCGAGCGAGCGCTGCGGGCGCCTTCGCCTCTTTTGCCGCCGGCGCGCTGCTGGTCGTGCATATCTGGACCTCCGCCGAAAGCCACCGCCTGGCAGGTCTCGACTTGGAGCGGCCAATTTTCACGCTGAACGCGACCAACTGGCAGGCGACACCGGGGGTCGGCGCCTCAACCACACCATCTGGTCTCACAATTGAGACTGACGGGTCAACCTTCGGATACCAGATCCAGACGAACCTTGTTGAGGTCACGCGTGGGCGAGATTATGCGGTCGACTTCAGCGTCAGAGCCGAACGCGGCAAGCTCGGCATCGGTGTACTCAACGGAGAGACGGGGCAATGGGCAACCGTTGTCCAGGATGCAGCCTCGACAAACAGGCTGCGGTTCACCGCTCCTTCCAATCGAGTGCAACTGATTCTGTTCAACGACAATCAACCGCCGATCACCGGTGGGCGCGGACTTGTCGCGGCTCTCACAATATCAGCGCTTCGGTGATCTCGTCCCCCCGAGCATTTGCCGCGCGCAAACAAGGGGGGCGGGTTGAGGCGCCTCCCCTCCAAGCTTCAGGCAGCTGTAGCCGACCGGTCGATCCAGCGTTCATGCCAAAACACCGCGTTCATCAGCGTCCACATGTGAAAGCCCCAGTTCACACGGCCCTCGACCTGCCCGCGGAGAAGATCGCGCGCAAAGCCGCCGTCGATGAAGCCCTCTGTGACGATAGGCGAGCGCTCGAAGGCATCAAGGCAGGCCATGCCGAATTCCGGTTCCATGAACCACTTGTCCATTGGCGCACCGAAGCCCTGTTTGCGCCGGTATAGCAGGTCATGATCGACGTAGGGCTCAGCCACTTTCTTCAGGATCTTCTTCCCGATGCCGTCGGCGAGTTTGTAAGAGGGCGGAAGTCGCCGGGCGAATTCGATCACCTCATGGTCGAGGAAGGGAACGCGGGCCTCGACCGAGTGCGCCATGGTCATCTTATCGACGCGCATGAGAAGATGCTCGGGAATACGCTGCTTCATCTCCATATAGGGAATCTTCTGCAGGATCTCAGGATCGACGAGGTTGCCAGCAAGCGGCCCCAGATATTCGTTGACCACGGCATGGCTATCGAGAAGGCGCAGACTAGGCGGCATCAGCCCCTCGATCGGGCAGTGGACGTCATCCTGAAACGGGCCTGTATCCGGGGTAAGTTGCTCGCGTAGCCCGCCCCACCAACAAACCGCACCGCCCCAGAACAATTCCTGACCGGCTCGCGCGCGCCTGGTGATGTCGCGATCTTCCTGGCCATCGAACAAGCCGAAGCGCCGACCGCGACGGGCCGGCGCATAGACCTTGTTGTACTTATCGAGATAGTGCTGACACCACCAATAGCCGAGGAAGTTCTCGTCGGCCCCCTCCCCCACCTGCACCACCGTCGTCCCCGACTGGCGCACCAGCCGGGAGAGGAAATAGAGCGGGATGCAGACGTTGTCGGCGATCGGCTCGTCCTGCAATTCGACCAGGGTCGGCAGGAATTTCAAGGCTTCCTTCGAATCGATGCGAGTCTCGTGATGGTCGGTGCCGTAGCGCTCCGACAGCTTTTTGGCGAAATGGAACTCGTTGAATTCCTCGTGCGTGTCGTATCCGACGGTAAAGGTGGTTACCGGCCGGTCCATCAATTCGCTCATCAAGGCGACGTTGAGGCTCGAATCAACACCACCCGACAGCAGCACGCCGAATGGGACGTCGGAGACCATCCGCCGCTTGATGGATTTCTTCATCTCGCCGAGGAGCGCCGTGCAGGCATCGTCGTAGGAAAGGTCCCGCTCCGACAACGTGTCCTTGGCGCCAGGCGCGCAATCCCAGTAGCGACGCGCGCGCGCTTGCCCGTTCCGATCGATCGTAACGGTAAAGCCCGCCGGTAGCTTGAAAATGCCTTTGAATAGAGTGAGTGGCGCCGGAGCGACGATGAAGGTGAGATAGTGCCAGAAGGCGACGCGATCCATCTCGCGCGGCACGTCAGGATGGGTCAGAAGCGCGCGGATTTCCGAGGCGAACATCCACTCGCCGCGCGTGCTGCGCGTCACATAGAGCGGCTTCACGCCCGCCCTGTCGCGGATCAGATGCAGCACCGGATCGTCTGGCCTGCGTGCATCATAGATGGCGATGGCGAAATCGCCGTTCAGACGATTGACGAAGGACAGCCCCCATTGCTGATAAGCGTTGAGGACGACTTCGGTATCGGAATGATCGGTCTTCCAGATGTGGCCGCCAATGGCTTCCAGATCCTTGCGGATATCGGCATGGTTATAAATCTCGCCGTTGAAGACGAGCGCGACGGTCCCGGCCGGATTGAGCATCGGCTGATTGGCGGCAGCCGACAAGTCGATGATCGACAAGCGGCGATGCCCGAACGCGCAACGCCCACGATCTTCACGCCACTGATCGGCGCCATCCGGTCCGCGGTGTGCCATCCGATCGCGCATGGCAGCGATGATTTTGTCGTCGGACACAGGCGCGCCCGTCGGCTTGTAGACCCCAACCAATCCGCACATCTTTGATTTGCCCTTACGATTCTATTCTAGGTTCCGCGCCCTGAGCCGTCTGATCATCCCCACCCTGGGCTCGGGCCTTGCCGCCAACCATGGGCTTGCGTGCGATCGCCATGATCAATTCGCGGCGCTCCGGATCCGCCTCCATCGCCTCGAGGCGGACGAGATCGTCGCCCGAGACGACGCCGAGGTTGTAGAGCGAATAATTGAACAGCTCCAGCTGAACCTCGGTGTAGCCGATGCGCTCCATCATCCAGCGCACCTCCGGGGGCGTGTATTCGCGGTGGTGGCCCTCGAAAGGGATGTCGGTTTCGAACTGCTGAGCAAGCGGCGCAAACACCGACTGGCCGCCGCTGAGCTTCAGCCGCTGATATTCATAAGCGAGATTGGGCGTGTCGAGGACAAGCCAGCCGCCGGGTTTCAGCACGTTGTCGATGGCCTCGAGCAGATGGCGCGGCGTGTGGGCGATATGCTCGATGACTCCCATGCAGCACACCGCGTCGAAACTCGCCGGCTCCAGCCTGGAGAGATCAAAGCCAATATCGGCGAAGTCGAGCACCTCGATGCCGCTCGCGAGCATCATATCGATATGCGAGGCGAAGGCGGAACCGTATTCGCGGTAAGAATCGATCCCCGTGACTGACCAGCCCGCACGCGCCAGAAGAACCGAGAAATTTCCGAAGTAAGCTCCGAGATCGAGTACGCGGCCCGTGACCCCGCGGCGCTTGAGATGGGCGGCGGCCCGCACGAAACGCAACTCGCTCAAGCGCAAATAGACCGACCAGTCGAACCCCCTGAGCGACGGCGACTTGCGTGCCAGAGGGTCGAGATCACATTTCGCATTCAGACCAAGGATTTCTTCTGTGGTTCTCTCCGCGATCCTGGCGATGCGTGAGTCAATGGCATAGGTCTCGGCCCGGAAATCCAGCTTGCGTGACCTGCCGGTCGATGACGATGGGTTGAGGGGTCGTTCCACCTCCCAAAGCGATGTGCGCTGGTTGCAGGACGGGAAAGAGCCCGTTGCCCCCATGGCCGCCATCACGCAGGTCTCGTGGCGGACAACGACAAGCCCCACCATCAGCATGGCGCTGAGAATGGAATCGATATCCGCCTTCCAGTGATGGCTCACGTTGCGATAGTCGGGCCCGAGATAATCGAGCGGCAGCACCAAGAATGCCCGCCCTCCAGGCTTCAGCACTCGCCGCATCTCGCCCAGCGCCATGACCGGATCGACGGCATGTTCGATGACATTGTCGGCGATGACGGTGTCGAATATGGCGCCGGGAAGCGGTAGAGAATGGATATCACCAACAAGAGGTACCCCGCCGAGCTCGCGGATGGCTTCGCCTTGGGCCAGGGTCAGGTCGATCCCGACATAGCGTGACGTTCGGTCGATGAAATGCCTGGCTAGCACACCATAACCGCTGCCGATTTCCAGTGTTTCGCCGAGATCCTCCGGAAACCAGGCCGCGAGGCGCAACGAATCGACAGAGGCGTCGCGCCGGCCGGTTGAGAGATAGGCGTGTTCACCGATTTGCAGGGCCAGGTTTCGTCGGAACGAGGACCGGTTCTCATCCTCATTCGCCGCGGCGGGAACGAGCGACCCGATATCGACCGCCGTCGCGCCCAGCAGGGTGCCGATATCCGTCGCGAGCGACAGGCGCGAGAGCGGATCTGCGACTTCAACCGCGGCATCGAAGACATGCGCCTGAACGAAATCGCCAGGCACCGGCTGCCAATTGTAGACGACAAAAGCCTCCCATTGCCCCGCGGCCCAAGACGACTGCGCCGCTACGCCCTGGCGGAACCGCCCTTCTGCATCGCGTCTTGTGACGGCACGCAAGCGGGTTGCGAGGCCCAATGCCCAACCGTCGAAAGACCTCGTCGGCCGATCCACCGCAAGGACGCTCTCCTTCCGGGCGATGCAGGAGAGTCCGTTGAAAGCCGGCGATGGCAGCCGACTATCAAAACTCATCGGCCAGTAGATGGATTTGTCGTCATAGGCTGCAAAGGCGCCGCCGAACAAATCGCGCGTGGTCGCAGTCAGGTCGAGGACTGCGCCCGACCGCCGCGCCAACGCGATCACATCGGGCGAACGGGCGACCGGCAGCGGATCGCGAACCCACTGAAGGGCCAACTCTGATGACAGGTCGGCAAAGGCTTTCTTGAGTGCGTCCAACAACGGGTCGAATGCCGTCGGATGATCGAGCGCGAATTTCGGGAACGTCACGC
This sequence comes from Phreatobacter sp. GW821-FHT04C01, assembly GCF_059420385.1. Classification (NCBI taxonomy): domain Bacteria; kingdom Pseudomonadati; phylum Pseudomonadota; class Alphaproteobacteria; order Hyphomicrobiales; family Phreatobacteraceae; genus Phreatobacter; species Phreatobacter sp. GW821-FHT04C01. Next base: position 85,409 of record NZ_JBWKTP010000004.1, on the reverse strand, counting down.
CGTAATAGGCGAAACTGCCGCCGTGGAAACTAGTCAGCGCCGCGCGCGTCTGGGCGGCCCAGGTTGCAACATCCTCCACATCGCTCGGGTCGGGCAGATGGATGACTGGTACCAGGGCGGCGCGTATCGCCGCGGCGACGGATGTCGTCGCCACCTTGTTCGCGTTGGCCACAGCCTGGACGGCCTGAGGCGACCAGTGAAGGATAGGAAGAAGCTCCTCGCGCCGCCGCACTCCCGAGACGACGAGAAGGGTCGACTCGCCATCCTGAACGCGTAAAACTCGGTCGGGCCGTCCGAGCAGGCCAAAGATCTGCGCCGCCTCTTCATCATTGATCGAGTCGGCGTCCGCGGCCGCCGCCAGCCACAGCAGCCGCTGCCCGGCCTGTATGTGAGCGCGATCGGCAAGGAAGGCGGAGATGGCCTCCGACGCGGCCACGGACGGTGACAGGGCGTTGCGATCGTCTCGCAGCTTCACCAGCCCCTGTTCGGCCCAGACGAGCAGGCCGGCTTCCGTGACCAGCCGTAGGATCTGCGGATCGTTGTCGCGCGCCTCACTCCAGAAATCGAGGTCCAGCCAATTGGACTCGTGGCCCGCGGCACGGCCCGCGACCGCGATCGAAGGCTGGGCAAACGCGCGCTCGAGGTGACGCAACCCGGCCGAAGTCTTGGCGCCCATGGCCGCAAGAGCTTCCATTCGCTGGGCCTGCTCCGCCAGAGCCCCCGCATGTTGCGCCTGCCCGAGCTCCGCCTCGCGCAACCGCCCGATGATCTCCTGGAGCAGCGTCATCGACACATCGTGCCGTGTCGACGCATCGGCCTCGACGCGCGCGGCCGTGTCGCGCACGACGCCGACGAGGCCCGCAAGGTTGACGGCATCCAGCCGTGCAACCGCACTTCCCAGCTCGCCGAGCTGGCTGACCGAAGCCATTTCCACGCGGTCCATGCGCTCCGCAAGCGCCTGCAGAGCGACGCGCAGCACGTCGAATCGTTGACTGGAATCCTGTTCACGACGGGAGTTTCCATCCCGGACCGTGGCGATGAGTTCGACGACGTCCTTGGCTTTGAAAGCCGTGAGAGCTTCGACCCGCTGGATCTGCTCGGCTTGGGCTCCAGCGTGTTGTGCTTGCCCGACCTCGATCCGACCGAGCCGCCCGGCGACCTCGTCGAGCCGCTTCATCGACACATCGGATCGCGCCGACGCATCTGCCTCGATGCGCGCCGCGGTATCACGCACCGTGCCGACAAGGCCCGCGAGGTTGGCCGACTCTATCCGCGCAATTCCACTCGTGAGATCGCCCAGTCCGCGGACCGAAGCGGTCTCCACGCGATCCATACGCTCGGCAAGCGCCTCCACAGCGACGCGCAGCACGTCGAATCGCTGACTGGCATCCTGCTCACAACGCCCCAGCCCATCCCGGACTGCGGCGATGAGTTCGACGATGTCTTGGGCTTTGAAATCGGCAGGCAACGACGGCATCCTGTATCGCTGGACCTGAGGTGTCTAGGAGCTTCCCCGGCTGTGGTCTAGCGTTTCCGCTCAGAATGGTTCGACCGTATGTATCGGCGCGATTCGCGTTTCAGCCGGCCGGCCGAGGGCCCGCACCCGGTCGTACTCGCACAGCATCTGCACCGTGCGCGCCTCGTGAGAATCCCGCGTGACCGCGACCGCTCTCGCCGCCCCCCCCAGTTTGCCGCGTACTGCCGGGTCGCCGAGCAGGAACGCGAGAGCATCGGCGAGCGCTTCGGCATCGCCGGGCCGGGTCAAAATCCCGGTTTCGCCATGCGCGATCAGATCGGTAACCTGACCGATCGCCGAGGCGACCACGGCGCGGCCTGCCGCGAGATATTCGAAAATCTTGGTCGGCGACCCGAAAAAGGCGCTTCCGTCAGGATTTTGCACCGTCGGTGCGACGGCGATGTCGAAGCAGGCGATATAGTTCGGACCTTGCTCCTGGGGCACAAGGCCGGTGAGGACCACCGAGCCAGCGAGCCCGAGTTCACTGATCAATGCGCGCATTGCCGGCATTCGCACCCCATCGCCGACGAGAAACAGAATTGTGTCGGAGCGTCGAGCCGGGCTGCTGCCGAGGAGCCGCGCAAAGGCCTCGATCAGTACGTCGACACCGTGCCAAGGTCCGAACGTGCCAATGAACCCGATCACCTGCTTGCCCTCAAGGCCGTAGCGGCGGCGAAGTTCGCGTCCATCGATGTCTGGGCGGTACAGCGCAACATCGACAGCGTTGGGTACGACCGCTACCCGCTCCGGGGGCACGCCGAGGGCAACAAGGTCGTCCCTCAGCACCGAACTGACCGCGACGACCAGGTCGGCGCCATCGAGCGCCAGTTTCTCGGCAGCCGCCGCCCGTTCGCGCTCAGCGAGGGGACGTCCCCAATGTTCCGCAACCCAGACCTCCGGACCATTATACTCCAGTACCAGGCCGACGCCCCAATGTCGCGCCAACCATAGCCCGGCAAAAGAGTACAGACCGTGCCGCTGATAGACGAAGCGCGGCCTTGGCCAGATCCAGGCCGCAACGACCTGATCACGGCAGTCGACGTTGAATTCGAGGTGCTGCCAATCGGCGATTGGCCAGGACCGGGATCGTGGCGCAAGCAAAACGACCGGAACGTCGTCGGGGACGGTCGGTATTGTCTCGACTGTCGCGAGGACAGGCCTCATGCCGGCGTCGGCAAGTCCCTTTACCACCCCGGCGATATGGCCGACCGAACCGCCAGCCTTCAGGCCGTACCACAGATCGGCCCGGAGATAGAGTGGCGGCCCCTCACCTTCCGTCGGGCGCCCGGAGCGACGGCGGAGCGACGCCATCACTCGGTCAATGCGATGACGGACAAGGGGCCAAAGGAGGGCATCGCGCATCGTCCGGGCCGCCATAGCGACAACACGCGGCCAAGTGAGCTCCTGGCGCTCGCCTGAACGATCGACGATGGCGCATGAACCACGAGCAAGCAGGCGCGCCGCCAGGACCGGCTTGAATGAGAGGAGTGCCCGCCCGCTTTCCACGCGCAATTGTACATCGTCATAGCGGCGCACCGAGGCGAGAAAGTTCCGCCGTTGAAAGGCTCGGCGAATGGCTTCGGCGTCGAGAACGTCGCACCCGGCCTCGGAGTCGGGCGTCCCCATCTGTAGATTGATGACTGCGCGCCCCACGAGTCCCTCTTCGTTGCAATAGTGAATGGGTTCGTATACCCCCCGAAGTCAAATAGGCAATCGAACGGTCGCCGTTGCGATGGCGAGTGACCGAGGGTCATCGTCAAGCATGTGCGGTATCGCCGGCATCATTACGAGCTCAACTCAGCAGGTGCCGCTCGACGCGGTGGACCGAATGACGACGGCGCTCGCCCATCGCGGCCCCGATGGGGCGGGCCTGTGGCTCTCTTCGCGCAACAATGTGGGCTTCGGCCACAGGCGCCTTGCGATTGTCGACCTGGATGTCTCCGCGGCTCAGCCCATGGCCAACGAAGACGGCGCTATCCACGTCGTCTTCAACGGCGAAATCTACAATCATCGCGCACTTCGCGGAATGCTGCAGGCGGCAGGCCACCGCTTTTCGACCGCTTCGAGCGACACCGAAGTGCTTGTCCATGGTTATGAGGAATGGGGCATCGACGGTCTCACCGAACGGTTGGACGGCATCTACAGCTTCGCCCTCCACGACGCCGCAAGGGGCACGACGCTCCTTGTGCGCGATCCCGTCGGGATCAAGCCACTCTATCTGGCCTGGCATGACGGCAGTCTGCTCTTCGCTTCTGAAATCCGCGGCATCCTCGCTCATCCCCAGATGCCGGCCAGGCCCGCCTTCGCGCATCTGGCCGACTATCTCACTTTCATGGCGGTGCCGGCCCCCAATACCCTGGTGGAGGGGGTTTTCAAGATTCCTGCCGGACATCGGCTCGAGGTCGATGGCGATCTGAACTGCGACCTTCGTCGCTATTGGCGCGCGACCGGATCCAGGACGCCGGTCCCGAAGGACCGTGCCGACCTGGTCGGCGCGCTTCGGGCTCACGTGGAACGCGCGGTGGCGAATCAGATGATCGCCGATGTGCCGGTCGGCGTGCTGCTGTCCGGCGGCATCGATTCGAGTGCGCTCTTGTCAATTGCGACGCGTCAGCGCGGCGCCGGCATCAGTGCCTACTCTGTCGGCTTCACCGACGATGCCGATCTCGACGAGACCGAGGCCGCAGCCGCTGTCGCCGCGGCATTCGGTGCCAAGCATACGATCTTACGTCTGACCCCGGACGCGGCGATCGCGTCCATTGATGCAATGGTAGACTCGATCGACGAACCACTCGCCGACTGGGTTTGCCTGCCGCTTCATGCGCTGGCCCGGCAGGTCGCTGCCGACGGCACCAAGGTGGTGCTGGTCGGCGAAGGCGCCGACGAGCAACTTGCCGGCTACCAGCACTGGCGTACCTATCTTGGCCCGATAGCCTCGCGGTTCCGCCTGGCGCGGGCGCTGGCGCCGGTCTCCCGAATCATCGCGCGTCTGCCCTCGAACGATCTGCGTTTTCTGACGCGCGCGGATTTCCTGCGCCGGGCTGGCTCGGGCGGTGAACCGTTCTGGGGGGGGGCCATCCTCTGCTGGCCAAAAGTTCGCGACCGAATCCTGCTTCAGCCGCGCAGCGGTGCGGCGCTCCCGCGCTGGCGGATCGAGGGCCAATTGCCCGAGGCGCGCGGTTTGCCACTGGCACCGGACGAACTGGTCGCCCGGTGGTGTGGTGACATCGATCGCGACATCGGCACGGACGGCCAGTTGGCCCGGATGATCGGGATGGAGTTCCTGCATCGTCTGCCAGAACTCCTGCTCATGCGGGTCGACAAGATGACCATGGCCCACGGGGTCGAAGCACGCGTGCCCTTCCTCGATCGGGACCTCATCGCGTTCTCCATGGCAATCCCGGCAAAGGCCAAGCTCGAGGGCGCCACCACCAAGGCGCTGCTGCGCGAGGCAATGGCCGGTCTGATTCCGGAATCGATCCGTGGGGCCCCCAAGAAAGGCTTCGGCGCTCCAGTCGACCGCTGGCTCAGAGGCGCTTTCGCATCGATGGCGCGAGAGAGCATCGAGCATGGCCCGCTTGCGGACCATCTGGACCGCTCTATCGTCTCTCGCCTGTTCGCAGAGCACAACGAGAACCGACGGAATCACGCAGGCGTCATTTGGGCGCTTTACATCGCATCTCGCTGGCTTCGGCGCACCTTCGAGAAAGCTTCATGAGTTCGATCGGCGAGGCCATTCGGCAGCATATATACCGACTTGCCACGCCCGCCGGGAGGGCCGTGTCCGAAGGACACGGCCCGTTTCTACAGTCAACGACTGTGCTATGGCCTTTTCAATAGTCGCCGGGATCGGCACTTGTCGCGACAGGAGCCCCCTTTGCGCCTCGATACTGCCCGCTGCCCTTGAATTCCGAACACGTTACCAATATTAGGCATCGTAACAGGGTCCGTGAGATTTTGAATGAACATTCTCTCGATTTTCGGGACACGTCCGGAAGCAATAAAGATGGCGCCCGTAGTCCAGGCCCTGCAACGCGATGCACGATTCTCCTCACGGGTATGTGTCACCGGCCAGCATCGGCAAATGTTGAATGATGTTCTGGCGGTCTTTTCGCTTGCTACCGATTATGACTTGAGCCTGATGAAGGAAAATCAGACGCTCGCCGACATCGTTGCTGGCACCATTGCGGGTCTCGACCCCATCCTGGTGGATTTCAAACCTGACTATGTGCTTGTCCAAGGCGACACAGCTTCCGCGATGGCCGCGTCGCTGGCCAGCTTCTTCCGAAATGTCAAAGTTGGACATGTCGAGGCCGGCCTGCGCACCGGCAACCTCTACAGTCCGTGGCCAGAAGAAGCGAACCGACGGCTGACCTCCGTGGTTGCCAGCAAGCACTTCGCGCCAACCCAGCGTGCGGTCGACGCGCTCGTCGCCGAGCGTGTTCCGCGCGGATCGATCTTACTGACTGGCAATACGGTGATCGACGCACTGAGTTACATGGTCAAGGAGGTTTCGAGCGCGGGACAGCTGCGAGACGATCTCGACAATGAGTTCGCGTGGCTCAATCCACACCGCCGCTTGATCCTGGTCACCGGCCATCGGCGCGAGAGTTTCGGTGAGGGTTTTCAAGGCATCTGTCGCGCACTCGCGGATATCGCACGTCGTCGCGACGTTGAGATCGTCTATCCCGTTCACCTGAACCCGAATGTCCGCGAGCCTGTGTATTCGATCCTAAAGGGGATTGACAACGTTCATCTCATCGCGCCGCTCGACTATCGGCGCTTCGTCTATTTGATGCACAGGTGCACATTCATCTTGACAGACTCGGGCGGCATCCAAGAAGAGGCCCCGGCAATCCGGAAGCCAGTCCTTGTCATGCGCGACACGAGCGAGCGCATGGAGGCGATAGAAGCCAATGTCGCGCGCCTTGTCACGACCGACCAACATTCGATCGTGGCCAATGTCCACGAACTTCTTGATGATGCCAACGTCTTCTCAGCCATGTCGAGTGGCGCCTCGCCTTTCGGCGACGGGCGTGCTGCCGAACGAATTATCGAGGATCTCATTGCATGACTGCGGGGTTCAAACGCGTTTCCGTCATCGGTCTTGGTTATGTGGGGCTGCCAACCGCGGCCACCCTCGCCTCCCGAGGATTGTCCGTAGTCGGCGTTGACATCAAGTCGGAAGTCGTCGACCGCATCAACGAGGGGCGAGCCCATTTCGTCGAGCCGGACCTCGATATCGTGCTTCAGGCTGTGGTGCAGTCAAAGCATCTGATCGCCGTGACCGAGCCGGAGCCGGCCGATGCCTTTCTGATCGCGGTGCCAACTCCGACCGACGCCGACCACCGGCCGGACATGACCGCGGTCGAATCTGCGATCAGAAAAATCGCTCCGGTGCTCAAGTCTGGCGACCTGATCATCATCGAGTCCACTTCCCCGGTTGGGACCACAGCGCGTGCTGCCGAGATTCTCAAGGCAGCGCGGCCGGATCTCACCAATCCGCTCGAAGCGCCGGAGGCTTCGGACCTGATGCTCGCCTATTGCCCCGAGCGAATTCTACCAGGGCACACGCTGCGCGAGCTGATCGACAATGCCCGTATTATCGGTGGTCAGGACAAGCGCAGTACAGAGCGCGCGAAGGAGCTCTACGGCTTCTTCGCGAAGGGAGAGATCATCGTCGCAACAGCCCGTGAGGCCGAACTGGCAAAGCTGACGGAGAATGCCTATCGGGACGTCAACATTGCCTTTGCCAACGAAATGTCGTTGGTCTGCGATAGCCTCGGTATCAACGTCTGGAATATCATCGGGATGGCCAACCGGCATCCGCGTGTGAACATCCTGGAGCCCGGTGCAGGCGTAGGTGGCCACTGCATCCCCATCGACCCGTGGTTCATTCATCACGCCGTGCCGGACCAAACGCCGCTGATCCGAACCGCCCGCGAGGTCAACAAACACAAGACGCGTCACGTGACCGAGCGGATCGCGACGCGGGCCGCACGCTTCCGCGAGCCGATAATCGCATTGCTCGGCCTGGCCTACAAGCCGGACGTGGACGACCTGAGGGAGAGCCCCGCCGTTGAGATTGCCGTCGAACTGGCCATGCGCAATTCCTCGAGAATACTCGTTGTCGAGCCGCATGTGAGCCAACTGCCGCACGCACTTGCCAGCAGCTCCAATCTTGAACTCACGGAATTGAACGAGGCGCTCAGCAGGGCTGACGTCGTCGGGGTCCTGGTCGGCCATGCCGCGTTCAAGGCGATCGACCCGGCGCTCCTTGTCGAGAAGTCCGTGGTTGACGCGATCGGGCTCTTCGGCCGCCCCTCCCGGGACAGATAGCAGGTAAGGCCATGCGACAGATTCTTTTCAGCGGTGGGCAGGCCACCGTCGCTCGCGTGCCGCGCCCCGCGGTCATTCCGGGGCATTTGCTCGTCAGGGTGCGTTATTCGCTCGTCAGCACCGGAACCGAAACCGCCTCGCTTCGGCCGCTTCAGGCCGGCACGGCGGGCACGACCACAGCAGAGCGGGTTTCGGACATTTCGAGCCGCGCCCAGGTCTATCTGTCGAAGGCGGTTCGCGATCCCCGCAAGGCTGCGACCAAGCTGAAGGACCTCGTTTCGGTCGCGATCCGTCGCAGTTTGCCCGAGACGCGCGTTCCCACGGGTCCCAGTATCGAGATCGGCAACCTTACCTGGCGCTCCGACGGCATGGGCCAAGTCTCGAACGCCGACGGCGTCACGACTATCGTCACCGACGATTCGGAATCGGCCTATCAGGCGTCCGCGGCACCAATCGCGGTCGAGCGAGGTTATGCCCTCGTGCTCAACGTCAAGGGTAAGATCGAGAAGGGCGCCATTGTCATCGGCATGCTCAATCACGATCGGAGCAGCTGGCTCGGCCATTATCGCCTTGAAGCCGGCGAACTCGACGAGACCCTGCATTTCGATCCGGCCGGCTCCCCGGACGTGACCGTAATGATCACCAATGCCGGAACGAAGGCCATAAACGCGGTCAAGATTGCAAGCGCGACCGTGACGTTGGTGCCTCCCGACGGCTCCGGCCTCCCCATCTCAGAAATGACGCAGATCGGCTGGAATGTCGGCTATTCGGTCGCCGGCGAGGTTGTCGCGGCCGGCGACGGGGTTACCGGCTTCGCAGTTGGGGATCAAGTCGCCTGTTGTGGGGCAGGCATTGCCAACCATGCCGACTATGTATTGGCTCCGGTCAATCTCGTCTGCCACGTGCCGGCCGATTGTCCCCTTGATTTGGCCGCCACCGCCACGGTGGGGTCGATTGCGCTGCAGGGCGTTAGGCGCACACAGCCCCAGCTTGGAGAGGTCGTCGGCGTCGTCGGCCTGGGCCTGCTCGGCATGATCACCGTGCAGCTTCTGCGCGCGAGCGGCGCCAAAGTCATCGGCATCGACCTGGACCACCAGCGGGCCGAGCGCGCTGCCAGCCTGGGTGCTTATGCGACCACGACCGACCCGCAGCATTTCCTGAAGCTCATCCGTAATGCCACGGGCGGCCACGGCGCAGACCAGACGATCATCACCGCCGCCTCCAAGTCGAATGCGCTGATCAACCTGGCCATGGAGACTACGCGCCGCAAGGGCCGCGTCGTCATCGTCGGCGACATTGGCCTCAAGGCCGAGCGGGCCGCCTTCTACCAGAAGGAAATCGACCTGCTGATGAGCACGTCCTACGGGCCGGGACGGTATGATCCCGAATACGAGCAGCGTGGCCGCGACTACCCGATCAGCTATGTCCGCTGGACGATGAACCGCAACATGCAGGCTTATCTCGATGCGATCGCCATCAAGTCGATCGACATCCGAGCCTTGGTCGACCGCGTCGCGACGGTCGATCAAGCGAACGAACTCTACCGCGATCTCGTCGACAGCAAGCAGTCGCCGCCACTTGCTGTTCTCTTCGCCTACCCGGATGACACGAGCGAGCTACCCGATCCGCCGGATTCGCCGATCATCCAGTTGCGCGGTCACCGCAAGCCCCAGCCGGACCGCGTCAACTACGCCCTTGTCGGCGCCGGTGGCTTCGGCACCGCGATGCTGGTGCCGCAAATGGAGCGGCGCAAGGACCGGTACTTCCTGCGCGCCGTCGTCAGCCGCGACGCGGTCCGTGGCGGCAATTTCGCGCGGAGCAAGAATGTCGAACTGCTCGCGTCGGACATCGAGACCGTGCTTGCACGTGACGATATCCACCTCGTTGTCCTCTCGACCCGGCACAACGAACACGCACACCAAGTGGTCCGAGCGCTGGAGGCTGGAAAGCATGTCTTCGTCGAGAAACCGCTAGCTCTGACCTGGGACGAGCTGGATCGGGTGCGCCAAGCCTATGAGGCCAATGGCGGCAAGAACCTTCTCATGGTCGGCTTCAACCGGCGTTTCTCGCCAGCCGTTCAAGCCGTCTTGGACGACCTGAAGCGTCGCAACACGCCGCTGGTCGTCAACTATCGCCTGAATGCCGGCTACCTTGCCGCCAGCCACTGGACCCAGGGACCGGAAGGCGGCGGCCGCAATATCGGCGAAGCATGCCACATGTACGACGTATTCCGCGCGCTGGCCGGCGCGCCTGTCCGCGACATCACGGCAACCGCAATCGACCCGCGCGGAACCTCGTACTTCCGCAACGACAATTTCACCGTCACGATCCGTTACGAAGACGGAAGCATCGGGAATCTCGTTTATTCAGCCATGGGCCCCAAGGAGGGCATGCCCAAGGAGCGGATCGAGATCCTCTGTGACGGCGAGGGCTACATAATCGACGATTTCAAGTCCGCGGTTCGCTGCAGCGACGGCGCGACCCTTTGGCAAGGAGCGCTAGACAAGGGCCATTTCGAGCAGTTGTCTCGCCTCGGCGACGCCCTCGCAAGCGGCGGACCAGCACCGATCAGTTTCGAGGAGATCTGTGAGACCTCCGCGGTGGCGATCCACGTGGAAGACTCTCTCTGCGGGCGAATCCATGACTAGCGCCAGCTATCTTGTCGTCAACGACAGCCTCAGCGCTATCGGCCATATCTACGACGCTTCGCTTCCGGCGATGACGGAACGGCATCACTTCGAGATGCCAGTCGTCAATTTCAAAGCGACCTCATCCGTCGCAGCCGAAGGTTTGAAGGGCGATTCGGACGGCGTCATCGTCATTCTCAATCAAGGACTGCCAAACCGCGAGCAATATGGTCTGATCAGACGCTGGGTGGGAGGCGGCCGCCGGACCTTGTTGTTCTGGCCAGCCGAGAACGCGCTGGAGGTCATCGATCAGGAGCGGCTGGCGTCACTGCGCCGACATCGTCTCGCTCTTTTGTTCGGCTACCGGCTGAAGGCTTGGCTCGAACGGCGCAACCGTCGTCGGGCCGGCGCGTCGAGCGCAGCCGCCGGCTCCGCATCGTCGGTCGTCGCGACCGCCGGCGCCGATGCTACCGTTGTGCTGGAGACGGTCGCCCTGATCGGCCGCGAGGCCGAAAGCCTTGACATCCATCTGCGCGGCGTTGCAACCGGGCTCCGTCAGAGTGTCGGAGGCCATGCTGATCAGATCGAAGGGCAGATCGCGAGCATGGCGTCCCAGTTGGAGGCTGCCAAGGCACCGTCGGCCACCGAAGGCTTGGGCGCGGATGCGCGCCCCATTGCGCTCGTGCTCCAGTCTCTCGAAGAGATGAAGTCGACGGTTCAAGGCATCCGTGACGCCGGGACCCACGTCGCCGGACATATCGAGGACGGCCTGCCGCTTCTCGAGAGGGTCAGACAGCAATCGACCGCCGCGCACCAGGACATCGGCCGCCTTGCCACGTCCACGATCATCGCGGGGCCGCCGATCATGCCCGGCCCCCACGGCGCCGACGAGCTTCCGGCCGTTTCGGCCTTTTTGCGGAACATCGCCGAAGATCCGCGCCCCGTGCCCTTCGAGCTTGCCGCTCCGCCGAACGAAACGACCCGTCTGCCCGGTACGGGCCTCTACCTGCGCCTCGATTTCTGGGCGCCGCTGACTTCCGGTGGCAGCTACGGCCACACTTGCTACCAAGCCAAGGCGCTTTCAAAGTCCACGCAGGACTTCGTCTGCGTGATGGCCAACCACTATGAGATGCTCGACGATCTCGGTGTTCGACAGATCACCGTCGCGGCAAGCGACACCACCGGCGTCGAGGCCAATATTCTCGGCATGAACCGACACTATGCGGAACGGCTTGGTGTCTGCTTCGACATCATGCGCCCGTCATTCATCTTCGAACGTTGCGTCCTCGGCAACGCTGTCGGCGCCTGGGCGAGCCGGCGCTTCGGCATCCCCTATTTCGTCGAGTACAACGGCTCCGAGATCTCGATGAAGCGTAGCTTCGCGGGCGCCGGCTACGAGCACGAGGACCTGTTGCTCCTGGCGGAGGATGCGGCCTTCCGCCAGGCGACCCTGATCTCGGTCGTCTCCGATCATGTCGCCGCCGATGTCGCGCGCCGCGGCATTCCCGAGGAGCGCATTCTGGTCAATCCGAATGCGGTCGATCTCGAAGCCTACCGTCCTGCCGAAGCCGCCGAGCGCCGGCTATTGCGGGCGAGCCTCGGGCTATCGGAAAGTCACTGCGTCGTCGGCTTCATCGGTACGTTCGGCGGATGGCACGGTATCGACGTGCTGGCGGAATCGCTGCAGCCGATCCTCGCCAGCGATCCATCGATCCGCTTTCTGCTGATCGGCGACGGCAATCTCAAGGGCTTGGTGACCGATGCCATCGCGCGGAACGGTCTCGGCGACCGGGTGGTTGATGTCGGGCGCGTTCCGCAAGCGCGGGGTGCGCAACTCCTAAAGGCTTGCGACATCCTCGTCTCCCCACATTCGAGCAACATGATCGACAGCCCATTCTTCGGTTCGCCGACCAAGCTGTTCGAGTACATGGCGATGGGGGTTGGCATCGTCGCCAGCGATCTCGAGCAGATCGCCCATGTCCTCTCCCCAGGGATCCGCCCGGCCGAGCTGGCAACCGGAGCCGTCGCGGTGACCGACCAACGGGCCGTGCTGTGTCAGCCGGGCAACGTTTCGGAATTCGTCGATGGCGTTCTCGTCCTGGTGCGTGACCGCGCCGCCGCGGCGGCGCTTGGAAGGAATGCTCGACTTGCCGCGGAGAGCCACTATACCTGGGACCAGCACGCACGGAACCTCTGGCTCCGCTTGGCCAAGCTGCCCCAAGAAGGCTATGCGATCGATCGGCTGAAGTGACGACGCCTGGCGCGAGGCCCATGACGGCTGCGCAACCGAAATCTTCTGGCTAGCGAAAGGCTTTTTGACATGGCGACAGCTCTCGCGACAGGTGACTATTACAAGGACGAGGTCCAGCGCCAGTGGGATCGGGATGCCTGTGGTTCCCACTATGTCAAGGAAGCGCAAGCCGGCACCCTCGAGTGGTATTTGGAAGCCGAACGCTATCGTTATGGTTCCTACGGGCCTTGGATGCCGGAACTCATGGAGTTTGCTAGGCATCGCGGCCACAAGGTCCTCGAGGTTGGCGGCGGCATGGGCACCGACCACGCCCAGTTCGCCAAAAACGGCGCCGTCACCACTGATCTCGACCTGTCCGCCGGGCACCTGGAGCACGCTAGGCGCAATTTCGCGCTACGCGGGTTGGACGGGGAATTCCGTCACGGGGATGCCGAGAACATGCCGTTCGAGGACAACAGCTTCGATGTCGTCTATTCGAACGGCGTGATCCACCACACCCCCAATACGGCGCGGGTCGTCGACGAGATGTATCGCGTCGTGAAGCCTGGCGGCAAAGCGATCATCATGGTCTACGCCGAGAACTCGCTGCACTACTGGCGCAACCTGTTCTATTCGATCGGCGTGGAACAGGGGCGGATCGCGCGGGTTTCTATGGGCGACATCATGTCCGATAGTGTCGAGATCTCGGAACACGGAAGCAAGCCGCTGGTTAAGGTCTATACCAAGGCGCGGCTCCACAAGCTGTTCGGGCGGTTCGAAAACCGTACCATCTTCCAGCGCCAAATGGTCCCGGAGGAGCGGCCGCCGATTCTCCGCCGCGTACCCGTTTCAGTGCTTGAGCGCCTGATGGGCTGGAACCTGATCATCAAGGCGAACAAGCCGCGTTGAGCCTAGAAAAATGCCCCGGAGCCTCATCGTGACTGGATTCGTCGATCGGCTGCGCGCCTACCTGCTGCTTGGGTACAAGCGCACGCACCGCAAGGTCCGCAACCGCTTCTTCGTTCCCACGGAAGATTTCCCGCAGGACGCCCGAAAGGCTGGCCTCACCCCCAAGGCCTTCCTGCAGCAGCGCCGGAGCAAACCGCGGCTCTATGTCGAGAATGCGCTCAACCATCTGGCAGCGCTCGCCGAGAACTGCCCCGATCAGGCGCGGCAGACGGTAGCCGACGCCGAACGGATCCTGACGCACGAATTCGACCTGTTGGGCAGCGGTCCGTACTTCCCCGTCGACCCGGAGCGCACAGCGCGCGCCACTGGCTATCGGCCGATCGACTGGTATCTCGATCCGGTTCGCAAGCTGCGCTTCCCGGTGGGCGTGCCGTTCAAGGACTGGAAGCTCTATGAGATGCGTCCAGCCGATGCCGACGTGAAATACCCGTGGGAGCTGAGCCGCTCGCAGCATTTCTTCACGCTCGGCCAAGCTTGGCAGATCACGCGCGATCCGCGCTTCGCTCGGGAACTTTTCGACGAGATCGCCGATTTCCTGGAGGCCAATCCGGTTGGCTTCGGAATCAACTGGACCTGCACCATGGACGTCGCCATCCGTGCCGCGAACTGGTCCATCGGCTTGGCGTTGACCTTGGATGCCGATGGCGTCGACGACGAAGAACGGCTCGACGCCTATGCTGGCCTCTTCGACCATGGCCGCTTCATCTACGAGAACCTCGAAAATACCTACGAGGTCACCAGCAACCACTTCCTGAGCAATGTCATAGGCCTTCACTTCATCGCGGCCGATCTTGCCGATTTGCCACAGCCCAAGCTCTGGGATGACTTCTGCCGGAAGTCGCTGGAGCGCGAAATAGTCGTGCAGATTCACGACGAGGGTACGGACTTCGAGTCTGCGGTGCCCTATCACCGTCTGGTCACCGAGCTGTTCCTCGCGTCTGCCCGTCTTGCCCAGTTTCAAGGCCGAGCCCTTTCTGACAACTATCACGCGCGGCTCGCCCGCATGGTCGACTTCGTCGCCGGCGTCCAGCGTCCCGACGGTCTTATGCCGGTCATTGGCGACAATGACGACGGCCGCTTTCACATCGCCAGCAGATATGGCAACTGGAACCGACAGGACGCCCGCCACCTCTTCGCGCCCGCGGCCGAAACGCTGGGTCGGACGGACTGGCTCGAGCTTGCGGGCAACGACGGTCGCTGGGAAGCGGCCTGGTGGGGCTTCAATCCCTCGACCATACTTATCGGCAACGGCACCGCGCCGGACATTCGCACGCTCTATCCAGAGCTTGGCGTCGCGGTGACGCGCACCGCTGGCCACTATCTGGCCATCACCAACGGCGCGGTCGGAACCAAGGGCTTCGGCAACCACAAGCAC
Source organism: Phreatobacter sp. GW821-FHT04C01 (assembly GCF_059420385.1). NCBI lineage: Bacteria > Pseudomonadati > Pseudomonadota > Alphaproteobacteria > Hyphomicrobiales > Phreatobacteraceae > Phreatobacter > Phreatobacter sp. GW821-FHT04C01. The sequence goes on along the minus strand of NZ_JBWKTP010000004.1, from coordinate 70,353 downwards.
AATGAACTGCTGGGCTTCGAATATCACGTCGCCGGCGCACCGCTGATAGTCGACGCCGGGAGTTTCGTCTACACGTCCGATTTCGCTGCCAGGAACCTGTTTCGCTCGACGGCCTACCACAATACTGTCGGCATCGCCGGCACGGAGCAGAACGAGACCAATCCCGAATGGATCTTCCGGCTGTTCGAGAGCGCCCATCCGGTTCACGAGCGCTTCGAGGAGGTGGACGGCGTTGTGACCTATCTCGGCAGCCACACCGGCTATCGGCGCATCGATGCCAAGGCGACGCATAGGCGCCGCTTCACCTATCGGCGGGCGACTGGCGACCTCCGCCTCGACGACGAGATTTCCGGCGAGGGCGTGCACCAGCTCGTCTGGCATTTTCATGCCGCCCCGGGCGTCGAGGTTTCGGCAACGGAAGACGGTATCCTGCTCGTGAACGGTTCAGTCCGCGTCCGGCTGTCCGTGCCGGCGGGCCTGGAAGCCGAAATCCTCGACGCATGGTATTCGCCTTCGTATGGCGTGCGGCTCAGGTGTCAGGCCATCGAGTTCAAAGCGACCGCGACCCTCGATGGCCGCCCCTGGCGCTTTGCGTTCGAACCGTTCGAGACGAGCCTGTCCTGATGCGGGATCTGGCCTCCGTCTCACTCCTCTCCACCTTGTTCGCTCACCAGCGCGTTCTACGCGCAATGACCCGGCTCGAGCTTCAGAAGAAATATGCTGGTTCGCTCCTCGGATATAGCTGGATCGTCCTGCATCCCCTCCTGTTTCTCGGCGCTTATGTCATCGTCTTCATGGTGATCTTCCGAGTCACTCTGCCGGGCATGACCAACTTGGGCTATGTTGCCTATGTCTTTTCCGGCCTCATTCCATTCCTCACACTGATGGAGGTGGTCACCGCGGCGCCGGTCGCGATCAGGCAAAACATGCATCTGATCAAGAACGTCATCGTTCCCGTTGAAATCATTCCCTTGCGTGTGGTTGCGGGCGCCATCGTCGTGCAACTCGTCGGACTGGCCCTGCTTCTCGTGATCCTGCTCCTGGACGAGGGGCTCAGTTGGAAGATATTGCTCCTTCCGGTGGTCATGGTGTTCATGACGCTGTTCCTGGCCGGCCTCGCCCTGATGCTCGCCCCCATCGGAATGATTGTGCCTGACCTCGGACATGCGATCGGCATCGCGATGAACCTGCTGATGTTCGTGTCTCCCATCGCATTCCGCATCGACATGGTGCCGCGGTTGGTGCGCTTCATCGTCGACTACAATCCCGTCACCTATGCGGTGGAGGCCTATCGAGGCGTGTTGATCGCCAGCTATGATCCGAGCCCGCTGCGGCTCATCATCTTCGCTGCGCTGTCGCTCGGCCTGTTTGTCATCGGCTGTCGCATCGCGAGGCGCTTCAACTCCACGATTGTCGACTATGAATAGCATCGCGATCCGCGCGCAACGGCTGACGAAAAGCTACAAGCTCTACGAGGCCCCCAAGTATCGCCTGTGGGATATGCTCGGGTTTGCCCGCCAGGCAGCGTCGGGAATCCGGGAACACCGTGCACTGAGCGACATCAGCTTCGAAATCCTGAAAGGCGAGAAGGTCGCGATCATCGGCCGGAACGGAGCAGGCAAGAGCACGCTCCTCAAGCTGGTGACCAAGGTCATCGCGCCGTCGTCGGGCAGCCTCGACATCCGCGGCGAAACTCAGGCACTTCTGTCCATCGGAACCGGTTTTCATCCCGAATTCACCGGGCGGCAGAACGCCAGCGCCTATTTGGCCAGCCTCGGGTTTTCGGGCGAGAAACTCCACGGCATGGTCGGGGAAGCGATCGCCTTCGCCGAACTTGACGACTTCGCCGATCAGCCGATCAAGACCTATTCCACCGGTATGGGAATGCGGCTCATGTTCGCGGCCGCGACCATGATCAAGCCCGACCTTCTTGTTATCGACGAGGTTCTGGGCGTCGGCGACGCCTATTTCCAACAGAAGAGTTTCCAGCACATCCGCGAGATCTGCCGGACCAAGCAGACGACGCTGCTGCTCGTCACCCATGACATCTATAACGCCGCGCAACTTTGCGATCGCATGATGTGGATCGACCGTGGCCGCCTGTTGATCGATGCCGATCCCGAAACGGTGCTGCGGGCCTATGAGGATTCGGTGCGAGAGCAGGAGGAGCGGCGTCTGCGCGCCAAGGCCATGGGTCTTGGACGGGCCACCAAGACGAAATCCCCAGTGAGCCGTATCCTCGTGGACATCCAATCGGCCAACAATCAGCCGCCGAGCTCGCCGCTCTATCTGTCCCGGCTGTCCATGCTGGTCGGCGGCGTTCAGGTCGCGTCGGCGCCATTCGGAGAAGCGGCATTCGAACCTTCGGACCATGCATGCCTGATCCAGGATGGTAGCAACTGGGGTGATCCGGAACTGTGGCAAGGCCGGCTGGCACGCCCGTTCCGCAACCACGGTTCGCCGTTCCACAAGGTCACGGCGGCCTTCGATCTACCGCTGCGGCCCGGAGACGAGGAACGCATCAGCATAAGGGTAGAAGGGTGGGCACAGGACGTCGGTGACTTCCATGTCCGGTTACACGGCGACGGCTTCGAATTTTCGTTAGGTCGCCTGCCTATCGCGCCGGCAGCCTGGAATGATATCCATCTGGAGCGGAGCGGAGCACCAGCCGCGGCCACGCCGGCAGGCACCAAGGTCGGGCCGGCGCAGGGGCCGGTGGCAGCGGAGAGCGACCACGCGGCCCGGACGGAGCCCGATGCCTCTTGGCCCCTCCCCGCCCCCGTCCCGGATCTGGCGACGATCGCCGGCGAAGCTCCAGCGGAGACCCTGGCCGCTGCAGACACGCGGACCGAGGATCGCCAGACCTTCGCCATTGCCGACGCCCCGATGGCAGAGGTTTCGACAATTGACGCGCTCATCGCCGATGCGCCGCCTCCGGATCACCTGGCCGTCGACATCGCGGTCGCGCCGGACGTGGAACCGGCAGAACAGCCCATCGGCCAGCCGACCATTCGGATGATCAGCCCGAGCCTCAACATCACCGGGATCTACGGCACTGGCGATGTCGAGCTGAAGGGCCTCCGGCTCTTGGGTGGCGATGACCGGGAGCATCACGTCTTCGCCGTCGGCGAGCCGGTGACCTTCGCGATCGACTACCGCCTCAGGCGCCCCGGCCTGAAAGAAAGGCTTCACGTCGTTATCGCGTTCAAGCGCGACGGCGTTACCGACGTGATGCGGTTGTTCCTCGACGACATTCTATTTGACGCCGCAACCCGGCTCGAGGGCACCGTATCGGCTCATTGCGAGCGACTGCCTTTGGGGCCGGGGCACTATGTCATAACCGTCCTGATCGCCCGGGACGGGTATTACCATGTCAACCAGACCCAGTATTTCAGTATGAATCCGGGCGTCTATTGCGCCCATGTTGGCTTGAGCGAGATGGTCGTTGAAGGCGCGAGTCAGCTCTATTCGGGCACCGGTGCGGTCGTCGATGCGAAATGGTCGCTCTCCTGACGTCGGGCGCGGCCGGACTCAGATGCCGAGCTTGCGGCTGAGATAGCTACCAACCCGCCCCAGGCCCCCGAGTGGATGGCGCCTGAACCCCCGGAACACGACAAACTGCAAGACGACCCAACCCAAGGCGTAACCTGCATAACCGATAAAACGGGTATACCGACGGTTGAGGAACTCTCCGGAAAAGAACAAGCTGCGATACTGGCCCATCGTATGGACGGGATCGAACCATGTCCCCTGATAGGCGTGGCTCATCGGGCAGCGTTCGCAGGGCGGGAGCGGCCGATCGCTATTCACTGTCCGCCTGAATTCCCGCACGCGCTCACCATTCCAGACTTCCTGGAACGATTGCCTAGTAAGGTTGCCGAGTTGATAATATTCCTGGCTCGGCCCCGTGGCGATGCAGCACACGTCGACCCTGCCATCGACGGTGAAATTGTGCATGTCGGTCCATGGCTTGTGGCAGTAGAGCCGGTTGCGTCCCATAACGAGGTCGCGCATGACGCGCTTCCAGTTCCGACGAGCCTTCCTCACAGGCACGATCGAGCGTCTGATGGGGGCCTTGGCCGGGGTCTCGGCAACCGGTGAGGCCGGCTCCCTATCGTTGCCTGCTGGAACGTCCTCTTCCTCGTCGGGATCGCCTGTTGCAGCTCGCGCCGGTTGTGCGGTCGGGCGCAATGTGTCCGGGGCCATCGACGGCCGCCAATCCGCGTCGACGGTTGTCTCAGCGGCGCCGAATGCAAGACTACCGGCCGTGCCGCCCGGGACGAGCCCATAGATCGCGATCGACACGCTGCTGCTGTCTTCGGTCAGAAACCTCAGGACCGTCTCTGTTTCGTCTTCCCTTAGCTCGGCGGTGGCAAGAAAGCGCGCGCCTCCCTCCGCGAGAACGCCGACGCCGATGCCGCCGCGCAGGATCTTGCCCCCGATCGGCAGGCTGACAGCCCGTCCCTGAGCGCACGGCGTCGTAAAGCTACGCAAGAGATAGAGGCCTGGCGCGGCCGCCGAGTCGAACGCAACCGAGCGCCGTTCCCAGGCGAACCCGACATCAGCCACGCCCCGCTCCCAACGCGACGGACCGGGGAAGACAAACAGGTCCTCCACCAGAGGGGCGGGCTTGCGGGTTCGGCCGAAATCAACATCCGCAACTACGCCCGTCGGCGAGTTCATGCGAATGATCAAGGCGCGGCAGCCTCCGGGCTCTATCGACACCGACAGGCTCTGCGGTTCCGCGGTCTCGCTGAATTCGGCGGAGCAGAGAATATCTCCGCCAGCGGCATCGACGATGGTTATCGACAGCGCCCCGCTCATGACGTGCACGGAGGCGGTGAAGTTCAGTGTCCGATACGGTGCAACCGGAATCGGTTGCGAGGACATGAATTCATCCGTGCATGCGCCCCGTCCCAGCGACAGCCTAACCCTCGACAGGGTCCACGACACACGTGCCTCAGCCGCTCGGATCCAACCAGAACGGCGAGGCGCGAGCAACCTATCCTCATAGCCGCGCGGCAGGACGACGCCCCCGACGGGGGGCGGGCGTGTTGAACGGAACGTCGAGGGGTCGTAGCGGATATCGAGCCGCTGACGGCGGTCGCTGATATATTCGTCGATCGCTTCGATCATATCGTCGATATCGGGATCGAACGGCACTATCGCGCGGAGATCCTCGACGACGCCGAGGTCGTTTCCCAGTTCGGAGAGTGGCCTGATATAAACCACGTCTACACCCAGTTCGTATTCCGCGAAGGCCAGGAACTCCTGAACCTCGTGGACATTGTCGTTCGTGACGACAAACGAAACCGACAGTCTGGGCGACGCGTTCCAGCCGTCGGATCTCTTCCCGCGCATGTCGGCAAGCCTCTTGATCGAGGCGATCGCGGGCTCGAACTCCTTGAGCTTCATGACCCGCCGATGTGTTTCGGCTGTCGCGGCGTTGAGCGAGATATTGACTGATTCGAGCAGGACCAGATGCTTGAGTGTTTCGCGGTCGAGACGCGAGGCATTCGTGATCAGATAGCCGTCGGTACCGCCCGAGGTTACTTCGGACACCAGCGGCAGGAATTCACGGTAGAGCGTCGGCTCGCCGTTACCCTCCAGCCCAAACACGCGGACCGTCTTGCGGACCGGTGCAAGGAAGCTGCTCAACACGTCGTGCTTCAACTGACGCTTGATGATGCCGGTACGATTGATGGTTACGGAGCAGAAATCACACAGTGCGTTGCACTGTCCAGTGGGGCAGATCGCCATATATTGCGGCAAGCTGAGAAGTTCCTCCCGCCCGAGCCGCGTCTCGATAGCCGCGACAAAGCCGTTGAACGACATCGAACGCTTGCACTTCTCGTGGATCGCCCGCTTCCACCAGTTCCAGTGGGGCAGCGATGTCTCGACCTCTTCGAAACCCGACGACCAGCGCGTCAGCGGCCGGAAACCGACATGCGGTGCACGCAGGATGCAAAGCGCGTCGGCGATGATCGAGATATTGATCTGGACAAGACCGGTTCGGTCGCTTTGGCAAGGACAGGCAAACAGCCAATTCCCCCCCGCGTCGAAGAAGCGTTCGCCGAGCCGCTCGCCCGCGCCGTTCTCAAGCCACACCTGAACCCTGGCCGAACCCTCCACCAGCGCTTCGCCGTCGACAAGGTAGCGCGTCGCTCCATCGACCGATAGCGGCGGCGACGTGAGCAGAACACTCACTCCTTGTGGAACGACGATATCGCCGCCGACCCGTACGCCGCGCCCGAATGCCCAGTGGTCCAGGGCGAGAGGCTCATCCAGATCTTCCACGACAAAGCGGATATCCGTGACTTCAACGGCGGCAGCCGCCGCATCCGGTGCGACAAGCCACACTGATAGCGGGGTCTCGGTCGCTGGCGCGTGAACTTCGAAAGATACCCTCTGAGGCCCAGGCCCCGACCGGGATTTGGATGCGACTGCCGCTCCGGAGGCGTCGCGGAGCTCGACGGCGAGCATAGTCTTCGTGGCAAGCTCGAACGCGACGATGAGCCGAGCGTTCTTGGTCGCGGCAGCGGCCGTCATTCCGATCACAACACCGCGTCTGGCGCTGTGCAGGACTGTGGATTTCGGCGTCGCGCGGAATTTCGACACCAGGTCAACCGTCGATGTTCGCGCCGATCCCAGTTCTTCCGCGAGATCACCTGGGCCGGTCAGCATTCTATATTTCCCAATTCGCCGATGTATTTTTCATTGACATGGTGTTTGTACGACCTCGGATACTGCCGATCAAGCCGGGTTGCTGGACAGGCTCTTGCCGGGACGATTGACGAAGGTACCATGCGATGCGCCTTGTCCGATCATAGAGCCTTGATCAGCCCGTCGACCCGATTGCTCCATGAGGCCGCTGTCGCGAATGCTCCTGCCCCCTCGATCGGGCGAGGCGTCCTGACAGCAGCCTCTACCGCGGCCGCAAAGGCGTCTGCCCCATCGGCGAGCGTCACCGGCCCACCGATCCGCGTGATCTCCGGCCAGGGCGTGGCTACGACCGGCAATCCCGCGGCCGCAAACTCGTAAAGCTTGAGCGGGTTGACTGTGTCGACGAGCGTAGCATAGCGCCGCCGGTCGAAGGGAATGATCCCGACATCCGAGTGCTGCAAATAGCCCGATAGCGACGCGAACGGCCGCGGTCCCAGCCGATACACGTTGGACGCATCCGGTCCCCCCAGCGTTGATCGACCTCGGCCGATCCAGACGAAAGAGATCCCTGGACAGAGCCGCGCGACCCGATCCACCAGCGCCTGGTCCACCCACGGCTCGATAGCGCCGATATAGAGTGCGCGCGGCCGAGGTATGCCGGCATAGTCTGCGGGCTCGGAAGCAGACGGGAGGAATGCCGCGAGATCAACGCCGTTCTCCAGGACGTGGACCTTGTGGGCTCCATACCGCCGGGCAACCGGAGCAAGGCTGGGAGACGTCACTGCCACGAGGTCGCACCGAGCAACAAGTGCACGCTCTTGCCGCCGCAGTTCCTCGGGCAAGCCGGCCTGTCCATCCGGATGGTCGAACATGCGCAACACTGTTTTCCTGGGAGCCAGTTCGTCAACCAGGGACGAATAGATCGCGCCGTCGAACATGATGAGATCGGGTGCTGCAAAACCTGCGCGGCGAAGGCGTCCGACGAGCGGCGGCACGGTCAAAGATGGCCACGCCTTCAGAATTGCCGCGCTTCCCGCGCCAAAGCGCCCTGCTAGCGGCAAAACCGTCGCGGGTGTCCACGCGACCAGTCCCGGTTCAATCTCCCGCCAACCGCTGAGCGCAGATCTGGTCCTTGCCCTCGCCGCCTCATTGGCCACTGCTGCAGAGAAATGAGCGAGTGAGGCCGGATCCGAAAGGAGCAACACATGCCAACCGCGACGAGCGAGATCTCGGGCGATGTGATGCGAACCGACTGCAATGCCCTCGTCGAGAGGATGCACTGAGGTAACGATAGCACACCGCGTCATAGTCACTTCCAATAATGTGGATTATCGAGACGGTGGAGAGACCTGACATGAATGAACATCCGTCCGCAATCACGATGACACGCAGCCGCCAAATGTCCCCTGAGGGGCCTTGCTCCTATCCCCACCGATTGTTGTCGCTGATCACATCCATGCTGGTAAGCCTAGCGAGACCGCCCAACGCGTTCGCGTTGGCTCTTGGCGGGGCCCTGATGCCCTTGAGCTAACCGCTTCCCTTACTCGATGCGCAGGCCTTGTGGTGGATGACCTAAGGCCTAGTCATGCTCCGATTCGTTCCTGGTCTGTACAGCACGGCGCGACCACGGCGGAAAGCCGATGTTCTCTAAGTCCTGGAAAAGAGGGCTCGCCTGCAGCCCATCAGAACGGATCCTCCACGCCCCGAAGGGGCGGGCTGCTCTGTGTCCGCGGTAATCGTGCCATGGATTGCTGGGAAGCCTTGGAGAAAAACCTGTCCCAATTCAGGCGCCTTTTTTTGGCCGCCCGATCAGCCCCGGAAATGTAGCACGCGGCGACGGGGTCCACCTCGCGCAAATAGGCGAGGACGCCACTATCCGCACGGCGCACGGGATAGGAGATCTCGAACGGATTCTTACGGCTCATGGTGGAAGCTCCCGGCCAAGTGATTCCTACCGCCGCCAAAAGCCGGCATGATATGGCTTGGCGGCCGTTGCAGTATCAAGAACTCGGGAAGGTTTTGGCGCTCCCTAGGGGATTCGAACCCCTGTACCCAACGTGAAAGGCTGGTGTCCTAGGCCTCTAGACGAAGGGAGCGCGACCGCAGTGCGGCGGGGCGGTTTATAGGGGGGGTCGCTCCCGCCAGCAAGCCCCCCGGCAAAGTTTTCAGTCGGCTTTGATGGAATTTTCCCGGACCACCTGTCCCCATATGGCCATTTGCTCGTCAAAGAAGCGCTTGAGCTCGGGCGGGCCGGCCGTCATCAGCTTCACCTGCTGGTTCTCGGTCAGTTGGCGCAGGATCGATTCGTCGCGATAGCTGGCGGTCAGCTCGGTCCCGAATCGCTGCACCGTGGCGGCCGGCGTGCCGGCCGGCGCGAACACCGCCCACCAGGCCTCGGCGTCGAAGCCGGCAAAGCCGCTTTCGGCCACCGTCGGCACGGTGGCGAGCGTCTGCGCGCGTGCCGTGCCGGTCTGCACGATCGGCCGGAGCGTGCCGGCGGCGAGATGGGCCGCCAGCACCGCCGAGGAGGCGATGGCGAGCGGCACGTGGCCGCCGAGCGCATCGTTCACCAGTGGCCCGCCGCCGCGATAGGGAATGTGGTTGAGCCGGATGCCGGCGCGTTTCGCCAGCAGCGTCATGGCCAGGTGGCCGAGGCTGCCATTGCCGATCGTGCCGTAGGGAATCGTGCCCGGCGCCGCCTTGGCCGCGGCAATGACGTCGGCGAGCGTCCGGTAGGGTTGGCTCGGATGGGCGGTGATCACCATGGGCGCGGTGCCGATCAGCATGACCGGATCGAGATCCCGGCTGGAATCGAAGCCGATCGAGGGCAAGAGCGTCGGGTTGACCGCGTGGGTGTCGAAAACGAACAGCCAGGTGAGACCGTCGGGCGGCGATTTCGCCACCATGTTGGCCCCGACGCTGCCCCCCGCGCCCGGCCGGTTCTCGACGATCACGGCGGTGCCGAGACGCCGCTCCAGGCCCGGCTGCGCCAGCCGCGCCATGGCATCCACCGAGCCGCCGGCCGGGAACGGCACGATCAGCCGGATCGTGCCGGAAGGCCAGCCCTGCGCCTTCAGCAGCGCCGGCGCGAATGGCAAAACGAAAGCCGCGGCCGTCAAGCCGCGGCGCGATAACCCGCCCATGGTCGTCCCCCGTGATATCGTTGACGGCCGGAGCGTCGAGGCCCCTGCCGGATCAACAATAGAGCACGATCAGGGAATGCGGAGAACCCAGCCCGGCTGGATCAGATCGGGATTGACGACGGGCGGATTGTTGGCCGCGACGATCTTGGGATAGTCCGCGCCCTTGCCGTAATGCTCTTCGGCGATCTTCCAGAGCGTGTCGCCCTTCTTCACCGTATACATCTTGGCGGCAGGCGCCGTGGCGTCGACCACCAGCTGGCTGGTGTCGACATTGGACACGCCGACGGTATTGCCCAGCGCCAGGATGATGCGCTCGGCCTCTTCCTGGGATTTCACCTGGCCGGTGAGCTTGACGTTGTTGCCGGTCGACTGGATCTGAAGGGTGTTGGTGTCGAAGCCGTGACTTGCCACTTCCTCGGTCAGGGCCGGCGCCGGTGCCGCCTGCGCTTCGCTGGCTCCGACCAGCTTCTTCCCGACATTCTTGACGAAATCGAAGAAACCCATCCTGTCCTCCTGCACCCGACCCGAGCAGCGAGCCCGCCCGCCAGATCAAGACTAGCGAGCAGTCAATCGCCTTACCAGCCCTGCCGAAAGCAGAATATCCGGCCGTTTTACCTTCGCGATGCAGCATAGCCGGCTGTGGATAACCCGCATCGCGCGGCGGTATCCCATTGCCCGAATCCGGCGTTCGGCGCTCAATCCTCACACGTCGGGAATTTGCCGGCCGGGCAGTGCAGATCATGCGAATTGGGTGTGCCGTGGACGAGTTGTCGACAGCGGAAGGCCCTGCCCGAGGGATGATCGAGCCCGACGATGGACTGCTGGCGCTGATCCGCTGGCGGCTCGCCGATCCCGCCTGGAAACCCTCGTTCCGCGACCTTCTCGACGATGCCCAGACCTGCATCGCGCCGACCGCCGGGCCGCCCCTGGTGCTGGCGGCGCTGCGCGACGTCGTCCAGGCCGACCCCGCGCTCGCGCCGCGCGCCAGGATCGTCGCGGTCGAAGCCCACCAGGCCATCACCGCCAGAACCGCCCGGCTCGGCGCCCGAGACGACCGGGCGCTGGGCAAGACCGCCATGCGCCTCTTGAGCGGCTTCAGGCAGGCGGCGGCGTTCCGGTCTTGAGAGCTTGCGCTGTCCCCTCGCCCGCTTGCGGGCCACCGGATGCACACATCTCCGAATGGCCCGAATTGGCCGTCTTTCAGGATTTGGCGCGGGAACCCCCACCCTCACCTCCCCCCGGCGGGGGGAGGTCGGCGCGACAGCGCCGGGAGAGGGGGAATTGAGCATTCAGAACAGAGACTTACGCGCTTGGCATCGCGACCTCTCGTCGAGCGCGTCGCCCCCTCTCCCGACCTTTCGCTGCGCTCAAGGTCGACCTCTCCCCGCCGGGGCGAGGTGAAGGTGGAGGTTCTCGTGCGCAGCCTCGAAGGCGACTGACCACCGCGCAAGTCGCTGAAATATTGTATATTTTTTAGCTGCGTGAACCCTCGTCCGCTTGCGGGAGAGGGTTCATGCGCGCCGCTCCTCACCCGCGTCCGGGCACCGCGACATCCAAAATCCGGAACTGCACGCGCTCCCTGCCCTGCCAGCGATCGATCGAGATCGAGCCGGCGACATGCAACTGGCGGCCGCGGTTCTCGGCGAGCGCCCGACCGACCGGCTGGCCGGCGGCGCGAAAGGCGATGGCGTCGATGGTGGCGTTGTCGCCGCTCTTCAGCCGGGTGCGGACATGGGCGGTGCCGACCTCCTCGGCATAAACGACGGTGTGGGCCGGCAGCACCAGCACCGGCTCGGCATTGCCTGAACCAAACGGCCCGGCACGGTCGATCAGCGCGGCGAGGTCCGGCTTGAGCGCCGCGGCCGTCGTCGCCGCGTCGATCGCCAGCGCGTCCTCGCGCCGCGCCGCTTCGACGCCGGCCTGCAGCTTGTCCTCGAGAAAGGCGCGGAAATCCGCCAGCCGGCCGCGCATGACGGTGACCCCGGCCGCCATGGCATGGCCGCCGCCCTTGACCAGCAATCCCTCGCTCACCGCCTGGCGCACCGCGGCCCCCAGATCGACCCCCGGCAGCGACCGGCCGGACCCGGTGCCGGTGTCGCCGGTGAAGGCCACCGCGAAAGCCGGACGCTTGAAGCGCTCCTTCAGGCGCGAGGCGACCAGGCCGACCACGCCGGCATGCCAGCCATTGCCGGCGGTGACGATCACCGCGGTGCCCTCCTCCATCGGCCCCAGCGCCGCCAGCGCCTCGGCCTCGGCTTCGGCGACCGTGCCGAGCTCGACCACCTGGCGCTCGCGGTTCAACCGGTCGAGCTCGGCGGCGATCCGCTGGGCCTCCAGGGTGTCGTCGGTGACCAGCAGCCGGGCGCCGAGGCCGGCATCGCCGATCCGGCCGCCGGCATTGATGCGTGGCCCGATCAGAAAGCCGAGATGATAAGGCGTCGGCGGGCCATCCAGCTTGGCGACGTCCATCAGCGCGCGCAGGCCGACATTGTCGCGCTTGCGCATGACCGCCAGGCCACGCGTCACGAAGGCACGGTTGAGGCCCTTCAGCGGCACGACGTCGGCGATCGTGCCGAGCGCGACGAGATCCAGCAGCCGCATCAGGTCCGGCTCCGGCCGGCCGCCGGTCCAGAAGCCACGGTCGCGGAGCGCCCGGTTGAGCGCCACCACCATCATGAAGGTGACGCCGGCGGCACAGAGATGACCGAGCCCCGAAAGGTCGTCCAGCCGGTTCGGATTGACCAGGGCCGCCACCACGGGCAGCCGCTCGTCGGCCTGGTGATGGTCGCAGACCACCACGTCGAAGCCGATCGTCCCGGCCTCCGCCAGCACCTCATGGCTGGTCGTGCCGCAATCGAGCGTCACCAGCAGCGTCGCGCCATCGGCCCGCAATTGCCTGATGACCTCGCTGTTCGGGCCGTAGCCTTCGAAAATGCGATCGGGGATACGAATGACCGGGTCGAGGCCGCAGGCGCGCAGGAACAGCGCCAGCACCGCCGACGAGGTTGCGCCATCGACATCGTAGTCGCCGAAAATGGCGACCTTCTCGGTCGTCAGGACCGCACGGGCGAGCCGTTCGACCGCCCGGTCCATGTCGGTCAGGACCGACGGATCGGGCATGGCCGCCCGGATCGTCGGCTCGAGGAAAGCCTCGACGCCTTCGGCCGTCACGCCGCGCCCGGCGAGCACCCGCGACAGGATATCCGGCAGGTCGTGCGACTGCGACATGGCCAGCGCCTGGGCGCGGGCCGGATCGTCCAGCCGGTCGCGCCAGGCGCGACCGAGGACCGATTGTTCAACCCCGAGGAACAGCCGCCGCGGGTTGATCATGATCAATCGAGGTGGAACTTCTCGAACTGGCGGTGTTCACCAAAAATGCGCCGCACGGTGCCGGTGGTCGAGCGGTAGACGATCGTCTCGGTGGTGATCATGTCGGGGCCGAAGAACACGCCCTTCAGCAGCGCGCCGTCGGTGACGCCGGTGGCGGCCACGATCACGTCGCCCGAGGCCATCTCTTCCATGGCGTATTTCTTGTTCGGATCCAGGACACCCATGGTGCGGGCGCGCTCGATCTTGTCCTCGGAATCGAAGATCAGGCGGCCCTGCATCTGGCCGCCGACGCAACGCAGGGCGGCAGCCGCCAGCACGCCTTCGGGCGCGCCGCCGATGCCGAGATAGATATCGATGCCGGTCTCGGCGACGCTCGCCGTGTGAATGACGCCGGCGACGTCGCCATCGGTGATCAGGCGGATCGCCGCACCCGTGCCGCGCACCGCCTCGATCAGCTTGGCATGGCGCGGCCGATCCATGATCAGCGCGGTGATCTCGCTCGGCTTGACGCCCTTGGCCTTGGCGATGGCGTGGATGTTCTCGACCGGCGAGGCGTCGAGATCGACGGTGCCCTTGGGGTAGCCCGGCCCGATGGCGATCTTGTCCATGTAGACGTCGGGCGCGTTGAGCAGCGAACCGTGTTCGGCCATGGCGATGACCGCGATCGAACCCGGCATGTCCTTGGCGCAGAGCGTGGTGCCCTCGAGCGGATCGAGCGCGATATCGACCTTGGGGCCACGCTTGGTGCCGACCTGCTCACCGATATAGAGCATCGGCGCCTCGTCGCGCTCGCCCTCGCCGATCACCACGGTGCCGTCGATCGGCAGCTTGTTCAGCTCGCGCCGCATGGCGTCGACCGCGGCCTGGTCGGCGGCCTTCTCATTGCCGCGTCCGCGCAGCCGGGCCGAGGCCACGGCCGCACGCTCGGTCACCCGCACGAGTTCCATCGACAGAACCCGCTCGATGACGAGGTTTTTCGGAATGGAAAGCCCTTGGTCGGCCATATCGGTAATCCCCTCGGAGAGTGTTCTTGATCAACTGCGTTCGATGCGGATGACCTGCGGCCGCCCAAGCAGCACGCCGTCGGTATCCATGGATTTCAGCGCGCGCTGCACCGCCGCCTCGGTGGTGGCATAGGTGATCAGCACGACCGGAGCCGGCGCTTCGGCCGCCGCCGGATCGGTGCCGCCGCGCACCGGACCAGAGCGTCTTTGAACAATCGATTCCAGCGAAATCTTGTTCTGCGCCATGCGCGATGCGATCCGGGCCGCGGTGCCCGGCCGGTCTACCACCTCGAGGCGGATGTAGTAGCCGCCCTCGTGGCGGGTCAGCGGCGCCCTGGTCGGCTGGGTCAGCGTCGCCACCGGCCGGATGAACGGCGCGGTGCGATGGCCGCGGGCGATGTCGACGATATCGGCGATGACGGCGGAGGCCGTGGCATCGCCGCCGGCGCCCGGGCCGACCAGAGTCAGGTCGACCGCGTCCGCGTCGATCGCCACCGCGTTGAGCACGCCATTGACCTGGGCGATGGCCGAATCCTTCGGCACGAAGGTCGGATGCACGCGCTGCTCGACCCCATCGGCGGTGCGCTGCGCGACGCCGAGCAGCTTCACCCGGTAGCCGAGCTCGTCGGCCATCTTGAGGTCCACCGGCTTGATCGACCGGATGCCCTCGATGGAAATGCCCTTGGTGTCGACCAGCGTGCCGAAGGCGAGGCTGGTGAGCAGCGACAATTTATGGGCGGTGTCGAAACCGTCGACGTCGAAGGTCGGGTCGGCCTCGGCATAACCGAGCCGCTGGGCGTCCTTCAGGCACTCCTCGAACGAAATGCCCTCGTCCGCCATGCGGGTGAGGATGTAATTGCAGGTGCCGTTGAGAATGCCGTAGACGCGCTCGATCGCGTTGCCGACCAGGCCCTCGCGCAGGGTCTTGATGACCGGGATGCCGCCGGCGACCGCCGCTTCGAAATTCAGCGCCACGCCCTTCTTTTCGGCGCGCCGCGCCAGCGCCGTGCCATGGGCCGCCAGCAGCGCCTTGTTGGCGGTGACGACCGCCTTGCCGGCACCGAGGGCGGCTTCGACCGCTTGCTTGGCCGGGCCTTCCGAGCCGCCGATCAGCTCGACGAACACGTCGACGGCCGGATCGGTGGCGAGCTGGATCGGGTCGTCGACCCAGCGCATGCCGTTGGTGACGATGCCGCGGTCCTTGTCGCGCGAGCGCGCGCTCACCGCCACGACCTTGATGTGGCGGCCGGCGGCCTCGCTCAGCAGATTGTCGCGTTTGGCCATCAGGCGCACGACCGAAGCACCCACGGTGCCGAGGCCGGCAATGCCTACCTTCAAAATGTCCTGCATGACGAGGTGATCCGCGACCTGTCGCGGCACTGCGCCGCGCCGGGCTTTTGCCCGATTTGGCCGGTCAAAGCAAGAAAAGCACCGGCCTGTGGAAGGCTGGGCTGATGCCCCGTCCCGTTGCATTCGGACCAAGGGCGTGCCCTAGAGTCCGATCGTCTCAAATTGAAGCGCACGGCACCACGGTTTGCCGTCCTTCGAGGGTCGCTTCGCTCCCACCTCAGGATGAGGGTTGTGGGGCGCTGCAGCAGCGGCGGGGCCAAATGCGCACCTCGTTCGACGCTTCATCAACAACGGGAATGCAGATCTCCAACCGTCCTCATCCTGAGGTGGGAGCGAAGCGACCCTCGAAGGACGGCCTATCCTTGATGCCATGCTTCGATCTGACACGATCTGCCTCTCGTCGATCAGGTGATCGATGCCGCGCACCAGCCCGGTCCGGGCGGCGACCTTGCGCGCCGCGAACAGCGTGCCGCCGACATAGGGCGCGGCCGACGAACCGGCCCCAGGCGTTCAGCGACCGGCGGCGGCCAGCGGCACCACGTTGTGAAGCGTCGTCGCGGCGGTGTCGAAGAACCGCTTGACGTTGCGCGCCGCCTGCTTGATCCGCTGTTCGTTCTCGACCACGGCGATGCGCACATAGTCGTCGCCATGCTCGCCGAAGCCGATGCCCGGCGCCACCGCCACCTCGGCCTTTTCGACCAGCAGCTTGGCGAATTCGAGCGAACCCAGCGCCTTGAACGGCTCCGGGATCGGCACCCAGGCGAACATCGAAGCCTGCGGCGCGGGAACCGCCCAGCCGCTCTTGCCGAAGCTGTCGATCAGCACGTCGCGCCGCTTCTTGTAGGTCTCGCGCATCTCGCGGATGCAATCCTCGGGACCGTTCAGCGCCGCGGTCGCGGCCACCTGCACCGGCGTGAAGGCGCCATAGTCGAGATAACTCTTGACCCGGGCGAGCGCCGCGCAGAGCCGCTCGTTGCCGACCGCGAAGCCCATGCGCCAGCCGGCCATGGAGAAGGTCTTCGACATCGAGGTGAATTCGACCGCGACATCGAAGGCGCCGGGCACCTGCAGGATCGAGGGCGGCGGGTTCTTGTCGTCGAAATAGACCTCGGCATAAGCCAGGTCCGACAGCACGATCAGGTCGTGCTTGCGGGCGAAACGCACGAGCTCGCCGTAGAAGTCGAGATCGGCCACCTGCGCGGTCGGGTTGGAGGGATAACAGACGACCACCGCGAGCGGCTTGGGGATCGAGTGCTGCATCGCGCGTTCCATCGCGCGGAAATACTCTTCGTCGGCGGTCGCCGGCACCGAGCGGATGACGCCGCCGGCCATCAGGAAGCCGAAGGCGTGGATCGGATAGCTCGGATTGGGGCAGAGCACGATATCGCCCGGCGCGGTGATCGCCTGGGCCATGTTGGCGAAGCCTTCCTTCGAGCCGAGCGTCGCGATGACCTGGGTCTCGGGGTTGAGCTTCACGCCGAAGCGGCGCTCGTAATAGGCCGCCTGGGCGCGCCGGAGGCCGGGAATACCCTTCGACGCCGAATAGCGGTCAGTGCGCGGCTTGCCGATGGTTTCCTTCAGCTTCTCGATGACATGATCGGGCGCCGGCAGGTCGGGATTGCCCATGCCGAGATCGATGATGTCGACGCCCTTAGCTCGCGCCGCGGCCTTCACCTTGTTCACTTGCTCGAACACATAAGGCGGCAGGCGGCGGATACGGTGAAAGTCGGTCGTTGTCATCTGATCTGATCGGGTTGGCGGTGAAGGGAAGTCCCGTGCGGGCGGCCAAGACCTATCACGGCGGGGACGGCTGCGGAATGCTTGTCTGATGGGCTGTCGGCGCAATTCGCGCGCAACGGGCCGCGGGACGACTACAGGCTGCGCCGCAACTGCGGCGTCATTCCGGCTGGCGGGTCGGCGCCGGCTCGCGATCGGTTTCCGGATCGAGCGCCGGGCGCGAGCCCGGATCGGGGCCATGAATGCGGCCGCTGCTGGTCAGGCGGCGGTCCATCGCGCCGACATGGCCATTGCGCGCCGCCTCCAGCTCGTTGCGGCGGGCGGTCTGCTGGGCCGGCGTCAGCAATTCCGGCGTTTCCGACGAGCGCGGCGGCGCCGGCACGCGCGGTGCCTCCGGCAGGCGCGAGATCAGCGTCGAGGCCCCATAACCCGAGGCCCTCAGCGGGATCGGCTGCCAGAGGCCGCCACCGGCCACCGCCGGCAGGGGCACGCGGCGCGAGGGACCATAAGGCGAGGGATAACCGTCATTGGCCGTCTGGCAGCCGGCGAGCGCGAGGGCCGCGAGCGCCACTGCGGCGAGACCCGCCTTGCCCCGGCGCCGGATGGTCGCGGTCTGATCCGTCATCTCACGCATGTCGATCTCCAGGTGGCCTCGCCGCCATCTTTCGCTGGCGGCGCGCCTGCGGCCTTCCTAATATGTCCCAACGAAAAAGTGGACCGATTTCGTGTGGCACGAAAGCGGCGAATTTCGGAGGGAAGCTCATGGCGAAACGCGATTCGAGCAAGCCGAAGACGCCGGGGCCCGCGCGCGCCTCGGCAAATGCTGGAAAATCGCCCGCCAAAGCGCCCCGCCGGCCTGCCGGCAAAGTCGAAGCGAAGAGCGAATCCCCCACCCCCGTGGCCATGGCCGCCGCCGCGGCGGCGGCTCCCGCCAAAACCGCGCCGCGCGCGAAGCCGGCCCCTGCGACAATTGCGCCCGCCCCCGCCAAGCCGGCGGCCAAGCGCAAATCGACAACGGTCACGGCCGGCGCCGCCAAGCCGGCCGCCGCCGTTGCCACCGGGCCTGCCGGCACGCGCCGCAAGACCGCGGCCGCCGCAACGGACGCTCCCGCCGGCAAGGCTGCGGCCCGGCGAGGCGGCGCCAAGACCAAGGCTCCGGCCCCGGCGGCCAAGGCAGCGCCGGCGCGGATCAAGCCGGTCGAAACGGTGAAGGAGCCCGCATTGAAGCCGGCGGCGAGGCCGCCCGTCTCCAAGCCGGTCCTGGTGGCCATCGAGGGCGGCGCCGCAACCCGCCCGGCGACCGAACCGAAGCCGGCACCGTCAGGCAAGCCGACCGGGGCACCGCCGCCGCCGCCCGGAGGCGACGCGTCGCCGGAAGATCCGTTCCGCTTCCGCGCCATGGACGTCGAGCGGCTGTCCTCCAACGTGGCGCGCATGGTCGAGCTCGGCGGCAAGGCGCTCGCCGCCTATCTCAAGCCCCGGGAGACCGGCAGCCACCCGAGCGACCAGCCCGACGGCGTCGCCGACGTGGTCAAGACGCTCGGCCAGGTCGCCGAGTTCTGGCTGAAGGATCCGCAGCGCGCCATGACCGCCCAGACGGAGATCACCAGCCGCTACATGGATCTGTGGTCGGCCTCGCTGAAGGCCATGGCCGGCGAAAAAGCCGAGCCGGTCGCCAAGGCCGATCCGCGCGACGCCCGCTTCAAGGACCCGCAGTGGAACGACAATGCGTTCTTTGCCTTCCTGAAGCAGTTCTACCTGGTAACCACGGGGCTCGCCGAAAACTTCGTCGAACAGGCCGAGATCGACGGCCATATGAAACACAAGGCCTCGTTCTACACCCGGCAGATCGCCAATGCGCTGTCGCCCTCCAATTTCGTGCCGACCAATCCGGAACTGCTGCGCGAGACCATCGGGTCGAGCGGCGAGAACCTGGTGCGCGGCATGCAGATGATGGCCGAGGACATCGAGCGCGGCGGCGGCGACCTCAGGATCCGGCAATCCGACGACACCCCCTTCGCCCTCGGCAAGAACCTCGCCATGACGCCCGGCAAGGTGGTGTTCGAAAACGACCTGATCCAGCTGATCCAATATAGCCCGACCACCGAGACGGTCGGCGCCGTGCCGCTGGTCATCGTGCCGCCCTGGATCAACAAGTTCTACATTCTCGACCTGGTCCAGGACAAAAGCTTCATCAAATGGGCGGTCGACCAGGGCCTCACCGTTTTCGTCATCTCCTGGGTCAATCCCGACCAGCGCCACGCCCACAAGGGCTTCGGCGACTATATGCTGGAGGGGCCGCTCGAGGCGCTGCGCGTCGCCGGCGAGATCACCGGCCACAAGAAGGTGCATACCATCGGCTACTGCGTCGGCGGCACGCTGCTGGCGGTGGCGCTCGCCTATATGGCGGCCAAGGGCATCGACCGGGTCGAGACCGCGACCTTCTTCACCACCCAGGTCGATTTCACCTATGCCGGCGATCTCAAGGTCTTCGTTGACGAGGAACAGATCCAGTCGCTCGAAAAGCGCATGGCCCAGACCGGCTATCTCGAAGGCAAGCAAATGGCCAATGCCTTCAACATGCTGCGCTCGAACGACCTGATCTGGAACTATTTCGTCAATAATTACATGAAGGGCAAGGCGCCGATGCCCTTCGACCTGCTCTACTGGAACGCCGATTCGCCACGCATGCCGGCGGCCAATCATTCCTTCTACCTGCGCCACTGCTACCTGCAGAACGACCTGTCGAACGGCCGCATGGAGGTCGCCGGCGAGACCCTGGACCTGAAGAAGGTCAAGGTTCCCGTCTATAACCTCGCCTCCCGCGAGGACCACATCGCGCCCGCCCGCTCGGTGTTCATCGGTTCGTCGGCCTTCGGTGGCCCGGTCGAATATGTGGTCGCCGGCTCCGGCCATATTGCCGGCGTGGTCAATCCGCCGGCCAAGAACAAATATCAGCACTGGCTCGGCGGGCCGCCGACCGGCCGGTTCGAGGATTGGCTCGCCACCGCGACCGAGCATCCCGGTTCATGGTGGCCGCACTGGCGCGAATGGGTTAGGCGTCACGACGGCAAGGAGGTTGCCGCGCGCCCGGTCGGAACCAAAGCCTATCCGGCCATCGAAGATGCGCCCGGCCGCTATGTGAAGGTGAAGGATTGAGCCCGAGAATTCCGATGAGCGAGCGCGCCGCGCTCGCCGCCTATCCGTTCGTAACGGTGCATCCCATCCGCTACGGCGATCTCGACCCGAACAACCACGTCAACAACGCGGTCATCGCGACCTATCTGGAAATCGGCCGCACGGAGTTCTTCGCGCGCGAAGGCATCCGGCTGACCAGCGCAGGCCGCGGCATCTCGCTGGTCCATATCGAGATCCACTATCACCGCGAGATCCTCTATCCCGGCTTCGTCCAGATCGCGACCGGCATCGTCAAGGTCGGCGGTGCCTCGGCCGCCTTCGACCAGGCCATCTTCGTCGACGGCCAGCGCCATGTCAGCGCCTCGACGACGACCGCCCAGGTCGACACCGCCCTGAAGCGCTCGACGCCGTGGAACGACGAGCAAAGGGCTCGGCTGGCGACGCTGATGATGCGGTAGGGCAGCGCACTCGCCTTCGCGCACTCTCCGGTCAGCCGGCCTTCGAGGCGCGCGGCGTGTCTCGAAGGACAACAAGCCTTCGTGCAGCGCATGTTGATCTAAAGTTGGAACCCAGCAATCACCACAGCCTGATTGCCGCGCGCGGACGAATGCGTAGATGCCCGGGCCAAGCCCGGGCCAAGCCCGGGCAAGACGAAGTAGCGCGAGCATAGGGAGGTAGGCGCCAGGCCTGCATCGTCACACTCTATCCGTCTTGGCCGGGCCTGTCCCGGCCATCCGCGAATTCAGCGGTTCACCATCGAAAATCGCGAAAAAGACGGGCCTTATCCAACCGGCCAAAGAACCGTCATCACGGGGACGGGACACCCGAGCGATACCGCCATCAAGATTGATTGCCTCGGATCGGACCGGAGCACAGGCCAGTGCAAAAGCTCCCGCCGGCGTCCGGGCTGAAACCCGGACGCCCTGCCCCCGTTCAGGGGAACAGCGCGATCTGCTCCAGGCCCAGCGTCTCGGGATAGCCGAGCACCAGGTTCATGTTCTCGACCGCCTGGCCGGAGGCACCCTTGACCAGGTTGTCGATGGCCGAGACCACGATGACCCGGTTCGGCACGCGGTCCTGGACCAGCCCGATGATGATCATGTTCGAGCCCCGCACATGGCGGGTCTGCGGCGTCTGGCCGAGCGGCAGGACGTGCACGAAGGGCTCGCGGGCATAGGCCTGGGCGATCAGCCCGTGCAGGTCGGCCGCGGTCCGGCCGCGCTTGGCGGTGACATAGGTGGTCGCCAGCATGCCCCGGCTCATCGGCATGAGATGGGGCGTGAAGGTGGCGATCACCGGCTTGCCCGCGATCAGCGACAGCTCCTGGTCGAGCTCCGAGGAATGCCGGTGGCCGGCGACGCCATAGGCATGGATGCCCTCGGTCACCTCGCAATAGAGGCTGCCTTCCTTGGCGGCGCGGCCGGCACCCGACACGCCCGACTTGGCGTCGACGACGATATTGTCGGTCTCGATCGCCTTTTTCCGCAGCAGCGGCGCCAGCGGCAGGATCGAGCAGGTCGGATAGCAGCCGGGATTGGCCACCAGCCGGGCCTTCTTGATCGCCGCGCGATGCAGCTCGGGCAGGCCGTAGACGGCCTCCTGCTGCACATCCAGCGCGTGATGCTCGTGGCCGTACCAGCGGGCGTAGTCGGCCGGATTGGCCAGCCGGAAATCGGCCGAGAGATCGACGACCTTGATGTCGACCCTGGCCTTCATGATCGAGGCGATCACCGTCTGCGTCGTGCCGTGCGGCAGGGCGCAGAACACCAGGTCGACCGCCGCGGTCTTCCAGTCGATGCTGTCGATCGACACCAGATCGGGCAGCGCGAACGGCGCGAATTGCGGAAACACCTCGGCCATCGGCTGGCCGGCCTTCCGGTCGGCGGTCATCAGCACGATCTCGACGCGCGGATGGCGGAGCAGCAGGCGCACGAGTTCGGAACCGGTATAGCCGGAAGCGCCGAGGATCGCGATTTTGGCTTTCGTAGCCATGGCAGGTCTCCGCTGGGACGAGATGTTGAAGCGAGGTCGGATCAGGGTGATTCAGGTGAAAAAAAAGCCGCGCTGGAGGCGCGGCGATCAGATCGATCGAAGCAAACGACCGCGCGCGCTCATCGCAGGATGAGGCTACGGCGTCGGGTGCTGGTCGAGATCGTGTTCATGGGCCGCCTATGTGCTGTGAGGCAGGCCGCCTGTCAAGGATTTTTGCGGGATCAGGCGTTGCGCCGGCGCCGGTAAAGATCGAATTCCGTGCCATAGGCCGCCCGCCGTCCGGCACGCGAAAGGCCGAGCTTCGTCGCAACCGCGACCGACCTGACATTGTCCGGGTCGATCAGGGCCACGACCTCGTCGAGCGCCAGGGTGTCGAAGCCATGGACGAGAACGCGGCGGGCCGCCTCGCTCGCATGGCCCTGCCCCCAGGCCGACCGCGGCAGGCGCCAGCCGATTTCGATCTCCGGTCCCAGCCCTTCCACCGGCATCAGGATCGCCATGCCGAGAAAGCGATGCGGCGCATACCGCGAGCGGATGCTCCAGTGACCGAAGCCCGGCCCGAAATCCCGGGCCATGCGCTCGGCGAGCGCCGCGCGATAGGCGGCGGGGTCGAAATTGTCGCGGAAGTCGGGCGTGATGTAGCGCCTGACCTCGAGGTCGGCGTCCATCGCGACGTAATCGTCGATCTCGGCCGCCGCGCGCTGCCGCAGGCTCAGCCGCGTCGTCTTGAGCTCCGGAACCATCCTGTCCCCCGTCGATCGCCTCGGGCGCCTGCCTCGGTCTCAGCGGTTCTTGCCCGGCACCCAGAGCACGTCGCCCGCGCCCTTGTCGTTGAGCGTGCGGCCGGCGACGAACAGGAAATCCGACAGCCGGTTGATATATTGCAGCGAGGCTTCGGAGACGACCTCGCCCATCTGGCGCGACAGTTCCACCATCACGCGCTCGGCGCGCCGGCTGATGGTGCGGGCGAGATGCAGGTTGGCGGAGGCCGGACTGCCGCCCGGCAGGATGAAGCTCTTCAGCGGTTTCAGCTCGGCATTGAGCTGGTCGATCTCGGCCTCCAGCCGCTCGACCTGGGCCGGGACGATGCGCAGCGCCTCGTAGCCGAGCGCCTCGCCGGTATCGGGCGTCGCCAGATCGGCGCCGAGATCGAACATGTCGTTTTGAATGCGCGACAGCATGGCGTCGATCGCCGGCTGGTCTGCGGTGTGCAGCCGGGCCATGCCGATCGCGGCATTGGCTTCGTCGACGATGCCGTAGGCCTCGACGCGCAGGTCGAATTTCAGCCGGCGGCCGCCGGCGGCGAGCCCGGTCGTGCCGTCGTCGCCGGTCTTGGTATAGATCTTGTTGAGTTTCACCATGGCCTGGTTCCCGTCTCCGCCGGTCAGCCGGCCTTCATATAGATCGCGATGACGATGATGATGATGGCGAGGAACTGCAGGCCGACGCGCCAGCGCATCAGCGTCTGCGAGGTGCTCGCCGATCCGTTGCGCAGCATGTTGACAAGCCCCATCAGCAGCACGATGGCAACCGCGCCTATGGCGAAGGGAACGAGCATAGTGAACGTCATGGGCCTTGTCCGTTGTCAGCCGTTGAGCCGCCAGATCGCGCCGTTGAGCAGCGTCGCGTAGCTCACCCAGGCTAGATAGGGGATCAGCAGCGCCGACGCCATGCGATCCTTCGGCCAGGCGAGCCCGATCGTGGCGGCAATGGCGAGCCACAAGGCAACGATCACGGCGAGCGCCGCGCCAATGGCATGGCCGTAGAAGAACACCCAGGACCAGGCCGCGTTGAGCGCGAGCTGGATGGCGAAGGCGGTGATCGCCGGCGCCTTGCCCCGGCTCGGCGACAGCAAGAGGCGCGCACCGGAGACCGCGATCATGGCGTAGAGCACCGTCCAGGCCGGCGCGAACAGCCAGTTCGGCGGATTGAAGGACGGCTTGGCGAGCGCCGGATACCAGTCGGCCAGGCCATAGGAATTGGCGAGGCCGCCAGCGGCGGCGATGGCGAAACACAACAGCAGGAAGCCGGCATAGACCGGTGCCGGCCGGTGCGGCGAAGGCAGGGATTGGTGCGGCGTCATGAACCGGCTCCTCGGGCCTGGCAGGCATCATGCCCGAATGACGCGCGGATGATCCGTCGGGTTCCATCGGCACCCGCCAGGGCGATGGCCCCTGCCCGGGCTCCGCCAAGCCGGCGCCGGGCCGCGGGCATGGCGCCCGCCCATGGCGGTCTCGACGCCGCTCGCCTATATCCGCGACAACCGGCCGGCCGGCGACGGCCGAACGTCCGGACCTGGGTTCCACCCCCTCGGATTGTCTGATATCGGGCGCCGGCGGGACAATCTCCCGGGCATTCCGTTTCCGTTCCGTTCGCTTCCTGGCACGCTTGTGCCATGATGCGCCGAGTGATTCGGGGCGCGTCGTCTGGCCCTTTTAGACCATGGTGTGCAATGGAGAATTCCAACGACCTGTTCGGCGGCGCGGCCAGCACGGACAAGCCGGCCGCCGCGGCCCCGGCGCGGGCTAAGCCCGAGCCGGTGAAGGCTCAGCCGAAAGCCGCGGCGGGAACGCCGGGCGAACAGGGCTATACCGCCTCCTCGATCGAAGTGCTCGAAGGCCTGGAGCCGGTGCGCCGGCGGCCGGGCATGTATATTGGCGGCACCGACGAAAAGGCCCTGCACCACCTGTTCGCCGAGGTCATCGACAATGCGATGGACGAAGCGGTCGCCGGCCATGCCACCTGGATCGACGTCGAACTCGATGTCGACGGCTCGCTGACGGTCACCGACAACGGCCGCGGCATCCCGATCGACCCGCACCCGAAATTTCCCGACAAGTCGGCGCTCGAAGTCATCATGTGCACGCTGCATGCCGGCGGCAAATTCGATTCGAAGGTCTATGAGACCTCCGGCGGCCTGCACGGCGTCGGCGTGTCCGTGGTCAATGCGCTCTCCGTCGAGCTCGACGTCGAGGTGGCGCGCGGCCAGACGCTCTACCGCCAGCGCTTCTCGCGCGGCATTCCGCAAGGCCCCCTGGAGGAGCTCGGCCGGGTGCAGAACCGGCGCGGCACCAGGATCCGCTTCCTGCCCGACCCGCAGATCTTCAAGGACGGCCACCATTTCAAGCCGGCCCGCCTGTTCAAGATGGCGCGCTCCAAGGCCTATCTGTTCGGCGGCGTCGAGATCCGCTGGTCCTGCGCCCATGACCTGGTCAAGGGCACCGACACGCCGGAAAAGGCGGTTCTGCGCTTCCCCGGCGGCCTGAAGGACTATCTCGCGGCGACGCTCACCGGCGCCACCATGGTCCACCAGGACATTTTCTCCGGCAAGCTCGACCGCCAGGGCCATGGCTCGGCGGAATGGGCGATCGGCTGGGTCGGCGACCAGGACGGCTTCATATCGTCCTATTGCAACACCATCCCGACGCCTGACGGCGGCACCCACGAGCAGGGCCTGAGGATCGCGCTGCTGCGCGGCCTGAAGGACCATGCCGAGCGCACCGGCAACAAGCGCGCCGCGCAGATCACCACCGACGACATCCTGGCCGGCTGCGCCGTGATGATGTCGGTGTTCATCCGCGAGCCGGAATTCCAGGGCCAGACCAAGGACAAGCTCGCCACCGCCGAAGCCGCGCGCATCGTCGAAAACGCCATTCGCGACCCCTTCGACCATTGGCTCGCCGGCAATCCGAACCAGGCCAACCGCCTGCTCGACTGGGTGATCGAACGCTCCGAGGAGCGGCTGCGGCGCCGCGCCGAGAAGGAGGTCAACCGCAAGACCGCCGTGCGCAAGCTGAGGCTGCCCGGCAAGCTCGCCGATTGCTCGAACAACCAGGCCGAGGGCTCGGAACTGTTCATCGTCGAGGGCGACTCGGCCGGCGGCTCGGCCAAGCAGGCACGCGACCGCAAGACCCAGGCGATCCTGCCGTTGCGCGGCAAGATCCTCAACGTCGCCAGCGCCGGCCGCGACAAGCTCGCGCAGAACCAGCAATTGTCGGACCTGATCCAGGCGCTCGGCTGCGGCACGGCCGCGCATTACCGCGACGACGACCTGCGTTACGAGAAGGTCATCATCATGACCGATGCCGACGTCGACGGCGCCCATATCGCCAGCCTCTTGATCACCTTCTTCTACCGGCAGATGCCGCGGCTGGTCGACAACGGCCATCTCTATCTCGCCGTGCCACCGCTGTTCCGGCTGACCCAGGGCGGCAAGACCGTCTATGCGCGCGACGACGCCCACAAGGAAGAATTGCTGAAGAGCGCCTTCAAGGGCAACCAGAAGATCGAGATCGGCCGCTTCAAAGGCCTCGGCGAAATGATGCCGCAGCAGTTGAAGGAAACCACGATGGATCCGAAGGTGCGCACGCTGCTGCGCGTCCATGTGGTGCCCGAGGAACGCCCGGAGACCAATGACAGCGTCGAGCGCCTGATGGGCGTCAAGGCCGAACCGCGCTTCGCCTTCATCCAGGAGCGTGCCGAGTTCGCCCAGGAACTGGATATCTGACATGCCCCGCCGTGTCGCCCTGCCCGGTGTTCCGGCAGGCGCGGCGCGGGCCGCATGGCTGGCCGTGATCCCGGCCATGATCCTGGCCATTCCGCCGCTGGCTCCCGCCGCTGCCCAGGGCGCGGACCCGGCCCGGATCCTGTCCGCCGTCCCCGGCGAAGTCATGTTCGTGCGGATCGCCGGCAGCTGGGCGAGCGACGATCGCCGCGGCCCGACGCGTTTGGTGCTGATCCGGCCGTCGCCGCGCGACGAGGCCATGCGGCTCTATGTGCAATGGCTCGCCCTCGACCCGCGCGGCAATCGCTTCAGCGTCGTCGCGACCGAGGAAATCCCCGAAGTGTTCGACTGGCGGATCAAGATCGACGACTACCGCATCGAACCGGATGCCAATGGCTCGCGGGTGATCTTCGACGCCGTCGTGCTCACCAACAGCCAGCGGCGGACCTATGTCCTCACCGTCGGCCCGCCCGGCGACGTCATGTTCGCGGCGCGATGAGGAGCATCGCCTCGCGAGGATACGTGCCGCTGAAAGCAATGCCGTCCTTCGCGGCTCGCAGGGCAACCGCCGCAGCCCCGCGTCCGAAAGCGCGGCCGAGGGTTGACGCCGTCCCGATCGCCGGTGCTCACCACGTCAGCCATTCGCCGAGCGCGGCGGTGACGGCTTCCGGCCGTTCCAGGGTCGACAGGTGGCCGCATTCCGGCACGGTCACCAGCCGGGCCCCTGGAATGGCCTCGGCCATGTCCTCCGACATAAAAGGCGGCGTCACCGCGTCGCCGTCGCCGACCAGGACCAGCGTCGGGCAGCCGATCGCCGCGAGCCCCGGCTGAAAGTCCGGCCGGGCCAGCACCGCCTTCTGCTGGCGGATGAAGAGCTCGGGCCCGGTTTCGGCATGCATGGCATGGACAACGGCCTCCAGCGCGGTGTCCCGGCGCCGGGTGTCGTGCACGAGCCGGCCCCACATCAGCTTGTGCACCTCGTCGAAATGACCGCGCTCGGCGAATTTGATGGTCATGCCGCGGATTTCCGCATCCTGTTCGGTGTCCGGGCTCGCCCGGGTGTCGAGCAAGGCGAGCCGCGTCACCCGCTCCGGCGCCTTCCTGGTCACCTCGAGCGCGACATAGCCGCCCATCGACAGGCCGCCGAGGGCGAATTGCGGCGGCGCATCGGCCAGCAGCCGGTCGGCCATGGCGGCAATCGTCGCGTCGCGCGTGATATCGGCGACGATCGTCTGGCCACGCCGGCCGAGCACCTTCACCTGCGGCCCGAACAGCGCGGCCGTGCAGTTCAGCCCCGGGACGAGGACGAGCGGCTCACTGGCCATGATCATGCATTCCTTCACCAAGAACCGTCGAAGTCGACGCAAACACACACAGTTGTACGGTTTGCACGGCTGCCCTTCATTGACAATCCGGTGTCTCCGTCTATGTTGCACTGCGTCGAGGTGGCTCGCTTCATTGCGCCTCTCGCACCGTCCGTCCGGCCTCGTGGGTTCTAGGGGCCGATCCGCGCGAAACCGTTTCGCGCCGAACGTCGCCTCATCCGTACATCAGATCCCTATCGAGTCACCCCCCAAGGACACCCCCGACACATGTCGTTTTCCGAACTCGGCCTGAGCGCCAAGGTTCAAGCAGCCGTCGCCAGCGCCGGCTATACCACCCCCACCCCGATCCAGGCCGAAGCCATCCCGCACGTTCTCGCCAGGCGCGACGTGCTGGGCATCGCCCAGACCGGCACCGGCAAGACGGCGGCCTTCACGCTGCCCATGCTGACCATGCTGGAAGAAGGCCGGGCCCGGGCGCGCATGCCGCGCACCCTGATCCTCGAGCCGACCCGCGAGCTCGCCGCCCAGGTCGAAGAGAATTTCGTCAAATACGGCACCAACCACAAGCTCAGCGTCGCGCTGCTCATCGGTGGCGTGTCGTTCGGCGACCAGGACGCCAAGCTGACCCGCGGCGTCGACGTGCTGATCGCCACCCCCGGCCGCCTGCTCGACCATTTCGAACGCGGCCGGCTGCTGCTCACCGGTGTCGAGCTCCTGGTCATCGACGAAGCCGACCGCATGCTCGACATGGGCTTCATCCCGGACATCGAGCGCATCTGCAAGATGGTGCCGTTCACCCGCCAGACGCTGTTCTTCACGGCCACCATGCCGCCGGAAATCCAGCGCATCACCGAGCAGTTCCTGCACAATCCGGTGAAGGTCGAGGTGTCCCGTCCGGCCTCCACCGCCGGCACGATCACCCAGAAGCTGATCAAATCCGGCCGCAAGGATTTCGAGAAGCGCGACCTGCTGCGCAACCTCATCCGCAGCGCCGACAATTTCAAGAACGCGATCATCTTCTGCAACCGCAAGAGCGAAGTCGCCACCCTCTACAAGTCGTTGCAGAAGCACGACTTCTCGGTCACCGCCCTGCACGGCGACATGGACCAGCGGGCGCGCATGCAGGCGCTCGCCTCGTTCCGCGACGGCTCCATTCAATTGCTCGTCGCCTCCGACGTCGCCGCCCGCGGTCTCGACATTCCCGATGTCAGCCACGTCTTCAACTACGACACGCCGCATCACCCGGAAGACTATGTCCATCGCATCGGCCGCACCGGCCGCGCCGGCCGCCTCGGTACCGCGATCACCATCGTCACGTCGGAGGATATGAAGTCGCTGTCGGCGATCGAAAAGCTGATCGGCCAGCCGATCGGCTGGGAAGGCGCCCCGGTCTCGGCCGAGGAGGCCACCGAGGCACGTCGCGAGCGCCGCGGCAGCAGCGAAGGTGGACGTGGCGAGAACGGCCGTGGCGAAAGTGGCCGCGGACGCCGCAGCGTCGGCACCGCGCGCAGCGAAGCCCGCGCCGGTGACGAGCGCCCGGCCCGCCGCGAGAAGGCCGCCGCCGGCGAAGACCGCCCCGCGCGCGCCGCCCGGCCGGCCGAGGATCGCCCCGCGCGTCGCGACGACCGCCCGGCGGATGCACGTCCGGCCGCACGGGCCGAGCGTCCCGCCCGTTCCCAGGCCGGGCCGCGCCCGGTTCAGGCCGGCGGACGCCCGCCGCAGCGCCCCGACCTGTCGGATGAGGGCGATGCTTCGCACCTGCCGCAGTTCCTGCTTCGCCCGATAACTTTCAAGTCCAGGTAACCATTGTGAAGCCCGGTTTTTACCGGGCATTCAGCATTACCTTGCTAGCGTGACGGCCAGAAATCTCGAGGGCGTGCCCCGGCACGTCCTTATTCCCAGTAGGGACGGCTGTTCATGTTTGACCGCAGTGACGATATCGATCGCACGCATGCCTTCGGCGATCTCGCATTTGGTCAGATCAAGGGCCGCAATCTGGCGGCCGTGCCGCGCAATTACGAGATCTGGTACATCTACGCCTCCGGCTATCACACCGACCTGTCGGACGCGGTCAATACGATGCTGTCCGAGCGCGGCGCGATCGACCAGGATCAGCTCGACGCCATCTACGACACCTATCTTTCGCCGAATCGCCTGACCGACAAGATCGACGTCGTCGGCAATCGTGTCATGGACGAGATCGAAGGCGTCATGCGGATGATCGATTCCGCTGCCGGCCAGGCCACCGCCTATGGTCATGATCTCGCCGGCGCCACCGCCAAGCTCGCCGCCGCCGCCTCGACCGACGGTGTCAGGACGATCATCGAGACCCTGGTGCGCTCGACCCGCGAGATCGAAGCCAACAACAAGGCGCTCGAACAGCGGCTGAAGGCTTCCCATAGCGAAATCAAGCAGTTGCAGGACAATCTTGATGCGGTCCGGACCGAATCCCTGACCGATCCGCTGACCTCGCTCGGCAACCGCAAATTCTATGACCAGGCGATCACCAAGGCGGTGGCGCTGGCGCAGAAATCCGGCACGCCGCTCGCCCTGCTGATCAGCGACATCGACAATTTCAAGAAGTTCAACGACACCTTCGGCCACCTGACCGGCGACCAGGTGCTGCGCCTGGTGGCGCTGTCGGTGAAGCAGAACGTCAAGGGCCATGACCTCGCCTGCCGCTACGGCGGCGAGGAATTCGCCATCATCCTGCCGGACACGCCGCTGCGTGCCGCCGTGACGGTTGCCGAACATATCCGGCGCGCGGTCATGACCAAGGAATTGATCAAGCGTTCGACCAGCGAGAATCTCGGCCGCATCACCGTCTCGCTCGGTGTCGCCATGTTCCACCCGGGCGACACCGCCGCGACCCTTTATGAACGTGCCGACCAGTGCCTCTATGCCGCCAAGCGCAACGGCCGCAACCGCGTCGTCTGCGAGACCGACGCCGAAGCCGATCGGGCCCGTTCGAAGGTGGCGTGAGTGGCGAATGGCGAATAGCGAATAGCGAATAGCGGTGAAGCCGATCGCACTGTGCGCGTAAACCCTCGCCCGCGACGCGGGAGTGGGTGGCGCCGTCAGGCGCCGGATGAGGGTCTGAAGAGGGCCTGCCCATCAATTCCTGCGGGAATGCACGTCTTGCGCAGACGCAACCACCCTCACGCGGCGGGTGCGGCATCGTCCCCACTCGCTATTCGCCACTCGCTATTCGCTATTCGCTCTTCGCCCGCGACGTCTTCCCTGCCGGCTTCCTCGCCGCCGCGCGCAGGGCCGCGCTCCAGGCATAGCCGGCCCAGCGCCTGACGCTGTCCTCGTCGTCGAAACAGGCCTCCGGCATGCGCCGGTAGTTCATCGGCATCTGCTTGCCCGCCCTGGTCTCGTAGACGAACAGCTCCAGCCCCTCGGCGGCGAAATGGCCATCGGTCTCGGCATCGGATTTCAGATAGATCACCCCATCGTCGACGAGAGCGAACATCAGCCCTTCGCGCATGATGCCCTGGCCGCCGAACATGTTGCGCACGGCGATGGTCGCGAAAGGCTGGAACAGGTCGGCCAGGAAATCCGGGTCGAGCAGGCTGCCCGGCATCAGGACGCGCCGAGCGCTTCCGGGGCCGCCGGCTTCAGGGCGATCGATTCGCCGCAGCCGCAGGCCGATGTCTGGTTCGGATTGTTGAACACGAACTTGGCGGCCATCTTGTCGGTGACGTAGTCCATTTCGGTGCCGAGCAGATAGAGCACCGCCTTGGCGTCGATGAACACCCGGACGCCCTTATCCTCGACGATCTCGTCGAATTTGGCCGGACCGTCGATGAATTCCATCGTATATTCCATGCCGGCGCAGCCGCCCTTCTTGATGCCGACGCGCAGGCCAGCCTCGGGCTTGTCGGCGCTCGCCATCAGCGCTCTCACGCGATCGGCTGCGGCATCGGTCAGGCGCATGGCCTGCATTTTCGGTAGCGGCATGGTCCACGTCTCCGAGACGAACCGGGTTCAAGGCCCGGCGTCCAAAGCATCACGGTATCAATATAATCATGGCCGGCACGAAGTTAAATCCTGGTGAGCCGGGTAAAAACGGCCGCGTCACCACATGTTGAGCGCGACGCGCGCCTCGTCCGACATGCGGCTCTGATCCCAGGGCGGATCGAAAGTCAGCGTCACCTTGCACTCGGCGATCCCGGGCACGGAGGCCACCGCATTCTCGACCATGCCGGGCAGCTCGGCCGCCGACGGGCAGGACGGCGAGGTCAGCGTCATGTCGATCGCCACCTTGCGGTTGTCGTCGATGTCGACCCGGTAGATCAGGCCGAGCTCATAGATGTCGGAGGGGATTTCCGGATCGTAGACCGACTTCATCGCCGCGACGATGTCATCGGTCAGGCGGTCGAGCTCTTCCGGCGGAATGGCTGCGGCGTCGCCGGCAACCGTCGTATTGAGCGTCTGGGTATCGTCCATAGGGGTCAAGGTCCCTGTTCGGAGGTTCAGGCGGAGGCCAAGTCGAGCCTCACCGACGAGAACCCGCGAAAGTCACATAATGCCGCTGGGCTTCCATTTCAAATGGAACCGCCTTCGGCAGAACATATCAGCCGAACATATCCTGGGCCTTGATCAGGGCCTCGGCAAGGCGATCGACCTCGTCATGGGTGTTGTAGAGCGCAAACGAGGCCCGGCAGGTCGAGGTCACGCCGTAGCGCTGCAGCAGCGGCATGGCGCAATGGGTGCCGGCGCGCACCGCCACGCCATAGCGGTCGATGACGGTCGCGACGTCATGGGCATGGGCGCCCTTCATCTCGAAGGAGACGATGGCGCCCTTGTCGCGGGCATGGCCGAAGATCCGCAGCGAATTGATCGCGCCGAGCCGTTCATGGGCATGGCGGACCAGCGCATCCTCATGGGCGCGGATCTTGTCGCGGCCGATCGACATCATGTAGTCGAGCGCCTGGCCGAGCCCGATCGCCTGGACGATCGCCGGCGTACCGGCTTCGAAACGATGCGGCGGATCGTTATAGGTCACCGTGTCCATGGTGACGACATTGATCATCTCGCCGCCGCCGTTGAACGGCGGCATGCGCTCCAGATGCTCTTTCTTGCCGTAGAGCACGCCGATGCCGGTCGGCCCATAGACCTTGTGGCCGGTGAACACGTAGAAATCGGCGTCGAGATCCTGCACGTCGACATCCATGTGGACGGCGGCCTGCGAACCGTCGACCAGCACGGGAATGCCGCGGGCATGCGCCAGCCGGATCGCTTCCTTGATCGGAACCACGGTGCCGAGCGCATTCGACATATGGGTCAGCGCCACCATCTTGACGCGCGGCCCGAGCAGCTTCTCGAATTCGTCGATGAGGAAATTGCCCTCGTCGTCGATCGGCGCCCAGACCAGCTTGGCGCCGCGCCGCTCGCGGTGGAAATGCCAGGGCACGATATTGGAGTGGTGCTCCATGATCGACACGACGATCTCGTCGCCCTCGCCGATCACCATGCCGCCGAAGGAGGCCGCCGCCAGGTTGATCGCCTCGCTGGCATTGCGGGTGAAGATGATCTGGTCGGTCGAGGGCGCGTTCAGGAAGGCCCTGACCGTCTCACGGGCCGCCTCATAGGCTTCGGTCGCGGCATTGGCCAGGAAATGCAGGCCGCGATGGACATTGGAATATTCGGTCTCGTAGGCCCGCTTGATCCGCTCGATCACCGCGGCCGGCTTCTGCGCCGAGGCCGCGTTGTCGAGATAGACCAGATCCTTGCCATAGGGCTTCAGCGCCAGCGCCGGAAAGTCCTTGCGGATCAGATCGACGTCATAGCCGCCATTGGCGACGGCGGGATGCTGCTTGCCCATGGCTCCGGTCACTTTCTCGTCCGCATCCACTCGGCGATGGTGCCGAGCATGGCCTCGCGCAGCTCTTCGACGGCGGCGAGCGGACCGGCGCCGAAATCCTCGATGGCTTCGCGCGCGAAAGCCTCGATCAGCAGGGCCTCGGCCTCGGCATGGGGAATGCCGCGGGCCTTCAGGTAGAACATCAGGTCCGGATCGAGCTCGCCGCAGGTGCAGCCATGGCCGCACTGGACGTCGTCGGCGAAGATCTCCAGTTCCGGCTTGTTGTCCATCGCCGGCCCTTCGGCCAGCATGATGGTCTGGCTCATCATCTTGCCGTCGGTCTTCTGGGCATGACGCGCGACGATGATCTTGCCCTGGAACACGCCATGGGCCTCGCCGTCGAGCACGTGCTTGAACAGCTCGCGGCTGTCGCAATGGGGCACCGCATGCTCCATCACCAGGCTGGTATCGGCGTGCTGCTTGCCGCGCAGCATCGACACGCCGCGCAGCGTCGCGGTCGAATGCTCGCCGGCGAAGCGCACGAACAGCTGGCTGCGCGAAATGGCGGCCCCGGTGGTCAGCGTCAGCGTGTCGAAATGCGCCTTGGCGCCGATCTCGGCCTCCAGCGTCGCGATATGCAGCGCCTGGTCGCCTTCGATCTGGCGCCGGCCATGTTCCAGCGTCGCTCCGTCGCCGACGACGATCTGCAGCACCGAGTTCTTCTGGTAGTCGATGCCGTCGGGACCGATATGGGTCTCGACGATGCCGGCCGAAGCCCCCTCGCCCACCAGCAGCAGATTGCGCGAGGTGACGAAACGCGCCGGTCCGCTGGAAGCGATCGACACGAGATCGAGCGCATGGCCGACTTCGGCGCCGGGCGCGATCTCGATCAGCAGGCCATCGGTCAGGAAGGCGCCGTTGAGCGCGAAGGCCGCATTGGCCTGGGCAATGGCGCCGCCGGCCAGCCGGTTGGCGAGTGCCGGCCGGCGCACCAGCGCCTCGGCCAGACCCGACACCGAAACGCCCTCGGGCAGCTTGGCCATGTCGGACAGTTCGGGCGCGAAATAGCCGTCGAGCACGACGACGCGGGCGCCGCCGATGCGCGGCAGCGCATAAAGCGAGGTCTTGGCGGCGAGCGTGGTCGCCGCATCGGCCACGCCGGCGAGCGGCTTGGCCTCGCGCATCATCGTGCGCAGGTCGGTATATTTCCACTCCTCGACCCGCCGATGCGGCAGTCCGAGCGTTTCGAAACGGGAGAAGCCGGCGGCGCGCAGCGCCTCCAGGGCTTCGCCGCCGGAACCCTGAACCGCGCTATAGGCGCCGATCAGCGCCTGCTCGGCCGAGGTACGGATGGGGGTGACCGCGTTCATCTCGTGATCCTCAGGCGGCCTGGCCGACGACGTCGGCATATCCGTTGGCCTCGAGCTCGAGCGCCAGCTCCGGCCCGCCGGAGCGGATGATCCGGCCCTTGGACAGGACGTGAACCACATCCGGTTTGATGTAGTCGAGCAGGCGCTGATAGTGGGTGATGACCACGAAGGAGCGGTCCGGCGCGCGCATCCGGTTGACGCCGTCGGCGACGATCTTCAGCGCGTCGATGTCGAGGCCGGAATCGGTCTCGTCGAGGATCGCCAGCTTCGGCGCCAGGAGCGACATCTGCAGGATCTCGTTGCGCTTCTTCTCGCCGCCGGAGAAGCCGACATTGACCGAGCGCTTCAGCATGTCGGGAGAAATGCCGAGCTCCTTGGCCTTGGCATTGACCAGCTTGATGAAGGCGGGCGTCGTGATCTCGTCGAGGCCGTTCTTCTTGCGCTGGGCGTTGATCGCCGCTTTCAGGAAGGTCATCTGGCCGACGCCGGGGATCTCGATCGGATATTGGAACGCCAGGAACAGGCCGGCGGCGGCCCGGTCGTCCGGCTCCATCTCCAGGATGTTGACGCCGTCGAGCCAGGCCTCGCCCTCGGTGACCTCATAGTCGTCGCGGCCGGCCAGCACATAGGACAGCGTCGACTTGCCCGAGCCGTTCGGGCCCATGATGGCGGCGACCTGGCCGGTCTCGACGGTCAGGTTCAGGCCGTTGAGGATCTGGGTGTCCTCGTCGGCGATCTTGGCGGTCAGGTTCTTGATCTCGAGCATGGGTCTGGTCCTGGAATATCTTGACGCGTCCTGCCGGCCTGGCCGGTGTCCGCAAGGATTGAAGGGGGCCGCATCCGTTCCTGTCGCGCCGCGCTTCGCCGGCCTTGCCGGCCGGGGCGGCGGCGCCTCGGGAGCCGGCGCTTATCCGACGCTCCCCTCGAGCGAAATGGCGATCAGCTTCTGCGCCTCGACCATGAACTCCATGGGCAAATGCTGCAGCACGTCCTTGACGAAGCCGTTGACGATCAGCGCCACGGCTTCTTCCGCCGTCAGGCCGCGCTGGCGGCAATAGAACATCTGGTCCTCGGAGACCTTCGAGGTGGTCGCCTCGTGCTCGAACACCGCCGTCGCCGTCTTGCTCTCGATATAGGGTACGGTATGGGCGCCGCACTGATCGCCGATCAGCAGCGAATCGCAATTGGTGAAGTTCTTGGCGTTCTTGGCGCGCCGATGCGCCGAGACCAAGCCGCGATAGGTGTTTTCCGACTTGCCGGCGGCGATGCCCTTGGAGATCACCCGCGAGCGGGTGTTCTTGCCGAGATGGATCATCTTGGTGCCGGAATCGACCTGCTGCGCGCCGTTCGACACCGCGATCGAATAGAACTCGCCCTGGCTGTCGTCGCCGCGCAGGATGCAGGACGGGTATTTCCAGGTGATCGCCGAACCGGTCTCGACCTGGGTCCAGGAGATCTTCGAGCGGGCGCCGCGGCAATCGCCGCGCTTGGTGACGAAATTGTAGATGCCGCCCTTGCCGTTGGCATCGCCCGGATACCAGTTCTGCACCGTCGAATATTTGATTTCGGCGTCATCCAACGCGATCAGCTCGACGACCGCCGCATGCAACTGGTTCTCGTCGCGCATCGGCGCCGTGCAGCCTTCGAGATAGCTCACATAGGAGCCCTTGTCGGCGATGATCAGGGTGCGCTCGAACTGGCCGGTCTTTTCCTCGTTGATGCGGAAATAGGTCGACAGCTCCATCGGGCAGCGCACGCCCGGCGGAATATAGACGAAGGAGCCGTCGGAGAAGACCGCGGCATTCAGCGTCGCGTAGAAATTGTCTGATGTCGGCACCACCGAGCCGATATATTGCTTGACCAGTTCCGGGTGCTCCTGCAGCGCCTCGGAGATCGAGCAGAAGATGACGCCCGACTTGCGCAGTTCTTCCTTGAAGGTCGTCACCACCGAGACGCTGTCGAACACCGCGTCAACAGCGATGCGGTTCTTCGGTTCGACGCCGGCCAGGATTTCCTGTTCCTTCAGCGGAATGCCGAGCTTCTTATAGGTCTCCAGGATCGCCGGATCGATCTCGTCCAGCGACTTCGGCGCCGGATTCGATTTCGGCGCGGCGTAATAATAGATGTCCTGGAAATCGATCTTCGGATAGTTGACGCGCGCCCATTCCGGCTCGCGCATGGTCAGCCAGCGCCGATAGGCTTCCAGCCGCCATTCCAGCATCCAGGCCGGCTCGTTCTTGCGCGCCGAGATATAGCGCACGATGTCCTCGGAGAGCCCGATCGGCGCGAGCTCCATCTCGATGTCCGTCGAAAACCCGTATTTATACTGGTCGACGTCAATCGAGCGAACCTGTTCGACGGTTTCTTGAACCGCGGGCATTGGTCTCTCCTCGTCCTTGCGGCTTCAAGGGCCACAGGTTGGCACTGTCATGCGGCCCGGGAAGCCCGGTCCGATAGCTTCTGAACATGCGCCGCCAGGGCGGCCGTGAAACGTTCCACGTCAGCCCTGGTGGTCGACCACCCCAGGCTGACGCGAATTGCGGATTTCGCCTGGTCGGCGGCGATCCCCATGGCGGCCAGCACATGGCTCGGGGCAACCTTGCCCGAAGCGCAGGCCGATCCGGTCGAGACCGCGACACCGGCGAGATCCAGCGCGATGACGGATGTCTCGCCGTCCAGACCCGGATGGATCGTCAGGCT
Source organism: Phreatobacter sp. GW821-FHT04C01 (assembly GCF_059420385.1). Taxonomy (NCBI): domain Bacteria; kingdom Pseudomonadati; phylum Pseudomonadota; class Alphaproteobacteria; order Hyphomicrobiales; family Phreatobacteraceae; genus Phreatobacter; species Phreatobacter sp. GW821-FHT04C01. Next base: position 32,288 of record NZ_JBWKTP010000004.1, on the reverse strand, counting down.
GGTATTCGCCAAGCGGCTCGCTTGCAAGCCAATAACCCGGCTCGCAGGACATATAGTGGCGATACGAGCCTCCATCCAGTCCCTGAGCGGCTCGATGCGTGCGGTTTCTTGAGCAATCCCGTCAAGGATGGCGGCGGCGGCCGCGCCAAAACCGGCAATGCCCTGGAGATTCTCGGTACCGGCCCGGAAGCGCGCCTCCTGCCCGCCACCCAGCACCAGCCGGTCGATTTCGACCGCCTCGTGCCCGCGGATGATGGCGCCGACGCCTTGCGGCGCACCGATCTTGTGGCCGGAGACGAAGATCGCGTCGGCGCCGATGGCCGCGAGGTCGACCGGCACCTTGCCCAGCGCCTGCACCGCATCGACGACGAGGCCCGCGCCATGCCGAGCGACCAGTTCGCGAACCTCGCCCAGCGGCTGCAGCACGCCGGTCTCGTTATTCGCCAGCATGACCGCCACCAGGGCCGGCCCCGGCAATGTCTCCAGGAGCCCGGCCAGTGCCGCGAGGTCGATCCGGCCCAGCCCGTCGACCGGACAGACATGGATATCGGCGGCGGCGAACCGGCCGCCGGCCAGCACGCAGGAATGCTCGACCGCCGAAACGATCAGCGACCGCGCCGGCGCGCCCTGGCCATGCCGCCCCCTGAAACCCGGCGACAGCAGGGTCGCCGCGGCCTCGCTGCCGCCCGAGGTGAAGGTGACGAGCTTCGCCTCGGCGCCGACGAGGCGACCGACCGCTTCGCGCGCCATCTCGATGAGCCGCCGCGCCGCCCGCCCTTCGGCATGGACGGCCGAGGCATTGCCGTTCAGCGCCATGGCGGCGAGCACGGCTTCGCGAGCCTCCGGCCTGAGCGGAGACGTCGCGTTATGGTCGAGATAGACGCGCGTCATACGGTCGAAACGCCCTGTCCGAAAAGCTTGGCATTCTGTGATCGGATCGTGCTATAGGCCCGATCCTCAAGCGTCTGAGCCGCCCGAGCCCATTGATTGGGTGTCCGGGCACAAACTTAGAACAATTCTAAAAACTAAGGGTGTTGACCCGCCCTGTCAAGGATGGGCACCCATCGCAGGCATGATCGGAATGGTCGATGCCGCGACATCGCTGTGCTGACGAGGTTCTTATATGCCTGAGGTGATCTTCAACGGTCCGGCTGGTCGGATCGAGGGCCGCTATCATCCGGCCAAGGTCCGCAACGCGCCGATCGGCATCATCCTGCACCCGCACCCGCAATTCGGCGGGACGATGAACAACCCGATCGTCTACAACCTCTATTATCAGTTCGTGAATCGTGGCTTTTCGGTGCTGCGCTTCAATTTCCGCGGCGTCGGCCGCAGCCAGGGCAATTTCGACCATGGCGTCGGTGAATTGTCGGATGCGGCTTCCGCGCTCGACTATGCCCAGGCGATCAACCCGGAAGCCCGCACCTGCTGGATCGCCGGCGTCTCGTTCGGCGCCTGGATCGGCATGCAGCTCCTGATGCGCCGTCCCGAGGTGGAAGGCTTCCTGTCGGTCGCCCCGCCGGCCAATCTCTACGACTTCTCGTTCCTCGCCCCCTGCCCGTCCTCCGGCCTGATCGTCCACGGCGACAAGGACGCGGTGGCGCCGCTCACCTCCGTGCAGGGCCTGGTCGAGAAGCTGAAGACCCAGAAGGGCATCATCATCGAGCAGCAGGTGGTGGCCGGCGCCAACCACTTCTTCGAGGGCAAGGTGGACGAGCTGATGGGCATCGTCGGCACCTATCTCGACAAGCGCCTGGGGAAACGCGACGCGGCCGAGTAATCGGCCTTGAACTGACCGGCGACTCCGTTTAAGCGCCAGGGCTTATGACCAATACGCCCTCGTCCTTCGTGCTGAACCGCCGGCACTTGCTCGGGATCGACGGCCTTTCCGCTTCAGAGATCACCGGCCTGCTCGATCTGGCCGAAGAGTTCGTCACCCTCAACCGCCAGGTCGAGAAGAAGCGAACCTCTCTGCGCGGGCGGACCCAGATCAATCTGTTCTTCGAGAACTCGACGCGGACGCAATCGTCCTTCGAGCTCGCCGGCAAGCGCCTGGGCGCCGACGTGATGAACATGTCGGTGGCGCAGAGCTCGATCAAGAAGGGCGAGACCCTGATCGACACGGCATTGACGCTCAATGCCATGCATCCCGACATCCTGATCATGCGCCATGCCGCCTCCGGCGCGGTCGAGCTTCTGTCCAAGAAAGTCGACTGCTCGGTGGTCAATGCCGGCGACGGCACCCATGAGCACCCGACCCAGGCGCTGCTCGACGCCTTGACCATCCGCCGCAACAAGGGCCGGATCGAGCGGCTGACGGTAGCGATCTGCGGCGACATCCTGCATTCGCGGGTCGCCCGCTCCAACATCATCCTGCTCAACCAGATGCAGGCGCGGGTGCGCGCCATCGGCCCCTCGACCTTGCTGCCGGCCTCGGCCGAACGGCTCGGCGTCGAGGTCTATCGCGACATGAAGGAAGGCCTGAAGGACGTCGACATCGTCATGATGTTGCGCCTGCAGCGCGAGCGCATGAACGGCTCCTTCGTGCCCTCGGTGCAGGAATACTTCCACTTCTTCGGGCTCGACGAGACCAAGCTGCGTTATGCCAAGCCGGACGCGCTGGTGATGCATCCGGGCCCGATGAACCGTGGCGTGGAAATCTCCACCTCGGTCGCCGACGGCGCGCAGTCGCTGATCCGCGAGCAGGTCGAAATGGGCGTGGCGGTCCGCATGGCCGTGCTCGAAGCGCTCGCGCGCAACCTGCCGAACGCGTGACGCCATGGCCCAGACCGATCCCCGCCCCTTGCTCCTCGCCAACGCCCGGCTGATCGACCCCTCGACCGGCTCCGACGTGCCCGGCGGCCTGTTCGTCGAGAACGGCGTCATCCGCGACCATGGCCCGGCGCTCGATGCCTCGGCCGTGCCCGAGGGCACCGAGATCGTCGATTGCGGCGGCGCCGTCGTCGCCCCGGGTCTGGTCGACATCCGGTGTTTCGTCGGCGAACCCGGCTACGAATACCGCGAGACGCTGGCCTCGGCCTCGCGGGCCGCGGCGGCCGGCGGCGTCACCACCATCGTCTGCCAGCCTTCGACCGAACCGGTGATGGACGATCCGGCCATTGTCGACTTCCTGCTGCGCCGCGCCCGCGACACCGGCATTGTCCGCGTCCATCCGATGGCGGCGATCACCAAGAAGCTCGCCGGCCGCGAGATGACCGAATTCGGCCTGCTGCAGGAGGCTGGCGCCGTCGCCTTCACCGATGGCGCTCGCTCGGTCACCGACGCCCTGGTGATGCGCCGGGCCATGACCTATGCGCGCGATTTCGACGCGCTGATCGTGCACCATACCGAAGACCCCGACCTGATCGGCGAAGGCGTGATGAACGAGGGCGAATTCGCCTCGCGCCTCGGCCTCGGCGGCATTCCGGTCGAAGCCGAAACCATCATGCTCGAGCGCGACATGCGCCTGGTGAAGCTGACCGGCGTGCGCTACCACGCTGCTTCCATTACCTGCCGCGACAGCCTGGCGATCATTGCCCGCGCCAAGAACGAGGGCCTGCCGGTCACCGCCGCGGTCACCGTCAACCATCTGACGCTGAACGAAAACGACATCGGCAGCTATCGCACCTTCTGCAAGCTGACGCCGCCCTTGCGCACCGAGGACGACCGGCTGGCGCTCGCCGATGCGGTCGCCGACGGCCTGATCGACGTGGTGGTGTCCGACCACGATCCCCACGACGTCGAGACCAAGCGCCTGCCCTTCGCCGAGGCCGAGCCCGGCGCGGTCGGCGTCGAGACCATGCTGCCGGCGGCGCTGCGCCTGGTCCATTCCGGCCTGGTGCCGCTCGCCACCTTGCTGAAGGCGCTCTCGACCACGCCGGCGAAACTGCTCCGGCTGCCCGGCGGCACGCTCGCCCGCGGCGCGCCGGCCGACCTCGTCGTCATCGATATCGACGAGCCCTGGGTGCTCGATCGCGACACGCTCAAGTCGAAATGCAAGAACTCGCCTTTCGACGAGGCCCGCCTGACCGGCCGGGCGATCAGGACCCTGGTGGCCGGACGCACCGTCCACGGTTAGTGCGGCGCCTCTGCACCCGGCCGACCCGGCCACGTTCCTCCAAGGACAATTTTCGTCTTGCCAGGGCTTGTCCCGGGCATCCACGACTTGCGCCAGCGTGGGGTTGCAGAAAGGCTCTTGCCCGGACCTCTTCCTCCTATCCACGGCGGGCCTTGCCCCCGACGCAAATTCTCTCCGGCGGAATGCTTCAATCCGGGCGAGAAACCCTCTAGCGTCGGTGGCATCAGTCAGGTGCCTCGCCTCATGTTCGATCTGTCGCCCGCCGCTCTCCTCGCAGCCCTCGCCTTCGGTTATCTGCTCGGCTCGATCCCCTTCGGGCTGCTTCTGACCCGTTCCGCCGGCATGGGCGATATCCGGGCCATCGGCTCGGGCAATATCGGCGCCACCAATGTGCTGCGCACCGGCAACAAGAAGCTCGCCGCGGCGACCTTGCTGCTCGACGCACTGAAGGCGACCGCCGCGGTGCTGATCGCCGGCCGCTTCGGCCCGGAAGCGGCGCTTGCCGGCGGCATCGGCGCCTTTCTCGGCCATATCTTCCCGGTCTGGCTCGGCTTCAAAGGCGGCAAGGGCGTCGCGACCTTTCTCGGCCTGCTGCTCGGCCTCTACTGGCCGGCCTTCCTGGTCTTCGCCCTGGTCTGGCTCGCCATGGCCTATGCCTTCCGCTACTCGTCGCTGGCCGCCCTGGTCGCCAGCCTGGTCGCGCCGGTCTTCATGATCGTGCTGGCCAAATGGCCGGCCCTGCAATCGGTCCTGCCCTCGCCTTTCGGCTCAGCTCTGCAGATCGGCGTGTCGACCCTCGTGGTCACGGCCGTGATCTGGGCCAAGCACCACGAGAACATCGCCAAGCTCCTCGCCGGAACCGAGAGCCGCATCGGCGAGAAGAGCGCCGCGAAGGCTCCATGACCGCGGCACCGCGCCTGAGCCTGAGCGATGCGGAACGGCTGGACTGGCTCCGCCTCGCCCGCTCGGACAATGTCGGCCCGCGCACCTTCCGCGACCTGATCAATCTCTATGGCGGCGCCTCGGCCGCCCTCGATGCCCTGCCCGGCCTGACGCGCCGCGGCGGCGGCCGCGACATCCGCATCGCCAGCCGGCAGGACGCCGAGCGCGAAATGGCCGTCGCCACCCGCCACGGCGTGCGCATGGTGGCGCTGGGCGAAGCCGATTATCCCGAGCTGCTGCGCGAAATCGCCGCGCCGCCGCCGATTATCGGCATCCAGGGCCACGCCGGATGCCTGGGGCAGCCGATGGTCGGCCTGGTCGGCTCGCGCAACGCCTCGGCCGCCGGCCTGAAAATGGCCGGCCTGCTGGCGCGCGGCATCGGCCTTGCGGGCTTCACCACCGTCTCGGGCCTGGCGCGCGGTATCGATACGGCGGTGCATCAGGCCTCGCTTGCCAGCGGCACCGTCGCCGTGCTCGCCGGTGGCCATGACCGCATCTATCCTCCGGAGAACCAGCCGCTCATCGCCCGCATCCTGGAAACCGGCTGCGCGATCAGCGAAATGCCGATGGGCCACGAACCGCGCGCCAAGGACTTCCCGCGCCGCAACCGGCTGATCGCCGGCCTGTCGCTCGGCGTCGTCGTGGTCGAGGCGGCCGAACGCTCGGGTTCGCTCATCACCGCGCGCCTGGCGCTCGAGGAAAACCGCGAGGTCTTCGCCGTGCCCGGATCGCCGCTCGATCCGCGCGCCGCCGGCACCAACCGCCTGCTGAAGGACGGCGCGGTGCTGGTGACCGAGCTCGACGACGTCGAGAGCGTGCTCCGCCCCTTGACGACGCGCCATCAGCGGGCCCTGCGGGCCGAGGAAGACGAACGCCCGATGCCGCCGGCCGATCCCGGCGAGGCCGAGCGCGACCGGGTCGTCGCCCTGCTCGGTCCGGTGCCGGTCTCCGTCGACGACGTCATCCGGCTGTCGGGGCTCGGCGTCGCCGCCGTTCGCATCATCCTGCTCGAACTGGAACTGGCCGGGCGGCTGATCCGCGACTCCGGCGGCCGCATCGCGCTGGCCTGAAGGGCCTGGGCTTTAGTCCTCGGCCCCTGCGCCTCTTTGTGCAACCGGAGTGCATCTGGTCTCTTATCATCCCGGATCAAAGGACGACCGCGCTTCGTGCAGGGTATTCCGGCTCAGTCCAAGTCGGCCGCCCTGCTAGGTGAAAGCACCACCAGTCACTTCTGCCATTTGACTTGATGCGGCCTTGTCCCCATGTTCCGCCCGGTTTGCGGCACCGCATCATCGGAGCCGCCACGGCAAAGGACGCAATCGATTGGGCGTGAACGTGGTCATCGTCGAATCGCCTGCCAAGGCGAAGACGATCAATAAATATCTCGGCTCGAACTACGAGGTCATCGCCTCGTTCGGCCACGTGCGCGATCTGCCGCCCAAGGACGGGTCGGTGAACCCCGACGACGATTTCGCCATGATCTGGGAAGCCGACGGGCGCGGCGCCAAACGCATCTCCGAGATCGTCAAGGTCGTGAAGGGCGCCGACAAGCTGATCCTGGCGACCGACCCTGATCGCGAAGGCGAGGCCATTTCCTGGCACCTCCTGGAAGCGCTGCGTGAAAAGCGCGTGCTCAAGGACATGCCGGTCGAACGGGTGACCTTCAACGCCATCACCAAGCAGGCCGTGCTGGAGGCAATGGCCAATCCACGCGCGATCGACGTGGACCTGGTCGAGGCCTATCTCGCCCGCCGGGCGCTGGACTATCTGGTCGGCTTCAATCTCTCGCCGGTGCTCTGGCGCAAGCTGCCGGGCGCCCGCTCGGCAGGCCGCGTCCAGTCGGTGGCCTTGCGGCTCGTCTGCGAGCGCGAGTCCGAAATCGAACGCTTCGTGAAGAAGGAATATTGGTCGCTGGTGGCGACGCTGGCGACGCCGCGCGCCGAGAATTTCGAGGCGCGTCTGGTCGGCGCCGACGGCAAGAAGATCCAAAGGCTCGATGTCGGCACCGAGGCCGAGGCGCGCGCCTTCGAAAAGGCCCTGCACGAAGCCCATTTCGCCGTGGCCGGCGTCGAGGCCAAACCCGCCAGGCGTCACCCCTTCCCGCCCTTCACCACCTCGACCCTGCAGCAGGAGGCGAGCCGCAAGTTCGGCTTCGCGCCGAACCGCACCATGCAGGTGGCCCAGCGCCTCTATGAAGGTGTCGATATCGGCGGCGAGACCGTTGGTCTCATCACCTATATGCGAACCGACGGCGTCGACGTGGCGCCCGAGGCGATCACCGAGATCCGCGGCCTGATCGGCAAGGATTTCGGCCCGCGCTACGTGCCCGGCGCACCGCGCAAATACACCTCCAAGGTGAAGAACGCCCAGGAAGCCCACGAGGCGATCCGGCCGACCGACGCGCGCCGTCACCCCAAGGACGTCGCCCGCTATCTCGAAGCCGAGCAGGCCAAGCTCTACGAGCTGATCTGGAAGCGCACCGTCGCTTCGCAAATGGAGAGCGCCGAACTCGAGCGCACCACCGTCGACGTGGTCGCCACCGTCGGCGGCCTCGGCTCGGCGCTCGGCCGCAAGCTCGAGCTGCGCGCCACCGGCCAGGTGGTCAAGTTCGACGGCTTCCTGACGCTTTATACCGAGGACCGCGACGACGACGGCGACGACGAGGACGGCAAGCGCCTGCCGGCCATGACGGTCGGCGAGAAGGTCACCAAGCAGGCCATCGCCACCACCCAGCACTTCACCGAGCCGCCGCCGCGCTATTCGGAAGCCAGCCTGGTCAAGCGCATGGAAGAGCTCGGCATCGGCCGGCCGTCGACCTATGCCGCCACCCTGCAGACGCTGCAGGACCGCGAATATGTGAAGATCGAGAAGAAGCGCCTGGTGCCCGAGGACAAGGGCCGGCTGGTCACCGCCTTCCTGGAGAACTTCTTCAACCGCTATGTCGAATATGGCTTCACCGCCGCGCTGGAGGAGAAGCTCGATCTCGTCTCCAACCACGAGCTCGACTGGAAGGCGCTGCTGCGCGACTTCTGGAAAGACTTCCACGCCGCCATCGACAGCACCAAGGAACTGCGTGTCACCGACGTCCTGTCGGCGCTCAACGACAGCCTTGGGCCGCATATCTTCCCGGACAAGGGCGACGGCTCCAATCCGCGCCTCTGTCCGACCTGCGGCAACGGCACGCTGTCGCTGAAGCTCGGCAAGTTCGGCGCCTTCATCGGCTGCTCGAACTATCCCGAATGCCGCTTCACCCGGCAATTGTCGGCGCCCTCGGCGGACGCCGTCGGCGACGGCCCGGCCGACGCCTCGCCCGACGGCACCCGCCGCCTCGGCGAGGATCCGGTCAGCGGGCTCGAGGTGACGGTTCGTGACGGCCGCTTCGGCCCCTATATCCAGCTCGGCGAGGGTGAAAAACCCAAGCGCTCGTCGCTGCCCAAGGGCATGACGCCCGCCACCCTCGATCTCGTGCTGGCGCTCGCCTTGCTGGCCTTGCCGAAGGAAGTGGCCGTCCATCCCGAGAGCGGCAAGCCGATCCTGGTCGGCCTCGGCCGTTACGGCCCCTATGTCCAGCACGACCGGACCTATGCCAACCTGGAGAAGGACGACGATCTCCTGGCGATCGGCGCCAACCGGGCGATCGACCTGATCGTCGCCAAGGAAAGCGGCGGCGGCAAGGGCCGCTTCGGCCGCGCCGCGGCGGCGCCCGGCCGCGAGCTCGGCGAACATCCCACGCTCGGCGGGCCGATGACCGTCATGGCCGGCCGCTACGGCCCCTATGTCAAGCATGGCTCGGTCAACGCCACCTTGCCGAAGGGCAAGAGCCCGGAGGCGCTGACCATCGAGGAAGCGGTTCAGTTGATCGCGGCCCGTGCGGAAGCCGGTGGCGCGTCGAAGAAGCCGTTCAAGCGTGGCAAGGCCGCCGCCAATGGCGAGGCCAAATCGGAAACAAAGACCAAGCCCGCAGCCAAGGCCAAAACGGCGGCCAAGGCGAAGGGCGGCGCGGCCAAAGCCGAACCCAAGGCCAAGGCGGCCCCGAAAGCCAAGGCGGCGAAGGCCGCCAAGGCATGAGCCGACGGCCGGCCAGCACCGGCGCGGATCGTCGTTTCGCCGAATCCGCCAATAGGTTAGCGTCGAGGGGCCGTCGCTCCTCGCCGCCGCCAGGAACTGAGATCATTGCCCCGTAAGCCGAAGACCGAACACCTCTCCCGCCTGCCCAGCCGCGAAGAGGTGCTCGCCTTCATCGCGACGCAGACCGGCCATATCGGCAAACGCGAGGTCGCCCGTCATTTCGGCCTGCACGGCGCCGACAAGGTCGCGCTGAAGCACCTGCTCAAGGACATTGTCGGCGAAGGCCTGGTCACCAAGGGCCGTGGCAAGCTGCACAAGCCCGGCGCGCTGCCCAACGTCCTGGTCGTCGACGTGACCACCCGCGACGCCGAGGGCGACCTGGTCGGCAGCCCTGCCGAATGGGACGAGGCCGAGCACGGCCCTGCCCCCGACATCGTCATCGCCGTGCCGCGCAAGGCCCGTCCGGGCGACCCGGTGCCGGGTCTCGGCGACCGGGTGCTGGTGCGCATCGCCGATGGCGGCGCGCCGAGCGACGATCCCAGGCCCGTCGCCCGGGTCATGAAGATCCTCGATCGCGGCCGGGCCCGGCTGATCGGCGTGTTCCGCGCGGTTCCCGGCCATGGCGGGCGGCTCATGCCGGTCGACAAGAAGAATCTCGGCCGGGAGCTGCATATTCCCGAGGAGGCCATGGGCGAAGCCCGCGACGGCGACCTGGTCGCCGTCGACGTCGTCAGGAATTCGCGCTTCGGCGCGCCGGTCGCCAAGGTGCGCGAGCGGCTCGGCAATCTGAACAGTGAGAAGGCGATCTCGCAGATCGCCATCGAGGTCCACGGCATTCCCTACGTCTTCCGGGCCGATACCCTGGCCGAGGCCGAGCGGGCGCAACCGGTGACGCCCGCTGGCCGCGAGGACTGGCGCGAATTGCCCCTGGTCACCATCGACCCGGCGGATGCCAAGGACCATGACGACGCGGTTCACGCCGAACCGGACCCCTCGCCCGACAATGCCGGCGGCTTCATCGTGACCATCGCGATCGCCGATGTCGCGGCCTATGTGCGGCCGGGATCGGCGCTCGACCGCGAGGCGGCGATCCGCGGCAATTCGGTCTATTTCCCCGACCGGGTGGTGCCCATGCTGCCCGAGCGCATTTCCAACGACCTGTGTTCGCTGCGGCCGCGTGAGGACCGCCCGGCCATGGCCTGCCGGGTGATCATCCGCGCCGACGGCCGGCGCAAGTCGCACGCGTTCCACCGCATCCTGATGCGCTCGGCCGCCAAGCTCAGCTACGCCCAGGCCCAGGCAGCGGTCGACGGCCATCCGGACGAGACGACCGAAACCATTGTCGAGCCGATCCTGAAACCGCTCTGGGAGGCTTATGCCGCCCTGAAACGGGCGCGCGACGATCGCGAGCCGCTCGACCTCGACCTGCCCGAGCGCAAGATCCTGCTGAAGGCCGACGGCACGGTCGACCGGGTCGTGGTGCCGGCGCGGCTCGACGCCCACCGGCTGATCGAGGAAATGATGATCCTCGCCAATGTCTGCGCCGCCGAGACATTGGAGAAGCATCGCATCCCCTGCATGTACCGGATCCATGACGTGCCGAGCTACGAGAAGCTCTTGGCGCTCAAGGAGTTCCTCCAGACGCTGGACATCTCCCTGCCCAAGGCGGCGCTGCTGCGGCCGTCCAATTTCAACCAGATCCTGGCGCGCGCCAAAGGCACGGACTCGACCGAGCTGATCAACCAGGTGGTGCTGCGCTCGCAGTCGCAGGCCGAGTATTCACCCGAGAATATCGGCCATTTCGGCCTCAATCTCAGGCGCTACGCCCATTTCACCTCGCCGATCCGCCGTTATGCCGACCTGATCGTGCATCGCGGCCTGGTGCGTGCGCTCGGGCTCGGCGCCGACGGCCTGCCCGATGCCCAGGCCGCCGCGCTCTCCGAGATCGGCGCCGAAATCTCGGCGGCCGAGCGCCGCGCCATGGCCGCCGAACGCGAGACCATCGACCGGCTGATCGCCGCCCATCTCTCCGAGCGCGTCGGCGACATCTTCGGCGCGCGCATTTCCGGCATGACCCGCTCCGGCCTGTTCGTGAAGCTCGACGACACCGGCGCCGACGGCTTCGTGCCGGCCTCCACCATCGGCGGCGATTATTTCCGCTACGAGGAAGGCCAGCAGGCGCTGGTCGGCACGCGCACCGGCGAAACCTACCGGCTCGGTGATCCCGTCACCGTCAAGCTGGTCGAAGCCGCCCCGGTCGCCGGAGCCCTGCGTTTCGAACTGATGAGCGATGGCCGCGCCGGGCTTGCACCCAAGGGATCAGGGGGGCACAACCGGCGCAATGACGGCTTCGGCGATGGCCGGCGCGCGCGTCCGGGCGACAAGCCGGCGAAGCCGTCCTGGAAACGCAAGGGCCGCAGATGACCGTCCAGATCCTGCAGGGTTCGCCCGTCGCCGAGACGACCAGGCCCGTGCGTCACCTGTGGACGGCGCTGAAGCGTGGCGCGCTCTGCCGCTGCCCGAATTGCGGCGAAGGCCGGATGTTTTCGTCCTATCTGAAGGTCGCGCCGCATTGCGACCGCTGCGGCGAGGCGCTTTATCATCACAGGGCCGACGATGCCCCGCCCTACCTGACCATCATGGTCGTGGGTCATATCGTGGTGCCGCTCCTGATGTGGGTCGAGCTGCGCTACGAGCCGGCGCTGTGGATCCATTTCATCCTCTGGCTGCCGCTGACCCTGGCCCTGTGCCTGGGCCTGCTGCCGCCGATCAAGGGCCTGGTGGTGGCGCTGCAATGGGCGCTGCGCATGCACGGCTTCGACCCCGACAGCCCGGAAGCCAAAGAAGAAGCGAGCATCTGACCATGAGCGACCAGGGCACAGCGAATCCAGGCACGGCCCTTGCCGAACGCCTGACCAAGACCGAGCGCGAGCAGCGTTGGGCCAACCAGAAGCCGGTCGACGCGGCCACCCTCATCCTGATCGACCGCAACGGCCCCGAGCCGAAGGTGCTGATGGGCAAGCGCCGGCACGACCTGAAATTCATGCCCGGCAAGTTTGTCTTCCCCGGCGGCCGGCGTGATCCCGACGACCGCAGCATGCCGGTTTTCGGCACGCTCGACAGCCATGCCGAGGAGCGGCTGATGAAGCGGGTCCAGCGTCCGTCGCTGTCGCGCGCCCGCTCGCTGGCGCTGACCGCCATTCGCGAGACCTTCGAGGAAACCGGGCTGATGCTCGGCACCAAGGATGCCGGCGCCCCCGAAGGCGTGCCCAAGGGCTGGGAAGGTTTCGCCGAACACGGCGTGTTTCCCGATCTCGAATCGTTGCAGTTCGTCGCCCGCGCGATCACCCCGCCACGCCGGCCGAAACGGTTCGACACCCGTTTCTTCGCCTGCGATGCCGACCATGTCGCGCACCGGATCGAAGGCGTCGTCGGTCCCCATGCCGAGCTGGTCGAGCTGAAATGGCTGACGCTGAAGGATGCGCTGCACGAGGATCTGCCGACCATCACCACGGTGGTCCTGGAAGAGCTCGGCGATCGCATCGCCAAGGGCTTTTCGCCGCTTCTGCCGGTGCCGTTCTATTTCATGGTGCGCAAGGAATTCCGCCGCGAAGTCCTCTGAAGGGGCGCGGCGAAACCGGTCATCGTGCCGGGCCACCGTCCGGCTCGGAGCGTGGCCGGCGCCCTGCATTTGGCCCAGCCGACATCTATGCCATTCAATTTGAGTGGCGAACCACGGTTCGCCGCTCTTCCGTGTCAGAATCGCCGGAACTTCCGTCGCAGGGAAATCTGAGAGCCTTCGTCATCTGTCGAGACGACGAAGCTTGGTTCGGTGGTCGAGTGCGGTGATCGAGTTCGGTCGTTTTTGCCGCCGATGCCGGCTTAGTCCGGGTCGTCGAGGAGACCGAGCTCCGTCGGATTGTCGATGAAGATGCGCCGGCGCATCCCGGCCTCGACGTCGCCGAGCTGGTGATGCGGATTGGGCAAGCCCATCGAAAACGGCCAATCCGAGCCGAACAGCACGTGATCGTCACCATGAACGGCGGCCGCCAGCGCGAGCGCGTCCCGATCATGGGTGATGCAATCGACGCAGAAGCGCCGGAACGCCCGCCGCGCTCTTTCGGCGCCGGTATCCGCGCCGGGACGGCCGGTGACCTGGCCCCGCTCCAGACGCCCGGCAATGGCACCGGAAGCCCCGCCGCCATGGGCGAGGCAAATGCGCAGGTCCGGGTGCTGTTCCAGCACTCCCGACATGGCGAGATGTGCCGCCGCCAGCGCCGTCTCGACCGGGCTGCCCATGAGGTTGTGCAGATAGAACGGCTCGTAGCGCGGATCGCAGCCCTTGCAGGGATGCAGGAAAAGAAAGGCTTTCTGGGCGTTCAGCACCGACCACAAACGGCCATAGGCGGGGTCGCAAAGGGCAATCTTGTGCTCTTGCGAGCCCGCCGGCATCGCGAAGCGCGGCTTTCCTGATATCGCACGCTCGGCCGCGACGTCGGCGGCGAGCCCGGGATGTTGCACCGGCAGATGATAGAGCGGCGCGAGGCGATCGGGATGACGCGCCGCATAGGCATCGAGCCCGTCATTGGCATAGGCTGTCCAGTCGCGGGCATCCGCCTCACCCAGGTTGAGCCGATAGAGCGGCGGCGGGATCGAGATCCAGGCCCGATCCACCCGGTGCTCGTCCATCCAGGCGACCAGCGCCTCCGGCCGATAGACCGATTTCGCGGCAAGGGTATAGCCGTCGATCGTCATCGCGCCGGCCTCGTCGCTCCAGTCGACGCCGGCCATGCCGGACAGGCGATCGGCGACGACGGGGGCCAGGTGGGCATGGACGTCGAGGGCGATCCGCTCCTCGCCGTCCCCGTCACGCATCGATCCGCTCATGCCGCATATCCCATGATGGCCTTGACCTCCAGGAACTCGTTGAGGCCCCAGGCCCCCCACTCGCGGCCGTTGCCGGACTGCTTGTAGCCGCCGAACGGCGCGCCCCGGTCGATCGGCGGATAGTTGATATGGACATTGCCGGCCCGGATCCGCCGCGCCACGCGGCGCGCACGCGCCAGGTCCGCCCCCTGCACATAGGCCGACAGGCCATAGGGCGTGTCGTTGGCGATGGCGACGGCCTCGTCCTCGCTGCCATAAGGCATGATCACCAGGACCGGCCCGAAGATCTCCTCGCGGGCGATCACCATGTCCGGACGCACATTGCCGAAGATCGTCGGCCGCACGAAATAGCCGCGGTCGAGGCCTTCAGGCCGGCCCGGACCACCGGTGATCAGCGCGGCGCCTTCGGCGATTCCCGTTGCGATCAGGCGCTGGACCTTGTCGAACTGCGTGGCATTGACCAGCGGACCGAGCACCGTGCCCTCCGCATCCGGCAAGCCGACCTTGTAGGTCGCCGCCGCGGCCTTGGCATAGGTGGCGATCTCGTCGTGCCGGTCGGCCGGCACCAGGAGCCGGGTGGCGGCGCTGCAGGACTGGCCGGTATTGCTGAAGCAGCGCGCCACCCCCAGGTCGGTGCACCGCTTGAAGTCCGCGTCGGGCAGGAAAATATTGGGCGACTTGCCGCCGAGCTCCTGCGCCACCCGCTTCACCGTGTCGGCGGCTGCCTTGGCGACCTGCACGCCGGCCCGCGTCGACCCGGTGATCGACACCATGTCGACATCGGGATGGGCGGCAAGCGCTGCTCCGACGCCGGGGCCGTCGCCATTGACCAGGTTGAAGACCCCAGCCGGCACCCCGGCCTCGTCGAAGATTTCCGCCATGATGATCGCGCTCAGGGGCGCGATCTCGCTCGGCTTCAAGACCATCGTACAGCCGGCGGCCAGCGCCGGCGCAACCTTGCAGATGACCTGATTGATCGGCCAGTTCCACGGCGTGATCAGCGCGCAGACACCGATCGGCTCCTTGGTGACCAGGGTTCGCTCGTGCTCCACGTCGAATGGGAAGCTCTCGAGGACGCGGATCATCTCATTGATATGGTTTGGACCGCTGGCCACCTGCGCGCTCTTCGCGAAGGCGAGGGGCGCGCCCATTTCCATCGAGACGATGCGGGCGAGTTCGTCGCGGCGCGCATCGAAACCGGCGAGAATCCGGCGCAGCAGCGCGATGCGGTCGGCGACCGTCGTCCCGGAGAAACCGTCGAAGGCCCGCCGGGCCGCCGCGACGGCACGGTCGACATCGGCGGCGCTGCCGATCGACACCTCCGCGAAGGCGCTTTCGGTGGCCGGGTTGATGACCGCGATCCGCCGCAGTTCGGCCGGTTCGATCCAGCGGCCATCGATATAGAACTGTGTCGCATGTTGCATGGTGAAGGCTCGGGCCTCGGCAATGGAGTTCGGGAGGTGAAACGTCGGGTACGGGCCCGGCCGGGATTCAATGGCGGATCCCCCTGGCCACGGGCGCGGGCCATGCGGCGAACGCCCGGCCGCGACGGCATCAGGACAGGGCCAGCACGGGATCACTCTGTACGAATTCGGTCTTGGCGGGCAGCGCCGACCGCCCCGAAGAAAACACTTCGGAATATAGCCGCAACCAATTGCCGCTGATTATCTTTTCGACTTCGGCGGGCGCGAAGCCGACATCCCGCAATCCGCCTGGCAGCAGACCCAGATGATGGACCTCGGTGAACCAGGACGGCGGCGGCGCCTTGCCCGGCCTGGCCGCCGATGCCGCGCCATAGTCGATGCTGCGGGTCCAGCGCCCCATGCGCATCCAGTCATAGTCGGGCTTGGTGAAATTGTGGCTGCGGTCGGTGCCGACTGCCACGTGATCGATGCCGATGATGTCGACCGTCTTGGCCACCATCTCGCACCAGGCCCTGAGCGAGCTCGAATAATGATCGCCGGTGATGTTGCGATAGGTGGCGCAACCCAGCACGCCGCCACGCGCGGCCAGCGCCTTCAGCACGTCGTCGGTCTTGTTGCGCTTGTGCTGAAACAGGCTGTCGGGATTGGCGTGGGTGACGGCAACCGGCTTTTGCGAACACTCGATGGCGTCCAGCGTCGTCCGGTTGCCGACATGCGAGAGGTCGACCAGGATGCCGGCCCGGTTCATCTCCAGGATGACCTCCCGGCCGAAGCGCGCCAGGCCGGAATCATGGGCCTCGTAGCAGCTGGCGCCCAGTTCATTCTGGTTGTTGTAGGTGAGCTGGATCACCCGCACGCCCAGTTCCGCGAAAAGCTCGACAAAGCGGATGCGGCCTTCGAGCAGGTTGGAATTCTGATAGCCGAGCACGATCGCGGTCCGGCCGGCGGCCGCGATCGCCGTGATCTCGCCGGCCGTCGTCGCAATGGCGACCAGATCAGAATTGGCCGCCACCAGATCGCGCCAGCGGGCCAGCGCATCGAGGGATTCGACGGTTCCCTCCCAGAATCCGCAGGTCACCGTCACGGCGCCGACATCGGCCCGGCGCAGCTCGGCGAACGTCTCGCGGGTGAAATGTCCGCATTGGAGGCCATCGATCAACATGGCTTTGCTCCCTGTCTTAGGCTCACGCCGATTGGCGCACGATGAGTTGGGTGGGGATGACGCGGCAGGCGGCCGCTCCGTCGCCGCCGGCGCGGAAAGCCTGTCCGACGGCGCGCGCGATGGCTTCGGTATCCTGCGCGACACTGGTCAGCGATGGCCGGCAATAGACGCCCCATTCGAGATTGCCGAAGCCGGAAAAGGCGATGTCGCCGGGCACCGACAGGCCATGGTCGGCGACCGCCGCCATCCCGCCGATGGCGAGTTCGTCGCTGGCCGCGACCACCGACCGGAAGCGCAGGCCGTCCGCCAGCGCCTTGCCGACGACGCGGTAGCCGGCGTCAGCCCGATAGCCCTGGGAGATGTCCCAGACGAGGGTCGGATCCAGCGCCTGCCCTTGCTCGGCGAGCCCCATGCGATAGCCCTCGAAGCGGGTGCGGCCGATCGCCGATGTCGCGATACGGCCAATGAAGGCGACCGGTCCCAGGTTGCGGCCGCACAGGTGCCGGACGGCGGCGGCGGCCCCGCCGAGATTGTCGTGCACGATGGAGCGGATGCCGAAATCGCTCAGGTCCTGGCTGACCGACAGGACGTCGACACCGGCGGCCGTCGCCGCCTCGACCACCGGGCCGATCCGCGCCATGTCCATGACATGCGGCGACGACAACAGGACGCCGCGCAGGCCGAGCGACGGCGCGCGTTCGAGCAAATGATGCAACCGGTCTTCGCGATGGCCGAGATTGAACAGCAAGAGGTCGAGGCCGATGGGCTCGAGCTCGGCCTGGACATCGCGCGCCAGCGCCGCATAGACACCCTGCTCGATGTCGCCGGTGACGAGCGCAACCCCCCGCCCCCGGCCGCTGCGCAGGCTGCGCGCCATCTCGTTCGGCTGATAGCCGAGCGCATCGACCGCCGCGAGAACGCGGGCCCGCGTTTCGTCGGAGACCGGCAGCGAGCCTCGCAGGACGCGCGACACCGTGGCGGTGGACACGCCGGCATGTTTGGCAACGGCAAGGACGCTTGTCATGGGCAGCTCACCGCGGCCGCGGCCGCCTGGGAGGCTTCGGTCGCCCGGCCTTGCTTGAGATCGGACAGCACGGCCCGGCTGGTATTGTGGCCGGACACCCCGGAAATGTAATTGCCGGGCCAGGTGCCGTTGCCGCTGAGATAGAGCCCCCGGGTCGGCGTCCGATAGGCGTGCAGGCCCGGCATCGGCCGCATCCAGAACATGTTCGGCGGCAGCGTGTCGCCATGGGTGATATTGGCTTCGACCAGGCCGAACTGGCTTTCGAACTGGGTGGGATCGATGACCCGGTAGTCGTTGATCAGGCCCGGCAGCGACGGCATGTATTCCGCGAGCTTGGCGATCGCCCGCCTGGCGAAGACGTCGCGCTGCTCGGCCCAGGTGCCCTCGCGCAGGTGATAGGGCGCATTGCCGACATTCATGCTCAGCACATGTTTGCCCGGCGGCGCGAGCTCCGGCGAGGTCATCGAGGGGCAAAGGCCCCAGATGACCGGCTTGTGCGACAGCCGGCCGAGCAGCATGTCGGCATGCCCCTCCTCGATATAGTCGACCGTCGGGGCGATGCGGAACTGCGCGCTGGCCAGCATTTCGGCCTCGGCGTCGGACCCCGCCGCCGCGAAACGCGGCATGCCGTCGAGCGCCAGCACCACCTTGAAGGCCCGGCCGCGCATGGATTTGCGCTCCATCTTGGGCTTCAGCTCGCCCCAGTGATCGGCATCGTCGAGCAACGTCACCGTCGTCTTCGGGTTGATCGCGGAAATGACGAGCGGCGCCTCATATTCGTCGCCCTCGCTCGTCACGACGCCGGTGACGCTTTCGCCGCGTGTCCTGATGGTGGCGACGCCGACGCCGGTCCGCACCACCCCACCATGGGCCTGGACGCTCGCCCGCAGCGCGTCGATGATCGCGCCGAGACCACCAACCGGCAGCCCGGTGGAGCCCCGCAGCGGGATCAGCCGCGGATCCTGCGCGCCGCCTTCCCTGAGGGAGGCGAGCGACAAGGGCCGCATCATCAGGTTGAACGGCGTACCCGGCGTCGACGGGCTGGCCTGGCCGCCGACCACCGCGAGCGGCGCGATCAGCGCCTGGGTCTCCGGCGCCAGCTCGAATTCCTGCATGAGATCGCGGACATTGCCGAAGAAGATCCGGCTGAACGCCTCCTGGTCCTCCAGGCGGGTCAGGTTGCGCACCAGGTGCTGCAGCGACGGCGGCGGCTCGAAGATCGAAATGCCCAGGCGGTCGGCGAATGTCTGCAGATAGGCGAAAAAGGCGTCGTAGCGGGCAGCCTCGCCCGGAGCGAAAGCCTCGATCTGTGCCTGGTTACGCGCCGGATCGCGCCAGCCGACATAGAGCCGGTCATGGTCGAGCGGCTGCACCAGGGTCGGATCCGGCCGCACGAAGGTGAGGCCGTAATGCTCGAGTTCGAGCTCGCGCACGATCTTCGGCTCGAGCGAGCCCGGCGAATTGGCGATCGAGGAGAAATAGCCGGGCATGAACTCGACGGTCGCCCCGGGCCCGCCGAGCATCGGACGGGCTTCGAGAACCAGCGTCTTCAGCCCGGCACGACCGAGATAGGCGGCCGCGACCAGGCCGTTATGGCCGCCGCCGATGATGATGGCGTCGTAGCGTCCATGGGAACGCGGCCGGGACGCCGGCAGGCTCATGGAACCGGTCACTGGGGCACGAAATCATTGGTGTAATACTGCGCCGCCTGGACGTCCGCCGGCAGTTCGCCAACCGCCTGAAGCGTCGTGGCCAGGCGGTTCCATCCCTCCGCGGACATGCGCCCCCAGCTCGGGTCGGTGGGCGTGGTCGAGAGCGCCAGCAATCCCTTGAAGTAGTCGACGCAACGCTCGACCGTGCCGGCGAGATGGACCTTGGCCCGGATCAGTTCGCAGGCTGCCTGTGGGTCACGTGCGGCCTCGACGAACCCGCGCCTGGTGGCCGCGAGAAACTTGCCGACGAGTTCGGGACTGCGGCCGAGGAACGCGCTGTTGGCAGCAAAACCGAAGCCGAGCAGCGGCACGCCGGCATCGGCGAGATGCAGCGTCTCGGGCTGCTGGCCGGTGGCGCGGACATAGGCGTCGAAGGCCGGGCTGTCGCCGCTCACCACATCGATGCTGCCGCCGAACAGGGCGGTCGTCTTGGCATTGGAGTCGAGCGAGACGACGTTCAGGTCGGCCGGGCTCATGCCGTTGGCGCGCATGAAGATCTTCAGGCTGAGCGCGTCGGATCCGCCCGGCGTGCTGCCGATCTTCAGGCCGCGCAGCGATGCCGGGCCATCGAGCTTCACCCGGCCGCGGATGCCGATGAAGGCCGCGGCCGTCCTGTGCTGGTACAGGCCGACGATCTTGATGGCGCCGCCACGGCCGATCATCTGGGCCGCGTTAGTGATGTTGAGATGGGCGATGTCGAAACCGCCCTGCGACAGCAGCAGCGCGGTCGTCGCCGAGCCGCGGCCCTGCTCGAGGCTGACCGCCAGCCCGGCCTCCCGGTAGAAGCCGCGCTCCTCGGCGATCAGGAACGGAGCGTGATAGGGCAGCCAGGCCCAGTCGAGCAGCACCTTCACCCGCGCCTGCGCCGTCGCCGGAACGGTCGCGGCGCCAAGCAGACCCAGGGCCAGCAGGCCCGCCGAGAGGACGGCGCGCAGACGGGCGCGCGAAACCGGAACACGTTCGACCACAAAGCTCTCCTCAGGTTCAGACATTGGTCGCGCGCAGCGGCGCGGCGTCGCGCTGGCTCGGATGCCACGGCAGGACCAGGCGCTCGCCCCATTCCGCCAGGCGCCACAACAGGACGCCGAAGATCGAGAACACCGTCACCGCGGCAAAGGCGAGCGGCGTGTCCATGTCGCCGACGGCCCGGATCAGGAGGTGGCCGAGGCCCTTGTTGGAGGCGACGAACTCACCGATCACGGCACCGACCGGCGCCAGCGTCACCGCCAGCTTGATGCCGGCGCAGATGCTCGGCAGCGCGTTCGGAAACTGGATCTTGCGCAGCGTCTGCGCCCGCGTCGCGCCCATGGCCCGCACCATGGTCAACTGCTCCGGATCGGCCGATTTCAGCCCGGACACCGTGTTGACGATGACCGGAAAGAAGGTGAACGCCACGACGAAGAACACTTCGCTCTGCAGCCCGAACCCGAACCAGACGAGGAACAAGGGCGCGATGACCACTTTGGGCACCGCGTGCGCGATCACCAGCCAGGGCGTCAGCATCCGGTCGACCAGCCGCGAGGAGCTGATCGCCGCCCCCGCCGCCAGCCCCAGCACGACCGCCATGACCAGGCCCAGCGCGGCGGCGAAGGTCGTGATCGCCAGCTGGCTCAACAGATAGGACCAGTATTGCACGATGGCGGCGACCACCACCGACGGTGCCGGCAGGATGAACACCGGCACCTTGAAGATCCGTACCAGTCCCTCCCACAGCGCCAGCCCCAATGCGCCGCTGATCAGCGGCCAGAGCACGCCGGCGACCATGTTGCCGAGACCGCGAAACAGCGCCGTGCCGCGCGGCTCGACGTCATTGGCGGCGTCCGTCCCCACCACAGCGCTCATCCGACCAGAACTCCGACTTTCTCGAATTGCTCGCGAACGCGGCGGCCAATGGCCGTGAACGCGCTGGTTTCGCGAAGGGCGAGCCGCCGGGGGCGCTCGAACGGAATGGCGATGTCGTCGATGATCGCGCCCGGCCGGCCCGACATGACGAGCACCCGGTCGGCGCAGAAGATGGCTTCCGGGATGCTGTGGGTGATCAGCAGCGTCGTCACGCCCTGGTTCGCCTGCACCCGCTGCAGCAGCACGTTCATCTGATCGCGCGTCAGGGCATCCAGCGCGCTGAACGGCTCGTCGAGAAACAGCATGGAGGGATTGGTGAGCAAAGCCCGGGCGATCGCCACGCGCTGACGCATGCCGCCCGAAAGCTGCCAGGGATAGGACCCGGCGAAGTCGGCGACGCCGAATTCCTGCAGGAGCGCCCTCGCCCGCGGCTCCATTCCGCTCAGCCCCTTGATCTCGGCCGGCAGCAGCACGTTGTCGAGCACGTTGCGCCATTCGAGCAGCAGGTCGCGCTGGAACACGATGCCGACATCGGTGACCGGCCCCTTGACCGCCTTGTCGCCGAAACGGATCTCGCCGCGGCTCGGCATGTCCAATCCCGCGATCAGCCGCAGCAGGGTGCTTTTGCCGCAGCCGCTCGGCCCGACGATGCTGACGGCTTCGCCCGCCCGCAGCGCGACGCTCAACGGCGCGATCGCGCGCACGCCGCCGGTGCCACCATACATTTTCTCGATCTGATCGAGGACGATCGAGCGCCCCTCGGCCTTCCGGCCGATACCCGCGTCGCCAATCTGTGCCGTCACAGCCATGCAGCTTGAACCCTGACTTCAGCTAAAAATGAAGCATGACAACGATTACATGCGCGATTTAGCCCGTCAAGCCGCGAAATCCGGATATCCCGGACCGTCTTTGTCGCAACACCTGTGATTGCACAGATCGACATCAACAACCGTACGGAACCCGGCCCGCCGGCGTGCCGACCGAGGCTCGCCCGGCATCAGGCCGGCGCCCCGGCGATCGCCCGCGGGGGCCGCGATCTGCCTGTCATCCGGTGATCACGGCCCGCCCCGCCGAGGCCGGCGCGGTCGGCTGCCGGGCTGCTCTTCGCGGCGCCGCCTTGTCATGGCCGTGTTGCCCGGCCATGACACGCCGCAACCATGACCAGCATCGCCACCACCCCTGCGCCTGAAACCCGCCGCCTCGTCCTGTCGATCGGAGCCGCGGTCGCCTGCATCGTCGCGGTCGGCCTCGGCCTGTCGCTGTCGATCCCGCTTCTGTCCTTCGCGCTCGACGCCAAGGGCGCCTCGCGCACCATGATCGGGCTCAACACCGCCATGGGCGGGGTCGCCACCATCGTCTTCGCGCCGTTCATCTCGGGCTGGGCCCGCAGCTATGGCGTTCGCTCCGTGCTGGCGGCGGCCATCGCGCTCGGGGTCATGTCGTTTCTCGGTTTCCTGGTGATCGAGCCGTTATGGGCCTGGTTCCCGCTGCGCTTCGCCTTCGGCGCGGCGCTGGCCGTGCTGTTCGTCCTGTCGGAATATTGGATCAACGCGGTCGCGCCCGAAGCCCGCCGCGGCCTGGTGCTGGGCATCTATGCCACCGCGCTGTCGCTCGGCTTCGCCGCCGGTCCGCAGATCCTGAGCCTGGTCGGCACATCGGGCGCCACGCCCTATTGGGTCGGCTCGGCCCTGTTCGCACTGGCGGCGCTGCCGGTGGCGCTCGCCAAGGGCATGGCGCCGACCATCGACGAGAAACCGTCACGCGGCTTCGCCAGCTTCCTGTGGGCAGCGCCGGCCGCGACCTTGGCGGCGCTGGTCTTCGGCGCCGCCGAAACCGGAGCCTTCGCCCTGCTGCCGCTCTATGGCACATCCGTCGGTTTCGACGCCGCCGGCGCCGCGACGCTCATTTCGCTGGTCGCACTCGGCAACCTGCTGTTCCAGATCCCGATCGGCCTCATCGCCGATCGCGTCGACCGGCGCCTCGTCCTCCTGGCCTGCGGCATCGCGGGCGCCGTCGGCATGGCGCTCATCGCCGCCGTCGCGATGCCGCGCGCGGCGCTGATGGTGCTGCTGTTCGCCTGGGGCGGCATCGTCTCGGCGCTCTATACGGTCGGCCTCACCCATCTCGGCAGCCGCTTTCGCGGCGCCGATCTCGCCCAGGCCAATGCCGCCTTCATCGTGATGTATTCGGTCGGGCTGATCGTCGGGCCGCCAATGGCCGGCATCGGCATGGACCTGTGGCCGCCAAACGGCCTGCCGGCGACGCTCGCGGCCTTGTTCGCCTGTTATGTCGTGGTGGTCTCGGTGCGCATCGTCAGGGCGCGCGGCAAGGTTTGAGCGGCCCGTTTGAGAACTCGCTCCAGCGAGGTCTTGGATCGTCCTGGCAGGGCTTGTCCCTGATGTCCACGACGTGTTGCCTGTTGAATGGTGGATCCCCGGGCCAAGCCCCGGGGATGACGAGCGGTGGGCCCTGCCGCAGCCGCGCCCGCGTCACTCCACCGTGACGCTCTTGGCCAGGTTGCGCGGCTGGTCGACATCCGTGCCCATCTCGACCGCCGTGTGATAGGCGAGCAGCTGGATCGGCACCGCATAGACCAGCGGGGTGATGATGGCGGGCAGGTCCGGCATCACGATGGTGGCGGTCGTGTCGACCGCGGCGTGCTCGGCGCCCTTCTCATCGGTCACCAGGATGATCTGGCCGCCGCGCGCCGCCACCTCCTGCATGTTGGAGACGGTCTTTTCGTAGATCCGGTCATAGGGCGCGATGACCACGACCGGCATGGTCTCGTCGACCAGCGCGATCGGCCCGTGCTTGAGCTCGCCGGCGGCATAACCCTCGGCATGGATATAGGACAGTTCCTTCAGCTTCAGCGCGCCTTCGAGCGCGATCGGAAAGCTGGTGCCGCGGCCGAGATAGAGCACGTTGCGCGCCTTGGACAGC
Organism: Phreatobacter sp. GW821-FHT04C01; assembly: GCF_059420385.1. Classification (NCBI taxonomy): domain Bacteria; kingdom Pseudomonadati; phylum Pseudomonadota; class Alphaproteobacteria; order Hyphomicrobiales; family Phreatobacteraceae; genus Phreatobacter; species Phreatobacter sp. GW821-FHT04C01. The sequence goes on along the minus strand of NZ_JBWKTP010000004.1, from coordinate 8,209 downwards.
GACTTGGCGATCTGCGCGATATCGTTTTCCAGCTTCAGCGCCTCGTTGATGTAGCGCGGCGCTTCCATCATGGCGCGGACCAGGCGGTCCTCGTCAGCCTCGTCGACGAAACCGCGGCCCTTGCCGGCAGCGATCGCCAGCGAGGCCAGCACCGCGAGCTGGCAGGTGAAGGCTTTGGTCGAGGCAACCCCGATCTCCGGTCCGCCCAGCGTCGGCATGACGATGTGGCTTTCGCGCGCGATCGTCGAGGTCGGCACATTGACCACGGCCAGGACGTGCTGGCCGTTGTCCTTGGCATAGCGGAGCGAGGCCAGCGTATCGGCGGTCTCACCCGATTGCGACACCACGATCATCAGGCCGCCAGGCACCATCGGCGTCTCCCGATAGCGGAACTCCGAGGCGATATCGATGTCGACCTGGATGCGGGCGAAGCGCTCGAACCAATATTTGGCGGTGAGGCCGGCCAGATAGGCGGTGCCGCAGGCGGCGATCGAGATGCGCGGCAGCTTGGCCCAGTCGAACGGCAGGTCGGCCGGCAGCCGCACCTTGCCATTGGCCATGTCGAGGTAATGCGCCGTCGTGCGCGCCACCACTTCAGGCTGCTCGTAGATTTCCTTCAGCATGAAGTGGCGGTGATTGCCCTTGTCGACCAGGAAGGCCGAGGCGGAGGACTGGATCACCGGGCGGTGCACGGTCTGGCCGGCCTCGTCGCGGATCTCCACCGACTTGCGGTCGAGGATCGCCCAGTCGCCCTCTTCGAGATAGGCAACCGCCGAGGTGAACGGGGCGAGCGCAATGGCATCCGAGCCGAGATACATCTCGCCCTCGCCATACCCCACCGCCAGTGGCGAGCCCTTGCGCGCGCCGATCAGCAGGTCCTCGTTGCCCTCGAACACGAAGGCCAGCGCAAAGGCGCCGCGCAGCCGCGGCAGCGTGTTGCCGACCGCCTCCACCGGGCTCTTGCCGGCCTTCATTTCCTGGCTGACCAGATGCGCCACCACTTCGGTGTCGGTCTGCGTCGAAAACACCACGCCCTTGGCTTCGAGCTCGCTGCGCAGCTCGCGGAAATTCTCGATGATGCCGTTATGGACCACCGCCACGCCTTCGGAGGCATGTGGATGGGCATTGACCTCAGTCGGCGCGCCATGGGTCGCCCAGCGGGTGTGGCCGATGCCGATGCGGCCTTCCAGCGGCTCGCGCGCCAGCACGGCCTGCAGGTTGCGCAGCTTGCCCTCGGCGCGCCGGCGCACCAGCACGCCCTTCTCCAGCGTCGCGACCCCGGCCGAATCATAACCGCGATATTCGAGGCGCTTCAGGCTGTCGAGGAGTTGCGGCGCGACAGGGTCCTTGCCGAGGATGCCGATGATCCCACACATGCTGATAGCTCCATCCGAATCCGGCTACCGATAGCCGGTCCGTTACCAAGGTCCGTTTAACGGCGAAGACATATCCGACTGAAATGAATTGATGTTTCGGATTGAGACAGGGTGGCGTCACAAGGTCTGGTCGAAAACGTATTGCGAATCAATACACTTGATCCGCCCAATAATCCTCACGTAGCGTCATGCCAAGACCTTCCCCACGCGACGGGAGACAGGTCGCGGCGCCGGTGCTAATCGGCTGGCCGACATCGATCGTCGCCGCCAGGCGAGATTCATCGGGGGACAATCCATCATGACATTCCTGAAGAGGTCCCTCGCCTGGACCATCCTGGCGCTCGCATCCTGCCTGTGGGGGCTCGAGGCCTCCGCCCAGACCGTCCTTCGGGTGGCCATGCATGCGGATGTGCGGGCCATCGACCCGATCTTCTCGACGGCCTACATCACCCGCAATCACGGCTACATGGTATACGACACGCTGTTCGCGATGGATGCGAATGGCGAGATCAAACCCCAGATGGTCGACCGCTGGGAGGCCTCGGCGGATGGGCTGACCTATACCTTCAAGCTGCGCGAAGGCCTGCTCTGGCATGACGGCCAGCCGGTGACCGCGGAAGATTGCATCGCCTCGATCCGGCGCTGGGGCGCCCGCGACACGCTCGGCCAGACCGTGCTGGGTTTCGTCGCCGACATGACCGCCACCGGCGCCGACAGCTTCACCATCACCTTGAAGGAGAAGACCGGCCTGCTGATCTATGCGCTCGGCAAGCCCTCCTCCACCGTGCCCTTCATGATGCCCAAGCGTTTCGCCGAGACGCCGCCGACGGTGCAGATCTCCGAGGTCATCGGCTCCGGACCGTTCATGTTCAGGCGCGACGAATGGCGGCCGGGCAACAAGGCGGTCTATGTCCGCTTCGACCGCTACAGGCCGCGCGCCGAGCCGCCGTCGGCGCTCGCCGGCGGCAAGGTCGCCCGTTTCGACCGGATCGAATGGCTGGTGCTGGCCGACCAGCAGCAGGCGGTGAACGCCCTGCTCGCCGGCGAAATCGACGTGCTGGAGGCGGTGCCCCACGATCAGGCGCCGCTGCTCGAGGCCGACCGCGCCATTCGCATGTGGAGCGCCAATCCCCTGGGCAGCCAGTACAGCTTCCGTCCCAACCACCTGCAGAAACCCTTCGACGACCCGCGCATCCGCCGGGTTCTCTGGCATGCCCTGAACCAGGAGGACTTCCTGCAGGCGACCGTCGGCAATCCGGAATTCTATTCGGTCTGCCGCTCGATCTTCGTCTGCCCGTCGCGCCTGATGACGGAGGCCGGCATGGACGGCTTGCTCGAAGGCAATTCCAGGCGCGCCCGCGAACTCCTCAAGGAGGCGGGGTATGACGGCACGCCGATCGTGCTGCTGCACGCGACCGATGTCGCCTCGCTCGCCAACCTCGCGCCGGTCGCCAAGGCCCTGCTCGAGCGCGCCGGCTTCGTCGTCGACATGCAGGCGATGGACTGGGCGACCCTCGTTTCCCGGCTGCAGAAGCGCGATCCGGCCAATGCCGGCGGCTGGAGCGCCTATGCCTCGTCCTGGAGCGCCGCCGACATTCTCGATCCCGTCATGAACGGCTTCCTCAATTCGCGTTGCGAACGGGCCATGATCGGCTGGCCCTGCGATCCCGAGATGGAACGCCTGCGCGACAGCTTCGGCCGCGAGACCGATCCTATCAGGCAGAAGGAGATCGCGGCGGCCGTGCAGCGGCGGGCGATCGAATGGACGCCCATGGTGCCGCTCGGCCAGAGGCGCGACCGCATGGCCACGCGCAGCAACATCACGGGTGTCGTGCCGGCGCCGGTGACGGTGTTCTGGAACATGAGCCGGCAGTAAGGCGCTGGGTGCCGCTTGTTGCGCGGCACGACGGTCGGCCGTCCTTCGAGGGTCGCTTCGCTCCCACCTCAGGATGAGGACTGTTGGGAGTTGCAACTCTGGCGGTGCCAGATGCGCTTCATCGATCGCGCTTCATGAGCCGCGTCAATGCCATACACGACAAACCTCATCCTGAGGTGCGAGCGAAGCGAGCCTCGAAGGACGGCCGACCTTCGTGCAGGGCCAACCACTCTTCGCCCTACCCGCCACGCGCCTTGCGTGCGGCCCGCTTCACCTTGTTGGCGCGGACCTTCTCGGCGCCGCGGCCCGGCAAGGCCGCCTGGCGCGGCCGGCCGAAGGCCAGCGCGCCGGCCTCGACATCCTGGCTGATCGTGCTGCCGGCCGCGATCAGCACCTCGTCGCCAATGGTCAGGGGGGCGATCAGCGTCGAATTCGAGCCGACGAAGACATCCCGGCCGATGACGGTGGGGTTCTTGTCGGCGCCGTCGAAATTGCAGGTGATGGTGCCCGCGCCGATATTGCTGCCCTCGCCGACCGTGGTGTCGCCGAGATAGGCCAGGTGATTGGCTTCGACCTTCGCCCCGAGCACGCTGCGGTTCACCTCGACGAAATTGCCGATATGGACCTTCTCGCCGATGCGGCTCTTCGGCCGGATCCGCGCGAACGGCCCGATCACGGCACCCGAGGCCACATGGCAGCCGGCAAGATGCGAATAGGCCCGGATGGTGACGTCGCTGTCGATGCTGACGCCCGGGCCGAACACCACATGCGGCTCCAGGAAGACGTCCTGGCCGAACCGGGTGTCATAGCTCATGAACACGGTCTCGGGTGCCGTCATGCTGACGCCGGAGCGCATCGCCGTCTCGCGCAGCCGCCCCTGCGCGATCGCCTCGACCTCGGCGAGCTGGATACGGTCGTTGACGCCGCGGACCTCTTCTTCCGGCGCTTCCACGATCGCGGTCGACAGCCCTTCGGCCAGCGCCAGCTCGACAATGTCGGTCAGGTAATATTCGCCCTTGGCATTGACGTTGCCGATGCGCTTCAGGAGCGCCAGCGCATGGGCCCCGCTCAGCGCCATCAGGCCGCCATTGCACAGCCTGATGCGCCGCTGGTCCTCGGTCGCGTCCTTGCCCTCGACGATCCGCGTCAGCCGGCCGTGCTCGACCACCAGCCGGCCGTAACCGAACGGATTGGCCGCCTCGAAGCCGAGCGCCACCACCGCGGCACCCGCCGCCACCGCCGAACGCAGGCGGCCGAAGGTCTCGGGCGCCACCAGCGGCGTATCGCCGAAGGCGACGATCACGTCGTCATAACCCTTGGCGAGTTCGGTCTCGGCGTGCAGGACGGCATGGGCCGTTCCCAGCCGCTCGGTCTGGATGTGGATCGTCGCCGACGGCACCAGCCGGCGCGCCTCCGCCGCGACGTCGTCGCGGCCCGGACCGACCACCACGGCCGCCGCCGTGCCGCCGGCGTCGGCGACCGCGTTCAGCACATGGCCGACCATCGACAGGCCGGCGATCTCGTGAAGCACCTTGGGTTTGGCCGATTTCATGCGCGTGCCTTCGCCTGCGGCGAGCACGACGGACAGGCAGGTGCGGTCAGTCATCGAAGGCATCCGATTCGAGCAGGCGGTGATCTTGCGATCAGTTCAGCCCTTTGGCGAGGCGGTCGAAGGCGACCAGGGTCTTCAGCAGGCCTTCCATTTCGTGCAAGGGCACCATGTTGGGGCCGTCGGACGGCGCCTTGTCCGGGTCCGGATGGGTTTCGATGAACACGCCGGCAACGCCGACCGCCACCGCCGCGCGCGCCAGCACCGGCACGAATTCGCGCTGGCCGCCCGACGACGCACCCTTGCCGCCAGGCTGCTGCACCGAATGGGTGGCGTCGAAGATCACCGGCGCGCCGGTCTCGGCCATGATCGGCAGGCCGCGCATGTCGGTGACCAGCGTGTTGTAGCCGAAGGAGGCGCCACGCTCGGTCACCATCACATTGGGATTGCCCGTCTCGGTCACCTTGGCCGCGACATTGGCCATGTCCCAGGGGGCCAGGAACTGGCCCTTCTTGACATTGACCACCCGGCCGGTCCGGGCGGCGGCGACCAGCAGGTCGGTCTGGCGGCACAGAAAGGCCGGAATCTGCAGGATGTCGACGACCTCGCCGACCGGCGCGCATTGTTCGATCTCGTGGACATCGGTGACCACGGGCAGGCCGAGCGCCTCCTTGATTTCGGCGAAGATCGGCATGGCCGCCTTCAGGCCTATGCCCCTGGAAGACTTTCCGGAGGTCCGGTTCGCCTTGTCGAACGAGGATTTGTAGACGAGCCCGATGCCGGCGCGCTGCGCGATCTCCTTCAGCGCCGCGGCCACTTCGAGCGCATGCGCCCGGCTTTCCATGGCGCAGGGACCGGCGATCAGCGCCAGGGGCAGCCGATTGCCAAAGCGGACGGAACCGACGGTAACGGTCGTTTGTGCGGTCATGGGCCTCTCCGGATCGGAGAGGGTTCTGGCAGACCGTGGCCGCGGGATCAACCGACGATCGCGTGGGGCACGAAGCGCGACATATTGCCGGTGACCAGTCCCTTGTCCTCGCGGATGCCGATGCCGGCCGGCTGGTCGTCGACGATCCATGAGCCGATCACCGGCCGCATGCCGTCGAACACCGCATCGGGGGCCAGCGCCTGCAGGATGCGCGGCTGGTTGCGATAGGGACCTTCGGGCGCCACCGCCGTGATGCCACGCTTGCAGATCTCGATATTGGCGCCCTCGCGCGACAGGATGGGTTTCGCCACATAGGTATCGCCGAGCGACTTCGCCGCCGGATCCTCCTCGAAATAGGCCTCGAGCAGGTTCGGATGGCCAGGCGCCAGCCGCCAGAGCTCCGGCAGGATCGCCTTGGTCGACAGCAGCATCTTCCAGGCCGGCTCGATCCACGCCGTCGAGGCGAGCGGAATGGAGGTGCCGAACGGCTCGTGGATCAGCCACTCCCAGGGATAGAGCTTGAACAGGGTCTGGATCGCCCTGCCCTGTTCGTCGACGAAACGGCCCTGGCCGTCGCGGCCGATATCGGCAATGTCGATCAGCACCACCTTGTGGCCGGCCGCGGTCGCGCATTCCGAGAGATATTCGACGGTCTTGCGATCCTCGATCTCGGCGGAATAGGCGGTCAGGTGCAGCGGGCCAAAACGTGGCCAGGCGGCGAAACGGGCGATCAGCTTGTCGTGCAGGCTGTTGAACTGGTCGGCGCCCGCCGGCAGCGCGCCGGCCGCCATGCGATCCTCCAGCCAGAGCCACTGGAACACCGCGGCCTCGTAGAGCGCGGTCGGCGTGTCGGCGTTGAACTCGAGCAGCTTGGGCGGGCCGTTGCCGCCATAGGCGAAATCGAACCGGCCATAGAGGCTCGGATCCGACCGGTTCCAGCTCTCGGCGATCCAGTTCCAGAAATTCGAGGGGATGTTGAGGCGTTTCAGATAGGCTTCGTCGCGCACCGCCTTGCCGACGAATTCGCCGCACAGCGCCACCATTTCTTCCGCGGCATGTTCGAGATCGTCCTCGATCTCGCGGAGCGTGAACAGGTAGGCGGCACTTTCGTCCCAATAGCGCTCGCCATCCGGCATCGCATAGGCAAAGCCGTATTCGTCGGCGAGCGCGCGCCAGTTCGGCCGCTCCGCCATGGTCTTGCGCTGCATCGCTCAGCCCCCGCTCGAACCGGACATGCCGCGGGCCGTCGAGCCGAAGCCGGCACGCTGGACGCTCTGGCTCTGATTGCTCGACAGGCTCGACGATCCCGCGCTGGAATTGTTGCCGCTGCCCCAGAAATAATAGGACCCGGACGAGGACGACCGGCATGACCGGCCGACGGCGAAGGTCCGCCCGGCCATGTCGACATAACCGCCGCCGGAGGCCACGCGCAGGGGCTGATGCTGCCAGCCGCCGGTGGTGGTCTGGGTCAGCCCGACGGCCGCCACCCCGCCGGCAAAGGCCGCCGCGCAGCTCGGCCCCGGGACCGATGCCTCGCATTGCTGGACCGTCGTGGCGATGCGGTTCGTCGTGTTGCAATTGCGCTGGCCGCCAAGGCCGAAGCCATTGGTCACGGCCAGGGCGCCGACACCAACGACCGCGACGGCGCCGATGCCCGCCGGCGACAGCAGGCGCGAGCGCTTCTGATCGGGATTGGGATGCGGAGAGCCCATGGTCATGGCGCGCCTCAGGTGGTCATGGATGCCGCGGCCAGCTGGCCGCCGGCAATGGACACGCCGGCCAGCCAGATCGCGGCCGGAAGTTCGCCGTTTTCGATCCGCTTCGACAGATCCTTGAACACAAGTTTCACGATCAGATAGACCCCGAGCTGCACCAGCAGCGACACGGCGGCCCAGATCGTATTGTCGAGGATCGACACCGAATATTCGATGGCGCTCGCCAGCGGAAACGAAAACCCGACAATGCTGCCGGTGAAGGCGATGGCGCAGGCGACATTGCCCTGACGCATCAGGGCGATCTCGTCATGCGGCGTGATCCAGGTATAGATCCAGATGAAAATGGCGACGAAACCGATCGCCAGAACAAAATGCGCCAGGAAGGCGGGAAAACCCGAGAGATAGTCTGCGATCATGAGGCCAGCCCCAGCCGAGGGAGGACGGAATGCTAGGGCAGGAATGTTTCCGGTTGAAGCCGTCGAGCAGCGAGCGGCGAATGGGGAATGGGGAATGGGGACGAAGCTGATCTCGCTGTGCGCGTAAACCCTCGTCCGCTTTTTGAAGCGGACTGGGCTATCTATTCCAGCGCGAATGCTCGGCGCGGGCGGACGCAACCACCCTCACCCGGCCGCTGCCGTCAGGTAGAAGCAATTGCTTCTGCCGAGGTCACCCTCTCCCGCGAAGGCGTCTACGGCATGCACACGTCTCTAAGTGTCCAGCCCTTTGCGATGGCGCGGAAATATTCGAGGCCGTGACGCGAGGTGA